>CAVUXT010000055.1:0-3158 GCA_963745465.1 uncultured Bacteroidota bacterium | reverse complement strand
GGGCCTTGCCGACAGGATGCTGAAAGCCCTTTCCGAAATCCAAAAGAGCCCTAAAGGTGGACTGACGGTCCGATTTTTAAAGAACGGATTCGAGTTGAGCACAAAGGCCAAATCGCCTGAGGAGGCGATGAAAAAGGTGGAGGAAACGTTGAAGGAGTTGGCGGGAATATTGTAGGGTAAGACCCCGTGCCTGCCTTGGCTTGAAAAAGGACAACCACATGGGTTGCTCCTGCAATAATATGGAAAATATGTCGAAAATCATTTAAACTGAACATATTAAAGAGGATAGGCGGCATAAGATGATAAGAGCAAAGATTGCAATGATATTCGTTGTACTCCTGATGGTGGTTTTGTCAACGGGTGGCTGTGTCCCGTCTGCTGAGAAGCAGCCACAAAAACAGGCCGATTATCATAACAAGATGGGAATGGCGTATCTGAATGAGGGTAAGATTCAACTCGCATTTGTAGAGTTTCAGAAGGCGGTGCAGATCGAGCCTGACGATAAAGACATAGCCTATAATCTCGGTATAGTCTATCTGGAGCTGGAAGACAACGAACACGCAAAACAGTACTTTCTCAAGGCGGTCAAGCTGGACCCCAAATTTGCAGACGCATATAATAACCTCGGTGTTACCTATATGCAGCTCGGGCAGTGGCGGGATGCTGTGAACGCATTCCAGAAGGCACTCGCCAACTTGCTTTACCGGACGCCTGAGAAGGCCTTCTATAGCATGGGGATGTGCTACTACCGGCTCGGCGAGTATGAAAAGGCCGTTGACTCGTTCAAGGACTCTATCAGGAGAGATAATACGTTTGTTCTTCCCTATTACGGGATGGCGCTTGCTTACAACAAACTTGAAAAATTCGGCGATGCAGCCGAGGTCATGGACAGGGCCATACAGATCGATCCGTCCTACCAGGGCAACAGGGACAGGAAGGTCGCCGACATCAAGGAAAGGTTATACTCCGCCAAGGGCGAAGAAGAGCAGGACCTCTCGGATTATCTGGAGATAATGAATTATTGAGGCAGGAACGACCATCGCATCGTCCGTTATATTATGAATTTGCAGGGGCGTGATTTATCACGCCTCTTGAGTTTGGCCTTTTGACTAGATAATCAAAAGGTGTTCCCAAAAGAACGGGCTTTTCAAAGTCCCGTTTTTTTGGTATTATATATCTAGTTTAATTACTAGATATGGAGGGCAGGCAGCTATGGGATATCCGACTAAGGTACAGCTAATCAAACGCAAAGCAAGTGAACAGTGGTACATCAACTTCCCTTCAGCCGTCGCGCATGCGATGGAGTTTCAGCGCGGCGAGACAGTGGAGTGGATTATTGAAGATAAGAGTCAGCTTGTGCTGAAACGTAACGAAGTGCCGCCATCGGCGATGAAAAAAAAACGGCAAGCTTTATCGAAGCCATAGATGAACTATTTGAACAGGCACGGCCAGCCTTTGCTCAGAGCAGAACCTTTGAGCGTGCGAAGTCTCTGGCACTGAGCTCACTGGTTGGCATGGGCCGCAAAACAATCAGTGGAATGCTGTGTGCCGGCGGCAAACAGTTTGTGGACTGGACAGCGGCGTATCGTCTGTTTGAGCATCAGAGGTTTGACGGCTCTGCGCTCTTTGCGCCTGCCCGTGCTGAAGTGATGCGGAGGGTTGATAGCAAAGAGCCTCTGGTAGCCATGATAGACGATACGCTTTTGAGAAAACGCGGACGGAAGGTCATTGGCACTGGATGGCGGCGTGATCCATTGGGGCCACCGTTTTGTAATAACCTCGTGTGGGCACAGCGCTTTGTCCAGGTATCAGCTGCGCTTCCCGAGGATGGAGTAATCGGGCGGGCCTGCGGCATACCGATTGACCTGGTACATGCTCCTTCCGCACAGAAACCAAAAAACTGCGCCTGTTGAACAATGGAACAAGTATCTTGAAGAGCAGAAACGTCTCAGGGTAAGCGCTGTGGGTGCTGGCCGTATTGCGCACCTTCGGCAGTGCATGGATGACACTGGTTCAGGGCGGAGCAGAAAACTTATTGTATCAGTGGATGGCGGCTTTACGAACAGGACAGTGTTCCGTGACCTTCCGCATAATACTACGGTGATCGGCCGCATTAGAAAAGATGCCCGTCTATATGCGCCACCAAAAGAACTTCAGATTGCCGGGCGGGGACGCCGTCGCTTCTATGGTGCGCCATTGCCGACTCCTGAACAGATACGCCAGGACGATTCGATCCCATGGCTCAAAGTTAAGGCGTATGGTGCACGCGCATTCCATGAGTTTGACCTGAAAACCATTGATGCGGTCCGCTGGCAGGGGAGCGGACAGCACAATGTGCGCATTGTGATTATCCGCCCCCTCCGGTATCGGCCATCAAAAAAACACCGGCTTCTTTATCGGGACCCTGCATATCTGCTCTGTACCGAACCAGAATTGCCACTTGACCGACTGCTTCAAGCATATCTTTGGCGGTCGGAAATTGAGCTGAATTTCAGGGATGAAAAAACTGTGCTGGGGATGGGCGAAGCTCAGGTCAGAACAGAAAATGCTGTGCAGTCCGTTCCCACCCTGATTGCTGCTTCGTATGCCTTTTTGTTGCTTGCTGCACGAAACAGGGATACTAAGCCTCAACTACTGCCAGCACCAAAATGGAGAGTGGGGTCTGCTGCGTTGAGACCAACTACGGTACAAATGATTGGTGCTTTACGTTCTCAACTCTGGGCTCGTTCGCTTCATACGAATTTACCACACTTCGCATCCGCCACCGTTGCAGACACGAAGTGCTCTTTATTCAATAATCCCTTGCTATCCGCCGCTTTGTATGCCCTCAGATAGCCAAAGACAAGAAAACGGCTGTCCTTTCGGACAGCCGTTTTTCGTTACATCGCGTTATGCTTTAGGCATAGCGCATTGTCAATTTAGAAGCTCAACTGCAGGCCGTGCCTGATTCCCCATGCATCATCCGGGCTCTTGGCATTGCCGGAAGCATCAACCGGGGTTACGTTCTTCCAGAAGTTTCCTGCAAAGAGGTAACCGCCTTCAACAAAGTACCTCAGGTTCCTGTCGATCTGGTAGTTGAGGTTTACGTCAACTTCTGTACCGATCGCCTTGCTTTTGAACTGGCTGTCACCTGAGAGTGCGCCCAGTGCTGTCTCATG
>CAVUXT010000054.1:0-17830 GCA_963745465.1 uncultured Bacteroidota bacterium | reverse complement strand
ATAGGCGGAAGGCAGGTCGGGCAGGTGGATCAGCCCGCTATAGGTTTTGTGCAGCACAGTCCAAATTGGAAGCGGGGTGGCTTGCTTAAGCGTTTGCTTTATGCTCATTGGCTCTCATCCGCTATTCGGTGCTCAACCTGGCGGTCGCGCCGCCGTCCACGATCATGGCCTGGCCGGTCATAAACGAAGACTGCTCATCATCCGCCAGGAAATAGATGGCGTGGGCAATTTCTTCTGGCGTGCCGATCCGCCCATTGACCGTCTTGCGGGCCAGGTTGTCCAGGCGGGTATGGATGTCGTCTCCCGCCAGGTGACCCCGATCCAGCCCGGCGCGCAGCATGGGGGTATCCACCGCGCCGGGCAGGATGGCGTTGACGCGGATATTATCCGGGGCAAATTCGATGGCAATGGCACGCGTCAGCGCCAGCAGGCCGCCCTTGCTGGTGGCATACGCGGCGATATTCGCGGAGGTCTGGACCGCGTGGACCGAGGAGACATTGACAATCGCCCCGCCGCCGGCCGCCTTCAACAGAGGATAGGCCAGTTTGGAAAGCAGGAAGGCCGGGCGCAGGTTATTGGCGATCACCATGTCCCATTCTTCCACGGAAGTCTCGATGAGCGGCTTGGCAACCTGTACGGCGGCATTATTTACCAACGCATTCAGGGTACCCGTGAAGGCGCGTACCTGTTGGAAAATGGCTTCCATCGATTTGGGATGGGAAATCTCGCTCTGGATGAACAATCCGCCGGCCGGGAAATCCTCGCCGAAGGGAGCGCGATCCACACCGATGACCCGCCAACCTTTTTCGGAAAACAATGCCACGCTGGCGCGTCCGATCCCGCCTGCCGCGCCGGTAATGAGAACAGCCTTTTGAGAGTAGGGAATCGATGCTCGAGCTTCAGTCATATTTTTTAATTCCTATTTGCGGTTTGAAAACCATCTATCCGGCCAACCCTGTCAAATCAATGACATGGATTTGGAATGGTTTCGAAGGAAAAGTGGCTGTTAACCGTCGAATACCGGCTTACGTCCGGTAGTAAAGGCAATTTTTGTCCAAAATAGCTGTCGAAGAGAATGCGGAAGGTATTGACCGGCGTGATGGATGGATAAAGCGCGGCTTTGGCGCTTGCTTTGGGAAAATAATAGGCATTCAGAATTGACATCCGTTGTACGGGCTCACTAAACCGGAACGCGCCATGGTCGCCCTGGATGATGATGACGGGTGGGGTCTTCGAATCGGCCAGGATATTGTCGACCACTTTCAGGATTGCACTGTTTGCATACAGGATGGCGTTGGTATATCCGGGCTTGTCGTTTCGCGGGAGTTGTCAGATCATAAATCCATTTTTGTGTCAATGGACCTTCGGGGACAAAGCTGCCATCCGGCTTGTATACATATGGCGGGTGGGGAATGATCAGATGTGCGAACACGAACTTTGGCCCGGCTATTTTATCGGGCACTGTTTTCAGGAGTCCAAAATTTGCGACTGTCCGATCATGGTAGAGCGCGTCGCCCGACACGCTGTTGTTCAGGTTCAAGTTCGTCCAATGGAATACGGATCAGTGTTGTCTGTAAGAGAAGCGATTCAAAGCTGTTTAACTGGGATGGGCGCGGCGTATATTGGTAATAAACATCCGCCCCTTCCCATTGGGACCAGGTAAATCCCGTTTCGAAGGCGACGACCGTATATCCCTGGCTCTTTTAAGAATTCGTGCACTGAACTATTCTCGACCAGCGCATCCGCCTCGGTATCGCTTGAGGCGCCCAGGGTATCAAGGTAATTGGCATTCAATGACGATCCAAGCGAAAGCTCCGTGTAGGCATAATTGCTCTGGCTGCAGTTGGCGACATAAAAACCGCGTTGGGTGAACGCATCGACGAATGCAGAATTATCGAAGTCATACACAACCTTGAGATTATCGGCACGCATGTACGCATCTAATATGATGTAGTAGATGTCCGGGTCGGCTTGGGAAGGCTGCGGGGCTGTACCTGGGGAGTTGGATGGTTTGGTTGTCGCAGCACGAGAGAGTTTCTGTACCTCGAACTGGCCAATTTGAAAAGCCGGGAATACAGCAATAACAAGACCATGAAATTGAACGCCAGAGTGACCGGAGCCAGGTTTGCTTTAATCCGGTACGTAAACCATATTGCCAATCCAGCCAGCCAAGCCATACCAGTCCAAGAATTCGATGCCGAACCAGCCCTAAAAAAGGGTTTACCGGATTTTTTAAGAAATTATAGACATGCCCATAAGAGAAAAATAAAATCAGCAGAAAAAGAGTAAGCAAGGCTGCCTTCATCCAGTTTCGCATGACCAGACGAAGAGCCAGTAACAAGATACCTGCAAGGAATAAAGAAAATGCGAAAGCCCGGTATGTCAATGAAAAATCGATCTGGGCAATATTGAAGGCCGCCAGAGTCAAGACAGGATAAACTCCAAAAAGGATTGGGTAAAAGGGGATAACCGGTTTACCCTTATGGGGCTTACCGGGTTGGTTCGCATCGAATTTTCTATTCTCCTTTACCAGTGAAATTCACTCCGAGCCCCTCGACCAAGTTCCTGATCGTGTTCCAGTGGACGCGTTCCCAGGCAGCCGGGCTGGAATTGGAATTGTGCGGGGCAAGCAAAACGTTATCCATCCGGTTCGGCTTCAAGTGTCGCGATTAAGCGGTTGCCCCAGGCGACAGGACTTCATAGATATTTGGCTATGATTGTCTACGCTAACCTTAGCTAGTAACTTGTCTTGTTTCTCAAACATCTTCCTCTCCGGATTCCTTGGAGCCATCCATCCACTTATCTATCCAATTCTTATCTCTATCCTTGTTTCTCAATTAAATATCTATCTTTCCAAGTTACCTTTGTCCCCTTGTAACAGAATCAAACTATTCTGCATTAGAAAATTTACAATACATGAGTCAGGAGATCAAATCGCTATTTTCATATTTATTACAAAATTACTTTGGTATTTGATTTCTGGCAAATCGTACATTGGTTATTACAGACTTTGCTGATAATCCTTTACATAAGATGGTATTTTCCTTTTGTTAGTGAGGCTTATGTTTAAAAATAAGTTATTTATTAAGAAACTGATGTCAATTTGCCATCATGATGTATGAGCTTATATAAAGTTATCGCTGGTGCAAGTTAACAGAGGTTTACAAAAGTTTATACTGATCAATTTGTTTGTGAGAAGTATTGTGGTGGATCCACACTTGTATGAATTATCGGCTTTGTCTGCTCCATCTTATCTTTCCGATATTGTGGAACTTTATTTTCCTTAACTTTCAACTCTCTATCACTCTGTCTTACATCTTTGTATCTTGTTGATATATTAAATTTAGTTCTCAAATTTCATTTATATCATATCGCTCTGATATATTTGTGCCCCACTTAGGTAAACTCATAGCAATCGGTTGGTCACTCACCTCACTTGTGTGACCCCTTTTAACACTATTATACCATACAATTGCAGGTTAAAATAGTTTTTTTTTACCAGCTCACCATTTGATGAAATTTAAGTATGGTGAGTTTATGTTGGGTCATGAAATACAAAAAACTATCAGCTTCAATTTCCACTCTTTAGATTTTTGAGAAAATTCTTTGAAAGTAAGATATACAGCTGTGAAGTCAGACCTTTGGAAATATCAGAATTTTTTGTGTGGTCTGCCATATTAAAAGTGCAACAAATTTCACTTATGCAACTTTGCCAATGCCTTACTTTAGAAAGGAATTTTTTACAAAAATTCTAAAGAGTGGAAAATGTTAAGCCATATTTTGTCTGTTTAAAAATCAATTGTCAAGCTGTAGCAAAAAAAATTGGTTGAGATATGGTACAGGTAAAATTTGTTATTATAGGCTGTAATAATATGGGGAAAATTTGTCATTGGCGTAGACTTTTGGAACCCCCGTTACAACGATACGAACGAGATTCAAGGCTCCAAGTTCTAATCGTCTAAAAGGTTGTTCTAGCTACGATTCCGCTATCTATTTATACTATTTGAATATTAGTAATAGAATGCACGAGAAGCTTCCGCGGCTTCCACCAATATTATTCTAGTTAGAGCTGGCCACAGTAATTTTACGAGCTATTTTTACGGTAATTTTATGGATAAATTTATGTAACAATACAATTTTTATCATAGTGATTATGATTAATTGTCTTAGCATGTAATAATTACTCAGTTGAGATCAAAACTCATTATACAATTCGAAACCTGACCAGCACATGCTTTAAATCCTCTGATTGGCTCAATTATTAGGTGTGTAAATTTACTGGAATTTTAAACCGGAAAACCCGTAATTTTACAGTAAAAGCGGTTTTTTTACCATAAAAAACCAACGCTAATTCTAGTAAGTCGCAATTGACGATCATTCTCCTACATATCACGTACCGCGCACAATCGCATTGCGATCGCATTACAGCCTATTGTAAGAGTTAGGTCCAATGCCGCTTTCTGAGAAGTAGTATGTTTGACAAAATGGAATGATCAAAGAGAAGGGAAGGAATATGCTAGGAATCAGAGTTTATTAATAGGAAATATTCTACCTAGGAATCAGAGTTGAAAGCTGGGGATGTCAATCGTGATTACGTACTTTGAGCTAAGTAATCCAAAGCTGTAAATTACTCACGATATCGGACCACCTCCGCAATCAATTCTTACTCCTTACACCTATTGAGGAGGAAGAAACTTCAATTACTGAAAGTGATGACAATGATGGAGGAGATGATTCCGATGATGAATATTTGATTCAATACTAGTCCAGTAATAGATAGTGTGCTAATGGATTACTATATAATAATACTTTTACTTTTGGGCGTGTGTGTTACATTATTTCATATCCAAGGAGACTATATCAAAGTTGATGGGGATTCCTCAATGTTTGACGGTAGGTCTCTCTACTTGGGTGTGGGAATGCGTATTGGATATGACTCCTCTTCAATCATATCGATAAGTTTCGAAATATAATGTCTTCCCAACTCTTTGGATTATAAATGGAATTTACGGTGCCGGTGTTAACTTCATGATCAAATGTTCGATTTTCAAATTCCAATATCCAATTCTAGCTTTCGAATAATCACAATCAAACTTATTTGCCAACGATATCTACATCTGAAAGAGTCAGATCATATGCTATGATTCGAAATGACATGCCAGATATCATACAAAGAGCTTTTATTGTTGTATTCTTAGACAATATCATTTTGTATCTGGAAATGTTAGTGAAGTTCTTTTCCACATTTTTTATTTAATTCTTTTTTCCTAACATTTCTTCCCTCAACTCACCTCCTTTCTTCATATCTACCATTAGATCTCTAACATGTTTATCTCATCCATGAATTCCTCGAGTTCTGGTGAATTGCGAGACTTCGTTAACATATATAGCTATGTCCGCCGTTTCATTGCAATCATTCAAATTCATGTATTCGCTTTCGTCGTTGAATTTTAAAATACTAGATTCCTTAGTATTCTCAATCTTTTTCTCACATCTAATATCTTATACTCTTTTCTCATTTCCAAATCATTTGTCTGGAGCTCTGAACGTTTAGAGCCTATAAGGGGGTTGTCCACACCTTTGATTGAAGGAATTCAAGTTTGGATTTCTCATCGTATGATGGTACTATTCTGTTTCGACTCTTCTAATAATAGTTGGCAACCCTAACTGCAGACCACGTTCCAAATCTTGACAAGCCGTTTGATGTTCCTCTTATTATTATTGTCGCTCTTTGGACAGTTTCGAATTTCCCTAACCCATAGACCGCTGCTGGTGAGCGAAAACTTTCCTTTGGCATGAGGATCACTCGTCCGAGAATCTGAGCTAAAAAGATAAGAGAGCAAGTCATCGAAAACAATAGGGCCGACAGGATGAAAACAGGCATCCAACATTAAATGATCCATATCCTCCATTATAGCAACATCGCATAATTTATCTTAAAGAAATATGGGTATGATAATTTCTTCCCTTGACTCATATCTCAAAACATGCCTTCGTCAATTATCGTGATAACAGGATATTATTATTTAAAGGGCATACGAATCCCGAAGCTTCTGTATAACGGATGTCATAGCGAGAGCATGCATTCTGCAGGTGAGTCCACGGAATTAGTATGCCAACATTGGCAATCTGATGGGTGGACATTTTCAAACTGCCATTAATCCATCATGGAAATAGTAATACAAACATTCATTTTGTGTCCCAATTAGTTGGAGGCGTGGTGGGTTATTGGCGACTTGGCTTGGGGATCTTGTACGACATTTCAAATTACTTCTGTGACCTTTTCAAATTGTTAGACTTCGCGCTCTAACGGTGGGTAACATTTCAAGATGTATTTCGATGTGTGCTGAATTACTTTGACATTTCAAATTATATTTTGACTTGGTGTTCCAACATTGTAGATATTTTACACTGTATTTCGACGCATACTGAAACCTTTTCAAATTTTCTTTCCACATTTGCTTGCGCTGACTTTACTTCTGTGACTTTTCAATTGGCAGATAGTGGTATTTCAAGTTGGTAACGTGCTGAAATGAATATAGAAGTAGTTCCGACTCAAAAACAATAGAAGTATTTTTCGTCTCGGTTATCGCTAATTTAAGATCGAACTACAATTAGAAATAGACGAAGCGACAAGAACCGTTTGACTCAGAGTTGGACTTTGTATTCAAATGTAAGGATTCAAAGTTGACACTTCCATTTCAAGCTAGTCAACACGTTGTCTCATTGTTTATCAAACACGACTACTACCTGCCTTTCGAGTTCCTGATGACGATGCACTGCCAAGTTCAAATTCAAATTAAATGCAATGTCACAGTTCAAGTTCCTACCAGTCGCGGTTGATAGTGTTCTCCTCGATGAATCGGTGAACCAATGCTGTTGAATATTGTAAGTTGGTCGAGATCAATATATTATACATCGTAAATTCCAGTATATGGTCACCACTAATCGACGCCTACCGATAAATAACCGCATAAATTTTGAAAGTCTGAACTACCGGCGGAACTTGCAAAGCGGCTACCTCATAAGTTGAGTGATGTCGTAAGGCCCAGTCCATCCTCTCAAGGCCTACATGCTATGTCGCAACAGGGCACAACTCCTGCATTTGATTGTAGTCGATCGGATGTTTTGAACTTTCAATTCCCACCGCCTCGCTTCTCTCCCTCGTTATCAACTGGGTCGACGAACTCGGAATGGAAACGGTCATGGAGAGAATTACGTTTTTGGACAGAAGCAGATATAGCCTTGCAACTCGGAAACTACTGGAATAGTGTATCAGATCAAGATAAATCAGCACTAGTTTGTTATCGAACGACGTTTGCATCTCTCATTTCCTACTGTTTGAACCTCCCTCCCGCTGCTGTGGAGGCCACAGTTCGCCTCCAATTTGATATCGGAATTTCAAATGTCCACCGTGTCGTAGTGTCAAATGATGATGGCCAATCTATGCCAACGGATCTGCATTCTACGATTCGACTCTATCAGGGTGGAGTGCTTGGAAACCCTGATTATCTCCTGCACAATCAGCATTCCGGTGCGGTGAAGGGTATATGCGAGGCAAAGTCACCATGGAATATTGGACCACAACAGATTGAAGAAGTTCTTATGGGTAAGCAAAATATCTCTGTTAATTTTGCTAACAAGGTAGTTAATACAAGCCTGACACACAAAGGGCGCCTCGCCATCGAGCAGATATATGGCTATATGTGCTGGAATTCGCAGGCATTCGGAATTCTTACCACTACGAGTGGTTTTGTATTTCTTCGTCGGGAGGATAATGGTATCCTGTATATGTCAAGAATGTTTGCCAGTAACAGCATGCTCGCACCATACGGTTATATAATGCCGGAGACACTTGTTCCTGGGATGAATTTCACGATCTCTCATATCCTGTACTGGTTTACACGACTAACAGAAGTCACGCCGACGGTTGTGGAAACGGCGATTGCCGGAGCAGTAACCACGTTGAATACGTATCAACCAGCGCCTGCCCCACAGAGCAACGTCGGGGTGACATATCAGTCTCAACATCTAAATCAGGGTAGTAGCAACCAGGGGCTCCATTACGGCCAAGGTTATACCCAAAATCAGAGCTTAGAACGTTTCAAGGAGGGTTTTAAGTTGGATTTCAAGCCATGGGAGGTCAAAAATTATTTGGGAGGACAAGTGTGGTACGCTAACTTGCTAGTACCGGACGAATGTGCTGTGGTGGTGAAGTGTTGGGATGCGTACACACAAGGCGCAGGCAATCGAGATAACGAAGTGGATAATTATATGCGAATTCAGTCGTTATGGGGAATATGTGTGCCACGTCTTTTCGGAAAAGGTGAAATTGACTTCTGTCATGCTATGATACTAGAACGAATTGATGTGCGAACATCACGTAAATTTCGCTAATTAAAGGGGGCGACATTGTCGGCAAAGAATTTGAATGCAAATGTGAAGGATAAAATTCAGGAAGCATTTCATGAGCTGCACTTGCTTGGAATGATGCATGGAGACGTTAGGGCAGCGAATATTCTTGTTGGGACGGAGGGCTCTGTTTGGATCATTGATTTTGAAATGGCGCAAGTTGTGTCGGATTCAATGAAGGATGAGATGCTCGAAAGTGAAAATCTAGATGTGACCCGGCTATTGGATGATATTGTGAACTGCAAACAATATATCTGATTTATCGACAGCTAGTGTATTGATTTATGATATTTCGTTCAAAAACCATGTATAATTATAAACTTTACCCTCGCTACTAATGTCGTGTGATAAATTTAAGGTAAGTCGAAACGCTGACCGAATTTCAATCAACGGTGGTGTCACGAAGGTGAAAAGACGACTTTTAAAGGATGGATTTTGAGTGAGAATTGAGGAGGAAGGGTTGGACTTGATGGATGGATGGATTAGAAGGAATTGGATACGGATACGGTTGAGAATATAGACGAACTACGGGAAGAAGTCAAGTCGAAATACATCTAAAAGTCGCGTTTGCCAAGGCGAACCCGCCAATAATTCCCTCGACTAAATCTAATTCATAACATGCAATGTCGAATGGAACACTCAATGCGAGGTCATAAATCGCTCCATGAATCGTTTCATGATTAGCTCCATCCGCGAATATTGATTCCATTCCTCCATCGAAGTCCGTAATTCCGCGAATCCACCTCTAAAGTCAGCCAGCGCGAGAATGGAATCAACGAATATCGAATGCGATATTGAGTACAATATTAATCCATCGCTCCATCCACGCATATTCTCTCTAATCCTCCCTGGAGGTCCGTGATTTCGCGAATCCGCCTCTATAGTCGGCCAGCGCGAGAATGAAACACACCAACAAATATCAAATGCAATATCCACGCCCATATCCATGCAATATTAATCCATCGCTCCATCCACGCATATTCTCTCTGTTCCTCCATCCAATTCTAAAGTCAGCCAGCGCGAGAATGGAATTAACCAACGAATATGGAACGCAATATTCAATACAATTTCGATCCATTGATTGGTGCATGCATATTGTCTCCATTCCTCCACCCAAGTCAGTAATTCCGCAAACCCGCCTCTACAGTCAGCCAGCACGCCGATGCAACACACCAACGAATATCGAATGCAATATTAATCCATTGCTTCATCCATCTATATTCTCTCCATTCCTCCATCAAAGTCCGTAATTCTACGAATACGCCTCTACAATCAGCCGGCACGAGAATGGAATAAACCAACAAATATGGAATGCAATGTTTAATGCAATATCCATGCGGATATTCATACAATATCAATCTATTGCTTTGCGTGCACATATTCTCTCCATTCCTCAATCTGTTCCTCCATCCAATTCTAAAGTCAGCCGGCATGGGAATGGAATCAACCAACGAATATGGAATCCAATATTTTAATCAAATATCCATGCGGATATCCATGCAATATCAATCCATTGCTTCATGCGTCCATATTCACTTCATTTCTTCCTTCATGAGTCCACTATGGCATATATAGTCGACTTCACTGTCAGCCGATAAAAGAAAAAGAACATACTGTCAACCAAATTCAGTCTTGCCATTACGTATGCGCACAGCATGACATCGATCAATATAGTAGATCAAATGACACGTCAGTCTTCTTAAATTCTTGATCTCCACATTAAAAAGTTTCCGCTCGAAAGAATTTCCAATCCAATCGTTAGGAATTTCAATTATGTCAGCCGTTGGGTATGCACCCAGACTACATCCAAATCAATAAATTGCTATCCCCGGGAATTCAACGTGATTCCGGTACTTTCGCAAACAATTTGATTTTGTTTTCGCGGCACATAGATTTCGTGTCTATGCCGGACTTGCCTTTCCACCATTTTCTTCACTAGAGAAGGTGGCCCATGTGGCAGCGATATCCCTACCCTCCTGATTCTCGTTCCAAGGGAGACTTTTACGGGCGAGAGCTTCCTCCATTACCTAGCCAAACTCCTCAAAGGCCTGAACGGCAGTATTCCGTCAACAAATCGTTTTCATTAAGAAGTCCAAACGAAACCATCAAAATCACCATCTCCAACCAGATCGACGTTGGTTTCTGCAAGTTTTCACAAGCTGTTCTCGCGGCTGTAGAAGATGGTCCAGGTTATTTGAAGGGAACAACAGTATTTGTGAAATTCTATGATCCCCTATTCTTAAATCCGGACGACCTCCGAACGATACCGTCATCCGCAGGGTCGTCCTCCTCCTCTAGCCATGAATCCATCAGCGGCACCACCTTAACCAGTAGTGTTGAGTTACCGAGGAAGGATGTTAACAAGCCGGATGTTATCGGAGAGGTTGAACCGAATCTTTTAAGAAAATTAATTTATAGAATGTTCCATTTTGGCGAACAGAAGATTTGGAAGCCTCCATTGGAGGCAAGCTTGTAAGTTCCATAACTATTTGAAAAACTGATTTCTTTAGCGAAAGAATCCACCGAAAAAGAAAGTCGTCGAATCTCGATCTTCCTTTTCATTGCGATATTTCAACAACGAACTAAGAGCTTATCGAGTTCTTCGGTCCGTTCATAGCAACGGTGTCGCCCGTTTTCTTGGGGATTTCGAAGCGGAATTTGGCGAGAGGGAATTAAAGGAGGATAGAGTGGTCAAAGTGCTGATATTGGAAAAATTGAATACCCGACGAATTACTCGAATGAAAGCGTCCAATCTTACCCACTCACAAAGACTCGATATTCGCAATAAAATCATCGGCATAGTCAAATCCCTTTATCAGAACAAGATATATTTCCCAACGGTATCTCTGGATTACTTTCTCATCGTGGAAGAAGATCTTTCGCCGAGAGTATATGGCCTTGGTGTCACATTCGATCCCGCGGAACTTTCTCTCACCCCACAGGAGGAAGTTGAGTATACAAAGTCCGGTATTTCAATGATAGAAGTTGCATTAGAAGGGATGGAGTAACTATTTAGAATTACATTGTAACTATGGCCGACAGTGGGGGGTCATTCCAAAGCGAGTTAAAAATTCAAATTTTATTACTCGTCAATTTGTGGAATGGTGGCCGACCCTGTCGGCCATGATTCCATTTACCAGTTGGAAATTAAATTTATCTCGAAGAATGTATGGAACTATACAGAGATGGGAACGGGCGGAGACCTCAGATCGATAATGAACGGTTTGAGATTGGTACAGATTCATTTTGACCGAAACGGCCGTTCAGCACCTATCTATCTAGAATGCAGAGGCGAAATACTTTTTAATTGGCCGATCAGAGCATGTGGAGATCAGGTTGGGGAGCCGCCACAGAATTTTTACACCACGGAATTTTTCTTCACCGATGAACCTCATGATGAGCGGATTGAACGTCATAAAAGGGCAGTACGTGAGCTTTACAGGCATGAAGCGATGTAGGTACATCGAATTGGACGTTGTATTCAATATTGCATTCGATATTCGTTGGTGTGTTTCATTCTCGCGCTGGCTGACTGTAGACATACCACACACGTTGATTCAACGAATTCATAAGCCATTGGGAGAGCGTACAGGCTACGAGACAACGTTGCTTGCTCGTTATTGGTCGACATCATATGCGTTATGGCAGGAGTGAATTTAGTTGACGGTATGTTTTTTCTCGCGCTGGTGCATCACTCCACTTTATCTTGGCATCGCTTATCTGAATCTATCGGTAATCTGACCGTAGAGGTTCAATCATGCACGCAGAGGAATGCAGTCAATATTCGCGGATGGAGCTAATCATGGAGCGATTTATTGACCTCGCATTGGGTGTTGCATTCGACATTGCATGTCATGAATTAGATTTGGTCGAGGGAATTATTGGCGGGTTGCCAAGGGCAACCGCGACTTGGATATATTTCGACTTGATTTTTCTTGCCGTAGTTCATCTTGCAACTTGTCTTGTACCATATTATAATTCTATACGTTCTCATTGTATTCTTCGTCCGCCCATCCTGTCCTTCATTTCCTCATGTATATCTCTTGATTCCCTTCATCCTCGCGGTACCTGGTCGACGACTTTCCCCTTCGTGACAATTGCATTCGATATTCGTCGGTGTATTCCATTCTCGCGCTGGCCGACTGTAGAGGCGTATTCGTAGAATTACGGACTTTGATGGAGGAATGGAGAGAACATGGACGCGTAAAGCAATGGATTAATATTGCATGGGCATTGAATTGAAATATTGGATTCCATATTCGTTGGTTGATTCCATTCCCGAGCTGGCTGACTGGAGGTGGATTCAAAGAATAACGGACTCAGATGGAAGAATGAAGTGAATATCCGCGGATGGAGCGATGGGATGATATTACCTGGATATCCACATGGATATTATATTGAATATTGTGTTCCATATTCGTTGGTTTATTCCATTCTCGCGCTGGCTGACTTTAGAGATGGATTCGCGGAATTACGAACTTGGATTGAGGAATGGAGAGAATATGCATGGATGAAGTGATGGATTGATATCGCATCGTATATCCGTATCGATATTGCATTGAACATTACATTCCATATTCATTGGTTGATCCATTCTTGCTCTGGCTGACTTTAGAAGTAAATTCGCGGAATAACGGACTTGGATGGAGGAATGAGGAGAATATGGTCGTATGAAGTAATGGATTGATATTGCATGGATATCGACATGGATATTGCATTGAATATTGCTTTCCGTATTTGTCGGTTGATCTCTGTCTCATTGTCACGAAGGGCGAAAATATGACTTGGAGAGGTTAAAACTTGGTGGGACGAAAAGGAGAGAAGGGAAGAAAAGATTGATGAATGGACTGGGAAGGATATTGGAGATAGGGATGAAATACAAGAGGAGTTACTAGCTAAAGATATAGAAGACATTACAAGTCGATCATAAACGTCACGCCGGACCACGCACCAACTTAGACAATTAAGCGATCTATCCTTATCGATGACGAAATCCATCCATGACAGTCCGAGTTCCTTGTAAATCCATTTTATCAACCCCGTAATAACCAATTCCTTCAACGACGAGCTCCCGCGAGTCTTCGCTCACTTGGTCGAATCTTTACCCATGATGGTTTGTTGGGAAACCGATCGTGAAATGACATCGATTCATCGTCCGCGTGAGTAATACTCGACAAAGACTCCCAGGATCGTTCGGTAAGAGAGTAACGTTCCCAATCGACGAAGTATTTCTCCCTTTCAAACTTGGAATCCAGTATCTCTTTCACAAGGTAACTAAAATAAGGGCGATCCCGCACTGTAAATAATCGCCTTCATCTGACGTATTGTTGTGACGCCCAGAGCGTCATTGTTTGATTGAGGTTGAATAGCCGCTCGATTGTTCCATTGAGTTGAGAACAATCGACAATAGGAAGGATTGAATTGAAGTTCGATTTTAAGTAATTAGCGGAGGATTTGTTCTTTAACAATTGTTCTTCAACCAATGTTCTTTAGGTATTGTTTCTGACCTATTGTTCTGTGAACAAAGCAATGTTTGAGGGGGTTCAATTTCACTTGCCATATGTTTTTTCAAAGCACCAAAATACTCCAACATCGAGAGGTTGAATTAAAATGAGAAGAATGTGGAGGAAGAATCATCAAAAGGATTTTATTGTTCATGCAATGCGCTATCCATTCAGCGGTGATGTAGCTGTCATGCCGGTCGCAAATGAGAAGACGATATTTCCCCGTCGCTTTATCGCGTGTTTCGGGTTCAAAACATCTTGCGAGCCAATCCAAACCATGTTCGAGTTTATATCGACGGCAGATTCAATTTTGGGTAGATCGCAAACTCCTTGTGCAACACTTTCTACGAATATCCACCTATTCTTAAGCCTCGCAATTTTACGCAAATGATTTCTCTTTGAACTCCGAACGATACCGAAATCTTTCATCAAAGGAAGCATACGCATCCATGTTTTATCGTTGAGATTGTCGACGATAGGTATGCCATCTATTGCGACGACCATCGGTTTGTCGCTCTGTACAATCAGTATATAGAAAAAAGATAGGACTACCCCGTTTCCCATGAAACTTGATAATGACGTGACACGATCGTTCATAGTCATAAATTTCCATGCTAGTGGTTCATCGACGGATTCTTTAGTCAAACCGAAGAAAGTGGGACCAGGATGAAGTTTCGAATCTTCCCATATCATGCGAACCCATGTGGGCGACATCCATTCTTCAAGAACGACGAAAAGCATATTATACTTGATCTTTTTCTCCTTCATGTAATCCATCATTAATGCGGTTTTGTTTTTTTGGATCCAATTTTTCACAGTTTCATGCGAAATTACAAGATTTCTTTTAAATACGCTAGGTCCAAATGCAAATGCCATCCCTCGGCCAGAAAATTCATGTTGACATTCAACTGCGAAAGCTGCAAGTGCTTTAAGATTTGTGGGCACGACAGGACCTGTAAAGGAATGCAAGCAAACGGTGCCGATTCTAAATTTAGTAAAACCCATTTTACATACAACCCATCATATTCATTATTATCTACAATGCGTACACGTAATCCCTGGCTGGACACTACTTTGACTGTCGAAAGATGCGTTTCCACGATTTCTTCGGGCGACAACACATAGGTCAACTGTTTGTCTGCCGGAAAGTTGATCCGATCTGGGTCGTTAAATATATTCCCCACCGATTGAAGTCCTCCTTCGTCATCGAAATAAACAACATCTCCAAGGGCACTGCGAGCTAATGGTTGTGTGATTAATAACCCAAATCCGTTCTTCCTGGCGTCCATCGCCATCGTGATATGATGGCAGGAGCGGGAAGCCGTGAGAAATTGGAAAGTGTATAAGGTTATTGTATGACGTAGAAAGGACCATAGTTTTTTCTCTGCTATCTCAAACAATTCGGTGGTTTTGTCGCATGGATCTTTGGTTTGTTTAGTTATTCATTGATCATTTACTAATGTGTGGACACCATCGCAATTGTTGGAGTATTAGCTACCGAAATGGTCTCTTATCGTCAGAATCTCCGATCAATTCGAAGAAAAAAGGAAAGTCGATGTGTGATTTCTGGATGGATCACGGGACGTTGATGAGAACAGAAGGGATTAGCGACAATTAACCAAGATATGGCCTTGTCTACGATGATTTAGGGATTTTGATGATTAGATCCTGATAACGAGGGGCGAGGTATATTTTGAATCCCCACTCGCCGAATTCCCGGCATCGGCTATTTATCCTATTCTAATAACAACTGCGCTCAATATCTTGGCAAATGCAAATGGCGATGGAATCCGATAATTACCTCTACACAACTGGGGGTGTTGCGACCCTATTGCACAGACGATGGATAGGTGCCGGCGGGTTTGGTGATGTCCATGAGGTAGATTCCATTATGCTTGTCTTATCACTGACTTTTAGCTGCATGACATTCGTAATGGAAAGGTCTGCTGATTTCCCTCTTCTTGACTTACATTCGGGCAGTCTTTCGCTAGGAAACTGCTGCATATTCCTCGAATCAAACGAGATGTCATAGCACGCGAAACAGAGGCGATCAGGAAAGTGTGTGGAAAAGGTCCACATCCGCATATCGTTACAATTTTACAGCTTGGAGAATTCCGTAATGCGCATACGCAATACTATTTCATTGATATGGAGCTATGCGATCTAAATCTTGCAGATTTTATACACGGACCAGCGTCTTCAAATCCGTCGATACCATCTCTTGTCAAAAACGTTTCACCGCCGTTGAGAGCACTACAAATTTGGAATGTTATGATGCAGATTGCCAAGGGGTTAGTGTATATTCATTCCCTTGATGTCGTACACAGAGACTTGAAACCCGCAAATGGTGCGCTTCCTTGGAGGTTTATTGATCTAGTTCTCTATTCGAGAAGAGATTCTGTTTGGAAGTTGGCAGATTTTGGTCTCGCTTCAGAAGGCACGTCAACGACTCTGCATACTTCGCTCGGCCGTAAAGGAACACCTGGCTACCGTGCACCCGAATTGCTGAAGGAGTCGTCAAAGTACAATAACAAAGCCGATATGTGGTCGCTGGGATGTATTCTTTACGAACTTGCCGTGGGCCGGAAAGCCTTCGACGACGATATAGCCACATTTGAGTATACAACTTCTCGCGAAACTCTGGCGATTAGCTTTGGCACGGACATCGATGATCATTGTAAGGAAACTATCACCACGAATATCCTTAACATGCTGCAAATTGAGCTTGCTGCAAGACCCTCTGCAGCTGATCTCCTACAAGAGTTTACTCAGAATTTCCGTTCTATCCAACTCCAGCCTGACAGTGCTGTGCAAATCCATCAGATTTTCCCAGGTAATTATCCAAATTCGGAGAAACAAAAATGATAGGTGTAGATGAGTCCATTCGAGACGACATTTCCGAGCGAGGATCCCTCTTCAGCAAGATTGCTTCGCAGGGACCAGAACCGAAGTTTGATCCCACCGTTCAACAAATGTTGTTGGGCTCGGGACATATCTCAAGAATTCGCTAAATCGCCTTCCAGTTGAGGGAATGACAAGTCCACAAAAAACGAGACCTGCGCCTCCAAGAACACCTCCGCATTCTCCAACCCGAAAGTTGGGACGACCTCGTCCACATCCACCGCCCAAACCACCCGCACTTCGCCCAAGCAATCGACCGCGCAACGCGCCTCAATCTCCAAACTCACCACCGTGTACATTCTTACTCTCAGTTGAAACGGCAATTATCGGGGGTGATGGCTCAATGCAACTCACTGGAAACACAGAAGAACTCCGTCTCAAGTTCGATAGCGCGGTACATCCCATCCCACCAAACTAATTACAAGGAAATGAATAGGTGGAACGGCTGGACTTCTCCGCAGGGCGTATGTATGTCCCTCGTGTCATTTATATTCGCTGTGCTGACGTCGTGAAGTGCTGAACTATTTGGATTTGTTCTTCGACATGTTCGACCTGGGGCATGGAAGCTTAAGATTCAACTTGTCACACCGGGAGAATCAGAGCAAATTAGATGTGCAAATATCGAAGGTTACGCGCTTTCATAGCAACAACTAATTAATAGACGACGGGGCAACGTGGAGAGCTAGACTTGGACCGATCGTGAATAAGAGATGTTATTTGTTGTCCCCGGTGAAAAAGTGGCTGATGCTAGCTTCTTTCCGATCAAGCGTATGGCGACCAATCGTTCACAGGAAGGGGAAGTGTGAATAATCGCCTCCATCTGACGCATTGTTATGACGCCCGAGGCGTCATTGTTTGATTCAGATTGAATAGCCGTTATTCAATTGTTCCATTGAGGTTGAATAGCCGCTCATTGTTCCATTGAGATGAGAACAATCGACAATAGGAATGATTGAATTGATCGATTGTAAGTAGCGGAGGATTGTTCTTTAACAATTGTTCTTTAACAATCG
>CAVUXT010000053.1:0-3589 GCA_963745465.1 uncultured Bacteroidota bacterium | reverse complement strand
GTTTCAAGTTTCGAGAATGGAGATCAACGTGGTTGCGGCGGCAGCTAAGAATCGTCGGGGGGGTCTTGAACCGCCCCAGGCGGCTAAATGGCGCAGCCCTCGGCCCTGGTGATAGACCCGAGCGAAAAAGCCGGAATGTCAAGGCGTCTTAATTATATATTCTGTTTTGGCTTTCCACCACGTTGAACAGAGATTCTTCATGGAGGGGGAACCTAAGAGCCCCAGGCCAACACCGTCCGATAATGGTGAGCTAGGGGAAAAGCTGAGGCGACATGTACGTAGACCCCCGAATTGCTAAATATTCATACTTATATCATAATGGTTGGCTTATTTTTCATCAATTCTGGCGGAATAATCTCGGCTTAATGCCCTTAAGTGTGGATCTAATTATAGTTACCCTTTCTTGCTCGCATAAACCAGGAGCACACCACCACCCACTATTGCAATTACGCCGGCCCAGACAGGGACGTTGACCGTCTGCTTTTCCGCAATCGACATCTCGAGCGGGCCCAGCTTGACGTCGTGAGTCTCCTTGGTGTAGCTGAACTTGCCGTACAATAGCCCCAAGATGCCGGCCACAATCAGCACGATTGCCAAGATCTTGACTGCATTCATCTCGTCCCCTCCTTCGGAAAAATCCGCGAGCCTCCGGCGTGGGTGGTCTACCAGGTCCGGATACAACGAAGAACGAAAGATAGAAATTCAATATTCGATAACTTGCTCCTCAAAATTCGCCATTGTCGATAAGCGACTCTTGAAACTTTGGCAGGCTCTTTTAATTGCCTCTTCGTTCGTTATCATAGTCCCCATATCGCTAAATTCTTCGGTAATGCCATTTATCAGGTTAGCAATGGTTAATTCGGAAATTTTCTCAGACCCTTTATGTATTAAAGCTTGGTCATAAGCTTTATATCTTGACACCAATTCTTGCTCCTCAGGGTCCAGCTCAACACGACAAGTAAGTATGTATGTTACACCTTTGTCCCCGCCAAAAACCCCTTTTTCGTCCCTTTGATCCCTTTTCATGATCAGTTTCATTTTATTTTCTCTCCTTATCATTAAGAATATTAGCCTTATTCTTTTTCGCTGGCTGTCCCAAATCGTTCCCTGAACCTCTTTCTCGGGTTTAAGACTTTTTACCCACCCATATAGCCCCCGGCAATGTGCTCGACACGCGCAAATCCCATATTATGGTTGAAAATTAAGAACCGCCGGAGTGCTTGTCAAGGCCTGGCCACGCTATGCTCCGCCAGGATCTCTGGCTTGACCTTGGTACAACTACTGAGGGCAAGTCATGCTGGGATGTTCTCTTTAAGACGAGGCGCCAGGGCGGAGAAACCTCCGCCCCCGCACCTTCATCCCTGGCCGACGCACCTCCTTTTCGATTCCCCCACTCCTCTTAAAGACGCCCAAGGAGGAAAAGGATGAGAACGATTATCAGGATCGTCCCCAGGATACCACTCGGACCATAGCCCCAACCTTGGCTATGGGGCCAGGTAGGAAAGGCTCCCACGAGCAAAATAATGATAACAATGAGTACAATCAGTCCCATTTTCTTCTCCTTTTGCCGCCAGAATAAGAGTAACCCCGGCTATGACCGTGAGCTTCCGGTTCATGTGCCCCGATTTTGCAGGCCTTGAGACCGCACGGAAATTTTCCTCTAACCGGCAAGTCTCCTCTTCCTCAGACTGAGGACAGGAAGCCGGATACCGATTCGATTATTTCCAGCTATCCAGTTCTTTTTCTGCCTGCTCCTTGGAGTAGCCATACCGCTCCTGCAATCTGCCGAGGAGCTGGTCCTTTTTGCCTTCAATGACATCCAGGTCGTCATCGGTGAGTTTTCCCCACTTCTCCTTCACTTTCCCTTTGACCTGTTTCCAGTTTCCGGCAATTTGATCCCAATTCATACGCTGCTCCTTTTAATGCAGAATTTACTTGTGGGCTCAAGGCCAGGCCCGGGTTGGGTGCAGATTGACCACGAGCAAATCCAATACAGTAGATAAAAATTAAGAACCTCCGATTGCTTGTCAAGGAGAGTGCGGAAATTTTTAAGGAGTATCGACCGGGTGGGGAAGAATCAGGAATAATCCGGCTTAATCCGGGATTATGCAGCAACCCTGGCCACCACAATCCAAAAAAGGGTTTTTGGGAGCTCTTGCCCGGGGAAAATCCCCCCCCACGTTTCTGTTCCTGAGGCCAAATCCTTCCATCGGGGCACGATAGCAAAATTAGGGTTTTTGTCTCCCCTGGCGGGTAAGGTCCATCTGGCTCGGTGAGTCGGGGTGAGGGTTTAAACTTAATTTGCACCCCCACACCTAACCTCTCCCCCTCGCAGGGGAGAGAAATTACGCATTCTCGGACAGCCTCCTAAACCAATCCATCTGCCCGCTGCTTCAGTGCTTCCACGTCTTGGGCCGACTTTTCTCAGCTTCAGACGTCATCTCTCTTGCTTGGGTTACGATCGACCGTACCTTTTGCGGGTTCATCCCCGGTATTTTCTTTAACCCGTGCTCTTCCGCAGCAGCAACCTTGGCAATCGTGTTATAGCTAGCTTCGATTAATCGCCGCGATAGGACTTCCCCTATCCCTTTAAGTTTTTGGAGTTCTTTCATTTCTTTGTTCATAGCATCCTCCCCTAATTTTTTTCCAGCCGGCCAAGTCTTACAATCCATCCGGCCAGCACAAACGACAAAGGTATCCACGGCATGCCTCTTCAAATAAGTTAGGAAGCACGGCGCGAGATGCAAGTCTTCAACGGATAATTTTTTAAGATTTATAACCTTAAAAGCCCATTGAGATGGAGAAACCGGAAGGATGACTGCGAGAGAGGTGTGAACTTGCTAATAACCTCATTCCAAATAAATTCTGATATGCTAAGCATAACTGGCGGCAATCGATTCGCATCACCTTAGCCCTCTGGCTATCTCCGCTTGAGGAGGTCTTTCCGCCCGGCTCTGGCCTCACTATTTTTAGCATTTGCTCGCGAGCCTTTCACCCGCCCCTAACCTTGAACCTTGAACACTTCCCCCGGGTCAACTGTCTCTGCTGTTCTGGCCATTTCTCTCCCCTGGCCTTACCTTATCTCCATGTGTAACTTAACCGCTCTACCCCCGCACCGCCCGGCCGCCAAGCGGCACAAATGCGGTACAATAGCGGCGCTGCGGCGGTGCCGGACCGCTAAGTCAGCGCCACCTCAGCGGACTAAAGTTAGCAAAATAAGGTACTTATGCGCACCCAAATGCGGAATTTTTTCAGGTGCCGGCACAGGCTGGCCCCGATTGTGTCCTATCTTCGCCATGCAAATCGCGCCAAACCTGGTCGACTCACCTGGAAAACTCTAGCAATATTAGCTACTTGCTTGATGCACAATTTTTCTTGTCCCTAAGTTCTACCTGGCATTGCCTTTTTCGCCGCCAGCCAAAACCCTGAGGTCTAAAAATTGCTTAAACCACACCTTAAAGCAGTCACTTCTTTAAACCCCCTCCCCCTCGAGGGGGGAGGGTTGGGGTGGGGGTGAGCAACTCTTTTTCCTCCTCCACGGTTCAAAAAATGGGGAATGAGCAAAAATTATTTGCGCCTTGGCGTCACG
>CAVUXT010000052.1:0-5741 GCA_963745465.1 uncultured Bacteroidota bacterium | reverse complement strand
ACGCCAAGGCGAAAAACGCCGGCTAGAGACTCGGCACCTTGTCGGCGATGCCGGAAGGGCGCAGTCTTACCATCGCAAGGCCTGTCAAAGAGGCCAATCATGTCAGGGAAACGTCCGATGAAAATGAGCAATGGGCTTACCAGTGCGGCGCGTGCATTCATGCGCCACCGCCTGGTGTCGATGCTGGTCGCGGTGTCGCTTGCGGCAAGCGCCTACGGCGCGCAGGCGCAGACGCCGGGTGCCTGGAAAATGGCCGCGCCGATGCCGCGCCCCATGGGCGAACTCGTCGCCGCGACGGCCAACGGAAAAATCTACGTGCTGGCCGGTCTCGACGACGTCGACCACACCGCCTACGGGACGGTCTGGAAATACGATCCCGCGGCCAACAAGTGGAACGTGAAGAAGCAGATGCCGGCGCCCGCGCATCACATCATGGCCGCGAGCTACCACGACAAGATCTACGTGTTCGGCGGCTACACGCGCCCCAAGGATCTCAAGGCATGGCAGCCGACCAACAAGGCCTGGGAATACGATCCGGCGAACGATAGTTGGAAGGCGCTAGCCGATATGCCGACGCCGCGCGGCGCCGGCCAGGCGGTCGAGGTCGGCGGCAAAATCTATGCAATCGGCGGCGTCGAATCCAACGTACCCGGCAATCCGGGCGCCCCCATCGGGCTCGGCAGCACGGCGGAGCTCGTCCTCGGAACCATGGAAGCCTACGACCCCGCCACCAACAAATGGGAGACGCGGGCGACGATGCCGACGGCGCGCAACCATTACGAGGCGGCCGCGGTCGACGGGAAGATCTACGCCATCGACGGCCGCATCGGCACGACCTTCATCACCAAGTCCGACGTCATCGATCTGGTCGAGGTCTACGATCCCGCCAAGAACCAGTGGACCTATGCGACGCGCAGCCCCACCGCACGCGGCGATGTCACCGGCGCGGTATACGACGGCAAGATTTACGTCGCCGGCGGCGAATTCCAGGACACCAAGCGCAAGATGACGTTCTGGGCCGTCGAGGCCTACGATCCGGCCAAGGATCGTTGGTCGGACCTGCCCCATATGCAGATCGCGCGTCACGGCTTCGCCGCGGCGGTCGTCGGCAACACGCTGCACGTGATGGGCGGCAGCTTCCAATCGGACGGCATGCCGGGGATCGACACGCCCACGGCGACGCACGAAGTGTTCGAGATCAAGTAAAGGGCCTCCGCCGCCGACGTGATCGCGCCGGAACATGCCGGCGCGGTCACGAAGGGCTTACCAACCGCTCAGCACTTGCCTGCAACGGTGAGGCGGCCGTCTTTCTCGACCTCGATTTTGAGCGCTTTGGTGAAGATGCCGGTGCCGTAATAGTTGGCCACCGTGAAGGAGATCTCGATGATCTCCTGCGGCGTGAAAAACTTCGCGAATTTCTCATAAGTGGCGTCATCGACGTTGCCGCCATGCGCCATCTGCTCCACGAAACCCAGCAGCGCTGCCTGCTTGTCGTCGAACAGCTTTGATTTCTGCCAGGTCGCGACCTGGGCGATCTGCTCGCCGCTGAAGCCGCACATCTTCATCAGCGGCGTGTGCTGGTTGAGTTCGTATTCCGAGCCGACAATCTCCGCGGTCCGGTAGATGGCGAGCTCACGCAATTTGCGCGGGGTCGTTGCGCCGAAACGGATGGCAAAAGCCCCCGCTTCCGCGGCCTTGGCGATCTTCGGCGCATGGGCTCTGACCAGCGACAGGTTGATGACGGCGCCGCCCATGGCTGCGCGCTTGTCGAACATCTCCTTTATGATCGGGTCGAGCGGCAGCGTCAGCGCCGGCAGCCGCGAAACCTTCTGCTGCACGTCGGCGGCCGACAGCGGGCCGGCGAGCGCCGCGCCCAGCAACGCCAAGCAAAGCATCATCGACTTGCGCATGAGATCCTCCCCGGGGCCAACGGAAGGCGGCGGTCGCGCCGCTGTTTCGGCGGATATTGGCACTAAGCGGACCCGCCAACCAACCATTTCATGCAATGATTTTGCGCTGCCGGCAGACCGCGGATCTCACGGGTCAGAGCGCACCGTCCATCGGCCTCTCCTTGCCAGGCGAGCCCATTGGAATAATGCCCCGAAACCGGGGTTCTTGTGCCCAAGAGGCAGTTCCCCGGAAGCAATCGAAGAAGTGTTCCGATGCACAAGGATTCGTCGCAGATTGCCCGCACGTTAAGTGCGATCAAGAACGCATATGAGCGGGGATTGCTGCGCGGCGTCTTCATTTTGCCCGGGCGCGACGCCTGCGCGGCCGCAGTCGAACAGTTCAGCGCAATCTACACGGGCGAAACCGTTCCGCCGTTGCCCCTTGCGCAATGCACCTGCGATCGCTGCGAATGCAATTACCTGCCCATCGGCAGCGGCGAATCTGACCGTTTAGACTTGTCGGAAAAGTCGTCGCCCGGTTCATCTGATTAATTGGGCCAGTTGCGCTCTTGCCGGCAATGCTTGCGACGCGAAGCCGGCGCCGTTCAATTCTCTCGCCAATTCCTGAAGCAGGCGTCGCTGCGGCCGGTAAACAGTTGAAACTTGATTAGCGGGTCCGCTTGCAAAAACTTATTCGCAGCGAAAAAGAATTGTACGGCTAGTTCTTTCGGAATTCGAAATCGACGTCTTTAGAATAGCCGCAGCCGGCACATTCATACGTCCGGAGATCGTGAGCCGGCGCTGCGGGCTCAATCCGCACCAAGTTGAATTCCTCTCCGCACAGGGGACACCCTGGCGCCAGCAGGAAGGACGGCATTCTCATGATAGGCTGTGATAATGTCAGCGGGTTTCCATTCTTCACTACGACCGAAGAAAATACGCCCCGACGCTACCGAATCACTTTGACCACCGGTATCCGCTCTTCACTGCAACAAGTCGAGCGCCTTATTTCCCAATTGTCTCATTGTGAGAAGCGGCGGTCCGTTCCTATGCGCCGTCCAGCGACGCATCGAATGTGCCATAGCCGCCATGCTGCCCAGCGCTACGGCGTGGCAGCCGTCACGGCCGCGGGATGCCCCGCGGCGGCGCCTTGAAGTTCCAGCTGGGGCGCCTGCCAGAGCTGGCCGCTTTGTCCCCTTTGATAGCCGTACTCGAACAATTGACGCATGTAAGCGGTGCCAAAGCCGCTGGATTGCGATTTTGGATAGTCGGAATCGATCGCAGCCAAGTTGAATTCCCAGTTGCGATGTTTGGTGAATTGGTAGGAGGCAAGCAGCGTGTTGTGCGTGTTGGCGCGAACGGATGTTTCGAACGATCGTCTTACGATCGGAAAATTCGAATCTTTAACGACTTCGAATTCCGGTGCGAGCTTGCCGTTCATGACGATGTAGATTTTCGGCCGCGCGTTGGGCGCGAACAGCGGCGTGCCTGAGAGCAGCACGGCCTCGGGAACAATGAGTACATTCGCCGTGACGCCGCCGTCGACATGCATTTCCGCGAAATGCCGTCCCTTCGCTTCGACATCGATGAGGACGGGCGAAAACAAACCCGGAATGCTCGCCGATGCGGTCAGAATGCTACGGAAAAGTTCCAGCGCACCCGGATCGTTGCTCGCGGCGATTTTGCCCATGTCCCAGATCGCGGTGCGCTGCGCGTCGATATTTGTCGTTACGACATACAGGCGGCGTCCCGCTCGATTCTCCTGCGCAATCGCCTCGAGCAACTTGGCGTCGATGTGCCGTGCGATCAATTCTCGCAGCGGCGCTTTCTTGTAGAGGCCGGTGCCAAATATCCCCATCAACCCGTCGGATTGCAGCAGATTCTCCATCTCGCCGCTCGTGAAGATGCTGCGCAGCACTTCGTCCTGGCCCGTGCCGAGGAATGCGAATGGTGCGATGAGCGCTCCGGAGCTCGCTCCGGTCACGATTGTGAACTGCGGCCGGGTGCCGCGCGCCGACCATCCATTAAGAAGACCGGCGCCGAACGCCGCATAGGCGCCGCCGCCCGAGAGGGCCAGGACGGTCGGTTGCTTCAAGGCAAGGGGAGACACGACGCGCCGGCCCGTCCCGATGGTCGGGTCATCCGCCCACAAGCGGGCGCCCGAAATGCCGGGAACGGTAGCGATTGACTGTTCTTGTGCGGTGAAGGGAACGCGCGCGATCCCGGCACAGCCTGCCAGGGCCAGAAAGCAAGCGGCGACCATCAGCGGGCCGGTCGCGCGTCGCATCGATCCGGCACATCCGGCTGTCATGGTCATGTAATCAACGTAGAGCTCATTTGCGGTTTAATAACTGGCGCTCCGCTTGCGCCTTTCGCGTGGCTCAGGCGTGTCGCCCCAAAGCAGCGCGGACACCGGCGAGATGCCGAGCGCCTAGGGCATCCTGCCGCGCTTATGAAATGTCCTGATTTTCCGATCTGTCCCGGTGCAGGGGACGGTACTCAAGGTGAGAACGGCCAAGCTCAAATATAGTTCCATATGCGCGGAACTTTCATTTGCTGGCTTCGTTCTCTGCGTATGAGCGACCGGGCAAACACGAAAATGATCGGACTATCGCTGTCCGGAATATTATTCGTGATGCTGATACTCAACGCTTTCGCAGGATAGGAGAATAAAATGGGGCTAATCCTGCTCCTGGTTATTCTGATACTACTTTTTGGCGGCGGTGGTTTCTATCTGGGCCCGCCCTACCACTATTATGGCGGGGGCCTCGGCACGATATTGGTGATCGTCGTCATAATCCTGCTGTTGAGGGGCTGACGCGGCTGGTCGCCCGCTACCATAGGCCGCCGCGGATGGCGGCCTCCTTCGCCTTAGCCAGCTTCCGCGACTGCAACTAATCGCCTTGCCAGTGGCGCGACGGCTGCAAGATGCGGAAAGAATTGAGCACGCGCGCCATGCCGGCCTTGTCGTCATGCCCGAAGGGTGACCGCACCACCACCTGATAGGTGCGGTCGCCGCTGACCACGATCAGCGACTCGCCGTTTCCCGCTCTGTCGGTAAAGGTGAACTCGGCCGCCGGCAGCGGCCCGTCGGGCGCTTTGCTGAAGGTCAATCGCTTTTGCGATTTCAGCGTGCTGCCCTGATCGGCCGCAATGAAATTTTTCACGTCAAGCTCGAGTTCGAGCTCGGTATTGATGTGGGCGTCATAGTCGGTGACGCCGATGAGGACAAACAGATCGCTCTTGTTGAGCCAAAACCGCGTATGGACACGCGGCTTCGACGAGTTGCTGCTGGATTCCGGCGTTGCCGGAAAGTCCGCCGAGAATCTGGCCTCGGGTGGCGTAACCGTCACCCACTGCGCCGCTCCGGCTGCCGGAAAAATAACCGACAACGCCGCAGCCAGCGCGGCCGCGAACCAAACCTGCCTGTTCATCGCATTCCCCCGTGACCGCGTTCGGCGGTCCGCGCGGAATGTTAGGCGAGAGCTGCCGGTGGCGCTAGCTTGGGCGGCCGGCAGATCTCGGCGTCGCAACGGCTAGAATTCTTTCCATTGCGGCGCGTCGTTGACCGCCATGGCGAGAGCCGTCTGCATGCGGCCGTGGCTACGGTCGCCAGCCGCGGCCTGCTTCCATTTCGAAATAAGTAAAAGACAACACGACGACGAATATTTACAGCAACATGTATTGATAATTCAGTTTATCGATTTCGTGCGAAAATTTCGTTGACGCGCAACAAACCTAAATGAGTGAGCTGGTGATTGCCGAGTGCTGCCCGACTCCGATTTTGGCTACCGCGTCTTTTCGTCGCGTGTCGAAATTTTGGCGGCAGTGGTGCATGGCGGGCATCCCGTC
>CAVUXT010000051.1:0-3203 GCA_963745465.1 uncultured Bacteroidota bacterium | reverse complement strand
TTTGCAAACTTATTGACAGAGCAGCTATCCTGGGTTATCCTTAGCCCGCATCCGGGCGGGACCGGCGCGGCAGAATCCACCAAACCCCGTCAGGTCCGAGAGGAAGCAGCGGTAAGGAGGCCACTCTGGGCGCCGCCGGCAAACCTGCCCGGATGTATTTATCCAACCCATGCAAACACCACCCATTTGTAATTACGAGGGGTCAGACTACCAGACTTCCTTCTGGGAACGAGGCGGGCGGCAGTACGAAGATGCCGTCGAGGAAGTGGCTTTACGCCGCCTGCTGCCGGCCGGAGGGAAGCATCTGCTGGAACTGGGCGCCGGGGCCGGGCGCAACACCTCGCGCTACACCGGTTTCGAACAGGTTACCCTGGTCGATTATTCGCGCACCCAGCTTGTCCAGGCCCAGCAGCGCCTGGGCGCCGGGCCCGCCTATCGCTACGTGGCGGCTGATATTTACCACCTGCCCTTTGCCGCCGGTTCCTTCGACGCGGCGACCATGATCCGCACCCTGCACCACATGGCGGATGCTCGCCAGGCGCTCAACCAGGTGCGCCTGGCGCTGCAAGGCGGGGCAATTTTCATCCTTGAATTTGCCAACAAGAAAAATCTCAAATCGATCCTGCGCTTCACCTTTCGCCGGCAGATCTGGAACCCATTTTCCCCCGAGCCGGTCGAATTTGCCCCGCTCAACTTCGATTTCCACCCTGGCACCGTGCGTACCTGGCTGAGCCTGAGCGGTTTTGCCGTCGAGCGGCAGCTCACCGTTTCGCACTTCCGCATCGGCCTGTTCAAGCGCATACTACCCCTGGGGCTGCTGGTGCGTATGGATGCCCTGGCGCAGCTCACCGGGGACTTGTGGCAGCTCAGTCCCAGCGTGTTTGTGCGCTCGCGGGCGACCGGAGAAGGCCAGCCGGCCGGTCCGGAATACCCGTTTATTTGCCCGGCATGCCGGCAGCCTTTGCCCGACACCCCGCCCGAGCTGGTTTGCCCTGCCTGCGGCCGTAAATGGCCCGTGCAAGACGGAATTTACGATTTTCGCCTTGCTTAAATTCGAAAAGATTTACTATTTTGGTTCTTTGGGATTTAGCGGGGTGGGGCCCCGGATTTAGGGGTGAGAGCGGGCCGCGGCCCGCTCTCACCCCTAAATCCGGGAGGTCACCACGGCAATTCCCAAAGAGCCTAGAAATAGTGATTTTCTGATTTTCTCTACCCTAAAAAGCTCAAGCGTTGTAAAATGTCTAAACAATTTAACCGGTCCCACTTTTATTGCAACCGAGCAACCTGTTGATCGAATAATGGCGAGCGTGACCGTCGCCATTTTTTGCCAATAATTTAGCAATTTTCTGGAGGTTTCTATGCAGGAGTTGAAGGATCGCATTATCCGGGAAGGCAGAAATTTGGGGGGTGGGATCTTGCGCGTGGATAGTTTCATCAACCACCAGGTAGACCCGGGATTGATGGACCTGTGTGGGCAAGAATTTGCCCGCCGCTTTGTCAGCGTGAATGCCACGCGCGTGCTTACCGCTGAAATCTCCGGCATCGCGCCGGCTTTGATGGCGGCGCTGCATATGCATCTGCCGGTGGTGTATGCCCGAAAAAGCAAACCGATCACCATGCCTGAAACGGTCTATCTGACTACCGCCCCCAGCCATACCAAGGGGCGCGTCACCGAACTGATTGTTTCTCCGGAATACCTGGGTCACGGCGAGCGGGTGTTGATCATCGACGACTTCCTCGCCTCGGGTGAAACCATCCTGGGCCTGGTGCGCCTGACCCGCGCCGCCGGGGCGACCCCGGTGGGTGTGGGCGCCATGATCGAAAAGTCTTTCGAGGGCGGTCGCCGGGCATTGGCGCATTTGGGTGTGCCGGTTGAATCGTTGGTGTGCATCACTTCCATGGATAACGGCGAAGTCGTCTTCGGTTGATTAGTATCTATCCGAAAATTCGAAGTGTTTACTATGATTGATTCCATTGCCGTCTTAGATTTTGGCTCACAGTACAGCCAATTGATTGCCCGGCGCGTGCGTGAGGCGCAAGTTTACTGCGAGCTTTTTCCGTGGGACGCCCCCGCCGAAAAGATACGGGCAGCGCTCGGCGAGCCGCGTGGCTACATCCTTTCCGGCGGCCCGGCTTCCGTCTATGCTCCGGGGGCGCCTACCATCCCTGCCTATGTGCTCGAGTTCAGGCCTGCCCATCCTGGGGATCTGTTATGGCATGCAGGCGCTGACCTACGCCTTGCACGGCAAGGTGGCGCCTTCCGGCGAACGTGAATACGGCCCGGCCCAGGTCGAAACCGTGCTGGATAACCCGCTGCTCCCGCCCGGGTCTCAGCCGGTGTGGATGTCGCACGGCGACCGCATTGAAACGCCTCCGCCCGGGTTTGTCGTTCTGGCGCGCAGTTCCAACAGCCCGGTGGCCGCCATGGGCGACCTTGGACGCCGCCGGTTTGGGGTGCAGTTCCACCCCGAGGTACACCATACCCCGGCCGGTAAAGCCATCCTGCGCCGTTTTGTGGTCGAAATTTGCCAGGCGCGCCCGGATTGGACGCCGGAATCGATCATCCAGCAGGCGGTCGAACGCATCCGCCGCCAGGTTGGGTCAGAGCGCCTGCTGGCAGCGGTCAGCGGCGGCGTCGATTTGAGCGTAGCCGCCGCTCTGGTCTACAAGGCGGTTGGCAGCCAGCTTGCGGCCGTCTTTGTCGACAACGGCCTGCTGCGCCAGGGTGAGCGCCAGCAGGTGGAAGCTGCTTTCCAGGAGCGCCTGGGCGGCGTGCTGAAGGTGGCGTATGCCACCTCCGTTTTTCTGCAAGCTCTGCAGGGTGTCAGCGAGCCGGAGACCAAGCGGCGTATTATCGGTGAAACATTCATCCGGACTCTTCGAAGAGGCAGCGCGCCGGCTGGGCCAGCCCCGTGTCTCTGGTCCAGGGCACGATTTATCCGGACGTGGTTGAATCCAGCGTGCCCGATCGCAATAAGGCCGAACGGATCAAGAAATTCACCACAACGTCGGCGGGCTGCCCACCGACATGACCTTCGAACTGGTCGAACCGCTGCGTTATCTATTTCAAGAGTAGGTGCGCGCCGTGGGTGAAGCGCTTGGCCTGCCCGCCGGGTTGGTATGGCGGCAGCCTTCCGGCCCGGGCCTGGCGGTGCGCTGCCTGGGCGACATCACGCCCGAGCGCCTCGCGCCTCGCGCGCGCC
>CAVUXT010000050.1:0-73784 GCA_963745465.1 uncultured Bacteroidota bacterium | reverse complement strand
GCTTTGTTTGCAGATGTGGAAAACTCCGCCGCGCGCGCCGTAGTTTGGTAGTCGGCATTCAGCGTCTGAAACTTGTTGAATACGTCGCTCCCGCTGCGTCGATCCTTGAGTCGACGTCTTGATTGCGAGTTGGCGTCTTAATCGAGCACGTGGTTGACCATGCCGTCGGCGAGCTTGGGCTCGAACCAGGTCGACTTCGGCGGCATGATGAGCGCCGGCGTCGGCCACCGCCATCAGATCGGCCATCTGCGTCGGATAGAGCGCGAAAGCGACCGCCATCTCGCCGGAGTTCACGCGTTTTTCGAGTCCTCCAATCCGCGCACGCCGCCGACGAAGTCGATGCGCTTGTCGGTGCGCGGGTCCTTGATGCCGAGCAGCGGCTCGATCGCATTGCGGGTGAGCACGGTGATCGGCAGGCGGCCGATCGGATCGCTCGGTACTAGATCGGCGCGGGCATTCAGTCTGCACCAGCGACCGGCCAGATACATTCCATACTCGTGCGCGGAGGCTGGACGCACCGGCTGACCGGAAGCGGTCATGGTGAAGCTCTTGCGCAGTTCGGCGAGCAATTGCTCGGGCGCATGACCGTTCAGGTCCTTCAGCACGCGATTGTAATCGAGGATGGTCATCTGGCGTTCGGGGAAGATGACCGACAGGAAATGGCTGTGCGAGCCCTCGCCCTTGCGCGCCGCGGCGACGCGCGCGGCCGCCGCCGAGCGGTGATGGCCGTCGGCGATGTAGATCGCGGGCAGGGCATCGAAGGCGCGCGTGAGCTTGTCGATGGTCGCGTCGTCCGAAATCACCCACATTTCATGCCGTACGCCGTCGTCGGCGGTGACGTCGACCTCCGGCTTGCCGGCGGCGGCTTGTGCCAGGATGGCGTCGATTTCCGGCGCGTTCGGGTAGCCGATCATGACCGGGCCGGTCTGCGCATTGACGGCCTCGATCTGACGCACGCGGTCGTCTTCTTTTACCGGCGTGGTCAGTTCGTGCTTGCGGATACGGTTGGTCGTGTAGTCGGCGAGCGAGGCGGCGGCGGCGATGCCGGTCTGCGTGTGGCCGCGCCAGGTGAGCCGGTAGACATAATAATAGGGCTTGGCGTCGCGTATCAGGACACCGCCGGCGACCATCTTGGCGAGATTTTCGGCCGCCTTGGCGTAGACCGCCTTGTCGTAGGGGTCGATGGCCGGGTCGAGATCGATCTCCGGCTTGGAAATATGCAGAAAACTCCATGGCTTGCCATGGGCGCGGGCGCGCGCTTCGGCGCTAGAGAGCACGTCGTAAGGGGGCGCCAAGACGTCGGCGGCACGTCCGGGGGCGGGGCGCAGGGCGCGGAAAGGCATAACGAGCGGCAAGACGTTTCTCCGGTGCTCTGGGTGATGTCGGTGCTTATTGCAGGCCGTGCCGCAAGCGGCAAGCGCGTGGCAAAGGCCCCAATTTCCCGATTGATTTCGGCCGGCAATTCCTGCACCTCACAGGGCATGAACGACGAAAATGCCATTCTGGCAGCGAATGCGGCGTATTACCGCGCTTTCACGACCGCGGATTTTGCAGCGATGAGCCGCATCTGGGCCGATGATAATGTATCCTGCATTCACCCCGGATGGCCGGTTCTGATCGGACGGCCGGCGATCCTGGAATCCTATCGCGAAATTCTGCGTAACCCAGAGCAGGAGCGGATCGATCCTCGCAACGAAACCGTCATGGCGGCAGGTGACGAGGCCCGCGTGGTTTGCGTGGAATTCGTCGGCGGGGCGGCGCTCGCCGCGACCAATTTGTTCAAGCGCGTCGATGGCGCGTGGCGGATGACCCATCATCAGGCCAGCCCGATCGCGGCGCTGGTCGAGGAGGCTGTTTCGCAGCCGTCGTCGCGGCGGTTGAACTAGCGCAGCGCGGGCAACCTCAAGCCCATGCGCGACCCCGCCGCCATCCTGATTGCAGGCCCCACCGCCAGCGGCAAGTCGGCGCTGGCGCTCGCGCTGGCCGAGACGCTCGGCGGCACGATTGTCAATGCCGAATTCCATGCAGGTCTATCGCGACCTGCACATCATCACCGCGCGGCCGTCGCCGGACGACGAAGCCCGCGCGCCGCACCGGCTCTACGGCCACGTCGACGCGGCCGAGAATTATTCGGTCGGGCGCTGGTGCCGCGATGTCACCGAGGCGCTGGCCGAGACCGTAGCGCAAGGCCGCGTCGCCAATTCTGGTCGGCGGCACCGGGCTATACTTCAAGGCGCTGACCAGCGGCCTTGCCGCGGTGCCGCCAATCCCCGCCGAAATCCGCACGTATGTGCGCGGGCGTCTGCGGAGCGAGGGCGTCGCGCCGCTTCTTGCCGAGCTCATAAAGCTCGATCCCGTAACCGCGCAGCGGTTGATGCCGAATGACCGTTCGCGCATATCGCGCGCGCTGGAAGTAGTGCTGGCGACCGGGCGCTCGCTCACCGACTGGCACCGCGAAGGACTACCGGCACTTGTCGATCCAGCGCGGGCGGTAAAAGTCTTCCTTACCTGCGAGCGCAAGCAATTGGTGGCGCGGATCGAAACGCGTTTTGCCGTCATGTTAGAGGATGGCGCGCTCGACGAAGTGAGGGCGCTGGCCGCGCGCCATCTCGATCCGCTGCTGCCGGCGATGAAGGCGCATGGCGTGCCCTGGCTTATCCGCCATCTCAACGGCGAGATATCGATAGACGAGGCCGCCGCCGGTGCGGTGATGGACACCCGCCGCTACGCCAAGCGTCAGGTCACATGGTTCCGCAACCAGATGACGGGCTGGACAGCGGTAGAGCCGGAAACCGCGTATGCCACAATAACGAAACAGATTGAGCAACTTTGACAAGCTACCGGTTGCCAACGGTCCGCTCACTTCTTATCGGCCGTGATCGAGTGCCCGTCTCGATATGCGAAGTTCGCTCCGCTCTAACCAGATACCGAATTGTATTGCGTCGAAACCAGACAACGCATGCGTTGCAATTTTAACGAGCTTGATAATCCAGTTTAGCGACATGCCAGCCAGGGTGTTCAAATGCAGGCCTAAAAATTAGAGGGTATTTAGCATTTTCATGCGATCCAGGCGGCTCACTGATTGCATATTGATGTCGGGCGGTGCTTCGACACAATCACAGGGGCTGTCATATGCGAGTACAAAAATTGCGGTCGCCATTGCATTTCTTGCGAGCACGACTCTCGCGTATGCAGCTGGCCCGACGAAAGACGACGCGGTAGCGATGGTGAAATCAGGCCGTTGCCACGATCAAGGCCGTGGGGCCGGAAAAGGCCTATGCCGAAATCAACAAGGGCGGCCAGTTTGTGGACGGCGAAATCTATCCGATCGTTCAAACTCTTGATGGAACCAACTTGGCGAATGCCATCATCCTGAAGCTGGTCGGAAAGAACATGAGCGATGCGCAGGACGTCGATGGAAAAGTCTTCGTCAAGGACATGACCGTACTCGCAAGCAAACAAGCCTCGTTCTGGTACGATTTCAAGTTCGTTAAATCCGGTGACCAAGAAGATCCAGGTGAAAGACATGTACTGCGAAGTTGTCGGTTCGACGCGCGTTTGTTCCGGCCTCTATCGGCAGTAACGGACGGCCGCTACCCGACAGTAAGGCGCGGGTGCAGCAAGCCTTCATTCACCAATGTGCTGGCGTGTTGGAAAGCTTCCTTCGCGCCGGCATTTTTTTGTCACGATAACAAAGCAGATTAAGCAACCAGCTTATCAAGAACATAATTCAAATTTAATATGTGATTAGCACCTTTTTGTTCAAATTGCGCAAGTCGCAGATTGCATTTGGCGTCGAGCGATGAATTTCATTCAACTCACGCATAAAGGAAATGGAACATGCGAACTCGGACTATGACCGTAATTGCCATTGCATTTCTTGCCAGCACGACGCTCGCGTTTGCTGCGGACTCGGCTAAGGACGGGGCCATAGCGATGGTGAAAAAAGCCGTAGCCCTGATCAAAGCCGATGGGGCAGATAAAGCCTACGCCGAGATCAGCAAAGGTGGCCCGTTCGTGGACGGCGGCACCTACGCGGTTGTCGCAGGGCTTCGACGGCGTGACGTTGGCGCACGCCACTAATTCGAAGCTGGTCGGCAAGAACATGATCGAAGCGCAGGATGTCGATGGAAAATACTTCGCGCGCGATCTGTCCGAGCACGGCAAGAAGGAAGCTTCGTTTTGGTATGACTTCAAGTTCGTAAATCCGGCAACCGAGAAAATTCAGGTGAAGGATCAGTACTGCGAAAGTCTGAACCAGACTGTCGTCTGCGCGGGCGTCTACCGGCCGTAACCGTCCGGCCCTGCCAGCGCCCTGTCTGCTAGCGGTTGCCCCGAATGCCGGTGCGGTGAGAGAAACTCATCGCGCCGGCATTTCTTCATTTTGTGGCGGCCGTTGCCCGGCTGAAAAAGCCCTCGGAGCACGCTTTTTGCGGGTCTAAATCCGTAAAATTGCCGCCAAAATGCGCTTGACCGTGGCTAGAGCCGCGATTATAAACCCGCGCAACGAAAGTACGAGTGAGTACGCGATGCGCAATATTATTACCGTAGTAGTAGAGGTTCGGACGCGCCCGCAGCCCTGAAACTGGGCCTTGGGAAGCGTCCGGACATGGCCCTTTGCGGGCCTTTTTTATTGGCTGCGGTGGCAATTGAGCAGGCAAGACGACAGGCAAGGATGACGACCATGACACGCGAAATGACCGGCGCCGAAATGGTGATCGAGGCGCTCGCCGACCAGGGTGTGAAGCACCTGTTCGGTTATCCGGGCGGCGCGGTGCTGCCGATCTACGACGCCATCTTCGCGCAGAATAAAGTGCGGCACATCCTGGTCCGCCACGAGCAGGGCGCCGTGCACGCGGCGGAAGGCTATGCCCGTTCGACCGGCAAGGTCGGCTGCGTGCTGGTCACGTCTGGGCCCGGCGCCACCAATGCGGTGACCGGCCTCGCCGATGCGCTCTGCGACTCGATCCCGATCGTCTGCTTCACCGGCCAGGTGCCGACGCATCTGATCGGCAACGACGCCTTCCAGGAGGCGGATACGGTCGGCATCACGCGGCCCTGCACCAAGTACAATTATCTGGTCAAGCGCATCGAGGACCTGCCGCGCGTGCTGCACGAGGCGTTCCACATCGCCTCGAGCGGCCGGCCCGGTCCGGTCGTGGTCGACGTGCCGAAGGACATCCAGTTCGCCAAAGGCGTCTATTCCAAGCCGAAGGATTTTCCGCACACCGGCTACAAGCCCAAGCTCAAGGGCGACATGGACAAGATCAAGCAGGCGATCGACTTGATGGCGCATGCCAAGCGGCCGCTGTTCTACACCGGCGGCGGCGTGGTCAATTCCGGCAAGGCCGCGAGCGACCTGCTGCGCGAATTGGTCAAGCTCACCGGTTATTCCCGATCACCTCGACGCTGATGGGGCTGGGCGCGTTTCCGGCCGCCGATCCGCAATGGATGGGCATGCTCGGCATGCACGGCACGCTGGAAGCCAACATGGCGATGCATGATTGCGACGTGATGATCTGCATCGGCGCGCGCTTTGACGACCGCATCACCGGCCGCCTCGACGCTTTCTCGCCGGGATCGAAGAAAATTCACGTCGACATCGATCCGTCCTCGATCAACAAGAACGTCCACGTCGACGTGCCGATCGTCGGCGATTGCGCGCATGTGCTGGAAGACATGGTGCGGCTGTGGCGCACCAGCGCGGTGCATCCCGACAAGAAGTCGCTGCAGATGTGGTGGACGCAGATCGACAAATGGCGCGCGCGCAAGTCGCTCGCTTATCGGTCGTCGAACGAGGTGATCAAGCCGCAATACGCCATCCAGCGGCTCTATGAGCTGACCAAGGACAGGGACTGCTACATCACCACCGAAGTCGGCCAGCACCAGATGTGGGCGGCGCAGTTCTACGGCTTTCAGGAGCCGAACCGCTGGATGACCTCCGGCGGGCTCGGCACCATGGGCTACGGCCTGCCGGCCTCGGTCGGCGTGCAGCTCGCGCATCCGAAATCGCTGGTGATCGACATCGCCGGCGAGGCCTCGGTGCTGATGACCATGCAGGAGCTCTCGACCGCGGTGCAGTACCGGCTGCCGATCAAGATCTTCATCCTCAACAACCACTACATGGGCATGGTGCGGCAGTGGCAGGAACTGCTGCACGGCGGCCGCTATTCCGAAAGCTATTCCGAGGCGCTGCCGGATTTCGTCAAGCTGGCCGAGGCCTATCACGCGGTCGGCATCCGCTGCGAAAAGCCGGGCGATCTCGATCGCGCCATCAAGGAGATGATCGACGTCGACAAGCCGGTGCTGTTCGACTGCGTGGTTGATCCGAAGGAAAACTGCTTCCCGATGATCCCGTCGGGACGCGCGCACAACGAAATGATGCTCGGCGACGCGGCGGAGAAGCGTCGAAGACGCGATCACCGAGGAAGGCAAGGTGATGGTGTAGCCATGAAACTCGCCATCATCGGCGCCGGCAATGTCGGCGGCGCGCTCGGCGCCGATTGGGCGCAAAAGGGCCATGACATGTTTTTCGGCGTGCGCGATCCCAAGTCCGAAAAGACGCAAGGCTTGCTGCACGCGATCGGCGGAAGGGCGCGCGCCGGCACGGCGGCGGAAGCGGCAGCGTTCGCCGACGTCATCGTGCTGTCGACGCCGTGGCCGGCGACCGAAGCCGCTATCCGCTCGATGGGGAACATCAAAGGCAAGATCATCCTCGACGCCACCAACCCGCTCACGCGCGGATCGGACGGCATCGGGCTGGAGATCGGTCACGCCATCTCCGGCGGCGAGAAAGTGCAGGGCTGGGCGGCGGGCGCCTCGGTGTTCAAGACGCTCAACACCACCGGCTTCGGCAATATGGCGAATCCGGTGTTCAACGGCGTGAAGTCGGTGATGTTCGTCGCCGGCGACGACGCCGCCAACAAGCCGAAGGTGTCAATCTTGTCGGCGAGCTCGGCTTTGACGTGATCGACGCCGGCCCGTTGCGCAATGCGCGCCTGCTCGAAGCGCACGCCATGCTGTGGATCGATCTCGCGCTCGTGCGCGGTCAGGGCCGCGACTTCGCTTTTGGAATCTTGAGACGCTAAGGATCAGTTCATGAACGCTCCCTCGACAAGCCACTATCCGGCAGCGCCGACCGCGCAGAAGGCGGAAACCCACACGCTGTCGGTGCTGGTCGACAACGAGCCGGGCGTGCTGGCGCGCGTGATCGGCCTGTTTTCCGGCCGCGGCTACAATATCGAGTCGCTGACCGTGTCGGAGACCGAGCACGGCAGCATCTCTCGCTGATCACCATCGTCACCACCGGCACGCCGATGGTGATCGAGCAGATCAAGAACCAGCTCGACCGGCTGGTGCCGGTCCACCACGTGGTGGACATGACGCTCGCGGGCAACGCGATCGAGCGCGAGCTCGCGATGGTCAAGGTCAAGGGCAAAGGCGAGAACCGGGTCGAGGCGCTGCGGCTGGCCGATGCCTTCCGGGCGCGCGTGATCGACGCCACCACCGAGAGCTTCGTGTTCGAGATCACCGGCGCCAGCGACAAGATCGAGCAGTTCATCGCGCTGATGCTGCCGCTCGGCCTGGTCGAGGTGGCGCGCACCGGTATTGCGGCCATCATGCGCGGGCCGGAGGGCATGCACGCGCGATAGGTGGACGGCTGTTTCGGCTCAATTTTGAGACAGGAGAGCCGCGCCGACCGGGCAGTTGAGCGGGGCGAACGCATCCCGGGGTTCGGGCTTGTCCCGGCGGCTCAACCTCTCTAGAAGCAGCGCGGGAAAGAACCAAAGGCCCGACCGAGCGGCCGATCAGGGGTAAAGAATCATGCGTGTTTACTACGATCGCGACGCCGACCTGAACCTGATCAAGGGCAAGAAGGTCGCCATCATCGGCTACGGCAGCCAGGGCCACGCCCATGCGCTCAATCTGCGCGATAGCGGCGTGAAGGAGGTCGCGGTTGCGCTGCGCAAGACCTCGGCCGGCGTGAAAAAGGCCGAGGCCGAGAAGTTCAAGGTCATGGAGGTGGCGGAAGCCGCCAAATGGGCCGACGTGATGATGATGCTCACGCCCGACGAATTGCAGGGCGACATCTATCGCGACCACCTCGCCAAGAACATGAAGGACGGCGCGGCGCTGATGTTCGCGCACGGCCTCAACGTGCATTTCAACCTGATCGAGCCGCGCGCCGACCTCGACGTGCTGATGATCGCGCCGAAAGGCCCCGGCCACACCGTGCGCTCGGAATACCAGCGTGGCGCCGGCGTGCCGTGTCTGGTGGCGATCCATAAGGATGCCTCCGGCAACGCCCACGATCTCGGCCTGTCCTATGCCTCGGCGATCGGCGGCGGCCGCGCCGGCATCATCGAGACGACCTTCAAGGAAGAATGCGAGACCGACCTGTTCGGCGAGCAGACCGTGCTGTGCGGCGGCCTGGTCGAATTGATGAAGGCGGGCTACGAGACGCTGTGCGAAGCCGGCTACGCGCCGGAGATGGCCTATTTCGAATGCGTGCACGAGGTGAAGCTGATCGTCGACCTGATCTACGAGGGCGGCATCGCCAACATGAACTACTCGGTGTCGAACACCGCCGAGTACGGCGAATACGTCTCCGGTCCGCGCGTGATCACGCCGGAAACGAGCGCCGAGATGAAGCGCGTGCTGGCTGACATCCAGTCGGGCCGCTTCACCCGCGACTGGATGCTGGAGAACAAGGTCAACCAGACGTCGTTCAAGGCAACGCGCGCCAAGCTCGCCGAGCATCCGATCGAGCAGGTCGGCGCCAAGCTGCGCGAGATGATGCCGTGGATCAAGCAACGGGCGCTGGTCGACAAGAGCAAGAACTGATCTGTGCGCGCGCGCTATTGCACTCATTGCCGCGGCCGCCCTCCTGGGGGCGGCCGTGTTCGCTTTTGCAGGCGAGCAAGGCGATCCCGGCGATTGCGCTGGCTCGACGCCGGAGATCGTCGATTGCCTCATGGCGCAACACGCGCATTGGGACAAGCAACTGACCATCGCCTATCAGCGCGATGAAGGACGCGGTGCCGGCGCAGCGTGAGCAATTGCGCGAGGCCGAGCGCGCCTGGATCCAGTACCGCGACGCCAATTGCGGCTATTACGCCGCCGGCGAAGGCACTATCGCCCGCATCGACGCGGCGGCATGCATGCGCAACATGACGCAAAAGCGCGCCGAGGAGCTGGAACGGCGGCGCCGGACCGGACAATCCGGGCAAGGAAGACCGCGACTAGCTGCTCTTCTTGCGGACTCGCCGCCCAGCCACGCGCGACGTCGGATCGGCGTGGTTGCCGTTGCGGCGCGGACATTGGCTTCGCGCATGAGCGCAACCGGGATAGCGCCGACCAGCGGATACAGCGCAGCGATCAACGTTTGCGTCGTGTGCGCGCTTGGGCGACAGCAGCAGGATCGCGTCGTAAGGCGGGATGGCGTGCTTGGGATCGTCGAGCACGACGAGATCGTATTGTCGCGATCTGGCCGTCGCTGGTGTAGGCCGAGATGACGTCGACCTCGCCTGGCTGCGGCCTTGGTACATGAACTCCGGCTGCATCTGCGCTGCTGTCGGAAATTCAGACCGTAGGCCTTGCGGATCGCCGTCCATTCCGGGCGCGCGAAGAATTCGTAGTCGCCGGCGATCGTGAGTTCGCCGCGCATGCGCGGCCAGATCGGCGATCGAGCGGATGCCGAGCGCCTCGGCGCTTTCTGCGCGTCATCGCCAGCGCATAGGCGTTCTCGAAGCCGAGCGGGCCGAGCATGCGGATGTCGTGGGTCGTTCTCGAGCCAATCGCCGACCTCGGCCAGCACCTCCGCGCGCGGCTTGCACGTCGGTGCGGTGCATCCCGTTGGTCCAGAGCGTGCCGGAATAGTCCACGAGGCCGTCGATCTCGCCGGCGGCGAGCGCGTCGAACAGCACGTTGGAGCCGAGGCCGTCGCGGCGCTGCGCCGATAAGGCCGGTCGCGGCCAGCCGCTGCTTGATCAGCGCCGCCAGCACGTATTGCTCGGTGAACGGCTTGGCGCCGATCACATAGTCGCCCTGTGCGCGGCCATAGGCCGGGCAGCAGCGCCGCCAGTACGACCAGCAGCAGGCCGATGACGCCGGCGGCGATTTGCATGCGGCTGCTGCGGCGGCTCACGCCCGCCTGCATCAGCGCCAGCAGCTGATCGACCGCGAGCGCCAGCACCGCGGCGGCGATACAGCCGAAGAGCACGAAGACCCAGTTCTGCGTCTGCAAGCCGGTGAAGATATAATTGCCGAGGCTGGTCTGTCCGATCGGCGTCGACAGCGTGGCGGTGCCGATCACCCAGACCGCCGAGGTGCGGATGCCGGCCATGATCACCGGCAGGGCCAGCGGCAGCTCGATGTCGCGCAAGAGTTTGCCACGGCGGACGCCGACGACGCGCGCCGCCTCGCTCAGACGCGGGTCGACCCCGTTGAGCCCGGTCACGGTGTTGCGCAGGACCGGCAGCATCGAATAGAGCGCCAGCGCCAGCACCGAGGGCAAGAAACCGAGCGCCGAGAAGCTCTTGCCGAACAGCCGCTCGGACAAGCCGGCGAGCGCCAAGAGCAGCGGGTAGAACAGCGCCAGCAGCGCCAGGCCGGGAATGGTCTGCACGACGCTGGCAATCGTCAGCAGACCGGCCGCAGCACCGGCCGGTGCCTCGAGGCGATCGCGACCGGCAGGCTGATGCCAAGCCCGATCGCGAGTGCGGTGAGGCTCACCAGCACATGGCTGCCGAGGTAGTCCGGCAGCCGTGCCCACGCGTCGGCAAGGCGGGCGTCGAAGATCATCGCGGCGATGATGGCATGCGTGGCGCCGGACGTGAAACCGCCGATTTCTGCGGGTTCTTGGTCCATCCCTTTGACCGGAAAACGAAAATTTGCCGGCGCGGCTCTGCGACAGCTTGCAATGACAGTTTGATTACAGTCTTATGACAGCGGGCCGTGCGCTGGGGGCTGCGTGGGGATCGCAGCCGGGCAGGGCCGTCGTAGGGCCATGTTGTCTGCAGCGTCCGCACTGCTCAGCCGTCTTCGCGCGCTACCGGCGATCTCGCGCCGCGATCGGCGCTCGCTATTGTCGCCGGCCTGCTCATCTCGCCGCGCTCGTCGTGATGACGGCGACCGAGCTCGACCTCGTCGACCAAGGCACCTTTTCTGCTCTCCTGGGCGCTGCTGAATTTCTTCTGGCTGGCACTGCTGCGGCGGCCGGCGATCGCGGCGCTGCTGTCGCTGGCGATGGTCGTCGCGCTGATCCTGCTGTCGCAGTTCAAGTACGACAAGCTGATGATGACGGTCAATTTCGTCGACCTGATGATCATCGACCCGGATACATCGGCCTTCCTCTTCACGATCATGCCCGATCTGCGCGAGCCGATTGATCCTGGCGCGGCTGATCGCAGTTCCGATGCTCGTGCTGCTCTGGCGGATCGATCCGTTCCGCGTGCGCCTGCGCACGACCGCGCTCGGCGGCACGCTATGCCTGGGCGCCGCTGGTCGTGCTTTCGATTGCCTATCCGGCGGATCTTTACGGCGATTTCTTCAGCCGCGACTACGTGTCGAAATTCGCGCGCTCGGGCGTGGAGGCGATCTACGAATTTGCGACGCACGGCTTCTTGAATCCGATGCGACGGTCGCCGAGCGAGTTGAAAGCGCCAGCGCTGGGGCCTGCAGCCCGGGCGCAAAGCTTCCGCACATCATCCTGCTGCACGATGAATCGAGCTTCGACATTCGCAGCGGCGCCCGGCATCAAGGTGCCGCCGGGCTATCAGCGGCATTTCCAGTCGTTCGATGGCAAGGCGCGCAAGTTGGTCGTGGAAGGCGCCGGCGGTCCGAGCTGGTTCACCGAATACAACGTGCTGACCGGCCTGTCGGCGCGCTCCTACGGGCGCTTCGCCACATCGTGACCCGCATCGCCGCCGGTCACGTCGCGCGCGGACTGCCGCACGCGCTCAGCCGCTGCGGCTACAAGACATTCAGTCTTTATCCGTTTCTATGGCGCCTTCCTTGGCTCGCGCGGCTTTCAGACCACCGCGGGCGTCGAACGCTACCTCGATATGAAGGATCTTGGCGCGCGCGGGCTCGAGCCTGACAGCTTTTATTTCGACCAGGCGACAAACATCATCGCGCGCGAACGTGGGCAAGGTCCGCTGTTTCTGTTCGTCTATACTGCCGCCAATCATTTCCCGTGGGATTTCGCTATCGGCCCGGAGCTGACGCCGGGCTGGCGCGACCTCGGCAACGCGCCAATATCGACGAATATATTCGGCGACAGACATTGAGCGCGCACGACTATTCCGCGTTGCTCGATCGGCTCAAGCGCGACTTTCCGACGAATCGTTTCTGATCGTGCGGTTCGGTGATCATCAGCCGGAATTCGGCTATCGCATCATCGATCCCATCGCTCGACGAGATCGAGCTCGCGCGACCGTCTGGAGGCTTTCGATCCCGCGATATTTCACGAGCTACTATGCGATCGACGCGGTGAATTTCAAACCGGTCGATCTGTCGTCCGCGCTCAACACGCTCGATGCGCCCTATATTCCGCTGCTGGTGCAGGAGGCGGCGGGCGTGCCGCTCGATCCGTCGTTTGCCGAGCAAAAGAAGATCCTGAAACGCTGCCATGGCCTGTTCTATCGCTGCGCTGGCGGCGCCGAGGCGAGCCGATTCAATCGAATGCTGATCGATGCGGGCCTGATCAAGGGGCTTTGACGCCAGCTCGGCCTTTGCAAGCCGGATCTGGCCGGATACGTTGCCACTCAAGAAACGGGAGCGGGGAGGAACGCATGGCGGGCGGCATGCCGCCGCTGCAAACCGTGCCGGAACGTCATCCGCCGCGGCTGCCGTCGCGCTCGACGACGTTTCGGTCGCGTTTCGGCTCGCGGGCGGCGGCGTCTATACGGCCGTCGAACGTGCAACGCTCAATGTTGCAGACGGCGAATTTGTCGCCATCGTCGGCCCGACCGGTTGCGGCAAATCGACGCTGCTCAATGTCGCCGCCGGGCTGATTGCGCCGTCGTCCGGCGCGTCGATATTTTCGGCGCGCCGCTTGCGGCGCTCAATCGCCAGGCCGGCTACCTGTTCCAGGCCGACGCGCTGTTTCCCTGGAAGACCGCGCTCGAAAACGTTGCCATCGGGCTGGAGATCGCCGGGTACGCCGCTGACGAGGCGCGCGCGCGCGCGCAGCATGGCTGACGCGCGTGGGTCTCGGGCGCATTCGGCGATCGCTATCCGCACATGCTGTCGGGCGGGCAGCGCAAGCGCGTCGGCCTCGCGCAGGTGCTGATCCGCGATCCGAAAATCCTCCTGATGGACGAGCCGTTCGGTCCGCTCGACGCGCAGACCCGCCAGATCATGGGCAACCTGCTGCTCGATCTGTGGAGCAGCCGACCGCAAGGCCGTGCTGTTCGTCACCCACGATCTGGAGGAGGCGATCGCGCTGTCCGACCGCGTCGTCATCATGTCGGCAGGACCGGCCGCGCGCATCATCGGCGACTGGCGGGTGCCGCTGGCGCGTCCGCGCGATATCTCCGAGGTCAAGCTCGACCCGGCATTCCACGAACTGCATCGCGACATCTGGCATACGCTGAAGGCCGAGGTGCTGAAGGGCTACGCGCAGACCGAAGGAGGCTGAGTTCGCGCGGAATTTAGTTGCGCTGTACATGTTGTTAGTAATGAGGCGAGAACAAGGCACACTGGGAGGAGACGACAATGATTGGAATACTTCAAATTCGCAGCCGCCGCTGGCGTCGCTGCTGGTCGCCGGTGAGGCCTATGCCGCCGATCCGTTCACGCTCACGTCGTCCATTTCAAGGACGGCGCGCTGATGCGAAGCAAGATGGCCGGCGCAACAAGGCCAATCCGAACTGCGTCGGCGAGAACGTTTCGCCGGCGCTGTCATGGTCGAACACGCCGGCGCGGCACGAAGAGTCTCGCGCTGGTGATGTTCGATCCGGAAGGGCGGCGGCCTCGGCGGCGTCAGCCACTTGGGTCGCCTACGGCATTCCGGCCGACGGTCACGGGGTTCGCCGAAGGCGAGGTCAGCAAGCCGACCGACAAATTTGTCGGCGGCAAGGAGCACTGCATGGGACGTGCGGCATTACCGTGGGCCCTGCACGCCGCCGGGCGCCGGCCGCATCACTACACCTTCACGCTGATCGCGACCGACCTTGAGCCGGGCGCGCTGCCTGCCAGGGCTCACGCGCGACGAGTTGCGAGCAAGGCGTCGAAGGGCCATGCCAAGGGCGCGACGCGGCTGATCGGCCTGTTCGAGAACCCGTACTGATCGGGCGGCCGTCTAGCGCAGCAGCGAGGAGCTTGATGGATGTCGCGGATCAAGCTCCTCGCTGTTGCAGATTCTGGTCGCGGTCGGTGGCGATCGCGCTTTGGCACGTGCTCACGACCGTACCGGTCTTCGGCCACATGCTGCTGCCGCCGTTCTTCTTTTCCAATCCGGTGGACGTGGCGCAGCAGATCGTCGACTGGTTCGTCTACGGCGTGATCTGGAAGCATCTCTGGGTCACGCTGATCGAATCGATGCTGGCCTTCGTGCATCGGTTCGATCGGCGGCGTGCTGGTCGGCTTCTGGTTCGCGCGCCAGCCGCGTACCGCCGCGGTGTTCGATCCCTACGTCAAAGATGGTCAACGCGCTGCCGCGCGTGGTGCTGGCGCCGATCTTCACGCTCTGGCTCGGTCTCGGCATCTGGTCGAAGGTCGCGCTCGGCGTCACGCTGGTGTTCTTCATCGTGTTCTTCAACGTCTATCAGGGCGTCAAGGAAGTCAGCCCGACCGTGCTGGCGAATGCCCGCATGCTGGGCATGAGCGAGCGGCAACTGATGCGCCACGTCTATTGGCCGTCGGCGCTGTCGTGGATGTTTTCCTCGCTGCATACCTCGGTGGGCTTTGCCGTGGTGGGCGCGGTGGTGGGCGAATATCTCGGCTCCGCCGCCGGTCTCGGCTACCTGATCCAGCAGGCCGAAGGCGTATTCGACGTCGCCGGCGTGTTCGCCGGCATGTTCGTGCTGGCCGCCTTCGTGATCGTCATCGACTGCCATCGTCAGCCTGGTCGAAAAGCGGCTGCTGGTCTGGCGTCCGCTGGCGAGTGACGCTCGGCCATGAGCGTCGCCCGCTACGCGTGGTGGCGCTGGAGAACTATTGCGCCTTGATGCCGGCTTCCTTAATGATCGGCCACCACTTGTCGATCTCCGCCTGCTGGAACTTGGCGCAACGCCTCCGGCGATCTGCTCTTCGGGCGGGAAAATCTCCTGCGCCAGATCAGTCAGCTGCTTGCGCGTCGACCGGATTGGCGAGCGCGGTGCGCAGCGCGCCATTGAGCTTGGCGACGATCTCCTTCGGCGTGCCCTTGGGCGCCCAGATTGCGTGCCAGAACGTAGAAGTAAAATCCGGGCAGCCCGGCCTCGTCGGTGGTCGGCACGTCCGGCAGCGCCATGGCAATGCGGTTTTTCGCAGTGACCGCATAGGCCTTGATCTTGCCGGCTTTGCATCTGCGCCGACCGAAGTCGCGGCGAGTATCGAGCATCACGTCGATCTGCCCGGCGAGCAGGTCGTGCGGTCGACAATCGCCGGCGCCGCGATACGGCACGAACTGGTGAGCTTGACGCCGACCGCGTTCTGGAAGAATACGCCGGCTGACGTGACTTGGGCGAGCCCACGCCGGAATTGCCTTCCGTTAATCTTGTCGCCGTTGGCACTTGCAGATAAGCGATCAATTCCTTGCAGATTGTTCGCCGGCATCGTTCTTGCGGGCGACGATGAAGAACGGCTGGGTCGCGATCAGCGCCAATCGGCTCGCAAGTCTTTCATCAGGTCGATAGGGCAGCTTGTAGCATCGCGCCGGTGGCGACGTTGGTGCCCCACTGGCCGATGCCGATCGTGTAACCGTCCGGCGTGGCGCGCGAAATGCGGCCTTCGCCGATGGTGCCACCGGCGCCGCCGGTGTTCTCGACCACAATGGTCTGCCCGAGCGCTTCGCCCATGCCCTGAGCGACGATGCGGCCGATGACGTCGGTCGAACCGCCGACGCTGAGCGGAACCACCATGGTGATCGGACGCGACGGATAGTCTGCAGCGGTTGCCGGGGCCGTGCTGGATAGGGCCGCGGCGCAGGCTGCGGCGAAGAGCAGTTTCCTCATTTTATTGTTCCTCAGGCCTTGGGGTATGGATTAGAGGGGTATTTCCTATAGCGATCTGCCGTCTCGGCTACCTGATTCCGCAGCCTCTAGTCAGGCCGGTCGCGCTGGCTTATCGTTCCCGCCGAAATGGCCTCGCTCAAAGGCCACCGAAAAACAGGGAGGATGTCATGCCCGCAATGTTCCGGCGGCTCGCTACAACGCTCGCCGCGCTTCTGCTGTCGTCGGGCTTCGCGCTCGCGCAGTCCAAGGTGACGATCGCCATCGGCGGCGCATCGTGCCTGTGCTATCTGCCGACCATGCTGGCCGAGTCGCTCGGTGAATTTAAGAAGGCCGGCGTCGAGGTCGATGTCGTCCAGTTCAAGGGCGGCTCGGAGTCGCTCAAGGCCGTGATGGGCGGCAGCGCCGACGTCGTGTCCGGCTATTTCGATCACTGCGTCAATCTTGCCGCCAAGGGCCAGCACTTGCAGGCCTTCGTGGTCTATGACCGCTTCCCTGGCTTTTCGCTGGTGGTGTCGCCGAAGCACGCGTCCGAGATCAAATCGATCAAGGACCTCGCCAATAAGAAAGTCGGCGTCAGTGCGCCCGGCTCCTCCACCGACTTCTTTCTCAAGTACATGCTGAGCAAGAACGGCGTCGACCCGAATTCGATCGGCGTGATCGGCGTCGGCCTCGGCGCCTCGGCGATTGCGGCGATGGAGCAGGGCCAGATCGACGCCGCCATTATGCTCGATCCGGCAGTGACGCTGCTTAAAGGCAAGTATCCCGATCTGAAAATCCTCAGCGATACCCGCAGCCAGAAGGACACGCTCGCCGTATTCGGCGGCGAATATCCCGGCGGTGCGCTCTATGCCAAGACGGATTGGATCAAAGCGCATCAGAAAGAAGTGCAGGCCATGGCCACCGCGATCGTCTCCACGCTGAAATGGATTCACAGCCACTCGGCCGAGGAGATCACCGACAAGATGCCGCCGGCACTTGTCGGCAAGGACAAGGCGCTCTATATCGCCGCGCTTAAGAACACGATTCCGATGTATTCGGAGACTGGCCGCATGGACCCGAAGGGCGCGGCTGCCGTGCTCGCTGTGTTCAGCCAGTCGTCGCCCGATGTGGCCAAGGCCCATATTGACCTGTCGAAGACCTATACCAACGAGTATGTCGACGCGGCCAACAAGAAAATGGGGATGAAGTAAGTTCTCCCCGCGCGCAAGTTTTTAGAGACGGTTACACGGCGGGGAAATTCCCCGCCGTGTCTGTTATTGTCCGAGCCATGAATATCCTCTCGATCCAGTCGCACGTCGCCTATGGTCACGTCGGCAATTCCGCCGCAGTATTTCCGCTGCAGCGGATGGGCGTGGAGGTGTGGCCGATCCACACCGTGCAATTTTCCAACCACACCGGTTACGGCAAATGGCAGGGTCGGGTGTTCGACGCGGGTCTGATCCGCGAAATGACTGGCAGGCCTAGAGCAGCGTGGAGTGCTTGGGGAATGCGACGGTGTTCTGTCCGGCTATATGGGCGAGGCCGATATCGGCGCTGCCATTCTCGACGCCGTGGCGACGGTGAAACGCGCCAATCCATCTGCAAAATATTGCTGCGATCCGGTGATCGGCGATGTCGGCCGCGGCATCTTCGTGCGCGAGGGCATACCGGGATTCATGAAAAACGGGGCGGTTCCCGCCGCCGATATCATCACGCCCAACCAGTTTGAGCTCGATTACCTTGCCGGCGCGAAAGCAAGACGCTCCGTCAGACGCGCGACGCGGTGAAGGCAGTGCATGATCTCGGGCCGCGCGCCGTGCTGGTGACGTCGCTGCATACCGACGAGACGCCGGACGAATACCATCGACTTGCTGGCGTCGGACGCAGATCGGCCGTTTCCGCCTGCGCACACCTAAACTGCCGCTTGGTGGTGAACGGGGCGGGCGACGCCATCGCCGCGCTGTTCTTTGCGCACTATCTGCGCAGCGGAAAAATCGGCGACGCGCTATCGAGCGCGGCGTCGGCGATCTTCGGCGTGCTGACGAAAACCGCGGAAGTCGGCGCGCCGAAATCCAGCTGGTCGCCGCACAGGACGAAATCGTAAAGCCGAGCCGCGTCTTCGAGGCGGAAGAATTATGACGATGTCGCCAAGCGGCAGAACGGCGTCCGTTGTCCATATGGATCGGTTGGAGCTTGCGTTCGCGCCGAAGCCCTGGGCCTTCGCGGTTGAGCGGCGCGCCGAAATCGACGCTTATTTTGCCAAGCTGCGCAAAAGAATCCGGCGCTTGGAATGGCCGTGTTGCTAATGCTGTACCACCAGGTTCTGGCGGGTGGCGTTCTTCGTGGCGAATATCTGGAAACCGATTATGCGAGTTTTGCCGCGTGGCGCCATTGGGGCCGGCCGGCGGCGGCGGTCGACGATTGTTTTGGCGCGGCCGCGATCCTGTCGCGCCGACGGCGCGTTCCTGCTTGGCGTCATGGGCCCGCACACGCGGGTGCCGGCCGCATCTATTTTCCGTGCGGCACGCCCGATCCGGACGACATCGTCGACGGCAAGGTCGATCTCGATCTCAGCGTGCGGCGCGAGCTCAAGGAGGAAACCGGTCTCGACATCGCCGAGTTCACCGCCGAACCGGGCTGGACGACCGTGTTCGACCTGGCCGCTAATCGCGCATATCAAGGTCCTGCGCAGCGGCGACAGCGCGACGCCTTGCGCGCACGGGTCCTCGCGCATCTGGCGCGAGAGCGGCAGCCTGGAGCTTGCCGATATCCGCATCGTGCGTAACGCGGCCGACTTCGATCCCGCGATGCCGCGTTTTGTCACCGCATTTCTGGCGCAGCGCTTCGCTTTGCGGTAGTCTTTTCGGCTATGAAGCTCTACAGCATCGCCAAACGATTTCGGATCGACAAGCCGGACAAATTCCGCCTGTCGAAGCACGATCCCGCCGAATGCTGCGGCCTCACGGTCGATAAGAAAGAGGCCCAGGCGATGCTCGCCGACGGCATCGAGCGGCTCGCCGAGTTGCAGGAGCGCCTTTACGCGGAAGATCGCTGGTCGGTGCTGATCGTGCTGCAGGCGATGGACGCCGCCGGCAAGGACTAGCATCATCAAGCACGTGATGAGCGGCATCAATCCGCAAGGCTGCGAGGTCCATTCCTTCAAGCAGCCGAGCGCGGAGGAACTCGCAGCACGATTTCCTCTGGCGCGTGGCGCAGCGGCTGCCGACGCAGCGGACGCATCGGCATCTTCAACCGCTCGCACTACGAGGAAGTGCTGGTCGTCCGCGTGCACCCGGAATTACTGGAACGTCAGAAACTGCCGAAGCACTCGTCGGCAAGGATATCTGGCAACAGCGTTTCGACGACATCCGCGCCTTCGAGCGGCATCTGGCGCGCAACGGCACGCTGATCCTGAAGTTCTTCCTCCACGTCTCGAAGGACGAACAGCGCAAGCGCTTTCTCGACCGCATCGATGAGCCGGCCAAGCGCTGGAAGTTCTCCATGGACGACGTCACCGAGCGCAAGCTCTGGGACCAATACATGGCCGCCTATGAGGACATGATCCGCAACACCAGCACGCCGGAGGCGCCTTGGTTTGTGGTGCCGGCCGACCACAAATGGTTCACGCGCATGGTGGTGTGCGGGCGGCCTCGTGCAGGAACTGCAGGCGCTCGATCTCGACTTTCCGCAAGGTCAAGGGGAAGGCGCTCAAGGAGCTGAGAAAGGCGGAGAGGGCGTTGAAGCGCTAAGAAATAGCCGGTCGGAGACGCAGCAATGCTGACCTAACTTTCCGAGCGCTTGCCTTTTCCGCGCCGCTTTCCGCTAGAAGGGGGCATCGCGGGCGGTTAACGCGGACTTTACCCTGATCCGCGACCTTGGCCGCTAAAGACGAGGGTTTTTGAGGCATGTCGACGCGGCAGACCATCTGCGCGATCGAGCGGGCGGCGCAAGCCGGACCTGCGGCCTACCCTCATTCTGGGCACGCTCCTTCTCCTTATCCGCCCCTGAGGGCCGGCTGGGCCATATGCGCCTGGGCACTCGGGGGATCGACGGAATGAGCACCCCATAGAGCGCCACGTGGCGCATTCGACGAGAAGGAATTTCTGCCATGACTTCCCAGACCCAGTCCGACAAGGACCGCGTCGTCATCTTCGACACGACCTTGCGCGACGGTGAGCAATGCCCCGGCGCGACCATGACCCACGAAGAGAAGCTCGAAGTCGCCGAGCTGCTCGACACCATGGGCGTGGACATCATCGAGGCCGGCTTCCCGATCGCTTCGGAAGGCGACTTCGCCGCTGTCCATGAAATCGCCAAGCGCTCGAAGAATTCGGTGATCTGCGGCCTTTCGCGCGCGTCGCTTCAAGGACATCGACCGCTGTGCGGAAGCGATCAAGCCGGCCAAGCGCAAGCGCATCCACACGTTTCTCTCCACCTCGCCGGTGCACATGAAATACAAACTGCAGAAGGAGCCGCACGAGGTCTACGAGATGGTGATCGCGCAGGTGACGCGCGCGCGCAGCCATACCGACGACGTCGAATGGTCGGCCGAAGACGGCACCCGCACCGAGCACGACTTCCTCTGCCGTTGCGTGGAGGCCGCCATCAATGCCGGCGCTACCACCATCAACATCCCCGACACCGTCGGCTATACCGTGCCAGAGGAATATTTCGCGTTGTTCGAAATGGTGCGTAACCGCGTGCCCAATTCCGATCGAGCGCGTTTCTCTACCCATTGCCACAACGATCTCGGCATGGCGGTGGCCAATTCGCTCGCCGGCGTGAAGGCGGGCGCGCGCCAGATCGAATGCACCATCAACGGTATCGGCGAGCGCGCCGGTAACGCCGCGCTGGAAGAAATCGTGATGGCGATCAAGACGCGTGGCGACGTGTCTGCCGTATCTGGACCGGCATCGACGCGACCATGCTCACCCGCGCCTCCAAGCTGGTGTCGGCGGTGACCTCGTTCCCGGTGCAATACAACAAGGCGATCGTCGGGCGGAATGCGTTTGCGCATGAGAGCGGCATCCACCAGGACGGCATGCTCAAGAACGCACAGACCTACGAGATCATGACGCCGGAATCGGTCGGCGTGAAGCAGACCTCGCTGGTCATGGGCAAGCATTCCGGCCGCCATGCCTTCGTGCACAAGCTGGAGGAACTCGGCTATCAATTGGCCGCCAACCAGCTCGAAGACGCCTTCGTGCGCTTCAAAGCGCTAGCCGACAAGAAGAAGCAGGTCTATGACGAAGACATCGAAGCTCTGGTCGACGAAGAGATCGCCACCGCGCATGACCGAATCAAGATCATCTCCTTGACCGTGATCGCCGGCACCATGGGCCCGCAATCGGCCACGCTGACCCTCGACATCGAGGGCAAGCACGCTACGACGCAATCGACCGGCAACGGCCCGGTCGATGCCATCTTCAACGCCATCCACGCGCTGATGCCGCACAAGGCCAAGCTCGAGCTCTACCAGGTGCATGCGGTGACCGAGGGTACCGACGCGCAGGCGGAGGTCTCGGTGCGTCTGTCGGAAGACGGCCGCGCCTATACCGCCAAGGGCGCCGACCCCGACACGCTGGTGGCCTCGGCCAAGGCCTATCTCGGGGCACTCAACAAGCTGACCAGCAAACGCAATCGGACGCCGGGGGTCGAGAATCGCATTCACTCCACCGATGTAGGCTGAAAAGGCCGCGATTAACGCAAAATGCCGCCTCGCGAGGGGCGGCATTTTTTCTTTTGGATCAATTGCTTTTTGCAACGTTTCCGCGCGGAACCCAAAAATCACATTTTGCCCGCATTTCGTACGCTTTTGCGGCGGATTTGGCGGCTATCGCCCCCATACAACATACATCGACATCGGGGATACTGGCCGAATGAAGAAGACATTTTGCGCGGGCATAGTCGGGCTCGCGGCGCTTGGTTTGTTGTCGACTATCTCGGCCGCTAGCGCCGGAGGATTGGAGTACGGCTACACGGCGCAAACGCCGGGTTCGGCCACCATCGATATCGCGCGCATCAAAAGCGTCCTCAAGCTGACGCAAGAGCAGGAACGCTATTGGCGGCCGGTAGAGGTCGCCTTGCGCGATCTTGCGCGCCACCAGGAACGGCGCGGAATCGGATGGCTTCGTCCGCCGGGTCAGCCGGCAAGTGGTCTCGATCGTGCTCAACAGCGCTGCCGTCGAACGGCTGGTGGTTGCTGCGCGTCCGTTGGTCGCCAAGCTCGATGACGGACAGAAGCAGGCGGCCGGCCAGTTGGCCCAGGAAATGGGCTTAGGCGCAGTGGTTGTCGCGGCGCTGAATTGAGCCGGTTGACGGCGCGCCGCCGTAATTGATGCGCCTGCGGGCTGATGCACTGCACTACCGCCGAGTCGACGCATTACGATGCAAAATGCCGCGCTCCAAAGGTGCGGCATTTTTGATCTGAGTCAACCGAGCATCGCTGCAGCGCTTTACTATTTTACCATTATGCGCCCATTGGTCGTTTGACACTTGAAAAGTGTCGGCGCATTTCTGCGGCCGAAATCCCCGAAATGGGGGCGATCTCTGGAGGAGCCCATGAAAAAGAGCATTTACCTGCTTGCCGCAACAATGCTGTTCGTGGCGAGCCCGGCGTTTGCCCAAGATACCATTACGATCGGGTTTACCGCGTCGCAGACCGGCGCCTTGAACAACGACTCGACCGCGCAAATGCGCGGCGTCGAACTATGGCGTGACGAAACCAATGCCAAGGGCGGCATCAAAGTCGGCGGCAAGAGCTACACCGTCAAACTCGTGACTTACGACGACGAAGTCGCAGAATACCCGCGTACAGCAGCTCTACACGCGCCTGATCACCCAGGATAAGGCACAGTTCCTGATCAGCCCTTATTCGTCGGGCCTGGTCGCCACAGCGGCAATCATCTCCGAGCAGTACGGCAAGGTGATGATCACCACTGGCGGTGCGCTCGAGAAAACCTACAAGCTCGGCAACAAGAACTTGTTCCAGCTCTACACCGGCTCGAGTCAGTACCTCGCCGGCGCGCTGCAGGCGCTGAAGGAGAAGAATGCAAAGCCGCACGTCGCCTTCGTCTATGAAGACGATCCCTTTAGCAAGGCGGTGGTTGGAGCGGTGCGCGACACCGCCAAGAAACAAGGTGACGTGATCGCGGCCGACGAATCCTATTCCGCCAGCACCACGGATTTCTCGCCCGTCATCAACAAGATGATCAGCGCCAAAGCGGACGCGTTGCTTGGCGGCGGCCACTATGCCGACGGCGCAACGCTCGCCCGGCAGTTGCACGAGCAAAAGGCCGGAGTGAAGTGGGTGACGCTGCTGGTCGCGCCCGACAGCCCGAAATTCGCCGAGCTCGGCGACTCGGCGGTCGGCATCTCGGTGCCTTCGCAGTGGGAGCCGCAGGCGGCGTTCAAGCCCGATTTTGGACCGACCGTTCCGGCATTCACAAAGGCGTTCACCGACAAATACAAGATCGCGCCCGCTTATCATGCGGCCGGCGGCTATGCGGCCGGCATGATCCTGCAGCACGCGATCGAGAAGGCCGGTACGATCGACCCGGCTAAGGTGGCGGGTGAACTCAACGCCATGGACGTCACTACTTTCTTTGGCCGTACCAAGTTCTCGAACGACCCGAAGGAGCACGGGCTGCAGATCGGCCACGACATGGTGCTCGCCCAGTGGCAGAAGAAGGACGGCAAGCTCGTCAAAGAAGTGATTTGGCCGAAGGCGGCCAAGACCGCCGACGCCCTCTATTGATTGAACCAACCATAGCGGCGGCGGTCGCAGCCGCCGCCGCTACGCAGCGTACCCCATGATCGGCATTTTAGCCTCCGTCATCGACGGTATCCTCATCGGCGCGGTCTACGGGCTTGCCGCCATGGGCCTGACGCTCATTTGGGGCGTCATGAATGTCATCAATCTTGCCCATGGCGCCATCATCGTTATCGGTATGTTCGTGTTGTACACGCTGGCGAGCGCGCTTGGCCTGCCGGCTTACGCCGCCGTGCCGGTGATGATTGTCCTTGGGTTCGTCGTCGGCATCGCCCTTTATTGGATCGGCGTGCACCGGATGATCGGCCGCCCCGAACTGATGAGCCTGCTTTCTACCTTCGCCCTCAATATGGTGCTGATCGGTCTCGGCACGGCCTGGTGGACGACCAGCCCATACAACGTGCAGGTCAACATGCCGGGCGTGAGCTGGCGCGGTTACACATTTACCGGCACGCACATCACGGCTGCGGTGCTGGCGGTAGTGATCGCGGGGCTGCTGTATCTGCTGCTGTACCACACGCGGATCGGCAAGGCGGTGCGCGCCGTCGCTGCCAATCGCGAGGCGGCCGAACTGTGCGGCATCCCGACGACGCAGGTCCTAGCCATGGCGTTCGGGCTAGGCGTTGCACTCGCCGGCGTTTCCGGCACGCTGATCGCGACCATGTTCCCCTTCACCGTGCTGTCGGGCGAGGCCTACCAGCTCAAAAGTTTCGTGGTCACAGTGCTCGGTGGCCTCGGCAATCCGGCCGGCGCTCTCCTGGGTGGCGTCGCGCTCGGCTTGATCGAGGGGCTGGCGACACCGTTCATGCCGGTGAGCTGGATTCCGATCGTCGAGTTCGGATTGTTTGTGTTCTGCCTCATCGCGTTTCCGCGTGGCATTTTCTCCTTCACCAGGTCCTGATCCCGTGTGGCGCCGTCCTTTTCCCTGGTTCATCGTCGCGGCCGCGCTGCTCTACGCGCTCTATCCTTATTTCACCGACGACGTCGGAATGCGGGAAAGCCTGCTGCTGGCGGCCGTCTACATTATCCTGGCGAGCAATCTCAACCTGATGATAGGCTACGCCGGTTATGTCAATTTCGGCAATATCGTTTTCTTCGGACTCGGCGGCTACATCTGCCTTTATCTAGTCACCGCGTTGCATTGGCACGTGATCCCCGCGGCACTTACCGCGGGCGTCGCGGTGAGCGCGCTGGCGCTGTTGTTCGGCCTCGGCATCCTGCGCCTGCGCGGCGCGTTTTTCGCGCTCGCCACCATCGGCGTTAATCAGGCGATCCAGCAACTGGTGGTCAATTTCGAGCCATGGGGAGGGGCTACCGGCATTTACCTGTCGCTCGACTCCTATGGCCCGCTCGGTGGTCCGATGCAGGCGTTGTGGACGACCTACCTGCTGATCGTCGCCGTGACCGCGGCGTCATTGCTGGCGAGCTATGCGATCAGGAATTCGAAATTCGGTCTCGGCCTGCTCGCCATCGGTCAGAACGAGGATGCTGCCTCGGTACTGGGCGTACCGACACCACTTTACAAGGCGATGGTCTACAGCGCCTCTGCTTTCCTCCCGGCGATCGCGGGTGGTCTGTATTTTTTCAAGAGCGGCATTATCGAGCCGAGCAGTGCCTTCAACCTGCAGACCTCGATCGAAGCAATCGTGATGGTCATGCTCGGCGGTTCCGGCACCATTTTGGGGCCAGCGCTGGGTGCATTTCTATATGAGGAATTGCGCGGCTTCCTGTTGACGGCGCAAAGCTTCTCGCAGTTCCAATTGGTGATCGCCGGCGCATTACTGCTGCTGATCGTGCAGTTCGTACCTGGCGGACTGCTCGGATGGCTGCACCAGCGCTGGCCACGCACGAGGAGGTGGCTGGAATGAGCGAGCTCCTCCAAGTAAACAATGTCAGCAAGCGCTTTGGCGGACTGCAGGCGGTGGACCGTCTAAGTCTGACCGTCAACGAAGGCGAGATCCTCGGACTGATCGGACCGAACGGCGCCGGAAAATCCACGGTGTTCAATCTGATCAATGGGGTCTATCCGCCCGACAGCGGTAGCATCGTCTTTGCCGGTGAGGACATCACGGGCGGGCCGCCTTATCGCGTCGCGCGCCAAGGCATCGCTCGCGCCCACCAGATCGTGCAGCCGCTGGGCGGCCTGAGTGTGCTCGACAATTGTACGGTCGGCGCTTGCTTCGGCCGGCAAGCGTTGGCGCTGGCGCCGGCGCGCGAAGTTGCGCGCGAAGTGGTGGAAATGATCGGCCTCGGCGACCGTCCCGATATGCTGGCGGCCTCGCTCACCACCGCCGGCAAGAAGCGGCTGGAACTGGCGCGTGCGTTGTCGGCGCGCCCACGCCTGTTGCTGTTGGACGAGGTGCTGGCCGGACTCAATCCGACCGAAACCGAGGGCATGATCGAAACCGTGCACAAGATTCGCGACAGCGGCATCGCAATTCTAATGATAGAGCACATCATGCGTGCGGTCATGAGCCTGTCGGACCGTATCGTCGTGCTTAATCTCGGAGCCAAGCTTGCGGAAGGCTCGCCGCAGCAGGTTGCCGACAATCCTGACGTGATTGCCGCCTATCTCGGTGATTCCAAGCTGCTCAGCGTAGCGGAGAAACCGGTGTGAGCGAGATCCTATTGCAGGTCGAAGGCCTTGAGGCCGGCTACGGCGACGTGCAGGTGCTTTGGGGCATCTCGCTTAAGGTTGCGCGCGGCACCATGACTACGTTGCTCGGTGCGAACGGTGCCGGCAAGACCACCAGCCTGCGCGCGATCACCGGCGCCCTGCGACCGAGTAGCGGAAAGATCGTGTTCGCCGGCGAGGACGTGACTCGGCTGCCCGCCCACGCAAAGGCGGCGCGCGGCCTTGTGCTGGTTCCCGAGGGGCGGCAGTTGTTCAGTAACATGAGCGTGGAAGAAAATCTGGAGATGGGCGCATACTCGCATCGCGCCCGCCAGCATTTCCGCACGCAACTCGACCACGTCTACACCATGTTCCCGCGCTTGAAGGAACGTCGAGATCAGAAGGCTGGAACTTTCTCCGGCGGCGAACAGCAGATGCTGGCGATCGCGCGCGGATTGATGGCGGTGCCGGAAATTCTGATCATCGACGAATTGTCGCTCGGCTTGGCGCCGGTCGTGGTGCAGCAACTGGCGGAGACGCTGAAGGGGCTCAAGAAGGCTGGCGTGACCGTGCTGCTGGTCGAGCAGAATCTGCATCTTGCGCTAGCCCTCAGCGACTATGCCTATGTCATCGCCGAAGGCCGCCCTTTCCTCGAAGGCCCGAGCGCCGAGGTCGCGGCCAAACCTGAAATCCGGCAAGCCTATTTAGGGCTTTAAAACCGCGTGCGCCGGGCCGCCTGGCGCTTTTGCCGCAGCGATGGTAGCTCTAGCTGGGGGCGGCGGCTACTTGCCGATTTGCCGGTTAAATGCGAGTGTAAACAACCGGAAATAAATAAGAAACCGTGTTCCAACGAACCGTAGCGGAGGAAAATTCGATGCGTAAATGGCTACTTGCAGCGGCTGCGGCCGCCGTTATTGCGATGCCCGGCGCTGTGATGGCGCAATCCCCCATTATCATAAAATTCAGCCACGTCGTCGCGAACGACACGCCGAAAGGCAAGGGCGCGCTCAAGTTCAAGGAACTTGCCGAGAAATACACCAACGGCAAGGTGAAGGTTGAAGTCTATCCGAACTCGCAGTTGTTCAAAGACAAGGAAGAGATGGACGCGCTGCAACTCGGCTCCGTGCAAATGCTGGCGCCTTCGACCGCGAAGTTCGCTCCGCTCGGCGTCAAGGAATTCGAGGCGCTCGACCTGCCTTGGCTGTTCAAGGATGACGCGACTTATGCCAAGGCTATGAAGGGTGCGGTCGGGACCTGGCTGTTCAAGAAGCTCGAGGCCAAGGGCATCACCGGTCTGGGCTATTGGGACAACGGCTTCCACATGGTCTCGGCCAACCGGCCGCTGCTGAACCCGGCAGATTTCCAAGGTCTCAAGGTGCGCATCTCCGGCTCGAAGATTGCCGATCGGTATTTCCGTGACGTTGGCGCAATTCCGCAGATCATGGCCTTCTCGGAGGTCTATCAGGCGCTGCAAACCGGCGTGGTCGATAGCTGCGAGAACACGCCCTCGAACTACCTGACGCAGAAGTTCTACGAGGTGCAGAAAGACATCACCGTATCCTATCATGCCCACTTGCAATATGCGGTGATCGTTAACACCAAATTCTGGAACGGGTTGCCCGCCGATATCCGCGCTCAACTTACGAAGGCGATGGACGAGGCGACCGACTACACCAACTCGATCGCGCATGAGGAAAACGTTGACGCGCTCGCCAAGATCAAGGCTTCGGGCAAGACCAATCTGCACTATCTGACGGACGCTCAGAAAGCGGCCTGGCAGAAGGCGATGCGGCCGACCTACACTTGGGCGAAAGGCCGCGTAGGGCAGGAGGTGCTCGACTTGATCGCCAAGGAACTCAACGTCCAAATGTGACGGTCAAATTGTTACACGAACAATAAAAACGGCCGGGAGCGCGCATGCTTCCGGCCGATTTTCGTGGGGGGAATTCACGTGTTTTTGCGCGTGCTCGATCGTCTTGAGGAATGGTTGATAGCGACGTTGATTGCGGCCGCAACGCTTTTGATTTTCGTCGCGGTGATCCATCGCTACAGCACAGGCGCGTCGATCGATTTGTCGAAATGGGCAACCGCGCATGGCTTGACGCTGCTCGCGTCGGGACTGCTGGCTGTATTTCGCTGGCTCAGCTCTTGGGACCTTTCCTGGGCACAAGAGCTTTGCATCTACATGTTCATCTGGATGGCCAAGTTCGGCGCCGCCTATGGCGTGCGCACCGGTATCCACGTCGGCGTCGACGTGTTCGTCAACATGCTGGGGCCGACGTCGCGCAAGCGCGTCATCGTGTTCGGACTGCTGTGCGGTGCTCTGTTCACGGCGACCGTCGCTGTCTTCGGCGGCGCCTTCGTCTGGAAAGTCTACCATACGGGTATTCGATCGAACGACCTTGAAGTGAGAATGTGGATCGTCTTTTCGGCGATTCCGCTCGGTTCCGGACTGATGTGCTTCCGGTTCTTGCAAGTCGCATGGTGGTTCTTTTGGACTGGTGAATTGCCGCATCATGACGCCAGCCACGTCGAAGGCGTTGAAGAGGACAATCTTCATCCCGAGCCGGTGGCGGCGAATGCCGGCAAGACTGATTCAACGCCGCTCGGATTGATTATCATTCTTGTCCCGCTCTTGATCGTGGCCATTTGCTTTGCCCAAAGGGCCGGCTTCCTCGTGCTGCCGCAGGGCCTGCGCGCCTTCGTCCTGTTCGCGTTGCTGATCGCGCTGATGTTCACCGGCATGCCGGTATCGATTGCGCTCGGTCTGACCGTTCTGAGCTTTATGTTCGCGCTAACAGAGGTGCCGACGGAATCGGTGGCGCTCAAACTGTTCACCGGGCTGGAAAGTTTCGAGATCATGGCGATCCCGTTCTTCATCCTGGCCGGCACCTTCCTCACGCACGGCGGCGTGGCAAAACGGATGATCCATTTCGCCACCTCCATGGTGGGGCACTGGTATGGCGGCCTTGGCCTCGGCGGTGTCGTCGCCTGTGCGCTATTTGCCGCGGTGTCCGGTTCGTCGCCAGCGACCGTAGTGGCGATCGGTTCGGTCCTGATGCCGGCGATGGTGGCGCAGGGCTTTCCGAAACGTTTCGGCGCCGGCGTTATCGCTACTTCAGGCGCGCTCGGCATACTGATTCCGCCCTCGATCGTGATGGTGCTTTATGCGGTCGCCACCAATTCCTCGATCGGCAAATTGTTCATTGCGGGCATCGTTCCCGGCTTTGTGCTTGCCACCATGCTTGGAATTACCACCTGGTACCGCGCCTGGCGCCACGGCTATCCGCGCATGCCGAAAGCCCCGTTCAAGGATCGCCTGACCGCGTTTCGCGAATCGGCTTGGGGCTTGCTGCTGATCGTCATCGTGATTGGTGGAATTTACACCGGTCTGTTCACGCCGACCGAAGCGGCCGCCATGAGCGCGGTCTACGCCTTCGTCATCGCGGTGTTCGTCTACAAAGACCTGAAATTAAGCGACGTTCCGCGTGTGCTCTTGTCGTCCGCAAACTTGAGCGCGATGTTGCTCTACATTATCACCAACGCGATACTGTTCTCGTTCCTGCTGACCTACGAGAATATTCCGCAGGCGCTGGCGCAATGGATAACGGACCAGGGGCTGGGCTGGATCAGCTTCCTTCTTGTGGTCAACGTCATGTTGCTGCTCGCCGGCAATGTGATGGAGCCGTCTTCGATCACGCTGATCATGGCGCCGATTTTATTTCCCGTGGCGATCAAACTCGGCATCGACCCGATTCATTTCGGCATCCTGATGGTCGTCAACATGGAAGTCGGGCTGTGCCACCCGCCGGTGGGCCTCAATCTGTATGTGGCGTCCGGTATAGCGAAAATGGGCATTACCGAGCTCACCGTCGCGGTCTGGCCGTGGCTGTTGACTATGCTGGTGTTCTTAGTGGTCGTGACCTATTGGCCCGGATTGTCGTTGTGGCTGCCGCACTTACTCGGGATGAAGTGAGTTGAATTAGTTGCTATCGATATGCCGATCGATCGATCTTTATGAATGCGCGTACATGTACATTGCGCGCGTGTAATCTCTGTCCAAACATTAACTTGAAAAGTCGACGCGGCGCTCCACTATCAGCGGCATCAGAAATGTCTTTGGAGGAGTGCCATGTGGAAGACTGTTCTCGCCGGCTCGACCGCACTTGCGATCGCTGGCGCCACGCTTGCCTACGCGCAGCAGGGGCCGGTCGGACGCGACTTCGCGCCGCGCTGGCGGCCGAGCGCGGAGGACATCAGCGCGTTCGGCGATGCGCGCATCGCGGCTTTACACGCCGGACTCAAATTGACGGCCGAGCAGGAGAAGAATTGGCCGGCGGTTGAAAGCGCTCTGCGCGATCTCACCAAGCAGCGTTCTGAGCGGTTCGCCGCGCGCGCCAGCGCTGACCGTCCAAAGGATCCGGTCGAACGGCTGGCGCTACGCGCCGACATGATGACGCAACGCGGCGCAGCGCTTAAGAAGCTCGCCGATGCGGCCGGTCCGCTCTACAAGAGTCTGGACGAGGCGCAAAAGCACCGCTTCATTGTGCTAGCGCGGGTCGGCGCGCGGCACTTCGGCGGCGCGCGTGGCGTCCAGGGACAGCGCGGCTGGATGCATCACGGTCCGGGCGGCTTTGGCCCTGGCTCGATGGGCCCGCAAGGCGGGCCGCAGCCGCAGTGAGCCGCCGCAACGCGTATTAGGGGCGGCGGCCGATGCGCTTTCCCCGAGGCGTGAAGCCGCCCTCCATGAGCCGCCGGGACCGCCCCGGCGGCTTTTCCTTTGATTGCTGGGGTAGCCCTGCGCGGCTGGACACCCCGTCCGGCCTTTGCTAAGCGAACCTCGCCTGGCGGGGATCCCCGCCGACGGCAATCCGGGCGCATAGCTCAGTTGGTAGAGCAGCTGACTCTTAATCAGCGGGTCCCAGGTTCGAGCCCTGGTGCGCCCACCACTTCCCGACAATAAACTCCCGTAGATACAAGGTGCTAGCGGGCGCCCGTATTGGGGTAGCGCTGCATTTCACCGAATTTAGCGTGCCGGGGTAGCATCGAGCTGGCAGCGAATAAATTGATATGGATACTTGGAGCGCAAACCGAAACCCGAGTTCAAATCTCACTCCTTTCGCCAACATGCCGTGCCAATCGGCTCGCTGTTGCGGTTTTGAGGCGAGAAAATATGTTCAACCAGACTATAAAATTGGATCACCGCGGCGCTCCGCCGCAATGACACTCGCCGGCCTTCTGGATCGCGAGACGACCGAAATAATAGCGCTTCCCGGTGGAAGTCACTCTGCGTTAGTTCTAACTCCGAGATGGATCCATTTTACCGCACCGGTCGCAGCCCTGGCGGTTCTTGCAAGGCGTTAGTGCTTGCGGCATGCAAACGGCTATACCTCGAGTGCGAGAAGGCTCTTTAGCGGCGCGGCGCATCGGTCCCCATTTGGCTCGCGGATTGCCGCCATCGACTAGGCGGCAGGAGACAATGGCCAAACCCTTATACATTTTTGTTGTGCGCATTCGATGCACACTACGCACCTCTATGCGTCGGCGCTGATCGCCGTTCCAAACGCGCCGCACTACGGTTGTCGTAGGCCGCACGGCGACACTGCCGTTCCTGATCCGGCGCATCGATCGCTCACTCGATTATCCGCAGCCGTTGTGGATGTGATCGATGCAACGATTCCGAGTATCGACTTGGAGTCTTAATTTACGTACATCAGTTCCAACATCGGCAACGGAGGTGGCTACATCATTACTTTCGGAGTTCGAGGGACTCTAATCTTTGCGGTCTGGAACGGTGAACAAGGTCCGTGATTCAACACGGTGACGGCCGGCGAAAAGGGTGCTTGAGTGCATAGCGGGTGGAAGCATGAATAAAAAATATAGACAATTCGGACGGTTCTCTGTTCAAGCGCTGCGAGCGGCTGTCGTTTTGCTGGCGGCGCTGGCGGCCGGTCAAGCTCGCGCCGCATGGCCCGAGCATACGATCACGCTTATCGTCCCATTTCCCGCCGGCGGCCCCACCGATCTACTGGGTCGATTGCTGGCAGCGGAGCTGTCCGCGAGGCTTGGAAACACGGTCATTGTCGAAAATCGTGCCGGCGCGGCGGGTAATATTGGGATCGCCGCCGCCGCACGCGCGACGCCCGACGGTTACACGCTGATGGTCGTCACTGGCGTACTACTGATCAATCCGAACGTCTCGAAAGTGACTTACGACCCGGTCAAGGATTTCGAACCGATTGCTTATCTCGGCGCTTCGCCCAACGCCATCATCACCCGGCCGGCCTCGGGCATAACCAGCATTCCGGATCTGATCGCAAAAGCCAAAGCAAATCCGGGCAAGCTCACTTATGCCACGGCCGGTGTCGGCAGCCTCTCGCATCTCGCCGTTGAGTTCGTGAAGCTGCGTGCGGGCATCGAAATGATTCATGTTCCCTACAGCGGCGCGGTGCCGGCGCTCCAGGCTGCTATGTCCGGTACGACCGACATCGCCTCCGTCCCGATTGCCAATTTGATTGGTCACATCCGCGCCGGCACGCTGAAGGCCCTGGTCCAGACCGGCAGCGACCATTGGGTGGACATGCCTGACGTTCCGACGATGGCGGAAGCCGGCATTCCGAATGCCGTGGTCGAAACCGAACAATATTTTCTTGCGCCGGCCCACACGCCGGCGCCGATCGTGAAGCGTCTCACTGAGGCGACGAACGCTGTCCTGCAAAATCCTGAGGTAAAGGCCAAAATGCTTAAGGCCGGCTTCCTGGTGAAATACGAGGGGCCGGATGCGCTGCGTGCGCGTATCGCACGCGAAGTACCGTTGTGGAAAGAGGTGGTTGAGCGCGCCGGGATCGGAACAAAATAGGAGCGCATTGCCATTGCCCGGCTAGCGAACCTGTCTCACTTTACTGTTGCGCTACTCAGAGAACTCTAACTTTCAACCTTCGGTGCAAGAAACCGCGGACAGCGTTCAAATGTTCGCCCTGCGAAAGCTGAGACGATTGACCAACGTCAATGCACCTATGCAATTTCCCAGTGCTATTGTGCGGGAAATACAGGAAGACTTGATGTAAGTTTGCGATGATCGTCCAATTGGAAAGATCGCGCTCGGCGATCGAGCGCGCGGCCGATACGCTAAATGCAAGTCAAGCTGGGGTGTAACTGACAATGTCTGACCATCAAGAGCACAAGGTCGTTTACGTTTCTCACCCCGCGAGCGGCCTGGCGCGATCCAATTTTCCCCTGGTCTCTCACGTATCCGGCTCGAAGATCATCAGGTCGCTGCCTTTCTACATTCCTGACGATGTCCGGCTCTACGAGATCAAGACATCGCGCGGCACCTTCTCGCGTCCCAAGAAAGAAGTGCAGATGCCGCTTGGCGTTTGCGGCCAAACGGCGCGTGCACTCCTCCACGCGCGTCAAGTATCCGCTGTTGCGAACGATTGGAGCCCCGACAATCCAAACACGGAGCAGCGCGGCAGGAGCGGCTACTCGGCGGATCAGTTGGGATCAGGCGCTCGACATCATCGTCGATCAGCTCAAGCGCATCCGCGAGAAATACGGCTCGATGGAGCCCGTCCTGGTGCAGGCCGACGGTCACGGCCAGAGCGGCTATCTGCAGTCGCTGCACTTCTGGGGGCACTACCTCTTCGACATGATCCGCGAACGCCTCGGCTGGGGATGGTGGACCCAGCAGGTGCGCAACCCCGATAGCTGGGAAGGCTACTACTGGGGCGCCAAGCACGTCTGGGGCTTCGACAATACCCTGGGCGAGCCATATCAGGACGCGGTCTGGGACGACGTGCTCGAGCATGCCGAGATGGTGATCTTCTCCGGCAACGATCCGGAGGCGACCGGGTTGGGCATGTCGGGATCGATTGCGCTCGAAATGCCGAAATGGCTCAAGCGCGCCGGCATCAAGATCGTCGCCATCTCGCCCGACCTCAATTACGCGGCCGCCATTCACGCCGACAAATGGATTCCGATGAAGCCGAATTCGGATGCGGCGCTCTATCTCGCGCTGGCGCATACCTGGATCGTCGAGGGCAACTACGACAAGGAATACGTCAAGACGCACACCATCGGCTTCGACGAGTTCAAGAAGCACGTGATGGGCGAAGACGACGGCATCGCCAAGACGCGCAGCCTGGGCGGAGAAGATGACCGGCGTGCCGGCGCACACGATTCGCGCCTTGGCCCGAGAGTGGGCGAGCAAGAAGACCACGCTGTCGGTCTATTTCGGCGGCCCGAAGATCAGAGGCACGTTGTCGCATCTGGTCGGGCGGCTGGAAGCCTATGTGCTGGCGATGCAAGGCATCGGCCGCCCGGGACGGCAGTTTCTGCGGACGGGAGCGCCGTCCTTCTACAAGAAATCGCTGGCGCAAGTGCCGCGCTATCCTGAGGTCGACCGGCACGGCATCCCCTTCAATCCCGATGATCGAGTATGCGATCGGGCAAGGGCCGAAGTCGCCGGTGTTCATCCCGCGCACGCTTGCGACGGAAGCGATTCTTGTGCCCTTCGATCGAGTGGAGAAGCACGTCCGCCGCCTTGGCGAAGACCGAGGACCAGTTCAAGAGCTATCACTTTCCGCCCAACAAGGACCACCCCGGCATCCGGATGGTGTGGAACGAGAACGGCAGTCAGCCGGGCAGTTGGGGCAACGGCTACCAATGGCTGGAGGCGCTGCGCGCGCCGCGCATCGATTTCGTCGTCGGCGTGCATCCGTGGTTCGAGAACGACATCCCGTTCTCCGATCTGATCCTGCCGGCGCAGACGAACTATGAGCATGAGGATCTGCTCGCGGTGCAGCGCAGTGACATCCTTGCCATGTTCTACCAGGAGCAGGCGATCGAGCCGGTGGGCGATTCCAAGAGCGACTACGAAATTCACCGCATGATCGGACAGCGGCTGGGCCTGGACGAGGCGTTCCCGCCCGCCGGCGAATGGCTGCAGAAGGCCTATGAGGGCACGCTGGCCAAGACCAAGCTCGGGCTGAGCTGGGACGAGTTCAAGCAGAAGCAATACGTCGTCTACGACTGCCCGACCTGGGACGAATGGGTGGACATCAAGAAGGACCACGGCTACGGCCCGAATGACGGCGGTCTTCACTGGTACTGGGCCACGGCGACCGGGCTGGAAACACCGTCGGGCAAGATCGAATTCGTATCGGCGACGCATCGCGGCGCTTGATCCTGACAACACGGAACGGCCGCCGCTGGCGAAATGGATTGCGCATTCCGAACAGCAGGGCTCCGTCAGGTCGCAGGAGTATCCTCTGGCGGTGATGTCGAACCATCCGCGATTTAGGTTCCACGTTCAGGGCGACGATATCGACTGGATCCGCGAGATTTCGCAAGGTCCGCGGGCCGGACGGCTACATGTACGAGCCGTGTTGGATTCACCCGAGCGATGCCGCGCCGAGAGGCATCGTCGACGGCGACATCATCATGGTCCACAACGACCGCGGCGGCGTGCTGTGCGGCGCCGTGGTGACGGAACGGATCATTCCGGGCGCCTTGTCCATCGACCATGGCGCCAAGATCGACATGGCGACGCTGCAGAACAAGCTGATCGACAGAGGCGGCTGCATAAACCTGATCGCCCCGTCGCCGACGGAAAAATACGGCGCCGGCAAGGAGATCAGCATTCCGGAAATGAACGTCAGCGGATTCTTGGCGCAGGTGGAGAAAATCGACACCGCAGAAATCGTGGCCGGCGTGGGGATCGACCGCGGCATCGGCGTTGCAGGAGTTGATCGGCAAAGGTTGATTGCACAAATGGGTAAGAAGTCATTTCTGATTGATGTCGACAAATGCAGCGGTTGCAGCCTGTGCATCATCGCCTGCAAGGACGAGCATGTCGGCAACAGCTATGCGCCGTGGACGGCAACGCAGCCCGACACCGGCCATTTCTGGATCGACGTGATTCCGGTCGAGCGGGGCAAGACGCCCCGGGTGAGGATGTCGTACCTGCCGATGCTCTGCCAGCACTGCGAGAACGCGCCTTGCATCAAGGCGTGTCCCGAGGGCGCCATCAAGCGGCGCGACGACGGTCTGGTCTGGATCGATCCGGCGCCTGTGCAACGGTTGCGGTCTTTGCCAGAAGAGCCTGTCCCTACGACGTCATCTATCTGAACGACGACCTCGGCATTGCGCAGAAATGCACGGGCTGCGCGCACCGCGTCGACGAAGGACTGCTGCCCCGCTGCGCCGAAGTGTGTCCCCATGACGCCATCGTCTTCGCCGACGAGACCGACAGCATTTTCAAGCCAAGAGGGCGACGCAAAGCCGCTCGAAATCTTTCACCCGGAGTATCAGGCCGAGCCGCGGGTTCACTGGAGGGGTTTGCCCAAGCCGTGGATCGCCGGCATCGTCATCGACGCCGGCACCGACGAGGTGATTTCAGGCGCCGCAATCACATCGACCGATCTCTTTCGACGATCGCGCCGTCACCGTGCGGTCGGACGAGTTTGGCGACTTCTGGATTAGGGATCTGGACAAGGACCGTAAGTACAGCGTCGAGATCAAGAAGGAAGGCTACGAAGGCTTCCGTGCCGTTGTGACGACGGATGGTGACCAGGATCTGGGCGCGGTCCGCCTGAAAAAGACGAAATAGGCCGCGCGACGCCAATGAACATTCAGGACGACGAGACCTTTGATGTCGTGGTCGTCGGCGGCGGCGGCAGCGGCCTTGCCGCGGCGGTCGAAGCGGCGCGCTTCGGACGCAAAGTGGTGTTGCTCGAAAAAAATCCCGCGCTTGGCGGCACCACCATTCGTTCGGTTGGCTCGGTGACCTCGACTTGTACGCCTTTGCAGTGGAACAAAGGTATTCACGATGTTCCGCAGGCGCACTTCGAGGACATGGCGCTGTTTGCCGACAATCGCGGCTTTGCCGAAAAAGACAATCTCGAACTGCGGCGGCTGCTGGTCGAGCATTCGCCGGACATGGTGCAGTGGCTGATGGACATGGGCGTCGTGTTCTTCGGCGCCATGCCCGAGCCGCCGCACCGCCTGCCGCGCATGCACAATGTCCTGCCCCATGCGCGCTCGTATCTTTATCACCTGGAGAAGCGCGCGCGAAAGCTCGGCGTCGAGATACGCGTTGGCGTCCGAGCGATAAAGCTGTTGCGCGACGATGCGACAATCATCGGCGTCGAGGTTGCTGACCGATCAGGGCGGCATCCGCCGCATCGGTGCGACGCTCGGCGTCATTCTTGCCACCGGCGACTACAGTTCGGCCAAAGAGATCAAGGCTCAGTTCATGTCGGCCGATCTCGCCGACATCGAAGGCATCAATCCGACCAGCACAGGCGACGGTCAGCGCATGGTGCAGGAGGTCGGGCGGCGACATCGTCAACGGCGAGATCATGCTGGGACCGGAGATTCGCTTCGTCGCGCCGCCCAGCAAGAAATTCATCGACCTCATTCCGCCGATCAAACCGATTGCGCTCGTCATGCGCTGGGCGATGAATTATCTGCCGTCGTGGCTGCTACGGCCGTTTCTGATGATGTTCGTTACGACCAATCTGGCGCCGTCGCTCAATCTGTTTAAAAAAGGCGCGATTCTCGTCAACAAGGAAGGAATGCGGTTCGTCGACGAACGCAACGGGCCTGCAGCTCGCAATTCCGCGCCAGCCCGAACGCATCGCCTACGTCCTGATGGACCAAAAGATCGCCGCCGAGTTCAGCGCGTGGCCGAATTTCATCTCCACCGCGCCCGGAGTGGCCTATGCCTACCTCGCGGACTATCGGCGCAACCGCAAGGACGTCTTCTTCGAAGCCGAGACGCTCGCCGAACTTGCCGCAAAGCTTGGGATGCCGGCCGGTACGCTGGAAAAGACAGTCGCCGAGTACAACGGCAATCTTCCGACAGGATTGCCGCCGATTGATCGCGCGCCCTATTGTGCGCTCGGCCCGGCCAAAAGTTGGATCGTCTTTACCGACGGCGGCGCCCGCATCAACAGCAACTTTCAAGTCGTCGACCGCGGTGGCCAGCCGATCGCGGGCTCTACGCAGCTGGCTCTGCCGGGCAGGGCGGGGTGCTGCTCGAAGGCCACGGGCATCATCTCGGCTGGGCTTTCGTATCGGGCCGCCTGGCGGGCCGCAGCGCAGCGCTTGGCAACGCCGAATGGACCGAAGCCGCGCTCGCTGCGCGGCGCGCCACCAGCCGCGTGAAATGACCGAGTAAGACTGACATCGGTAAGAAATCGCAAAAAAGCGGGATGACGCAATGAGCCAAAAACAAATTCACGTCGTTTTCGCCGAAGAAGACGCCCTGTTCCGGCTGATGGAAATGGGTTTGCGGCGCGCGCTGACGCCGGAAGGCGAAAAGACATTGCGTTACTTCTTCGGCGAGGATTTCTCCGCGCCACTTAATGAGTTGACAACGATGGCCGATCGGCTCGAATTGCCGCCGGAAATCGAGACCACCGTCTGTCAGAGCGAAGAAATACTGGATCGGACTTTGCCGTCTGCGGATTTTGTCGTTGTGGAAGCCTCAACCCTTGGCAAAAAACAAGTGGAGGCCTGTGGGAGCAAAACACGGCTCATCCAGCAATTCGGCCGTTCCTACGGCAATATCGATGTCGCAACGGCGCACAAGCTGAACATTCCCGTCGCCAACCTTGCTCGACTGAGCAGTCAATCGAGCGCCGACCATATTACGGCGCTTATCCTCGCGCTTGCCCGCAATCTGATGGAGGCGCATCGCTCGGTTGTTGGGCGCCGGGATCCGGCGGCGATCGCCCGCCTTTGCCGAGGATCCGCCGCGGAACAAGTTCAACTGGGCGGGGATTCGCAATTTCAAAATCCTTTCGCGCAGCACCCTCGGGTTCATCGGGCTCGGTGAGAATTCCGGGTTTGTCGCTCGGCGGATGCGCAGCATGGGGATGCGCGTGCTCTATTTCAAACGAACGCGACTGAGCCCGGAAGAAGAAGCGAATTTTGGCGGCGTTTCCTACGCCCCGCTTGATGAATTGTTGGCGCAATCCGATTTTGTATCGCTGCATATCCCATACGAAAAAAGCACCGAGAAGTTCGCGGGGCGCGAATTTTTTGCCAAGATGAAGCCCGGCGCCCACTTGATCAATACCGCGCGCGGCGGGGTTCTCGATGAAGTGGCCTTGTACGAAAGCCTCAAAGCCGGACATTTGGGCGGCGCCGCGTTGGACGTCTATCGGTACGAGCCGGTTCCTTCGAATACGCCTCTGCTTGAACTCGACAACGTTCTGTGGACCCCGCATATCAGCGGTGGTGACCCAAATTATATGATCGACGAATCCGAAGCGGTGTTGGCCAATATCTCAAGGGTCTTCCACGGGAAGGCTCCGCAAGGTCTGATCCCGTAGTCTGTTTTGTAGTGGCCGAAGCCGCTCTTTCTTTCGCGGCGGCATCGGCGCTACGAGCGCATTGCACGACCTCAGGGCGCCTCTTCCTTAAATTCCGTGTTGTGCTTGGGGAACCAGACGTAGCCCTTCAGCATGTAGTGCCAATACATCAGCGGCAGGCCGGTCAGCTTGATCCACCAGCCGACCCAGCGCTCCTTCGACGGATTGAGCGGCAAGGTCGGCGTGACTTTGCCGCCGTAGCAGAACTCCGCGAGGATGGTCTTGCCGATCGCCGTCGTCAGCGGACACGAGGCGTAGCCGTCATAGGCGCCGGGCACGAGCTTGCCGGCGACCGCGCTGACGATCTCGTTGGCCACCACCGGCGCCTGCTTGCGCACCGCCGCCGCGGTTTTTGAATTCGGCGTCGAGCAGACGTCGCCGAGCGAATAGACATTCGGAAAACGCACGTGCTGCATGGTGGCCTGGTTGACCTCGACCCAGCCGGCGGCATTGACGAGCGGGCTCGATTTGATCTCGTCGTGCGGCGACTGCGGCGGCGAGACGTGCAGCAGGTCGAACGGCACGCTCTCGCGTTCGCCCTTGCGCGTTTCGCCGACGAATTCGAAGGTCGCGGTCTTCGCCGTTCCGTCCACCGCCACCAGGTTCTGCTGATAGTGCACGCCGATGCCGTAGCGGGCGGCGACCTTGACCAGCGCGCGCGCGAAATAGGGCACGCCGAAAATCGCCGGCGCGTGGGTGAAGAAGTCGAGCTTGCAATCCTTCAGGATGCCGCGGCGGCGCAGGCGGTCGGCGATGAGATAGACGATCTTCTGCGGCGCGCCCGGGCATTTGAACGGCATCGGCGGCTGGGTGCATACGATCTTGTCGCCGGCTTTGAGCGTCTGCACGCAGTCCCAGGTATAGCTCGCGGTCTTCGGAGAATAGTTGCTGCACACGCCGTTGCGCCCGAGCGTCTCGCTCAAGCCCGCGATCTTGTCCCAATCGAGCTTCACGCCGGTGCAGACCACCAGATAATCGTAAGTGAGCGCCTCGCCGCTGAGCAGGTGCACGGCATTCTGTTCGGGCTCGAAGGTCTTGGCGGCGCCGCGGATCCAGGTGACGCCGGACGGCATCACGCTCGCTTCCGGACGATGGGTTTTGGCGAGCGGATAAACGCCCGCCCCGACCAAAGTGAGCGACGGCTGGTAGTAATGTTCCTGCTGCGGCTCGACCACCGCGATGTCGAGGCCGCGGCTGCGCCGCCGCAGGATCGCGGCCACCGTGATGCCGGCGGTGCCCGCCGCCGACGATGAGAACCTGATGATGCTGCCCGTTCGGCATTGGCAAATTTCTCCCTGGGTTATTTTTGAGCGCTCGAAAGAACGCCTCTTATTGGGTCGGCGTAGCGTGCCGATCCGTTGCGAGCTTACTATATATTGTAAAAATACAATATGTTTTAGCGAGCGGCGGCCGCTATCGTTGCGTCTTTCATAGATAGCGGGCGATGACCATACGCTGTATCTCGCTGGTGCCTTCGTAGATCTGGGTGAGGCGAGCGTCTCGGTACATGCGTTCCACCGGAAAGTCGGACATGTAGCCATAGCCGCCATGAACCTGGATTGCCTTTGAGCAGATCCATTCGGCCACTTCGCTGGCGAAGAGCTTGGCCTGCGAGGCCTCCGCCACTGCGGGCTCGCCGGCATCGCGGCAACGCGCGGCGTGCTGCCACATGAGCCGCGCCGCGTTCAACTTGACTTGCATGTCCGCGAGCAGATTGGCCACGCTCTGGTGCTCGATGATCGGCTTGCCGAACTGTACTCGCTCCTTGGCATATTTCACCGCCGCATCAAGCGCCGCGCGTGCAATGCCGGTTGCCTGAGCGGCAATGGCCGTGCGGCTGGCTCCGAGGTTGCCGAGCGCGATCGAAAGGCCTTGCCCTGGCTCGCCGAGCAGGTTCTCGGCGGGGATGGCGCAGTTGTCGAAGCTTATGGCGCACGTATCCGATGCGCGCATGCCGAGTTTGTGTTCCGCCGGATGCTTGACGACGCCGGGTACGTCGGTTGGCACGATGAAGGCCGAGATGCCCTTCTTGCCGCTGCTCGGATCGGTGACTGCGAACACGATTGCGACGCTGGCGCGCCGGCCGTTGCAGATGAACAACTTTTCACCGTTTAAAACCCATTTGCCGGATTTGAGTTCGGCGCGCGTGCGCAGGTTGTTCGCCTCTGACCCGGCTTGTGCTTCGGTAAGACAGAATGCCCCGATCTTGCGGCCGGAGGCGAGGTCGGGAAGAAAAGCGCGCTTCTGCGCCTCAGTTCCGTAATTGGCGATCGGGGCGCAGCCGACAGCGTTATGCACTTGAACCAGGACCGAAGTTCCGCCGCAGCAGGCGGCGATCTCCTCCACCGCTAGCCCGAACGAAACATAGTCGGAAAACGTGCCGCCATGCTCCGGCGCGACCATCATGCCGAGCAGTCCCATCGCGCCGAGTTTGCCGACGACCGCATCCGGCAAGCTGCAGTCGCGGTCCCATTGTGCGGCATTGGGAGCCAACTCTTGGCTCGCGAACTTCCGGACCGAGTCGCGAAGCATGCGCTGTTGGTCGCTGAGGTCATCCATCGGCATGTTGCGTTTCCTCGTTCGCGAGTTGGCTCTGTTTCATCGGGGGTCAGAGAACACTACCGGCAAAATCAGCAATGGCTTTGAGCGTTGGCTTTGCATTGTCTTTATGCGGCGCGTGGCCGACGCCGGGAATAACGGCAATTTCGAGCCGGCAACGACATGCCGCTTCCGCCACGTCGACTTGAGCCATGGTGCTGTACGGGTCGTCTTCGCTTTTGACGATCAGCATCGGAGCGGCAATCTGCGAAAGTTCACGCGTCAGATCGAAAGATTTGAAGTGTGGGTCGAGCCACATGCCGCTCCAGGCCGCGAACATAGTGTCGACATCGGCATGATGGCGTGCCAGCCGTGCGCGCAAATCGGTCGTCTCGTAATTTATGATCATCTGCCTTATCGCATCGAGATTCTTCTCTTCGACATTGAAATGCGGCTCTATGAGAATAAGGCCGCTGAGGCGCGGGTCCTGCACCTTGCCGGCGTAAATGGCGGCTATCGACGCGCCGTCGCTGTGGCCGAGGAGGAGACCTCGTTCGAATCCGATCTCTTGGAGAACCCGCGGCAGCACCTCCTGCGCCTCGCGATGCATGGCATCGGGAGGCCGGGGCAAAATGATCGAAGAGGAATGGCCGTGCGCCGGTCTCGAATAAGCGAACACGCCGGCGCCCGTTGCTTCCGTCAGTTGCTGCGGGAAATCGCGCCATGTGCTGACCGATCCCAGTCCTTCATGCAACATCACGATCGTGGGGGCCACTGAAGGCTTTGGTCCAAACCACGTGCCCTCAATCGACATCGCATCAATCGAAATCTGCATGTTACAATTCACATCAAAAGCCAAATTGACCAGTCAATCTCGAATTCGTCGTACCCTTGCGGCTCCATCATCAACATCCGACCGGGAGATCGGCAATCCGTTTGTCTCAATCGCGCAGCGCCTTGCGATCGATCTTGAGTAGCGTTGTGCGCGGGAGCTGATCAATAACGCGGAACGAGGCGGGGATCTTGTAGGAACCGAGCGGCGCGACCGCTTGTTTGAACTCTTCGATAAGCGCTGAGCTCTGCTCGAAATTGTCGCGCAACACGAGGAACGCGCGCGGCTTGGTAAGTCCGTCCGCGTCCTCAAAAGATACCACTGCGGCCTCGCGCACCGCCGGGTGACGCGTCAATGCCGCCTCGATCTCGATCGGCGACACCCAGAGCCCCTTGACCTTGAACAAGTCGTTGTTGCGGCCGCTGAACCAGAAAAACCCCTCTTCATCGAATGCAAGGATGTCGCCGGTTCGTGTCCAATCGCCAAAAAACGTTTCGCGCGACTTGTCATATTTGCGCCAGTAATAAAAGCAGGCGGTACGGCTCTTGACCCACGCTTCGCCCGGGACGTTTGGCTCGGTGACGTCCTGCCCATCGGCTGAGACGAGCCGGATTTCGTAGCCGAATACCGGCTTACCGAGGCTACCCCGCTTGAAGGCCGGGCGACGATTGGCGATCCATTCGTAAGTAATCTCCGAACTGCCGATTGAGTCGAATACCTCGACGCCGGTGAGAGCGTGGAAACGCTCGAACATTTCCGGCGGCATCTTTTCTGAAGCACTGATGACGAGCTGAAGCGCTGGGAACTGGACCGATTGCTTTGTCCGCATCAACACCTCGATGACGTTCTTGAGGACGGTTGGCACCGTAATCAGTTTGCTGACCTTCCGCTTCGTCAGGGTCGCGAGGACGACATCCGGAGTGGGCGGACGGCGGTCCAGCACGACGGTGGCGCCCCAGTAGAGCGGGATCAAAACGCCTGGCCACAGGCCGTGAGTGAAATACTTTTTCGACGTGGCGAATACGACGTCTTCGGCGATGTATTCCCAGAAGTGGCCCTGCCGTTCGGGAATGAGCACGAAGTCATGTGCAAGATGCGTAATGCCCTTTGCCGTACCGGTCGTACCTCCTGAATAGAACATATAGGTGAGGTCGTTGGCATGGCGCTTGTGCGGAACGACCGCGGGGACAGACGTCGCCAGCACCGCATGCAGCGGCACGACGTTGCGCCCTGGAAATTGCGCGGCGAGATCGGCGGAAACGTCGCCGCGCACCAGAATTGTCCTCAGCGACGATGGCAACTGGCCGGCGATCTCGAGGAGTTTCGGCACTTGCTCGGCGTCGATAAACAAGAGTCGGACCGCGGTATCGGCGAGGAAGTAGGCGAGATCCTTCGCCTTATAGAGATCGGATATCACGACCGGCACGGCGCCAAGCCGTATGGCGCCAAGCCAAACCGTCACGTAGTCGAGGCTATCGGTACCGAACAAGAGCAAACGCTCTTCGGGGCCAAGGCCAAGCGCCGCAATCGCGCCTGCGTATTTCGCCACCCGCTCGGACAACTCCGAATAGGTGATGCTCTCGTCGTTGCAGACGATCGCCGTCTTTTCGGCGACCGATGTGTTCAGATGGCGATCGAGCAGCCAGCCAACCGGATCGAGCCATTCGGGGACTTCGGGGTCGCGCCAGTGGTGCCACTCTTGCGAATAGATACGATCGTCATAAGGCGTTGGCGTACGGTAAAGCGAATTGCTCATGATGTTCGACCGTGATGAAATATCCTTACGGCTCGCGATCGATCTGCTGGCGAGGTTCGCCGCGATTCACCAATCCGTCCGGTCATTTCCCCGCTTTGGGCGGCTTACGGAGCCCGAATTCGGCGAAACGCGCGTAGGCTGCTTCGATGTCGCTCGGCTCCGGCCACACCATCGGCGGAAAGCGGGCCCCGCCGAGATCGGGATCCGGGTCGTAATCGAGGTTCATGGTGGCGTCGATCAGCATGCGGTTCCACTTGCCAGTGCCGAACAGCGCGGGATTACGGTCGCGCCGGCGCGTCGATGGATCGAGTCCGGCGCCGAACGTCGCGGGCATGATCACAATGTCGTTTTCGCCGGCGTTGACCCGGTAGGCGATGGCCCAGTCGACCGCTGCATAGTCATGAATGTCGATATCGTCGTCGACGACGGTAATGTGCTTGTAGCGCACATGGGCCGCCGACGAACCCCAGATCGCATTTGCCGCCTGTTTGGCTTGCCCGCGGTAGCTCTGCTTCATGCCGATGAGCAAGTTGATGCCGGCGTGCACCGGCGGGCACCAGACGTCGGTAATCCCCGGAACGCCGGCGCGATCGAGCACGTTCCAGGCCGTGCCCGCGCGCATGATCGATGAACAGATGGCGTTCTCGGAGAAGCTGCCGGGCAATGAGCCCTCAATACTGCCGTGCAAAATTGGATCATTACGATGGGTAATGGCGGTGACCCGGATCGTCGGCTTGGGCGAACGGTCGCCGGCGAGGTAACCGGTAAATTCGGCGAACGGTCCTTCCATGGTATGGGTCGCTGGGTCGAGTCCGAGATATCCCTCGATGACGATTTCGGCGGAAGCTGGCACGTAGAGATCGACGGTTTCGCATTTGACGAGATCGACTGGTTCCCCACGGATGGCGCCCATGACGTCGTATTCGCAGACGCCTTTCGTCACGGGTGTGCCGCCGACGAAGCCGAGCGCCGGCTCCCATCCGATCGCCACCGCGATCGGCATCTCGGCGCTGCCGCCGTTCTGCCAAGCGGTCACGTGTTGGCCGATATGCTGCGCCCGCCACATCAGGATCGGAATTTGATCGCGACTTCCCAGCATGCCCCGATAGATGCCGACGTTCATCACGTTCGTCGTCGGATCCTTGGTGACCACGCCGCCGTAGGTGAGAATGTAGCGGCCACCGTCCGCGCCGGTTCCAATGCGGCACCGGAAAGTCGAACAGGTCGACGTTCTTGCCGGTAATGACATTCTCTTTGACCGGTCCGGTCTTGACGACCCTCGGCGGAATGCTGCCGGTGAGCACGTTGCGCCCGATCTTCACGAGCTCGCGCGGGTGCGTATCGGGTGAGAGTCCCAACATCATGGCGACGCGCCGGTAGCTCGACAGGCCATTGCTGAAGACCCGGCGGCAGCGGCTGTCCGCATTGTGATAATCTTTGATGTTGTTGAACAGCAGCGCCGGACCGGTTCCTGCGCCCTGCGCCAGTCGCGAAATGGTGCCAAGCTCGATATTCCAGTCGACCTCGGCGTTGATCTCTTGAAATTCGCCGGCGGCCTTCAGCGCGGCAATCCACCCGCGAAGGTCTCCAAAGGCAACCGGCTTTCTCGTCCACGGTCATTCCGTTCCCCTGGCTTTCACGGCCCTTGCCAATGTTGGATGCTCAATAAAGGACATGGTTGGCGCAGCACGACAAGCACAGCGAATGCAGCCATGAAATCCTAGCGCAAAAGTAGCAAGCCCCTCAGCATACCGACTTTGGTCGATACGAATTATTGTTATATTGTACGATAATGCTATAATAAGAATAAGGTCCAGCATTTTAGAGACCGGTCCGAAAATATTGTCTGCGTCAGTGCTTGGTTTGCATAACTCCAGGCGCCCGTCAGGCAAAAAGAACAACGACGGGGGAGGAGTTCAATGAAACGCCGCCGCAGCCAAGCTGCGCTGCTCGCAATCGGTGGTTTTCTTGCAACGACGTTGTGCGCCTTCACCGCCGCGCCCGCCTCGGCGGACCCCATTGTCATGAAGCTCGGTACGCCGACACTAAATGACGGTCAGCATGAATTCTTGAAACGATTGGCAGTGGCGGTGGGTAAGGATTCTGGCGGCCGCATCAAGGCGGAAGTCTATCCGGCAAGCCAATTGGGACCGATTCCGCGTGAAATCGAAGCGGTGCAATTGGGCGCTATCCAAGGCTTTCTCAGCCCGGCCGAGTTTCTAGAAGGTGTCGATCCGCGGTTTCAGGTGCTCAGCGCTCCCGGTCTGTTCAAGGATATGGATCACGTCGGGCGCACGGTCAAAGATCCCGAATTTCGCCGCGAATACTTCAAACTCGGCGCAACGCGTGGGCTGCGCGTTTCTGCCGTCTTCCTGAGCGGACCGACGGCGGTTAACAGCCGCAAGCCGGTCAATCACATCGAAGATTTGAAAGGCATGAAGTTGCGCGTGTTGGCCTCGCCGATGCAGATGGAGCCGCTCAAAGCTTTGGGTGCAACTCCGGTCCCGCTGCCGCTTGGCGATGTGCTGCCCGCGCTGCAGCAGGGGGCAATCGACGGCGTTCTTGCCGTTATGCCGGTGCTGTCTGCGATGCACTTCTATGATACTGCAAAATACGTCACAGAGACGGACCTTTCCTTCGCGGTGAGCACGCTCGTGCTTAGTAAGACATGGTTCGATCGGCTTCCGCCCGATCTGCAAAAGATCGTGGCCGACGATGCCGCCCGCATCGGCGACGAAATGCACCCGTGGGTCGTTGACTTCTACAACGCCCAGAAGAAAGTCTGGACCGGTGCCGGCGGCCAGGTCCTGACAATACCGAGTTCGGAACGCGCGAGCGCGTTGGTTTCACTTGTCGCCGTGGCGAATCGCGTGGCGAACGCAAAGCCAGAAGTGAAGGCGATGTATGGCGTTCTAGAGGGCGCTGCCAAACGGACCCAATAAACAGGGCGTCTCATATTCCGCTTCGGTAAGGAACCGGTGAAGGTGGAGCGAACCGCGCGCGGGAAGCCGACGTGACGCAGGCACTCATGTTGGACCATTTGCTGATTGCAGGTAGGCGCATTATTCGCGCAGCCGAGTTTGCGTCGGCGGGCTGCCTGCTGACCGCCTGCGCAATCAATTTCACGAATATCGTCGGACGCTATTTCTTTCATGCCCCGATCGTTTGGGCCGAAGAGATCATGCAGTTTCTCATGATTGCTGGCGTGTTCCTCGGGGCGCCGATGGTCACGCTCAAGCGAGCCCATATCAGCATGGATATGATCCTGATGATCTTTCCGGCGCGGTATCGCACCATTTTGGATGTCATAGGCCAACTTGCTCTGGTAGTTGTCTGCTGCACGGTTATTTGGCTTGGCATTCCGGTAATCATTCAATTTATCAACTTCGGCCAAGTCACCGACGCGGCCGCGATCCCGGTCGCCATTCCGCAAAGCGTCATTCCGATCGGTTTGTCTCTCATGGTGATCGCAGTTCTCGTGCGCCTGGTTAAATCATACCGGGCGCAGACATGATTACGCCGCTGCAACGTGCTGGCCGTCGCGACGTCGTCTCGGGGCCGCATGAATCCGCCTCGCGAAAATAATTAGGAAGGCTGTGGACCGTGTTGCAGCAAGCTCTTTTCGTCGTTGTTCCAATCGTCTTGCTTTTGCTCGGATTCCCCATTTTTCTGATTCTGCTGACTTCTGCCCTGGTCATCCTATTGGTGGCCACCAGCATGCCGCCAAGCGTTGTGCAGACTGTCATGTTCGGCAGCCTCGGCAGCTATCCCTTGGTCGCAATTCCGTTCTTCATCCTTGCCGGCGAGATCATGGGGCAGGGCGGCATCGCCAAGCGGATCGTCGCCTGGGTCCTCTCCATAGTCGGCGGAGTGCGGGGCTCGCTGGCGCTGGCGACGATCGCCTCCTCGGAACTGTTCGGCGCCATGTCGGGCTCGGCGGTCGGCTGCGTCGCGGCCGTCGGACGCCTCCTGTTCCCGGCTCTGCGCGATAACGGCTACGGGGATCGCTTCGCGGTCAGCCTCATTACCAGCTCTGGGGCGATCGCGATCATAATTCCTCCCTCGATCGCGATGATCATCTACGCGGTCACCGCGCAACAGTCGCTGACCATCTTGTTCACCGCTGGCATCATCCCGGCCATTCTGATCGGGTTGATGGAAGCGGCCTATGTCTTGTTTATGCCCGCATAAAGATCGTGCCGATCACGGCAAAGGCGCGCTGGCAGAACATTGCAGCTTCGACGAAGGATGCCGTCTGGGCGCTTGGCACGATCGCCGTCATCTTCGGCGGCATCTACGGCGGCATTTTTACGCCGACGGAAGCGGCCGGCATCGCCGTCGTCTATTCCGCGTTCATTGCCAAATTCGTTTATCGCGAAGTGACGTGGGCGGACCTCGGGCGCATCGTCATGAGTGCGGCTAGTCTGACGACGCAAATCTTGCTGATTGTCGCGGCCGCGGGAGTCTATTCCTGGCTGCTGACGACGAGCGGCATTCCGCAGCACGTGGTCGACTTCATTCGCGGACTCGACGCGGGTCCGGTCGCGACCTTGCTGCTGATGAACATCATCCTGCTGTTCATCGGAAGCTTTCTCGAGCCGCCCGCCGCGATCCTAATTCTAGCGCCGCTATGCGTGCCGGTTGCCGAAGCCATGCACGTCAATCCGATTCACTTCGGCGTCATCTTCTGCGTCAATCTCAGCATTGGCATGTTCATGCCGCCGTTCGGGCTGAATATCTTTGCCGCGCATCTATTGTTCAAAAGGCCGATTACGGAAATCTATCGCGGCGTGATCCCTTTCGTGCTGATCAGTCTGATCGGGCTCATGGTCATCACCTATGTGCCGATCATTTCCATGGCGCTGCCCAATCTGCTGAAATAGGCATGGGTGCTGCGGCGGGCGCTACGGCTTTTTGACGCAGCGTGAGCGAGCCCGACGCGGGCAAAAACGATCGAGTTCACTTAACCAAGCGCGTGCTTGGCCAAGAACTCCATCGTAATACGGAAACACTCCTCGGGCCGCTCGATCTGCAACAGGTGCCCGGTTCCTTCGACGTAGGTGTAGTCGTAGCCACCCTCCGTTCCGAGCGCCTGATTTGCTGCAGCGGTTGCCGGGGCTCCTTTGGCCGTTGGATCCGCGCCGATCAATTTCACTGGGCCGCCGATATTCCTTCGCCGCGGGCCAAAGGTTCAACGTCAGGGCCTGTTCATAAATGCTCGCCTCGTTCTCCGGCGCGCAGACCAGGACGTAGCCGTCGCCGTTCGGATTCTTCCGCAGCACCGAGCGCGCCATCAATTCGTGCTCGCCGGCAATCCAATTCCTCGTCGCGCGCGACTGCATAAGCTCCTGCGTCAAGTCGTCGATTGATGTGAAATTCCGTCGCCGCTTGCCGGCAAATTCGACGAGGCGCTTTTCGAAGACTTCCATTGCGGCGTAGTTCGGGTGACCCACGGGTGGGACGTCCGGCGGATCGAACAGCAGCAACGCGTCCCATCGCCAGCCAATTTCAATGGCGTGTTTCATGGCGGTGCGGGCCGAGAACGAATGAAAAATGCCGATCGTTTTTTTGGTCCCCAGGCGGGCGCGGACCTCCTGCACAATGCGCTCAAGATCACGACTGAGCTGCGCGTAGGTGTGGTTGGACGGTTCGACCGGAATATTTTGCCCATGGTTGCGGAAGTCGAAGATCACCAGGTCGTATCGGTCGAGGAAATGGCGCCAATACGGGAAATAGGCGTCGACGGCAAAACCGTTGCCGTGCGAGAGCAGTATCCTAATGCCATTTGGATTGCCATGACGCCGTACGCGAATTTTGGAGCCGTCATCGAGGTCGACGTCGAAAATCGCGCTGGGAGATGGAAGTTCAAAAGTCACGATATTCCTCCGCTTTTTTATGCGGCAGCCATGCCGAACTCTGGCAATTCGTCGAGCTGGCGCGGCGGCAACGGACCGGCCTGCTTGTTGCCGGCAGTAACTCGGTTGGTGGGATTTCACAACGGCCTGCGACAGATGTTCGGAGATCGGTCGGAAGGGTGAGGCGCGGCGTGCGTTGTTGATGATCGTCTGCACCGTCACCGACTTCAGCGTCGCCGATGTGATTTGATCGACTTCATGCAAGACCCGGCTTAACTCTCCCGCCAAAGGATTGCCGATCCGCATGTTATCGTCCTCTTCGTTGGGCCATCCTGTTTCAAAAAGACAAATGATATCATAGAGGGTCAGGCGTTTCGCGTTTCCGCAGAACGTAAATCCGCCGCCCGGGCCGCGGGCCGAGGTGACGATGTTCGCGCGCGTCAGCGCGTACAGGATTCGCACCAGGTGGCTCTTGGAAACTTGATACGATCCCGCCAGATCCTGTGCCGAGATTTGTTCATCGGGGCGCGAAGCGAGCTCGATCACAGCCCAAATGGCGTATCGTGTTGCTTGCTGTAATTTCATTTCGATCGAGACCTATGCATCAAATCTGCTTCACAATCAGTTGCGATCCAGGATCAATTCTAGTTCGACGAAAGGCCCCGCCGTCATTCCGAAGCTGCGCAAGAACGACATCAACAGATTGTCGTCCACATCAATGACCGTGCGGATCGTGCCAACGCCGCTCTTCTTGAATTGTGAAATCAGCTCGGCCATGAGAGCTGAGGCGCTTTTATGCAGCCGGTGCTCCTTTTCGACCCCGATAGCGTAGAGCCAGCCGCACGCCGGGGCGCGCACCGGCCATGAGCGGACCTCGCCAAGCGCGTAGCCGATCATTTTGCCGTCGCTCTTGGCGACCAGCACGCACAAGGTCTCGCTCGTTTCCAGTTGGCGAAAAAGGTCCTTCCAGAAATCAGCGCGTGCGAAGCCTGTGATCCGCGCGTCGAGGGCGATGATCTCGGCAAGGTCCGCGGCATTGGCTTCGGCCACCGTGATGCCGTGCTGTCCGTCGCCGCCGTTAGCCCGAGTTGTGCTCTTCATGGGGTCCCTGATCTATCGCCGAGTTTCGAGTCTCATCCTACAACCCTATGGTGAGTGCCATCATATCGCAGCGCGGCGGGAAATAAAATCATTATGATACATGAATACCTTTACTTCCCCAGAAGACGGCAATAGCATCGCCGCTGCATTGTGGTGATCCAGCACGGCCCGCCTAGGCGGCCGTTTCTGTGCAGGGGCGGCTATGCCCTGATCCGTTGCGTTCGCTTGGGGACATTTGTGTCGCGGCTACTCGGTAAATCGACGCTTCGGAAGGAAGATCCGGCCCTGCTCTCCGGTCGCGGCCGCTACGCCGATGATCTGCCTGTTCCGGTAGGCACGCTGCAGGCGCATGTGGTCCGCTCGAGCCGTGCGCATGCTGAGATTGTGCGGATCGACACCGCCGAAGCCTTGGCCCGGCCCGGCGTTTGGGCGGTGATTACGGGTGAGGACGTCAAACGCCTGTCCGATCCGTTTCTGATTGCTCTTAAGGCGCCGGTGCATCAGTGGTCGCTGGCGGTCGGCCGGGTCCGTTATGTCGGCGAACCGGTCGTCCTCATCGTCGCCGATGGCCGCTATCTCGCCGAGGATGCGGCCGATCTCGTGCGCATCGAATACCGTGATCTGCCTATGGTGATCGATCCGCTCAAGGCGTGCGAAAAATCCGCTCCGCTTCTGCACCCGGAAACGAAAGGCAACGAGGTCTCGGTTCGCCATTTCTCCTATGGCGATACCGCGAGCGCTTTCGCGCAGGCCCATGCCCGCGTCAAGCTCACGACGGATTATCATCGGCTCTCCTACACGCCGATGGAATGCTACGTCGTCGTCGCCCAATTCGATCCGACCGACGGCAGCTATGACGTGCTGGCGAATTTCCAGGGCCCATTCAGCACTCACCCGGTGATGGCGCGCGCGCTGCGCGTGCCCGGTCCGAAGTTTCGGGTCCGCATTCCTCCCGACAGCGGCGGCAGTTTCGGCATCAAACTTTCCGTGTTTCCCTACATGGTGCTCATGGCGATCGCCGCGCGCATCACGGGCCGACCGGTGAAATGGGTCGAGGACCGGGTTGAGCACCTTATCGCCGCGAGTTCCGGGCCGAACCGCATCACCGAGATCGAGGCGGCCGTCACTAAAGACGGCCGGATTCTCGCGCTCAAACTCGATCAGCTCGAGGATTACGGCGCGTTCTTGCGCGCGCCGATGCCGGGGCCGCTCTATCGCATGCACGGCTCGGTCACCGGCGCTTATGACATTCCCAATGTCGACGTAGTCAATCGCGTCGTTCTCACCAACAAGATGCCGGCTAGCCTGATCCGCGGTTTCGGCGGACCGCAGCTCTATCTGGCCATCGAGCGGCTGGTGCAACGGATCGCGTTCGAGCTCAATCTCGACCACCTGGACGTCATCAAGCGCAATCTCGTTCCGACGTCCAAGTTTCCGTACAAGACCGCGGCCGGTTCGCTCTACGATTCGGGCGATTATCTGCAGGCCGTCGAAACCACTGTCGGCGGCGGCCGGCTTGAAGAATTGAAGAAGCGGCGCGAAGCGGCGCGGGCGGCCGGCCGGCATTATGGCATCGGTTTTGCCGCCATTGTCGAGCCAGGCATGTCGAACATGGGTTATCTGTCGACATTGCTCACCGCCGACGCGCGGGAAAAAGCCGGCCCGAAGAACGGCGCCGTATCGATGGTGACGGTCAACGTCGATCCGCTCGGAGCGGTTTCGGTGACCGCCGACGTCACGGTGCAGGGTCAGGGGCACGAGACCGTGCTCTCCCAAATCGTCGCCGAGCAGCTCGGTCTTGAGCCGGACGACGTGGACGTCACGCTCGAAATGGACACGGCGAAGGACCAGTGGTCGATCGCCGCAGGCACTTATTCGTGCCGTTTCACGCCGGGCACCGCGGTGGCCGCGCATATGGCCGCGAACCAGATCCGCGACAAGCTCGGCCGGATCGCGGCGAAACAGCTCAACACGCTTCCCGACGATATCGAATTCGCCAAGGGCAAGATCGGCAGCAAGCGCAATCCCGACAATGCCATCCCATTCGGCCGCGTCGCCGGCACGGCGCACTGGTCGCCCGTCATGTTGCCGGAAGGCATGGCGCCGAGCCTGCGCGAGACCGCGGTGTGGTCGCCGCCGGAACTCGAGCCCCCGTCGAACGACGACCGCATCAACACGTCGCTTACCTATGGCTTCGTCTTCGACATGTGCGGGGTCGAGATCGATCCGCTGACCGACCAGGTGCGCGTCGACCGCTACGTGTCGATGCATGACGCCGGCAAGATCCTCAATCCGATGATTGCGGACGGCCAGATGCGCGGTTCTTTCGCGCAAGGAATTGCCGCCGCATTGTACGAGGAGTTCGTCTACGACGAGACCGGGGCGTTCCTCTCCGGCACCTTCGCCGATTACCTGGTGCCGACGGCGAGCGAAATCCCGCCCGTCGAAATTCTTCATATGGAATCGCCGTCGCCGTTTACGCCGCTCGGCGCCAAGGGGCTGGCGGAAGGCAACTGCATGAGCGTGCCGGCCTGCATCGCCAATGCGGTGGCCGACGCGCTCGGCATCAAGAACGTGCCCATGCCGGTGACGCCGCGCCGTATCCACGCCTTGATGGCGCAGCCAGAACCGCCGTCACCCATCGCCGCGCCTGCGCGCGAAGCCGTTGCTGCTTCTACGGCAGAGGGCGGCCGTAACCTGCGTGGTCAGAGCTCATTCGAGGTGCCGGCGCCGCCAGCGGCGGTTTGGCGCTCGCTGCTCGATCCGGAAAGTCTCAAGGCGGTAATCCCGGGTTGCCACGATTTGCAGCGGCTCGGCGAGAACGATTATCGCGCGCTGGTTTCGCTCGGCGTTGGACCGGTGCGCGGCAAGTTCGAGGCGACCGTCAAGTTGAGCGATCTGGTGACGGAGAAATCCGGCCGCATCGTCGGCGCGCTCAGTGGGCCGCTCGGCGGCGCCTCGGGGGCGGGAAATCTCCGTCTGCAAGCGACCGCCACCGGCACGCGTATCGACTACGATTATGCGGTCACTGCCACAGGCAAGGTCGTCTCGGTCGGCGGACGCCTGCTTGACGGTGCTGCGGCGATCATCATCCGGCAGTTCTTCGAGCGGCTGGCACGACAGTTAAATCCGGAGTGCCGCGTCTCCTCGCAGTTCGGCGTGGCAGCGGCTGGTCAGCTTGCTGCGCTCGCTGGTCGGAGGCGGAACATGAAACCGTATCCCTTCGATTACGTGCGCGCCGATACGGTGGACGAGGCGACCGAACTTCTGGCCCAGCATGGCGACGACGCTCGCGTGCTCGCCGGCGGTCAGTCGCTGCTGGCCATGCTCAATCTGCGGCTGCTCGAGCCGGCGATGCTGATCGACATCACCCGCATCTCCGAACTCTCCGAAATTCGCGAGGTCGGCGGTAAGGTCGAGGTCGGGGCGGCGGTGACGCAGAATCGCCTGCTGGCCTGGCCGGGCCTCAAGGCGAAGCTTCCGCTGCTGGCGGTGGCGATGCCGTTCGTCGGCCATTTCCAGACGCGCAATAAGGGTACCGTGTGCGGCTCGATCGCGCATGCAGATCCCAGCTCGGAAATTCCGCTGTCGCTTGCCACGCTGCAAGGCGAGGTCGTCCTGCGTTCGCGCAGCGGCACGCGCGTGCTGCCGGCCAGCGAATTCCAGCGCGGCATGCTGATGACGGCGCGCAGGCCGGACGAACTGGTCACGGCTGTCCGCTTTCCCATCCAAACGTCCGGCCGCGTCGCCTTTCGCGAAGTGGCGCGCCGGCACGGTGACTTTGCTATCGTCGCCATCGCCGCGGTTGCCAACGGAAACAAGGTCAGGCTTGGGGTCAGCGGCATGGCAGGCCGTCCGGCCACGCGGGAATTCACGGCCGGAACCGATTTGCGCGATGCCATCAACGCGCTGGCCTGGGAGCTTGAGGGCTACGAAGACATGCACGCTACTAGCCGCATGCGTCGTGATATCCTGCGTCGCGTTGGGCCTGTCGTCATCGAGGAGGCCCTGCAATGCGCCGAGTGACCAGCGACCAACACGCCAAAGTGAGCGTGAAACTCAATGGCCGCAATGTTTCGGCCGAGGCCGAGCCGCGCATGCTGCTGAGCGATTTCATCCGTCAGGCGCTGGGCGCGACCGGAACGCATGTCGGCTGCGAGCATGGCGTCTGCGGCTGTTGCACCGTGCTGCTTGACGGCGTTGCCGTGCGCTCGTGTCTGACCCTCGCCATGCAGGCCGATGGCCGCGAGATCACCACGGTCGAATCCCTGGCCGGCGAGGACGGCGCCCTCAACGCGCTACAGCAAGCGTTCCGCAACAATCACGCCCTGCAATGCGGCTTTTGCACGCCCGGCATTTTGATGTCATTCACCGATTTCCTGCGGCGCAACCCGAAGCCGTCGGAAGAGCAGGTCGTGGATGTACTGAGTGGCCATATCTGCCGTTGCACCGGCTACACCGGCATCGTTTCAGCCGTCCTCGAAGCGGCCGGCACCCAGGATTTCGAACAGAGGAGGAAAGCCATGAACAAGCCGCAGGAAACGCCGCAGATCGCGAAGAAGGTCTATGAGGAGCGCGTCACCATCAACGGCAAGAATGTGGTGCTGTCGCATAGCGAGCCGCCGGTGATCAACGCCGGCGTTCTCGAGAACGGCGACATTTTCCGCATGATCAACATCTTCGCGGAGAAGTTCTCGCCCAGCAATATCGACAAGGCGGACGGCACGCCGCTGCGCCTGTACACCTCGGATAGCGTGAAGGTCGACGTCTCGAAGCGGCGTAAGCACGATATGAGCTTTTGGCATCGCAACATCGACGCCCACGAAATCATCTTCTGCGTGCAGGGCGCGCTGAAGTGGGAAACCGAAATGGGCGTTCGCATCATGCACCCGGGCGACATGCTGTTCATCCCAAAGGGTATCGCACACCGCTCGATGCTCTGCGAGGATTCGACCGATGACAATGTCCTCATTGAACTCAAAATTGCCGACGAACTCACTTATGTCGGCGAAAAAAAGTGAGCGGGAATCGCGTGCAATCCGTTGATCTGATTGTCACCAATATCGACCGGCTCATCACTGTCGATCCGGGCCGGCGCATCATCCGCGATGCGGCGATCGCGGCGAATGGCGGAAAGTTTGTCTCGCTCGACAAGTCCGCGGCGATAGCGAAGGCCAATTTCGCCGGGCGGACAGTCGATGCAGGCGGCACGATGGCGACGCCCAGCTTTGTCGACTGCCACGTGCATTCCTCGTTCCATCTCTCGCGCGGGCTGGCAGACGAGGCGAATGCGCAGTCGCTCCTGTTCGATCGGATGTATCACTATGAAGAGGCGCTCGACGGCGATGACGTGCACCTCTCGGCGACGCTCGCGGCTGCGGAACTGCTCAAGCGCGGCGTCACCTGCTTCATCGACCCGGGCAACTACCATCCGGAAGCTTCGGTCGAAGGCATCATGTCCACCGGCATTCGCGCGGTCGTGTCGCGCTCATCGTTCGACCTTACTAAGTCGGTGCTCGGCATTCTTCCGGAACGCATGATCGAGTCGACGCAGGTGGCGCTCGAACGCGCCGAGGCGGTGCTGGAAAAATACGCCAAGTCGGGCAATCCGCGCCTTGGCGCCAGCGCGTCGTTCCGCGGCCTCAACAACGCCTCCGACGAATTGATCCTCGGACTGCACAAGCTGGCCCGCCGCTACGACACGCTGCTGCAGACGCATGCCTGCTTCAGCTACTCGACCCATGATTCCAGCGTTGCGCGCACCAAGATGGCGGAAATCGAGCGTCTGGAATCGCTCGGCGTGATCGACGAAAAGATGTTGATCGTCCACTCCGGCTGGCTCGAGCCGGAGGAGGTGGCGATCCTGGCGAAGCGCAAGCCGTCGCTGGTCTGCGCGCCGAGTTCGAGCCTGCACAACGGCTACGGCAATTTCCTGTTCGGCAAGCTGCCGGAACTGATGGCGCTCGGCGTCAATGTCACGATCGGCTCCGATCACGCGTCGTCCGGCATCGTCGACATGGCGCAGGAGGTGCGCTTGGCGTGCTGCTGCTACAAGGAAACCCGCATCAATCCGCGCGTCATGCCGCCGGAGACCGGTCTGGAAATGGCGACGCGCAACGGCGCGAAAGCGGCCCTGATGGCGGAGCGGATCGGCAGCATCGAGGTCGGCAAGGAAGCGGACATCGTCCTGTTCGATACGCAGCGGCCGGAATGGCAGCCGCTGATCAATCCGGTCGCCAATCTTGTCTACAGCGCCACCGGCGATTCGGTTCGCGACGTGTTCGTTGCCGGTGAGCAAGTCGTTTCCGCCGGGCGGCTGACGAAGATCGACGAAATGGGCCTCTATTCAAAAATACCCGCAGCTGTGGCGCATTTCGGCAAGCACTTGAAGCTGGACCAGATGGTCCAGCTTCGCTGGCCGGTTCCTGAGGCCAATCGGCGACGTTCGGGTCGCCTCGTTTTTTTACTGATCCGGGCGAACAAGCCTGCGAATAGAAAGGGACAATGACGATGGGCGTTAGCGCCAAGAATGTATCGGCAGCAGCCGGTACACTGACCCACCTCCGGGACCTCCGCAGCACGCTCGCCTGGCTCCGCGCGCGTGGCAATCTGGTCGAGACGGACAAGGAGGTGAATCCCGACCTCGAGATCACCGGCCTGCAAAAGCTGATGGACGGCGGCTGTCCGGTTATCTTCACCAACGTCAAAGGCAAGCCGAACCACCAGGTCATAACCAACTTGTTTGGCGACATCAAAGTGATCAACGCCATGTTCGGCTGGGCGGACGACAAGGAGCGCACACAGAAGCTGGCGCGGGCGCTTTCGAAGCCGATGCCGCCGCAGGAAATCCCGCAGTCCGAGGCGCCGTGTCAGGAAGTCGTGATAGAGCAGCCGAACGACGTCAATGAACATCTGGTGCCGATCCGCCATACGGTACTCGAGACGGAGCTGACGATTGGCTCCGGCATCCGCTGCGTCTCAGGTGCGCAATTCGGCGACGGCACGGACGTCGGCTATAACCGGATGAATTTCCGCTGGGGAAATGTCGGCACTTTCCAGATTTCTCCCGGTTCCCACATGTGGCAGGTGGTGAGCGAAGCCTATCGGCGTAACGAGAGGGTGCCGCTAACGTTCTGTTTTGGCGTGCCGCCGGCCTGCACTCTGCTCGCCGGTGCGGCCTTCGACTATGTGATTCTGCCCTACGGCTGCGATGAATTGGGCGTGGCCGGCGCCGCGCAGGGCTTCCCGGTGCGGGTGGTGAAGGCGCGCACGGTCGACGCATGGGCGATCGCCGATTCGGAGGTGGTGATCGAAGGTTATGTCGATCCGCAGCGACCGGCGCTTCGAAACGGCGGAATCCGAGGCCGACCAGACGCAGGGTCGGCACCATTTCCACCCGGAATGGGCCGGCTACATGGGCAAGGCATACAAGGCGCCGACCTTTCATGTCACCGCGATCACCATGCGCAAGGAGGCCAAGCGCATTATTTACTGTCTGGGTGCGCATACCCTCGACGAACACAACATCGACACCTCGATCCGCGAGGCGGCGATGTTCGAGCTCTGCCATCGGTTGCAGCCCGGCATCATCCAGGACGTCAACATTCCCTACTGCATGACCGACTGGGGCGGCGTCATCATCCAGGTGAAGAAGCGCAACCGCCTGGAGGAGGGCTGGCAGCGCAACTTCCTCACCACGCTGCTCGCGACCTCGCAAGGCATGCGCGTCGCCATCGCGGTCAGCGAGGACACCGACATCTACAGCATGGACGATATAATGTGGGCGATCACGACGCGCGTGAACCCGCGAACCGATATCCTCAACCCGACTCCGGGTGGCCGTGGCCAGACCTTCATGCCCGCGGAACGCATGACCGCGGGCGACCGCGAATGGACCGCGACCAATACGAGCTACGAGGGCGGCATGGGCATCGATGCCACTGTCCCCTATGGATTACGAGGATGATTTCATGCGGCCTGTCTATCCGGTAGACCGCGTGAAGCTCGAGGACTTCTTCACCAAGGACCAGATCGCCAGCGTGACTGGACATCTGGCGGGGTGGACGCAGTTACTAGCAAAGACCGGGCGCTAAAGCTGAGGGAGTCGGGAGGTCGGTATGGCGGGCGTTTTCGGAAATCATCAACTTGGCATTCCCTATCAGCCGATTGCCGAGCTGTTCGCCAAATACAAGGCGCGCGATTCGCAGAAGACTGCAATCGTCGATCTCGATCAGAATTCATCAATCTCGTTCGGCGAGCTCGATCAGGCCACGATCCGACATCGCGGCCTTGCTTAAGAGCAGGGGAGTCACGAAGGGAAGCCGCGTTTTGCTCCTCTCGGACGAGTGCCTCGAGAAGCTCCTAATCTGGTTCGGATCATGGCGGATTGGTGCGGTGATCTGCCCGCTCAACATCGAGGTCAACGAGAAGATGATGATTGAGCTGACGCGGGCGGTCGATCCGGCCCTGATCCTTTGCCACAAGGATATGGACATGGCCGCCTTAGTCGGCGATCACCCGGCGCCGCGCATGCGCTTCGGCGGATGGTCCGCGGACGGTACGCGCCGATCCCGAAAATGAATTCTTCGCCGCCGTGGTGAAGGGAACACGCGCGGAAGACCTGCCCGAGCGGAACAATCCGGAAGACCTCTCGTGCATCTTCTGCACCTCCGGGACTACGGCCCGACCCAAAATCGTCGTCTACGATCACGCCGCCTACTGGCTCAACGGACTGTCGACGCTGGAGTTCTTGGGCCTGACCGAGGACGACCGCACGCTCGAATATCGCTCGTTCGGTTGGAACTCGGCGCAGGTGCTCAGTCTGATGCCCTTTTTGGAGAAGGGCCTGACGATGCACATCGCCAAGCGGTTCTCGCACAGTCGCTTCTTCGAGTGGATTAAGACGCACGGCATCACCTTCTCCGCTGGCGTCCCCACCGTGCTCAACATGCTGCTCAACAAGCCGCTCGGCTACACCGCGAAGGATATCCCGTCGCTGCGGATGATGACCTGCAGTACGGCGCCGCTCACCGGGGAGCAATGGAAGCAGTTCGAAGAGATGTACGGCGTGCGCCTGCTTCAGCTCTATGGGATGTCGGAGGCGGGCTGGGTATGCGGCAACCGCCATTACAAGTTCAAGCTGGGCACGGTCGGCGTGCCGGCCTTGCACCAGGAGTTCGAGATTGTCGACGCTAATGGCAAGTCGTGCACGGTCGGCGCCGAGGGCGAGATCACCGCCGGTGGTCCGCAGACCGCGATCGGCTATCTGCGTGATGACGGCACGATCGAGCCGGTGCGGCCCAAGCGAATTAAGACGGGCGATCTTGGCATTATGGACGAGGAGGGCTTCGTCCGCATTTCTGGCCGGACAAAGGACCTGATCATCCGCGGCGGCATGAACATCGCTCCGCTGGAGATCGACGCGGTCCTGCTCAAGCATTCCGGCATTCTCGACGCGGCCGCGATCGGTGTGCCTGACAAAATCTACGGTGAGGAAGTTGTCTGCTACGTTGTCCCCAAGGAGACCGGGCTGACAGAGACCAGCGTGCGCCAGCACTGCCAGCAATATCTGCCGCCGACGAAGACGCCCAAGCAGATTTTCATCGTGCCGGAATTGCCGAAAAACGATCGCGGCAAGGTCTTGCGCGACAAGCTTCGTGAGGACTGGGCGGAGCGAACGAAGCTGTCGGCATGAGCCGAAGATGTGGTTAATGAAGGGAGAGGGTAGTCACGCTTGCAGTGATGGTGTCAGGAGCACTGAAACCAACATTCCGCCCGATGCTTTTGTAGCCATCCCCGGCCCATTCGATGCACGATACTCCGCACGGCGCAGCATCCGTTCGAGCGGGGAAACCGCCTCAGCTTTGCATTCCAGCAACTAGGCTGAGTTGTCTGATGAGAATTTTTTAGGGGAGTAGGAAATGCACAAGCAAATGACGCTGTTTTTCGCGGTTGCGCTTGCCGGCCTTACGACAGTCAGCGCGGCACAGGCTGAGGAGTGGCCGACGCGGCCCATTCGGGCGATTGTGCCGCTCAGCGCCGGGAGTGCGGTTGATATCATTCCAAGGATTGTTTTCGAACAATTGTCGAAGCAGCTCGGGCAGCCGATCATCGTTGAAAACCGGCCGGGCGCGAGCGGCACAATCGGGGCCCGTGTGGTCGTAGCCGCGGCAGAGCCGGACGGGTACACGATTCTGGCGCATTCATCGGCGCTCGTGATTGCACCCTCGACCATGGCGAACTTGCCCTACGATGCGATCAAGGACTTTGACTCCGGTCGCGGCGCTCGGAAATCTGCCCCTTGCCCTCGTCGTTTCGCCCTCGAAAAACATCAAGACGATTCAAGACCTCGTCGCTTTGGGGAAACAGCGGCCAATCACGTACGGCTCAATCGGCGTCGGCAGCCCGATTCAGCTTGCGATGGAACGCTTGCGTCTGAGTGCCGGATTCAAGGCGCAGCCGGTCTCCTTCCGAGGGGCCCCGGAAGCGATCGTCGAGGCCATGACCGGTCGTATCGACACTTACTACTCGCCGGTTCTGGCGGCGCTGCCGCTCATCCGTGAACACAAGCTTGTTCCCCTGGTGGTCAGCAGCCCGATACGCTCGTCGGTGCTTCCTGACGTCCCGACGTCCGAGGAAGCCGGTTACTCGAATTCCGCCTACCGGTTTTGGATCGGTGTCTTCGCGCCGGCAAAAACTCCGTCTGCAATTATCGACAAACTGAGCAAGGAAATCGAAATAGCCTTGCAGGTTCCGGGGGTCCAGCAAAAGCTTGCCAAACTCGGTGTCCAGTCAATGTCGATGGATAGCAAGCAATTTACCGAGTTCGTCAAGCAAGAGCTTTATCGTCAATACGGAGCTTGCCAAGGCTGCTGGAATTTCGGTGCACTAGGCTTTCGGCACGCCGCCGGTTTGGCCGCGAATGCATTCGAGAAGATGGCATGAACAGTCTGACCGATAAGCAAAAGGCCCCGACTCGTTGTCGGTATCAGCGGCGCATCGGGTGCCATCTATGGGGTGCGGTTACTCGAATTGCTAAAGGAGTGCGGTATCGAGACCCACTTGGTCATGTCGCGCGCGGCACAAACGACGCTGGCATACGAGACCGACCTGAAGGTTGCCCAGGTCGAGCAGTTGGCGACCGTCGTGCACTCCTACAACGATATCGGCGCTGCATGCTCGAGCGGATCATTCAAGACGATGGGCATGATCGTCGCCCCTTGTTCAATCAAGACCATGTCAGAGATCGCAACCGGCACGACCGGCAACCTTATCGCGCGGTCGGCGGATGTGGCCTTGAAGGAACGTCGGCGCGTCGTCTTGTTGTTGCGCGAAACGCCGCTGCATATCGGTCACATTCGCACCATGGCGGCTGTCACCGAAGCGGGTGCGATCGTCTACCCGCCCGTACCTGCTTTCTATGCGCAGCCGAAGTCGCTTGCCAACATGATCGATCACACGCTCGGCCGTGTGCTCGACCTGTTCGATATCGATATCGGCAAGGTTCGGCGCTGGACGGGCGGAAAGGGGACACGCCGTTCACGGCCGGCTGGACGCGCGGCCGACTGGGATGCGATCAACAAGTCAGATCTTGTCGATTAGCGGCGCTTCAAAGGAGTGGAGACGACGAGAAGCTTATCGGGGTTCTGATCGGCGCTGTCATTATCCCGATGTTGCGTTAATCGCCCAATCGACCGGAGAATTTGCAGAATTGCGGGAATGCGTCCTAGCTCAGTGCTCAGTGCCAAAAAGTTCGGTACAAAATAAAAAATGAGGGAAACGCCGTGAGCAACACCATTTTTACGCGACGTCACCAGTGTGGCGACGCTTGCTGGACGGCCGCGAAACACAAGACTGACGCGGAAACCCGGTCGCAGCGTAATGCGGGTGATCGGTGTGCGTCGGATGGGCTTGGTGCAAGGCGGATGCCTCGCCTAGACAAGCGCGCTTTGAAATGGATGTTTGCCACGGCTGTTGTCGTGTCGTTGAGCGTGGCCGGCGCGACCCGGCCGCAGACTGGCCGAGCAACCCCATTCGCGTCATCGTCCCTTACAGCCCCGGCAGCGCGGCCGACGTTGTTCCGCGTATCGTGTTCGAGCAGGTGAAGGAACAACTCGGCCAGACCATCATTATCGAAAATAAGCCGGGCGCCAGCGGCACAATTGGCGCGCACATCGCGAGCCAAGCGTCCGCGGACGGATACACCCTGCTGGCGGCATCGTCAGGCTACACGATTGCGCCGGCGACCTTTCCTAATTTGGGTTACGACCCGATCAAGGATTTTGTCGGGATCTCGACGCTCGGCAACATGCCCAACGTGCTTGTCATTGCTCCTTCCAAACATATTCGTACGGTTCAGGAACTGGTCGCGATGGCGAAGACGACATCGATCACCTTCGGTTCGACCGGGGTCGGCGGTCCCATCTATCTCACCATGGAGCGGTTCCGGCAGGCCGCCGGCTTCAAGGCGACGGTCATTCCGTTCAGAGGCGCGCCGCAGGCGCTGATCGAGGCGATCGCCGGTCGGATCGACATCTATTACTCGCCGCTCCTCGCCGCGCTACCCTTCATCCGCAACGGCAATCTGCTGCCGCTAGCGGTCAGCAGCGAAAAGCGCGTGAAGACGCTGCCTGACGTGCCGACCACGCTGGAGGCCGGCTACCCCAATTCCAACTACAACTTCTGGATCGGCGTGTTTGCGCCGGCGAAGACGCCGCGCGTCATCGTCGATAGGCTCAACGCCGAGATAACGCGGGCTCTGGAAAATCCGGCTGTTCAGCAGAAGCTGGAAAAAATCGGCGTGCAACCGGAGCCGATGACCATCGAACGGTTCAACGCGTTCATACGGGAAGAACTCAAGACCAACGCGGAGCTCGCCGAAGCGGCCGGAATCGCCAAGCACTAATCGCGTGAACGGCACCGTTTCGTGTTGCTTGCACAATCCTGATTCGTCCTTCCAGCAACAGATTGGCGGCCGTTCCTTCAGGCGCCGTAACAAAGACTAGAAATGACGTGAACCATGGACACCAGAACCAAACCGAAGCGGACACCGCCACATGCTCTGGGCCGGCCCTATCCCGACCTCCACGATCACATCCGCTCACTGGACGAGGCGGGATTGCTGATCAAGGTGGATCGGCCGATCAACAAGGATACGGAAATGCATCCGCTGGTGCGGTGGCAGTTCCGCGGCGGCATCGAGGAGAAGGATCGCAAGGCATTCCTGTTCACCAACGTCATCGACAGCAAGGGCCGCAAATACGACATCCCGGTGCTGGTCGGTGGGCTTGCGGCCAATCGTGAGATCTACCGGATCGGGATTGGCTGCCAATTCGATGAGATCGACGCGCGCTGGGTGCGCGCGGCGCAAAGTCCGATCCCGCCGAACGTCGTCAAAGACGCGCCCTGCCACGAAATTGTCATCACCGGTAAGGCGCTGGACAAGCCCGGGCAGGGGCTGGATGGCATTCCGCTTCCCATCTCGACGCCCGGCTGGGACATCTCGCCCTATACGACGCTCTCACAATATATCACCAAGGATCCGGATACTGGCATCCAGAACATGGGCAACTACCGCGGCCAGGTAAAGTCGCGGCGGCGTCTCGGCATGAATCCGTCGCTCGAGCTGCGTCCGGGCATATACAACCACTGGGAAAAACTACGCGAGCGCGGCTTCAAAAAGCTGCCGGCGGCGGTCGTGCTCGGTGCGCCGCCCTGCGTCACCTTCGCTTCGGTGCAGAAGTTGCCCGAGACGCTCGATGAACTGCACGTCGCCGGCGCGCTGGTCGGCGCGCCTATCAATGTGGTCAAGGCAAAGACCGTCGATCTGCTGGTGCCGGCCGAAGCCGAGATCGTCATCGAAGGCTACATCGACACCGAATATCTCGAGCCCGAGGCGCCATTTGGCGAATCGCACGGCCACGTTAATCTCCAGGAATTCAACGCCTTCATGGATGTAACCGCGATTACGCGGCGGCGCGACGCGGTGCTCACCTCCATCATATCGCAGGTGACGCCCTCGGAATCGAGCCTGATCAAACGGATCGGCATGGAGCCGCTGTTCCTCAATCATCTCCGGAACGCGCTCGGGATCAAATGCGTCAAACGGGTTTCGATGCACGAGCCGCTGACCAACATCCGAAAGGTGCTGCTGCTGGTGATGGAGCGCGATGCGCCGACAACGGAAGTGTGGCGGGCGCTCTACGGCGCAGCCGTACTCCATCGCGCGGCCGGAAAATACGTCATCGCCGTAAACGAGGACATCGATCCCGATAATGCCGACGCGATCCTGTGGGCGATGTCTTATCGCGCCAATCCGAGCCTCGACTTCCACATCCTGCCGCATCGCGATCAAGGCCACGGTCCACGCAGCCAGCGCAATGGCGGCCAGGACGCGTCGGTTCTGATCGATGCGACGCTCAAGGAAAACTTTCCGCCGATCTCGTTGCCCAAGCGCGAATTCATGGAACGCGCCAAGGTGATCTGGGAAGAGCTCGGGCTGCCGACGCTCAAGCCGGAGTCGCCGTGGTTTGGCTATTCCCTCGGCGAATGGTCGCCGGAGTTCGACGAAGCGGCGGCGCGCGCGACGCGCGGCGATTACTTCGTGACCGGCAAAGAGCTCGAGAAACGGCGGCGCAAGGACGTGAAGATGAATACCGAGGTTCGTACCGTCAAGAAATCGAAACCGAAACAATCGAAATCGAGGAAGTGAAAAGTTGGACGGGCCAAGCGCCTTCGGCGCGAACCCCGACGATGACACCGGAGCGACGGATCAAATGAACGTGCTTGACCCTAACTTGCCGGATGCCCGGCGGAGAGAAAATATGGAAAATTCAGGATACCCGGATTTGCACGCCCACATCGCCGCGCTGGAGAAGGCCGGCCTTCTGATCCGCGTGAAGCGGCCGATCAACAAGGATACCGAGATGCACCCGCTGGTGCGCTGGCAATTTCGTGGCGGCATTCCGGAGTCGGAGCGCAAGGCATTCCTGTTCGAGAACGTCACCGACAGCACCGGCCGCCGCTACGACATTCCGGTGGCGGTGGGGATTCTCGCCTCCAATCGGGAGATCTACAGCATCGGCATCGGCTGCCCGCGTCGACAAGATCCAGGAGAAATGGGACCACGCCGAGCAGAATCCGATGACGCCGGTGATGGTCGACAATCCGCGCTGCCACGAAATCGTGGTGCAGGGCGAGGAGCTCAAGCAGCCCGGCAAGGGCGTCGACAGCCTGCCGATCCCGATTTCGACTCCTGGCTTCGACAATGCCCCCTATGCTTCCTGCTCGATGTTCATTTCCAAGGACCCCGACACCGGACTGCAGAACATCGGCAACTACCGGGCCATGGTGAAAAGCCCGACCCGGCTGGGCATGAACCCCGAAGTCGAGCTGAACCAGGGCATTTACGACCACTGGCTGAAGTACAAAGCGCGCGGCGAAAAAATGCCGGTCGCGCTGGTGCTCGGCGCGCCGCCGGCCATCACCTTCACCTCGGTCCACAAACTGCCGAAGCATATGGACGAACTCGCGGTCGCCGGCGGGCTGGTCGGCGCCCCGATCCGCGTCTGCAAGGCGAAAACCGTCGACCTGATCGTGCCGGCGGAAGCCGAGATCGTGGTCGAAGGCTATATCGACACCGAATGGCTGGAGCCGGAAGGCAGCTTCGGCGAGTCGCACGGCTACATGAACCTGAAGGAATACAACTCCTTCATGGACGTGACCGCGATCACCCGCCGCAAGGACGCCGTTCTGGTCTCGATCATCAGCCAGGTGACGCCGAGCGAAAGCAGCCTGATCAAGCGGGTCGCCTACGAGCCGGCGTTCCTGCACCACCTGCGCCACCACCTCAACATCAGCGGCGTCACCCGCGTGTTCATGCACGAGCCGCTGACCAACCTGCGCAAGCTGGTCGTCATCCAGATGAAAACCGGCACGCTGGAGGCGGAAGTCTGGCGCGCGCTCTATGGCGCCTCGGCCTATTCCTCATCGGTCGGCAAGATGACGATCGCCGTCAACGAGGATATCGATCCCGAGAATCTGGACATGGTGTTCTGGGCGATGGCCTACCGGATGCGGCCGCACCAGGACATGCGCGTTCTCGATCACAAGGACATGGGCCATGGGCCGAGAACCGGCGCGGACGACAACCACTACGAGGCCACCAACTCGGCGATGCTGATCAACGCCATGCTGAAGCGTCCGTTCCCGCCGATTTCGCTGCCGGCCAGGAAGTACATGGAGGACGCCAAGGTGATCTGGGAGGAGCTCGGCCTGCCGGCGCTCAAGCCGGAAATGCCTTGGTACGGCTATTCGCTCGGCCAGTGGCCGGAGGAGTTCCAGGTCGAGGCCGACCGTGCGGCGCGGAGCGAATATTGGAAGACCGGCGAGGAACTGGTCGGAAAAAGGCGCAACGACAAGCGCATGAACGATCCTTATCTGGATCTTTGAATGACAAAGGAACCATTCCGCAGCGGACCCGCCGGGGTCGTCGCCGCGGACCCATTCCTTGCAAACGGTGTCAAAGCTTGCCTGCCGGCGTTCGATCGACGGCCGCCGGAAATAAAAAATACATAAAGCGAATACAAAAGGGAGGACAATATGCGTCTGCTTTGGGCTATCGTTGCTTCGGTTTGCTTTGTTTGTTCCGCGCATGCGCTCGACTATCCAACCAAGCCGGTCCGCCTCATGGTCGGTTGGGCGCCCGGCGGCATCACCGACGTCGCCGCCCGTATCGTCGCGCAAAAGCTGTCCGAAAAATGGCGCCAACAGGTCGTCGTCGAAAATCGCTCCGGCGCCAGCGGCATGATTGCCGATGCTGTCGCCGCCCGCGCCGAACCTGACGGCTATACCCTTTTGTTGGCCTCCAGCCCGGAGGTGACCACGACGCCGTTTATCCAGAAAAGCGCGCAGAAATTTTTCGACACCGACTTCGTCCCGGTATCGTTGGTCTCGATCAATCCGCTGGTTGTCGTGACCGCCGCAGACAGCCCGTACAAGAGCGTGCAGGACGTCATCGCGGCCGCCAAAGCAAAGCCGGGCGAGATATCGTATTCATCGCCTGGTATCGGGACGGCGCCCCATCTCGCGGCCATCATGTTCGAAGAGCGACCGGCACCAAACTACAGCATGTTCCCTACGCGGCGGATCGCCGGCCGCCGTTGCCGTGGCCACCAAGGAGGTGCCGATCGGCTTCAACGCCATGGCGGGCGTCATGCCGCTGATCAATTCGGGGCGCATCAAGGTGCTCGGCTTGGCCACCGCCAAACGCATCGCTTCGGAGCCCACCTGGCAGACCGTTTCCGAGCAGGGCGTGCCGAATTTCGACTACACGGTCTGGTCCGGCCTTTTCGCCCAAAAAGGCGTGCCGGCCGACATCGTGCGCAAGCTCGAAGCCGACGTGCACGCCATTCTCGCGCAACCGGACGTCGCCAAAAAGTTCGCGGCCTTCGGCGCGATCCCAGCCGACGACAACATGAAGACGTTCGTGGAGCGGATCAAGCGCGACACCAGCGCGAACGAAGCGATTGTGAACAAGGCGCATCTCCAGACTGACAAATAGCAGGGAACAAGAGGCGCCAAGACCGAAGAACATAAACGCGGGGAGCATATTCCAGTGCCCCTGGTTACATCTTTGGCACGGCCCAACTCGTTTCTTGCCAAATGCGAACCCTTGCTGCCGGCAACTGGCCAACTGCAGGCCGTTGCCGGTGGCGAATGCCGCCACCTTGATCTCGACCGTGAGCGAGATCGACAAGGTCGCGGCAATGACCACGCGATGTCGGCGCGTCGCGTCGCCTCCACGACTACACCCGATGCGTTGGCGAGCTGACTGTCGATATTGCGCATGGCCATGGACAGCTCGTCGATGGCCTCCGACACCGTGCCGGCAGCAGCAGTGCTTGCTCGGCGACCACCGCCGCCGCTTGCGCCGAGCGTCCGGAATCGTCGGCCGCTCCGCTCATCGAACGTGCCGATCCGTCGAGCTGGGCGGCCGAGGCAGCAAGCGCTGCGGCCACGCTCAAAATCTTACTTTCGAAGCTGCGGGCAAGCCGATCGAGCGCATCGCGTTTTTCGGCGGCGGCCTGTTCTCGCGCGCGCGCCCGCTGCTCCTGTGCCTCGCGCAAGGCAGCGCCGTTGTCGCGGAATACCAGCACGGCGCGGGCCATCACGCCGACTTCATCGCTACGCTTGAGGCCTTCGATCAGCACGTCGAACCGGCCCTGCGCAATCTGATACATGACGCCGGCAAGCCGCTGTAGCGGGCGAGCCACCGAACGGTGCGACAGAAACATCGCCAGGAACAAGGTAGCGATCGTGCCGCCCAGCAGCTCGGCCCGCAGGAAGATCGTAGGTCGAAGCCTTGCCGTCAGCGGCCGCCTCCATTGTTATTTCATTTTCGCCGCCCAGGATGTCGATCAGCCGGTTCATGCTGGTGGTCGCGTCTACCCAGTGCGGGGTCGAACTTAACTCGAGCGTCGCACGGGCGCGCTCGCGATCGCCCGCAACGGCCATTTGTGCACGGAACTCGCGATCGCATTGACCAAATCGAGCCTGCGCAACATGCCGTCGACATCTCCCGATGGCTGGGGAGATAGTCGACAACGACCTTGAGCCAGGCCTTGGCCGCCGCATATTGGCCGGCCAGTTCGTCGGTTGCCTCGCGCATGGTGTCGGGATCGTTGGTGCCGGCCATCTTGTAGGTGGCGAGCCGAACGATTCTACGGCGATCTGCGCTTCCGTCAATATAAGCCGCGCCGGCTCGACCCGTTCCGTCACCCGCGCACTGATCCGATCGATCTCATGCAGGCTGCGCAGGCAAAACCAGTTCGCGGCGCCCAACAGGACGCCAAGCGCGCCAATAAACACCATCGCCTTTACAGCGATCGGCAAATGAAAAGACATTCGTTGCTGCATGGGAAGACCGTAAGTGCGGGACTGGAACTGTGTAGCCGCCATTCCTTCCCGAGCTTTTAATCTGCAAGTCACATAACTGCATTGTTTGTCACAATCTTAGTGCGTTGGTTGTGACAATCGAAGCACAAAATTTTTCAAAAAAGGAGTTTCGTATCGATGGCCGATAATCCGCATTTAACTTTTTGCGTCTATCAACATACCCACACATCCGACGCCGCAACGTAATCCGTCCGTTCCTGGATCACGACTTGGTCGAAGGTTGCCGTCTCATAATCGTCTCGTCACCGGTCCAGGGGGAGTCCGTCATGAGCAACAGCGACACGAAATACAATGTCCTGTTCCTGGGCAACGGCAATGCCGCCCGCTCGATCATGGCCGAATCGATTTTTAATCGCGAAGGCGGCGACAAATTCCGCGCCTATTCGGCTGGCATCAATGCGCATGTCGATCTCGACCAACGTGCGGCCGATCTGCTGAAGCGGTCGCATTTCGATCTTGCTGGCGCGCGGCCGAAGAACTGGACGAGTTCACCGGCGACGAGAGCGCCGCGCTTCGATTTCATCTTCACGGTATGCGAAGGCGCTGCCCTGCTGCCGCATTCGGTTTGGCCGGGCAGCCCGATGATCTGTCGCCCATTGGGCGTGCCCAATCCGGCCTTTGCTGAAGGCAATGAACCAGATCCGGTTGGCTTATGCCGACGCGTTCCGCATGCTGTCGAACCGCATCGGCATCTTTGTGAACCTGCCGCTGCGTTCGTCCGACATCACAGCCATGCAATACCAACTCGACCTGATCGGTAAAAGCGGCGCCGCCGAAGGGCGCAAAGATCCAGGCATAGACGAACCCGCTTTGCGGCCGTGTGCACCGGGTGGCTCGATCAACCCGCCGGCCGTGCATTGCTTCTCGTCTCACCGGAATGCTCGTGGCGATCCAGTCGATCGAAATATTCGCCTCGCGCCCGACTTTAATCCAGCGTTGCCCGCTTTGGCCTTTGCGGCTTTTGCGCCTGCTCTCTTTGGAATGATCGGCAGCAGCAGATAGTTTTCGCGGCCGCCGCCGAGATGGATCGTGGTCTTGCCGCCGTAGATCGCCAGCGGGCGGTCGCGCGGGTCGTCGTGCAGGAACGGGCCGTTGCCGGTGAACTCGTTCTTCATGTTGGAGAGCTTGCCGCCGGAGCCGCCGGGATAGACATAGTCGCGCCCGCGCACGCTCAGCGCCACGCGGTAGCCCTTCGGCACCACGATGCAGGTCGGGATGATTTCGATGTCGAGTTCGTAGACCTGCGCCGGGCTTGAGCGGCTGCTTCTCGTCGTGGGTGTGATAGGGCCGGAACGGCAGCGACAGCTTCTTGTCGAGCTTGCGATGCGAGGCGCGCAGCCAGCCCTGTCCGATCGGCGTGTGCGGGTCGAGCGCGCCCTGGAACACGACCTCTTTCATGTCGGGCGCGAACACCCGCAGCACCAGAAAGATGTCGGCGTCCGCGGTCGAGGATGAGACGTGCAGTTTGGCGGCAACCGGGCCGGTGATCTCGGTCGCCTCCGCCATCGGCTCGGTCAGGAACGTGACGCCGTCGCCGAGCGCGTCGAACGTGACCGTCGCGGATCCTTTCGGCGTTTCGGTCGACCAGCTTCTGGCTGCCGGTCGCCAGGTGAAACTTGGTCCACTGGGTGCGCGGCAGCGGCCAATCGTCCTCGTGGCGGATGACGAACTTCTCGCCCGGATGACGGACGTTGAGCTGCACCCGCGGCTGCTTGTCCCAGCCGTTCTTCTCGCCTTTGAGGAAGTAGCCGAAGAACTTCTTCTGCAGGTCGACGCCGTAGTCGGTGTAGTAGTGCGTCCAATGCTCGATGCCGTGGACTTCGAGCCATTTCTGTTTCGACGCCGAGCGGTAGAAGCCCTCGAAATTGCCGCGCGGATGCAGCGGCTGCCCGCCCCAGTTCGCGGCCGAGAGCAGCGGCACCTTGACCTTCGACCAGTCCGGCAACATGGCCTTGTAGAATTCGTCGTCCAGCGGATGCGCGAAATAGGTCTTGCCGAGATCGTAGCGGTTGGCGCCCATCTGCTTCGTCGGTGAGCGTTTCCGGTCCCGACACCCAGTCGCCGTTCATGCGGCTGCGATGGCCGTTGATGCCAAGCCCGTACTGCACGGTCTTGACCTGCATGTCGTACCAGTTCTGCGCAAACGTGTTGTAGATGCCGCCGTTGTGGCTGAGCTCGCGATAGAAATCGGCGAAGCCTTCCCAGACGCAGATGGCGGCAAGATGCTTCGGCTGCAGGCTCGCGACCTGCCACTGGTTGATCGCGTAGTAGGAGATGCCGCTCAGGCCGACCTTGCCGTTCGACCACGGCTGCACGCCGGCCCATTCGATGCAATTGTAGAAGTCCTTGGTCTCGCGCGGCGACCAGTGCTCGACGTAGCCGGGCGAACGGCCGCAGCCGCGCGAATCGACGCGCACGCACGACATAGCCATCCGGCACCCATTTCTCCGGATCGCAGACTTCCCAGCTCTGATACTTGTTGGTCGAGCCCGCCATCACGTCGGGGTGCTTCTCCGCCATGCGCTCCCAGGCGGTCTTGTAGCCGTCCTCGAAGTGCAGCCACTTGCCGTAAGGGCCGTGGCTGAGCATCACCGGGTAGCGGCCCTTCTTGACCGGGCGGAAGACGTCGCAGCGCAGCACGAGTCCGTCATCCATCGTGATCGGCATGTCCCAATCGATCCGCATGCCGTCGCGGACTTCGCTGACCTCACGATAGCTCATGGCGTCCTTCTCCGAAAATTCGCTTGCAACATTGGGGCATTGTGTCGTCGAGCGGAGGCTTTCACTTTTTGGGAATAACCGGCAGCAGGACATAGGCTTGCCGGTCCGGGCCAGCAATATGGTG
>CAVUXT010000049.1:0-45766 GCA_963745465.1 uncultured Bacteroidota bacterium | reverse complement strand
CCGAGAAAGAATTACAGAAAATGAAGACTCAATACTTTGCAAGATTCGTGAGAGGAATAGAGAGAGTCGGCGGATTCGGCGGGACATCAGACATCCTCGCGCAGAATATGGTGTACGGAGGATCACCTGACTATTATAAAGTTTATAATAAGTACATAGCTAACTCAACTGCGAACGATATAAAAGCTTCAGGTAAAAAATGGCTGAGTGACGGCGTATATATTCTGGACATTATGCCGTTTCCTCAATATGCAACAACCGGCATTGATGCTGACCGTTCAAAATTGCCCGGTACCGAGACTCCACCGGCAGCACACTTTCCAAAGTTAGAGAGAGCTGAACTTTCAAATGGAATGAAAATTATTCTTGCAAACAGGAATTCGATACCAGTTATAAATTTTACTATGATGATAAATGCGGGTTACGCTTCAGATGAGTTTTCTTCGCCGGGCACTGCAAATCTGGCAATGAGTATGCTCGATGAAGGAACGAAAAAAATGGACGCCCTCCAGCTAAGTGATCAATTGCAGATGCTTGGCGCTACTTTGAATACAGGATCCAACCTTGATAATTCTTTTATCAGCCTGTCTGCGCTGAAAACAAACCTTGATCCTTCATTAGATCTTTTTGCTGATGTTATTCTCAAACCTTTATTTCCGCAAAAAGAACTGGACAGATTGATCAAGGAAACCGTTGTAGGAATTCAAAGAGAAAAAGCCAGCCCGATTACTATGGGCCTGCGTGTTGTTCCGGGTTTAATTTACGGCAAAGATCATCCATATGGCAACCCGTTCACCGGTTCCGGTTTTGAATCAACAGTTACTAAACTGACGCGTGACGATATGGTTAAGTTTCATCAAACATGGTTCAATCCGAATAATGCAACACTGGTTATTGTAGGTGACATTACTATGAATGAAGTTAAGCCGAAGCTTGAAAAATTATTTTCCGGTTGGAAGAAGGGAGATTTCCCAAAGAAAGAAATAAAAGAAGTTGCTTACCAGGATGAACCGATAATCTATATTATGGATCGTCCGGGTTCCCAGTCATCAATAATTTTTGGTGCAGAACCTGCACCGCCGTACGGAGATAAAAACAACGTAGCAATAGAAACAATGAATCAAATTCTTGGCGGAATGTTTACGTCAAGAATTAATATGAATCTGCGTGAGGATAAACACTGGTCTTACGGATCAGGCAGCGTTATTCCAAGTGCGCGCGGGCAGCGGCCATATTTATTTTACGGCATAGTTCAAACAGATAAGACCAAGGAATCCATTGTCGAAATGATGAAAGAGATCAACCAGTACGTGGGAGAGAAGCCTGCTACGAATGCAGAATTGCAGAAGGTACAGGAACAAAATACTCTTTCACTTCCCGGACAGTGGGAAACAAACGGCCGCATTGCAAACTCGCTGATAAATATGGTTTCGTACGGCCTTGCAGATAACTACTACGATACCTATGCTGGCAAGATTAAAGGCCTGAATACGCAGGAAATTATCGACGTTGCGAAAAGAGTTATAAGACCGAAAAATCTGATATGGGTTGTAGTGGGAGATAAATCAAAGATTGAAGCGGGAATAAAAACTCTCGGTTATCAGGTAAAATATATAGATGGCGACGGGAATGTTATTATGTAAGCATTAAAGACATTTGCACAAGAGAAAGCCGAAGCGATTCGGCTTTCTTTATAAATTAATCAACCGGTAAACCCTCCAGCTTCATAATTTTTAACGCATTTGTTGTAGGACACGGTCCGTTGTTCAGCCTGTAATCAAAAATCATTTTACTGTCTTTTATTTCTTCCTTAAAATGGTAATTTTTTACACTTGAGATTTTATCAGCCAGCTTTATCAGCTCTAGGTCGTGTGTTGCAATCGCTCCAACTGCATTAGTTTCAGCAAGCATTTTAATAAAGGACGAGCTGCCTTTCAGCCGCTCAATATTATTTGTCCCACGAAAAATTTCATCAATTAGAAACAATACGGGATGTTCCGACTTTTCTATTTCATCGAGCAGCGCCTTTAATCTTTTCACTTCTGCATAGAAATATGAAATTCCGTCGGTTACAGAATCACTTACCTTTATGCAGGTGAATAACCTGAGAAGAGAAATCTTTAAGCTGTCAGCATTTACAACAGTGCCGGCATAAGCAAGCGACAGGTTTATCCCCAGCGTTCTCACAAACGTACTTTTTCCCGACATATTAGAGCCGGTAATTATCGCAATTTCGCTTCCTTCATTAAAAGTAAAATCATTACAAATTTTATTTTCCTTTTTAATTAATGGGTGCCCTAATTTTTCACCACTGAAAGCAGTTTTATTTTCTCCCTCTTCAATAATTTCAGGGAAAGTGTACTCCGGGTTCAGGTATGCAAAATTAGCAAGCGAAGAAAATGCTTCGAGCTTATACCACGTTTCAAGCCAGCTGGTGAAATTTTCCCCGGCGACATGTTTATATTTATTCAGCTTCAGTTTAATATAAAGATCGATGGGAAAGACTATCTGAATTAAAAGCCAAACAAAGGGATTGCCTTTTCTTACCCTCAGAGACGTGGAAATATTTCTGATTTTCCTTACCAACTCTGAAGGCTGCTGTCTGGAATTTATAAACGGTTCACATATTTTAGATAATTGCGAACCGGCTTCGTACCTATATCTCTCAAGAAATTTAAAAACGCCATTGAGCTTTTTAAGCTCATCTGAAATATATTCGGCCTCATCTAAAAGACTTTTCTGTTCTTTATTACCCTGATGAAAAAGTACAATATAGATTAAAGTTGTTATTCCCCAATAAGCAGGTAAAATATTCCAGATGAACAAAAGACAAAGCAGTACATTTACCGGGGCAAGGATTGTTAAGAACCAGAGTATTATTTTAAATGATTTTGGCAGAATCTCTTTTTTGTTAAGCAATTTATTGAGCATCTCACCGTCAAATTCCAGCTTTGAGAATAAAGCCGAGTTCAAAGTAAGCTTATCCCTGAACCGAGTTAAAGGAACCATCTCCCTCACAATATTTTGTCTTTCAATTATTTCGGCAAACGAAAGATCTTTTATATTAAACCACTTCCTGAGAAGCAATCTGGATTGCAGCGATGTCCCCGTATTGATTAACTGAATTAAAGAATTATCCCCGGCAATATTAAGATCAATTTCATTTGGCTCTGTTTTTTCCAAAAAAACAACAGTTGGAATATTTTTCCAATCAAGATTTAATCTTGCAAGATGTGTGTTTTTAATCTTAATCCACAATTCTAATTTTTTAATCCCGTAATCCAGCCTGTTATGGAAATGAGTAACGACGCCGAAGACAAGAAAAAATACTGCAAGTGAGATTAACGCAGAAAGATTTGAAGAAGTGAAGAAAAAAACAAAAAAGAGAATTACCTCTGTTATAAAAATCAGCCCCCTGTAGTTTGAATAACTTCTGCTGAGCTTTTGAAGCACTTTCTTTCTAGCGTTTAATTTTTCAATTAAGCTGGAAAGATAATTTGCCCTGTTGCTGATGTTTTCCCTTTTTTCCGAAACTGACATTGTAATATTTTTTCTATTCTTCTTAAGTATAAAGATAGAAAAAGAGGGGTTTATATTCTATTTTTCAAAAGGAACTTTAGTTAATTATTACGAACCCTACAGCTTTCAATAATTCCGCAATCATTTTTGCATTATTGCAGCTCTGATATACTAAATATTAAACTCAGCGGTTTATCTATAAATAAATCAAAAAATGCCAAAAGAACTTCCTGGTTCAATATTTAAAATATAATTCTGTTGAAATTAGCTTATTTATTTCTTATTCTAATTAAAACATTTCTCTTCTTTTATTTTCAAATAATTAATTATAGGAGTTTCAATATGAAGTTAATAAAAACTTTTGGGGCTGCACTATCTGTTCTTATTTTGTCTTCTTACTGTTCTTTTGCTCAGGATCAGAATCAGGAAGAGGCACAAAAAGCCTGGACAGAATATATGACACCCGGCTGGGGGCAGGAAATGCTTGCTGAACACGTGGGAGATTGGAATTCAGTTACTACATTCTGGATGGATCCGTCAGCACCACCTCAAACTATGCAAGGAACGACAAAAAACGAAATGCTTATGGGTGGCAGATATCTTAAATCAACTCACACCGGTGTAATGATGGGAATGCCTTTTGAAGGAATGAGTCTAGAAGGTTACGACAACGCTAAGAAAGAATTTACAAGTGTTTGGATTGACAATTTTGGAACCGGCACCTCCGTAAGCACCGGCAAATATGATAAAGCAACAAATTCAATAACATATACCGGTACTGTTTATGAGCCGATGCAGGGCAAAGACATAAAAATAAAACAAATTGTAAAAAACATTGATAAAGATCATCAGGTAATAGAAATGTATACAATTATCGATGGAAAGGAAGTAAAATCAATGCAGGTTGAACTTACCAGAAAAATGTAATTGTAAATATTTTAATGACATCCTTCAAAAGGATGTCATTATTTTTTATGCTAAACGACAGAAAAACATTGCAAAATAATTTTTAATACTTATTTACCAAATAAATATTCGAGAGGCCTCCATACTCTTTTAGCCCAGCCTTGTTCATTGTGTTCTGAGGTTGGATCTTTAAAATATTCCAGATCATTTCCTTCTTTATATCCCTTTTCTTTAAGCAAAGTAAGCATTTCATCAACACCGGGTTGCAGCTTTTCTTCCAGGCCTATTCCACCGATTCCAATATAAATCTTTACCGGTTTTTTTTCTTTAGTATTAATTACTTCAGGCAAACAGTTGTACTCTCCAATATGAAAAGCCGGTGATTCGCAGTCCGCTGCTGAAAATATTTTCGGGTAATTCCATAATATCATAAATGAAATTATGCCTCCCAAAGATGATCCAGCGACGAATGTATTTTGCCTGTCAGGGTTCGTTCGATATTTTTTATCTATAATAGGTTTCAATTTATTAACTATAAATTTCATATAAGCATCAGACAGTGAGCCACCATATTCCAGACCTCTTTTCATAGTAGAATAAATCCCCACAATTATTATTTTTTTGATTTTACCCGCCTTAATTAAACTGTCAGCAACCTCATCAACCTGCCAATCATACCCGAAAGAAGAAGTTGCTGGATCAATTATGTTTTGGCCATCCTGCATATACAATACCGGATATCTTTCTTTTTTATTTTTTTCATAACCAGGGGGCAGCCATACTATCACATCTCTCGGTAAAATTCCTTCTCCTTTCATCCCTCTTATATATTCAACTTTACCGGTTATTTGTCCGTGTGATACAACTTTCCTTTGAACCTGATCAGCCCATTTATTTACAACAAAAGTAATTGTTGTGTCTTTTCCAACTTTTAAAACAGTATTTGCGGGAACTGTTTCATCGTCATTTAATCTTTCGTTAGCCCATTATCCCCTGGTAATTTTAAATTCTGCAGTATCTCCCTTTATGAATTCAAGCCGTTTTTCCCAGGTTACGCTATCAGTTCTAATCATGCGTATGGCGGCAGCATTCCAGTTTCCAAGTTCATCAGTGTTCCCTGTAATATAAATTTGAGAAGTATCCGGCCCATTATGAACAATTACTTTTATTAATACATGTACTTTTTCTTGTAAAAATAAACGGGGAGTGAAAATAATAATAACGAGAATTGCTGCGAGGAATATATTTTTTCATAAAATTATTTAAAATGACTTATTAAATAATAAACTATTTCATTAACCGATTCACAAGATTTAACTAAGCCGGTTAGCCTTTTTTCTTTTTCAATCTGTTTATCCATAACCGAAACGATCTCTTTCCACATTCTTGAATGGCAAATAACCGGCCGCGTTTCCAGTAGATTTTTATTCATAAATTCCCACACCACAGAAAGTTCAAGCAAAGTACCGGTTCCACCCTGCAGAACAACATAAGCATCGCCCATCTCAACAAGTTTTGATATTCTATCAAACAAAGTATCACATTTAATTTCTTTTGTAAGATATTCGCTGGGTTTAACATTCCAAAGATCTACTGTTATGCCAATAGCTTCCCCTCCCTCTTCTACCGCTCCTTTTGAAACTGCATTCATAATTCCCCTGTAGCCGCCGCTGCAAACATTAAAATTATTTTGCGCTAACAATTTTCCCAACAGATATGCGGTTTCAAATTCTATATCACCTTCCACAGGAAGTGAGCTGCCAAATATTGTTACAGTTCTTTTATTCATAAAAATTTTTATTCCATTTATGCGTTTTTAACTCCTTTAATAATTCAGCGGATAACGGACCCTTATTTACACTTGCAATATTTGCTAACAGGTTTTTTTCTTTTCTCATTCCAGGTATAACTGAAGTTACAGCATCAAAACTGATAATATACCTTAATGCTGCTTCAGCCATTGATTGCACTTCATTTTTTACGTCATTCATAATGCTGTCGACGCGTAATTTAACTTCTATTTTTCTGTTACCCTGGAAATAATTATTTCTGAAATCACCAACAGGAAAGTCTGTGTTTGGCCCGACATTTCCCGTCAAAGCCCCTTCATCAAAAGGCACACGGGCAATAATGCTTATATTATTCTTTTTTGCAAACGGGAAAAGCCGTTCAATTGGTTTCTGATCAAAAATATTAAAGATAACCTGGTAACTATCAATCAATCCTGTTTTGCCTGCCTGAATACCATTCTCAGGTTGATGATCATTAATTGAAATTCCCCAGAATCTCACCTTACCTTCTTTTTTTAATTTTATTATTGCTTCTTTCCAATCATCCTGTTGAGACCATTTATCATTCCAGACATGAAATTGCATCAGATCAATATGATCACGATTCAAATTTTTTAAACTCTGTTCAGTTCTCTTAATAATATAATCTCTGGGAAATGCCTCGCTCAATGGTATATTATCAGAGGCAGGCCATTCCATATTTTTGGGAGGAACCTTAGAAGCAATAAATACTTTCTTCCCTGCTTCTTTTTCAACTTCTCCTACCAGCAATTCGCTATGACCTGTTCCATAAACCAGGGCCGTATCGAAAAAATTAATTCCTTCGTCTATTGCTTTATGTAATGTTTTTTTTGATTCTTTATCATCAGCTCCAATCCACATTGTTTTACCAATTCCCCAGCAGCCAAAGCCAAGCAGTGTTATCATTTCATCTGATCTGGCAAATCTTCTTTTCTCCATACTCTCCCTCCTAATCATCAAATATATACAATTAACAATTCCATAATTTATAAAAACTGATTCAATAAGTTATGATGAAATATTATCGGAAATATTCAACTTTTAATCTACTACTAAAATATTTTTTTAAAAAAATTCAAATAAAGGGATGTTACCCTAAGTCGCAGCGTAAAACCTATTCAAAAACAACAAGTTATATAACTATCAACTTACTCTGGTTTATCTTCATATTTATAATTCTTTTCATAAATTAGAGTTTATTAATTGCAATAACACAACCTTTTACTATTCATTCAAGTCTAAAAGTATAGTCGGACATAGAATTACTAAATGCAACCTGAAGAAATAGAACTGATAAAAAAAGCTCAACACGGGGATATGGCTTCTTTCGAGAAACTGATATATCGCTATGACAGGAAAGTTCTTTCTCTTGCTTATTCATATATCAAAAATCAGGATGATGCAAAAGATATTTACCAGGATGTTTTTTTAAGAGTTTTCAAAGCGCTTAAAAGATTTGAGTTTCGAAGTGAGTTTTCAACCTGGCTTTATAGAATAACGGTAAACGTCGCTCTTACTCACAAAACTAAAAAAGATAAATATTCGTATGCATCTCTTGAAGAAGAGCACTCTGGCGATGATGGAGAAACAAGATTGACTTATGAAACTATTGCTGATAATAATTCCAGTGACGAGAGAGCTATAAGTTCGGATATTTCAGAAAATATAAATGAGGCAGTTGAAAAGCTTTCCCCTCAACAAAAAATGGTTTTTACATTAAAACATTTTGAAGAATATAAAATAAATGAAATTGCAGAAATGATGAATTTATCTACAGGCACTGTGAAAAATTATTTATTTAATGCTACACTAAAAATGAGAGAACACTTAAAAGAGTTTGACAGGTAACTGGAGAATAAAATGAAACATCAAAAGTTTAAAGAAATGATGGAGCTGGCTCTTTTACAGGAATTAAATGATACAGAACTTGAAGAACTGCACAAACATTTAATTGATTGTGACAGTTGCCAGTATGAATATGATAAGCTGAATAATTTTTACAAAGGCATTGAAAGACTCGACAAAAAGGAAATAGACGAATTATCTCTACAGAACGCAAGACGTGAACTGCGTCTTAACCTGAACAAGGAGATCTCGCGGCGCTCTTTTTTCGAAAAAACAATTGAGGGCATTAAGAATTTTTCATTCTTTTACTATAAGCCTCTAATTACGGTTTCAGCTTCATTATGTTTTGGATTATTTATGGGTTATATCTTTTTTCATAATGGCAATGAAAATGATTTGATTGAATCTGCCCAGATTGATCAGGCTTCAACAAAAATTACAAATGTAAGGTTCACGCAACCGGTAAATAATAATGGCGAAGTTGAATTTACTTTTGAAGCAGTTAAGCCTGTAAAAATGAAAGGCAACGTAAACGATCCTAAAATTCAGATGTTACTCGCACAGGCATTATTAAATGAAAAAAATCCGGGATCAAGATTTAATACTGTAAGCGCAATTGCAAATCGTACTGAAGAAAAAAACGGGACCGTTGATCCAAAAGTTAAATCAGCACTGATTACAACACTTGAATTGGACGGGAATCCGGGTGTAAGGAAAAGAGCCCTCACTGCTTTACTAAATTTACCTTATGATCAACAGATAAAAAACGTGTTATTATATGTTTTGGTAAAGGATTCAAATTCAGGAATCAGGATAGCGGCTATAAATGGTCTGACTTCCGCTAAAATGGACGGAAATAATTTCGACGATGAAACTTTAAAAATATTAAAACAAAAATCACAAAATGATGGCAATGAATATGTAAGGATTCGTGCAGCATCACTTGTCAAGGAGGCACAACTATAATGAATAAAGCATTATTATTAAAAATATTTGTATTGATTTTGGGATTATCTGTATTACTAAATGCACAAAGCAACACAGATAAATCTCAGGATAATCAGGGGACTATATCAAAATCTTTCAATGTTAGCAAAGGCGGAACGCTAAATGTAAAGATCACTTCAGGTGATATCAAAATTTCAACGTGGAATAAAAATGAAGTTAATATTAAAATTACATCTGATGATAAAGAAGATATAAACAGCATCACTGCCGTAATTGAAAGCAATATTGTTAAAATCAGTAATAATTATTCATCTTCTTGGGGAGGATGGACTGGTGATATTTCACTAAACATTAATATTCCATCTGATTTTAATACTGAAATAAATACGCAGTCAGGCGACATTGTCCAAACTGGAAATCTAAATGGAACAGCAACTGTTTTTACTGCAGGTGGAGATATAAAGTTGGGAGATGTTAGCGGGCAAACAACATTAAAATCTAACGGGGGAGACATTACCACGGGAAACGTTGGGGGTGATCTTACTCTTTCTACCAATGGTGGTGACGTTATAACAGGAATTGTAAACGGCAAGATAAATATCAACACGATGGGCGGAGGTATAACTGTTGCAAAAGCCGGAAAAGATTTAAATGTTAACACGATGGGCGGTGACATAAGTATCGGCAATATTGGTGGTAAAGCCGATGTTAAAACTATGGGTGGAAGTATATCGATAAGCAATATCTCCGGTGGGGCTAATATCAGTACTTATGGCGGAGATATCTCGCTGACAGGAGCTAACGGAAATGTGGATGCAACAACATACGGCGGCAATATCAGTATGAAAAATATTTCCGGCTCGGTAAACCTGGAAACTAAAAGCGGTGATATTAATGTTGACCTTAGTCCATCACAAAATAATAGTGAAATTAAATCAATGAATGGAAATGTCGTCCTCTATCTGCCCTCAAACGCAAAGATAAATGTATCGGCTACAGTAATAACCAGGCCATACGATCGCAATAATGAAAAAAATGAAATGATGAAGCTCATTCATTCAGACTTTGAATCTGTAAACGTTACAAACGTTGATTTACACGACAATAAGGTCACGGCTAAATATGCCATTAACGGCGGCGGAAACAATTATATAGAAATTTATACTGTCAATGGAAGTATAAAAATCAGGAAAAAATAATTAATTTCTGTTTTATGAACGGCTGATTTATTTTTCAGCCGTTTTTTTTGTACCCCACCTCATTTCTTTTATCTTTAGACCATTTTCAGAATCATTAATTAAGGTATTTAATCTATTCAATCTGGTTACTTCCTGTTTTGCGCTCATCACCCAATGAGTAACAGTTTTTCGGTAATAAGGCGGCTGTGATTGAAAATTATTCCACGCCTTTTTATTTTTTTTGAATGTCTTTTCATAATAATCATCTAACTTGACCTTTTTTTGTTCAAATGAATAAATTTTTGAATTTTTTTCTTCTCTGCGGTTGTAAGTAGCAAGCCCTGCTGAAGTCATTAATCCTTCTTTTTTTAGTTTTTCAACAGTAGCAATATTCTTTGCACTCCAGGTACTTTTAGGTTTTCTTGGCGTAAACCTAATCGAGTAACTATCCTCATTTATTGACTTTCTTATTCCATCAATCCATCCAAAACAAAGCGCCTGCTCAACTGATTCTGGCCAGGTAATACTCAGTTTGCCCGAAGATTTTTTATAAAAGCCAACCAGCAGTTCTTTTTTCTTACTGTGATTTATCTCCAGCCACTTTCGAAACATTAAAGGGTTAGAAAAGAATTTTGGCTTCATTTGATTAAACCGATGCTTTTTCTACAATTTTACAAATCACATTCCAATTGCGGGCAGTAGCTGAAATCCCGAATGTTTTTTCAATCAGATTATTTGGTGATGATGCTTTACCGGGTATTTTTTTTGCAATTAAAAATAATTGTAAACCCGTCTTTTTAAATACATTAACATCACCTGGAGCAGAAATAAACGGAATTTTAATTTTATTTTCCGACTCTTTGTATAAGAAGAAAACGTATCTTCCTGTTTTATCGTCCGCTTTGGTTTTACTGAAAGGATTATCATTTACAATATTCACAAGTTCAGAATAAGTTCTGATAAAAACTTTTATCTCCTTTTTCATAAACTCATTAAGCTTCCTTTCGATTTTTGTTGTAATTGCTGTTATACTTTTTTCTGATGTTTCAAATATTACATTCCCGCTTTGAATCACAGTATCTACATTTTTATATCCATTAGATATAAAAAGTTTTTTTAAATCATCCATTTTTATTTTATTGTGTCCACCGACATTTACTGCACGAAGAAATGCGATATACTTAGCCATTATTAATTTCTCTTAAATTATGGAAACTCTGCTTTAATTTGATTGAATAGTAAACTAATAAGAAATAAAAATTAAAACAAAAAAATCTTTCCCTTTAATCTAACACTTCACGGAACTATTTTAGTGCAACAGTATTTATTATTTCCGGAAAATTTAATGACAGCTATTGATAAAACCTACGATATCGCGATTATTGGAGGTGGAATTGTAGGAACCGCTACAGCCCTTCAGCTTCAAAAAAAAGGTAATTATAAGATCATTATTCTCGAAGCCGAAGATCATCTCGCTGCTCATCAGTCAGGCAACAACAGCGGGGTTATTCATTCCGGGATATATTACAAACCCGGATCGCTAAAGGCAAATAACTGCACTCTTGGTAGAGAATTAATGTACAGATTTTGCGAAGAGAACGAAATAAAACACGAACGCTGTGGAAAGCTTATAGTAGCAACAAATGAGAATGAAATTCCTGCACTTAATGAACTTGAAAAACGCGGAAAAGAAAACGGACTGAAGAATATTAAAAGACTATCCAAAGAAGAATTAAAAGATTACGAACCTCATGTGAATGGTATTGATGGATTACTTGTCGGCGAAACGGGCATTGTTGATTACAAGGATGTGGTTGATGCTTATAAAAAATTGATCCTTAGTAAAAAGGGAGAGATAAAAACTAACAGCCGTTTCCGAAAGCTAAAAAGAGAAAACGGAACTCTTATATTAGAGACAGAAAGCGGCAATATAAGATCAAAATTCCTCGTTAACTGCGGAGGACTTCAGTCTGACAGAATTGCAAAACTTTGTGGGGTTGAGCCGGGTTTGCAAATAATCCCTTTCCGGGGAGAATATTATAAGATCAAAAAAGAAAAAGAGTATCTCGTTAAAAATTTAATCTACCCTGTTCCCGATCCGAAATTTCCTTTCCTTGGAGTTCATTTTACAAGAATGATCAAAGGCGGTGTAGAAGCCGGACCAAATGCTGTCCTTGCCTTTAAGAGAGAAGGCTACAAACATTCTGATATTTCTATTTCATGATATTCTGGAAATGAGTACATATCCCGGTTTCTGGAAAATGGCTGCACAACATTATAAAATGGGGGTTAATGAATTTTATCGTTCGTTCAGCAAATCGGCTTTCGTTAAAGCATTGCAAAAATTAATCCCTGAATTACAATATGATGACATATATCGCGAAGGTGCCGGAGTCCGTGCACAGGCACTTGAACCTGACGGAAAACTCGTGGATGATTTCAGAATTATTGAGGCTGAAAAAATGATCCACGTTTTAAATGCACCCTCTCCAGCTGCTACAGCTTCCCTAAGTATCGGTCAGACAATTTCAGAGCTGATCAAAAAGAATTTCACTCAATAATCGGCAATATTGTAGTTAAGATTAATATTTATCTTGTAACTCTCCTCAAATTAATTAAAGTTTATGGAATCATCCATTATAACAAAACCAAGGAGAACGTATGAAAAATAAAATCGGATTCATACTGTTATCATTATTAGTATTTAGCTTTATGGTTGTAACAATTTTCCCTCAGCAAATGAATCATAAAATGAGTGGCAAAATAATGAAGCCCGAAATTACTAAAGCTGTTTGCGTTATACATCCCACAAAAGGACATGACGCTCATGGAATTGTAACCTTTACAAAAGTTAAAGATGGCGTAAAGGTTATTGCGGATATTGAAGGATTAAAACCCGGCAAACATGGATTTCACATTCACGAATACGGCGATTGCAGCGCACCTGATGGAACATCAGCCGGAGGTCATTTCAATCCGGACGGAGTTAAGCATGGCGGCCCGATGGATAAAGTCAGACACGTAGGCGATATGGGAAATATAACTGCTGACGCAAACGGCAAAGCTCATTTTGAATGGACAGATAACTTACTAACATTCCGAGGGCCTCATTCAATTATTGGCAGAGGATTAATCGTTCACGAAGGAACGGATGATCTTCATTCACAACCAACAGGCGATGCCGGCGCAAGAGCAGGCTGTGGCGTTATAGGAATCGCTAAGTAATATAATCTTTTGGAGGTACGATGTTAAAATCAATTAAATATCCTTTAAAACTTGCAATAATAATATTTCTTTTTTCAGCAATAAAAAATTTTTCACAGACTAATTCTTATTTGCAAAAAAGTAGCTGACGCTTATGGATTTAAAAACTTTTCAAAGGTAAAATCAATCTCTTTTACTTTCAATGTGAAAACAAAAAACAGGGACATATCGAGAAGCTGGTACTGGGAACCGGCAACTAACAAAGTCACTTATAAAGGACCGGGAAAAGATGGCAAACCAATGAACTATTCATACACTACGGGATCAATTGATAAAAACGACACAGTAAAATCCTTTGTTGATGCCCGTTTCATCAACGATCAATACTGGCTCCTTGTTCCCTTTCATCTGATCTGGGATAAGAAAGCAGAAATCACAGATGAGGGAATGAAACCTTATCCGACCAGCAAAAAACAGGCACATTGCATAGTTGTGAAATATCCGCCATCTGCGGGTGGTTACACTCCGGGCGATATTTTTGAACTTTACATTGGCAAAGATAATCTAATTCACGAATGGGTGTATAGGGCTGGGGGTAAAAAAGACGGAAGAGCTATTAACCTGGGAGGGGTACAAAAGTTATAACGGATTAAATATTTCAACAATTCACAATGTCGCTGATAAAAGTTTCAAACTATGGTTTTCTGATATAAAAGTTAAACTAATTAATTATGAAACCAATTAATAATGTTGCATCATATGAATATTAGTCATAATTTATACTATCAATAACAAAAATTTTGTAGAGGATAAAAATGAAAAAAAATATGGGTGCTGCCGACAAATCAATCAGGTTTCTAGTTGTCGTAGTGATCGCAGTCTTATACTTTGCAAATGTTATAAGCGGTACTCTTGCAATAATATTGGGAATTATCGCCGTGGCCTTCGTAATAACCAGCTTGTTTAGCTTTTGTCCTCCCTACGTTCCTTTAAAAATGAACACCGCTAAAAAAGAAACCAAGTAATTGGTAGAATTCTATATTATTGCCGGAGTGGATAATTCTTTTCCGGCTTTTTTTTAATTGGACCAATAAATGAATATTGAAAAGAAAAACTTAAAAGAAAAATTTTCTTTGTTCAATGAATACTACAATCCGAAAATAGCGGGTGAATTAAACGATAATTATGTAAAGCTCGCTAAACTCAAAGGAGAGTTTGTCTGGCATCATCACGAGAAAGAAGATGAACTTTTCCTGGTAATTAAAGGATCACTTATTATGAAACTTCGCAATAAAGATGTTATTGTTAATGAGGGCGAATTTATTATCATACCAAAAGGAGTTGAACATAAACCGGTAGCAAATGAAGAAGTACAACTGCTATTAATTGAACCTAAATCGACATTGAATACCGGAAACATTGAAAATGAAAAAACCATAAAACAACTGAATTGGGTTTGAGTTTTCGCTTTTATGCTCCGACCCGCTTAAATATCTTTGAAGCTTGAATTTACTTCATTGATAACTTATCCTGATTTCCTTTATATTTATTATTACATTTCAAAATAAATAAAAAATTAAAAACAATTTGTTTAATCATGATTCAAAATAAATTTAAATATACAACAATAATTATTTTTCTGCTTGCCTCCATAATATTTCCTCAGAAAAAAACTAGCATTCAAGGCTCTGCCAAAAAACTGATTGGCAAATGGTCCACAGTAATTCAGAATGGCGAAAGATCCAAAACAATGATTAACTTTAAATTGGATGGAACTGTCGAATACGATATTGCTGCTGTAATCCAGGGAACTTATATTTTAAGCAGAAATGTTCTGATAACTTATTTTAAAGATCCAAATAAAAGCACAACAGAGGTGGACACAAGCATTGTTAAGATTGAAGGTGATACCTTATATCAGACAAACATCCATAAAGGAGAAAAAATCCTGATTAAATCTGCCAGGCTCGATAAAAAATCAATAGGGAGCGGATTAATAGGAAGCTGGCTCTCAGAAAATTATAACGGACGCAAAACCATACAGGAGTATCGCAGGAACCAGGAACTTGTGGTTGATATAATTGTCAGAACTATTAAAGGAACATATTCAGTATCTGGAAATACTCTTACATTAAACCTGGAACTTACCCCGGTTATAAAGAGCACATTTTCGATTAAGAACAATGAAATGACTATTGAACAGATTGGCACCAAAGAGAAGAAAATATTAATTAAGATTAACGACAATTAATCGAGTGCAGAATTTATTTGGATAAAATTAAGTCAAAATTTTTTCACCTTCAGGAATCGAGAAAAAACTTAGCTTCACAGCTAACGGCTATTGATAGTCGTTTTATGATATTTAAAATCAATGCCGAAAAGTGGTCAGCCATCCAGATATGTTTTCATATTATAAAATCCGAGCAGCTAACAATTATCAGCCTGGGCAAAAACCTACAATTAAAAGACAGATTAAAGAAGAGCAGTTTTATTAGCACTGTACGAAGTATGTCATTAACCTATGTTTTAAAATCAGGGATAAAAATAAAAGCTCCGGCTATTGTTGCCAATATGCCTGAGAATTATGATTTCGACGAGTTAATGAAAAAATGGCAAACTATAAGGACTTCACTTAAAGATTATATTGATAAATTTCCTGCAGAATACTTAAACAAAGAAATATACAAACACCCAATTGCCGGCTGGCTTAATTTATCCCAAACACTTATTTTTTTACAAAATCACTTCGATCATCATAAAATTCAAATAGAGAGGCTTCTTTCAGAATATAAAAACCCCAAAAATTTCAGGGGCTAATCCAAAGAACCCTTCTGTAAATCAATCCTTAATTTTATTTAATTACAGGAATTCCTATGCTTGCGTTCGGCTCCTGTATCTTTAAAAGACCCGCAATTGTTGGCGCAATATCAATAGTATATACAGGACTGTTTACAGTTTGTTTTGGTATATGCCATCCATAAAAAAGAAGCGGAACGTGAGTATCGTAGGAATATAACGTACCATGTGATGTTGCATCCGAACCGCCTTTTTCAAAAATATAGCCCGGCTGCAGCCCGAAAATCAAATCGCCCGAACGCACGGGATTAAATCCATTAAGCATTAGATTTGAATTTGTTCTGGATGCAACTTCTTTTTCGAGATCATCTCTTTTAAATATTTGAGTTATTTCCGAAAAATTATCTCTTAAATAATTAGCATAAACATTTTCAAGATCACTCAAATTCAGATTAAGGTTTTTAATAACATGGCGATTGAAAAATATCTGCAAATTTGAAAAGCTTTCGATCAGATTTTTATCCTGAAAATTTCTTTCAGTAAAATTAAACAATGAATCTTTTATTATTTTAGGATTGAGCCAGCCGCCCGGGATTCTTTTCTCTTTTTCAAAATCCGGACTAGGAGCAACAGCATGATCCGCTGTTAAAAATAAAATATATTGTCCTTTACCTATATTCTTATCCAGATAATTTATCATATTAGCAATCAGAGAATCAAGCTTGACATACAAATCTTCAACTTCTACAGAATTCGGTCCGTAAGCGTGGCCAATGTAATCAGAAGCACAAAAACTTATAGCCAGAAAATCTGTGACATTATGCTTGCCGAGTTTTTCATTTATAATTGCTGATTTTATAAAATCATACTGCAAATCATTGGCAAATGGAGTATATCTAAATTTGTCATATTTCTTGTTTGCGGATACATTTTTGAAAGAATGCGGAAAAGTGGTTTTGCCTTCAGAAAAAACATCCTGCTCATAATTTTCAGCATCCGGCAAAGCTTGTATATATTTATCAATCGGAAAACTTAATTTCCATTCCTTATTAATATACTGGTCGGCAGGCTTATTATTATTGAATTCCGTAACCCAATCCGGCAACTTGCTCATGTAATAAGTTGACGAGATAAAATTACCGGAATCAGGATCATACCAGTAAGCTGCATCAGCCATGTGCCCTCCGATCATAATTGCAGCCCTATCTTTTAAAGAGATGCTAATTACTTTAGCTCTTCCATTTGTTGCCAGCTTAAGCTGGTCTGTAATAGTTGTTGAGAGAAGTCTGCGCGGTGACATTTCACCATTATCATCGCTAGCGCCCAGCGTTTTCACTGATTCATCGCCTGTACAATAAACCATCTTTTTTGTTTCTTTATCATACCAGTCATTAGAAATTATCCCGTTAAAATAAGGTGTGGTTCCTGTATAGATAGCGGAATGTCCGGGACCCGTGTACGTTGGAACATAATTGAAATGAGCGAAGGTAAAGTTAGTGCCTTCATTCATTAATTTTTTGAATCCGTTATTGCCATAAAGAGCTTGAAACCTGTAAAGGTAATCGAATCTCATTTGATCAATAACAATACCAACTACAAGTTTAGGCTTTGCCTGATCAGTTTGCGCCTGTGCGGTAAAACCTCCGCAACAAAATAATATTAATAATACGATCGCTGTTTTTTTCATTTCTTATACCCGGTGTTGAGAATATGACTAATTTATCAATTACAAATTTAAGCGAAACAATTTTAACATATATTAACTTTTCATTAAAACTGAATTTAGAAAAAACGTAAGAGAGGCGCTCCAAATATATGTAAGCAGGTCTATGAATGATCAAAATAGTCGAATAAATGTGGTTATGCTCCTGCATATCGCTGGTAGATTTTGTGAAATGACTAATCGATAACATTTATGAATCCTTTTTAACTGCTCTGCGTCCAATAGCTGAAGTTCCATAAATTATTATAAATAATATGCTTAAAAATTTTCGTCATTTAACCGCCGGCAGGAAGTTGTTGTTTATCGGCAGAAAGATAGTCCCGGTTTTTATAGGAGCGTTAGCCGGATATTTATATTATTCTCTTATAGGCTGTAGAACAGGGACCTGCGCGATTACAAGCAATCCATATATCAGCACTATTTACGGAGCCGGGGTTGGTTTGTTATTTATTAATCTGAAATGGAATTCAAAGAAAGAATAAAGCTTACCAATTAATTCCCTTCACAACTTTCTTTATGATGTTAGCATATTTCCTCTTATTTTGAGAGAATAAACAGCTGGTATTTCAAAATATGCCTTACAAAGATTTATCAAATTCGCTTAAAAAAGCAGGGAATAAAAAAACTGCGGAACTTCTTCAACTGTTCTTCAAAACGGGGAAAGGAGAATATGGAGAAGGTGATAAATTCCTTGGAATAAAAGTTCCACAAATAAGGGAAATAGCTAATAGGAATAAAGATTTAAATCTGAGCGAAATTCAATCAGCTCTCAAATCAAAATTTCATGAAGAACGACTATGTGCATTGTTAATTTTGGTTCTGCAATATTCGAAAGGAGATGAAAAAGCCAAAGAAAAGATTTACGGGTTCTATCTCGCAAATACTATTCATATAAACAACTGGGACCTTGTTGATCTGACCGCGCCGAAAATTCCGGGCAGACATTTGTTAAATCGCAACAGAAATGTATTATTAAAACTTGCGCGCTCGGAAAATCTCTGGGAAAGAAGAATATCTATTCTTTCCACATTTGAGTTCATCAGGGTAAAACAATTTTCAGATTCCCTGAAAATATCAAAAATACTTTTGAACGATGAACACGATCTCATTCATAAGGCTGTCGGCTGGATGCTTCGGGAAATAGGAAAACGGGACTTGAAAACCGAAGAAAAATTTTTAGTCAAGCATTACAAAAAAATGCCGAGAACTATGCTGAGATATGCGATTGAAAAATTTCCCGAGAAGAAGAGGCTAGCTTATTTAGCGGGGACCGCGGGATTTAACCACAAAGAACGCTAAGAAGTCTCAAAGTACTCAAAGAAAATTACTTAGCAATCTTTGCGAATTCTTCGAGTCCTTTGCGGTTAATTGAATTTCCAACTAGCTAACCTAGGTCAATCCGCTCGGGATTATAAATTACTCTCTTTATACCATTCTTTAATAGACTGACATTAAAATTAATCAGAAGCCCTAAATTGCAATAAGCTAGTTTTAAGTAAGTTAATATCTGTGCAAGGTGAACATCATTAAGGGCTTCAACTGATTTTATCTCGATAATAAGTTTATTTTCAACAATTAAATCTACTCTATACCCGCAATCCATTTTAATATCATTATAAATTAAGGGCATTGGTTTTTGTTTCTCTACCAGTAACCCATATTGTTTAATTTCATAAAACAAACATTCTTCATAAGCGGATTCGAGTAATCCCGGTCCAAGTGCTTTATGAACTTTTATTGCAAGGCCTATCACCTCTTTTGATAATGGATTTACATTCATCTTAAACCCCTGATGGTAAGCAATGTTTTCCTGATAAGTTAAAAAACGAAAAACTAAATATCAACATTTGCAAGTACTTTGTGACCTCTGCGGCTTCTTCGAGTACTTTGCGGTTAATAACCTAATCTCAGAAATTGTAATTACAAAAATTTGGAAGTAATTTTAAACGATTGATTGTTAATTTCTTTTTGATTTTTGCTGAGATTGATGGATAAGAAACAAAGCCCTTTAAATAACTCTCCAATTCCAGCGCCGCCCGGGCAATCCAAACTTCAATACCTTGTTACCGGATTAAGAAACCAGGTAAGCTGGAAGAAAACATTTACAGCTCTAAGGCACCCCAATTATAAATTATGGTTCCGCGGACAAATGCTTTCACTTTTCGGTACGTGGATGCAGAGAACTGCTGAGGGATTTTTAATTTATGAATTAACTCACTCCCCTATTTATCTCGGCTATGTTGGTTTTGCAATGGGGGCTCCCGCGTGGATATTTATGATGTACGCCGGAGTAGTAGCTGACCGCTTTCCCAAAAGAACAGTTTTAATGATCACACAAGCCTTTATGATGCTGCTTGCAACTGTTCTTTCAATCCTGACTTTTACCGGGTTGATACAACCGTGGCATATTATTGGTCTTGCATTTTTACTCGGCATCGCAAATTCATTTGATGCACCGGCGCGGCAGGCTTTTGTGCTTGAGCTTGTAAACAGGGATGATCTCACAAATGCAATTGCTTTAAACTCAACTATGTTCAACACTGCAACTGCTGTTGGACCGGCAATTGCAGGAATTACTTATGCTCTCTTCGGTCCTGCTTGGTGTTTTACAATAAATGCGATTTCATTTATCGGGGTAATAGTCGCACTTAAATTTATGAAGCTGGAGCCATTTGTGAAATCAGTAAGCAAATCATCAGCATTTGCTGATTTGAAAGAAGGGTTTAAATATATTTATTCCGAAAAAATTGTTTTAACACTGATTAGTCTTGTTGGCATTATCAGCATTTTCGGAATTTCCTACATTACGCTGCTGCCGGCGTGGGCAGTTACTATTCTGCACGGCAACGCAGCAACAAATGGATTTTTACAATCAGCCCGCGGGCTTGGTGCAATGATGAGCGCACTATTCATCGCCTCACTTGGTAGATTTGCATTTACAGGAAAGCTTTTAACCATTGGCAGCTTTCTTTTTCCGCTGTTATTAATAATCTTTTCCTTTTTGAACCTGCTGCCTGTTACACTATTGCTTTTATTCTTTATCGGGTTTTCGATAATCCTGGTTTTTAACCTTGCAAATGCTCTTGTGCAAAGACTCGTCCCCGATGAGCTGCGCGGAAGAATAATGGGAGTTTACAGTTTCACTTTCTTTGGATTCCTGCCTGTCGGCGCCTTGTTAATGGGAGCTCTCGCTGAAAAATTTACAGAGCCAACCGCTGTGCTTATTGGTGCAATTGTAACATTAACTTTTTCAATCATCGTTTGGTTTAGAGTGCCGGGATTAAGAAAGCAGAAGTAATCAGTTGTAAGGTTAAAGGTTAGAGGGTTACAGGTTAAGACTATTTACAACCGCAGCTTTTTTTATTAAATTGATCAAAGTGATAGCATTTCATAACAAATTGCGGGGATTTGCACAAAGCCAACATTAAGACCAGAACTAAAAGTATTAAGTCCATTATACGGATAGGCGGGCGGTTTGTTATAAGGAACGGTATTTCCTGATAATAGACTTAAATGATTTTTTATAATATGTGTAAGTTTAATTAAACAAATAGTTTATGCTGATTAGACCAAAACTTTACCGGAATGTTAGACGGAAATTATTTCTCGATAACATTCCAAACTGGCTCAGAGGAGATCGGCTTATATAATAGTTATATGCCAAATTTATAATCTTTTAAAATATGAATACCAATATAAACACTTCACGCGCTTTGCTCTTTTTCACACTTTTAATTATAGCCCTAACAATTGGTGTGAATATTTGTCAAGCACAATCAAATAAACAAAACAGCTCGAGCCTTAGATTAAAAATTGAATTTGTGAATAATCCGCCTTTACAATTAGATTCTCTTAAGAATAGAAAGAAAACATTAATTGTTAGAATAAAATTGATTAATCAACTAGACCAAGATATTTATGTGGAGAGTCTTATATATAATGCAACAATTACATTTAATGTTGAAAATGCTTTGAATAAGAGTGTGCAAGATAAATATATAATTGAGGAGCCCCAGATAAATAAATCGTATTTAGTAAAATTAAAAGCGTTAGGTGAGTACACACTAGACATAGATTTACTTGCTAATGATGAATATAAAATCAAAGAAAATAAAAATTATTTTCTTTCAGCAACTTATAATAGTGAACAATCAGAATATTTCAATGGTGACAAAACGAAACTTTTTACGGGCAAATTAAAATCTAACATTTTAATTATAAAACAATAAATTTAGTAATGCATATAACCAGCAATTCAAAGCGACCGCCCGTCAAAGCCGGGTAAACTCTCTTCGATGCGCTCGTTTGATGTAGTTATCGACATTCGTTTTCAAATTAAGTTTTTTTGTGCAAAGTAGGATTAGCAAACAAAATTAATTTAAGAATTAAAAGGTCGTTTGCAATTGTAGCATTGTCGTTTTTGGCGGCGCTTTAATTGCAAATTCGTTAGCCGTAGACACATGAATTACTTATGGCATAATTTCACAGGTTAGCAGTAAGTCAAAGAAAAATAAAACAATTATACAAGAAAGGAATTTAAATATGCAAACAATTTTAGGTGCAAATGGAACAATAGGCTCTGTGTTATCAAAAGAATTAAAGGCTTATACCAATCAAATAAGATTAGTTAGTCGAAATCCAAAAAAAGTAAATGAAACAGATGAATTATTCCCCGCCGATTTATCAGATGTAAGTAAAGTAGAAAAAGCTGTTGAAGGTTCTGAAGTTGTATATCTATTAGTTGGATTTGATTATAACATAAAAGTATGGCAAGATAAATGGCCCAAACTCATGCGTGCCACAATAGATGCTTGTATTAAACACAAAGCGAAATTGGTATTTTTTGATAACGTATACTTGTATGATATAAATGCTATCCCACACATGACTGAAAATTCACTAATAAATCCACCAAGTAAAAAAGGAAAAGTTAGAAAAGAAATTGCTGACATGCTTTTAAATGAAGTAAAATCCGGAAAATTGACTGCGCTTATTGCTCGTTCTGCTGATTTCTATGGACCTAATAATGATAAAAGTTATTTACTTGAAATGGTTTACAAAAACATAAAAAAAGGGAAGAAACCAAATTGGTTCATTGATATAAATAAAAAACATTCCTTTACTTATACGCCTGATGCAGCCAAAGCTACTGCACTATTGGGAAACACTGCTGATGCATACAACCAAGTGTGGCATTTACCCACGGATAAAAATGCTTTGACCGGTAAAGAAATGATAGCATTGTTTGCCAATGAAATGAATGTAGAAAACAAGGTTTCAATATTGCCGATGTGGTTATTGAAAATACTCGGTTTATTCATTCCAATAATGAAAGAGATGCCTGAAATGATGTATCAATACGATAGGGATTATTTTTTTGATTCAAGTAAATTTGATAAACGATTTAACTTTAGAACTACATCCTACAAAGAAGGTGTAAAACTGACAATTGAGCAAACAAAAAATAAATGATTTATCTTGGCAAATTTCAAAAGCAAATTGCCAATATTGTGGTATCTGTGGTTAATTTAAAATTCTGAAGCTTGTGTTCTAACAAGCGGCTCAAGGCGACAGCAAAAACGGTGTGGGGTTTTTTAGGTTATTGGCTTTAGTTTTTCGTTCGGTATTTTGTTCAAGGTAGTAGTTCTAAATAACATTCCCGCCAAAGGCGGGCAAGTTTGCAAACTGCACTTGCGAAAGCAAGTTAAGTGCAGTTTGTTTAACAATTTGCGTTTCGCCTCTATGTGTCCCGTCAGTTCGGGTCGGACGCGTTAGCCGCAACGTCGTTATATCGCAATTAAAGTTAAAGTATGAAAAAGAATTATTTAGTTGAAGTCAAAAATTGCTATAATTTAACAGCCAAAGAATACTCTCAAAATTTCTTAGATGAATTAAGTAGTAAACCATTTGATAGAAATATTTTAGATCGCTTTTCAGAAATGATTCCAAAGAATTCATTAGTTTATGATTTGGGATGTGGATCTGGGCAAACAACAAAGTATCTTTTTGATAAAAAAAAATTTAAAGTAATTGGTTTAGATTTTGCTGAAAAATCAATTGCTTTAGCAAAGAAGAATTTTCCACAAATTGAGTTTAAAGCTGATAATATGCTTTATTCAAAAATGGTCTCGTCTTCAGCAGATGGAATATTAGCATTTTACTCAATAGTTCATTTTAATTATAAAGACGTTAGAATAGCATTTAATGAATGGTATAGATTATTAAAAAATGGAAGTTATTGTTTGTTTAGCTTTCATGTTGGGGATGAAATAATCAAAGTAAAAAATTTCTTAGAAGTAAAAGGAGCAAATGCGAGTTGGCGTTTTATGGATACGGATAAAATAATAGCGCTAATAGAAAAAGTTGGATTTAAAGCTATCGAGGCAGTTATTAGATATCCATATAAAGAAAACGAACATAAAAGTAAAAGAGCTTATATACTCGTTAAAAAAGAAAAGGCAACATAACCAACGGCTCAACGCGACCGCCAATTCGGTGCTTGGTTTTTAAAGTTTTAGGTTTTTATATTTTCCCAGCCTTGGCGAGACTAAATTCTCGGCAGTTGTTTTCAAAGTGGCATTCCTGTTCTAGGGCGCAACTTATCGGCAATGACGTTACAGAATAATATTAATTAAGCAAAAATGGATATATCAAAAAAAATAAAATGGGGAATAATCGGATCGGGAATAATAGCCAGGAAACTGGCCGACGCTGTTACGATAAACCCGGATAGCGAGCTTTATGCTGTTGCATCCAAAACACACTCAAAGGCAAAACAGCTTGCAGATGAATTCGGAATTAAAAATGCTTTTACCTACGATGAAATTGTAAACAGCAATGAAATTGATGTTATATATGTTGCCACCACACATAATTTTCATTTTGAAAATACTAAGCTGGCGCTTGAAAACGGAAAACACGTACTGGTTGAAAAAGCTTTTACCGTAAATGCAAAAGAAGCCCGCGAACTTGTCCGCATTGCAAAGGAAAGAAACCTGTTTTTAATGGAGGCAATCTGGGTGAGATTTTTGCCAAGCCTGAAATTATTGAAAAGTAAAATTCAGGGAAATGAAATAGGTAAGGTAAAAGTTTTTAATATTTCGTTCGGCGGATTTGTCAGCCCGCAATATGAAAAAAGGCTTAAAGATCCGTTGCTGGCCGGAGGAGTTACACTTGATATGGGAATTTATCCAATTTCATTTGTCTGCTATTTGCTTGGAGAAACACCTGTTGAAATAAAATCAATGGCACAATTCAGCGAACTTGGAGTTGATGAAATCTCAAATTATATGTTCAGATTCCCATCAGGCTGCCTTGCAAATATTACTACAAGCTATAATTTAAAAATGAGAAACGAAGCAAAAATTTATGGTTCCACAGGATTTATTGAATTTCCTGACTTCCAGGCAGGTGAGAGATTTACAATCTATAAACATAACGGTACAAATGAAATAAGTGATACAATAGAGGTTTTCGAAAAGAATAACAGCAATGGATTTATTTACCAGGTGGAGGAAGTAGTTCGGTGCATTAAGGAAGGAAAGATTGAAAGCAGTATTATTCCATTGAGTGAAACAGTTGCAATTATGGAAGTAATGGACAAGATGAGAGCCGAATGGGGTTTTAAATATCCTTTTGAATAATTTTAGTTAAATAGCAAAGGGCGCCTTTGGGACGCCCTTTATATATTGGTTATTCACACAAATTTATTTCTTTTCTGATTTTTCTTTCTCTTCCTTTTCCTTTTTCATTTTGCCCATTGACGGGATATGAAATTTATCGCCGAGCTTACCTAGCTGTGCCATATTAATATTTCCGACTATATTTACAAAAGTAGCTTCCGGCGCCTTTTTATCTCCCTTACCTTTTGTATCTACCGAAGTAACACAAAGTCCCAGAAAGTTTTCATAGTCACTTGAGGGAAGAACATAAACATTTGTGTACTCGCCTTTTTCTTTAACCTTAACAATCCTTTGCCATTTTTTGCTCATCAATGATTTGTCAATCGAAGCTATCTGCTCATTTATTTCTTTTTCATTCGCAGCAGTCAACCCGAAGGAATTGACCTTTATAAGTTTCAAACCTCCAACCACGCCTTTAAAATCTGAATCGTCTTCCCCTCCCATTTTTGAAAGCATTTTTAACAAATTGGCATCAAGATTTATTTCTTTCACGTTATCACCAGTCATGTATTTGGAAAGATTTCCAAAGTCCACATAACCGGGCTCGCTTGAGTAATCGGTTTTGTCCTGTGCAAAAGCCGACATAGCCGAAAACAATAGTATTGTTAAAATTAATCCTGCTGATCTTTTCATTTTATAATTCTCCTATAAATATGTGTTTATTATCGATAAGCCTTTATTAATTGGTTCATTTATTTTTTTATTTATTATCTTATTTTTTAATTGGCTTTTTGTCTCGTTAAATACTGAAGCAACGATCGCGAACGCTTCTTTTGCCTGCCTATCTGCAGTCAATAATTCCTGTTTTGAATAGCCGCTTGTTGTGACTGTATTATTTAAGATGATATAACCTGCGGCGCCTCCGATTATCATTAAAACCATTGCTGTTGAAAGAACCGGCCTTTTAATGAATACACTTAGATAATTTAAATGCGGATTGTTTGCTATCTTATTTTTTACAGGGAGAACTCCTTGATATTCTTCCGGCGAAATCAATTTTACTCCTTTGACTGTTTCCCTGTATTCATTCAATATTCTTCTTACTTCCTGGTCTCTTTTCGAATCAAAGTACACTTTTATTCTATCTATCACACCTGCATCGGCGTATGCAACAGAGATTATTTTATCAAGATATTCTTCGCTGATTATTTTAGTTGTTTTCATATTTATATTCTCTAAGCTCTTCCTGTAATTTTTTTCTGGCCCTCATCAGATATACTTTTACGCTGTTTAATGGCAAACTTAAAGTTTCACTAATCTCCTGGTATTTAAAACCCTGCAGTTCATAAAGAACAAAAACACTTTTAAGATTTTCCGGAAGGTTTTCTACGCCTTCTTTGATTTTATTTTTAAGAAATGATTTCCTCACCTTTACTTCCGTGTCCGATAATGTGCCTGTCCCTGATAGATTCATTTTGCCCTCTGAGTCAACTTCTCTTTTTGATATTTTCTGGTTTTTTCTCAAATAATCAATACAAAGATTATGAGTAGTTTTCAAAATCCAGGATTTAGCCGCTTTTATGTTAAAATTATCAATATTATTCCAAATCTTAATAAATACTTCCTGGGTGATATCATCTGCGTCCATCCGGTTCTTCAGCATATAAAGAGCATAGCTGTAAATCTGATCCTTGTGCTGTTTTATCAGCATTTCGTATTTGATGGATTCAAGCATCGTTCTTATTAAAGACGATTTAAAATGATTGAATGTTACAACTTAATTAAAGTTATTTTTTCGTTTCTTTAGAATATGCTATTTGTACATGTAAATGTATCAATTTAATATTAACGGTCATTTTACTGTTTAAGTGGGCATTATTCAAATTGGTTTTTTCCTGTTTAAATTGCTGACCTTAGATTTGCCTGATTTATATAATAATAGCTATCTTTAAGAAAAGATTTATAAAAAACATCAATGGAATTATGGAAAGACTAATAACAGTGAGGGAGTATTCTGATATTCCCGTCAAATACAGAGAAACACCGATCGGCCGGCTTGTTGAATATCACAACCTCAACAGAGTTTTTGAGAGCTATAATTCTGCGGAACTTTTGGTAGGAATGTGTATGGACAACAGGAAGCATCTTCATATTCCTGATAATTTTTCGTTTATAATACGATCGGGCGGAGCTAATCTGCGTTACAGTGAATTTAAAGTATCGTATGCTTTTGCTGTCGGCGGTGCAAAAGCGCTCGCTTTGATTGGGCACAATAACTGTGGAATGGTTAACCTTGTTGCCCGGAAGGAATTATTTATCGACAATCTTGTAAAATCCGCTGGCTGGGAAAGGGAAAAAGCGGAAGAGCATTTTAACCAGTTCGCACCAATGTTTGAAATCGGAAATGAAATCGACTTTGTTCTCAGCGAAGTTAAACGCCTCAGGTTAAAATATCCAAAGATTCTTATGGCCCCGCTTCTTTACAAGGTAGAAGATAATTTACTTTATTTTATAAGAGAGGGTTGAGTGAAAAAAGGATCTCGTTTTGGTCTCTGGACAGGAATTGGAGCCGGTGTTGGCGCGGCTGTCGGTGTGGAAACATCTCAATTAGCAGAGGGACTGGCTATTGGGCTGGCCTGCGGAATCCTGATCTGGTATTTAACAGGAAGAAAATCGGAATAACTTTGAATTTATTGGTTCTTTTTATCTGGCGTCCCGATTCTACCCTGCCCGTTTATTTTAATAAATAAAAATTTAATCAGGAGTATAACTATGGCAAATAGAATGAATATTTCCTCCGCTGCTAAATGGGAAAGCATAATCGGCTATTCACGGGCAGTTAGAATCGGTAACATTATTGAAGTATCAGGGACGGCGCCTATTGAAAATGGAAAGACCTTGTTCCCGGGAAATGCTTACGAACAAACTAAAGCCTGTATTAATATAATCGAGAAAGCGCTTGCAGAAGCCGGAGCGACTCTGCAGGATGTAATCAGGACAAGAATGTTTGTAACAGATATTTCTAAATGGGAAGAATTTGGAAAAGCACACGGAGAATTTTTCGCTGATATAAAACCGGCCACTTCAATGGTTGAAGTTAAATCTCTTATTTCTCCTGATATGCTCATTGAAATAGAAGCAACGGCTTTAGTTGATTAGTTTTTGAAAATAGTTTTGACCAATTACGAAAATTAGTTTATTATTAAGGATACCTTTCCGGAAATTATTATTTCTTAAATTATTATTAATGGTTATGAATAATTATAAAATTTCGCCTGACGCTACAATAGGTCACGTACACTTAACCGTGAAAAACATTGAAAAATCATTAGCCTTTTACCGTGATCTTTTAGGATTTGAAATTACAACCTGGTACGGAGATAAAGCAGTTTTCCTTTCCGCTGGTGGTTATCATCACCATATTGCTCTAAATACATGGTATGATGAAAAGTCAATTCGAATTCCAAAAGGCGAGATAGGCCTCTATCATTTTGCCATTCTCTATCCGACTAGAAAAGAACTTGCCCGCGCTTTTAAAAATCTTTGGGAAGCAAAATACCCGATACAGGGTGCTTCAGACCATGGTGTTTCGGAATCAATATATGTTGCCGATCCAGATGGAAATGGAGTTGAACTTTACGTTGATCGTCCTAGTTATGACTGGCCGAGAGATGAACTAGGAAACCTCGAGATGGACACAAAGCACCTTGATCTACCCGAATTACTCAGCGAATTAGAACCTGATTAAAATTAAATCAAAGATTTGAACAAAGGGAAATTGTTATTATTTTATATAAGTACTTATATAAATCATAATATAAATTAGATGTTTTTAACAAATAATGAAGATAATTAAGCAATCAGGAGAGGCCGGCATTCCACTTAGGTTGAAAAGAGTATCCGACCGAATTGGACACGATATTTTAAGGCGGTACCGCGAAACGGGCTTTGACGCAGAACCATCGTGGCTTCCAATATTGTTGACATTAAAAGAAAACAAACTCTCCTCGGTGCAGGAAATAGCTTCCTCTCTGGGAATTTCACATTCAGCGGCCGTTCAGTTTATTCAAAAAATGGAAGACAGAAACCTCGTTGAGGTTTCATCAGACAGTCTGGATAAAAGGAAAAAGCTGCTGGCGTTAAGCAAACATGGATTCGAATCGCTTGAAATTATTTCACCTGTACAAAGTGAAATTGAAACTGCATTTCTAAAGCTTAATGAAGAAATTGGGCTGGACCTAATTAACGTACTTGAAAAAATTGAAACTGCATTTTCCCGGATTTCTTTTTATGACAGGATTAAAGAATCTTTTAAAGAGCAAGCTATTAAAGACGTTGAGATTCTTTCTTATAGCAAAAGACTCAATAAATACTTTAAAGATTTAAATTACGAATGGCTGCAAAAGTATTTTGAGGTTGAAACAATTGATGAACTAATATTAAATGATCCTTATGCGAAAATAATAAAAAAAGGCGGTGAGATATTTTTTGCTAGAATAAATGGTGAAATCATTGGCACCTGTGCTGCTATTAAAATTGATAGGGATACATTTGAACTCGCTAAAATGGCAGTTACGGAAAAGGCTCGTGGCAGGCAAGCGGGAAAAAAATTAGCCCTGGCAGTTATAGGTTTTGCCTGGTCAAAAAAAGCAAAATATGTAACCCTTTTAACAAACAGCCGACTAGTAGAGGCCGTTAATCTTTACAAAAGCCTGGGATTTGAAACCATTCCGGAACCTGAAGATCATGAATATAAGAGGAAGGTTTTTAAAATGAGACTTGAATTGTAAAATGATAAAAGCGTAATTTAATTCTATGACTTTAACAAACAATTCCTCAGCAAATTTTTTGACTTCTGAAAACCTAAATCGGTTGTCAGAAAAAAGGGATGATGAAAACTGGATAACCAAACAGTTAGAAAAACCAAATACATTATTTATTCTTCTCTGGCAGGAAAAGAATCTTTTTAACTTATCGAAAGAACCTAAAGTAGTTTTTCTCAGCAAGAGTGACTTAAGTGCGTTTTGGAAGGATAGTCTTTCACCTACTTTAATCGGTGAATTAGATAACAAGATATTCTTTTCAATTTCATTAGAGTACATCGATATAAATATAGAAAAACAATATTCTGATTTTGGAGTATTTGCTTCATTAAGAAAATACGCGGCACTTTTAAGTAGAAGCGAGGCTTCTCTTCTTGCTTATGCAAATGCCTTAAACAATTGGCAAAAACATCATAGGTTTTGTGGAAGTTGCGGAAGTAAATCTAATCTTGTTTATGCGGGACATAGGATGGACTGCTCTAATCCGGAATGTCGCTATCAGAGTTTTCCGAGAACGGATCCCGCAATTATTACTCTAATATATAAGGAAGATAAATGTCTGCTGGTGAGGCAACCGCATTGGCAAACAGGACAATATGCATTGGTAGCAGGATTTGTTGAACCAGGAGAAAGTCTGGAATCTGCAGTTGCCAGAGAGGTTTATGAAGAAACGGGTATTTATATTGAAGATATTGAGTATTTTTCCTCCCAGCCGTGGCCTTTTCCCGGTTCAATAATGCTGGGATTTTCTGCAAAAGCAGTTACAGATAAAATTACTCTGCATGATAAAGAGCTCGAAGATGCAAAATGGGTAACGCGCGATGAATTAATTAATGGACTTTTAAATAAAACATTAAAAAGTCCAACGAGTTATTCTATAGCTTACAGGCTTTTGGAAAACTGGTTCAATTCTAATAGTAGCGAAAAACTTTCTGACATAATATCGAAATTAAAGTGAATAATGTTTTAACTAATTATTTATTGTTGAGGTAAAGATGATCTCAAGAAAAAGATTTATTTTGAGCTCTGCACTTGCTTCCACTGCTGCTATGCTTGGAATAAAACCTGTATTTTCAATCCAGCGTGAAAAAGTGAAAACCAAAACGGTGAGAAAACCAGTAGTTATTTCAACCTGGAATCATGGTTTAGCAGCAAACGAAGCAGCATGAGCGTTTTAAATGCAAATGGAAGAGCACTCGATGCAGTTGAAAAGGGTGTTCGTGTTACAGAATCGGATCCAAAAATTACAAGCGTAGGATATGGCGGATTACCAGACCGCGATGGTCATGTTACACTTGATGCTTGCATAATGGATGAAAATTTGAATGGCGGCTCCGTGGCTTGTATTGAACACATCAAAAACCCTATTTCTGTTGCGCGACTTGTTATGGAAAAGACTCCACATGTAATGTTGGTAGGCGAAGGGGCTCTGCAGTTTGCGTTACAAAATGGATTTAAAAAAGAAAATCTTCTAACAGAAGAGTCGAAAAAGGCCTGGGAAGAGTGGAAGATAAAAAATAATTATACACCCGTAGGTGAACATAATCATGATACTATCGGTATGGTTGCACTGGATAACAATGGAAGCCTTTCCGGCGCCTGCACAACAAGTGGAATTGCCTACAAAATTCATGGTAGAGTTGGAGATTCCCCTATCCTGGGAGACGGGCTATATGTTGATAATGAAGTAGGTGGTGCTGCTTCAACGGGTGTTGGTGAAGCTGTAATGCGAACTTGCGGAAGTTATCTTGTTGTCGAATTAATGCGGGCGGGTAAAACTCCTGATGAAGCCTGCAAAATGGCAGTCGAGAGAATAATGGCAAAAAATATGAAATATGAAGATCTTCAGGTTGGTTTTATTGCTCTGAACAAGTATGGTGACATAGGCGGCTATGCTATTAAGAAAGGATTTCAGTATGCATTTTATGCAGATGGAAAAAATCAACTAATTGATGTAAACTCGTATGAGTAATAATTTCTTGTTCTTAATCTTGATCATAATCTTACTCTCTCTCAAATGATTAAGATTAAGAACAAGAGTAAGATTAAGACTTAGAAGGAAATATATGAAAAAACATAAAAGGATAGCATTAGTAGCCCACGATAACAGGAAACCTGATTTGATAGAATGGGTTGAATGGAACTGGAAAGTGCTGTCGGATCATCAAATAATATGTACCGGAACCACCGGTAAGCTAGTAGAAGAGGCCCTAAAAAAGAGAGCAACAACAAACAGCCAGCTTAAACATAAAATTAAAAAATTAAAATCCGGGCCGCTTGGAGGTGACCAGCAATTAGGTGCATTGATTACTGAGGGCAACGTAGATATGATAATATTTTTCTGGGATCCAATGCAGCCTCAGCCTCATGACGTTGATGTAAAAGCTCTTTTACGAATTACTGTGTTGTATAATGTACCAACTGCCTGCAACCGATCAACGGCTGATTTTTTGATTTCATCTGTACTGTTTAATGAATCTTACACACCAATCATTAAGGATTACTCTGAATACATAAATCGACAAATTGGTTCCGGTGTCGCAGAAAAATCTTAAATAAATAATTTTTTAATTCTGTCCATCTTAATTAAATTTCTTCTCCTTTTTATTAACTCATATTTTATAAAGAGTGCTTAATGATTAATCCCTGGAAAGGATTGAAGAACCTGCCACATAATATGTGGGTTTTATTTTCCGCGACATTAATAAATCGATCAGGAACTATGGTTCTCCCCTTTCTAGCATTATACATGACTAAACATTTTAATTATAGTGAAGGACAGGCGGGCTTCGTTCTCGCCGTTTATGGAATTGGTTCTCTCCTTACAGCTCCGGTTATTGGAAAGATTGCCGATAAAGTTGGCCCTTTTAGAATTATGAAAATATCTCTTTTCATGACCGGAATAATATTATTCATTTATCCATTTATTGAAAATTATTTTTTAATAATCGCTTTCACTTTTGTTTTTGCAGTAATAAACGAGGCTTTCCGTCCGGCAAATTTATCTCTGATCTCCGAAGTAGTTACGGCAGATCAAAGAAGAGTAGCATTCGCACTTAACCGGCTTGCTGTAAATTTAGGGATGAGTATCGGTCCTGTAATTGGCGGACTTTTAACTCTCATAAATTTTTCAATAATTTTTTATGTTGATGGAATAACTTCTATAATAGCTGCAATATTTTTAATACTTTCAAGATGGGATAAAATTGAAGAACCCGAAGGAGCTTTGTCATATTCGGGAATAATTGAAGAAAAACATTTAGGAGTGTTAAAAGATAAGTCCCTTGTGCTATTTCTCATTGCACTTATACCAGTAGTAATGGTTTTCTTCCAACATATGTCAACGATGCCTTTATTTCTAGTCCACGATCTGGGCTTTTCCACAGCTACTTACGGAGCGCTTACGATCGTCAATACCGGATTGATAATTTTTGTTGAAGTTCCATTGAACAGCTATCTTTCCACATGGAGTGATAAAAAAACCCTAACCTTTGGTGCAATTTTAACTGCAATTGGATTTGGCGGAATGGCATTTGCTCACAACATTCCATTCCTGATAATTACAATAATTATATGGACCTTTGGTGAAATGATAGTCTTTCCGGCAAGCACTTCATTTGTTTCTGGAATTGCGCCGGCAAAAAAACGGGGTGAATATATGGGGTTTTACCAGATGTCATTCAGCATTGCATTCATTGCTGGTCCATGGCTCGGTACGCTAGTCCTCGAAAATTTTGGATCATTCACTTTATGGATTGGAGCTTTTGGTTTTTGTGTTGCTTCTGCAATAATGATGTTTAGTCTAAAATCTAAACATACTGCGATTTAAAAATACTTCAACAACCTTCTCTTCTGTAAGCTTTTTTAACTGCTGCTTCTTTCTCCGGACGCCCACCGAAATACATACTTCTCTTTTCAATTTTCTCAAAATTATTCTTATCTTCTTCCGACGCATTTTTCGGAAGTACAGGAAAAATAATTTTACTCATCCAGTCGTCAATTCCACCATTAAGGAAATAGACGTTTTTAAATCCTTCTTTTTCAAATTTATATTGCATAGATTTTGAAACATTGTCTCTGGCGGAATAAAAAACCACTATAAAGCTTTTGTTAAAAGAAGAGTAATCAATTTTATCAGGATTTAAATTTATTGCAGAAGGAATGTGATATTCCTCAAAGTCTTTTTTATCCCTTAGATCAACAATAACTAAATCCTGTTTTTTTGAAATAATGGAATCAGCAAACTGTTCTGGATTAATATAACTATGTATACTCGTGAAAGGGCTTCCGGCAATTAAGGCAAAAACTGAAAGAATAATTGCAGAGCCTGCAAGAATTTTATTAGGAGTTAATCTCATTTGTTTGCAAATTTCTTTTCGATTTTTTCAGCGGCAATAAATCCCGCAATGGCAACAATCACAACCACAAGAACCAACACACCATAAGGGACATTTAATATTTGCGGAAATGTTGCGTTACCCAAAGAAGTCGAATAATAAAAATTTCTGATCAATGGGAACGCTTCTCCAAAAACAAAAATACCGAAAATCATTCCCAATATTAAAATTATGCTGTCGATTCTTCCGGTAGTTAAAGCCACACAGGAGGTACCGGGACAAAGTCCGCCCATTACAAATCCGATTCCGAAAACAAACCCGCCAATAATCTGAGGAATTATATAAGTTGGAATTAAATAAACCAGTGAAAGATCTAGTAAACCAAAATAAGAAAGCCAGAAAAGTCCGAGCATCGCTGTTATAATGGCTGATAACATCATTTTAAATACAGTCATATCATAAAAATAGAACTGCCCTACGAGTTTTGTTGCGTTTCCAAGTCCCCCTCTTTCAAGGAAGAATCCAAAAAATATTCCAATCACAATAGCAAATATTAAACTAGTGCCATCACCAATCAGTCCATGAACAAAATAAGGCGCACTCATATCCATTGCCTCCTTACAAAATAGGCTGCTGCATAACCACCAATAAAAATGAAAATCATAAAAAGCCAGCTTCCAACATTAAGCTGCGCGCCGCCGGTTAATGCCTGTCCACTTGTACATCCGCGGGCAAGTTTAGCCCCGATTCCCATTATTGTGCCGCCAAAAAATGCATAAAGGAATCTTCCTTTTACAGATATGTTCGGTCCCTTGTCAACAGTTTTTTTAATTCGATGTGCAAAAAATCCTGATATAAATCCCCCAATTAAAATTCCTATAACTTCAATCACATACCAGTCTTTTAACGGATTTGCTGAAACCTGATCTGAATAAGTTGAAAAGAATTCATTTCTTTCCCCGGCTGCTGGCGCAATTGCATTTACGCTGGTTGATACTACTGTAGAAAATGCTCCGGATGCACCAAGGCCTTTCCCCATAATTACAAATGCGGCAAGCAACACAAGACCCAGCCCTACTCCAGCTACATAAGGATTCCAATATGCTTGCGGCAGGGAAATTAATTTTTCTTTTCCGTTTGCATTAACTTTAGAGAATGAAATTGTTTTATCCAGCGTTTTCATTTTAATTTCTTTTTTTTACCGGACCTATAACAGGAAGATCTGTTCGTTTATCCCATTCTTCATAAGAGCCGTCATAGAGCTTTGCATCATATCCTAAATATCTTGCTACAAAGTATACCAGACTTGCCTGCTGCCCAATGTGACAATAATCCACCATGGTTTTTCCTTTTGTTACACCTGCGTTCTTGTAAATTTCTTGCAACTCTTCTTTACTTTTAAATAAATATGGTAGACTGTCAGTGGTGAGAGATGTAAAAGGAATATTTGTCGCTCCGGCAATATGTCCGGGTCTGTGGTAACTTGTATCCGTTCCGGAATAAAAATCCTGAGTTCTTGCATCAACTATCTGAATTTTAGGATTATTAAGATTCTTCGATACAAAGGTTACATCAGAAATAATTTCTTTATGAGGATTAACAATGGTTATTTTTCCTACTTTAACTTTTACAATATTAGAAGTCACCGGGAGTTTTTCCTGTTTCCATTCCGGTAACCCGCCATCTAATATAGAAGTGTTTTCACCAAGACCCATATAATCGAGAGTTAAATAAAACCTTGCCGTTGGCGTCACCCAATCATTACCATAATATAGAATAATTCGTGAATTATTTGAAACTCCAACTTTTTCAAATGTAGATATTAATTTCTGCATTGCAGGCATCTGCAGAGTTAACCCTTCACCTCTTGGCGTAGATATCTCCGTTAATGTTAAAAAAACTGCACCTGGAATATGTTCTTTATCGTAAGCTTCTTTCTGTCCTATTTCAATTATCACAATATTAGGATCCTTAAGATGTTTCGAAAGCCAGCCAGTTGAAACAATAAAATCATGATTATCATTTTTCGCAACGATTAAAGGAAATGCTGCTAATAATAAAATGAATAAAATTGCAATTCTTTTAAGAATTTGCATAAATATTATTCCTGTTAATTATTTATAAATTTAATTATGGATTACCAGTTACATCTGAAAGCTGAAAAATATTTTAAGCCTTTACAAACTAATTTGGATGAATGGCTACCAGAACAAATTTCGTCTATCCTGTTTTATAACCACCTATCAAAGTAATCTCTTTTTTGTTAAAAATAAACTGAAGAATATTGAACAAAGCCACGATTTATTCGTCAAAAGAAAAAAAGGAGTAAAAATGAAAAGCCTTAAAAATTCTAAAATAATATTTGTTGCATTATGGATTATTTTGCTGGTTTCACTCTCATTTGGTTTTAACTCAAATTCAGGGGGATACGAATCCAATTCAAATAATAATTTTAATAATTCTCCAAAAGTGAAAGCCTACTCCTTTACCACGGAAGAAAATGGAGAATTAATTTGTTGGACTGCAGTCATCCGAAATGGAAATATTGAATCCCTGTACAGAAATGACGAAAAACTCTCTGGAAAGGAAATTGAAAAATATAAAGATATGGTTTTTAAGCATACCAGTCATATCTATGATGACACATATTCGCTTAAAGACTTTAAATTTCCTGACTCCACTTTCTATATCAACAGCGAAGCTTTCAAAGAACAAATGAAAAAACTAAAAGAGCAAATGAAGAATTTTAAATATGATTTTCATTTCGACAATGAAAATTATAAGGAAATGATGGAGCAAATCAAAAAAAATATGGAGAAGCTAAGAGATGAAGATTTATTTAATGAGGAAAAATGGGAAAAAATCAATATGGAAATTTCAGAATCTCTAAGCAAACAGAACTTTAATATACATGTCGATGTAGATTTTGATAAGCTGAACCTGGATAAGCTTAAACTTAGGATGAAGGATCTAAAGATTGATATGTCGCATCTAAGTGAAAAAATGAAGGAATTAAAAGATTTTCTCAAGGATGTAAAGGCTGAACTAATTAAAGACGGGTATCTCAATAAAAATTCTGATGATTTTGATCTTGACTTCACAAAAGATAAAATTGAAGTAAATGGAAAAGAATTACCGGATAGTCTTCTCGAAAAATATAAAAAGATATATAAAGATCATTTTGGCAAGGAGATTGATGATAGAATTAGAATAATGAATTAATTCCACTTTAATAGAGACACGCTTTAGTGTCCTTGCTTTACCACAGACATTTTGACCTGTTTATTTCCTCAAAAATGTTATTTTATCTCAAAAGATAAATTATAGTAATTGGAGTAAGCATGAAAATTGGAATTATTGGTTCAGGAGTAGTCGGTCAGCAGCTTGGTCTGGGTTTTATTAGGCTAGGACACGATGTTAAAATCGGCTCGCGTAATTCTACAAAATTAAACGACTGGAGAAATTCAGCAGGAAATAAAGGTACAACTGGTAGCTTTGAGGACGCAGCTAAATTCGGAGGGCTAATAGTTATTGCTTCGCTGTGGGACGGTACGCAAAATGCAATCACACTTGCCGGAAAAGAAAACTTTGCTAAAAAAATCGTCATAGATGTTACAAATCCGCTTGATTTTTCAAAAGGTGTCCCGCCAAGATTTGTTTCAACTCCCGGGGAATCAGGCGGAGAAAAAATTCAAAGAATGCTTCCGGATTCTAAAATAGTAAAGGCTTTTAATACCATCGGTGCATTTATAATGTGTAATCCGAAACGTGAAGAAGGCGAACCTGATTTATTTATTGCCGGAAACGATGATGAAGCCAAAAAAACTGTAAATTCATTTGCTGAAAATTGGGGATGGAAAAGTGTTATTGATTTAGGCGATATCACAAAATCATTTTTGCTTGAAGCCTATGCTCAAATTTGGATAGAATATGGATTTAAAAATAATAACTGGAGCCACGCATTTAAACTCCTGAAGAAATAGAATGCTGAAAACTTGGATTGGATGAATTCTTATTTATTCTCTTTTTAAAACTATCAGGGAAAGATCGTCGCTTCTTGGCGCTTCTCCGGAAAAAATTTCTACCTGCCTGGTTATTGCTTCGCCAAGTTTATCTGCGGGGAGATTGTAATATTTTTTAATTGTGTTTATAAGCCTTTCCTTTCCAAAAAATTGTCCCACTTCATTTGCAGCTTCTGTAACACCATCAGAATAAACTATTAAAACTTCACCCTGTTTTAGTTCTATATTCTGTTCTTTAAACTTTGAATCTTTGATAATGCCTATAGCCGCATCGCCTTTGGGCATTTCTTCAATAAATTCACCCTTTAAAACTAAGCGGTGGAAGATGCCCTGCATTTACATATTTTAATTTTCCTTTTTCAGGCATTACCTGAATGTAAAGCATTGAAGCAAATAAACTCGGCAAACTATCACGATGGAAAATATGATTAATGTTTTCCGCAATTTTTGAAAGGGAATCTTTTTCGTTTGCGATCGCCCGGATTGTAGCTTGAAGTTTTGCCATCATTAATGCGGCGCTCAAGCCTTTTCCTGCAACGTCAGCCATGGTTAACCCAATGTGTGACTCACTTAATTTTAAATAATCAACAAGGTCGCCGCATACTTCATTTGCAGGTCGGGAATAAAGCCAGACTTTCCACCCGGGAATTTCCGGATTTTCTTCCGGTAGCAAAGCTTTTTGAACCTTTCTTCCGCCCTCAAGTTCAGTTTTTGCCAGCAATTTGTCCTTTAGCTCCAGCATCAAAACAAACAAGATCATTATTCCGCCAACAATTGTTAGGTCTACAATTACTTTATCACTTCCAGTGTCAACAACATTTATTTTACCAATTAGAAAAAACACAAACCCTAAAACTGTAAGTGCTCTTCGAAATGGGCTGAGACGAAAAAATAGACTTTTTAACAGCCATATAAAAACATGAACCCCTCCGCTTGCCCGGTTCATATTTTTCAAGCGTTCTTTCTTTTGCTCATCTATGTAAAAGTTTTTTAGCTCTCGAAATTCCTTTTTTATCTCTCCCATAAAATCCACCTGACTGAAATCTTCTCTCAGTGTTTTACCTAAATGCGGATCATGGCTGTTTGATTTATTAGTCGACATTTTTTGGGAGTTCTAAGTTTAGAATAATATTAAAATAGTTTAGAATAATTTAAGCATTGATAATTTCACATACAGTGAAAAGATTTCATAATAGATAAATATTGTTACAGACAGCGTTTTGAATTGATGAGTGGTTAAAATATTATTGTAACTTTTTGTGTTATAAATCAATGTCCTTTTAGTTATGATTGCATTTTAATTACTCATTAGATTGTTAGCTATTCCTACACTACGAATGATTTATATAGAAATTGGGAGGCATTAGCAGCCAACCTTGGTTTTGGTAAATTAAACTTACAAAAGCCTGGTAAAATTTCTTAGCATCTGCTATTAGCTCAAATTTATCCTTTTATGAAGGATTAATATTTTATAGTTCTTTGCCTCAAAACTGCTTATAATAAATGGCAGTTATTGATTATTTTGATGGCTTATAAAACGCTTAAAATTTATGATGCCACCTGCGTATTAATTTACATACAGAAAATTCAAAAATTAACTTGGTTGGAATTTATATTTTTTTTAAGTTAGACAGAAAAAAGGAATAGCGATGAAAATAGAGTTTATAAAACCACCTGAAACAGGGGAAAGTGTAAAGGCTACAATTCACATAAATGGGAAAATGGGATTTTCAAAATCAGCTATCAAAAAATTTGGTTTGGATGAAGGAAAACTAATAAAAATAGGCCTAAATACTGAAGATAAGACAGACACCAGCCTATATGTTGTAATAAAAAAGTTTGATGATGGCGAATCTTTAAAAGTCCTTAAGGCGGGACAATATTATTATGTTAATTCTAAAACATTATTTGATAATCTAAAGATTGATTATAAAAACAAAAAAATTATTTACGATGTTGAAGATTTTGAGTATAGTAATATCAAAATGTACAAATTTGTAAGAAGAGAGCTGGATAGAACACCAAATTTAAAAAATGAGATTAAAGACAGGGTAGAAAATAATAAATTAGTAGTGGAAGATGAGCAGGAAAGTACAGGATTTGATAATCTTTGAAAATAAGCAGATAAGTAGGTATTTAGCCATTATTATGGCAGCATACTACAAAACACTTATGCCGGCTAATTATTAGCAATTATTGGTAAAAAAGAAGACCAGTGAGTGAATTTATCGTATATACTACGAATAAATTAAAATATTAACCTAGAGTTGAACAGAAGACCCCACCCAGGAGTTTCCCCCAATATAAGTGGAACCCCAGAATTAAAAAGATAATTCCAAAAACCATTTCTAGCTTTACATAATATAATATATTTGCGACTTGCTTTTTTGCTATTAATATGATATCATTACAATATCAAATTTATATGGAGAGATTTAATGGAAACAATAAGTGAAAAAGCCGGAAAAAAGATCAGTGGTTTTGTTGCTCTGACTCTTACTTTCGTTTACCTGGTAATCGATGTTCTGCTTTTCTTTTTTATGATTAAGCTGGATGAACCGCTGTTTTTGGTTGCAGCTTTGCCAATGATCTTTTTTACAATTTTCTGGAACATCGGATTTATGGTGATCCAGCCCAATGATTCACGTGTGCTTATACTTTTCGGTAAATACAACGGGACAGTAAAAGATGACGGCTTCTTCTGGGTAAATCCATTTACACAGAAAAGACACGTCTCACTGAGAATCAGAAATTTTAACAGTGACAAAATTAAAGTAAATGATTTGCACGGAAATCCGATTGAAATTGCGGCAGTGGTTGTCTGGAAAGTTACGAGCCCTGCGCGTGCGGTCTTCGATGTTGAGAACTATGAACAGTTCGTTGCTATTCAGGCAGAAACAGCAATTCGTACTCTTGCTTCGGAATATCCTTACGATACGAACGAAGGAGAAAAGGAATCGTTGAGAAGCAGCCCGACTGAGGTTGCTGATAATCTTCGAAAGGAATTGCAAACGAGACTTGAAATTGCCGGAGTAGATGTAGTTGAAGCCAGAATTACACATTTAGCTTATGCACAGGAAATTGCACAGGCAATGTTACGACGGCAACAGGCCCAGGCAATTGTTGCAGCAAGATTTAAAATTGTCGAAGGTGCTGTTGGAATGGTACAGCAAGCGCTTCAGGATTTAAGCGACAAAAAAATTGTTAATCTTGATGAAGAAAGAAAAGCACAAATGGTAAATAACTTAATGGTCGCATTGGTTGCCGATCATGAAGCTATGCCTGTAATTAACACTGGAACTATTTACCAATAAAAACAGTTACTAAAATGAAAAGTTTATCCGACCTGGCTGGTGAGACATTAATTATTCACCAGCCATCTGTATGGAAGAGCAATTACGAATTAAAATACGGCGAAGAAGTCTTGGGAACAATTCGCTCAAAGGGATTTTTCGGTTTAACGTTTATATTTAAAATGGGAACCGATGAATGGGAAATTTATCGTAATGGTTTCTGGAAATCTGAAATTGCAATCAGGCAGATAGGCTATGAGCTACCTTATGCAACATATAAAAGAGAAGGTTTTAAATTCCGGGGAACTGTAAAGCTCTATAAGGGGGAACAAATGATAATTGATCAGAAAATACTCCGGGGAGGATATAGTGTACAAACTTTATCCGGTAATATTTTGGCTACATTTAAGGAAAGGGTTTCTATAAAGAATAAGACGGAAATTCACATTGATCATAAATCAGAACTGCTGGACGAATATCCGTGGGTAATAATTCTTGCCTGGTACTTGTCCCTACAAAGAAGACGTTCGGCTCATGCCGGTTAATAAAATAATTAGATATGGCTGCGAAGAAAAAATTTTTGTTAAGAATAGATGAGAATATTCACTCAGTGCTCGAAAAATGGGCCGCTGATGAACTGCGCAGCCTAAATGCGCAGATTGAATTTCTGCTTAAAGATGCAGTCCGAAAAACGGGAAGACTTAAAAACTTAACAGATATATCTGACAATCCACCTAAAAATATAAGTAAATAAAGGACTTATAAGCAGCAAAAAATAATTGTTATTTTTATGTTTTTATTCACTATTTTTATTCATAATCACAAATAATTATGTAGCCAATTTTATTTGTGAAATTCCTCTTCTATATAATTTTTTTAATTAAATTATTCATTCATATTTAAAAAGGTGTGCTATGAAAAGAGCTCTTTTTATTGCCTCCGTTTCCGTTGTCTTTCTTTCCTTAATTTTTTTTCAGCTTAATTGTTCACAAAATACTGAACAAAAGCCCATGACACAGGATGAACAGATTGCACACGGAAAGTATCTTGTAAATTTAGGGGCCTGCAACGATTGTCATTCACCAAAAGTAATGACCGCAATGGGTCCCGTGCCTGACACTACAAAGTTGCTATCCGGACATCCGGCCGATGAGCCGTTGGGTGAAATTGATCCTGCGGTCTATAAAAAGGGACAGTGGGTATTGACAGGTGCTACAGATTTCACTTCATGGGTAGGCCCATGGGGAGTATCTTTTACAGCTAACCTTACACCGGATAACGAAACCGGCTTAGGAACCTGGACGGAAGATTTATTTATTAAAGCTTTAAGGAGCGGAAAGCATATGGGAATCGGAAGACCGCTTCTTCCTCCTATGCCCTGGATGTACATTGGTCAGTGCACCGATAATGATTTGAAAGCGATATTCGCCTACCTGCATTCGCTTCCTGCAATTCATAATAAAGTTCCCGATCCTATTACTCCGGATAAGATGGCAGCCTTGTTTAAGAAGAAATAATTCAAACTTTAAAATCCCTCTTTAATAATTGAAGAGGGATTTTTATATCCCCACCATGTATAGAACAGTACCAATAATCAATCCTATTGACAAATTAAATAATTTAATTTTAATGGAATCCTCTACCGAATACGAAAGCATTGGTAAAAGACCGTGTCCGTCCTGCACAATAGAGTTAGTCAGCAAGACTGAAAACGGGATTACTCCTGTAGCAAACATTGTTACAAAAATTAAGTTTGGTCCTGACTCTGGAATTAAACCAACCAGGGCAGATAAAATCAAAACAAGAAAAATATATTTGTGGGATATTTCTCCAATATTCCAATAGTGTGTTCCTATTCCAAGAAAAATTAAAGCTCCGAAAGTCCACAAAAACGTTTTCCACAAATGATGTTTAATTATGTGTCCCCAAATATGCTCATTAAAATAATGTCTGAAACCTTTTTCATTTTTATGGTATTGCTTTACTTCGCAATCTGTGCAGGTTTGTATGTTGAATCTTTTTACGGCCGAATCAATTATTTTTGAAGAAAATATTCCGATAAGAAACAGGGTTATAAAAAGTATTAAAGCTGTTCCGGGGAACATAGCCAGCATAACAAATGCTTCATCCCCTGATGTAGCAATCATGCTTCCCGAGAGAGCACCAAAACTTATCATTCCGTGCATATAAAGACTAACATTTGCAAAAGCACCCATGCATCCCGGAACCGTTCCGACAGCTGAGGAAACAAAATATTGCTTCCACTTGCCAGCTGAATCCAGCAGAAGAGCGAATTTACCTTTACTCCACACATTAAGCAGATCAACTGCGGTCATCATAACCATTACGAACAACGTAATCTTAATACTTTCAAGTAAAGCGTCAGAAATAAAATATGGCATAATTTTTAAATATTAATTGCTGTGATCACAAGTGTTTTCGCCACTTTCAATAAGTTCACCCTTAATATATTTTTCTGCCGCTTCATCGGCAATTCTTTCCTCAGTTAAAAATGGAATTACATTTCCGGCTTTAAGGTCCTCTATTACACGCCAGCCTCCACTTTGGAAAATTACTGTTTCACAATCACTAAGCGCCTCGACAAGTGCTGCGTGGCTGTGGTGATGGCCGCCATCATGCTCATGGTTTTCTCTGACTTCCTGCCTGTGATGAGTGAATGTATTTTTCCTTATTTCCTTACCTGTAATCTTCCCTGATTCAACATTATAAATTATAAATGATTTACACTTTCCAAGATGACCGGTTACACGCTTTAAATCGTTACTTGCAACTGCTATTTTCATTTTATTACCCCACTATTAATTTATTTAAATAGAACACTCCGGGCATTCGTTTGATAATTCATCTCGTTTTACTTTCATTTTTTTTCCGCAGGAATGACAAACGATTGAAAGAGTTTCACTTAATTTTTCGGCCAGCTCGCCTGAAATATGAAGCGCTTTCCCGTTTAAAATGCCATCAGCAACTTTAAATCTTGCCGAATTAATTATCCGGCCAAAAGTTGCCCTTGATATATTCATCTTTTCTGCAGATTCTTCCTGTGATAAACCTAATAAATCACCCAATCGAATAGCCTCCAACTCATCCGGCTCAAGAACAATCTCATCAAGCACAGACATAGGAATTCCTTTCGGCTTAAAATAAAGTACCGCCGGATTACATTTTATTTTACGATATTTCTTTGGTCTGGCCATAATTATAATTATGAGCATATGCTCATAACTAAAATATACTAATTTTTTATCTTTGTCAAATTAGAAAATGAATATTACCATACCTTTTATTAGGATGGAATTATCTAAGCTTTAGCCAGGAAACATTTCTATCCTTTACAAAACCAATTCCTTCGACCAGTTTTTGAGCCGGAGTGTTTTTCTTTTCACATTGGAGAAAAGGAGTTTTTCCTATTTCTCTGCATTGTCTAATCAATGAGATTGTTATTTCTTTTGCATATCCTTTCCCCCTGAATTCCTCCAGCACGTGCATTGAACCCAAAGAAGCATCATCATGTGTAAGCGCCCAGGCAACAAGCTTTCCCTTTTTATAAATTCCCGCGCTCACTGATTGTTCTATTCGTTCATTTAAATATTCTATAGTCAGCATATCTTTATATAGCGATTGGGAAATAATATATTCTGAATCCATTGATGTAAGGCGATCAGTCTTCATTTTATTTTCTGGAATTATTTTATCATCGGGAAAATGATATTGATATGCA
>CAVUXT010000048.1:0-24552 GCA_963745465.1 uncultured Bacteroidota bacterium | reverse complement strand
ATGTAAGCATTCGGCGAACCACGTGTATGCAGCAATCTGATCCAGGCTATCTTGGAATGTTTAATTTTCAGTACAACTTTGTTGGAGTTCTTTGAAATTCTTTAGAAAATGATTGGACAGTTCAACTTTTTCCAATGATATCCAGTAATTATTGGATTTCTATTGGAGTTTTCTGGAGTTCACGTGCTGCCTTCCAGTTATGAGGCAGGAGATCTGCCAGATCAAGGCTGTAATCGTTGTTATAATAAGGTATCCTTGTTATCACATCGGTCAGCCACTCCCTGGGATTTACATCTGTTGCAGCACAGCATCCAAGCAGCGAGTACATGATTGCAGCATTCTCTGCCGCATCATGATTACCACAGAACATGTAATTCTTTCTCCCAAGAGCCAGAGGACGAATAGTATTTTCAACAAGGTTATTATCTATCCGGTACCGGCCATCAAGGTGATACCTGGAGAGTCTGTGGAACAAAGAGTATGTATATGTTAAAGCCTGACTCATTCTGCCTTTTGGTAACGCTTTGGGCATGTAACTTACGATCCATCTCTCAAAACCAAATAATATTGGATAAGCAAGTCTTGCTCGAAGCTCTGCCCTTTTCTGGTAATCCAGCTCCTGGTCATCTGCCATGGATTCCACTGCATATATTAACCCGATTTGTTCAAGGGCATACTGAGCTCCGGCTTTGTCTTCCTTCAGGGCTTCAATAAATTTTCGTCTTGCATGTGCCCAGCAACCAAGAAGCAATACACCCTTTTTGTTCTCATATATGGAATATGCCTCATAGCCGTCTGTCTGTACAGCGCCCTTAAAATTATGAAGAAGTTCTATTACTACTTTCTGTGCACGTGAGCCTTTATCGTAATAAAAAAATACAAGTTTCTTCATTACATCACGAACCACCCACAGATATGCTTTTACTGCCCGTTGCTTTTCATGGTTGATAACCGGTACGGTACTTTCATCGATCTGTATATAGTCGCACTCAAGCACAATCTCTTTTAATCTGTAATACAAGGCCCTGAGTAAATCACTACAACCAGCGAACCAGTCATTTACAGTAGATGCCGGTATTCTTATTCCCTCAAGCTTAAACAGGGATATCTGTCTGTGAAATGGAAGATGATACATGTATTTACCCATGATTAGCTCGGCCAGCAAACTGGCTCCGGCATTACTCCTGGGAAGAGGTAAGAGTGGAAGTGGAGCGATCTTTACAGTTTTATTCAGGCTGCCATCCATGTCCAGTTCCTGCTGCACCTGTAAATCCTTTTTCAGAGCGTATTTCGGACGAATGATCCGCCTTACATAGATCTCTCCGGGTTTATGCTCCAACTGTTCGGTTACCTCTTCACCTATACGCACCCAGTTCTCATCAATGCCTTCGGGCTCGATGATCTCTTCCTCACGGCGGAGATCCTCCGGAAGTGTCAATCGGACAGGTTGTTTCTTAGTATGCTCCGGCTTATTGCGCTTATATGTGTCTATTTCACTGGCTGCATCCTTGATTGTTTCCTCCTCTTCAGGAAGTACGTCAAGGCCATCAAAATCAATCTTACGCTGAGCAGGATCTACAGGTATGTACTTTTCACTGGAGGCTTTCCAGAACTTACGCCTGAGCCAGGCCAACTGGTCAGTTAACTTTTTGATTAAACGATCTTTCTCTTCTATAGCTTCTCTGAACGTCTGCTATCTTCTTTTCTGCCTGAGCCAATGCTCCACCATCAATCTGACGTAATTTGGAGAGTTCCTGATAAAGCTCATCGCGCTCCTGAAGGAGGGTCTCTATAAATGTATCTTTATCAGCTAAATTATCCACAGGTTTCTTTCGTTTTTGCCTGTGTCAAAGATAACAAAACAAAGCGAACTTCCAAACTAAAAAATGTTAATAACTATCTGAATAACAGGTTTTTATTAACAATTTTACGAAGTTTTACACTCCTGATTCGTACACTTTGCACCATAGTCATTAGATCCTGCCAGTTTATGGTTATCGAAGCGGTATTTTCATCAAAAGCCGGCAGCTTAAACCGGCCTGATTCTAATTTCTTATGATAGATTACAAGTCCAGCATATTCCATGTGCAGGATCTTCATCACATTCTGGTGGCGGTTCATGAAGATGAAAACCCCTCCATCACGGACATTCTGGTTCATGTATGAATTTACAACACCACTCAGGGTGTAAAAACTTTTTCGCATATCTACCGGAAGAGGATATAGATAATACTTCAGTGAGCTATGAAGATGGAACATAATCTTAGTCCAGAAGTCAAACAAGTGAACGAATATGGTCAAGGTCAAGGTCATTTTTTATTCGGAGCCTTGTTCCGTTGGGATAGATTAGTCTCCAGAAGAAAATCATCGCCTGAGCTGTGTGATGATCATCCTGCTCCCGAGTGAAGTTCTTTGAAGGTCCACTCATGGTGACTGGTGTGGTATTAACAAGTAATGGTATAAAGCGCTTCCCTGGTTCCTTGCTTGAGTCTTTTTCCGCCAATAGTAGTAGGAAGATTTTGGAATGCCTTCGTTGGCGCAAAAGGCGGTAATGGTAAGTCCTGTCGCCTTTTGTCTTTTGATCAGCTCCAGAATTTTTGATTCGTTTATCATCTTTAAATGTTTGGCTGAAAATTAATCAGCCGCGACAACTGAAAAAAGATGTACTACGCCGGATGCTTACCTTCTAGTTGCATTTCTGCATAAGTTTTTTCAGACCCTTTAGGGATGAAGATTGGATCAAATTGAAAAAGCCATAGCTCCCTCTAGAATCGGTTGATATCACCCCCTTTGTAACTCCGGTAAACATTCTCAATATTTTGCCATCACAGAAACCCACACATGAAATAACCACCTGCTTCTCTTGTATTTCCATTTGGTATGGTTTTACAGATTTACCGTTCGTAAGATCCCACATGGGTTTTGATAATGCACCCGGAAATCCATTGAAATATTGAATTTTTAAAGATCCATGTTCTACAACAACTGGTAGCCTCCATCTTTTATAGGCAGAAATTGCTTTGCTTTTAACCACTTCTTCAACATCTTGAGATAAAATTTCTCTAACCTCATAGTTAAGAAACTGTATATCAAATGCGTATTCCTGTGATTTCGGACACTCAGTCCTGACTTTAGCGGACACTCAGTCCTGATGAAAACGGACACTTATTTTATCATTCATTTTCGTCCATTTAATTCTCCTAAATTAATCATTTTTATATTTCTTTCTCATCGTATCTCCATCAAGGTCTATTCTGTGTGAACTGTGAACCAATCTGTCTAGGATAGCGTCAGCTATTGTAGGTTCTCCAATAATGTCATACCATTTATTTACAGGTAATTGTGAAGTAATCAATGTTGATCTTTTACCATGCCGGTCTTCAAGTATTTCAAGAAGTATTAATCGATGAAGACTGTCAAGCGGTTTTAGTCCAAAATCATCTATTATGAGTAAATCCTGTGTTTCTATCTTGCTTATTTCTTTAATATAACTTCCATCGGCCTTTGCGATCTTCAGCTCATCAAAGAGTTTTCCACTGTTGCGATATAGAACTTTATACCCTTGCTGACATGCCTGATGTCCTAATGCAGAGGAGAGATAACTTTTTCCAAGACCAGTGGAACCGGTAATGAGCAGATTCTGTTTCTTTGCTATCCAGTCGCCGGAAGATAGCCTTAACATAATGGTTTTATCCAGATTTCTTTTTTCAATGTAATCGATCTGTTCCATACTTGCCTGGTACCGGAACCGGGCTTGGGTTATTAATCTATAAAGCTTTCTATTGTATCTTTCATCCCATTCAGCCTGCACAAGATGGGATATTACTTCATCTATTGTAAAGTTATTATTCATGCCTGTCTCCATCATTTCTCGATAAACCCTGGAAAAGCCATGCAGTCGCATCTCTTCAAGTTTTTGCATCGTTGCTGTTTGATTCATAATCGTTTTTGTTTTAAATGATTTATTTATAAATATCCCTTCCCCTGATGTTTTCATGTAAGGGAAGTTTTAAGTTCATATCAATATATTCATCCATTTTATGGACATTGTTTTTTAGTGCATTGTCAATGAAGCGGAAGGATATGGTGTTATATTCCAATGCTCTTTTACACACTTTCTCCATCTCTTCCGCTTTGTATTTCTTTCCCAGATTCAATACGCCAAGGCAGGACTTAAAAGCCTGCTGAGGGTGTTCTTTGCTTTCTATCAATAGACCAATAAATGTTTCGACAGATCCGCCGATATTCGATGCCCATTTGGTAAATCGCTCTGTATTCCATCCTTCCACAAATTGATGGGATGCAGGCATATGCTCTGGAATAGTGGTATATCCATATTTAAGTCGGTTCCTCTTATGTAATGCAATGCGGACATTTTCATGGTAGATCTCTACCATTCTGCCTGTGTAAACTGTTTTTACCTTCTTACCGGTAAATTGATAAGGGACGCTGTAATAATGCTTATCTTCTTTCAGGTATATATGATGATGGAACTCAACTCTTGATATCTGATATTGTCTTATTTCATAACGCTCTGCAGGTAGTGGCTGCAGCTCATTCTTTTCAATTTCATTAAATAACTCTCGCCGGCTCATTTCAAGGCGCTGGAAGGATGCATTATTGACCATCTCTAACCGTTCTCTGATTGACTCATTAAGTTCATGCAAGGAAAAGAATGTTTGATTTCGTAGTGGAGCAAATATTCTCTGGTACACGATTCGTACCGCGTTTTCTACGAGAGGTTTGTCTTTAGGCTTGCCTGGCCGCGTCGGCAATATCACGGTCCGGTAATGTCTGGCAAGGTCATCATAAGTCGCATTTAATAGTGGTTCATAATTGCATGCTTTGGTAACTGCGGATTTAAGATTATCCGGACATATGCCCTTTGATGTACCACCATAATATTGCCAGGCATTCTCATTGGCCCATATCCAGTCTTCCAGTTGCTGGCTTTTTACTGCTTCCACATAAATCAACTGACTGGCACCAAGTACTGTCAGGAAGATCTCAGCATCATGAACCTCACCTGTAGCCGGATCAACATAGTGCATCTTTTTTCCTGTAAAATCAGTGTAGATCAAATCCCCGGCCTTATGCTCTATGTGCATACCTGCCTTCAATTTGCTCTCCCACATTCGATAATGATGACAGAATCTGGAATAACTAAATCCTTCAGGATTACTTTCCTTGTACTCTTCCCAAAGCAGGTAAAGAGTCACACCAACCCGGGCAAGCTCCTTTTCGTAGCTGGGGAACTCACCGCAAAGGCTATCATACAGTGGATTACTCGCTTTATTACTCCGCTCAAAAACCTCGAGGACTTCCGTGTCTCCCATCTGAATAATTTCCGGATAGGAAAGCCCGCTTCGTTTAAACTCGGCCAGGTACTCCCCAACACTGGTTTTGCTGATTTCTAAAGCTTCAGCTATCTTTCTTATACTCAGCTTTAAATCACAGCTTAATCGAAGTATTTCTCTTATTTTTTCCACGTCTGTTCGTTTTCTTGGCATGTAATTTCCTCCTGTTGATTTGGTTGGTAGTTGTTGAATCAACAGAAGTAAAAAAAATTATCGTGGAAAATGAATGATCACCAATTAAGTGTCCGTTTTCAGCAAGAATCACTGTCCGTTTTGAATAGTCCGCCGCTGTCTGTTTCTCGCGTGCATGACTGTCCGTTTTGCTCAGGAATCCCTGTCCGCTTTCAGCAGGAATTGGTGTCCGCTTTCAGCAAGAATTGCTGTCCGTTTTCAGCAAGAATATGCATATCAAAAGCTAAATCCCTGAAAATGAACTTAATTTCTTCTTGTTTACTCTGATTTATTGTATTGATATTTATAGTTTTCTGTTTCATTTCAATGAGGCTAATAATTGTTCTAGAGATTCCTCTTTTTTAGTTGGATCTAATGATATCAGTTTTATATTCCATCTATTCAGTAATTTGGCCTGTATTTCATCAAATCCAAATGAGACTACATAGGATGGTCTAATGGCTTTTTTTTCTACCGATTGTTTTTCTAGTAGTGTATGGATCTTGTACCAGATGTACCTAATATTTGGATCACTAAAACTATAACCTAAGAATAAAAAACTGTTGCTCAACAGATCAGATCTAAGCCTCTGATCAACTGGATCCTCTAAAGCCATCCGACTAAAATATTGACTTTCTGTTAAGATTATAGTATCAGGATAATTAATACACCCATGAAATTTTATGACTTCTGTACAATCTTCACTTATAACTGGTTCAAAAAAATTTTCTAGGATCACAAGTGTTCTAACGTTACGTTTATTTTCTTTTAAGGATTCCTCAATATGTAAATCATAGTTTGTTGTATAGATTGTTTTAAAATTAAGTCCAGCTAATGCCTTATGTTGTTTAGAGGTTTTTCTTAATTTTCTAGTTTGATCAGAATCGAAATCCCTATGTATTATATGAATGAATTCCTGCCATTCTCTTTTATGGTACGTTTTAACATATTCGGCTAATTCTTGATAACTAGCATGGAGTAGGAACAATTCTTCATCATATCCAATTTTTTTCCCTAGCGATAATATTAAACCTTTCCAGTCTGGTAGATTCAAATTCATTGAAAAACCGGCTCCAATAAACGGTATAAGCCTATTATCTAAGTAATGTTTCTTTAACTCACTAATAGCTTTTTTAGAATTGAGCGTTGTCATTTTTTTGGATTATTAACCTTATCAAAGAATGCTTATGTTTAATAAAATTTGGAGGATGACCCTCTTCTATGACTTCTTCTTCAACTTCAAGAATTATCCAGTTTTTTAAAGATGCGATAAAACTATTTTTTTCAATAAATGCATTATAGTTTAGATAACTCTGAACATCTGGAGGGCGTAATTCATTCGTAAAAGTTACAATAATCAAATACCCTTCTTTGTTTAGCCAACTATATATCTTAGTAATTAAGTTGTAAATCTGATCAACATTATCAAATGTATGAAAGATCCCATATGCCACTACAAGATCAAAAGAATTTGGATTATATTCTAAGAGTCTTACGTCTTGACATTTAACATAAATTCTGGATTTTACAGTTTCATAATCTGGTTGTAAGGCAAATCGTGATAAAGCAACTTTTGATGCATCAATTGCTTTGATTTCCGCACCTTTGGTAGCAAGATAGACTGCATTTTTACCTTCCCCGGCACCAAGATCTAAAACTTTAAATCCGTTTAATACTTTTTCATATTTTTCAACAAAAAGCTTTACATATTTTCCGGGAATTGGTTCCCAAAAACAAGAATTTGTTGCTTCATATTCAGATTGATATTTAAATCGTTTCATTCAACCAAGAATTCAATTCGTTAATTAAATCTTCAAATGTGGAACCATTATAAATATATAAATCAGCTCTATTTTTTAAGAAAGTTATCTCTCTTTCTACTGGATGTGTCCTAACTCCACGAAACTCATGAATAGTTATTTCTCTTTTACACCTTCTCTTATAAAAGGCGAAGGAACTATCTATAGGAAGATCTATATATATCAGTTTGGCTAAAGGTAGATTTTCTTTGATATAATTGAAAGTATCCAGTTGTCTTATTCCATCAATAATAATTCTCTCATGAATCTTAAATTCGTCTAATATTCTTTCTCCAATTTTCTTACAACCATCATAATGTTCTATAAATTCATATGATTGATTTTGAAAATCGGTACGTGAGTCAAGTCCGAAATCTACCTTCTTTATTAATTCAGAAACTATTTCTCTTGATGAAATAAACTTTGCTTTCAACCTCCTGGCCAATAGTTTGGCAATCTCAGTTTTGCCTGAACCTATTTCACCAACAATTATCAGTGGAAAATTTATCTTGAAGGATCTTTTACTTTTTATTTTAACCTTTGGTTTGTATGGTTGTTCTTTTAAAACATTTTTCACCAATAATTGAGACCAAAATTCTAGCTCAGAGAATCTATCAAATAATTTTTGTAATGTTAGAAACTGAAGCTGGTTTATTGACATCTCACTCGAAATAGTATTGAGATCAACATCATCAAATAGTATAGTAGAGTATACAAATGCAAAATGATTTAATCCGAGCGGAGTCGAATCATCGTTAATTATTCCAATCAATTTAGGATCCTTAATTTTTATCTGATTCAACTCCTCATATACTTCTCGTAATGCAGCATTTTGTGTTCCTCCGTCTGTAATCCCAAATAAGTTAAAGTCCTCCTGGTTTACATGACCTCCAAAACCAATATTCAATACACCTTGTAGAAGTCTATCTTTAATATTCGAATAACTGCCCCTTATGTAGGATAATACTTCTCCTTTTAAGTTTCTAATGAGTACATAAGAAACAAGTTGTTTCAGTGCATAATCGTTATTTGCATCACTTCTTTTGACAAACACTATATTTTCAGGATTTTTAAATATTTCTAAATATGGCTTATAGTTTGACGAATAACCAAAAAACCGTCCTATTTCATCGATTTTTTCTTGCTTGATGCATATTACATACTCATTTGTTTTTTTCGTAAAAGGTTCTGCAAAATACTCTTGAAATCCGCCTTCTCTTAAGGCAAATTTATTCTTTCCTACTCTTATGAATAATGAATTGGATCCTTCGCTTCTTATGTGTTCGGAAAGCCTTGCCCGCATTGTGTTCTCGGGAGTTTTTCCTTTGGATTTCAGGATATCTTCTTCAAGTGCCTTTGAAACTATATCGTTTACTTCCAATGGTTTCTGATATCTTCTTAATATTAACTCGGCTGCCGTAAGAAATTCTTTCATATATGTTACATCATCGATTATTTTCTGAGTCAGATCCTACCCAAGGAATAAGAAATTAGCTGCATTAGTTTGTGAATTATCCCCCATTCAATTTGAAGTTTTTGACCATGTGCCAGTGCATCCCGCAGAAGATTGATCTTATTAAAGGTTGATTTAAGATTCTTTTTGGAGCACTCCAAAGGAAAAATATCTTTAAAACAATCCAAGGTTTTGAAAATAATTGAACCTACATCGAATTAAATGAACACATCCTAAAAGGTTAATCTCTTCATTTCTTGACTTCTTAAGAGAATAAAGTTCTTCGGCCAATTCATACCTTTCTGGTGATAATTTTCCCTTCCATACAATCCCAAGTTGCTGGATTTTTTCTTTTAGTCCTATTTCAAAAAGACTGATCATTCCAAACAACCAAATTCTTACCGGTATAGAATCAAGATCTGAACGAGTTACAAGATGAGTGATATTCCTCTTTACCTTAACAAATACATGCTCTTTCTGACAGAGTAAATCTATTACATCAATAAGTGGGGTGCTTTCAGATATTACTTCCGATTCATTTAATGCTCGAAGAGCGTCAGTTTCTTTTACGTAAACCTGCAGGTTTTCTGTTTTTGGTTCCTTTACTAGGTGTATATCGTAATTATGCTTTAAGCAAAGTTTTTTAGTTAAATTAAGATTAAGTGGGGTGATTGGAATTGCGATATTAAGAACAGTTATCTGATTCGTAAATATCCCCTCTAATATGTTATATGCTGCTTTTGTCATCGCAAAAAATTTTAATCAAACAATCCACCATACTTCTTCACATGATCACCGACCTTACTGTTCTTAGTTCCTTCAAAAACATTTGTCTGCAATTCTTTTCCATTCAAGATTATCAACGACTCCAGTTCTAATGATTTCAATATTTTTACAATTAGGTATTTGCTTAATTATTTGCTTTATTGTATCTGACAACGACTTAGGAAGCCAAGGACTTAATGTAATTCTTTCAACGCAATTCAAGTTGATATTAAAGGATTTTGAAAAATTTACCTTATTTCTATCTTCATAAATTATTCTGAACTCAGATTCGTCTTCATACTGTTTCCTTTTGATAAATGGTAATTCTGAAAGTACTGGTGGCTCATTTTTAAGATTTTTAATTAATCAATAACTTACTTGGTCAGCAATAATTTTACTATCCTTCAAACAATTCAATAATTCTTCTTTATTAAATCTTATGCAAATTCCGCCAGAATGTCCTGCAAATACCTTCCAATGATGAAATGTCTCAGCTTTTGTAGTGAAGCATAGTGCTAAAAGTGTTTGAAGTTTCTTTGCTTCTTTATATTTTAGTAAAAAATAAGTATCATTCTTGTCCTCCCAGGTGGATGGATCAAGTAAAGTCAATTTACTATTGATTAATAAATATAAAAGATTTGGGAAATCTGTATACCGGCTTAAATATTCTGTTGACATATCTTTCGATTAAATAAATTATTCACTTTATCTTTTTCATTATTTGGAGAATCTATATAGTAGTCTGGAACACGAATTTCATTTAATTCAACATTTAATAGTATAGGTAGTTATTCGTTTAATACATATTAGCTATCAAACCCAAATAAACAAAGTATGCCTGATTTTGAGCATGAATAACTTCTTCAATAGTAAGTAACGGAAATTTTACTTTCCATTATTCGTTATATCTCCAAACAATCCCCCATATTTCACTCCCGGTTCGTTCACCTGATTTCCGTTTATAAAATTATTTACTGATTTCTTTTTTTTGGTCTTTTTCTTATCCCACAACCCTGCCTTAACCTCTTCCTCATGGATCTTATGGTTTAGTTCAAGAAGTCGCTTTAATACCTCTTTCCGTGCATCTGGGTGAATTGTAAAACGCACTCGATCATTCTCTGGCAGATAATCTACTTCATAGAAATCATGCCTTAAATCAATATCCTGCCACCCATAGGCTTCGAGAACCGCATAATCCATTTCAACATGCAACTTTCGCAGTTCAATTATTCCTGCTAATGCTTCATCAATGGAGCAGGCATTTTCTGTTTTATGAAGATGATTCCAAAGATACCAGACTTCTTTTCCCAGTTGTTTTTCGATAGTTTTCTTATCAGATTTTGATATATCAGTTGAAAATAATGCTTCTGAAATTTCTTTGGCATGAAATGCATTGTAGCTCTTTGTTAAACCTAATCGTAATTGTAACATTAATTGAATCCTAAATTCATAGAGTAATTCACCAATATGATCGAGTTTAATTTTAATCTCTGACTCAACGAATAAAAGAAATGGGAAGTTTTCAAAAACGTTGGTATTATTATAAATAAATCGAGTATCCATAGTAGTTGAATACTTGGAAATCCAAGCAAAATGTATTGATGATTGAATAACCGCAAATTGATAATATTTATCTTGATTGATGACACAAAGTCGACTGGAGAAAACATATTTATTTTCCTTAAATATAAAATTCACGTGTTTGGTTACAGATGAAATAACCAATACTTTGCTTGAATGCTTAATTGCCTTATAGAGATTTGGCCGTGGTCTGGCAAATTGCCACCATTTCTCTTTGCTTGGTTTATCTTTGACAGTAGCCCTATATGGTTTTACCTTTTCAAGGACTATTTGAAAAGGTTCAACAAATTCTTTAGCTTTTTCTATCGGCCAGTCAAAAAAGTTTATAATCTTTCTCGTAGCTTCTTGAGATTCGTTATCATTTACATCGTCTCCAGTCAAATAATCATATATAACATTTTTATTTTGTGAAATCTTTAGAAGTAAATTAGCTTCATGAATGGAGAGGATAAATCCCATCCCATCAGGCTTTGAACCCTCATATGATATATTTTGGTTTTGATTTAAAACAAATGGTAATCCAATATCTACGTCATCAGAAAGAAATGAGTTAATGTAGTTGACCTTCTTCTTGCCGAGTAGTCTATAATTCTTTAGCTGACCTTTACGAATAGAAAATATAGCAATATTAGTCGTGGCTTTACCAGGCCATCTCATTGATTTAATTGCGAAAGAAATATTGCCATTATTTTGAAGAATATAATCTAAAGTCCCTATCCTTGTCTCGTTTTGTGCTATAGTATCATTTGTAATCAGAGACAGCCATCCATTTTTAACAATTATTTCAAAAATCCTCCTTAAAAAATATCCTACGTAATCACAACGACCGCCTGTATTTGAGTATGACCTTTTTAAGTAATTTAGATAGGCATCCCCGTAATGTGTCGAAATTCTTGTTCCATTTAAATATGGTGGATTCCCTAAAATACAATCAAACCCACCTTTTTGAATTACCTCCGGAAATTCCAGAAACCAATGAAAAAACTTATAAGTGACAGCAACTTCAATTGATTTTATTTCCAGTTCAGATGAGATCTTTGTTTCACCACGCAGATAGCGGTGGTACTTCTCATCGGTTAGCAGAAATTCTTTGTTCTTTTCGGTTTTGGCATGAAAAATGGCATAATCTGAAGATCGGCCAGAATCTTTAACCGTTTTAAGCTATCACTGCAAATTAGTATCCGGTATGTTATCTCTTTCTTTTCAATTTCTTCAGATGTATTTTCAGGTAGATTAGAGAAATTTTCAATTAATCTGTTAAGTTCCTTCACATGCTCCATCAGTTTGTAATCTGCTTCGGTTGTAAGCTGTATGGCCTGACCACTTTTCTCCCGAAGGATGCGTTCCTGTTTGTTTTTCTTAAGAAATGAAGAGGCAACCTCCTTTTCATCACCTGGCATTGTTTTATATGCCTCATCAGCAATCCCCTTTTGCAATTCCTCTCTGTGTGCCAGTCCCACAACGGCATCGCCACATTTTATCCTGTGGTCGAGGAAACTTAATGGTTCTCCGGGATTATGGCTTTCAAGCCAGAGTGCAACTTTGCAGAGTTCAACTGCCAATGGATTCTTATCTACTCCATATATGCAGTTTTTAATTACCTCCTTCAAAGCATGCCGGAAAGAAGTGGGATTTGGTTGTTGTTCTCCGGTTTCCACCCTTGCCACTTCTAAAGCGATCCTTCTTGCAGCACTTAGCAGTATATGACCGCTTCCACAGGCTACATCGCAAATTTTAAGATCAAGCAATTTCTTAATTGTCTCTGTATTATTTGCTTTCCCTTTGTAAAAGTCATTTACCCTATCTTCAATAAGGTATTCAAGTGAATGTTGTATCAATGGTTTTACAAGGTCCTCTGGGGTATAGTGCGAACCGGAAGAACTTCTTTCCGAACCTTTTTTAAATGTAAATCTTGGCTTTCCGTTTTCCCATACAAAAACAGGTTCAAGTTCAAGTAATCCTTCATAAACTGATCCGAGTTCTTCTACATCGAGTGCCCTATAGTTTATAAAGGAGAGGTTGTGTTTCTCATCTTCAAATTCATTCAGGCTTTTAATACACTTCAACAACACCCTATTATTAACTTTACTTGAAGTGATATCAGGCATAGCATTGGGACTGAATAATTCACTGCCTAAAGCCTGAATACCTAATTTAAGTCCCGTTCCACCAGATTCAAAAAGTGCAAATGCCTGCATCAATCCCTGCCAAAGATCAGAGTACTGACTTTCCAGCAGATATCGTTTTTGTGATAATTTTCTTAACCGGACAAGACTATAGAAGTTATAATATATTTCTTTTTGCGTTCTCGATGGACGTTTAATCCCTTTTAGAAGGTCATCCATATCTGGTTCCCTGTTTTCTTCCTGTAAGTCTGAGAATACCAGATCACGTTCCTCGGTAACCATCAGGAACAACAATCGGTAAATCAACCGAAGTAACTGGTGATAAGAATTCTCTGGCATCCGGATGTCCAGAAGTAATCTTTTCCCTCAGTTCTTCATTTTCAGGATGTTCAAGCAATCCGCTTCCCAAGGCAACCAATGATTCTTTTACTGCATCACTGAGGCCTTCACGAATGCGGTTACCAGATTCGATGCTGTCCTGGTAATACTTTTCTAAAAAACACTGCTCCGTATCTTGTTTTGATTTTGGGAACCGGGATGCATGAAGTAACCTGTACAAGAGGGTAAACTCGCTATATTTATCGTCTTCAAGAAGTCTTTTAAGGTCAAATTCGATATAGGTCATTTTTACCAGGCGTCCGCTGTCTCTTACTAATCTTAAAATGAGACCATTGGTTACCATAGCATACAAATGTTCGCTAACATTCAGGTATTCTTGTATAGTTGAATGCGGAGAAAGTCTGGAGGTTCCCCCACTTGAACGTATATCGAGTGTATTTTTATTAGGATGAGAAGGATCATAAAACCCAACAATATGAACAGGTAATCCATCAAGTTGATCGCAAGTGTGGCTTATGCTGTAAAGTTGTTGGTTATCTCCTTGCAAAGATGCTTTCTGCAGAGTGAGATCATAACCAAGGGTGCTAAAAAAACTAACCATCCACTTTCTCGAAAGAGTTGTACCATAAGGATCAGATGGAGGTAATTTTCCAGTACGATCAAAAAAGTGCTTCCAGTCCAGCTTGATACGGCTCCATGCATACTCAATTTCGTTTCTAAGATTTATGCCTGGTTCAAATCCAAAATCTTTTACCAGTTGTCCCTGGGCATCTGCTTCTTCAACCTTATGAAGGATCTCTTCGGAGATCAGATTTCCCTGTATGTTGATGCTTGTGTATTTCATCTTTTAAAACTGGACTTTAAATTAATTCAGGTAAAAGAATATAGATTCCCAATACATCCATCGGTAAAACAGGTTCAACCACCTTATACCTGCTACCGTTTACTAATTTCCGGAAACGTGTATGCGATTCAACCAGATGAGAACATCTATCATGTGCCACCGGATCCGTAATCTCCCTGAACTTTTTTTCATCCCGGACCCACTCCATTTCCTGTTCAAGCCAATATTGCTGTTCAGGCATTTCAAGGTTTTGTGTTGCTTTTGAAGACATTAAGAGAGTAAGAGCATCTTCCTTCCCTATAAATTTATTATCAGATAGACCCCCAGAATATCCCCACAACCACATTTCTTCCGCTACTATTTCTTTATTGCTTCGTTGTTCAGCAATAACATTTCTTACCCTGAACTGAAATAAAACTGTTTTTCTGTCAACATCCCCAGAACGAAGAACTGCTGCTCGTGCAGCACCGTTTCTTACTCCATTTAATGCGTTGTTTATTATGACTTGGGATAAGTGTTCAGTAAATGGGTGATTTCTTCCCAGGTATTTAAAACCTTGAGGAGTCGGAGATAGGAAAGATATAAGTATCTCATTTTTATCTGTTAAGAGTTCACGTATCCTTTGGGGAATGTTTATCGTGTAAATTTTATATCCATCGTTCAGCTCATCAATCTGAACACCAAGAAACCTTAACGATTCAATGACAAAATGCTCTACAGCTTTAACATCACCAATTGCATCATCCACCTCTTTAAGATCTTCCTCTATTTCTGAAGGTTTAAGAGTATTCTGAGCAAATATGCTCCTTGATACTCTTTCTCTTTGTTCCGCTTCCTCAAATGCCTTGGCAACCCTGTTTTTCTCAGCTTTGATTTCTTCAGCTTCAAAAAGAGTACCCTGGCGATATTCCTGCTCTACCGAAATATGAGGTTTAAGCAGGATGGCATTGGTAACAGCTTCCATCACTGATGCACTGTTTTCCGGGAATGGTACCGAAATACCTATAGACCTTCTAATCTCCCTGGCCTTACGAAGAAGAACTTCGAGCACTACTCCATCAATTGGGTTATTCCTGCCATAAAGCAATGTAACTTCCACTGAGGGTGAACGTTGTCCAAACCTGTCAACTCGCCCTTCACGCTGCTCAAGGCGGTTGGGATTCCAAGGCAGATCGTAGTGTAATATGGCATTAAACCCATCCTGCAAATTAATTCCTTCACTCAGGCAATCTGTTGCTATTAATAACCTCCTTTGTGAGTTGTTCATCTGGTCTATTTTTTCTTTCCTCAATTCATCGTCCAGCTCACTTGTTATTACTTCTATATGAAGAGATTTGTATTTTTTATCCTTTAAATGTTCCCTGAAAATTGTTCCAAGATATTTAGCAGTCTGAATGTACCGGCAATAAACTATCGGATTAAGACCTCTTTCGATATAGTTTTTTACCTGCAAAACCGCTTCTTTAGCTTTCTGGTCTTTTTCAATCCCAAAAACCATTTTTAACCTATTGGCATAATCAAGTAATCGTCTTACTTCAGAATCTCCTTTTATAGCTACTTTACCGAGAACAGACATGGGGAGATTATCATCAACTGAATAGTCAAGATCCATAACTGTTTCAGAACTATTGTCAATTTCATCTGAATCAGATTCTGTAAGATCAGATGCAAGACTTTTCTTTTGCGCCTTCTTCTCAAGCATTGATATACCTGCAGAAGGACTGCTCATAACACCTCTCAACAATGCAAGTGCATCCCAGTAGTTGTACCTTTGCTTACGTCCGTCACCGATACCTGCTGCAACAATTTCTCGTGCATATAGTAAAATATCATTGAATATTTCCCCATAATCTTTTCCAACTTCATAATCCCTGTCTGTTGAAACACGCTCCGGAAATTTGGTTTCTTCTCCATGCCATTTTATAGTCACATCAACTCGTCTTCTCTGAACAAAGTTTTTTGCCAGCTCTTTTCTTTCACTTTCAGTAGATGAAACTATGTCGATCTTTTCATATTCGGGTTTAAGCATCCCTAACAGTGATTGAAATTCTGCCTGTTTTCCGGAATGTGGTGTGGCAGTAAGTAGCAATAGATTTTGATCTTCTTTCTTTGATATATCGTGCAATAGGTGATAGCGGAGTTGTTGGGAGTTATTTGCTCCGGCAGGTCTTGCACAGGTATGCGCTTCGTCAACAATAATTAGTTCAGGACAGTGATCAATAAAAACCTGCCTTTTACTTCCGGTTTTTATGTAATCGATGGAAATAACCTGGAATGGGAACGACCTGAAAATATTTTCGTGAACTTTAATTTGACGTTCAAGAGCAGTTGCTGTACCTGAGCGTATGATAACTGCCTCGATACCAAATTTGCTTTTGATTTCTTCCCGCCATTGATCGCAAAGATGAGGCAGACACACAATTGCAAACCGTTTGATTTCTTTACGATCATATAGTTCTTTTGCAATAAGCAATGCCTCAATAGTTTTACCGACACCAACATCATCTGCAATTAGTATCCTGACAGTTTCCTGTCTCAACGCCATAATCAGAGGAACCATCTGGTAGGCTCTTGGTCGGAAAGAAAGTTTTCCGAGACATCTGAATGGTCCGGATGCGTTGCGAAAAGATAAACGAGTGGCATTGTAAAGCAATTTTGCTGAAATGAAATCACCCAGGTCCTCTTTTGCAGGCTTAATGAAGTTATAAGTCTTTGGTGTATCCGAATCTGTTGCCAGCGGTTTGTATATGCCAGTAATTTCATCCTCTGAACCACCTAAGGGTTTTATGAGTAAAAGATCTGGATCTTCAGATGGAAGAACCATCCATGGACGATCCCTTAAAACTACTAAGCTGCCGGGTTTAAAGTCAAAATTCATTTATTTTCAATTAACTAAGTTTCAATTCCTGTAGAACTAAGATTGTGATCGTACTTGTCGAAAGATATCAGATCTCTTCGTCACGAAGTCTGCGAGTGAATCTTTATAGTACCAAACCAGAATCTGAAATCTCCCGTCATCATTCAAAGCCTTACGTTTTTCAAAATCATCCTTTTTAACTATAGGCTCATCATGAGGCGTACCATCACAAAAGATATAAATATTTGGTTTGTACATGAAATCAGGCCGTACATACATATCGGAGATTATAGGTTGTGCTTCATCAGGAAGTTTTAACCCGTTTTTATAGAGATATTTTAAAAACGTTTCTTCCGTGCTGCTGTTTGGGTCCCTTGCTGCCTGAAGAGATTGATATTGCTCATCATAAGAAGTGAACGACCTTGAAGTCAATACTTCCACAGTCGAATCCTTAAGCAATCTAAGAGATCCTCTGATGTAGTTTCTGTTGATTGCCTGGTGATGAATCTGGTTGTAGTAACTCAACAAATCATCATAAGATGCCGGGATAAGTTCCTCCTGAGGAATTTCGACACCATTTTTCATAAACAGGAATTCGAATGCCTCACGCATTATTGCTTTATAAATGGATGGATTATCCACAACTTGAGACAATATTCCAAGACTCCCCTCAGATGACTCATAAATCAGGAGATTAGGAATCTCTCCTTCACCCATAATCGTAGCTCCAATCTCATTAGCTTCAACCTGAAAGAAATTCTCAATAGATCTTTTTAATGCGTACATTAAGGTTATTACTCCATCCTTTCCTCCCTCCAGTGCAAGTGATTCAACCGGTTGAATAAAAAGTGCATTTGCTGTCAGGGTAGTAAAAAGTTTTATTCTTCTTATGTCATCATTACTGCCCTCCTCATTTTCCTGTTTTTTCGTTTGCCAGTAACCAGTTTTCAGATTTAGAGCAAATCCGTTTTCGGGTGAGGATCTCCACTTGTAACTGATTTTAACTAATCTTGCAGATGGTATTGCATGGATATGGAGAAGTTTTTCATTTTCAACTTTAACTATTGCTTCAGTAACACTCTCGAAACCACCCTCTACAGCAAAATAGGTTCTTATATCAAATCCTCTTCTGGTTCTTTCTTCTTCCTGACAGGTAATTCTTTGAAGTTCAAATGCTTTAGTTTCTGACATATTCACAAGGTCCGGATGTGAGAACTTATCCATACCATGATTGAGTTCCAAACCTACCATTGGATCAACATTATAATTGTATTGATCCTTCATTAAAATATAACCTGTATAAGGACTTATTCTTGCTTTCTCCAGTTTTGCCTCCGCTTCAGATAGCATAATTCTGTCAATCCTATATTTTGATCCATCATGATAAATCACATTACGGGGGCCAAATTCATTTAAGGCTATTGTTCTTGGTCGGGAAATAAACTCTCCGGAACCTTCTTTGTTTTCGAGGAATGAACGTATTGGAAGACGTGTAAAATTATACCCGGGTAGGAATCCTTCTGAAGCAAGATAACGGAAAGGGTAGAACTCAGATTGATTACCCTGATTATTTCTTCCACCTTCCTTTGAGTCATTTAAAAGCAACTCCATTTGTCGTTCAGCTTGTCTCCGTGAATATTTTGCTTCCTTGACTTTTTCGTGGTTGTCTGCGTATATTCTATTTTCAATAATATCATTGGCTGCTCTGAATTGTAAAACGGCATTTTTATAAAGTAGTCGCCATCTATTTAGGGAATGATCAAATTGGAGCAAGAAATCATTAATTGATCTTCTCATCCAGTCTTCAGTGAACCATGCAGGATGTCTCAGATTTAGCTCATTCCTGAAGTAAGTATCTTCAATAACTTTTTTAAAAGTAGTAAGAACCTGTACCTTTTGAGATTCTGTTAAAGTAAGTGCTTCTATAACTTCCTCTTTTATTGGTAAATGACCAAGATCCTCTTTATTCATTATCTCCCCAAGAGAATTATTTAAACCGGAAATTGAACGTATTGTCAAGATGCTGGCATGAAGATGACTTTTCAATAATTCTTCATTGATCAGGTCCATCCTTGGAGTAGAGACTTCCCCTGAAACCATTTTGGCAGGATTCTTAAAATAATGTCGGTCATGCGGACTAAAATTACTGCAATAAGCCATCACCATGGCAGCTTGTCCAGATCTTCCTGCCCGGCCACTTCGTTGTGCATAATTTGAAGGCGATGGAGGAATATTGCGTAGATGAACAATGGAAAGATCCGAAATGTCAATACCCAGCTCCATGGTAGGGGAGCAGAACAAAACACCAATTTTACCTTCTCTGAACTCCTTCTCTCGATCTCTTCTTTTTTGAGAATTTATTTGCCCGGTATGCTCCCTTCCTTCTAAAGGTTTGAGTGCTCTGAAGTCAATCCGGTAAAATTTCTTGAAATATTCATTAATCTTTGGAGTCAGTGGTTTATAGGAACGATTTTTTATTAAATCCGGAGTAAGTGTTTCTCCATCCCCTTTTTCCCATATAATGCTATCAACTCTTAACTGATATGCTGATATTGCCTCCCCTGATTCTGATTTTACCGGCTTACGAACAAGCCAACCTGCATCAGTAAGAAAATCCAACAGGTTATAAATAAAAGTATTATATACTGTCTTACCTTTTAGGTCAATTCCAATATCTTTGGCTGTTCTTTTAATATATCTTCCAAAAACACTCTGATAACTTCCGCTTTCAGTATAGAAACTAATTGCGGAGCGAGAAAGTTTTTCAATCCTTAAGTGTGAAGGGAATTCAATTTTATCTGAGTCATCCAGGGTCCATGGATCTTTAAGTTTCTCTCTTATCTTATTTGTATTTTGACTAATTAATGATGACTCAAGCATTGTATAACTCAATGCATATGATTTTCTAAAGAAATCGAAAATCTGGTGGAGAAATGCTTTGCGATCCCCTGCGCTCATTGTGTAAAGCAACTCCTGTCCCTCCCACAATGAGTCATCAATTACTGAATTATCCAGATGTTTATAACCTATTTTCAGTAAAGCACATTGCTCAAGATTTGGTAATACTACACGCCAGCTTCGTCTTAAATCATGAAGCAACCGATAGGTAATAAAATCTTTGAATGTGTCTTCATTCTCTTTCTTAGGTCCGGGAAATTTTGCAGGATTTTTAGCATACTCTTCCTGCGGAATATTCAAGGCAGCAAATATCTTATCTGCAATATCGGAATAGTCCAATTTCCCATAATTTTCAATCGCTTTCGCTATCGCTGACCGGAGTTGTCCAACTTTTACAAAGTCATTAAAATGTCCTGACTGAAGTGAAGCATCCTGGCGGTTATCTGTAAAACTTAGTAATTTCTGTTTCTCATAAGACTCATCGAATGCCTGGAGCTGCGTAATGGCTTCAAATGAAAGTACGGTAGTCGCAGTACTTCTGCCTTCCCCTCCAATCTTTATTATCTTGGTATATTCAGCCGTTTTTGCGTCAAATATGCTTCCCGAAGTCGGGTCAATTAAAAGCGGTTCGGATATAAACCATCCCTCGTATTTCATTTCTTCCTGGAATGAGAAGTTACCCTCTTTATCAAAGAATATTTTTTGTGGAATACGAGTTTGAAAATTTCTCTTTAAAGATTGTAGTGCCATCTTTACGTGGTGGATTAAACCAAGATTCTGGCAGATCCGACATATCTCTTTCCTCATCCCAAATAGGTTCATCATCTTCAATATGTTGAATAAAAACATATCCTGAAGAGGTTGGTTCTTCTTCCTCTTCAGAATCAGAAAGATTATAGAACTCTCTCGGAAGGATTTTGCCCTCGTTTTCATTCAGGTAAACACAGTACATTTCATGACCGGAGGATCGGCTAAATACAAGTGGAAAAATATATGTGTCCTTATCTTCTGCATATAAGCCAGCATCCATAAATAACTGCCGGTCATTCTGATTACCTAATGTGGCATAAACGGAACCCGTTTGAGCGATAAACTGATGAATCCTGTATGGGAGATAGTTTTTCCGCTGATCTTTTTCTGTGTGTGAATTCAGATTGTTTGCCCATTCAAGCAAATTGAGAATATGTTTTTCGCAGCTTTCAAAATCAACTCCAGAATATTCAGATAGTTTAGTACTGATTTCACGAATCGTAAGTGGTTTCCTTCTTACTAAAATTCCATCTTTGTATTCAAGTGCAATATTTGCTTCAAGCCAATTAGCTGTCTGATGTTGCTCAAACTCCGAAAAGGATCCTGAAATATCAATTTCTAAATTAACTGCTGCAGATACTTTTCCAGGAGTGATTTCTATGTCTTCCCCAATACTTCGGATAAGAGATTCACTAATTACTTGATTTTCATTGATGTCAGAGCCAAAAATAAGTGACCCGATTTTTGCGACCTGTTGTTTTTGGTGAACCAAGGTAGAGGTTTCAGAAGAAATCATCGTAGCTGATGTGCCGATGCAGGTGATTTTATTTTTAGCATTGGCTTTTATTCTTCGGATGAGAATGGAAACATCAGAACCCTGTCTTCCACGGTAGGTATGTAGTTCATCAAATATCAGAAAACGGATATTATCAAGTATGGCATTTCTGATTTCCACGTCCTTCCCACCACGTGTCATTATCAGTTCAAGCATCATGTAATTGGTAAGCAGAATATGTGGACGATTCTTCCTTATATCGTCACGTGTTTCCTCATTCTCTTGGCCGGTATATTGTGCATATCTGATTGGGAAAGATATCTCCAACGATATCTCTAAGGTCATTTATTTGTTCATCAAGTGTTTTATTCAGCTTATCATACTTCACACCTTCCGGCAATGATGATTTCAAGTAATTCCTCTCATATTTTTTAATTTCTTCATTTTGAGAGTTAATAAGAGCGTTCATCGGATAAACAATCACAGCAAGATTTTTACCTTGGACTTCTACCTTGTTGTTTATAATATGGCTAAATATTGTTGCCATATAAGTCAATGATTTACCCGAACCAGTCCCTGATGTAACTATGAATTCTTTTCCTGCTGCTCCTAATCTAATTGCTTCTTCCTGATGCTTATATAATTCGTATCCTATAAAAATTTTCCCCAGATCAGGATGTAAAACTTTTTCATCAGTGAGGTTCTTCAGTGAACTTCCTGGTTTATATGTGGGATTAAATTGGACCAGTGGATCTGGCCACAGTTTTTTGTTCTGAATCTCTGTATCGACAAATTGGCTTATACCGGGATCTTTAATATTTAAGAAACTTGTGATATAGTTTCTGTAGTTGTCGATAAGTTTGTTGTGGAATTTTAAAATGTTCATGTTTTCGCTTGTATTGGGGACAAATGCTACTTCTTACTAATGATCAGGTCTTTGACATCAACTTTTAGGATCTCAGCAATTTTGTATAACACTTCAAGACTTGGTTGCCTTCGGTTCTGAACATAAGAGTTGACCATATTAAAACTCTTCCCCAATTGCTCTGCGAGCCAGGTTTGCTTGATACCCCGCTCATCAAGTACTTCCTTTATCCTGTTCATGAGTTTAAATTTAAAATTTCACTGGAAGGTAGTAAAAATATCTCATGTAATGAGATAAAATAAGTGAATTAATTGAAATTTGAATGAGATTATGGAAGATTTGGATATGGTCAAAAACAAAAACCGGAGAAGATGATCTCCGGTTTGCTAAATTTTTCCTGAAAACTGGTAAAAATTGTCAGCAATTAGCTTGAAGTGTTTTCAGATTGTTTCCTCCTATTTTCAATTATAACTAAATCACAAAAAAAGTCCCGCCAGCCTTTCGAATGTCTGGTTGCAACAACACCAACAATCTGCCAAATTTGATTTTGTGGATATAAGTGGCTGTCACCGTATGGTTTTGACCGTATTTTATCGTTAACTCCGTGAAAGTCGGGAGTTTCCATTCCTTCATGGTAACAAAGACTATATGCGTGATGAAAGAATACACCATCGTTCAAATTCAGAATAGGGAAGTAACGATTTTCGAACCTGCGATATATCCACAGCAATTCTCCTGATTTCTTTGACGAACTCATCAAATTCGTCTGTGGCATATTTTTGATATAAATTATACGTATACTTGAGATTGTAACTGGCGATTAATTCAGATTCATAATTATTGTTTTTCATTTTAAGATAGATATCTGTCAAATAGTCCTGGTATTTATTTGCAAATTCTAAAAGAGAATATGTCTCCGGAGTATAAACTTGGACGGAAAGAAGTTTGCTTATCTCGTTTATAGTCTCTTCTTTCTCTTTTTTTCATTTTCAATCTCTAATTGACTTTCCCGGAGTTTTTGAAGGGATGCGCATAATTCATCTTTACCTTCTAAGTTCATACTCATTATAACTTCTAATTCATCCTCAAGTCCAAAGGCATAGCCCAATATTTTTTCTTTAGCCATTTTTTTCATCATTTGATATAGAGTTATTTTTTTTTGATTTAAACGTCAGTATAATAAGCTGACGAGCGTAAGTGCCTATTTTCAAATAGGAATCTTCAGCATTTTTCTTGATTTCATTAAAGAGGTCAAGGTCAACCCAAAGATTAATTCTTCGGTACTCTTTACTCATTTGGTTTAAGTTTTTAGATAGAATTATTTTTTGCTTTATCATAAATACAAGAGTTGTGTAAAAAAGACCCATAAAAACGCATTTTGTAGCATGTTTTTTAATAGTTACATTATGTTACACAATTGCAGGATGTTATGACGATCTAATTTTAAAATGCCTTGGTTTCTTGCGAATCGTAGAAAAATCTAACCTAACCAGTGCGTACCATGCAACGATGTCATACATTTTTTTCCTAAATACCTGCCTAAATAATTCTTTTTAAGTATTTATTGAAAACAGATGTACGACATGGATAAAACAGATGAAATCAAAGTAGAAAGACTGGACAGAATAATAACTCTCAGAATGACCGATGAGGATTATAATGCATTATTAAGTATAAGCGAGAATAAAAGGTCAAATGTTTCGAATATTATCAGGACCATGGTCAGCATTGTAATTGATATGGTTAAAGAAAATAACAGCAAAGACAAAATATCATGAAGTGACTACCAATAATTGCATAACGATGTTCCTGGGAAATATATATGTCTTATCCATCTTGATAGGTTAAGCATAACTTTTCGGCATTGGTCCGGGTCAACCTTCAATGACATAAGAAATCCGGATTATATCCCCGCTGAACAGATTTATAAAAGTATTACCCTGAAATATGATAACTCACCTGGACCAGGAGC
>CAVUXT010000047.1:0-5525 GCA_963745465.1 uncultured Bacteroidota bacterium | reverse complement strand
CGAGTGCTGCCGAGCAAAATGGGACTGTCCCCTTCTCCGAGATCATTTTGTTAGACGCTCTTGGCAAGTGTAAACGCTCGGCATTTACACTTGTCGAACTCCTCATCGTCATCACGATCATGTCGATTCTGGCCTCGATGATGCTCTTCGCGCTGGCCGGTGCGGAAAACACCGCCAAAGAAATGCGCACCCGCGCCACGATCGACAAGATCAACAACGTCATCATGGCGAAGTATGAGAGCTACCGCACGCGGCGGTTGCCGGTAGATATTCAGGCGGTCGCCAAAAAGAAAACATACGCTGCTAATCCCAGGGGTTGGGCCGAAGCACGTCTGGACGTTGTTCGTGAACTGATGCGGCTAGAAATGCCAGATGGATTTAGCGATATCGACGACGATCCGATTACAAACTGGGATAATGGCACCAATATCAAAATGCAAAGGCCTGCTGCAAGCCTGGCGTACAAGAACGCGCTGACGGCAGCCAGAAGTAAGAATTCGCAGGCGGTCAGCAAAACGCCGCTGCAACAGGCGATGTGCCTGTATCTGATTGTCACCAAGGGCTCTGACGACCCCGATATTCTCGAAGAATTCTCTCCGTCTGAGATTCAGAGCGATTCCGATACCGGCCTGAGCTACTTTGTCGATGGCTGGGGGCATGCGATTTATTTTCTCCGCTGGGCCCCGGCGTACATTTCGGCACTACAGCCTGCAACTCCTACGGAGCGCGATCCGTTCGATCCATTGAACGTCGAGCCCAGTCAATACAACACGGCTCCAAAGACGACGTTTCCTTTGTACCCACTGGTTTATTCCGCCGGCCCCGATGGCGTTTACGACATCACCGTCGGACCTTCTCGCGCGATCTTTCACTACAGCCAAGCGAACAACGATCCATTTTACAACAGTCAGACTTTGTCTCCGAACTATAATCCTTCGCCGAATTACGACGTCCGTGACAAAATCGGCGCTGGCGACTCCGACGGCGACGGCAACGACCAGTCGATCGACAACATCACGAGTCACGATATTGGAACGAGGTAGGAAGCAGCATGCGGTATGCCGTAGGCAGTATGCAGAAGCGGAACACGGCGCACGGCGCAGCGCTCAAATTGCATCCCCGCCTACCGCCTACCGCCTGCCGCCTACCGCCTTTACGCTGGTCGAGCTCCTCGTCGTCATCACCATTTTGTCGATCGTCACGATCGCCGCCATTCCGCTGGTGGTGCCGGCATGACTAGCCGCGCCGTTCGCGAAGCCGCCCGCATTGTGAACACGCAACTCTCGGCGGCCCAATCGCAGGCGCTCGCCAACGGCCGTTCGGCGGGCGTGTGGATCGAACGCGTTGGCGGAACGTCAAGCACCACGCCCGGCGGCATGGATTTATACATGGCCGAAGTGCCGCCCCCGTATTCCGGCGACACCTCGAACTCGACGGTAACGATTACGGTCGATAATGCATCTCCCGGCAAACCGTACTATTTCACGTTCGGCGGAAGCGACTCTGCCTGGCAAAACCTTCCCTTGCGCCCGGCGATGAAATTCGCTTCAACTACAAAGGACCTTTGTACATTCTGCCCAGCGACGTTGCGGCGTATACCACCCCCAACCAGCAGCCGGTGAACCAGGTGAAAACCGACGCTCAGGGAAACAAATACATCGACCCCTCGTCAACGAAAATCTATTTCGATCGCCTCCCCACATTCTGGAGCCATCCGAGCGATTGCCCCATGCCGATGGCGACATCGGCCGGCGTGCCGTATCAAATCTTCCGCCAGCCCGTGAAAACCGCCGGCAGCCCCGTGCAGTTGCCGACCGGCGCCGTCATCGATTTCAACTACTCGGGCGAAGGCACCGACGCAGCCAACGCCAGCAGCAATTTCGACGGCTCGCACCAGGTGCCTATGTGGTTTGGCAACATTACCACGCCGGCGTTCGCCAGCGACAAAAACCCAATCATCATCACCTTCAACAAATCGGGCGCGCTAGAAAACCTCTACGCCATGGGGCAGGTCGTGCCTATCGTGCAGCCGTTTTATTTCCTCATTGGCAAGCGCGAGAAGCTGAGCGATATTGAATCGGCCGCCGCCAATCAGAACTTGTTCGACCAGGAAGCGATGTGGATTGCCGTCAATCCGCAAAGCGGCCTGGCCTCGTCGGCTGAAAATGTGACGATCACCGCCCCGACCAGCGGCAACGCCACGGCCCAGAACGTACACGACGCCCGAGCGTACGCTCAATCGTGCAAGCCGCGGGAGGAAAGTGATGCGAAGCAGTAGGCAGTATGCAGTAGGCTGTAGGCAGAATGCAGAAGGCAGTGTCGTAACGCATATCGCGTACCGCCTACCGCCTACCGTTGAGCGCCGCGTCAGACCGCATACCGCCTACCGCCAACCGCCTACCGCTGCCCGCTCCGGCATCAGCCTCATGGAAGTGCTGATTTCCATCGCCATTATGGCGATTGGGCTATTGAGCGTGGCGGCGCTGATTCCGGTCGGCGGCATTCAAGCCCAGCGCGCCGAAATCGAACAGCGCAAAGCCGATCTGGGGCTCAACGCCTTTCGCGATTTCAAAACGCGGGCCATGGGGCGAATGCCTTCGGCGAGCGAGCTATTAAGTAGTAGCAATCCGAGCAATAATGCGAGTTATCAATGGTATAAAGCTGACCATTCTCCCTATTTCGCGAGTGGCGGCCCCCCCTGGACCGCCACTTGGCCCGTGGCGATCGATCCGCTGATGGCAGCAGCTTCGCAAGGCAGCAGCACTGTTCAAAATTTCCCTGCGTACCCAACTGCGGCCAGCGGCACTGCCCCGACGATGCAGCGCCTCACGCTCTCGTCGGTTTACAACGGTACTGCGGCCACCTACTTCGCCCTGGCCGACGCGGTGTTCTGCGCGATGACGACATTGCCGTTTATCAGCCGACCGACAATCGCCTGCCGGCGGAACTCTACAACCCCGACCCGAAAGTCACCCCCACCGCCCCCTCGAAGCACGATTCGGCCGGCCTCTACTCGTGGCTGGCCACCATCACGCCCTATTACCCCGATCAGGCCGAGGGAACTCCGGCCGCCGGCATGCTCGCCAATCTGTCGGTCGCCATCTTCTACCGCCGCACGCTCCCCAACGTGAACGATTCAGGTACGGTGAATAAGACGTACATCCGCGAAGGCACGGCCAGCGTTACCTGTTCGACCGTCGCAGGCTCGAACGACTACAACAGCCCCGGCGGCGGCGACGTGACGTTAACCATTGCTTCGAACACGTACAACCAAACCAATCCCAACCCGCTGAGCTTCGTGAAGGCAGGCAATTGGCTGATGCTCTGCCGAAATGTAAATGACGCGACCAAAACTCCGGCGACAACTTACCCGGTGTTCAATTGGTACCGAGTGGTCGAGCGCCGACTTGATCGACGAAACCGCGAAACCACCACGCAAAACGTCACGCTCGCCGGGCCCGATTGGGATTTCGCTGGCAGCGCAGGTCCGTCAACCTATGCCTGCTTGTTCGATGGCGTCGTGGCGGTGTACGAGCGCACCATCAAGCTCGAAGGGGCCAGCGAGTGGAGTCAGTGACGCAGGGTTCAGTGGTCAGGGTTCAGGAGGCAGGGGCTAGGGACGAGGGGCTAGGGACTAGAGGCTAGAGACTAGAGGCTAGGGCCTAGAAGAATGCGTAACGCCGAAAGCCGAAAGCTGAAAGCTGACTGCTGACTGCTGATCGCTATACCAGTAGCAGGGGCGCAGAGACGAGTTCGAGGCATGCTATGAATCGACAGATAACAGTAAAAAACGCAGCCAAGGGTTCAGGGTTCGGCGTTCAGGGTTCAGAAACGGCCCTACCGCCTACCGCCTACCGCCTACCGCCTACCGCTTCCCGCCGCCGCGGCGTGCTCATCCTCGTCGTACTCAGCCTGCTGTTCTTGTTCGTGCTGATCGCCATCACGTTTGTGCTGGTGGCCACGCGGCAACTGGCCGCCAGCAAGCAATACGCGCGCACCGCCGTCACCGGCGATCCGCCGCAAGCGCTTCTGAACGAAGCCATGATGCAAGTTCTGCGGGGGGACACGAGCACTTACGTTTCGTCGGGCACTTCGCCTGAAGTATTCCACTCCGTCATCGGTCCGCATAGCCTGCTCGAAAGTATGTATGGGCCGTACACGATTTCCGGGTCGATATCACAAGTTGATCCGAATGGAAACGCAACGCGCACAAACGCATTGGATGCGAGTACCGACCAAGTCGTCGAATTCAGCGGCGGCAATGCGCAACTTGCGGTTGCATCGTTTCAGAATTCTCCTCTGGGTAAGAACCTTTCAAGTGCGACAACTAGTCCGCTCTTGCTCGATGGCTACCTCGAAGGCTGCCTCGTTACCATGACCAGCGGTTCGGCCAAAGGTCTGACTTCGCGCATCGTGCGTTTCGACGCCACCTCGAGCCCTCCCTTGTTTCATGTGCTGGCCTTCAAAGGAGATTCCGGGAATGTTGTGCCGGCCGCCGGCGATACGTTCGTCGTCAACGGCCGTGCATTTTCAGGGACGGGCTTTGGATACAACATGAGCGGGCCGTCTCCCACGTACTCTCTCGATGCGAAAGACGGGAACGGCCGGCCCTTCGCCTTGCTGCCAAACCCGGTGGCATACACATTGGGCGGCGATTATCCCGCCACAGCACCCACAACGCCCTTTGGCGGCCACGGGGTGCGAACACCGACGATCAGCGCCGCCGACTATCAGCACATGGCCATGTCGTTCTCCGTCTCCGATGGTAGCGGGAACGTTTCGGTCATTCTTCCTTCGTTCCATCGGCCCGACCTAATCAACTATTGGGCTAATCAAGCCCATATTGTTAGTAACGATTGGTCAACGCAGACCGATCTGCTGCGCCAAATCGTACTGCGTCCAAATCCCTACGATCATCCAAATTTTACTGGCAGCAATCCGAAGCTCGACACAAAAGCAAATTTCAACGCCAACATTGCCTGGCAATATTCCTCGGCCAATCCAACTCCGCCGTGGGATATCGATAACGACGGCGACGGCGTGCCCGACAGCGTCTGGGTCGATCTTGGTTTCCCCGTTGAAGCCGCTCCCGATGGCCGTTTGTACAAGCCGCTATTCGCGATTCTTTGCGAAGACCTCGACGGCCGCCTCAATGTGAACGCCGTCGGCAGTACCGAGCAATTGGCGAACACGCACACGCAGCAAATCTCCGGCCCGTTCGCCAACGGCTCCAACATCAATAGCAACATCTCGCTGCCGCGCGGCGAAGGGGGACGGTCCCGCGGAAATCTTGGTCTACGATCCCGCCAATCCTTCGAACCCGTCGCCGCTTACACCGACGATTCTCTCGAATTTGCTCCGCGGCGATTCCAATTTTGAAGGGCGCCATGGGGAAGGGACGAACTCGACAACGGCTCAGGCTGGCCTGACCGGCACGCCGAGCACGCTGGCCGAAGCGGAGCGCGAACATGTACCCCGACAACTCGTACAATCCGCCGACCACTGTCGCGCCGCTTTCCTCGTTT
>CAVUXT010000046.1:0-7257 GCA_963745465.1 uncultured Bacteroidota bacterium | reverse complement strand
CAAACCGAGACCTCTGCGAAAGTCTCATGGAGGATAGCCGCCCTCGGCTGTCCACACTGCCTTGAGGCGCAGGCGAGGGCGCCTACGCTACATTTTGATCGGGTAAGGATAACGATAGAGACTTTCGCAGAGGTCTCAAATCGCCATCATAAAACGCGGCACTGTAGGGGCGCACCTGCGTGTGCGCCCTACTCAAGGGCGGACCCCTGGGTCCACCCCTACAGAAAAATGAGCGTTTGAGCGCAACTTCGCATGAGTCGCGCTCAACCGGCTCTTTTCGGTAGCCCCCAGGCTTTAGCCTGCGCCTGCACCGGCGGAAACCCTAGGCAACCCAGATTGCCATCATTGCGGCAATAGTTACCGGTAACGGCCAAAACGGGAATAGCCGATCTTCTTTCCCAAGCCTCATATCATCAGACCTATCATCCAGACCATATCGGCAAACATAACTGCTCTATATGCGCGATCTGCTCCTCCGCAGGTAGTGTGTTGATCTGGTTATCATAACTGCATCCCGGCTGTCAGATTGATTTCCTTCTGACCACTTACCCTCAGGGCCGCGCCTCATTTCCCGCCTTAACCTTTCTTGACCCCGACTGCCAGGCTCTCCGCCACCTGCTCCAGGACCGGGAAGGCCCCCGGCCGCGCCTCCAGCCGCCGGCGCAGTCCCGCCACCGCCGTCGGGATGTACCGGGCGAACTGATCCTTGCCCTTCACCCTGGTCAGGTAGCCGAAAGCCCCCAGGATCTGCAGGTTGCGGCACAGGGCCAGGTGCGCGTAGTGCTCCCGGAAGGCCGGGGCGTCCACTTCCAGCCGGCTCGCCAGCAGTCCCAGGTAATAGTCCAGGAGTTCGGCCTGCCAGGCGGGGCTCAGGTTGACATACGGATCGATGAGCAGGGAGGCCACGTCATACCCCAACGGCCCCAACCTCCCCCCCTGAAAGTCGATGACCCTGAGGCGCCCGCTGGTGATGAACAGGTTCCGGGACTGGAAGTCCCGGTGGAGGAAATAGTTGGGGCCCGGGGGCAGGGCCCCGGCGAGGAGACGGTCGAAATCCGGCGCCAGGTCGGCCACGCTCACCGGCAAGCCGAGATAGTTGTTCAGGAAGGCCTTGACGAAATAACCGCACTCCCGCTCCCACAAAAAGGGCCGGTCCACCACCGGGGTGTCGAAGCACCAGGCGGAGTCGAACCCCTCTCGCCCCTTGATCTGCATGTCCACCAGGATGCCCAGCGCCTGCCGGTACCAGTGGCGGATCTGGTTCTCCTGGGACTGCCGCTTGATGACGGACGAAAGGCTGATATCCCCCAGGTCCTCCAGCAGCATCCAGAACTCTTCCCGGCAATAGGCATAGATCTCCGGCACCGGCACCCCTTGCCCCCCCAGGTGGCGGTCCACCAGGTAGAAGGAGTCGTTTTCATTCACTTCCCCCCCCGGCGGAGAAGGATGGAACAGGAGCACCACGGTGGGGGACCCCAACAGGCGATAGTAGCGGCGGTCCGAGCCGTCCCCGGCCAGGGTCTGGGGTGAGGTGAGGCTGACGTTCCGGGCCTTGGCGGCGGCCTCCAGGCGCTCGGTCCACAGATAATCCGGCATAAATACCTTTCATAGTAATCCGCAATCAAATGGTGGCACAGGCTTTCCAGCCTGTGTTGGCGCAGGCTAAAGCCTGCAGCTACAACAATAACCCTTTGATCGCAAATCGGTATCAGGCCCGCCCGGGGCCTTTTAAATGCGGTAACCCCCCTCTTCCCCTTAGAACAGCGCACCTGGGCCGTTAAATCAGCTCCCTAAACCTGAATAGACCGGTGGGGCGAGCCTCCGTCCCGTTGCCTCTGGGGCACATGCCTTTCATGGGCCGTACGACCAATGGCCGAGTTGCCGCTCCCCCTGCAGATACTTCACCGGCTCTTCGTGCGCCGGGTGAGCCCGGTAGGTCTGCAAATCCTCCGGGAATCGAACCGGGCCAGCAGGCGCCAGGTCGTAGGACCGAACCGAGTGGACGAGGTTCACCCCCACTCCGGTGAGCGCAGCTCCGGTATAACCGGCTCCGTCATCCCGGCCGGACCTGCCTGGCCGCCTCCGCCTTATCGGGGGCGTGGGCCTGCACTATCCCCGTTGTGGGTACAGGAGTTTAACCTTTGCATCCGCTACGCGGTAAGATTCCGGTCCTCCGGGAAAACCTGCCGGGTCAGTCCTCGTGAGCCTTCCCCGGCACCCGTCCAGATCGGAAAGTTCTTGCCTGCCCCTGCTCTTCAAACCGAGAACCGAGAACCGCAAACCGAGAACCGTATCCCACCAGCACCCGTCCCCGGGCGGAACGGTTGACCCCCACCCCCGCGGCCACGATGCAATCCTCCAACGTCACCTCGGCGCGATGGCGGCCCGGTCCCAGGCCACCGTATTTTGCAAGGCGGCCCCGGCGCCCACTGCCACCTCTGACCCCAGTGAGACCCCGCCGCCAAATCTCGCCCCGGCGCCGACCGGACCCCGGGACCCACCAGGGGGTCCGTCAGGCCGGGGAAAAACCCCGCCAAGGCCTCGGCCAGGCGCCGGTAAGCAGCCGCCGGTGCGGCGAGAGATACGCTCCGGGTGCCCAGGTCCTGCCAGAAGTGGCCCGACACCATCAGGTAAGCCGACCGCTCCCCCGCCTTCAGGGCCTCCCGCCAGGCCGCCACCAGATCGTATGCCCCCTGGGCCGGGATATACCGGAAAATCTTCCGGTCCACCACCTGGACCCCGGTGTAGGCCAGGGGTTTGCCTCGCCGAGGCCCCCGGGGCGGCGCCGCGCCGATACTCACCACCCCATCCCCCGCCACCCAGACGTGGTTATACGCCGGGGAGTCATGGAGCACCAGGGTGCTCACCGCGCCCGAGGCGGTGCGCCCCGTAAACCCCGGCCAGGTCAAGATCAGTCAGGATATCGGCGTTGATGGCCAGAAACGGCCCCTCCCGCAGGACCTCCCCCAACTGCCGCAAGCCCCCGCCGGTACCCAGGATCTCCGGCTCATGGCTGACGCTGAGCAGAAAACTCCAGGGCACGACCCGGCAGAAAATCGTGCACCTGGTCCGCCAGATGATGGGTGTTCACCGCCACCTGGAAGGCAGCCCGCCGCCTCCAACTGCGCCAGCACCAGCCCCAACAGGGGCCGGTTCAACACCGGCCACAGCGGCTTGGGACAGATATCCGTCAGCCGGCTCTAGCCGTGTTCCCAACCCCGCCGCCAACACGGCCGCTTTCATAGGGCCTCCGGCCCCGGGTTTTCAGTTTTCGGTTTTCGGTTTCCGGTATAAACACGAGGCCGAATCTCGGCGCCGAGGCCTGCCCGGCAGTTACGTGGATGGGTAGGCCATTGATCCATTTCCTTGGTGGAGTGGGACCATAACTGCTTACTGCGCACGGCTCATCGCTTTGACTTTTCCCGAAGACCGAAAACCGAAACCTGAAAACCGAAACTCACACCACTACCCGGCAGTCGACGCGCCAGCAGGTCCTAGGGCCCGGCCACCACCGGGTTCAGGTCCAGTTCCCGGATTTCCGGATAATCCACCCCCAATCGCGACAGCCCCAGCATCAGGTGCCAGCAGGGCTTCCGAGATTGACCCCCGCCTGGCCCCGGGCGCCGGCAGGATGGGGTAGATTTTTAATGCCGGAGCATACTCCGGCGCCCGCTCCCGGCTCACGGGGACCAGGCCCCGGGCCACATCCCTGGAGGATTTCCGTATAAATCCCCCCGGCGCCGGCCACCAGCACCGGTCCGAACTGCGGGTCCCGCTTCAGCCCCAGGAGCAGCTCGACCCCCTGCACCTGCTTCTGCACCAGGAGGCCTTGCGAGGTTCCCGTCGGGGGTGCGTATCCGTGAAGAGCGCCGTCAGTTCCTGGTAGGCCTGCCTGCAATTCGCGCCTCGGTGGCACATTGAGGCGCACGCCCCCCAGTCGGATTTATGCAGCCACTCCGGCGAGATGATCTTCAGCACCACCGGGTAGCCCACCTCCCCGTGGCCCGGCGGCCGCGGCCTCCGCAACGTCCCGCGGCCAGGACCCCGGGAACCAGGGGCAAATCGTAAGCCTTCAGGATCTTCAGGGCCGCCTCCCCCACCAGCACCCCCTCCGGCGGCAGGGGCTCGGGGCGATCGGAGTCGCGGCCGGGGCAGCTCAAATCTCCGGGGCGCCGGGGCCTCGAGGAATTGCCGGTAACGCCACGTGGCCGCCAGGCCCATGATGGCCTCATCCATGGTGTCATAGCAGGCCACATCGGGTTCCCGATCCAGTTCGGCCACCTGGGTCCGGTGGGCGGCCGCATCGCCATAGAGCAGCAGGGCCAGGGGCTTGTGCCGCGGGTTGGCGGCGTGCAGTTCCCGGACCGCACCGGGGAATTCAGGTCGGCATGGCGCGGCGACGTGAAGCACGGCCCCACCCCCAGGACGGCATCCACGTGCTCGTCGGCAAGCAGGCCGGCGACGGCGCCGCTTGAACACCCCGGTAAAAGAGCCCGTGACCATGCCAGGGGCCGACAGGTCTCACCGGATTGTCGAGCTTATGCCAGGCGACCCGCTCTTCTTCCAGTGCCCGCAAGCGTTCGGGAAACGGCGCCAACGTCAGGCCATAATCCTCGCAGGCGTCGGCCGCGATGATGCCGAAGGCGCCGGTGGCGGTCACCACCCCCAGGCGGGGCCCGGAGATGGCCGGAACTTTAGAAAGGCCCGGGACACGGCCCGCAGTTCCACCAGGTTGCGCGCCCGAATGATGCCGGCCGCGGCCAGGGCCAAATCGATAATGGCGTCTTCCCCCACCAGGGAGCCGGTGTGGGACATGGCGGCTTTGGCCCCGGCAAGGCTGCGCCGGTTTTCAAGGCGATGATCGGTTTCGGCCCACCCGGGCCGCGGTGCCGAGAAACAACCGGCCCCGTTTGATGCCTTCCAGGTGCAAAGCAATGATGCGGGTCTGGGGATCATTTGCCGAATATGTCCAGGACATCCACCATGTCCAGGTCGCAGGCGTTGCCCACGTCGATGGCCTTGCCCAGCCTCCCGGTGAATGACGAGGCCCCCACCTGGAAGGCCCCGGACTGGGCCACCATGGTGAGGGGGGAAGGCGCCAGGTCCGGGGAACGTCGATAAAGGCGGTGGTAAAGCCGGAGAAGGGATGAGGACCCCCATGGTATTGGGCCCCAGCACTCGGACGCCGTGCTCCAGGGCGAGGCGGACCAGTTCCGCCTGCAGTTCGGCGCCCCGGGCGTCGTCGCAAACCCCTGGCTGATCACCACCAGCCGTTTAATGCCATGCTGGGCGCACTCGGCGGCCGTGTCCACCACCCGCTCCCGGCCCAAGGAAATGACCGCCAGGTCCGGGACCTCCGGAAGGTCGGCCACCCGGGGGTGGGTAACCCCATAATGTCCGGCACCTCGGGGTGCACCAGGTATATGCGCCCGGCATAGCCGTAGGAGAGCAGCATCTCCAGGTTGTTGTAGGCCCCGGGGCCGGTCTGCCGGGAGCCTGTACCTCCATGACCGGCCCGGCGGCGGCCATGGGCCAGATGGTCTGGGAAGGGGTGCAGGTGGCGTTCAGCTCCAGCCCCAGGTGTTGGCAGCCCATCAAGCTGGCTGAATTCGTCGCCGAAGCGGCGCGAGCCGCCTGGTCGGGAAGAGGATCAGGTGGCGGCCATCATCGGCGAAGTGATCGGCGGCAACTGCTCCTCAGCGAGGTATCCATCACCGCATCGGTGCGCGACATCCCCCACCGCCAGCCAGCCCCCCTGGTGACCCAGAACCGCCGCTTCGCCTTTCGGGCCGCTTACGTCGATGATTTCCAGGGCGAGGTTGAGGCCCGGTTTGCCTGGGAACACCTCCAGGCCGAACGCGTGGCGGTGCTCATGACGACAGCCCAGTGTTGTTCGTGGGGCTGGCGGTTTTCCGCGAAGGAAATTGCCACGCCGGGGCGGTAGGTGTCCGCCAGTTACATCCAGACCGGCGACCAGGATTTCGCCCAGATTTCGGCCCTGAAGGGGGGCAAGCCCGTTCATCACCGACTACACCGAGGGTCGCGCTGCTGGCCAAGCAGCTGAAGGACCTGGGGGTCGACATCCCCATCCTGGAGCGGCGATCAGGCCCAGGTGCCGGAGTTGATCAGCATCGGCGGCCCGGCGGTTGACGGCATGTACTTCACGGCGCTGTTCACCGCCGGGGCCGCCACGGAGATCCACGCCGAAGTTCGTCCAGCCTACCGAATCCACGCTGTCCAGCCGAACCGCTGGACGGCTTTGCGGCCCTGGGCGGCGACGGTTGTTCCTCACCCTGACCGCGGCCATAAATCAGGCCGGCGGCACCGACCAGCGGCGGCGTGCCCCCGCCCTGGCCGCCACCCCGGAGGTTTTGCCGGAGTCACGGTGATCGCCGTCGACCCAACCGGCCGACGCCATCAAAGAGGTAACGGTAGTAGAGGTGGAAAAAGGCCAGTTCGTGTATCAGACGACGATTAATCCATGAAGAATACCTATGGCCCAACCCAAGATTGATATCCCGAAAGCACAGATCGAAGACTTCTGCCGCCGGTGGAAGATAGAAAGAGTTTGCCCTGTTCGGGTCGGTGTTGCGGGAGGACTTCCGCCCCGACAGCGACATTGACGTGCTGGTGAGCTTCGCACCGGGTGGTGGCATCACCTTTGATAATCGGGTGGAGATGCTGGATGAGCTTGCCGAAATTTTTGGCCGTGAGGTCAATTTGGTGGAAAAGGATGCGATTCGCAACCCGTTTCGCCGTCATGACATCTTAACGACCAAAGAGGTCGTTTATGCCGCTTAGCAAGAGGGACCCGGCAAATCTTTTTGACATGCTGGAGGCCTCTGAAAAAGTCCAACCTTTTCTTAAGAACAAAACGCTCGAGGATTTTATAGTGGATGACATGCTGCAAGCTGCGGTGGAAAGAAATATAGGAATTATCGGTGAAGCGGCGCGGCGAATCTCTGAAGAACTGAAACAGGAGCATCCCAAATCCCCTGGCGCAAGATCATCGCGCAACGCAATGTCTTGATACATGAATATGATGACATTGATTATAAACAAATATGGGAGGTGGCCACTGTTTACTTGGCCCGGTTAATTGACCAAATTAGGCCTTTGATACCGCCCCTGCCGCCTGATGTTGAAACTTGACGGTATTTCCCAATACTTAACTATTACCATAATGTCTTTAGATTGAGGGTAATCAGCCCTGGACCCAACCAACAAACAGCCGAGTCTATTTACTATGACGGAAAC
>CAVUXT010000045.1:0-397290 GCA_963745465.1 uncultured Bacteroidota bacterium | reverse complement strand
AATCGCCAGAGAATTTCCCAATTATTGGGAGTTAGTTTATCAGCCTGTTGATATTTTTGCAAAGCCCCCTGATCGTTATAATTCGTTATCAGCGAGTCCCCTTGTTTGACAAGTTCGTCAGACGATTGGGGAAATATTAACTGACTGGTAAAAATAATCATTACAAAAAGAATAGAAACAAATCCTTTTTTCATAATTTTTTACCTCAATTATTTAATTGAATTTATGTAAGATAATTGTTTTAGAAAAATAACCCCATATTGTGCAATAAGCAATTCTGAGAATTTCTTTTAACTTTGATTCATTAAAAGAATAGATTATTTTAACTCGTAAACTTTTAAGTATAAAGGGAAAAGGAGATGAGGTCTAATCTATTTGCATTAATTTTATCATTACTAATATTGCCTTTTTTGTTTATTTCCTGTACAGGTAGTAAAGACAATGTTGAAAATCAAAATGGAATTTCAGGCGCCGATTCTGTTTATGTATTTGATCAGCCGGTAACAACGCCAAAACATGATTCGGTTATGGTAAAACCAAAGGTTGAGTCTAAACCACCTGCGCCACCGGCACCGAAACAGATCAATTACTATTACATAGTTCAAATTGGAGCATTCTCGACTAAGGATAAGGCATCAGCGTTTGCTGACTCAGTCAAAAAAGACTTAAAATATGCAATTGAAATCTCATATAGCAGCACTGTGAGTCTTTATGTTGTGCATTTGATGCCCCCTTATAAATCAAAAGCTGAAGCGGAAAATGTGAGAAATGAATTATGGAAGATGAATAAATTTAAAGATGCCTGGATTTTAATGATCAAAGAATAAATTAAGTAATATTCATAAGCAATTATTATTAAATAACTTATCCATACTAATTAATTCAAAATAAACTATTGGTTTTTTAAAATAAATTGTTAACTTTATGACCCAACTCAAATTTTAATAAAAAACCAAGGGAGACTCAAAATGGCTTTCTCACTCAACAGAATCGAATTGATCGGTAATCTTGGAAGAGATGCTGAAACCAGGTTCACGACCAACAATCTTTCTGTTACATCATTCTCTATAGCTACTACATACAGCTATAAGGGAAAGGATGGAAATTATGTAAATGAAACCACCTGGCATAATTGTGTAGGTTTCAATATTTCTGACTTTTATAAGGAGAATCTTAAAAAAGGAAAGAAATTTTATGTTGAAGGAAGATTGACTAAAAGGGAGTATAATGATAAAGACGGTAATAAAAGATATTCAACCGATGTGGTTGTGGATAAATTAATCCCCCTTGAGTCTTCCGGAGGTTCGGGTGGCTCAAATTATAATTCAGGCAATGGTGGCAGCGTAAATGAGCCTGATGTACAGGTAGAAAACAATGATGATCTGCCATTCTAAATTATGTTCAACAATACAGGAATAACTTAATATTTGGACGTTGACTGGCAAATTAAAATAATTGCACTTCTTATTCTTTTTGTTGGTTCTGCATTTTTTTCTGGTTCTGAAATTGCTCTCTTCTCGTTGAACAAGAAAAACTTAAAGAATGATCTATCTGCCAATCATCTGATTGGCAGATATCTTTTTCAACTTCTTCAATTTCCACGTAGGCTTCTCGTTACTATTCTTATTGGTAATACAATAGTCAATGTTGCGGCATCTATTATTGCTGTCTCATTAGCTCTGGAATTAGCTAATAAATTTTCAATCTCAACAGAACTTGCTTTAACCTTGCAAATAACCCTTCTAACACTTTTTATAGTGATATTTGGAGAACTTATTCCAAAAGTGTGGGCTGCAAAAAATCCGCTTAGATTTGCGAGGATTTGTTCTATTCCACTTTATTTGATGAGTACAATTCTTTATCCGGTTTCGGAAATATTAACTGAAGCAATTAAAATTTCGGTTTCAAAACTTAAATATGACAAAACAAAGATAGCAATGAAACCTGACGAACTTGCTGAACTGGCAAAACTTAGTCATGAAAGAGGAACAATTGTTGAAGAAGAGCAGGGACTTATTCATAGCATTGTAAATTTCCGTTCAGTATCTGTTCAGGAAGTAATGACCCCAAGAGTTGATATTGTTGCTATTTCTGATGATTCCAATCTGTCAGATCTTTTGGAAATAATAAACTCTTCAGGACACAGCAGGCTACCTTTATATCATAATGATCTGGATAATATAACTGGAGTGGTTTATGCTAAGGATCTGCTTCCATTTATTAAAAACAGCGGAAAACAAAATGCATTTTCTGTAAATTCAATAGTAAGAAAAGTACTTTTTGTTCCCAAAACAAAAATGATAAACGATCTGATGCATGTTTTTCAGGATAAAAAAATGCATATTGCTGTAGTAATAGATGAATATGGTGGAACTGCCGGTGTTATAACTCTTGAGGATATTCTTGAAGAAATAATTGGTGAAATTAGGGATGAATATGATAAAGAGGAAAGTTCCGTTTCAAAGTTATCTGCATTCTCTTATTTAGTCCTGGGAAAATTCCCTATTAGCGAACTAAATGAATTGCTTAGTATTAATATTATGACTGAAAACAGCGATTTTGAGACGGTTGGTGGTCTGGTCTTAAATCATGCCGGTCATATACCGAAAGAAGGTTATTCATTTTCTTTAGAAAATCATAAATTTACGGTGAAAGAAATTGCCAATAAAAGGATAAAGAAAGTTTTAATAGAAAAGATTAATACAGAATAAGTATATGCATGAAAAAAGGATGCTTTATAAAAGTTGTCGTTATATTAACTATTGTTGTTGCTTCAGTTACATATGTTATTCAAAATAAGTTTAATGATTTTATTTTTAAGCCAGGTAAAAAAATAATTTTACCAATTTTTGTGAATGAATTTAAAAATAAACTAAATGCTGCGAAGGACAGTCCTGAAAAAGATTCATTAAATTTATTGCTTAAAAATTATATTGAGCACAGCAAAAATATTAGTGACTTGTCCGATGATTCACTTAAGCCTTTGCAGCTTAAAATAAACAATATTATTTCAGACAGTATTGTTTCGCAAAATGAACTGCAGGATATAAAAGATTTTATAAATTTAAGAATTCAAAATGAAAGATCAGAGAAAAACTGAAATAAGAGTCGGAATAACTGTAATAATAGGATTGCTACTATTTCTATGGATATTAGGTTGGGCAAAAAACTTCAGTTTTGTATCTAATGCGAAAGAAACTACTGTAGTTTTTCAAAATGTTGCAGGTTTGGAAGTTGGTGATAATGTGACTGTGAATGGAGTTCGGAAAGGCTACGTAAAGGAAATGCAGATTAAAGGTGATTCCGTGTATGTTGTAATTTCACTGGACAAAGATGTAAGTCTTAGCAAGGATGCGACTTTTGCTGTTGCGATGCTTGATTTAATGGGCGGCAAAAGAATAGAAGTTCAACCCGGAAATTCGGGAGAAACATTTGATTACAATAATATTCATAAAGGTAAATTTATTGCTGATATACCATACGTTATGTCAATGGTCGGCAATATGCAGGAGGATATTGGAACTTCACTAAAGGATATTAGAGTTACTTTAAGATCATTAAATAATTATCTAACTGATCAAAAATTAAACAAAGATGTTAAAAGTTCTATTTCTAACTTCAGTGAATTAACAGAAAAACTAAATAGGATATTAAGTGAAAACAGAAGTGACATAAAGGAATTAATTGAAAATAGCAACTCGCTTGCCAGTGATACTAAAACATTAATTAATGAGAATAAAGAAAACATTTCATCTTCTTTGGTAAATCTTAAAACTGTTTTACAAAAAGCGGATTCCCTTTTGACAAAAATTAATGTAATTGCTACTGAAACAACTGATAAGAAAAACAATCTTGGAAAAATACTCTATGATAAAGAATTTTATGATGACTTAAACAGCTCTCTAAAACAATTAAATGAACTTACCAAATTACTAATCAAGCAATTGCAGGACGAAGGTGTCAAGGTCGATGCACACATCAGCATATTTTAAGATTAAGTTTTTTCCTTTCTTAATAGCTTTATTAATTATAATTCCAAGTACAAATTTAACAGCCTCACAGCCTATAAGTTGTAAACATGGAATGGTTGTTTCAGCCAGTACGATAGCTTCAAATGTTGGTGTTGAAATTATGAAAAAAGGGGGTAATGCGGTTGATGCAGCCGTAGCTGTTGGCTTTGCATTAGCTGTTACCTATCCTTACGCAGGTAATATTGGAGGCGGGGGGTTTATGGTAATTCATCTTAAAGATGGCAATAATACTACAATTGATTTTAGGGAAAAGGCACCGGTAAATGCATTTAGAAATATGTTTCTGAATAAAGATGGTAATTATGTCCCAGCATTAAGCCAGGAAGGTACGACTTCTGCAGGTGTTCCGGGAAGTGTAGCCGGACTTATTTATGCTTTAAATAAATACGGGACTATGAAATTGGCAGATGTTATACAGCCTGCAATTGATCTTGCAAAAAACGGCTGGGAAATTGATTTCAATACAGCTGAGAATTTTAGAAGTACCTTAGATGATTTTAAAAAATATCCTTCATCATTTAAGATATTTTCTAAAAATGGAAAACCGTATCAGCAGGGTGATATATTTAAACAGGATGATCTTGCCTGGACGCTTGAGCAAATTAAAGAAAAAGGTATCGACGGATTTTATAAAGGCAAAGTTGCTGAGCTTCTTATAAAACAAGTTCTTTCCATGGGTGGCTATATAACTCAGGAAGACCTTGACAAATATAAAGCCGTCGAAAGAAAGCCGGTAACTGGAACTTATAGGGGCTATGAGATAGTTTCAATGCCTCCTCCAAGTTCTGGCGGAATTGCATTAATTGAGTTGCTTAATATACTTGAAAATTATCATTTTAAACCGGAAGATTGGGGCAGCAGCAATTACATCCATAAACTTGCCGAAGCAATGAAGTATGTATATGCAGACAGGACCTACCATCTGGGCGACTCCGATTTTTATAATGTTCCAATTAAAGGTTTGATCTCTAAAGAATATGCAAAAACTATTTATGATAAAATTGAAAAAGCAAAAGATATAGCTGTTCCTTCAGATCAGATTTCATCCGGCAAGCCTACTTTATACAATGAAAGTAAAGAAACAACTCATTATTCGGTTTATGATGAAAGTGGAAATGCTGTAAGTGTTACAACAACAATTAATTCAGCTTTCGGATCAAAAATTGTTGTTGATGGCGCTGGATTTCTTCTAAACAATGAAATGGATGATTTTAGTTCAAAGCCTGGTGAACCGAATCAATATGGTTTAATTGGAACGGAAGCCAATTCGATCCAGCCGGAAAAAAGAATGCTTAGTTCCATGACACCAACAATAGTTTTAAATAATGGTAGGCCATTTATTATTATTGGTTCGCCGGGTGGATCAACTATTATTACTGTTGTGATGCAGGTTATAATGAATTGTATCGATTTTAATATGGACATTAGCAGGGCTATAATTGCGCCAAGAATTCACGATCAGTGGCTGCCGGATATATTATACTCCGAAAAATTTGCTCTAAGTGATGATGTCATTACTAACTTAATAAAAATGGGGTACAGGCTGGCTAATATTTCAAGGAATTTTCGTATACTTGGTATTGCAGAAGGAATTATGATTGATAATATTAACCATGTAATTTATGGATCGGCTGATCCCAGGGGTAGTGGATCTGCGGAGGGTTATTAAATTTTATGATACTTGGAATTGGCGTAGACATAATTGAAATTGATAGAATAAAAGACAGCGTCGATAAATTTGGGGATAAATTTCTTAATAAGATTTATACAAAATCGGAGTTAGCATATTCTTTAAGTAAAGCCAGCAAGTTTCAACACTTGGCTGCCAGATTTGCAGCAAAAGAAGCTGTTTATAAGGCATTAACCACTGGATGGCACGAAAAGGCAACCTGGCAGGATATTGAAATATCAAATGAACCAAACGGAATGCCAATTGTTACGCTAAAAGGCAAACTTAGATCCTTTTTATCAAATAAAAATAGTCTTAAGATTTCTATGAGCCATTCAAGAGATTATGTAGCATGCGTCGCAATAGTTTATAAAAATTCTAAGGATTAGCTAGAGTTCCCTTCTACTGAATTTTTGATTCTTGTCTGATATTAAGTCTAAAATTTTTCTTGCCAAATTAGGCTTAAAATTCATATATTTCGATATTTAAGATTTAAAGTGAAACATTAGCTAATGGCTAAAAGTGGTATTTTTACAAAGAGAAACTCTAATTTAGTTTTTAATTTAAATTCTATTAAAGTAATTTTAATTTTTACATTATAAACACCAACTAAATCTTTGCCTGTTGAGTAAATTAAGAGATAGTTTTACGTTTAATTTGGAATCACAGTTTTGTTTAATATTGTAAGAATCGTATTTAGGGTTTATTTTACTATGCGGGATAAAAAAGTTCAAGGAGGACAGTCTTCGAATCTTCGAAACGTGTAAATGGTAAGTTGAATGCCAAGGTTCTTATTCTAAATCAAAGTTATGAACCGTTAACCGTTTGCAATATTAAAAAAGCAATTATATTAATTTATCTTGGAAAAGCTGAACTCATACTTGAGGACGGTAGAAAAAATCTAAGAACAATTTCAAGGATCTATCCCTGGCCCAGTATAATACGCCTCAGCCGATTTATCACTATTCCCTATAAAAAAGTAGTTTTAACAAGAAAAAATATTCTGAGAAGAGATTCATACAAATGTGCATACTGCGGCAGAAGCGATCTCCCTTTAACTATTGACCATATTGTTCCAAAAGCTCGAGGAGGTACCGATTCCTGGGAGAACCTGGTATGCGCCTGCACAATGTGCAACAACAAAAAAGGTGACAGAACTCCTGATGAAGCTAATCTTAATCTTCTAAATAAACCATTTAAGCCAAGTCATATAATGTTCATCAAAAACGTTGTAGGAAAACTTGATGACAATTGGAAACCATACCTTTATCTTTCCTAAATTTCTTCTGCTTAGAATAAATAGAAGATTATTATCCACTTTATTGTTATTTTATTTGATCTTTTTCTAACTTTTTACTCGAATATGCCAAAAAAAAGAATACTAAGCGGAATGCGTCCGACCGGTAAATTGCACATTGGACACTACGTAGGTGCTTTGGAAAATTGGGTTAATCTTCAGGATGAATTTAATAATTTTCATTTAATTGCTGATTATCATGCATTAACTACCAATCTTGATACTGCAAATATTTATAACGATTCAATAGATATGCTTATTGATTGGCTCGCAGCAGGTTTGGATCCTGTTAAAAGTCCAATGTTTAGACAATCACAGATAAAGCAGCATACAGAATTGAATCTGATTTTTGAAATGCTGATAACTGTGAACAGGCTTGAACGAAATCCAACATTAAAAGACCAGATAAGAGATTTAAATATTGACAACGTAGTTTTTGGTCATTTGGGCTATCCTGTACTGCAGGCAGCTGATATTCTTTTGTATAAGGGAGACGCAGTTCCTGTTGGTGAAGATCAGGTCCCTCACGTGGAAATTACAAGAGAAATAGCAAGAAAATTTAATAATCAATATGGGGAGGTATTTCCGGAACCTGAACCAAGACTTACAAAATTTGCGAGACTTCCGGGCCTGGATGGAAATGCAAAAATGAGCAAATCATTGGGAAACACTATTCTGCTTTCCGATGAACCTGAAACTATAAAGGCAAAGATGAAGAAGGCAGTAACAGATCCAAATAAAGTGAGGAAAGGCGATCCTGGTAATCCGGAAATTTGTCTCGTATTTGCTTATCATAAAAAGTTTAATACACTAGAAATTCCGGAAATAGAATCGGGATGCAGATCTGGTGCGCTAGGATGTTTTGATTGCAAAATGAATTGTGCCGCTAAAATATCTGAATTCATTGAACCAATAAGAGAGAAAAGAAAATATTTCGAAAACAACTTGAATGAAGTAACAGAAATTCTTGCTGATGGTGAAAAAAGAGGAAGGGAAATTGCTGTGCAGACTATGAATGAGGTACACGAAAAAATGGGAATGGGATAATATGTATAAGATTAAACTTGATCATTTTGAGGGACCCCTTGATCTTCTGCTCTTTTTTATAAAAAGAGATGAGCTTGATATTTATGATATTCCAATTTCAAAAATAACAAAAGAATTTTTGGACTATGTAAAAATTATCCAAATGCTTGATCTGGAAACAGCCGGTGATTTCATTTTAATGGCTTCAACCTTAATGCATATTAAAGTTCGTATGTTATTGCCTCGTGAACTTGATGAAAAGGGCCAGGAAATTGATCCAAGAGCTGAGTTGATCGCAGCTTTGCTGGAATATAAAAGGTACAAAGAAATGTCGGAAGAGCTGGCCTTTCTTGAATCAAATCAAAGGAAACTTAGTTTCAGAAATAATTTTTCCAAGGATGTAAAGGTTAGTCCGCCCGATTATGACATACTTTTAAAAAATGTTACACTTTATGACCTCGCAAAGGCATTTAAAAAAGCTATTGATAATGTAAGGCCGGAAGTAGTTCATGAAATAAGAAGAATAAATATTACAGTTGATGAGCAGGTGCAATATATTTTTAAAAAGCTTGATGAATTCAGTGAATTACATTTTATGAATTTGATAAACGGAATGAAAGAAAAAATTAGAATTGTAATTACTTTTATAGCTTTATTGGAACTTGTGAAAATGGAACAAATAGGAATTAAAGAATCCCCGGATTTCAACGAATTTATAATTTACAAAACGGAACATGGACAAAATATACAATTCAATAATTGAAGCATTAATTTTTTCATCGGACGATGCAATCTCAGCAACTGAAATAATTAAAGCGATAAAGGGAATCGATGGAGAAGAAACCCAGATTTCAAACGAGGATGTTGAAAGCTGCATAGATGAAATCAATGAAATATATGAAGCAAATAGTATTTCATATAGAATAATTAGAATAGCTGATGGATTTTTATTTGCTACCAGGCCTGAATACGCTAAGTACGTTGGATTTTTATCATCTGAAAAAAGTAAAAGAAGACTAAGCCAGGCCGCGCTGGAAACCTTGGCAATAATTGCATACAAACAACCAATAACAAAACCTGAGCTTGAATCAATCCGTGGCGTTAATTCTGATTATATTTTAAGTACGCTGCTAGAGAAAAATTTAATTGCGATAAAAGGAAGAGCTGAATCTATTGGTCGGCCTCTTTTATATGCCACTACCCCTGACTTTCTCAAATTCTTTGCCTTAAATAAACTTAGTGATTTGCCTAAGCCGAGGGAAATTGAGGAAATTATGCAGGATGAAGATTTTATTGAACAAAAGAACAAAATTATGATGAATGTAATTGAAGAAGATGCTGAGAATGATGAGTCGGAAGGAAAAGAAGATAATGACCAGATTGAATAAGTTCATCGCAGATAGTGGAATAACATCAAGACGTAAATCAGAAGAATTAATTTTACAGGGTAGAATTACTATAAATGGAATAACTGTTAAAGAATTATCATACAAAGTAAATCCAGATAAAGACGAAGTAAAATTCGATGGAGAAAAAATATCTCCGCAACGCCACTTGTATTTTCTTATGAATAAACCTAAAGGTACAATTACATCTACGAATGATGAAAAGAATAGAAAAACAGTAATTGATTTGATAAGGACTAAAGAAAAAATATTTCCGGTTGGCCGACTTGATTATAATACTACAGGCGTTTTGCTTTTAACAAATGACGGAGATTTTTCTAATTTAATGACTCATCCTAAAAATCGTGTGCCAAGAAAGTATGAAGCTACACTGGACCGAAATTTGGAAGAGAGTGATGTCCTAGTATTATTGAAAGGAGTATTTATAGATGGCAACCGGGGAAAGTTTACAAGTGTAAAACTGCCTAAAAAAAACACAAGAAAGATTGTTGAAGTTATAACTAATGAAGGCCGAAATCACTTTGTAAAAAATATGTTCAAGGCTCTTGGATATACTGTTACTTCATTAAATAGATCCGGTTTCGGTTATTTTACTGCTGATGTTCCTCCGGGCGCTTATAGAGCTTTAACGCCTTCTGAAATAACTAAAGCAATTGATACTTATGGCAAATAATATTACAAAAATATTATTTTTATCTTGTCTGATTATTACTGCCGCCTTACCGCAGGATACAACAAGGGAAATTAATCAACGCGTTGGAACAACATTACCTGAGTTCCGCGATCAACTGGATGATATTTTTAATGATCCAAATTTTAGTAATGCTCAATGGGGTGTAATGATACAATCCCTTGAAACAGGTGAATATTTTTATAAAAGAAACGAAGATAAATTATTATTACCTGCTTCGGATCTTAAACTTTTTACCACTGCTGCTGGAATTATCTTACTCGGCAGTGAATATAGATTTTCTACTAATCTTTTTCTGAAAGGGTCACTTGATGGATCTATATGGAGAGGTGACCTTGTAGTTCAGGGGAGAGGGGACCCGACAATATCAGGTAGATTTTATAACGATGACATTTTTAAAGTATTTAATGATTGGGCAGATTCACTTTCGGCATATGGAATTGATGAAATTACTGGAAATATTATTGGCGATGATAATGCTTTTGATGATGTCGGACTTGGGAAAGGATGGGCATGGGATTATGAAAGTTACTGGTTTGCTGCCCAATCCAGTGCTATATCTTTTAACGATAATTGCATTGATCTGACAATTACTTATGATAAAAAGACAAGTTTGCCTGTTGTTTCAATCCAGCCACAGACTAAATATGTTGTGATAATTAATAATGTCATACCTGTGTCTAAAGATTCATCATCAAATATTGACGTTTATAGGGAGAGAGGTACAAACGTTGTTACTGTTTTTGGTACTTTACGAAGCGATGATTCGGTAAAAACATTTGTGACCGTGAATAATCCTACACAATATGCAATGGTTATTCTTAAGGACTGTCTCCAAAGAAAGGGAATAAAAATACAGGGTTTTCCGATGGATGTGGATGATATAAGTACACCTCTTAATTATTCATCAATGAAAAAACTTTGTACAACGTATTCACCGCCTTTAAAAGAGATTATAAAAGTAATTAATAAAAACAGTCAGAATTTTTTTGCAGAACAATTACTTAAAACCATCGGGCTGGAAAAAGAAGGACTGGGTACAGTAGCAAATGGCGTGAAGGCAGAAAGCAGGCTATTTAAGGACATGGGAATAAATCCTGAAAGTATGATACTTGCGGATGGCAGCGGGCTTTCAAGACTGGATTATGTAACTACAAAGCAATTTGTGACTCTGTTAAGCTATATGTATAAAAGCAATTATTTTATCCCATTTTTCAATTCACTTTCTATTGCGGGCGTTGATGGCACATTGGGTGATCGATTGCAAAACACAAAAGCTAAAGATAAAATTAGAGGTAAAGCCGGTTATCTCGAAGGAGTAAGAAGCCTTTCAGGCTATGCATTTACGGCCGATAATGAACCAGTAGCTTTTTCAATAATAGTAAATAATTATAATGTGCCAGTAAAATTAGCAGAAAATATTCAGGATTTGGTATGTTTGCGTCTTGCAAACTTTAAAAGAAAATAAAATGGAGGATCTGTGGACAATAATATTCAGCAGGAATTAAACGTATTACTAAAAAGAAGACACGAGGAATTAGCTGAATTAAAAAACAAAGGTGTTCAGCCTTTTGCATATTCGTTTGAAGTAGATACAAATTCAAAAGATATAAAGGATAATTTTAAAGAAGGTGAAGAAAAAAATGTGAAAGTAGCCGGAAGAATTATGGCGCTTCGTAGAATGGGTAAAGCATCTTTTGCACATATTCAGGATCAGTCCGGAAGAATTCAAATCTATCTAAAAAAAGATGAAATTGGTGATTCCTATGATGCATTTAAGCTTATGGATATAGGAGACATTATTGGAGTCGAAGGTTTTGTATTTAGAACTAAAACCGGTGAAACATCTGTTCACGTAAAAAGATTAGAGCTTCTAACTAAATCAATGAGGCCACTCCCGATAGCCAAAGAAGTTACTGATGAACAAGGCAACAAAACTATCTTTGATCAATTTGCTGATAAGGAATTACGATACCGTCAAAGATATGTTGATCTTGTGGTAAACCATGAAATTAAAAATGTTTTTGTAAAAAGAAGTAAGATAATTTCTTCAATGCGAAGTTTTTTGGATTCAAGTGGATTTTTAGAAGTAGAAACACCTATACTTCAGCCTCTTTATGGCGGAGCAGCAGCACGCCCATTTATTACTCATCATAATACTCTTGATGTTGATTTATATCTTAGAATCGCAGACGAACTTTATCTAAAAAGACTTATAGTAGGTGGCTTTAATGGTGTATATGAAATTTCAAAGGATTTCAGAAATGAGGGTATGGATAGAACACACAATCCTGAATTTACTATGATGGAACTTTATGTTTCGTATAAAGATTACGAATGGATGATGAATTATTTTGAAAAAATGTTAAACAAAATTTGTCTTGAAGTTTTTAATACTATAGAATTTACTTATGAAAATAATAAAATTAATTTCAATCCGCCCTGGAAACGAATTTCTATGCTCGATGCAATTAAAGAAGAAACAGGTCTGGATGTAATGTCAGCTTCGATGGATCAATTAAAAGATGCTTGCAAAAAATACGGAGTAGATCTGAAAAAGGTTGAAGGAAGAATGAAATTAATAGATGAGTTGTTCGGATCAGCTGTGCAACCAAAATTAATTCAACCAACATTTATAGTAGATTATCCTCTTGAACTATCGCCTCTTGCTAAGAAACATCGTTCAAAGGAGGGTGTTGTAGAAAGATTTGAAGGTTATGTTGCCGGCAGAGAGCTATGTAATGCATTTAGTGAATTGAATGATCCTATGGACCAGAAAGAAAGATTTGAAGGTCAGGTTAAAATGCGTGAGGAAGGTGATGAAGAAGCGCATCAGGTTGATGAAGATTTTATTCGAGCTTTGGAATATGGAATGCCGCCAACTTCAGGTTTAGGTGTAGGTATTGACAGGCTTGTTATGATTTTAACAAACCAATCTTCTATAAGAGATGTTATATTTTTCCCGCAAATGAAACCAGAAGTTAAAGGTTGATTTAAAGTTGAATATTTAGAATATAGAATACGGAGTTAATGAAATTTGAAAAATATACTGCTATTACTTATTCTGCTCTCAACAACTTTGTTTGCACAAACTGAATATGTGCTGTCAGATAACAAGGTGTATGATTTCTTGCAAAGGATGGAAACACTTCATTTAATTGATAAATATAATTCTTACGAAATACCTAAGCCGCGCAATGAGATTGCAAAATTCCTGAAAGAAGTAATTAAAAATCAGGATAAACTCGATGAAGTTGACAAGAATATTCTTGATGACCTTAAAAAAGAATTTGAATTGGAATTATTCGGAACGCTTAACAATTCAGATAAACTAATTAATGGAGATCATTTTAACTTTTTATCTCAAAAAGAAAAATATTTATACTTTGTTCAAGATACTTCGAATAACATTAACTTATTTTTTAACTCAGCTGGTCACGCCGATGGCATAATGGGAAATTATTTTAACCCTTCGAGAACTATTGCAGCGGATGTAATGTCATACCAATTTCAGATAAGAGGCACATTTTATGATAGATTCGGTTTCTTCTGGCGAGGTGGAGATGGGGTAGTTTTCGGTCAAAGAGACGCTGCTCTATTCAGAAGAGATTTACAATATAATTATAAATATAATACTCCTGATAAACCTAATTCATTTGATATAACGACAGCTGGATATCTTACTGCGGATTTTGGATTAATAAAAATTAAGTTTGGCAGAGACAGAATGAATATCGGATATGGACCTGTTCCGGTTTTATTGGGTAATTACAGCAGCATTTTCGACTATTTATATTTAAGCGCAAAATATAAATCGATAGAAGTTTCATACTTTCACGGAAAGATCCTTGGCAATTCAACTTCCGTGTATGACTCAACTTTTGGTCCAATAAATTCTGTGGATGAAAAGTATATCGGATATCACAGGATTGGATTAAATCTTTCCAATGATTTTAATATTGGTGCAGGAGAAATAATTATTTACAGTAACAGGCCTATTGATCTTACATATTTAAATCCATTTAATATTTACAAGACTGCTCAAAATGGAGAGAAGGACCGGGACAACTCAATGATAATATTTGATTTTAATAATAAATCAATTAGAGGTTTAAAATTTTATGGATTATTTTTAATCGATGATGTTGAACTTAGTAAGCTGGGCAGTAATTATTGGGGTAACCAGTTCATTTATAATATTGGTTTTATCTCAAATAGCTTCTACGATAAACTTCCTTTGGAGTTACAATTCGAATATGTTAGACAGGATCCATATGTTTACACTCATCGATTGCCGGATAATAATTATACAAACAACGGCTCCTCAATCGGATCTTTTCTGCAACCTAATAGTGAATTGTTTTTAACTCAATTAAATTATAGGTTTACAAGCAGGCTGACACTTTCGGCAAGTTTCGGATATTATCTTCATGGAGCAAATCTTCTTAATCCTGATGGAAGTGTAATGAAAAATGTAGGTGGCGATATTAACCTTGGTCACAGAGTGTTTGATCCGACTGACGCACCATTCCTTGATGGCGACAGAGAAACAACAAGAAGGTTTAGCGCTATATTAAATTATGAACCAATAAAGGATGTTTATTTTTCAGGAACTTTAACTTATCTTAATGAATCTCTCCAAAACTCAGTTTCAAATAGAAGAATAGAAACATTCATTTCATTTGGGTTTGTTTTATAAAAATTTGTTTGGTGATTGAATGCAATTAAACAAAATTAAAATTCCGTTTACTATAATAATTCTAACTCTTGGAATTATTCTTGGTATACAGATCCAAAAAGTATTTTCAGGCGATAATCTCAGGGACAGCATTGCCAAGTTTAATGATGTAATGACTCTTACTGAGAAATATTATGTTGATCCGATTGATAGTCAAAAGCTTGTTGATGCTGCGATAAATGGGATGCTTGGCAAATTGGATCCTCACTCAGTTTATATCCCTGCTGACCAGGTTCAATCAATTGAAGAATCATTTCGCGGAGACTTTGAAGGAATTGGAATTGAATTTCAGGTGGTAGATGATACTCTTACTGTAGTTTCGCCAATTAGCGGTGGACCAAGCGAGGCATTGGGAATAATGGCGGGAGACAGAATAATTAAGATTGATGGCAAAAGTGCAATTGGAATTACGAACGATCAGGTAAGGGAAAAATTAAGAGGTAATGCCGGCACTAAAGTAAGCGTAACTATTTTGCGTGCAGGAGTAAAGGAGCCTATTAATTATACAATTACTCGTGCAAAAATTCCTATTTATTCAGTTGATACGCATTTTATGATTAATGATAAAACTGGATATGTAATAGTCTCAAGATTTGCAGAAACAACCTATGATGAATTAACAAATGCATTAAACGATTTAAATAAAAAGGGAATGAAGCAACTTATACTTGATCTGAGAGGAAATCCGGGAGGTTACCTGAACCAGGCAGTAAAAATTGCTGATCTTTTCCTGGACGGGAATAAAAAAATAGTTTATACTAAAGGGCGCAGGTCTGAATTCGACGAGGAATATGATGCTTCTAAAAGTTCAAGTTATGAAAAGCTTCCCCTAATCATATTGGTAAATAAAGGTAGTGCATCAGCAAGTGAGATAGTTTCCGGAGCAATACAGGATTGGGATAGAGGTTTAATTGTTGGGGAGACTACTTTTGGTAAAGGATTAGTACAAAGGCAGTTCAGTCTTCCGGACAACTCAGCTATTCGGCTCACCATTGCCCGTTATTATACTCCTTCCGGTAGATTAATTCAAAGAAATTATAAGGGACTTAAGAATAAAGACGAATATTATTCTGAAGCAGGAGATACTTCTGAAGCACCGGGAGATAATATTAATCACGTTGCAGAAAAAGATACCGCTAAACATGTTTATCACACAAGCGGAGGAAGAGTAGTTTACGGCGGTGGAGGTATAACTCCTGATTATATCGTTAAATCCCCGGAAATTACAAATTATACGACTGACATTTTAAAGAATAATTTATTTTATGAATTTATCTTAGGTTTTCTTGATAAGCAGGAATCAGAAATAAAAACTAAATACGGAAATGATTTAAGAAGTTTTGTAAGCTCATATCAATTATCTGAAAATAATTTAAAAGACTTCGTTGAATTTGTTAAGAAAAAGGGGATTAAATTCAATGAAAAAGAATTTGAGACAGATAAAAAATATATATCAACAAGATTAAAAGCTCAAATTGCGAGAAACTTTTGGAATAATGAAGGATGGTACATGGTTATGGAAACAATTGATAGCCAAACTGAAAAGGCAATAAATTTATTTAATGAAGCAAAAGAGCTTGCAAAACTTAAATGAAAGTAAGATTTATAATAAATCTATTATTGCCTTTGATTTTACTCTTATTAAATTCTGGTAAATATGTAAGCACAAATTATGAGGCTTTACCGTCAAAATCAGAGAAGAGCCTAGAGGTTGGAGAAGAATTGGTTTACGTTGTAAAATATTCTGTAATGAGATTAGGTGAAGTTAAACTAAGAATTACAGATAAAAAGGATAGTTAACGGTAAAACTTTTTATAGTGCAATTGCAGATATAGACTCATATCCAAGCGTACCTTTTGTAAATCTTCACCAGATTTACGAAACTACAATGACTCCGGATTATTACTCTAAATATTTTAAAGGAATCATTAAGCACGATGATTATTCGAGTTACTCGGAGTATTCATTTGATTACGATAATTCAATAGTAAAAATAAAAGAAGGGAAAATTAGTGTTCCGAAGCCATTTCTTGATACAACTATCACTGTCAATAAAAAATATCAGGATGGGCTTTCTATTTTTTATTATGCAAGGATGAATTCCGGTCAGGATAAAAGTGAAGAAATTCCAACATTTATGGATAAGAAAAAAGTTCAAACAGATATTTCATTTGAAGATAAAAGTGAGGATGTTTCAATTGATGCAGTAGATTACGATATTGACTGCGTGCATCTAGAAGGAGAAGCGCATTTTATAAGCATATTCGGTTTAACAGGAGATTTCGAAGGCTGGTTTTCAAATGATGAAGCATCGATTCCGATAAAAGCAAAAATGAAAGTATTACTCGGAAATATTACAATTGAATTAAAAAGCTGGAAAAGAACTGGATGGAATCCACCAAAATACAGGGATTGATGGAAGAAATAAAATTATTTCCATATCAGGATAAGTTTCCGAAAATGGGTAAAAACGTATTTTTGGCTCCCGGCGTTAAAATAGCCGGTGAAGTGGAAATTGGAAATGACTCAAGCATTTGGTATAATACAGTTATTCGTGGTGATGTAAATTTTGTCAAGATAGGAAATATGACAAATGTGCAGGATTCTTCAATGCTGCATGTAACGAATGGTAAATTTCCTTTAATAATTGGTAGCAGAGTAACAATAGGACATTCTGTTGTTTTGCATGGATGTATTTTAAATGATCTTTGTCTGATTGGCATGGGGGCGATCGTTTTGGATGGTGCTATTGTTGAAGAAAAAAGTATGGTAGCTGCCGGTGCAGTTGTTATTCCAGGTTTTAAGGTTCCATACGGAAAATTGGTTGGTGGAGTTCCGGCGAAAGTAATTAGAGATTTAAAAAAAGAAGAATTAGAAGATTTTGAAAAATCGGCTGAAAGATATGTTAAGTATGCAGAGTTAACGCAGGGATCATTTTCAAGGAATGGATTTTTAAAACAATAACATCTTTCAGATATTTACGTGGTTAAAAATTTAAAAGTTTTTAGTTCTAACAAGCAATACAATATTAATAAAATCCGGGTACATAAACTGGTAAGTAATTTAAAGAAAGAACTAAACTTCAGAATTACATCTTTGCCGATAAATATCATCTCTTCTATTGAGATCACAATTATCAATAAAAAGTATTTAAAGCATAATTATTCGACTGATATAATTACGTTTAATTATTCAGGTGATAATAAAATTTTGGATGGCGAAATTTATATTTCGTATGAGGATGCAAAGGCCAATTCTAAAAAATTCAGAAATTCATTGCCAGAGGAAATATTAAGATTGGTAATTCACGGGATATTACATTTGTTGGGATATGATGATTTAAGAGAAAAAGAATATAAAATTATGAAAAGACTTGAGAATAGATTGCTTAATAAATATAAATTTACTTAATTAACTTTAAATGAATACTATGGTAGCAGAAATAGTTGAAGTTTTGGCAAAAATAACGGAAATGAAGAAAAATAATATCTCAGAAGATGAGGTTGCTGAAACAATTCACAAGGAAACTAAATATAACAAGAATGTAATAGCCGCTGCTTACAGCTGGCTGCATGAAAAACAAGATCAAAATATTCATTTAAAAACTGTAAAGAACAATTATGAATCCAAAAGCCTTAGAATACTATCAAATGACGAAAAACAACAAATTGGGCTGAAAAATTATAATTATCTTTTGCATTTTTATAATATCGGTCTACTAACTAATAATGATTTTGAAGAAATCATAGAAGAATTAAAATTTTTTCCGGAGGAGACAATAGAACCCGAAAACATTAATTTATTAATACTTTCAATGTTTCTGGATCTTGATAAATTAACTCTTCCAGGTAGCAGACAATTACTATATTCAACAGATAATATTAATTAAAAAAGAAGAAATGTAATGGCAAAAAATCTCGTTTTGGTTGAATCACCTGCAAAAGCAAAAACAATAAATAAATATTTAGGTAAAGATTTTACTGTGGAAGCAACAATTGGCCACATTAGAAACCTTCCAAAAACAAAACTCGGTGTTGATGTTGAAGATGGTTTTAAGGCTACTTATTTAAATATCCGTGGTAAAGGCGATCTTATTAAAAAAATAAAATCGTTGGCAGCTAAAAGCAAAAATGTATTTATCGCAACTGACCCTGATCGTGAAGGAGAGGCTATTGCGCAGGACATAGCTGATGTAATTACAATTCCAAATGATGCGCGCCTTTACAGAGTTCTTTTTAATGAAATTACAAAAACCGGAATTAAAACAGCTATGGAAAACCCAAGGGGAATTGATGAATTTCTGGTTAAATCTCAGCGCGCGAGAAGAGTAATGGACAGAATCATTGGTTATAAAATTAGTCCTTTTCTTTGGAAGGCTATTATTGAAATGTCAGGAAGCAGTTCTATTTCCGCAGGAAGAGTGCAATCTGTTGCTTTAAAAATTATTTGTGATCGGGAAGCATTGATAGATAAATTTATCCCTACTGAACATTGGTCAATTTGGGCCATTTTCAAAACTGATAAAGAGGAAACATTTAAAGCAAAACTATTCAGCGTTAATGGGAAAGACATTAAAATTCCTCCCAAGCCTGTGATGTCCGAAGATGAATGGAAAGAATTTTTAAAGGATAATTTTTCAATTAATGATGATAAAGCTGCTCAAGGAATTTATGATGAATTAACTAATAAGAATAATTATGAAATATCAAATATATCAAAGAGAAACACCAGACGTAACCCTTCAGCGCCCTTCATAACAAGTACTCTTCAAGCTGAAGCATCAAGAAGGCTAGGTATGAGGCCCAGACAAACGATGATGTTTGCGCAAAGACTTTATGAAGGAATAGAGCTAGGTGAAGATGGAACTGTTGGTTTGATTACTTATATGAGAACTGATTCAACGAGAATAAGTGATGAGTTTATGCCTGTTGCGCGTGATTATATTCTCAATACTTATGGAAAAGAATATTTGCCGGATACACCCAATACTTATGTAAAAAAAGATAAAACGAATGTTCAGGATGCCCACGAAGCTATTAGGCCTACTTCAATAAAATATACTCCTGCTTTTGTAAAGCCATATCTTGAGAATAAGGCTTATAAACTTTATGAAATTATCTGGAACAGATTCATTTCTTCACAGATGACTCCTGCACAACTAGAAACTACAATTGTCGAAATCTCAGCAGATCAATATATATTTAAAGCATTCGGGAGTGCAGTAAAATTCAAAGGATTTATGCAGGTTTATGAGGAGATGCTTGAACAGAAAGAAAATGCAGATGAAAAAGAAGAATACAGAAACGAAACAATTCCTCTTGGCTTAGAGAAAAATCAAAAGCTTGATCTTGAAGAGTTGCAAAAGACTCAACATTTTACAAAACCTCCAGCAAGATTTACTGAAAGTTCTCTGATAAAGGAACTAGAAAGTAAGGGTATTGGAAGACCAAGTACCTATTCGCACATTGTTAGTACTATACAGGATAGAAGATATGTTGAAATGGATAACAGGAAATTAATTCCTACAAAACTTGGAAGGGAAGTAAGCCGAATATTGGTTAAAAATTTTCCGAACATTATTAACGAAGATTTTACTTCGTTAATGGAAAATGAACTTGATCAAATAGCCGGTGGTGAAAACGAGTATGAAAAAGTGCTTAATGATTTTTATCAACCATTTTCAAAAGCTTTGAAAGAAGTAGAGGATAAAATTGATAAGATTATTTGCGACAAATGCGGCGGAGAAATGATAATAAAAGTAGGCAGATTTGGAAAGTATCTGGCCTGCGGCAATTATCCTGAATGCGAAAATATAAAATCATTTAAGGAAATGGCCTCTCAAAATCAGGAACCTGAGTATACCGGTGAAACTTGCGAAAAATGCGGATCTAGAACTATTTACAGGAATGGAAAGTTCGGGCGTTTTATTGGCTGTGAAAAATTTCCAGAGTGCGATTTTATAAAAAATATTACTCTGGGAATAAAATGCCCTAAATGTAAAGAGGGTGAAGTTGTAGAGAGAAAATCTAGAAGAAATAGATTATTTTACGGGTGTTCAAGGTTTCCGGATTGCAATTTTGTTGCCTGGTATAAGCCGATACCGCAGGCCTGTCCAAACGGTGATTCAGAGTATATGGAAAAGCGTTACACGAAAAAGAAAGGCGACTATTTAAGGTGTCCTATTTGCGGTGATGAAGTAATACAGGAAGAAGTACAAGAAATCGAAGAAAAATAAAATGGATATAAAATCCATATCTGAAAAATATATTGATGATCTTCAAAATGTGAAAAGGTATTCCTATAATACAATTAAATCATATAAAACTGACATTGATGAATTTGTTAAATATTGTTCAGAGTATTCCAAAAATGATTTAACATTTATTTCTGAAAAATTCATTAAAACTTTTTTAATGAATTTGAGTGAAAGAGAATTGGATAAAAAATCAATTTCAAGAAAATTAGCTTCCATAAGGGGTTTATTTAAATATGCTTTTCAGCAAGATTTAGTATCAAGCAATCCTGCTTCACTAATTTCAAATCCGAAATCCGCAAGAAAATTGCCTGAAATTACTTCGGAAAATACAATACTTAAAACATATAATCTAATTGAAGAGGAAAATGGAAATAATGATGCAAAGCTAATAATCGCAATTATAGAGTTGCTTTATGGGTGTGCATTGCGTGTAGATGAGCTTTGTAAACTTAATAACGTAGATCTCGATTTGAAAGAAAAAATATTAAAGGTGAAAGGGAAGGGGAGCAAAACAAGAATAGTTCCTGTTGGAAATAAATCAATTTCAATTATTAATGAATACTTATCTGTTAAAAAGAAAAATGGAGGTAAAGAACCATTACTAACCAACAAGAATGGTAATAGAATCTATCCCCGTTATGTTCACAGAATTGTGAATAAATATTTATCAAAAGTGACAGATATAAAAAAGAAAAGTCCGCATATATTGCGTCACAGTGCCGCTACACATATGTTGGATAATGGAGCTGATTTACGTGCGGTAAAGGAAATACTTGGTCACGAGAATTTATCTACCACTCAAATATATACACATGTTAGCGTTGAAAGATTAAAATCAGCTTATAAAAAAGCGCATCCTAAATCTTAAGTTAATCGGAGGTACCTATGAATATTACAATAACAGCAAGAAAATTTAAAGCCCACGTTACATTAAAAGATTATATTGAAAATGGAATTAAATCATTAAAAAAATATAATGATGATATAATTAATGCAGATGTTATATTAAGTTATCAGAATAATCACGATAGTATTAAAATTGCAGAAATTATTCTGCAAGTCCCGGGCCAGACAATGGCCGCAAAAGAGGAATCGGATGATTTTGAAAAATCTATTAATTCGGCAATTGAAAAAATATCCCGACAATTAATTAAACTTAAAACTAAAAGGACAGCCAGAGTTAAATGATTAAAGTTGATCAAAAGGCTATCTCAAAAAAAGAAAATATTTCAGTAGATTTTTTCTATAACGCAACGAAGGATAATTTTAAATTAAAATTGTTGTCTGATCGTTCGGGTTTTGAGAATAAAATTTACGAACAGAATATGCACAGACCGGGGTTAGCATTAGCAGGTTTTGTAGATTTATTCTCATATTCAAGAGTTCAGGTTTTCGGAAATACTGAAATGAGATATCTGGCTCAACTACCTGATGATAAAAAAGCAAAGACTCTGGAAAGAATTTTCAAGTTTGATATACCTTGCATTATAATTACAGATAGAAATCAACCATTCCCATTATTGATAGAGCTGGCTAATAAGAATAAAATAGCATTATTTGCTTCAGATTATTCGACAACAAAAACAATCTACTTAGTTAGTGATTTCCTCGATGATCAATTTGCTTCAAGGATTTCGATTCACGGTTCATTTGTTGATGTATATGGTGTAGGAATATTATTTATCGGTAAATCTGGGATTGGAAAGAGCGAAGTTGCGCTTGATCTTGTAGAAAGAGGACACAGATTAGTGGCTGATGACATCATTATTCTTACAAAAAAGGGGGAAGGCATATTAATGGGGTCCGGCACAAATCTTGTTAAGCATTTTATGGAAATTAGGGGACTTGGATTAATCAATGTAGAAAAAATGTTCGGTATTAGAGCAATCAGGCATCAAAAAAGACTTGAAATTGTAGTTGAACTCGAAATATGGAATGAAAAATCGGAATACACTAGAACAGGCCTGGACGAAAGCACAGCGACCATATCGGATGTAGAAATTCCATATGTTAAACTGCCAATAATACCGGGCAAAAATATAACTGTTATTTCTGAAGTTATTAGTTTAAATTACTTGCTGAAACACTATGGATATGATTCTGCGAAATTGTTCGAAAAACGGCTGAGTTCGAGACTTTCTCAAAAAGGGAATGAAGATATACGTGGGGTTGACTATTTTGAACACGATTTTGAATAAAAATTAGTTAAAAACTTGACAAATAAGCCCTATTTTAATACATTCCGCCTTTATTTATGAAAAAATTATATTATTTCTCTAAATCCAAGCTGCAATTCATTGAGATAAAGAACTATAAAGTTAAGTTATTTTCATACTTTACCTTAGCGGTTCTTATCTTCAGTGCATTTATATTCGGTGCCTACTTTTTTATTAATTCTATTACTAATCCAGGTAATAGTTTAATAGCTTTAAGATCCGAAAATTCAATGTTGAAAAAGAAATTATTAGCAATCTCTGATCAATATGACGTGTTGAATGGTCAAATCGATAGCCTAAGCAGGCATGATAAAGAACTAAGACTTGCAGCTGACCTTGAACCTATTTCGGAAGAAGAAAAGAAACTTGGTATTGGTGGTGGTTCATTTGATAACTCCCTTGATTTTTTAAATGATGAATCTTCTTTTAAATTAAAAAAGGCACTAACTTTTGTTGATGAAGTAACCAGAAAAATTGAATTTGAAAAATCTCAATATGATGAAATAGGCACAAAGCTAAAAGAAAACAAAAAACTTTTTGAAGATATTCCAGCAATTAAACCGTGTACCGGCACAGTAGGTTTGCACGGGTTTGGAATGCGATTACATCCCATTCTTGGTATTAGAAGGATGCATGATGGAATTGATATTATTACTGACAGAGGAACGCCGGTTCATGCAACTGGCAATGGTAAAATTGATTTTGTTGGATATAAGGGTGGATACGGTTTATGTATTGAGATAGATCATGGTTTTGGATACCGCTCTGTTTATGCCCATCTTTCAAAAGCTAATGTAAAGCGGGGACAAAATGTTAAGCGCGGAGATGTAATTGCACTTACGGGAAGTACGGGGCTGGCAACCGGACCGCATCTTCATTACGAAGTTCATCACAACGGTGTTTATGAAAATCCAACAGGCTTTTTCTTTGATAATATTAGCTACTTTGATTCAACGAATAATAATCTAAAGAATTAAATTTGCGGAGATATAAATGATTTGGACGGTCGAACTCGCCTCTTATTTGGATGATGCACCCTGGCCGGCTACGAAAGATGAATTAATCGAATATGCTGATAGAATTGGGGCCCCTTATGAAGTTATTGAAAATTTAATTGAACTTGAAGATGCTGAAGAGCCCTATGAATCTATCGAAGATATCTGGCCGGATTATCCATCGGAAGAGGATTTCTTCTACAATGTCGATGAATAACATTCCAAGCGCCTTTTGGCGCTTTTTTTATTTTATACCTAAATGAATAATTGGTCTGGAATTCGTGGTCAATCGGATGTATTAGCCATTTTGAATAAACTGCTGGAAAGTTCAACAGTACCGCATGCATTGTTGTTCAGTGGTTTAAGTGGAGTGGGAAAGGAATTTACTGCAATTCGATTTGCACAGGCGTTAAATAAACATAATTTGCAGAGCCAAGACTCTGAAAAAATATCTAATTTGATAAATAATTATTCGGAACCATACGTTAAATATATATTGCCTTTGCCCAGAGGTAGAAACGAAACTGAAACTTCTGGTCCTTTCGAAAAGCTTTCTGCCGAAGAGAATGAAACTTTCTGGGAAGAACTCACCAGAAAAATTAAAAATCCCTACTATAAAATTCAGATGCCTAAAGCATCCAATATTAAGATTAGCAGTATACGAGATATAAATAAATTTTTATCAATGAACTATAGCGATGTCGGTTATCGAATTATCTTAATCTCCGACGCACACCTGATGAATGAAGAAGCTCAAAATGCCTTGTTAAAGAACCTGGAAGAACCACCGGAAGGAATAATCTTTATTCTGTGTACTCCGTACCCCAATCAGCTTAGGGAGACAATTAGATCCAGATGTTGGCTTATACCATTTCAGCCTTTAAAGGATGATGAGATTGTGGAAATTTTAAGTGAATATTTTAACACTGATTATAAACTTGCAAGAGAAGTAGCTCCATTTGCCGGAGGATCTGTTACTACAGCGTTAAGGCTATTGGATCAGGATTTTGAACTGCTACGAGACAGAACTATTTTTATTTTAAGATATTCTTTTGGGAGAAAATATCATTCTGCGCTCAGCGAATTCACAAATATATTATCTGATAATACGGCTGAAGCATTGAAGCTGATTATTCAAATGATTATTATCTGGTTAAATGACGTGCAAAAATTCAAATATGGCAGCGGTAATTATTATTTTAATAAACATGTTGAAACATTGGAAAAATTTAATAACAAATTTCCGGATATTGATATTCAAAATACCATATTCAAACTTGATAGATTAGCATCATCAATACAAAATAATATTAATCAAAGCCTGGTCGTCTTAAATATTATTTTTGAACTAGCTGCACTAACTACGATAGAGCCTTCGAATGCTTCATTATAATTGTTGTATTACAAATTGTTACCTTTTGCCAGCAACATTGACAAACCTGATTATTAGTTCAGTTTTCTTTAAATTTGTATATTAGAATAAAATAATTTGATTAGAAAATAATAAAATGATAAGGTTTTGTTATGAAAAAAGTAGTTATTACGCATGCCAAAAGAACTCCTATAGGATCGTTTGCTGGAAGTCTGGCATCATTCAGTGCAGCGCAGCTTGGAAGTTTTGCTATTAAATCAATATTGGATGATTCCCAAATTGATAAAAATCTTGTTGATGAAGTTATTTTTGGAAATGTTCTGACTGCCGGACAGGGTCAGGCGCCAGGTAGACAAGCAGCAATTTATGCAGGGCTGCCAAATAAAACAGAGTGTCTAACGATCAATAAAATGTGTGGCAGCGGACTTAAATCAGTAATGCTTGCACATCAGGCGATTTTGTGTAGCGATGCTGAAATCGTAATTGCAGGTGGACAGGAAAGCATGACAAATGCGCCATACCTGCTAGCAAAAGCCAGAAGTGGGTACAAAATTGGTAATGGTGAATTATCTGATTCAATGATTAAAGACGGGCTTTGGGATGTATATAATGATATTCATATGGGTAATTGTGCTGAAGCTTGCGCTAAGGATTTTAAATTCTCCAGAGAACAACTTGATGAATTTGCAACTAAATCGTATCAAAAAGCATTGGAAGCACAAAGAAATGGTAGATTCAAAGATGAAATTGTTAATGTTATCATGAAAACTAAATCTGGTGATACAGTTATAGATACTGATGAAGAACCATTACGAGTTAAATTTGATAAAATACAAGGCCTTAAACCTGCATTTGATAAAAATGGAGTTGTAACAGCAGCGAATGCTTCCTCAATTAACGATGGCGCTGCCGCTCTTCTGGTTATGAGTGAAGATAAAGCAAAAGAACTTGGATTAAAACCATTGGTAGAGATAGTGGCTCAAAGTTCAGCAGCAAAGGCACCAATTGAATTTACGACGGCACCTGCTGATGCTATAGCTAAGGTACTTAAGAAGGCAAATATGAAAAATGATGATATTGGTTTATTTGAAATAAATGAGGCTTTTGCTGTCGTATCTTTAGCTGTTAACAAAATCCTGGGACTTGATAATTCTAAAATTAACGTAAATGGTGGAGCTATTGCACTTGGACATCCAATTGGAGCGAGTGGAGCAAGAATACTTGTAACACTTATTCACGAAATGAAAAAAAGAAATTCGAAATACGGCTTAGCTTCGCTGTGCATAGGCGGCGGCGAAGCATCTGCTTTAATTGTTAAAAATTATAATTAGCAGGGGATTGAAATATGGAAATTAAGAAAGTATCTGTCATTGGCGGTGGAACAATGGGTAATGGAATCGCCCACGTTTTTGCTTTGAAGGGTTTCAATGTAAATCTGGTAGAGATGAATACTGAATTGGCTGATAAGGCAGTAGATACAATATCTAAAAATCTTGACAGACAGGTTAAAAAAGAAATTATAAGTGAAAATGAAAAGAAAGAAATTTTAAGCAGGATAATCAAAGTGTCTGGAGTTGAAAATACACCTAAAGATTCGGACCTTATAATTGAAGCTATTTATGAAAATAAAGATGCTAAAATGAATATATTTAAAACTCTCGAGGGATTAATTAATAAAGAATCTATTTTTGCTTCAAATACATCTTCAATTTCAATTACAGAGCTTTCCTCAGCTGGCAGATCTAATAACTTTATCGGTATGCATTTTATGAATCCGGTTCCGGTAATGAAACTTATTGAGATAATCAGGGGTTATTCTACTTCAGATGAAACTTATAATACAATTAAGGATCTATCCATAAAATTGGATAAAACTCCGGTTGAAGTATTTGATTATCCGGGATTTGTGGCCAACAGAATCCTGATGCCCATGATAAATGAAGCAGTTTACGCTTTATTTGAGGGAGTATCATCTGCTGAAGATATTGATACTGTTATGAAATTGGGAATGAATCATCCAATGGGACCATTAACTCTAGCAGATTTTATTGGCCTGGATGTTTGTCTTTCAATTATGGAAGTTTTGTATAAAGGATTTAACGATTCAAAATACCGGCCATGTCCTTTGCTAAAAAAGATGGTAGCAGCAAAAAAGCTTGGAAGAAAAACAGGTGAAGGATTTTTCAAATATAATTAGGAATAATAGTAATACTTGCAGATATATAATAAATTAAAGAAGTTTTTTAGGTTTTACAGAGTAAAGATAAATAATTTTTTCCAATCTTTTCCGCTATCTCAAGATACCTATCTATTACTAATTGGATCCATTATAGGAGTGCTGTGCGGATTTGGTGCCGTCCTTTATAAGAAAGCTATAATGGTTGTTAAGTATTACCTATTCGATGCTCCCGGAAATTTTTGGGGACTAAAAACTCTTATTAGTGGCCCAAAAGCAATGGGAAATTGTTTTAATTGTAATCCTGATCCCTGCTATTGGTGGACTCATAGTTGGACTCATGGCTAAATATTTCAAAGGAGCAAAAAAAGGGGAAGGAATTCCTAAAGTAATTGACGCAGTTGCTTCAAGGGGTGGAGTAATTGAAGGGCAAACTGGATTCCTAAAAACTCTTGGTGCTATAATTAGTATTGGTACAGGAGGAGCTGGAGGAAACGAAGGCCCAATCGTTATGATGGGTTCGTCCATCGCATCATCGCTTGGCAGATATCTTTCGTCTTCTCCTGACAGATTAAAGATATTGGTCGGATGTGGTGCGGCTGCAGGATTGGCTGCGGCATACAATGCTCCTTTAGGAGGTGCACTTTTTTCAATGGAAATTATCTTAAGAACTTTTAATGCAAAATCTTTTAGCCCGATTATTATTTCATCTGTTTTTGCAACTGTAATTTCCAGAAGCTATCTCGGAAGCGCACCTGCATTTAAAACTTCATCGTTTAGCTTAAATTCAAATTATGAATTTATATTTTATCTTATTCTTGGTGTTCTGGCGGCTTTTACCGCTGTTTATTTTGTAAGAACTTTTCTTAAAATAGATGAAAAATTTGATATGCAGCATAAAATTCCTGAATGGCTAAAACCAGCTATTGGCGGCTTAATGGTTGGAATAATCGGTCTATATTTGCCCGGTATTTTCAGTTTTAGCGAAGCAGCAGTAGATAATACTATATTTAATGCTACTCCTTTTATGATATTGGTTATGTTGCTTTTATTTAAGCCTATTGCTACTGCACTTACTATTGGATCAGGCGGTAATGGAGGCACGTTTAGTCCTAGCATATTTACCGGAGCAATGTTAGGTGGAGCATTCGGTCAGATTGTTAATTATTTATTTCCAACAATTAGTGCACCGCCCGGAGCATATGCGCTTGTTGGAATGGCTGCTGTCGTGGCTGGCACAACTCATGCCTCGCTTACTGCGCTAATTATGGTATTCGAGATGACAAATAATTACAAGATTATACTTCCATTAATGCTTACAATTATTATAGCAACAACAATTTCGAAGGCTATACTTAAAGGATCACTTTATACATTGAAATTTGACAAAGAAGGGAAGGGAATAGACATTTACGGCAGAAAAACTTCAGTTCTTAGGAATATTTCTGTCTCCAGCCTTATAGAGAAATTTGAAGACCTTGTTACAGCTGATTATACATTTCACAAATTGCTGGGTAAAGTAAAGGAATCCAGGTTCAATAATTTGCTGGTTCAAAACGGGAGCAATAATATTATTGGCAAAATAGCATTTCAAGATATTAGAGATGCAATCTTGGATGAAGAGACAAGGAGCATTATGTCCTTTTTAGTAGCGGGAGATCTAATGGTCAGAAATGTATCAATTATTACAAATGATAAAAATAGTGAAGATGCATTACTGATTCTTGAAAAAATTGATATGGATTTCTTGCCTGTTCAAGATAAAGTAACTGGAAAATTTCTTGGAATTGTTTCCACTGAAAATATATTAAAAAAATACCAGAATGAGCTATTTATACAACAAAGTGAGCAGGACCTGGCGTTAAATTAATTGATGCTCCCGGTAACCTATTCTTAGGCCTTTATTTTATTGAACATAATCTGCTTCTTCGTTTTGGATAAATTCTTTTTCCCATCATAAAAATATTTAAACTGATTTCCATATAAAGAGCATTTTTAATAACATTTCAGAAAATAAGATTCTTACCTAGAAAATCTATAGGTGATTCGGCTCAATTGAAACTATAAGGATATACTATTTCATATTGATCAATTTTTGTATCTTTTTAGTTGCTCATAAATAATAAATATTGATTTCTAATTACGCATAAATCTCTATAGCTGAATATCAAGTCTTCTCATTGTGAATTCCTTAATATTCTTTTTTAATTAATTGGTTTTCTTTGCAAGGCAATTATGTTACCGTTGAAAAAGAAGAATTAGTAGAGTGGGATTCTAGGATTTGATTCAATGGTAAATAACTTGTCCGATAATGTATATTATGTAAACTTAATATTTCCCTAACCAATTGATGATAGCTTCAAATAAACGAGAATAATAATTATTAGTAGTATAACCCAAATCAAGGGATTCCTTTTTTTCCGGCTCATCTTTAGCTTTCTCGCAAACCCTAATTTTCTTTTTTTGCGTTCCATTTCATCGGATTCCGGAGAGTAATGTCTGGGAGGATAATCAAAAACCCTATTTGTCGGTTTCTTCATAAACATAATTAGCCGTCTTTCTAATTATTAAATATTGCCTCAACAAAAAGCCTGGGGTCAAATGTCTGCAGGTCATCTATTGTTTCTCCTACACCAATATACTTAACTGGAACTTTAATTTTGGAGCACAATTGGAAAATGATACCTCCTTTAGCAGTTCCGTCAAGTTTGGTAATTACAAGACCACTTAATTTAGTAATATTATTGAATTCTGATGCTTGAATAATAGCATTTTGCCCTGTGTTGCCGTCAAGAACTAAAAGCACTTCATTTGGAGCATAATCCAATTGTCTTTGTATTACTTTCCGCAATTTACCTAACTCGTCCATTAGTTCAGCTTTGTTGTGCAACCTGCCGGCTGTATCAATTAAAACAATATCGAACCTTTCCTTTATGGCCTTTTCTATTGCATCATAGGCAACCGAAGAGGGGTCCGAACCCCGCTTTTTATTAAGCACCTCAACCTCAGCTCTTTTAGCCCAAATATCTAATTGTTCATTGGCAGCTGCTCTGAAAGTATCAGCTGCTCCTACAAGCACTTTGAAACCGAAATTCTTATAGTTGCGGGCTAATTTTCCAATAGTAGTAGTCTTCCCTGCTCCGTTTACTCCCACAATTAAAATCACATATGGCTTATAATTTTCAGGTTTATTGCCATTATTGTTATCAGAAATAGACTCAATTAATGTCGATTCTAATTCTTTTTTTATGGTTTCAATAATATTGAAATTCGATCTGTCTTTTTCTGATTTTAGCAACTTTCGTGTGTTATCAATTATTTTCTCGGTAGTTTCAACTCCAATGTCTGATGTAATTAGAATTTCTTCAATTTCATCCAATGTTTTTTCATCAAGTACTGCTTTGCCGCTAATAACTTCATTTATACTGGAAAATAATTTATTCCTTGTTTTGGAAAGTCCTACCTTTAATTTATTTAAATTAAGATTCTTTAACAGGCTCATTTTTCTTTTGTTTTATAAATTCAAAGGATCTAATAGAATATCCAATCAAAGATGAAATAATCAGGAGTATGCTTAAAATGTACAATCCCTTAAAGAATATTGATGTTCTATTTACTTGAAGTAAAATAAAAAATAGAACCAAACCAATGCTTATAACCGTAATTTTGCCAAGCATATTTGAAGGCAATATTCTTCCTATCTTGTTTGAAATAATTATTCCGCCTGTAAAAATTAATGCATCTCGTCCTACAATCAGCCAGAAATAGTAATCCGGCACTTCATTAATAAAAAATAATTTTAATACGATAACTCCAATTACAAATTTGTCAGCAAGCGGATCAATTATTTTTCCCATTTCAGTAACTTCGTTGAATTTCCTTGCCAGGTAACCATCCAGGATATCAGTTAATGCTGCAAACCAGCAAAGACTCATTATGATAGTTCTGTTATTTCCCGAATCGATATTATCAAAAAGCATCCACAAAGGAATTACTAGCAGTAATCTGAGAAGGCTTAATAAATTGGATTTCGTACTTACTAATTCTTTTGGCTTGATCATTTATTACTTAAGCTTTTTGTTGATAGGTGATTTGGCTTAAAATCAACATACATAAATGCACTTAGTAAATAATTAAAGCTCATAAATTTCTTTTTTAAAGTTTAAGTCAACTTGAGTTGGATAATCGCCGGTAAAACAAGCTGTGCAAAAATTATCCATACCTGCTTCTGACACTGCTTCAAGCATTTCTTCTTTTGTCAGGTATTCCAGACTATTAACATTCAAAAATGTTTCGATACCTTTAATATCTTCGTGTCTGTTAGCAATAAGTTCCTGTTTACTTGGAAAATCCATTCCATAAAAGCATGGATTTTTGATTGGTGGTGATGATATTCTCAGATGAATTTCCTTTGGATTAGCTTCTCTAATCAGATTAACCAGTTGTTTTGATGTAGTACCACGAACAATTGAATCATCAACTACTACCACAGTTCTTCCTTCCAGCACTCCTTTTACAGTGTTGAACTTAATCCTTACGCCAATTTCCCTTTTTTCTTGTCCGGGTTGAATAAATGTTCTGCCGATATAATGACTTCTGATTAATCCAATTTCAAGCCGGGAGCTTATACCCTGTTTTTCGAGCTGGGTTTGATAACCAATTGCACAAGTATTTGAACTATCAGGTACGCCAATTACAATTACCTTATCGCCATCTTTATCAAGAACAGGATGTTTTTTAGCTAGTATTTTTCCTAATCTTCTTCGCATTTTATCTACACTGTGACCAAATATAAAACTATCAGGGCGTGAAAAATAAATATATTCGAAAACGCATTGTTTTTTTTGCAAAATAGGCAAACCGATCATTATTGATTTTTCTATACCGGTTTGTATAACTTCATCATCTATAATAACCATTTCACCCGGACTAACATCCCGGATATATTCCGCAGAAAGTATATCAAATGCACAGGTTTCCGATGCTACTACATAAGCTCCTGAAGATTTCCCAATAGCTAATGGCCTGAAGCCGTAAGGATCGCGTGCAGTAATAAGTTTATCATCAGTTAAGATTGTCAGGCAATAAGCTCCTTCTAATTTAGATAATGCTTCCTTAATTTGATCAACCTGGTTCTCAAGTTTGCTTCGCGCAATCAAATGTAAAATTACTTCTGTATCGCTGGTTGTCTGAAAGATCGCACCCTCGTTAACTAATTCTTCCCTTAGATGTTTCGCGTTAGTTAAATTTCCATTGTGAGATACAGCAAGATTACCAAGCCTGTAATTAACGACAAATGGTTGAATGTTCTTTCTTGATTCTGATGATCCCGTGGTTGAATACCTGTTATGGCCAATAGCAGAATTTCCAACAAGCACCTTTTTAAGGATATTAGAATCCGAATAAACTTCGGAAACAAGTCCTTCTGCCTTGTGTAAATTAAAGACTGACTTCCCTCTTTCATTAAATGTTTGGGTAACTATTCCGGTAGCTTCCTGGCCTCTGTGCTGGAGTGCATGTAATCCATAATAAGTTTTTACAGAGGCTTGCGGAGTTCCGAAAATTCCGAATATTCCACAAAATGATTTTGGTTTATCAGATTTTATAATCATAAAGTCATAATCAAATTAATTAGGCATAAGTAAAATTAAGTAATGATGGGTTTGGTAGCAAGTCAGCGGTATTACCAATTAATGCTTAACTTATAGAAAATAATTATCTGCAAATTATAGATAAGCTTATAATTCACAAGCAAAGCTGATTTTACCAATAGTCTGCTTTCTCCAGTCTCCCGAAAAGACATGGCTATCAGCAATTGATAAATCCATTATTATATTTTTTGTCTTAATTGTTGTTCCTAATGTAATAAAGAAGGCCTGCAGGTTATCATTAGTGTTAAAAAAGCTATCAATTGCATTGTATTTTTTCCGTGTTGAATAAAATCCAATAGATGATGAAATTATATCGCTAAAACCATACACTACACTTCCCGAATATTCTATTTCATTTGGACTATCCTGTTCAATATTTTTCCATAATATTTCTGAAATACTACCCAAAAAAATAAATCTGGGAACTGTTCTTATATCAAAATCAAATTTTAATCTTGCAGGGAATTGAGCAATATAATTAGTTACAATATAAAATGGCAACGGGCGCGAAGTATCACTAACGGGAGTAACAGTTAATCCATCTTCGTGATTTTCTGTAAGGTTAATAATCTTTTCATAAAATATACCTAACTGCAGATATTTGTTTGATTCAGATCGATTTTCAACCACTATACCACCTGCCCAATTATTGCCTCTAAAATTAAGACTCGTACCAGCAAAACCTGTGATTTCATTTGTCATATTCATATTGTATATGCTATATCTCCCACCTAGCGAAAGATTCCATCCTTCAATTATATTTTCGATATTGTAAGAAGCAAGAAATGAATAATCATACAAAATAGTATTTTCTTGAAAGTCTATAAATTCACCAGTGCCATCGGGAAATTCCGTGGTCGTAACCGGTATCGGACCAATATCCATTATTCCATTATAAGACTGTCTCATCGAAAGTCCTAGGCTTAAATTGTAAATTGGAAATATTATTCCTGCACTTTGAGGTACAAAATCCATTTCTCTTTTGTATCCAATATCTGCGATCCATGCTTCATTTATATTTGTTTCAAACTGGTATGATAAACCAAATGAAATATCATTGTAGTTACTTAAGGCCGCCGGATTGATGCTACCAATATTTGAAATGTTGTTTAATATTCCTGAAGTACCCAGCCCATTCAACTCTCCGATCGGATTTCCTTGTGGAAAAAGAAAAACGTTGCTAGTTACAGGAAGATTTATCTGAGAAAAAATATCATACATAGAAAAAATGAATATTAATATTGTTAGGATTTTTTGCATTAATTCCCCCTAAAAAAATGAGGTGTGATAGAATAAAAATTTTTAGTCGGAACGGCGGGATTTGAACCCGCGACCCCCTGAACCCCATTCAGGTACGCTACCGGGCTGCGCCACGTTCCGAAATTTTTTTATTTTAATTTATAATTTGGAGACTAAAAGTTCTAAAATACTTTTAATCTCTTCAAGGTCTTTTTTGATGGATGGTTTTTCCCGCCTTGGTTCTGAATATGAAGATCTGTTTTCTTCGTCTGAAGTATCTAATTCATTTTGCTGCAACACGTTTTCGGAAGAATAGTCTTCCAATATTTTTCTGGCGCCTTCAATCGTATATTTCCTTTCACGCAAAAGTGCCTTTATATGCATTATTAGCTGGATATCTTTGTTCGTATATATCCTGTTTCCTGCCCTGTTCTTTTGTGGCTTTAACTGATCAAATTCTGTTTCCCAGTATCTCAGAACATACTGCTCCACGCTTGTAATTTTGCTTACTTCACTAATTGAATAGTAAAGTTTTTTGATTGATAGATCTTTCATGTGAGCTCAAAATTATTTTAGGGCAAAATAACTAATTGGCTTTTTAATAGCAATATCCAATAACTTAAATAAAATAAAACTTTAGTGGAGGCTTATAACTTATTTTCTTGCATAATGATATCAATTAGCTCACTTATATCATTTAGCACATAATCAGCATTATGAATTACGGTATTAAATGTATCACCATATTTAGCAAAGGCAGTTTTCATACCTACGTTCTTAGCTCCTACTATGTCTCTTTCAGCCCAATCCCCTACCATAAGTGCTTCTTCGGGCTTCACTTCAAGCTTTTTCAATACCGCCAGAAAAGGCGCTGCATTTGGCTTCCTTTCTCCCGTATCTTCAAAAGTAACCACTGCATCTACAATGTGGTGAAAATTTAGATAAGCAAGCCTAAGCCAGGCCTCCTTTACCGGCGCGTCAGATAAAATACCCATCAGGATGCCGAGTTTAAGTAATTTGTTTAAAGTGGAATATACGTGCGGATATGGAATCAATGCGGCTTCCCTTGCCCTTCGATAAGCTACTATGCCTGCCGAAAGAATTTTGTAATCAATTTTATTATTAACTCTTTGCAAAAAGGTATCAAATACTTGTTGGTATTCTATCCCCTTTTCCTTGTAGATCTCATCTATCACCTTATTTGCTTGTTCCCGTGTAACGGAAAGCCCTGCATCAATCATTGCCGGTATAGCCTCCTCGATTGAACGCCGTTTCATTTTCATGAAATCCATTAAAGTGTTATCAAGATCAAATACTACTGCTTTAATCAAAATTGCTTTCCTATTTTATTATAAATTTGTGCAGAAGATATACACCTGCTAGGTAACTATATTCTTTAAATCCTGAGATATAACCATCGCATGCGGCAGAGGTTATTAGGTTATGTCTAAACTCTTCTCTTTCAGCAAGGTTAGAAAGGTGAACTTCAATTTTAGGAATTTCACATTCAGCCAGAGCATCTCTAATAGCCACAGAAGTATGAGCATATCCTCCAGGATTTATTAAAATACCGTCAAACTCGGTAACGGCATTCTGAATTCGATCTATAAGTTCGCCTTCATTATTGGATTGCAAGAAAATAAATGAATCATTTACATATTCTTTTTTTACCAACTCTTCAATATTTTTGAGAGTAAGATTGCCGTAAATATTAGGGTCCCTTTTCCCTAACATATTTAGATTAGGTCCATTAAGCACCAGGATTTTCATTGCATCTCCGTTGACATTTCATCAATTATTTCTCTTATGCGCGGTGTTAAGTACATCTGATCAATGCCAAGTTCTTTCAGGGCCATACACAGTATCATAACTTTTCTTTGAAGATTTGCCATTTTGTTTATAACAATAACTTTGTTTTCTTTTAAAAGACAATAGCCCCCCTTAAAGTCACCTTTTTCAAATCTTACTTCAGCTCCTAGTTGTAATGCTAATGCTTTAAGGTCAAGAATTATTTCTTCAAATTCTTTTTCTTTAATTTTCATTTAGTTTACTTTCTTATTCATTTTAAGTGGTTGGAACAAAATTAAAAATACAATCGCCGCATAACAGAAGATTTCTATGACCGGAAAACTGCTGAATATTTTGAATCTTTCCATTACGAGATCGAGTACCTCCTTGGAGTTAAAGTTAATGGTATTTAACAAGCCTATCATTTTATAGTCTATGGTAGATAGATAAATTTCAAATGGCATAGTTAAAAAGATTATTACAGTTATTACGAATAACCAGCCGTTTTCTTTCAAAGAAATCTTAGAAGTCAAAATAAATAGAATAAATGAGATGATAAAAATTATATAAAGGATCAGGGTGGCAATAACAGCCGGTTCAAATGATTTTAGTATGCCGCCTAGATTCTGATCGTTAACGTAGTTTCTTAATGTAAAATCCGTGCCTTCAAATATCTGGTAAGAAATAACAAGGCGGGCAAGGTAACTGCCCAGCCACAAAGAGCCTGAAAGCACAACAATAAACAGAAGAAATTTGGGGAAAGTTTTAAGGTTATTCATATTCAATTATATTAGGTTAGTTAAAATAAAAAAAAATAATGATTATTGCCTCAATTGATATAGGAACGAATACAGTACTTTTACTTATTGCTGAAGTGGATAACAAAAAGCAGCTAAAAACAATTTTAAATGAATACAGGATTCCCCGAATTGGTAAAGGACTTTTACCCGGAAATCCGATAAGTGAGGAAAAAGTTAATGAACTATTGACCGTGCTAGCCCAATATGCTAAGATAATTACAGCTAATAATTGCACAAAAGTACTGGTAACAGCTACTAATGCCTTTCGAATAGCTTCAAATCAAAGTAATATCGCAAAGCTTATTAAAGATAGATTTAATTGGAATGTGAACATTGTTTCAGGAGAAGATGAAGCATATCTTTCCTACTTAGGCGCTATTTCCAACTTTTCAGAGAAAGAAGAAATATTTGTTATTGATATCGGTGGTGGGAGCACGGAATTAATATTTGGAAATGGAGCAGATGTAAATTATAGAAAAAGTTACTCAACGGGAGTCGTAAGCGAATCAGAAAGGTTTTTTAAAAATAATCCTCCATTGGAGCAAGAATTGCAAAATTTTGACAATTATCTAAATATAGTTTTTTCAGATCTGAGTTTATTAAATTATTCTCTTACAAAATCTATTGCTTTAGCAGGTACACCCACTACTCTTGCATGCATGGCTCTCAATCTGGAAATATATGATGAAGGTAAAATTGAAGGACATATTCTAGGTAGTAATGATATTAAAAAGCTTGAATCAGAATTAAGTATTATGTCAAATAATGAAATTGCAAAGAATTATAAATCAGTAGTTAAAGGGAGAGAAGATTTAATTTTAGCAGGATGTATTATTTTATTGAAAATTATGGAGTTAAAAAATATATCTAATATTATAGTTAGCACGAAAGGTATTAGATATGGAGCTATTATAAAAGAGTTTATGCGGTTTGAATAATACTAAATATAATATCAATTGATATTATATTTAGTGGATGATATAGTTCAATTTAGTATCGATAATGCATATAGTCCGGCAATAATAAATCCATAAAAAATTAATCCGCTAACAACCGCAAAGATTTTGTTTCGCGTCTGACTAAACATCCCGCAAATTACTAAAAATATGCTCCAAAAAAGAATTAAAATCTCAAATCCAGATAGTATATGAGCCAATGTTGGCTTAAGAATAAATGGAGATGGATTTGCAGAAAACACATTACCCCCAAATACAGAAATCTCAATTGGAAAAACTGTACACAATGCTAATGCGTTAGGAATTAATGCATAAGTAAGAATAGCTAAATTATCAAATAACCGAGTCTTAGCGTCAGTCTTTTGCGTAATTAATTTAAGGGCAAATGAATAAATAAATAACAAGCCTGTTAGAAAGCCAATAATAATTACGGAATTTAGAAATACTCCAAAATTTGCAGTATCACTTTTACCTTGGAGCATTAATAGAAAAGATATATCAATTCCAAATTTAACTGATACAATTAAAAGAATAGAAACAACGAAATTTTTGTGCTCCGATTGAATAATTCTATTAAAAGCGCTTACCGGGCTTTCAATCAAATTTCCAATTTCATTCCAGAGATCGATATTTACTATTTTATCCCGAAGATAAAAATTGCATTTTTTACATGTTGAAACATAAAATGGATTTTCACTTCCGCAGCTATTACAAGTCTGTGTATTTTTCATACTTACAATATTAGAATTTAAACCTCATATTCAACATATTTTGTCCGGTTGTTGGATTTGGCTGTACATTAAAATCAAATAATTGTGCATCCACGTATGCATCAACTAAATTCAGCAAATATGCCAGTCCTATATATATGCTCATTAGGTCACGTTGATCCCTGTAAAAGTCTCGGTTTAGCCTATATCCTTCAATTTGAGTCTGGATATAAGCATCTCTCGAGCTAACGTATTTATTATTATAAAATATCCATCCGGCAGCCAGGGAAGCAAAAATTCCCCAAACAATGGGAGCCTTTATATATGATTCATTATAGATTTGTCCCCATCCAGGTAAAACGGCACTTCTAAGGACTGCTCCCAACGGTGATTTGTGCATTACAAATGCAGATGAATCCGCATTAATTGTAGTATCGCTTTTGGCTGTTTCCTGCTGTGCACTAGCAAAGGATTGCAGCAGAATAATAATTAAAAAAAGCTTAGTTATATGATTTATCAATAATTTCAAAGAGTTCAAATAACCTTTCAAGTTCATCGTTTGAATAATATTCTATTATAATTTCACCTGATCCGTCCTGTTTTTGTTTACAGTTAACTTTCGTTCCAAATATTTTACGAAGTTTATCTTCTAAATCATTCAAACTGGTAATATGAGCTTTAGTTTTGGGAGTAAACGAAATTGATCTTTTGTCGGCAGTTGGTTTTGACAGCAACTTTTTAACCAATTGTTCAACCTTTCTAACTGACAAATTATTCTCTTTTATTTTATGAAGCACTTCTAATTGAAGAGAATGCATTCGGCAAATTTATAATAGCCCGCGCATGCCCGGAAGTAATTTCATCTTTAACAAGACTATCCTGAATTTCTTTAGGTAATTTCAATAATCGTATTGAATTGGCAATTGTTGAGCGGTCCTTCCCTACTTTATCAGCAATTTCCTCCTGAGTCAAAAAACATTCTTCCATAAGCCGTTTATATGCAAGTCCAATTTCGATAGGATTTAATTTTTCACGCTGGATATTCTCAATCAATGCGAGGGCTAACATTGCTTCGTTACTGTCAACCTTCATAATGTATGCGGGAATGTCCCGGTATCCAATATCCTTACAAGCTTTCAGCCTGCGTTCTCCGGATATAAGCTCATATTTATTTTCTTTAGTACGTCTGACAGTAATTGGTTGTATCAATCCATTTGAAAGGATAGATTTTTTTAGCTCTTCCTGTGCTTCTGGTTCGAAACTGGTTCTTGGCTGGAATGGATTTGATGAGATTAAGTTAACAGGTATTTTTGCCAGTACATCGATACTTGAACCATCATCTTTTCTCAGGTCAGAAAAATCTGCGGCAGTTTCAGAAGCATTTTTAATCCCTTTGGGATTTATTAACGCATCGAGTCCCCGACCTAAACCTGTTTTAATTTTGCTCATTTTTAATTTTGCCGTTTGAATTTCTTTCTAATAATTCAGAAGCTAGTTCGATATAATTTTTTGCACCAGTAGAAATTGCATCATACAATATTACAGGCTTGCCAAAGCTTGGCGCTTCTGAAATTCTCACATTTCGATGAATGATTGTGTTAAACACTTTATCGCCAAAATATTTTTTTACTTCATCGGCTACCTGCTGAGATAATCTGAGACGCACATCAAACATTGTAAGAACTACTCCCTCAATAGTCAGATTTTTATTATAATGTTGTTTTACAATATTTATTGTATTAAGTAGTTGTCCCAAACCTTCGAGGGCAAAATATTCACATTGCACAGGAATTATTACAGAATCAGAACCAGATAAAGAATTTAGCGTAAGCAGACCAAGCGAAGGAGGACAATCAATCAGAATATATTCATATTTATCCCGAATTTTAGCTATAGCATTTTTAAATAACATCTCACGATCGTCCATATCAACCATTTCTATTTCAGCGCCCACTAGATTAATATTTGATGGTAGCAAATCCAAAAATGGCATATATGTTTCCACTATGACATCTGTTACGTCAAGTGTTCCAATAAGTACCTCGTAAACAGAAGGATTTTGATTATGAACACTTAAACCGGAGGATGAATTCGCCTGCGGATCAATATCGATAAGCAGCGTCTTCTTTTCTGCTGCCGCCAGCGAGGAAGCAAGGTTTATGGCAGTAGTTGTTTTACCAACGCCACCTTTCTGATTTGCAACTGAAATTACTTTCGCCATTAAAACCTTTGACATGCTGAATTATGAAATATGCTCGTGATTTGATAAAGTGAAATTTAACGTTTATAATTTTGTTAAGCAAAAAATATAACTATCCATTTCCTATTCCAGATAAGAAAAATACCTAAACTGAGTATGGCTACAATTCTATTTCTTCACCAAACTTCAAAATTCTACACTTCTTCCCTGATTTTTCAACTATTGATTTAAATTCTTCCGGATCTGCTTTTATTACAGGGAAAGTATTATAGTGCATAGGAATTACAGTATTTGGATTAACCAGTTCGACCGCTTTAACAGCGTCAGTAATGCCCATTGTGTAATTATCACCTATGGGTAATAACATATAATCAATATTATTCATTTCACCAATAAGTTTCATATCATAAAATAAACTCGTATCTCCCGTATGATAAATAGTTATGCCATCTGTAGTCACTAAAATTCCTGCTGGTTCGCCGCCATATTGACCATCCGGAGTTTGCGAGCCGTGATGCGCAATAGTAAATTTCACACGACCAAAATCAAAATTAAAGGCTCCACCAATATGCATATTATGAACATCGGCTCCCTTTGATTTGCAATAATTCGCCAGCTCATTAACTGCGATCACTTTAGAATTACATCTTTTAGCTATTTTGAATGTATCGCCTATATGATCTCCATGAGCGTGGGACAAAATTATAAAATCTGCTTCAACATCCTTTGATTTTACCGTGGAAGTTGGATTGTCATCCAGGAAAGGGTCTATTAGGATTTTTATACCATTTGAAGTAGTGAGTTGAAATGCTGAATGAGAAAAATATCTTAGTTTCATAATTGACCTCCTGTTCATCGTTTCTTAAACATTTATACTACAAATTTAACTCAATAATTCATTAAAATCTTTAAGTATGTCACTATCAAGGAATTCCAAAAGAAATTTTTCAAGTTCCGTCTTCAGTTTTTCTTTCTTATCCAGAATTGTGTTATCTATTCCATTTAATAAATTTAATTCCATATTCTGATTAAATTGAAAAATATTTTCATATAAAACATCTAGATCTCTTACTTCTCCTGTTTTATCCTGTAATTGTACAATGTTATCATAAAAAACTAAGAACTTATCTTTATTAAAACATGAAAAGTAAATTTCCATATTATATCTTAATCTTCTTAAAGCTATTCTAAGAGCATGCAGATTTTCTTTTGAAACATCGGCATTATATTTATGAATATGTTTTATTACACTGCGAAGTCTGTTTTTTAAAACATATTTTGAACTCTTACCAAAAGTTAATTTCCTATTAAGTCTTTTTATTTCCCATTTTTTAATTTTAGCCATTTTATTTACATCAATAAAGTCTTTATAAAACCAATAATAGCTTGTAATGAATTCATTTTGCTGTTTTCTTTCCCATAAATTGTAGGAATGCTTACCGATCCAATTTTGTAATTATTTCTGGCAGCATTAATAAGTATTTCACTTTCTGCTTCATAGCCTTGTGATTTTGGCAAGATACTTTTTAATATTTTAGTGTGGTATCCCCGAAATCCGCATTGTGAATCTAAAATTTTCTGACCTGTTTTCCTGCTCAATAAAAAAGAAGTCAACTTATTACTTAATATTCTTTGCACGGGCATATCGTTAGTATCATTTAATCTGTTTCCAATAACTATATCATACATACTTAATGCTGAAATCAGGTCAGGAATCTTTTCAGGTAGATGCTGTAAATCCGCATCAATGGTAATTGTTAATTCAAAATTATTTTTAATGCTTTCCAGAAAACCTTTGGTTAGAGCTTCACCCTTACCGCAATTAGCTTTATGCTCCAAATAAATTGATCTGTTACTTTGTGGAATGTTCTTCTTTGAATCATCGATAGAACCATCGTTAATTACAATAACATAATCAACATAATTTAATGTTCTGTTGATTACTTCAGCTATTGTTTCTTCTTCATTGTAAAATGGGATAATGGCGCAAATATTATTTTGATTTGATATAGTGCTCAATAATGCCCTTCCATCCTTTTACAGCAGGAGATTTAAATGCATTTGCTAATTTTTTCCTGAGAGCGTCCTTGGATAAGCCCCTGGTTAATTGCCCATCTTCCGCCAAGGAAATGCTTCCGGTTTCTTCCGATACTATAACGCTTAATACATCTGCTTGTTCAGAAATACCCAGACCTGCCCTGTGTCTCATACCAAGTGATTCACCACTGACAGTAGTGGTTAAAGATAATGGCAAGGTACAACGTGCAGCCTCAATTATATCGTTTTTTATTATTACGGCACCATCGTGTAAGGGTGATCGGGGGAAAAAAATTGTTTTAACCAATCCCACACTAAGTTTTGCATTTAGCAATTCTCCTGTTTCCGTATATCCCCTTATGCCGGTAGATTTGATTAATACCAAAAGAGCGCCGTGTTGATGCTGGGATAATTCAAAAGCCGCGTCAGCAATAATTGAAGCCGGTTCTGAAGATTCTGATTTTACAAACATTTTAAAGAAAGGATTTCGAGCTACTATAACCAGCAGCCTTCTAATCTCAGGTTGAAAAAGAATTAAGAATGCTATTACCCAGATGTCAGTAATTAATTTTAATAACCAACTTAAAGCTCTAAAATTTGCAGCCTGCGATATAAAAGAAATGACGAGGATTATCATCAAGCCAACAAATATCTGGGCGGCAATGGTTCCTTTTAATAAAGTATAAAGTTTATAAATAATAAAAGTAACTATGCAGATATCTATAAGATCGGTAAATGTAACTGTTAAAAATCCAACTCTGAAAAGTTCAAACATTTATTTTACATCAATTGTTTTAATAATTTACACACCTGCACTCCATATTTAACGTTGTGCGTCCTGATAATACTGGCTCCGTTTTGAATTACAACCGATTCAATTATTGAAGTAGCAATATCCCTATTATCGACATCTAAATTTAATGTTTTTCCTATAAAGGATTTTCTGGAGACGCCTATTAATATGGGATAACCAAGGCCCTTAAAATCCTCAAGTCTCCTGAGAATTTCAAAATTATCTTCAATCCTTTTCCCGAAACCAATGCCTGGATCAATAAATATTTTAGAAATACCAGCATCGGTAATTATCTTTAATTTATCAAAAAGGAAATCATATATTTCCTTAAATACATTATTGTAATAAGGATTATTCTGCATCTCTTTAGGTTTTCCTTTTATATGCATAAGAACATATGCAGCATCATATTTTTTTACGATGCCTAATATATTCGGATCAAAATTAAATGCACTGATGTCATTTACAATTTTTGCCCCGGCATTTAAAGCAGCATCAGCAACAGAGCTTTTTGTAGTATCAATAGAAATAATCGTGTTAGGTTTTTCTTTTAATATTTTCTCAATTACCGGAACAACTCGATCCATTTCCAGTTCGGCTGAAACACCAACTGAACCAGGGCGGGTTGACTCTCCGCCAATATCTATAAAATCAGCACCATCATCAATCATTTCAAGAGCGTGACTCAAAGCTTTTTCAGGGTTACTATATTTACCACCATCGGAAAAAGAATCGTCGGTAACATTTAGAATGCCCATTACATAAGGTACATCAAATTTAAATTTGCGGTTGCCAATTGTATATACATTATATGACATTTTAATCAAAAATGGAAAACGTATAATTCATTGATATAATAAAAAAAGTGACATTGAGTCACTTTTTTTTAGATTATTACTATTTACTATATTCGTACCCTGCATAAAATTAGTTCTACTTAATTATGTTTGCAAGCTCTGCAGTTGCTGCCGTAATATTTTTTTCCTTAAATATTGAAGAGCCAATAACAAAGACATCGCATCCTGCATCAAGAGCTGGTTTTATATTATATTTTGAAATACCACCATCAATCTCAATCATAAATTTTGCATGTAACTCTTTTCTTAACGCAACTGCCTGTTTCACTTTTTTGAGTGAATTATCTATAAAGGTTTGTCCGCCGAATCCCGGATTTACTGACATGATTAATAAAAGATCAATAAACTCTGCAATTTCAGTTAATGTTTCTACCGGAGTGGAGGGGTTTATTGCAACACCTGCTTTAGCTCCCAGCTCCTTGATCTTGTTTATTGTTCTGTTAAGATGAATTACTTCCTCCTGATGAACTGTTATCGAATTTGCACCAGCCTTAACAAAGTTTTCAAGATAATTATCAGGATTTTCTATCATCAGATGAACATCAAGCGGAATTCTGGTCGAACTTCTTGCTGCTTTTACAACTATTGGCCCGAACGAAATATTAGGAACAAAGTGTCCATCCATAATATCGCAATGGATCCAATCAGCGCCGCTCATTTCTACAAGCCTGATTTGTTGAGCCAGATTTGAAAGATCAGCTGCTAGTATTGATGGTGCAAGTAGTGCCATATTTGCCACTAGTTATTTGGAGAATCAGTATTCTTGGTTACGAACAAATCAACTTTAGTTCCCGGACTTACTTTGCTCCCTTTGCTTGGAAATTGATCAACAACAGTATTTGGCAGCAACGAATATGATCTTTGATAATTTATCTTGCCAACATTAAAGCTGCTGTCGGCAAGTATTTTTTGTGCTTCTATCAATGATTTACCTATCAGGTCGGGAACAGTAGATAGTCCTTCAGCATTCCCTACACTCATAGTGACTCCTACACTAGCTCCGCGTTGAAGCTGTGTTCCGGCTGCATACTGCTGATCAAATATCATATCTTTAGGATTGTTTGAAGGTATATCTTCTACCTGGCCAAGAGAAAGCCCGAGACGTTCGAGAGCAAACTTTGCATCCCTGATTGATTTGCCTTTTAAATTTGGAACGGATACTATAGGGTCTCCGCCGCTAATAAATAAATAAATACGCCTTCCCTCTTTTACTGTTTCACCTGCGTTAGGCTTTTGGAGCATTACATGTCCTTTCGGCACTTTTTCATCGTAGGTAGTGTCACTAATTATAGCCTGTAAATCATTGTCAGCGAGTATTTTTTCTGCCTGAGTAATATCAATACCAACTACTTTGGGTACTGTCCTTTCAGGTGAACTAACATACCATGGCATTATTATATTGTTTAATAATAAAATAAATACAATAGCGCCTGCAAGGAAGTATAAACTCTTTCTTACAAATGGTTTTTTTAGAAAATTTTTCATCATTGTAATATATCAAATGATGTTTTCTTAAACAACTTAGTTATTAGCATTTGGATTATGCCTATTAATTATTATTATAATTTATTCAATCCTTAATCCAAAAAGGGATTATGAAAAACAATAAAAATGATATATATTGCGGGAGTTTTAACGCCGAAATTCTTATATAAGTTTCATCTGAGTTTAAGGCCTTGTATAGAAATTCCAAATGACACATCATTCGTCAATAAATAATCAAATGAGGTTTTATAATGTTTAAAAAGCATCCTAAAGGATTGTATGTGCTATTCTTTACAGAAATGTGGGAAAGATTCGGTTATTACCTTATGGTGGGAATCCTACTTCTCTATTTGACTGATTCTACAACCGGTGGAAAAGGTTTTGATGTTAGTAAGGGCGCTGATATAGTCGGATCATTCATTGCTTTAGTTTATCTGACTCCATTTATTGGTGGATTAATGGCCGACCGATACCTGGGATATTTAAAATCAATTTATATTGGTGGAAGCTTAATGGCTCTTGGTTATTTTGGCCTTGCCTTCCCAGGTGATACGGCATTGTATATCTCACTTGGTTTAATAATTGTAGGTAACGGGTTCTTCAAACCGAACATAAGCACATTACTTGGGATTATTTATAACAAGGACGAGCTGAAAGCAATGAAGGATAATGCTTACAATATTTTTTACATGGGAATTAATATTGGCGCTCTTGTTTGTAATTTCGTTGCCGCTTACTTGAGAAATAACTACGGCTGGGGTTACGCTTTTGCTGCGGCAGGTGTTGGACTGGTATTCGCTTTGATTTGGCTAACTTCAGGTTTGAAACATGTAAAGTTCGCCGATGTGAGAAAGCCGATGGAGAAAGAAGATATGCCAATGAAGAGTATATTTTTATATGTTTTTTTACCTGCAATTATTTTTGCAATCATCGGCTGGGTAATTCCGGGAAATATATTTGGTTCAAATTCAAACGATGCCTTTATTTTTGCATGTGTTCCTATTATTTCCTTTTATGTTTCAATATGGTGGAAAGCACGCGACATAGATAGAAAAAGTGTGAGTGCACTATTATTTATTTTTGCAGTTTCAATTATCTTCTGGACTATTTATAACCAGAATGCAACCGGGCTAACGATTTGGGCACAGAGTTATACAAACCGTGAGATATCAGGCGTACTGGAAAAACCTGCAAGCGCAATTGATATGCTTCAAAGTGTTTCCACAGCTCCACGCGAGATTCAAAAGGTTGATTCAACATTAACGCCGATTACTGATGCTAACGGCAAACCGGTAATGATTGTTGGGCCTGATCCATATTTCCTCAATGTACCAAAAGCCGACTGGCCGCCGCCTGACAAAGAAGTTAAACTCGCTAATGCCGAATTGTTTCAATCGATAAATCCTTTTTTCATAATTGTGTTGACTCCTTTGCTTGTGGGATTTTTTACCTGGCTTGCAAAACGGGACAAAGAACCGACAACTGTAGGAAAGTTCGGTTATGCAATGTTTATTTCCGGTATATCTTCTCTTGTTATGGTATTTGCAATTATGTCCGTTCCTTCTGTGTACACTCATAAAACGGCAGCTTTCTGGCTCTTTTTGACTTATGGTATTTTTACGGTAAGCGAGCTCTTCCTGAGTCCGATTGGTTTATCGCTTGTTTCAAAAATCGCTCCTCCCAGAACTACCGCTTTAATGATGGGTGGATGGTTTCTCTCCACTGCTCTTGGCGGAAAGGCTGCAGGAATTATGGCAAGCTTCTGGGATAGCTTTGATGACAAAAAAATATTCTTCCTGATTTTAACTGTTGCAGCTTTTATCGGTGGTGTCTGGATCTTTTCAAGAATAAAAACTCTAAATGCTGTAGTGACTGAAAGAACCGGCTCGCCGTATTAAAGGTATAGTCTATTGTTTAATGAAAAAGGCTGAACTATATATCAGCCTTTTCTATTTTTAAATCACAATTATTTTAAAATATGTATAAAAATTACTTTTTCCTAAACAGGCTTGCAACGGAATTAAACAAAGAACTGGAAAACTGCCTATTGGTCTCAGCTTTTTCACAGGAAAAGAGCAAGCTTGTGCTGGAGTTTCATAAGTCAGATGTGAACAAACACCTTGAAATTTCAGTCGAGCCGGGGTTTCCCTATCTTAATTTAAGAGAGTCATTCAACAGAGCAAAAAAGAATACAATTGATTTTTTTTCAGAATATCTTGCCTTCCAAACTAAAACAAATTGAAATAGCCGAAGACGACAGAATAATAAAATTATCGTTCGATAAATTCTCTCTTTATTTTGCAGTACGAGGCAAATATACCAACCTGCACCTGGTTGATGATAACAAAAATATCCTATCTTTTAAAAATGACGACGCTGAAATTGAAAATAAAATTTTGGAGGAGTTAAGGCATCGACATTTTATAAATAAATTTAATTTACTGGAAAGTTTATCGGACCACACTTTCATTCCAGCAGATAAGTTGAGAGAAGTCTTCCCTATTATCGGGAAGGAAATTATACTTGAAGCGGAAAGAAGAAATAATAACCTGATTGCAAACGTAAAGCAAATAATTGCAGAAATAGCCAATAAACCCATTTCAGTTATTGTTGATGATTCCACTGGTGAAACTTTTATTGCGCCTTCTACATTCGGGATATTCCCTTTTAAGGAGAGGAATGAATTTAACAGCCTTATAAAAGCGTTAAATTTCTTTTTCGGCAAGCATTATTATTATTATGAATTCAGCCGCAAGAAAAGAATAGTTGAAAAACATTTATCAAGAGAACTTGAGAAAACAGCTTCCAAAATAAACAGGCTGAAGAGTCAACTAGATAAAAAAAGTAAGAAAGATGAATATCATAACAAGGGGAATTTACTGTTAATAAATCTTGGTTCTGTTAAAAAAGGAATGGAAAAGATAGAAATTGAAGATATTTATTCCGGAAATGTTAAAATTTCTATTAAATTAAAACCTGATTTATCGCCTAAAAAAAATGCAGACTATTATTTTGGCAAAGCAAGATCTGAGAAGATCAGCTTTGATAAAAACAAAAAGCTGTTGAAAACTGCCGAAGATGAATTCGAAAGACTTAAAAAGATTAATGCTGCAATAACTAACGCTGTATCAATAGAACAATTAAACAAGAGTATGAAGGGATTAAAAATAAAAGAAAAAGATCAGAAGCCGGAGAAAAATGATATTAAATCAAAATTCAAGCATTACCTGATCGAAGGAAAATTTCATTTATTTGTCGGCAAGGACAGCCAGAATAATGATCTGTTAACTACACAATTTGCAAAACAAAACGACTACTGGTTTCACGCACGAGGTGTTTCAGGTTCGCATGCAGTTTTGAGAGTAGATAATAGCAATGAAGCAGTGCCGAAAAATATTATGAAAGCCGCTGCATCGATAGCGGCGTTTCACAGTAAAGCTAAAACCGCCGGTCTTGCACCTGTTTCATATACTTTTAAAAAATATGTTGTAAAGAAAAAAGGTATGGCACCGGGAAAAGTTGCACTTTTAAGGGAAGAAACTCTGCTTGTACATCCGGAGATTCCGAAAAATTGTGAATATATAATTGAAGAATAATATTTGGCTGATGTTTAAAATAAAACATTGCCGTAATCAGGAAGAGCCCTCCGGAGTTTACACCCCGCTCCTCTGACTAGCGGCAACGATTAGATTTAAAGAAATAATATTTTACAATTCATTTTACCCAATTGTTGTGCCAACTATATTTTAATTATTAGGTCATTTAATCAGGTGTTACGATTTTTTGCAATGCTTTTTCGAGATGCACCACCAAAGTGAGACAGAAGGATTTGGCAGGTAAAGTTAATTTAGTAGCTAATTACTCATTCCATTTGGAACGATAATATTTCTGAAAATATATTCTTGCCTTTATCAATAACTGAATCTGGCGGTAGAAATCTTGAATTGTGAAGTCCGTATTTCTCTCCTTTTGATGTTCCAAGCCAGAACATGAAAGAGGGGAATTTTTGAGAAAAGAAACCGAAGTCCTCCCCTGTCATTTTATATTCGCAATCTATAAAATCATATTGAGCTGATAATTTCTGTGACAATTGTTCATATAATTTTTGATCTACGATCACTTCCGGATAGTGTGCGCCCATTTTAATAGAATATCCTACACCAGTTTCAAGTTGAAGTTTTTCAAGAATTGTTTTAAGATTCTCCACATATCCGATTACTTTATTCTGACTCAGTCCCCTTATGGTCCCTTCCAATTTAGCATTACCCGGTGATATGTTTCTGACTTCACCGGCATTGAAAACACCAATACCAAAAATAAACGGCTCGTTGTTTTCTTTATCCTGCTTATCAATTATATCAAGGAATTTTCTCATTACATTAAATGCATTTTTACCTTCATTTGGGAATGCAACGTGTGCACTAATTCCTTTAAATTGAATATCAATCTCAAGTGCGGAGGCAAACAAAACACCCTTTGTGCTTGCGATTGTTCCTTCTTTATATTCATCAGTTACATGAAGCGCAAATGCTTTGCTGATTCTAAAATTGCCAAAAATTCCCGTTTTGAAAAACTCCATCGCTCCTCCGCCAGACTCTTCCGCAGGCTGAAATAGGAAAAGGATATTCTGATCAATATTATTTTTAATGACATCACCTAAAAATGAATACAATATTGAAGTATGGACATCGTGTCCACAGGCATGCATAAAATTATTTGTTGATTTAAACTCAATTTCGTTATCTTCTTTAATCGGGAGTGCATCAATGTCTGCGCGAAATAGAATAAAACTACTTTCATTAACCTTGTATTCAACTAACAATCCGGTTTTGTAAGGAGTATAAATTTTAAGTTTAGATGAGTTCTCAAGTGATTTTATATTATCAATTAATAATTTTGTGGTTTGAATTTCTTTAAAAGATAATTCAGGATTTTTATGTAGCGTATGTCTTAATTCTACCGGACTTAAGCTCATAAGTTATAACTCAAACATTTTTATTAAAGCTTGCATAGCATCATTTTTATATTTTACTTCCACAAGACAGGATATTTTTATTTCAGAAGTTGTTACAAGTTTTACCGGAATATCCTTCAATGCTTTAAAATATTTTGCAGCAACACCGCTGCTGGATTTCATACCAATTCCCACAATTGAAACTTTTGAATATCCACTGTGATATTGGATGTTTAATTTAGGCAGATCCTGGAGAACCTCGGACAGTGCTTTTTGAAAATTATGTTTATCATCTTCAATAATTGTGAATGACACATTTAATCCGCTGTTACTAATTACGGATATCATATCGACATTTAATCCATGCTTTGCAACGCTTTCAAAAATATCGTGAACAAAAGTATAATCCAGCGGAAGTTTGGAAATGGAAACCTGAGTTTGCTTATCCATAGAACTTAACCCGGTTACACTCGGCTGTTCAAGATAATCATCTACCACGTAGCTACCCTCCTCGTCTGAAAAAGTTGAACCACAATATATTTTAATATTATATTTTTTTGCTATCTCTACAGATCTGCTGTGAAGAACCTTAGCACCGAGACTCGACATTTCAAGCATTTCATCGTATGCAACATTTATTAATTTCCTGGCATTTGGATGAATTCTCGGATCTGTTGTGAATATACCGGCTACGTCGCTGTAAATTTCACAATTTACTTTCATAGCTGCGGCAAGTGCAACAGCCGATGTATCGGAACCGCCTCTTCCCAGCGTAGTAATTTCACCCTCTTCTGTAATACCCTGAAAACCAGTTACAATTATAGCGTCAAATTCAGCTAAATATTTTTCAATTTTTTCTACTTTGAGATTTTTAATCCTAGCAGAATTAAAATCGTCTGTCGTAAGTATTTCAAGCTGAAATGCGTTCATTGATTTACTTTTTATTCCAATGTCGTTTAGCGCGATAGATAATAAAGCTGCTGTAACCTGTTCACCTGTTGTAAGCAGCATGTCCAATTCCCTGGGATCAATATTATTGGTGATTTCTCTGGCTATACTGATAAGATTGTCTGTCGTTTTGCCCATAGCCGAAACAACAGAAACAAGTTTGTTTCCCTCTTTAATTCTTATTGCAATTTTCTCAGCTATTTTTTTTATTTTAGCAGTATCAGCTACCGAGCTACCGCCGTACTTTTGTACAATAGTCGCCATAGACTAGATTTTATCCTCAATCCATTTAGTGTGCATCAGTTTAATTCCATTTTGCAGCATATCTTTTGATAGCAAAAATGATAATCTATAAGATGTTGTTGAAATACCGGATATTTTGATATTTTCAATATTAAATATCTTTAATGACTCAAGTAATATTTCATTATCACGGTTCAACCCTTCACCAATAATTGACAAAGCACTCAGGTCATAATCAAATTCTATACTTTCACCAAACTGACTTTCAAGTTTTGCCTTAAAACTATCCCATCCATAAATATTCTTATAAGAAATTACAAAAGAAGCCTTTGATTTAATATTTTCATTATTTACTTCGGTTACATTTAATTCTTTTATGCTAATTTGTTTTTCTTCAAGAAGTTTTAGCAAATTAAAGAAATCACTTCTTCCTTTGTTGTAAAAAAATATAACTCTCACTACATCATTTTCATGAACAATTGCAGTGATCCCTTTGGTTTCGCCCGATGATATGGTTTTTATAACAGTCTCTTTGCCGGGACTAAAAGTACTTCTCGCATAGATAACAATTCCTGCTTCCTTTGCAAATTGAACTGCCTGTGCATTCAATACCTTGGCTCCTGCCGTACTCATTTCCTGCATTTGCTGATATGATATTTCAGAAAGATGCTTTGCCTCATTAACAAGAGTAGGGTCAGCTGTGTAAACGCCATCAACATCGGAATAAATCTCACATCTTTCCGCGTTAAGAGCGGCTGCCATTGCTACTGCTGATGTGTCCGAGCCCCCTCTTCCAAGTGTAGTAATATCTCTTTTATAACTAACACCCTGGAAGCCGCCTATTACTACTACTTTTCCTTTCGCCATTTCATCCTGAACTCGAACCGGTCTGACTTCAATTACGCGGGCATCAGTGTGCCTGTCATTTGTGATAATACCGGATTGGGAACCCGTAAGCGATATTGCTTCCACTCCGCAATCATTTAGTGCCATGCAAAGTAAGGACATAGTTATTCTCTCACCTGCGCTCAGGAGCATATCCATTTCACGTTTGGTTGGATCGCGCGATACATTATGAGCTAAATCAATAAGCGAGTTTGTTGTTTTACCCATAGCAGAAACAACCACTGCAACTCCAATCCCCTGGTTCTTTACTGCAGCAACCATTTGAGCAATCTTTTTTATTTTTTCAGGATCAGCGACGCTGCTGCCGCCATATTTCTGTACTATAATTCTATTCAATTTTCCATTCCTAAGTCACAGTTTTCTAAGTTCTTCCATAAGTTGAGTTTTGCTGCGTGTTTTATCATCAACTTTTTTTAGTGGTTTGGCAGGCACACCAGCCATTACCATATATGGATCAACATTTTTTACGACAACCGAACCTGCTGCAATTACAGCACCCTTGCCAACTTTTACACCCTCAAGAACAACTGCGTTTGCTCCAATAAGAACATCGTCCTCAATGATCACCGGATCAGCGCTTGGCGGTTCTATTACTCCAGCCAATACTGTTCCTGCACCAATATGGCAATTCTTTCCAACAATTGCTCTGCCGCCAACAACTACATTCATATCAATCATGGTACTTTCACCAATAATTGCTCCGATATTTAAAACTGCTCCCATCATAATTACACATTTATCTCCAATTTCTACAAGTTCTCGAATTATTGCTCCAGGTTCTATTCTCGCATTATATTTTGTCAAATCTGCTAAAGGTATTGCAGAGTTTCGCATCTCAATTTCAGTTCTGTACTTTGAAATGTTGGATTTATTTTTTTGATAAAATTCATTAAAGACAGTCAGCTCACAAAATAATATACCTGATTCAATGTTTCCGTAATACTCTAAATTACTGAAATCAATTTTATCTAAGCTACCAGATAAATATATCTTAACAGGTGTTTTCTTAATTGAATTAGAGATATAGTTTATTATTTCATATGAATCCATTAGTTTTATCCTTTATTATTATTATGAAGGGAAAACTACATCAGTAAAAGAATAATAGCCTTTTCTTTTTGTAACAACAAATTCGGCTGACTTTAATATTCCTTCTGCAAATGTTCTTCTTGACGTGGCACTGTGAGAAATAGACAAGACTTCACCGAGGCTTGCAAAACTTACGGTATGCTCCCCAAAAACATTGCCAAGCCTCAAAGAGGAAGTATTTACAGATTGCCTGTCATTAAAAATATTTTGGATCATTTTGGCTGTTCCTGATGGTTTATCTTTTTTAAACCTGTGATGAGTTTCGGTAATTTCAACATCCCAGTCCTTGGTCTTTTCATTTGCCATTTCTGCAAGTTTGAGCAATATCTGAATGCCTGTTGAATAATTATAGCTTTGAATTATGGGAGTTTTTTCTGATAATTTCTTCAATTCATTAATATCATTATTGGATAGACCTGTCGTAGCAATAATTAATGGTATGTTAAATTCTTTGATATATCCAATCGTTTTAGAGAAAACCTCCGGTAATGAACAATCAATTAGAATTTCAGGTTTGCCACTTTTTAATTCTCCTTCAATGTCATAACTAAAGACCATTTCGTGACCTGCTTCTGAAAAGACATTCTTTACTTCATTTCCCAGCCTTCCACTTGAACCAATTAAGCCATATTTAATTTTCTTATTCATTAATTACTATTAATTTAATTTTAAGAATCTTTGGTAAACTTCATCAAGTTTTGATTCGGTCTTTTTATTAACAGGAGCCAATGGAAGCCTGAAAACATTTTCACATAATCCCATTTTATGCATGACATATTTTAGCGGCCCGGGACTTGTCTCCAGGAACAGCGCATTCATCATTTCAAGATACAAATTATTAAATTTCTGAGCTGCTAATGTTTTTCCCGATATAAATGCATCTGTTATTCTTTTCATTTCTTTTGGAAATGCATTTGTGAAAACAGAAATCACTCCATCACCACCAACGGCCATAATTGGAAGAGTCTGGTCATCATTACCTGATATTACATGAAAAGTTTCAGGTTTGATAGAGCATAAATGAGCTATTTGAGATATACTTCCGCTTGCCTCTTTTATTGCGACTATATTTTTGCAGGATTCGTGAATTTTAACTGCAGTTTCAGGCAGCAAATTCATTCCTGTTCTTGAAGGAACATTGTATAACATTATAGGTGTTGAAGTTCTTTCAGATAAATATTTATAATGTTCAACAAGACTTTCCTGCGTTCCTTTGTTATAATAAGGATTCGCGATCAACAATCCGTCAGGTTTAAATTCGTCCGCCGATTTATTTAGCTCCGCAACTTTTCTCGTATTATTACCGCCTGTTCCGATAATTATTTTACATTTACCGGAAGCTTCTTTCATTATTGTTTCAATTATTTTTTCCCTTTCATCAGCTTCTATAACTGGTGCTTCGCCTGTTGTGCCAAGAATTATAATAGCGTCTATTTTATTATCAACCTGGTGTTTGGTTACTTTTTTCAGAGCATTATAATCCACATTCTGATCTTTATCAAATGGGGTAATAATGGCTGTCCCGGCTCCTTTGAACATTTTAGCTACCTTATAATTTATTATGAATCGCTACTAAAATATGAAAAAATTTAATCTATTCACGAATATTTGGTGGTTTTTAACCAATTAAATTTTGTTAATCAAAAGCGTAGAATTTCTTCAGTTGTTCAAATTGTATAAAAAGTGATCAAGTAGTATATTTGATAATTCAAGTTCAAACTTTAAATGCACCTGTAGCTCAATTGGATAGAGCATCTGACTACGGATCAGAAGGTTTGGGGTTCGAATCCCTACAGGTGCACTTTCTTTCTAATTTCATCACTTTTATTTGCGCCCGTAGCTCAACTGGATAGAGCATTTGACTTCGGATCAAAGGGTTGAGGGTTCGAATCCTTCCGGGCGTACCAATTTATTTAATTAAGATATGATTTTTTCCGAAGATAATTACAAATTTATGTTTGCTGCCCTGCAGGAAGCTGAAAAAGCGATTGAGCTTGATGAAGTGCCTGTTGGAGCTGTTGTCGTGTACGAGAATAAAATTATTGGCAAAGGTTATAATCAAACAGAACGCTTAAAAGATCCAACTGCTCATGCCGAGATGATAGCAATTACTGCAGCTTCAAATCATATTTCAAATTGGAGGCTTAATAAATGTGATATTTATGTTACGCTGGAACCCTGCATTATGTGTACCGGTGCATTACTTAATGCAAGAATTAATGCGATTTATTTTTCCTCGTTCGATCCGAAATTTGGTGCCTGCGGCTCCTTATACAATCTTGCTGAAGAGGGAAAATATAATCATAAAATAAAACTTTACTCCGGAATTTACACTTCCGAAAGTGAAAAACTTCTAAAAGACTTTTTCCTGAAAAAAAGAAACATTAGTTCGAATTAGTCTTTCTTGTATATGTGAGGTCATAACCTACAGACCAGGTTTTACCACTATCACTTGAAATTTCATCAAACTGTCTTACTTTATCCGGACCAAGGTTATAGAAAGTTAATCTTTGTAAATATGGTTTTGAATTATCATTTGCATGATCGTAACTATAATATACCATATTACCATCAACTAATTTTCCCTCAAAGGTTGTTTTCTGTGCACTTTGGTTTATCCAGAACTGATGCCACTTGTTGTCTGTTGTATCAAAATAATTAAAACTTTTCCCCTGCGATCCATTCGCGCCATACCAGTTCTCAACTATTGTACAACCGTTGTTCATCAAATCAATTTCGCTATTGCCTGCATGTTGTCCTGCTGGAGTGATAACATCCCACTTTCCTACCCAAAAATTAAATTGACTATATTCATCTCTTGACAGGCAAGGGTTGCCATTAATTTTTACCTGCTCTGAAATTTCATTGAACTGTTTTTCATTTTTCAGGCTTGCCAGATCATTATCTGCTAACATAGCTTTGTATTGGCCGTAACCTTTGTTTGCAGCGTCCTGAAGAGCATCCAGCGCTTTCTCTTTGTCCCCGTTAAGTGCATAAACGCATGCAAGATTATATCTTACAATTGGACCAGTTAAGCCTTCAGAAGCCATTGTATAAGATTTTATAGACTCTTCATAATCTTTAATACTGTATTCTGCCGATCCAAGATAATACCATGCCATGCTGTTAGTATCATCATTCTTTAATATTTCTTTATAAGCTTCGATGGCTTCATTATATTTGTTTTCCTGCAGCAACTTACTAGCATTCGTCATCGCAGCAGAATTTTGCTGCCCAAACATATTTATACTTAAAAATGAAATCAGTGAAATAAAAATAAGTTTAAATTTCAGCATAGCATACCTCTAAAGTTTTTGGTTAATAGACATTTGATAGCTGAAATTTAGAAACTATAAAGACAAGTTTTTACATATTTTTTACGTAGAAATGATGAATGGAAGCCAGAATTTATGAGGTTTTTCTAATAACAATGCTAGTCATATCATCGAACTGTTCTGTCCCCTGGCAAAAGTTTTTAACATCTTCATTTAGTTGTTGTATTAATTTTGAAGTTTCTAATGATCGGTTTTCTTTTATAAATTCCTTCATCCTTTCTATACCGTATTCTTCATTTAATCTGTTATTTGCTTCAGTGTAACCATCGGTAAAAAGAAGGATAGTATCTCCTTTTTTGAGGTCAAGAGTTATTTCTTCGATATTTGATTCAAAAATATCACCGAAGTCAAACCCAAGCGCCATTCCAAGCGGCCTTAAAGATTTTATGTCAGGTTTCATAGTATTGAAGTATATAGGAGCTTCATGGCCTGCGCGGGCAAATGTAAATTTTCCATAAGCTATATCTATGATTCCATAAAACATTGTAACGAAAGAGCCCTTTTCAATTATCTGATAAACAAGCTTATTTATTTTAATTAATAATTCCTTCGGTGACATAGTGTTTTCAGCGTAAGATTGAAATATTCCTTTTACAAGAGTCATGTAAATTGCTGCGGGTAATCCCTTACCGGCAACATCTCCAATTACAATGCCGATGTGATCACTACCAATCTTAACAAAGTCATAATAATCCCCGCCCACCTCCCTGGCCGGTTCACACATAGCAGAAAATGTATATCCGTTAATTAAGGGTATTTCTTCCGGCAATAACTTTATCTGGACCTGACGTGCAATTTCCAATTCGTTTGACAACCTTTCCCTTTCCAGTTCATTTTTTATATCCTGTAGGGATACAAGCGTAAACTCGCGATCCTTCAATTTGAATTCAGCTGCAAATATGGATAAGATCTTTTCGTTTCCCTTTTCATTTATTTTGACCAGAGTTTTTTCTCCAGCTTTAATAGTGGATAGGATTCCTAATACTTCCCGATTACTAGTCTCTAAATGATAAATATTTTTAAGAGCCTGAACATTTAATAGCTTTTTTGCTGCATTATTAATTAATTCCACCTCCCCGTCTTTCCTATATGTTATTAAACCGATGGCAATGTGTTTTATAATTGTCTGTAGATAAAGATGTCCCACTTCCTGTTCACTTCTGGATTCGGACATATTATTTGTAAGATTTCTAAAGACATTGAACAACTCATCAAAGGATTTTCCGAAATTTTTTGATATAAATGACTGTGAAGTATCTGAATATTTTATCGAGCTCAAAAATCTTGCAAGTTCGGTATTCGTCTTATCAACGAAGCGAAATAAAGCAAATATTTCATATATAAGGATGAGGCAAAATATCGCAAACCCAAAATAAAAGTGCAGGTATTGATAAAGTACAAAAGCTGTAACAATTGTAATTGTGATTATAAAAATTCTAGCAATAGTATTTATTCTGAAACGATTTATTTCCATATATATAAGATATTTTGGAATTTCCCTTTAATTGTAATCATTAAAATACAATAATTTAATTAATAGTTTTAAGTGGGAATAAAATTTGACTATTTGATAGATTCAATCCATCCATCGAGGAGATTAATAATCCTTTTTCCGTACTCTGCATTTTTTTCAGAATGAGTAACCTGAACAATGGTTGTGCCGTTTTCATTTAGTTTTTTGAATAAATCCATTATTTCTTCGCCCTGTTTTGAGTTAAGATTACCAGTGGGTTCATCTGCAAGGATTAATTTTGGTTCTGAAATAACGGCCCTGGCAATAGCTACGAGCTGCTGCTGCCCTCCGGAAAGCTGGTTAGGGAAAAGATCCTTTTTAGCTACTATCTGAAAGCGATCAAGAATATCGCTTACCATTCCCTTTCTTTCTGAAGATTTAATTTTTTTATAAAGGAGAGGAGTTTCAATATTTTCATATACCGTTAGCTCGTCAATCAGGTGATAGCTTTGAAACACAAAACCAAGGTGCATTTTATGAAAATCCGATCTTTGTTTCTCGCTTAAGTTTGTAACATTATTATCATAAAACAGATATTCTCCATCTGAAGCTGAGTCAAGCAAACCAATAATATTTAATAATGTTGATTTCCCAGCCCCCGATGGTCCCATAATTGTTAAAAATTCGCCCTCTTCGATATCAAGACTAATATTTCTAAGAACATATGTTTTTAGAAAACCTGTTGTATAATATTTTTCAATATTCTTTAGTTTTATCATAGAATTTATTCCGCAAATAATAAATAGCAATTATAAATACACGCTATCTCTTTCTGAAAAGAGCCTGGACATAATTGGAATCTTTTCCCGGGTCAAATATCTGGATAACCTCCCATCTTTTATCGTATTTTTCTATAGCTTCTCTTAATTTCTGAATACGCAATGTATACGGATCATAGGGATGATCTGCAATCTCAGCTTCGGTTATGCTCCAGTCAAATGTTTCAACCTTAAAGTTATATTTTTTACTTTCTCCTGCTACGTTTACAATAACCTCCACAGGTTTATCATTTTCTATATCTTTTAGAGGTAAGCATATATCTCTCATGTCATTCTCCTATTTATTTATATTTATAATAATTATAGAAGTTATTTCAGTGGATATATAGTATCAAAACTAAGCATTTTAAACTCAATTATGATGAACGGCTATTCATACCTCAATGTTTTAACCGGATTTGTATTTGCCGCTTTAATGCTCTGTAAACTAATAGTAACTATAGAAATTAATAATGCTATTAATGCCGATAAAACATATATCCAAATTCCAATATTCGTTTTGTATGCAAAATCATTTAGCCATTTTGAAATTGCATAATAAGCAGCAGGAAAAGCGATTACATTTGCGATCAGAACCCATCTTGTAAAATCTTTGGACAAAAGAACAAGAAGACTTTTAATATCAGCGCCTAAGACTTTCCTTATTCCTATTTCCTTCAGTCTTACTTCAATTGCAGAATGAAGAAAGGCCGAACAATCCCATTGCAGCCACAATTACTGAAAGAATTGTAAAGATCAGAATAAGTGTTCCGTTTTTTTCATCTGTTTGGTACATGCTGCTGTATTGCTCGCCTATTGTTTCACACTTGAATTCTTTACCCGGAATAATTTCTTTGTATTTTTCTTTTAAGTCTGCCAGAACTTCCTTAGTGTTTCCTGGATCATATTTAACTGCTATGTTGAAGTATCTCTCAGGGTTTATATACAAAAATAAAGGCTCTATGGCAATGTGAAATGAAGACAAATGAAAATCATTTATAACACCAATTATTTTAACCAGGTGATCCGTTTTGCCTGAAGGAATGTAAACTTCCGTGCCTACGGGATTTTTTAGTCCAAGTTTTTTAGCGGCAGTTTCATTAATTATAATCGAGTTATCTGCATCTGTTGCATATTTTCCAGAAAAGTTTCTGCCTTCGATAACCTTCAAACCAAGAGTTTGAATAAAATTATAATCTACACCTGAGGCCTTCAAAATTGTCCGGTCTTCCTTGGATTGTCCTTTTATCCTGAATGTCTGTTTTTCGGTATTTTTAACTCCGGGTATAGAATATGCCCCGGAAACACTTAATACCCCGGGAACGGATGAAAACTCATTTTTTAAAACTGAATATTTGCCTACCATTCCCTCATCCGTAACAGGATAGCTAACTATAAAAACATTATTCCTGTTAAACCCGGGATCACTATGCAACATAAACTGCAACTGCTTATAAATTGCTGCTGAACCTATTAGCAGAAAAATTGAAATTGCAAATTGCAGGACAACCAATAATTTACGTAAACCGGATCCGGTCGAACCAGGGGTTTTAACTCCTTTCAGTGAATCCACAGGCTGGAATCTTGAAAGAAATACAGCCGGATAAATTCCTGCAAACAGGCTGACAAACAAAATTATACTGCCAAGTATAGGGAAAAAATTGAGACTTAAATAATTCAATCCTTCTATGTTTAAATCAAAATATTTGAATAATACTGGATTTAAGAATTCATAAAACAGCAGGCTTATGATAACGGAAATTATCGTTATCATTATTGATTCACCCCAGAATTGCTTGAAGAGAGAAAATTTGTTTGCCCCCAATACTTTTCTCACTCCAACCTCCTTTGATCTTCGGAGAGATCTTGCAGTTGATAAATTTACAAAATTAAAACAGGCAATAATTAAAACTAAAATTGCAATTGAAGAGAAAATATATACTGAACTTAAATTTCCGGTCGGACCGAGTTCACCCATCATATCAGATTTAAAATAAATATCTTTCAGTGGCAAAACATACAAACTGATCAGTTTTGCAAAGTTTTCATTCGTGTTCTTTAGTAGTACCTGGTTTAACTTATTTTTTAATTCTGAAACGGGAATATTATTTCTTAACAATAAAAAGGTGAAATCCTCCCCCCAGCTATTCCAGGGAGAAGTGATATTATCAATCTCAATAGCTTTGGAATAAGGCGCTATTAAATCACATCTTAAAGAAGTGTTTGCAGGAACATCTTCCATTACGCCAGTTACCGTGAAATTATATTTGTCATTAAGAATAATGTTTTTACCTAAAGCATTATCTTCCCCGAAGTATTTATTTGCAATCTTTTCAGAAATGACTATGGAATTCGGAGTCAGCAGAGCTTTATCTTTATCGCCGTATAAAAATGGAAAGGTAAATACATTAAACACATTTGAATCGGCAAAGAAAAAATTATCTTCGATGAATTCGTTATTCCCAACTTTTATTTTTGAATTTTCATTTTTCCTGAATCTAACAGAAGACTTTACTTCGGGAATTTCCTGCGCTGCTGCAGGTCCAATTCCCGGCATTGCACCGGCAAGTTTCATTGCACTTTCACCAGAACCAAATCCTGCCGAAACACGAACAATCTTATCAGCATTCTTATGCATTGATTCATAACTTAATTGATCTGAAACATAAACCAGGATAAGTAAACTTCCGGCAATACCGATTGATAAACCTGCAATATTTATTACAGAGTAGAGTTTATTCCTTACCAAGTTTCTAAATGCTATTTTTATATAATTTTTAAACATTATATTACCCTTTGTTAATCATTCATATCTCAAGGCATCAACCGGATTGGAAGTTGCCGCTTTATAAAGCTGAAAGCCAATAGTCATCATCGCTATTCCCAGCACAATTAAGATTGAAAGGAGAAATGGTAATATTCCGAATTCAACGTAGTAAGCGAAAATACTTGAGATAAACATTTCAGCTAAATAATTACCTGCAAATACCGAAATAACACTGGAGATGATGAAAATCAAAATATACTCCTTTGAAACTAACTTCCCAATTCCCCATACGGACGCACCTAATACCTTGCGTATTCCGATTTCCTTTGTCCTTTTTGCTACATTTAATGAAATCAAAGCAAACATTCCCATTGCGGAAATAATAAGTGCAAGTAAAGCAACATAAAACATCACAGTGCTGATACTTTCGGATACGGCTGCCGCTTCATCAAGCATTACACTCTGATAAACTGCTTCAAACGGTAAATTGGGAAATAAAGTTTTCCACTGTTTGCTAATAAATTGATAAACTTCTTTTGAATTACCATCGGCATATTTTACAACCATGTTCGGATTATTTTCCAATCCGGAAAAAGTTAGGGCCAGTGGCCTGATTTTTCGCCATACTCCATTGGTATTAAAATCTTTCACAACACCAATGATGTGATAATCTTTTTCTATTTCTCTATCTTTCATTTTAATGGTTCTATTTTCAATGGAAGTCCAGCCATATCTTTTTATAAAGCTTTCATTAACAAGAATTGAATTATCATAATCAGTGCTAATATCTTTATTAAAACTTCTTCCTTTTACTACTTTTAGCCCCATAGTCTCCAGGTATTTTTCACCAACTGATAAATAATCAAGTTGAGTTTTAACATCTTCAACTTTTGTCTCCTGTATTCTATACCCAAATCCGACTATACTGCTTGTACTGGAAATTTCTGATATCATCGTGTTTCCTTCAATTTTGGATTTTAGCAATTCATAATCATTTTTATCCTGGACGGTGACAATCAGAATATCTTTAGTTTCAAATCCCATATCAAATGTTTTTATAAATCCGGCGTTCTTATAAAAAATAAATCCCATTATTATTGTTGTAATAGAAAGAGAAAACTGGAATACAAGCAATATCCTGACCAAAGGATTACTTCCTTTTAGTTTTTGTTTGTTTCTGAAAATATTAATTGATTCAAATCTGCTTATATAAATTGCCGGATAAATCTCCGATACGATAGTTATAAACAAAAGCAGGAAGACCAGGAACATAATAATATTCCAATCCCCAATAAAATTTACAGGGAAAGACAATTGCGGCCAAAGGCTGGCATATGCCGGTACGAATAATTCAGCAAGCATTATCCCGGCTGCAATCGCTATAAGACAAAGCAAAAGATTTTCACCCAGAAATTGAAAAACTAACTGGATCTTTTTTACACCAAGCACTTTTCTTACCGCAATTTCATTCAGCCTTTTCCCCGAGAAAGCAATTGATGTATTGAGAAAATTGAAACAGGCAAGCAATAAAATTAATAATGATATTACTGATGGACCAACAATTGCAGCTGGATGCAGATTGGGCATTAAAATATTGGAACGCAGATCACGCGAATCAAAAGCGACTTTGGAAAGCGGTTCAAGATAAAAGCCGGCTAACTCCCAATCCTTATTAGTGTTATTTGTTACATCTTTAAATTTTTGTATCTGATTTTCAATTCCTGCAATTTGGAATCCTTTTTTAACCATAATGAAAGTAGTATGAGACCAGTTTTTCCATTCTGCAGGATCATTTCCCGTCATATCTTTATAACGGCTCAAAGGAATTAGAATGCTGACGTAAAGGCTGGAGTTTAACGGAGGATCTTTCATAACTCCGCTAATTAAGAAATCTGTTCTTTTATTATCTACAGTAACTGAAATTTGTTTCCCAACCGGGTTAATATCACCAAAATATTTTTCAGCAATTTTTGAAGTAATTACAATCCCGTCATTATTTAGAAGATTATTTTTATCCCCATATTTTAATGGGAACGTAAACATATTGAAGTAATCTTTATCTACGTAATGAAAGACTTCATTAAAAACCTTTTCATCGTACTGGAATATTCCTGTTCCTCTTCTTATCCTTGTAAAATCTTCAACGCCTGCGATATTTTCCTTAAGTGCAGGAGCCAGAGGCAAGGGAGTAATTGCCCAATCTTCTCTTTGATTATTAATAATTTTGTAACTATTAAGTCTGTAGATATTATCTTTATTTACATGGTAATTATCGAAACTCTGGCTGAACTGGTAATTAAGATAAGCGACTATTCCGCATGCAATTGCTACACTGAGTCCGAAAATATTTATTACCGCATATAACTTATTTTTGAGTAATATGCGAAAAGCAGTTTTTATATAATTTTTTAACATGGTATACCACAGGTTTTATATTATTCATATTTAATCGATTCAACTGGATTTGAAGTTGCGGCTTTTATTGTCTGGTAGCTTATTGTAAGTATGGCAATAAATATTGTTATAATTCCTGCGAGCAGAAATATTACAAATCCAACATCAACTCTGTAAGCAAAAGCATCCAGCCATTTATTAATTAAATACCAGGCTATCGGCATTCCAATAATTTGAGCGGCAATAATAAGCCAGAGAAATTCTTTTGAGAGCATAGAATAAATTGAAACAAACGAAGCTCCGAGCAATCGCCTTATTCCAATTTCTTTAGTCCTTTGTACTGCAATGAGCATTGAGAGTCCTAACAGTCCAAGGCAGGTTATCAAAATGGAAAGGACAGAAGACAAAGTAATAATTGTAGTAAACTGCTCTTCTGACTTGTATTGCTTCTCGATGTTGTCTTTCAGAAAACTGCTGTTAAAGGAAATATCCGGGACAAATTTCTTCCAGGCGGATTCTATTTCAGAAATCGTGGAACTTATGTTGCCTGATTTAATCTTTAATAATAATCTTGGATCATTATGAGTATCCATATCATTTGCGGCCCTAAAAATATTTTTATAATTCAATGCTATTGCAGCAGGTTTAATTGTAGAATGGAGTGATTCATAATTAAAGTCTTTTACGACGCCTATAATTTTGTTGTTTACAAATTTCCCCGGCATTTTGCCACTCACATCGTTTTCCAATCCGAAATGTTTAACAAATGCTTCATTTACTATAACTGCCTGATCAAAATCAGTTGAATAGTCCTTTGAAAAATCCCGCCCTTGAATAAGTTTTAAGCCCATTGTCTTCAGGTAATCGTAATCAACTACATTCATATTAAAACGATCGTACGTTCCGCCGGGCATAGAAAATCCAATCATGCTCCATTTTTCTCCCATTGGTGTTACGGCAGCTGATACATCAAGTACATTTTTATTTTTACTAAGTTCGTTTTTAAATAGCTGTGCAATTCTGAAAGTCTCATCCATATTTAGTTTAGTTTGAATTACTAATACGTTCTCCTTATTAAAGCCAAGGTCTTTATTTCTTACAAACTCAAGCTGATTAAAAATTGCAATGGTACCGGTAATTAGAATTACCGAAACTGTAAACTGGCCTGCAACCAGCACCTGTCTTAATATTGATTTCTTTCCCAGCTGGAACTTTCCTTTTAAAACCTGTATTGGATTAAATGACGATAGAACCAAAGCCGGATAAATACCTGCAGCAAGACCCGTTAATATTATGATTGATAAAAGAATCGCAATAGTTAACGGATCATAATTAAATTTTAAGTTTCTTACTGCGAGACTGTTAAAAAGAGGAAGTAAGATTTCTGCCAATATTAATCCAAATACAGAAGAAATAATCACAAGCAATAATGATTCACCCCAGTATTGCCCGATTAGTTGTTTCCTGTTCGCGCCGACAACTTTTCTTATGCCGACTTCGCCAGCACGCGAAAATGATTTGCCAATTGAAAGAGTGACAAAATTAATTATTGCAATCATTAAGATAAAAAAGCCAATTATTATTAAAGCATAAGAATAGACCGGACTGCTGATCGGTTCCCATCCAACAGGGTATGAAGTATCAAGATGGATATCTTTTATCGGCTGAAACAAAAGATTATAAGCACCCGATTTAAAATCATCACCTTGTAATGATTTTATTAAAGAAGGCATTTTAGATTCCATTTCTTTTGCCGTTGCTCCCGGCTTTAACTGAACATAAGTCTCACAAAAAATAATGGTTAAACTGTTCAGTGCCCTTTCGCTAAAAAACTCTTTAATTTTTTGATAAGGAATTAAGATATTAAACTTTATGCTTGAGTTTTCAGGTACGTCTTTTGCGACGCCGGTTACCAGAAAATCTTCGTTTTTATCAGCAACTTGTATTGTAATGGTTTTTCCCATAGGATCAGAATTGCCGAAATATTTTTTTGCGTAAGATTCCGTGATTACTACTGAATTGGGATCATTAAGGGCATTGTTAGAGTTTCCTCTAATCAATGGAAAGTTGAACATTTTAAAGATATCCGGATCAACCAGTTTATATTTTTCAACAAATGTTTCTGAGCCAATTGTTACCTTTCCCGGCATCTGCGATATTCTAACAGAATTTTCTATTTCTGGGTAATAACTTTTTAGTAAAGGTCCGAGCACTCCTGGAGTAATTGAATTAAAATGCTGATCATCTTTTGCATAATTTTCAAACAGCGATATCCTGTAAATATTGTCAGCGTTTTTATGGAACGAGTCATAGCTTAATTCACTTTTAACGAAAAGCAGAATAAGTACGCAGCAAGCCAGTCCAATAGAGAGACCAAATATATTTATAAATGAGTACGTTCTGTTTCTTAAAAGATTTCTGACTGCAATTTTGAAATAATTATTTAGCATTCTTTTCCTCTTATGATTTTATTCATTTCTTAAAGCATCAACCGGGTTTGCTCTAACAGCTTTAACAACAAGTCCGGCAATCGTAACAAATGAAATGAATATGGCTGTTAAACCAGCTAATATAAATACAACTGGAGTCAGAGAAATTCTGTAAGCATAGTTCTCAAGGTATTTTGAAGCTGCTAAATAAGCCACCGGCCATGCAATTAGATTTGCCAGAAAAACAAGTTTAAGAAAATCATAAGATATCATTCTTACCATTCCGGATCCGGAAGCACCGAGCACTTTTCTTATGCCGATTTCTTTTGCTCTGTTATTCACAGCCATAGTTACCAAACCAAATAAGCCAAGGCAGGCTAGAAAAACTGCAAACACAGATGCGTAAGTAACTATTCTTCCCCATTTCATTTCTGTTTCATAAAGTTTCTGAAAATCCTGGTCCATAAATGTCAGATCAAAAGGAGTGTTTGGATTAATTTCCGTCCAGGCATTTTTTAAATATTGAACAGTTTCTGAAACATTTTCCGGAGAAACTCTAATTAATATATCATCAAGAGGCCAGTCGGGAAGCATAAACATGATCTCAGGACGTATTTTTTCTCTAAAGGATCTGAAATGAAAATTCTTAACTACTCCAATAACATTAAGCTTTGCAAGTTGTTCATCATCTGACCCGATTAAACGTTTACCGATCACAGGCTCGCTCCATCCCATACTTTTCACAAATGCTTCGTTAACAATCATACCGTAATCCCTGTCATCCGCACTTCCCTTTCTGAAATTACGTCCTTCAATAAGTGGAATCTTAAGAGTTGATAAGTAATTTTCATCTATCCTGTAAACGAACGCATCTTTGTTTTCACCATTATATTTGAACCCGCTTATATCATATCCGTGAGTAAAAGCTCCGCTTGTAACAGAGATGTTTAATATCCGGGGATCGCCCTGAATTTTAGTCTTTAAACGATCTGTAATATTTTCAACATCTGATGCTTTGGCATACGCCGGCAATATTGCAACCTGTTGAGGTTGAAATCCAAGATTAGTATTTATTAGAAAATTAATTTGTTTGGTAAGTATCAATGTACAGCATATAAGTAGTATTGAAAGCCCGAACTGAAAAATTATCAGGGTTTTAGTAAAATAATTTTTCCCTCCTATCTTAAATTTTCCTTTTAATACGGCGGCAGGTTCAAATTTAGAAAGAAACAAAGAAGGATAAATTCCGGATATAATACCAATTACTAACATTAATCCGGATAATATCCCTATCAATCTAAAGTCTGACAAAGAGAATGTGAGTTGTCTATCTGCAATTTGATTAAATTCCGGCAACAGGATTTCAGCAATGACAATGCCGAGAATCAAAGCAATACTTGATATAAGAATAGCTTCGCTCCAGAATTGCCTGATGAGTTGTGTGCGTCGTGCCCCCAATACTTTTCGCACTCCAACTTCTTTTGCCCTGTTAGCAGAGCGTCCTACTGTTAGTGTAACAAAATTGATACAGGCAATTATCAATACTAGCAGTGCAATTGCTCCGAGGATATACATATACGTTGGATTTCCCTGTTCGCTCGAAGAATATTTTACACTGGTATCAAGATGCACATCCTTCAATGGTTGTAACCGAAGTTGATATGAATTTGGTTCTTTGCTTAAATACCCTTCCTTTTGTTGTCTTTGAATTATGTTTCCAAAATATTTTTGAACAAAAACAGGCAACTTTGCATTAAGCTCTTCCGGTTTTATCCCCTTTTTTAACATTAGGTATGCACTCCCATTAGAAGATGTCCATCTATCCTTTGCCCTTTCATACATTCTGTGCTTTCTGATATTCATCAAAAAATCAAATTGAATAGTTGAATTCTGCGGCATTGATTCAGTAACACCTGAAACGACAAATGCCTCGGAACCACCTGAAGTTCTCATTAGAAGTTGTTTTCCGATTGGGTTGTCTTTTCCAAAATATTTTTCCGCCATTTTCTGAGTAATAATAATTTCAGACGGATCACGCAGAGCGGTTGACGGGTTTCCCGAAATAAAATTAATATCAAACATGGAGAAGATATCAGGATCTGTAAATAAAATTGTTTCCTGAAAAGATTTATCACCATATGTTAGTATTGCACCACCCGTACTCATTCGCGTAGCGTGAACTATTTCAGGATATTCCGATATTAAAGCAGGAACCAAAGGCATCGGCTCGTAATCACCCGATTCGCTCTGACCGCCAACGTCGCACCTTTCTGTAATTACTCGAACAATTGAATCTGCATTTTTATTGAAACTATCAAAAGAGATTTCATTATTAATAAAAAGTACAATAAGAATACAGCAGGCAATTCCAAGGGAAAGCCCGAATATGTTTATGAAAGAATAAAGCCTGTGCCCAAGAATAGTTCTGAATGCAATCTTAAAATAATTTTTTAGCATATTTTTATCTTTAATAGTTAATAAATATTATTCATACCTCAATGCTTCAACCGGGTTTGAGTTAGCAACTTTTAACGCCTGGTAAACAATTGTTAAAAATGCAATCGTAATTGATAAAAAAGCGGTTAAAATGAAAACAGAAACTCCGATATTAATCCTGTATGCAAAGTCTTCAAGCCATTTATTCATAAAGTAATATGCCACAGGCCAGGATATTAGATTTGCAATAAGAACAAGTAATAAAAAATTTTTTAACAGCAATTTCAAAAGCGAAGGAACGCTTGCTCCGAGTACTTTTCTTATTCCTACCTCTTTAGTTCTATTTACTGTAAGGAATGAAACAAGTCCGAACAATCCAAGACATGCCAACATAATTGCTAAAGAAGAGAAGTAATATGTAATCGAAGCAAAACTTTGATCTGCTTTATAGATTCTATCTATTTTTTGATCATATAATAAATATTCAAGAGGATAACCGGGGACTATTTGATCCCAGACGCCTTTGATTTTTTGAATTGTATCAGAGATATTATTCCCTTTTATTCTTATAAACATATTTCCATATTCGGAAGGCGACATAAAGAAAACCAGTGGTGCAATATTATTATGCAATGATGTGTAATTAAAATCTTTCACTACCCCTATTACTCGTCCTTGCTTTTCTCCTACAAATCCTATAAGTGAACCGACGGCTTTTTTTAGATTGAATAATTTCACTGCGGATTCATTCAATACAACCGAATTACTATCAGTAGCAAAGGCTTTATTGAAGTTCCTGCCAGAAATAAATTTTATATCTAATGTTTTGAAAAATCCGTAATCAACCGGGTAGATATTAACATCATATCTCTCAATTGTATTTTTATTACCTTTTGGAAGAACTACACTTGCTGTGCCGTAATTTCCATCCATGCCGTTCGTTGCGCCCCCAATACTTACAATATTCGGAATAGTTAAAAAAGAATTTTTTATCATCGCATATTTGCCTAATAATTCACTCCCATGTAGTCTTAGAACCAGTATATTTTCTTTATTAAAGCCTAAGTTCTTATATTTTATATAGTTAATTTGTTCGGTAACTACTAACGCTCCGGCAATTAAAATTGTTGTAATCAAGAACTGTGCTGTTATTAAAATTTTTCTTAATGAAATGCCCGTTTTACCGGAATAAATATTTCCTTTTAAAACTTTTGAAGGCATAAAATTAGAGAGTATAATTGCCGGGAATATACCTGCTACAATACCAATCAAAAATGGTAATAAAAAGATTATTAAAATTAAGTATCCTGCCCCAAGATCTGTTAGTGAAAGATTAGTATTTAGCATAGTATTAACTTCAGGAAGGAATAATTCAACTATAGTAAACGAAATCAAAATAGAAAAGAATGATATCGTTACGGATTCACCCAAAAATTGACTTATCAATTGTGTCCTTTCTGCACCAAGCAGCTTCCTGATACCAACTTCCTTACTTCGTATGACAGACTTAGCAGTAGAAAGATTAATAAAATTAAATCCAGCAATTATTAATATTAAAAATGCTATGATACTAATTATATAAAGAGAAGGTTTGTTGCCTGAAACACCAAAGTCCCCGATTCTTTCATTATCAAAATAAACATCCTTTAATGGTTCTAAGTGAAGAGATAAGACATTTGCTGTCTTTTCGTTAAATAAAGCATTAATAGTAGCGGGTAATTTTGCTTCCAAGTTTTTAACATCAGAATTATCATTAATCTTCAAATAAGTAAAGAATGAATTCCACCCCCAATCTTTGATACTATAACCCGGAGGAAGAGTTGACGGGAAAGTTGAAAAAGAAATTAAGAAATCGAATTTTATGTGTGAATTATACTTTTTAGGTGAAATAACCCCGGTTACTTTCAGATGAAATCTTTTATCCATATTAATTATTTTGCCGATTGGATTTTCCTCACCGAAATATTTTTTAGCAATCTCAGAAGTAATCACTAATTCATTTGGTTCATTTAATGCATTTTTAATATTACCACTTGCTAAAGGGAATGGAAAAAGGTCAAAGAAATTTGAATCTGCAAAAACTATGTTTTCTTCATAAGCATTAAAGTACTTGCTTTCCATTAGTTCGTTGTTTCCGATTCTTACTCTTACTGCTTCTTTTATTTCGGGAAAATTTTCAACAAGATACGGTCCTATCGGCGGTGATGTTGTAGAATATTTATTTGTATTGTTAGAGTTCTTTATATCCAGTACCAGGCGATAAGTGTTAGCAGAATTTTTATTATAATTATCATAGCTAAATTGATCCTGAACATACAACAATATTATTAAACAGCTTGCAATACCTACAGCTAATCCAAATACATTGATCGTGGAATAAAATTTGAATTTGATAATATTTCTAAATGTACTTTTAAATAATTTTTGAACATTAATAAATCTCCTTATTCATACTCAGAGCCTGCTAGAGTATACCTAAAAAGACAAATTCTATGCCCGATTCTAATTTGATTAAGTTGCTTAAATGCTATAAAAATGGAGTGAATTGCGGGGAAAGATTGGTATTGATTTAGAAAATCGTCCGTTTACAAACACTTATGTCCGCATCCGCAACATCAAAAAAAGCCCTTCTTCTTAAGAGAAGGGGGTTAAAGTTTAGTTATTTTACATAGCTTAAAGTGATACCATAATCTTCCTGATCACTTGGTGGATTGTCATTCCAATTTCTGTATGAATGAGATCCATCAGTTTCATAATAGAGTTTGTATTTACCCTTCGGCAGATTGATAACCTCATTTATTTCCCTGTTCTTTATTGCACCGCCGGCATTTTCAGTCCTCCTGTAAGTCATTTCCCAAACAACTTTGCCGGTCTCATTATTTTCAATCCATCCGTAATCTACCATTTCATTGCTAACTCCTTCACCAATAGCATAGACTCGTATTTTTGAATCAGAATTTAACTCAAAAGATTTCTGAAGATGTTCATCATCACCAACGCGAATGATTTCTGCCACAACATTTTGATTTTTATAATCGCTTGCCGAAAATAATTCTGTGTTAGATCTGTCTTTATTATTTTTTGTCCAAATTGTGATTCCCCATTTTGAAGGATCGTAAGGCGCAGCGGAATTCCAATCATCATAAGAATGAGAATCATCAGTTGAATAATAGACAATATAATTCCCCGGTTGAAGCTTTATTGTTTCGTCTATCATCCTGTTCTTTGCTGCTCCTCCCGCATTCTCTCCTTCTCTGCCGTCCATTGTCCAGACAGTCTGACGTGTATCCGCATTTATAATCCAGCCGTAATCAGCGTATTCTTTATTATTGGTTGATTCACCAAGGCATAGAATCCGTACGTCTGTCGGTGATTTTAATTTTAATCCCTGCGCAACATATTGATCATTCCTGATTTTTGTTAACTCAACTACAGGTTTTACAACATCCTGTTCTCTAAACGGTGTTACGTTAGCGAGATCAGATTTGCTTGCCGGAAATACTACAACCCCCCAGAACTGCGGATCATCCGGCGGAAAGGAATTCCAGTTATTAAATGAATGAGAATCATCTGTAACATAGTGGACTGTATAAGCTCCTGCCGGCAAACTTACTTCACCATTAAAGACAACATTTTTCTCCGCACCGCCGGCATAACCGTATCCTATCCCACTTCATTCTCCAGGCAATTTTATTATTTATTTCATCGTATATCCATGCATAATCAAATATTTCTTTCTCTCTTCCTTCTCCAATGGCGTAAACTTTAAGTTTTGTATTACCCTTTAATGAAAAGCCTTTGGAAAGAGATGCTTTTTCAGTTGCTTCTTCAAGATTAACGATTGAATTATCCATATAGTTTTTTCTTAATTGTTCAATATTAGCAGAGGTAAAAACATTTTGCGGTCCCGACACTTTCATTACCAATTCATCTTTATATTTATTTCTGAATTCACTATCATCAAAACCAAAGAAATCCTTTACCCAGTTTATGAAGCTCCCTTTGTCATTTGTGTTATAATTATAGTTTGATTTGGCAGACGCATAATAAATTTCATAATCCCCTTTCGGAAGATTTATGTGGCTGTTAATCGGCACCAGTTGTGTATTTTTTGAAGTTCTGATATCTGAATATTTTTCCAGTGAATGCCAGACAACTTTCCTGGTTTTTGAATCTAGTATCCAGCCGTAAAACATTAAATTATTTGTCCAGCCTTCATTATTATTAGAATTAAAAAACCAGCTATCGTGCTTGTCCCGGAAAGTCGCGCCTTCCCCGGTTATTTCTACAGTCGCGTCGCTGTTCAATGAAAATGCTTTGTACTGCATTTCACCCGGCCCGACATTTCCAACTTCCACTGAATTGCTTTGTTGAGCGAAAGCAGTTACACAAAAAACCGAAACAATTATTGTCAGTCTGTAAATGAAATTAGTTTTCATAAATAATACCTTATTTATATTTTTAAAAATATTCGGGCTTGATGGGATACTATGTCTACTATAATACTTTAAGTTACTTCCATTTTCCATTTAGGAAAAATGAATAAGGATATACAGCAATTTTTATAAATAGACGGTAGTTTGCCGTTATGCCGACAATATTTGTGCTCTACGCTAAATAATAAGCAAATCGTCAAATTTACGACCAAAGAAAAAAGCAATGATAATATTTTAGCTATTCATATCGTAAACTTTTAACGGGGTTTGCTGTTGCTGCTTTTATAGCCTGAATTGATATCGTAACTGAAGCAATTACGAACACAACAACAGATGCTATGATAAAAGACAATATACTTATGTTGATCCTGTAAGCAAAATCTTCGAGCCATTTGTTCATTAGGAAATAAGTCAATGGCCAGGCTATAATATTTGCCGCCAGAATTAGCCTTAAATATTTCTTTATAAGGAGAAATAATATCCCTGAAGTAGAAGAACCAAGGACCTTTCTTATCCCTATTTCTTTTCTCCTTTGTATTATACTAACAGCTAATAATCCGAATAACCCAAGAGTCGCAATAATAATAGCAAGTACGGAGAAATATCCGACGACTTTTACCATCCTGTCCTGGCTTGAGTATAATTTTTGATATTCTTTATCTGCAAAGAAGCAATCAAAACTTCTTTCAGGATCTAATATCTGCCACTTGCTCTTTAGAAAGCTGATCAACACATCAGGAGCAACATTGCTGTACTTAATAGAAATAAATCTAGGAGCGGAACTTTCTGTTGTCCTGTAAAAATGTATTAACGGCCTTACCGCTACTTCCAGGGATTCAGTGTTATAGTCCTTCACCACCCCGATAACATTAAAAAACTTATTTCCCATCTTTACCTTTTTACCAACCGCAGTACTCCATCCCATATCTTTCATCGCGGATTCATTAATAATTATAGCATCGTCTTTGTCTGTCGGCATATCTTTAGAAAAGTTTCTTCCTTCAATTAAATGTATGCTATATACTTTAAGAAAGTCTTCATCAATCGCACTAATTCTCATTCTTAAAGGCTCTGGCGATTTCCAATCTTCAGGTGTTGCAAAAACATTTGCATCAACAACATTTCCAGGGACTGACATTGATGAAGAGACACTTTTGATATAACTATTTGATCTTATTTCATTTTTTAATAATTCAATTTTCTTAACTGCTGCATCTCTGTCCGAGAAATCACCAATAGAGACGGGTAATACAATTATATTATCTTTCTGGAAATTTGTATTATAATCTTTCATAAAGTTAGTCTGGTTGATAATAATAATTGTCCCGGCAATTAGAATAATTGATAATGCAAACTGAGTTGTTACAAGTAAGTTCCTGAAAATTATTCCTCCCTTTGATGCTTTTACATCTCCCAATAAAGAATCCAATATCCTGAAACGGGCTAGAACTACAGCCGGGTAGATTCCTGAAATAATGCCTACAACAAGGCAAATCGAAACAAGGACTAATATGGTAGTTGGGTCAAAGAAATAATTATTACTAATATCCAGATCGTATAACCTGTTCATCAGAGGCAGTAATAATTCAGAAATTCCAAGTCCAATGACTAATGATAAAAAAGTCAGGAATATTGATTCGCCAAGATATTGTTTGATCAGGTTTAATCTGCCTGCGCCGAGTACCTTTCTCATTCCAATTTCTTTCGCTCGTTCAAGTGAGCGTGACGTGGACAGATTCATAAAGTTTACAGAAGCAATTATCAAAATCACTAATGCTATGCAAATTAGTATGTAAGCAAATGTTCTAGTGTTTGTTAAATTATTATGCAAGTCAGTAAGCGGTAGTAATTTAAGATCAAGCTGTTTTGATCCGTTTGGCCCGTCTTCTCCCCAGATATTTTTAACAAATTCTGGCAGCTGTGATTCCAGTTCAGGTGCAGTTGAACCATGTTTTAATTGCAGATACGTAAATAAAAAAGCGCCATTCCAGTCATTCTGTATTTTAGGATCGTTTTCATCGACTGCGCTGGCAAACGGTGCAATTATATTTGCAGATATTGTTGAATTTTTAGAAACTTCTTTCAGCACACCTGTAACAACATAATCGTCTTTCCCGAAATCCAGTTTTAATCTTTTTCCAATTGGATTTTGATTCCCGAAATATTTATCAGCAATTTCCTGTGATATTACAATTGAATATTTATCATTGAATACGGATTTAGCATCTCCCATCTTTAAAGGGAAAGTAAATACTGAGAAAATACTCGGATCAGCAAAGGTTACGTTCTCCCTGAATTTCTGATTGTCCGAAGTTTGTACGCACACATCCTGATCAAAAAGGCGTGTTCCGTTTTCAATTATTGGGTAATCAGATTTTAGTTTTTTAAGTAAAGGTATCCAGGTGTCATTCAATACTTTTAGTCCAACTGCGGTATGCCTGTATTTTTGAACAAGATAAATATCTTCCGCATTTTTATTGAACTTATCATAGCTTAATTCATTTTTTACAAAGAGAAAGATCAGAATACTTGAAGCTATTCCTATTGCAAGTCCGAAGATATTTATGGAAGAAAATAATTTAAACCTGTAGATATTTCTAAATGCGACTTTTAAATAATTTTTAATCATAACACACTCTTTATTTAATTATTTAATCTTTCACTCATATCGTAATGATTTAACTGGATTAGCAATAGCAGCTTTTATTGCCTGGAGACTTACCGTCAGAATTGCGATCAGCAATGCAAGTGAACCCGCAAATACAAACAACCATGGACTGATAGTAGTTTTGTAAGCAAATCCATCAAGCCATTTATTCATTGCATAAAATGATAACGGGCAGGCAATTACAATTGAAAAAATAATTAGTATCAAAAATTCTTTAGAAAGATGAAGAACAATATTTGAAACAGAAGCGCCAAGAACTTTTCTGATCCCGATTTCTTTCGTTCTTACTTCAGCGGTAAACGAAGCCAATCCGAATAAACCAAGGCAAGCTATTATTACAGCAATAAAAGAGAAGATTCCAAACACGTCACCTAACTTTTCATCTTTGTTGTAAAGACTATTCAACTGTTCGTTCAGGAATGTAAAATCAAAAGGATAGTCCGGCCTGTATTCAGCCCATTTTTTCTTGAGGTAATTAAGAGTCGCGGGAATATCGTTGCCGGATATTCTCACAGTAATCTGACTGGATGCATTTTTATTTATCATCATAATAATAGGCACAATTTCATTATGAAGAGTTTCGAAATTAAAATCCTGCACTACTCCGATTATTTTTCCTTTCCTCGGCCCATAAAATATTGGTTTATCAATGGCATCTTGTGCATTCCATCCGAATTGATGTACCGCAGTTTCATTTAATATAAAGGCTGTACTGTCGTCTGTAGGAAAGTCTCTTGAAAATCCTCTGCCAGCTGTAATTTTAATCTGGTAGGTATTCAAAAAGTCGTAACTGACTTCCTGTAAAGCAAGTCTGAATGATAGTGGAACCATTTTATTACCGTCGTAAATTTGTCCACCCATACTGTTAAGCAGCATATCAGATGGCACAAGCCTGGAAGAAGCTACCATTTTAATATTTGAGTTCTGTAGCAGCTGACTTTTAAAAGTATCGAGGTTTTGTCTTATCTGATTACTTGATGGCAAAACAATCAAATTATCTTTGTTATATCCAAGATCCTTATTTTTTACAAACTGCATCTGTTCGAAAACAACTCCCATTCCTATCAACAATACTATAGAAATTGTGAACTGTAGAACAACAAGCACTGTTCTGAATTTTGATTTTCGTTCCTTAACCCCTTCGTTTTTTATAGCTGAAACAGGTTTAAAAGATGATAGCATAAATGCAGGGTATATCCCGGCAATAAAGCCGACGACAAGCGTAATTAATATTACCCATAGCAATATCATCGGCTGATTTATAAAATTAAAACTAAGGTTCCTGTCGGCGAAAATACCAAAAGACTTTATTGTTAGTTCAACTATCAATATTGAAAAGAATAATGAGATGAATGCTGTAATCATTGACTCTCCAAGAAATTGATTTCTCAACTGTCCTTTAACCGCACCGAGTACCTTTCTTACTCCAATCTCTTTCGATCTTTTTGAAGATCTTGCAGTCGCGAGATTCATAAAGTTTATGCATGCAATCAGAAGTATGAAAAATGCAATTGCAGAAAGAAGATAAATATTTTCTATATCACCGTTCTGTTCTATTTCAGTTGTCAAATGAGAATGGAGATGAATATCTATAAGCTTCTGCAAGTGTAAAATTGTTAAATCGTGAAGCGGTTTTGTAGGAAGAGCAATTCCTCTAGCCTTCAAATTCAGCCCGACATATTTATCAATAAATCCCGGAATTTTATCTTCCAGAGCTTTAACCGGAAGCCCTTTTGGCAATAATAAGTAGGTGAGATAATTGTTGCTTCCAAGATTAGTCTCTAATTCTCTCCTACCTATAATTGTAGAATCATTAAGGGTTACGAATGAAGCAAGAAAATCATATTTGAAATGCGAATTTTCCGGTACATCTTTTACAACTCCTGTTATTTTCAAGTCCCGTTGTCTTTCATAGTTTATCGTTTTTCCTATTACATCATCTGTTCCGAAATACTTCTTTGCCATTGATTCTGTAATTACAAGACTATTTGGTTCATTCAAAGCTGTTTCAGGGTTTCCGTTAATAAATGAAATTGAAAATATTTTAAAAGCCGAAGGTTCAGCCCAGTAGAATCTTTCCTCAACTAAAGTATTATTATTAATTTTTAAGAAAGTTTGATAGTCCTGAAGAAACCTTGCTTCTTCAAGTACAATATTTGGATAATCATTTTTTAACCATGGACCGAATGGAGGAGCAATTCTTGCAAGATGTAAACTTGAAGCCCCATCCTGATTAAACCATTCCCTGGTTAATCTGTAAATCCTATCAGAGTTCTTGTTATATTTATCATAGCTTAATTCATATTGCACAAAAAGCAGGATAAGAATACAGCAAGCTAATCCTATGGCCAGTCCAAAAATGTTAATAAATGAATATCCTTTCTGTGACCAGATATTTCTGAATGCGATCTTAAAATAATTTTTTAGCATATATACTTCCGGTTTGTTTAATGTACTACAAAATTTTTACTTAATTTAATCTGCAATAATCCAGCTGGTCTTATTTTCACATAGTTTAATGTCCTGAATTTGTTTTTACAAAAACTCTTAAAAGTGACATTTTTTTGGTTGGTTTGCTACTGCAGAGGCACAATATTTATGCCTCTATAATGGGTGAAGAAACTTAGAAAAAATGGTTTTTTATAAAGAATTAATTTGATAATAAATTAGACTTGTCCGTAAACAAACACTTTTGTCCGCAACCGGACGATTCATTATTCATACTTTAATGATTTAACAGGATTTGCTGTTGCCGCTTTTATCGACTGAAACCCGATAGTCAAAACGGAAATAAATAACGTTATCAAGCCTGAGATAATTAATACCCAAAAAGGGAAATCAATTCTAAATGCAAAATCTTTTAGCCAATTATTCATTACTAAATATGATATTGGCCATGATATTATATTTGATATAATTACTAAAACAAGGAACTCCTTCATTAGCAAGCGAACAATTTCTGGTGAAGAAGCACCTAAAACTTTTCTTATTCCGATTTCCTTAAATTTTCTTTCAACTGAGTAGGTGGTTAGAGCAAACATACCGAGACAAGCAATCAGAATTGCTAATATGGAAAAATATCCGATTAGCTTTCCAAGTCTGTCCTGTGACTTATACAAAGTGTTTAACCGTTCATTAAGAAATGAAAAGTCAAATGGAAGTTGAGTTACTATTCCCGACCACTTTTCATCCAGATAATTTATAGTACTCTTGATATTACCCGGTTTAATTTTAACAGCCATATACTTCTGAAAGAATGGTGCAAATTGCGGACGCATTCTTGATAGGAAAAACGGACCTATCGGGTCTTTAAGAGTAACAAAATTAAAATCCTTAACAACTCCTATAACAACCTCATGCCCGCCAAGAGTATTAAATCGTTTCCCTATTGCATTTTGAGGTGAACCCCATCCTAATTTTTTCACCATAGATTCATTAATTATAACCGACATTGTATCATCACCAGGAAATTCTTTAGAATAATTTCTTCCCGCTATTATTTTAAGTCCAAATGCAGGTACGAAATTTTCGTCAACCATTAATCCGGATAAGTATATCCACTTACCTGGTTGCATACCTTCGTAATTTACTTCGTGTGTATTATGATTCTCTCCCAGCACTTCATTCATAAATGTAACGTTCATCACACTGCTGTTCAGGAGAAACTGGTTTTTTAAAGATTCATAATACTGAAGCATAGAAGGCTTTAATGGAATTATTACCTGCTGCTCTTTGTCAAAACCGGTGTTTGCATTTTGTAAAAATTTAAGTTGCTTGTTAATAACAAATGTACCGATAATAAGAGCAAGCGAAATTGTAAACTGAGCAACTACTAGAATCTTTCTTAGCAGTGCTGAACCACCTTTTGGCTGAGCATTAGTCTTGATGCTTGTAATGGGAAGAGTAGAAGAGAGAAAAAATGCAGGATATATTCCAGCAGCTATACCTACAACTAAACCAACAGCAACGAGCATCAACAACAAACCGCGGTTTGCTAAAATATTAAAGCTTAGATTTTTATCAGCAAGCTCATTAAAGACGGGCAGCAATAGGAATATCAGCATTACAGAAATCATTACTGCAATAAGGCTAATTATAATAGATTCACTAAGAAATTGTTTAATAAGTTGATTTTTTCCGGCCCCCAGTACTTTTCTCATTCCCACTTCCCTGGCACGCTTTGATGAACGTGCTGTTGCAAGGTTCATAAAATTTATGCAAGCAATAATTAGAATAAGAAAACCGACTATCGAAAAGATATAAACAATACTGATGTCGCTGTTCGCTTCGATCTCGTAATCTAAATGTGATTTTAAGTGTATATCTATTAAAGGCTGCAGGTAAGTCGTAACTTGATTTTTTATTAAAGGTGGATAATACTTATTTACAAAGTTTGGAAATTCCCTTTCAAGCTGCTCAGGTTTAACTCCTTTCTTTAATAAGATGTATGTCCAGGCTGGATTCCACACAAAATTTCTACTTTGAAAATTCGGGCCATTTAATGAATAGATTGTACTGAATGAAATGAGACAGTCAAAATGTATATGCGATTGTGAAGGTAGTTTTGCAAAAACTCCTGTTACTTTTGCATCAATTAAACCCTGCAGCTTTATAATCTTACCCATCGGGCTTTCATCCCCGAAATATTTTTTCGCCATTTCCTTAGAAAGCACAATTGAATTAGGTGCAGCTAAAGCATTATCCGGATTTCCAAGTTCTAGTTTATAATCAAAAACTTTGAACAATGTTGGATCAGCAAAGAATGCTCTGCTCTCATTGAATTTCCTGTCGCCTTCCTGTAAAGTAATAGTTGGTTGTTGATAGTTGAAGAAACGGACAATGCTTTCGATATACTGCGGGTAGTCATTTAACAGAGCAGGTGCAACTGGAATTGCCTGGCTGGTTGATTCTTCACCCTGCCCTTCTGTATTAATAATTTCAATCATCCTGTAAATACGATCATATTTAGAATTAAATTTGTCATAACTTAATTCGTCCGAAACAAAAAGATATATCAGGATAAAACAAGTAATGCCAATTGCCAGTCCGGAAATATTAATAAATGAATAAATTTTTTGGTTCAGTAAATTTCTGTATGCAATTTTTATATAATTTTTTATCATTTGTTATTCAGCCTATTTTTAATTCTTATAATCTAATTCAGACCGATGAAGATATCTACGTATTTTTTTTTATAAGGAATTTAGAGAGTTTCTTATTCTTATTTGATTCTATTCATACCTTAAAGATTTCACAGGATTGGAATTAGCTGTCTTTAATGCCTGTGATATTACTGTAATTATTGCAATTAGTACTGCAACCAAAGCCGATATAAATAGTACCCAAAACGGAAAAGAAATTCTGTATGCAAAATCTTTAAGCCAGTTATTCATGATATAGTATGCGACCGGCCAGGCAATAATATTTGCTACTATAACCCATTTAATAAACTCCTTAGATAATAAAAATATAATCTGGCCTATTGTCGCACCCATCACTTTTCTAATTCCTATTTCTTTTGTTCTTCTTTCAGCTGTGAATGAAGCCAGACCAAGCAATCCGAGACATGCGATAAGAATTGATACTAAAGAAAAGGCAGTAAATATCTGTCCTGTTTTATTTTCAGCTCTATAAAGCTGATCAAAGTCTTCATTGAGAAAGTAAAATTCGATTGGCTTAGCAGAAACAAACTTATTCCATAAATTCTCAATAACAGCAATATTATTTTTTATGTCACTGTTGTTTAATCTTATGGGCAGAAATGCTGTCTGTCCAGTATTAAGAAATAAAACCAGGGGCCTTATCTTCTGATGTAAAGATTCGTAATGAAAATCTTTAACTACTCCCACAACCGTACGAGTATTTGTTTTGGGATTATTATCTCCTACAATTATAATCCGTTTCCCAATCGGCTCTTTAAATCCCATTATTTCAGCCGCAATTTCATTTATTACCACACTCATTGTATCTGATGGATAATCTTTAGAAAAATATCTTCCATTTGCAATTTCGATACCCATAGTTTTAGCAAAATCATAATCAGTTGACATAGCAGACATAATATGCTGCTTCGTGTCAGCCCCGTCCGATTTGAATAAAGTTTGATTAAAAAATTTGCCCGGCATATTATCGCTATTTGAAGCGCTGATTATTCCTGCATTTTTTATAAGTTCTTCTTTAAAAGTCTTTGCCTGGTTTTCCAGAGCCCATGCTCTTTGAATTACAAGAACGTGTTCCTTATCAAAACCAAGTTTTTTATTCTGTATAAAACGCATTTGCATATAAACAACCAATGTACCTATTATCAGTATAATTGAAATGGCAAACTGAAATACGACCAGTCCATTCCTGAGCCAGCTGTTTTTAAATAGGTTTGCTTTGCTTCCCAGGACAACAACGGGCCTGAATGACGAAAGGAAAAACGCAGGATAACTGCCTGCCATAAAGCCGATAAATAAAATTGCAAATATAGTAGCAGGAATTGCTTCGAAATTACTAAAGTATGTAGTTTCCAGATGTCTGCCCGTTAATCCATTGAATAATGGAAGCAATAATTCCGAAAATATAGTGGCTATCAATACTGCAAAGGTTGTTAGAAGTATTGACTCAAACAAAAATTGAAGCACTAACTGTTTCTTATTTGAACCGAGAACTTTTCTAACACCGACTTCTTTACTTCTCAATGATGCTCTTGCTGTTGAAAGATTCATAAAATTGATACAGGCAAGAATAAGTATAAAAATCGCGATCATTGAAAATATATATAAATATTTGATGTCGCTGTTAGGTTCAATTTCATAATCGAGATGCGATTTTAAATGTATATCAGATAAAGGCTGAAATTCAAATTCATACTTGTTGCCGGCCTGTTTCATCTGATCATAGGTGACTCCGAAAACCTCAAATATATTTTTGGAAACATGCTTCCTGGTGAAAGCCTCAAGCTTGGCCTGAAGATTATTTATTGAAGAACGATTATTTAAGACTAAATACGTATGAACATTGTTGCCAAGCCATTGTTGACTATTACTAAAACCTAAACTGCTAAATGAGGCAAAAATATCATAGTGCCAATGTGAATTTCGTGGACAATCTTGAACCACTCCTCTCACAGTATATGGTGTGCCGTCCTCAAAATTCATAATTTTACCAATTGGATCCTCATCTCCAAAATATTTTTTAGCAAGAGTTTCCGTTAACACAACAGTGTGTGGCTCAGCCAATGCATTTTTAGGGTTACCTTTCAGAAATGGGATTGTGAATACCTGGAATGTACCTGAATCTGCCCAGAAAAAATTTGTTTCAACAAATACATTATTCTTATACCTGATAAGCATGTCTCTGCTGGGCATTAAGCGTGTGAAGGCAATAACTTCCGGGAAATCTTTCAGCAATGCCTCCCCAATCGGTCCAGGAGAAACAGCAATATTTATTTCCCTTCCGGATAACGAAGCAGACGTATGAACTCTATAAATTCTGTCATAGTTTGCATTATATTTATCAAAACTAAGCTCATCATTTACAAACAATAGAATTAAAATACAGGCTGATATACCTACCGAAAGGCCTATAATATTTATAAAAGAATATACTTTATATTTAAATATATTCCTGAAAGCGACTTTTACATAATTCTTAAACATATTTCCCCCTCTAATATTATTCGTACCTTAATGAATTAATCCCAGCCGAACGTGATTTTGATTTTATTCTATTATTCATATCTTAAACTTTTTACTGGGTTTGCAATCGCCGCTTTTATAGCCTGATAACTTACTGTTAACAAGGCAATTACAAGAGCTATAATTCCGGATAAAACAAATATTAATGGCGAAATATTTATCCTGTATGCAAAATCCTGAAGCCAATTTTGCATAAAAAAGTAAGCAACCGGCCAGGCTATAAGATTTGCCAATATCACCCATACTGTTATTTCTTTGGACAGGATAATAAGAATTTCAGTTACAGAAGCACCCAGAACTTTCCTTATTCCAATTTCTTTGGTCCTCTGTTCTGTAACAAAAGAAATCAGGCCGAATAACCCAAGACAAGCAATTATAATAGCCAGAACTGAAAACACTGTTGTAATGGTTCCGATTTTTTCTTCAGCATCATACATTCGTTCCAGATTTTGATCTAGAAAAGACCAGTTTAATTTTTCTTTTGCATTGTAATTATGCCATACAGTTTCTACATATTCTATAGTCGCTGGCAAGTTCTGTGAATTTACACGAACCGTAATTACACTAGCGGCCTGGGTTACGGGACTCAAATAAAATACAAGCGGTCTTATCTTTTGATGTAATGATTCGTAATTAAAATCATTGACAACACCTATTATTCTTTTTACAACCATTCTGTTTTTAGTAGCATCTATGCTGGCGAGGATTTTACCTACCGGGTTATCAGCGTGAAATTCCCTGGCGGCTTCTTCATTAATCACTACAGCAGTACTATCAGATGGAAAATCTTTTGAAAAGAATCTGCCTTCTTTAATTTTCAAATTAAATGTTTCTAAAAAATCATAATCCACATCCATAAATTGGCTTGATACTACATCCGTGCCGGCTGTTTTATTATAGAGATAACCGCTTCCCGGTATACCTGATTGAAACATTAATGATGAAGTAGTAGCTGATATTATATTCGAATTACTTAGTATATTTTCTTTAAATAAGTCAATTTTATCACCGAGGCTTTTGGAATTGTTAATTGTTATAAGGTTCTCCTTATTAAATCCCAGGTTTTTTCCACGAATATAATCAAGCTGATTTTTTATAATTATGGTAGCAATAATAAGGGCAATTGAAATCGAGAATTGAATAATTACAAGAGCACTTCTTACAAAGTTTTTTTTGTAGCCTTTATGCCTTTCATTTTTAAGTACGTGTGCCGGTTGAAATGATGATAAGTAAAAGGCCGGGTAGCTGCCTGCAATTAACCCAACAATTATTGTGAAAATAATTAACGCAGGAAGTGTATAATAGTTATTAAATAATTCAAATTTTATTTCTCTGTTTACAAAAGAATTAAATAGAGGCAATGCAATTTCCATTAAAGCAATTGAAATAATTACAGCAGAAAGGCAAATAATAGTAGATTCAACAATAAACTGCTTTATAAGCATAAATTTAGTTGAACCGAGTGTTTTTCTAATTCCAACTTCTTTGGATCTCTTCTCTGATTTGGCCGTAGACAGATTCATAAAATTGAAAATTGCGATCAATAAAATGAAAGTTGCAATAGCAATGGACATTTTAGAGTATATTATATTACTTGATTTTACTCCACCCCATTCAGTATTAGCATCAATATTATATTTTGTTTGAGAATACAAATAAACATCTGTCAGCGGTTGAAGATGAAATTCATAGGTATTTCCATTTAACTTAAAGTCCTTAAACGAAATACCTAATATTTTTTCCGCCTGCGGCCTGGTATAATCCTGCACTACATCCTGTAATTTTTTATCGAATTCTTTTGGATCTGTTCCTTTTCTCAATTCTATGTATGTCGTATACCAGGAATCCAGCCAGTTATTTTTTGTAGTTATTGGATAAGTTGACATAGAGAGAAGAAAATTGCATCTGAAATGTGATTTGTCCGGAAAGTCTTCCATAACTCCGGTTATGAGGTAGGAACTGGTGTCATCGACTACAAAAGTTTTTCCTACCGGATTTTCTTCTCCAAAATATTTTTTTGCTGTTTTTTCAGGTATTACCACGGAGTTCGGATTTTTAAGTGCGGTTTTAGGATCGCCATAAATAAATGGCAATGTAAACATACTGAAGTAAGTCGAATCAACAATATAAATGCTTCCTTCCCTAAAGGATTTATCTTTATATCTTATATCGTGCTGTCCAAAATAACCAATTCGTGTGAAGTTAATTACTTCCGGATAAGACTTTAGCAATGTGATGCCAAGTAAGGAAGGCGTTTTTGAATTATTTGTTTCCTGCCCGTTTAACTTAGTATGTGTATAAACGCGATAAATCTGATTAGCATTTTTATTAAACCTGTCGTGTCCTACTTCATCAAAAACATATAAACCCAATATAATAAAGCAGCATATTCCTATAGCCAGACCAAAAATATTTATAAATGTAAATATTTTATTCTTTACTAAATTCCTTATCGCAATTTTTATGTAATTTTTAAGCATAACCACTTCCTGAAGGAGAAGTTATTTCTGCAACTTATAAGAAAGCATCAAAATATTTATTACTAAGACAGCAACCCGATGGCATTCATAAATAATCTGGCAGCTATCGTTAAAGGATACTTTTAACTGTTCAATTAAGAATTAAACGTGATATCCTTCTTTAATATTTTCAGTAACAACCTGTCCGTCGAATAAATGTATTATCCTGTGACTGTATTCTGCATCATGGGGAGAGTGTGTAACCATCACTATCGTTGTACCATTATCATTTAGTTTTGTAAGAATATCCATTACTTCTTCGCTGTTCTTTGAATCAAGGTTACCAGTCGGCTCATCTGCAAGTATCAATTTGGGTTTTGCAACAACCGCTCTCGAAACTGCAACCCTTTGCTGTTGACCTCCGGATAATTGCTGGGGAAAGTGATCTTTCCTGTGCATGATCTGCATCTTTTCCAAAACCTCATTTACCATTTGTTCACGATCTGAAGATGATTTACCCAAATAAAGCAAAGGTAGTTCGACGTTTTCAAATACTGTGAGTTCGTCAATCAAATTAAAACTCTGAAATACAAATCCTATGTTAGCTTTTCGTAAATTTGCTCTTTCTCTTTCAGAATATTTTGAAACTTCATGTTCAAGAAAATGATATTCTCCGTCTGAAGGATTATCAAGCAGGCCAAGAATATTTAATAAAGTAGATTTACCACAACCTGAAGGTCCCATTATGGCAACAAACTCACCTTCGCGTATTTCAACGTTTACATCATTAAGCGCGGTTGTTTCGACCTCATCGGTTGTATAAAGTTTTTTAAGATTTCCGGTTCTGATCATGTTATTTCCCATTTGACTACCCTTCTATTTGTTATAAATTTTATAATTATAAATTCTTATTTCAAAACAAGCTTATCAATATCTCCATAAGTATCATAGGATGAAGTAACAACTTTGTCTCCCGGTTTTAATCCATCTAAAACTTCGAAATAATCCGGATTCTGTCTGCCTAATTTTATCTCACGTTTAACAGCATAATTTCCTGATGGATCAACAACATAAACCCACTGCCCTCCTGTCTTCTGATAAAAACCGCCTCGCGAAAGCAATAAAGTTTTTGTAAGATCTCCAAGTTCAAGTCTTATCTGAAGGGTTTGACCTCTTCGAAGATTGGATGGAGCCTTACCATTTTTAAAATACATATCAACCTGGAACCGGCCATTGGTTACTTCGGGATAAACCTTTTTGACCACAAGTCTGTAGTCAGTTCCATTAATATCAGCGGACCCTTCCTGTCCGTCATTAACTCTTGCAATATAAAATTCGTCTATGTCTGCCCTTACTTTGTAATCATTTAAAACATCAATTTGTCCTATTCTTTCTCCCGGCGATTTGGATTGTCCAATTTCAGCATCAAGAGATGTCAATTGCCCTGATATCGGGGCTTTTACTGTAAGGTTATCCAGGCTTTCTCTGATAAGACCGAGGTTTGTTTGCAAACGTTGTATTGACAGATCAATTTGTTCAAGCTGGGCCACACTTCTTATTGAATCCGTTCTAAAATTTTCTTCAGCAAGCGCTTTTTGTTGAATTAGATTATTGTAGCTGTCCTGTGCCTGATCAAAACTCTCAAGTGAAGTTAACTTTTTAGCCCAAAGAGCTTTCTCTCTTTCATAATTTCTTTTTGCTGTTTCAAAGGAAAGTTGAACATCCAGAAGATTCCTTTTTAGACTAATTGAGTTTTGCTCAATCGAAAGGCGGCTGTTGCGTGCATCATTTATCTGCTGATATGCTAATGATTCATTCTGAAATGCATTAAGCTGAAAACCAGTATTAGAAAGTTTTAATATTTTATCTCCTTTTTTTAGCATCGCACCTTCTTCAACGTATTTTTTTTCAACTTCTCCCCCCTGTACTGCATCAAGAAAAACAGTGGTTTTTGGCAATACATTACCAGTTACTGGTATGAATTCCTGGAAATCTCCCATCCTCACTTCAGAAATAGTGATCTTATCTTTCTCAACATTAAGTTTTGATCCAGTATCGCTCAGTATTAAAATTATAAGAACTAAAAAAATTATTCCCCCGCCAATGCCCAATTGGAAGTTTCTTCTTTTGTAGATTGGTTTTTTTTCTATTTTTCTATCCAAAGTTGTCTCCTAGAGTGCCTATGGTTTTAGATAGCTAATTATCAATTGTGGTTACATTTAACAACTCTCGTGCCTCAAAAATCCTACTTTTTAGTGCTGCAAATAGATATCCATTAAAATATTTATTGAACCTTTAATCATCACTAATCGCAACCTATCAGGAATATGGCAACCTCTATAACTATAAGCTTTTTAATTAAAATGATTATATTTATGTACGCATACGGACATTATTGTCCGTTTGTGAACTATGTAAATTAAAATTACTCTTACTAAAATAGATAATATTAATAACCTTTATCGGAATAATATTTGAACAATTTTGGGAATTATGAATATGGCAAAAAAGTCAGGTAATATTTTAATAGTAGATGATGACGAGGATGTCCTTTTTTCAGCGCGTCTTCTGTTAAAACAATTTTATCCTGTTGTTCATATCGAAAAAAACCCTGAGCTAATTCCGACCCTTATTTCAAACACAAACTATGATGTGATTCTGCTCGATATGAATTTTTCCGGAGACAGCAATAGCGGCAAACAAGGTTTCGATTGGTTAAATAAAATTCTTGAAATTGATCCTAACATGGTCGTTGTTCTGATTACCGCTTATGGAAATATTGAAATGGCGGTTAAAGCTATAAAGGAAGGTGCAACTGATTTTGTAATAAAGCCATGGCAGAATGAAAAATTACTTGCCACAGTTTCATCTGCGATGAAATTAAGCAGATCTAACCGGGAAGTTAATGACTTAATTTCACGACAAAAATTACTTAGCAATGATCTTGACAAAAATTTTCACGACATTGTCGGTGATTCGCAATCAATCAGAAATATATTCGGTGTAATAAATAAAGTATCAAAAACAGATGCAAATATTTTGATTGTCGGAGAAAACGGAACAGGAAAAGAATTAATTGCAAGAGCTATACACAGAAATTCCGAAAGAGCAAATGAGATATTTCTTACTGTCGATATGGGAGCCATTTCTGAAAGTTTATTTGAAAGTGAATTATTTGGATATGTAAAAGGAGCATTCACTGACGCTAAAGAAGACAAACCCGGCCGGTTTGAGGCAGCTTCCGGCGGAACTCTTTTTCTTGATGAAATTGCAAACATATCTCCTAATCTTCAATCGAAACTTTTGACTGTTCTTCAGAACAGGCTTGTTACAAGAATTGGCTCTAACATTCCTAAACCAGTTGACTTTAGGTTAATCTGTGCAACTAATGCATCAATAAGTGATCTTGTAATTCAAAAGCAGTTTCGACAGGATCTTTTGTATAGAATAAATACTGTTGAAATAGATATTCCTCCTCTCCGTGAAAGAAAAGAAGATGTACCCTTGCTGTGCGACCATTTTCTTAATATTTATTTAAAGAAGTACAACAAAGAACAAAAAGAAATTTCACAGGGAGCATTAAATAAATTGATCGACTATCAATGGCCGGGAAATGTTCGTGAACTTCAGCACGCTATAGAAAGAGCTATAATTATGACTGAAGCTAAGGTTTTACAACCGACGGATTTTCTGCTATCCACACACGAAAAACCCTCTGAACAGCAAGTTGTTTTTCCTAATTTCCATATCGAAGATGCAGAAAAGATGCTCATAATTAAGGCCATCGGTAAGCATAACGGAAATATTACAAAAGCAGCACGCGACCTTGGATTGACAAGAGCTTCTCTTTACAGAAGGCTTGAGAAATATGGTCTTTAAAAGATTCGGCCTTTTAATAATTTTAAGAGTAGTTATTCTCTTTTTAACTATTGCTCTTGAGATCTACATAATTTTCAATAGCCAGCTATATGCTACGATATTTATCCTCTCAATAATTATATTTTTACAAATTTATTTTCTCATCAAATTTGTAAGTCGCACTAATAAAGAGATTGTACGCTTTCTTGATTCGATAAAATACTCTGACTTTTCTCAAAATTTTAATCTGAAACTTAAAGGTTCGTCCTTCGAAGATTTAAGCAGTTCATTTACAGAAGTAATCAGCAAATTTCAAAATACTCGTGCCGAAAAAGAAGAACATTACCGTTATCTTCAGACGGTAATTCAGCATATCGGGATTGGACTTATGGCTTATACACCCGATGGAGAAGTTGAGCTTATTAATAATTCTGCTAAGAAAATATTCAGATTAAATATTATTAAAAATATAAATGAGCTATCAAATTTAGATAAGGGATTTCCTGCTTCTTTATTAAAGCTCCAATCGGGGAATAAAATACTTCATAAGATTGTAGTTGATAATGAACTTGTTCAGTTATCGATTTCTGCAACTGAATTTAGAATGAGAGGAAAACAATTTACGCTTATATCATTGCAGAATATTCAGAACGAACTTGAAGACATTGAAATTGAAGCCTGGCAAAAATTAATAAAGGTCCTCACGCATGAAATTATGAATTCAATTACACCGATTACTTCCTTAGCTTCAACTGCTGATAGTATTTTAAAAAATTATGAATCCAATCCTTCAAAAAATGATGATGATCTTAAAGAACATCTGGTTGATGTAAGAGGAGCAATAAATACAATTCAGAAACGCAGCAACGGTTTGCTTCATTTTGTGGATGCATATAGAAACCTAACAAAAGTGCCAATACCAAATTTTGGATTGGTAAACGTTGATAATTTATTCAAGAGAGTGAGAACACTTCTTACAGAAGAAATTTCAAAAAGGAAGATACAATTGCAATCATCTGCAAATCCTGAAAACCTTGTAATAACAGCAGATGCCGACCAAATTGAGCAGGTACTAATAAATCTTGTTTTAAATTCAATGTATGCACTTGAAAAATCTTCAGATCCACTTATAGAATTAAATGGGTTTATAGACCGTGGTGGGCACGGAATAATACAGGTAAGAGATAATGGTCCGGGCATTCCCGAAGATATTATTGAAAAAATATTCATCCCATTCTATACAACGAGAAAAGGTGGATCAGGCATTGGGCTAAGTTTGTCCCAGCAAATTATGCGCGCACATAGGGGAAACATAAGAGTAAACTCTTTAACTGGCGAAGGAACAACATTTACATTACGTTTCTGATAAGCCTGCTTGCTTCGTAAACCTATTAATAATAATTTGTAATACAAAAAAATATGAGACTTACATGCAAATTATATTATTTGGCGCGCCCGGCGTTGGAAAAGGAACGCAGGCCAAAATTCTCTCATCAAAATTAGGCATTCCGCATATCTCAACGGGGGATATTTTAAGAAAAGCAGTTAAAGATCAGACACCATTAGGACTTAAAGCAAAAATTGCTATGAATGCCGGTGAACTTGTTTCTGATGATATTATGATAGGCATAATTAAGGATACGCTCGAAAAAGATGAATGCAAAAAAGGGTTTATCCTTGATGGATTTCCCAGGACTCATGTTCAGGCTCATGCAGTAGATGACCTTCTGTCGTCTATGAATATAAACAGGGTATACGTTATTACGCTTCAGGCAAATGAAGATGAAATAATTACCAGGCTATCAAATCGAAGAGCATGTAAAGAATGCAAAAATATCTTTACCCTATCTGAAATTAAAAACCTGAAAAAATGTCCGGTTTGCAATGCTGAGAATAGTTTTTACCTTAGAGAGGATGATAAGGAAGATGTTATTAAAAACCGGCTCAAAGTTTTTAGAGAAGAGACTCAACCTGTCCTAAAGCATTATAGGGCTAAGAAGAAAGTTATTTTTATAGATGCACTAGGTCCCGTTGACGAGGTAAATAAAAGAATTCTTCTTGCGCTAAAAGAAGAATCACCAAACGATATTTCTATTTCTGCTTGAGCACAGCCTTAACTGCTTTGCCATTCTCCAGTTTTACAATTTTGAGATTGCTATGTTTTTTCACAATTTCATAATTGTGAGTTGCGAATAGCACTGCCGTTCCTCTTGTGTGGATCTTCATCAATATTTCAAGTATCTCATTAGAAGTTTCCGGATCGAGATTTCCCGTTGGTTCATCAGCTAAAACTAAAGAAGGTTCATTTATAATAGCACGTGCAATCGCAATTCTTTGCTTTTCACCGCCGGATAGTTCATCGGGCATTCCAAACCGACGGTGTAAAAGGTCAACATCCGTTAATGCATTATTTACTCTTTTTTTGATTTCCTTTCTGGGCGTATTTGTGACTTCCAATACAAAGGAAAGATTATCGTAAATATTTCTATCCCGTAATAGTTTAAAATCCTGGAATACGATTCCAACTTTTCTTCTTAAATGAGGAAGATCTCTGGGTTTAATAGAATTCGAATTATATTCAGCAACTCTTACCACCCCAGCATTTGGAAATATATTCATATAAATCATTTGTAACAGAGTGCTCTTCCCTGCTCCACTTTTCCCAATTAAAAAATTAAATTCTCCCTGACCTAATTCATAATTTAAATCAGTAAATATTTGGTGTGTCTGATATGAAAAATCAACATTATTAAATGCTAACATTATATTCCCTTATACTTTTTTGACCACAAATTGAACTCTTTTCGAATCAGCTTTCCCGTCATTAAATGTAAAGGCATCAAGACATTCAACAACATAAAGTTTTGCTTTATCAATTAAATCAAAATATTCGTCAAAATCCAAGATTTTTTGCCTATGAATTTCTTTTAATACTTTTCCATCCGGTAATATTATATTGAAATATATTTTTGTGAATACGCGACTTTTCATTATAAGTACTTTTATGAATATAATTATATCCCATATATTTTGAACTTCTTACAGGCTGCGAAACATGTTCGATACTGTTTTTCTCGAGGGATACATCAAATGTAAATATACCATTATTGCTCAATGATTCATTAATGCCATTTAAAAAATATAATAATTTTTTCTTTGCAAGGATATAATTTATGCTATCAAATGTTGAATATATTAAATTGAAATGATTTTTAAATGGAATAGAAATCATATTGCAACAGACCCTCTTAATCGTTTTATCTTTTGAATTTGCGAGCATTTTCATCGACAAATCTGAAGCAATTAAATTTGGATATTTTTTTATAAGATATTTAGCCAGGCTGCAATTTCCTGCTGCCAATTCAAGGACATCGGCTTTCTTCGAAGCATACTTTGAAGTAATATGAAAAAGATAATCAGCCCAATAATCATATCTGATTTTTCTCATTAAATGATCATATATGAGGGGCAGATCCTGGTAGATTTTGTTTTTTTTAATTTCAGACATTCTTTTTTCTGTTCTTCACAATTCTATCCGCATAATGGTAAGCCTGAATCATACTGGAAGGATCCGCTAAATTTTTTCCCGCGATATCGTAGGCCACTCCGTGATCAGGAGAAGTGCGAACCAGCGGTAGTCCTGCCGTATAATTTACGCCCCCGCCAAAATTTAGAAGTTTAAAGGGAATCAATATCTGATCATGGTACATTCCAATTATTATATCAAAATTCTTATAACTCTTGTTTGCAAAAAAAGCGTCAGGAGAAAAAGGGCCATATAATAAATTATTAAACTTATGATCCTTTATGGCAGGAGCGATTATTTTGTTCTCTTCGGTTCCTATAACACCATTTTCTCCTGCATGGGGATTTAATCCAAGCACTGCAATTTTTGGCGCTTCCATGTTGAAATCATTTTTAAGTGCATCAATCACAACATCAAAAGTTTTGTACAGGATATTCTTGTTTATCAATTCTGAAACATTTTTAACCGGTTCATGAATAGTAACTATTGCAGCTTTCATTTTACGAGATAAAAACATCATTAAGAAGTTTTTAGTATTTGTAAATTTACCAAGCATTTCCGTATGCCCTGGGAATTTTACCCTGGCCATATTAAAAGCAGTTTTTGATATTGGCGCTGTAATTATTGCATCAATTTTACCCAAGTTTGAAAGATCTATCGCAAGCTTTATTGCATTATAAGCGGTTCGTCCTGATAATATTGTTGGATATCCAAATTTGTGACTAATGTTTTTTAGCGTAATAATTGAAACTACTTCTTTTTTTGGGGGTTCATATTTATTAGTAAATGAAAAGTTAAAAAGAGGTTTTACCAGTTGAGAAGTTTCCAGAAAGGTTTTGCGCGGACAAATTACAAAGAAAGAATTATTCGAATTTCGAGTAATCGAATTCAGGGTTTTAATAATTATTTCGGGGCCGATTCCATTAACATCCCCGCAAGTGAATAGTATATTATTCATTATCCTTTAGCTAAAGGGAATTCGCCGGTTCCGTTTTTGTCCACAAACTTAAAGCTTAAATTTTCTTTTGTATAAATCCACAGTTCGACTACTTTCCCAGCTTCATCAGAACTCCTTTCTATTTTAGCAGGCATACCGAATTTAATAAATATTCGTCCTCTGTCAGTATCAGCTCCATTTTTATCAGCAAGCGGTGCAAAATTCCTGAATGCATAATCAACCCTTTCATAGTATTCATTCATTAATTCATTATATTTTGTTCGCGGTGTGGGGTCGTATTTTTTCCAATAATCATTTAATACTTTCATATATTCTGAATTATCAACATCTAGCAGCTTGCTTATAACTGAGTCAGCTTCTATATATTTCAGAGATGATATTGCAAATTCAGGGTTCCGGAGCGAAAATGGTTTATTAAACCACATAACATTTTTTGTAAATATTTTCTTATCTAGTCCTGCTTTTTCTTTTGAAACAACTATTTTTACTAGTCCTTCAGACAATTCATTACTAAAATTATTTATTATAAAATTCCGGAAGACATTGGGATTGGTGCCTGAATCTAGAAGTAACATTCCAGCATTCTCTGTCAGTGATAAATCTGATAAAAATGAGTCATTCGTGTAATTTGAAAAGACAGTATCTTTATTATTAATTATTTGAACATATATTCTCTGAATTGAAGTATCTTTACATGGAATAGCTAGTTCATATTTTTTTGAACTGAATGGAATCGAGTCCTCGTAATCTGTGAGTACAAAGTATTTCTTCCCTTTTACATCAACTCTATCTTCGTTTATAACGAATGGTTTAATAAATTCAACAGAATCAGATTTTATTTTATGAACCGGAATCTGCTCTAATTTTAGTTCCTGCCCAGATTGGACATCATTTATAATGGGGATAAAGTTATATTCACTATTAGCCAAATTGAATGTTAAATAATCTTCGCAAAAATAATCCGCTGAATTAGTCATTGAAAAATCATCAACTTGAATATTGCTTTGCTTCATTTGTCTTGATATAAACTGACCTGCTGTATCAAATATTTCCACTGATAAATTTAACTTTGCACTATATTCGTTTCCATCTTTTGTAAATGTTAGTTGGTTGTAAGGTAATCTGTATGTGAAATCAATCGTATTTAAACTATCACCCGGAATAACATGAATTTCGATAAATATTGGAATTTTGTTTAAGAGTGGTAAACCAGGCTTATGAGAAGGATACTGCGCCAATAATAATGGGGTCAAAAGAAGTAATATTATCAGGATTTTTTTCATACTTTTTTTCACAAACATAAAAATTATTTATTCCATTTCAAGTGCATTTCGAAATAATAAATACTGAGACGGCAAGTTTTGCCTGAATTGATATGCACGTTTAAGAGCTGAAAATAGAAACGCCGGTTAGCGGAAAAATATTTTCAATAATTTCCGGATCAGCTGTTCATACTATTCAAAAATTCCTTATTGTTTTTTGTACCCCTGATTTTGTCAAGTAGAAAATCCATTGCTTCAACCGGACTAAAATCGCTGAGAATTTTTCTTAGTATCCAGACTTTTCTGAAGATCATCTTCTTTCATCAACAAATCTTCTCGTCGCGTGCCTGATCTGTTGACATCAATTGCAGGAAATATTCTTCTGTCACTTAGATCCCTGTTTAAGAACAATTTCCATATTTCCGGTTCCTTTAAATTCCTCAAAGATAACATCATCCATTCTGCTACCAGTATCAATTAACGCAGTTGCAATTATTGTTAAGCTTCCACCGTCTTCTGTATTTCTGGCTGCACCAAAAAATCTTTTTGGTTTATGCAAGTGCATTTGAATCAACACCACCAGAAAGAATTCTTCCGCTGTGAGGAACAACAATATTATGCGCACGCGCAAGACGTGTTATACTATCCAGCAGAATAACTACATCTTCTTTTGCTTCAACAAGTCGTTTGGCTTTTTCAATTACCATATCAGCAACCTGTACGTGTCTTTCAGCAGGTTCATCAAATGTTGAACTAATAACTTCCGCTTTAACTGAACGTTCCATATCTGTTACTTCTTCAGGTCGTTCGTCAATTAAAAGTATAATCATTTTTATTTCGGGATGATTTCTCGTAATAGAATTAGCAATTTTCTGCAGAAAGCACTGTCTTACCACTTTTAGGCGGCGAGACAACAATCCTCTCTGACCTTTACCAATTGGTGAAAGAAGATCCATAACTCTCATTGAGTATTCACCGGGGGCTGATTCCAGATTAATTTTTTTAGTCGGATAAACAGGAACAAGGTTATCAAATAACGTTCTACCTCTGATGTGTTCTGGCTCCATTCCATTAACTGCTTCAACTCTTAGAAAGCGCAAAAAATCTTTCACCTTCTTTTGGAGGTCTCACCTGACCACTTACAAAATCACCTGTTCGTAAACTGAATTTTTTAATCTGAGAGGGAGAAACGTAAATATCATCGGGTGAAGGAAGATAGTTGTAGTCCGAAGACCTTAGAAATCCATATCCATCCGGAAGCACTTCAAGAACACCTTTAGAAAATGTAAGGCCGTCCTTAGCAGTTTGCGCTTCTAGAATTTTAAAAATAAGTTCTTGTTTTCTAAGATCACTGAAGCCCTGAATATCCAGATCTTTGGCGATCTCATTCAGTTCAACAATCTTTTTTGACTTCAGTTCAGAAATATCCATTGGCATGACTTTATCCTAATAATTTGGTTATTAAATATTGAAATTTCTCTTAAACACTTGCAAAAAACTAAATATTATCAAAGGTTTACATTCGGATATGCTGTTAAAAGAGGAATCTAATTTTCTTTCTTTTCACTCTATTTGAATTAAAATTGAAAGGTTCCAGAGGTTTAGATGAAACTTAAAAGGAAAAATAAATAATGTCAAGCAATTTTTTGACCTATTTTCGATTTTATTTCTCCCAATAAATACATACTTCCAAGAACCACGAGGCAATCATCGATCCCATTACCCCTAAACAATTCTATAAATTTAGCCGGATCCTGTTCCTCAATGACATTAATTTTCATTTCTTGCGCTAATTTTAACAAATCTTCAACCTTTGCCGCTCTCTCATAATTGATATTCGTTATCCTTATTTCATCAAAATACCGGTTAAGTTCAGATAGCATTTCCTTGATGGATTTATCCTTCATTACTCCAAACAGAAGCACCTTTCTTTTAAATGCCTTGGCATCTTTCTTAAATTCACTTAAAAAATTCTTTACGCCGTCAGGATTGTGAGCTGAATCAAATATAATATCAGGTTGAGTGTTGTAATATTCAAATCTTCCCTGCAGTCCAGTATTTTTAACCACCTTCTTAATACCACGTTCAATATGAACAAAGTCATCCGAATTAAAAGTCTTTGAAATTACTAATCCTGCAAGCGCTGCATTATATTTCTGATAAGTCCCTCGAAGAGGCATAGTAAAATCATCAAGTTCTATTTCTTCAGTGTACAATTCAATGGAATCTTTTCTTTTAATTATGTAGTCAGACAATTTATAATATTCGCAGCCAAGCGTACTGCATTTATCCTCAATAACTTTAGCCGAATCAGGAGGAAGCTGCCCTGTAAAAACCGGTACACTGTGTTTAATAATTCCTGCTTTTTCTATTGCTATTTTTTCTAATGTATCACCCAAAATATGTATGTGTTCAAGACTGATAGAAGTTATAACCGATGCCAGAGGGTTTAATACATTTGTAGCATCCAGTCTTCCTCCTAAACCTGTTTCGATTACAGCAAGATCAACATTTTTGTCCACAAAATATTGAAAGGCTATCGCCGTGGTTACTTCAAAAAAAGTTAATTTATGTTTTTCGATAAATTTATCATATTTTGAAACAAACTCTGCGACATAGTCATCCGGAATTTCTTCACTGTTTATTTTTATTCTTTCATTATATTTGACAAAATGAGGAGATGTATAAAGCCCGACATTATTTCCGAGCTCCTGAAGAATGCTAGAAAGGAAAGCTGCTGTGCTTCCTTTGCCGTTTGATCCAGCAACATGTATTGTTCTTAATTGATCCTGAGGATTGCCAATATGATTGAGAAAACTTTTAATATTCTCAAGACCTAATTTCATTCCGAAAGTGTGTAATGCAAAAAGTTTGGAAAGAGCTTCCTCGATTTTCATAAAATATATGAAGCAGTTAATTCTGAAATATTTTTGATTTTTTGTTTTATGCAGAAATCCTCGAGCTCCTGAAGGATTTTTCCAGATGCCGAGGGATCTATAAAATTAATTGTTCCTAGCTGGATAGCTGATGCACCAACAATCATAAACTCCACAACATCTTTCCAGTTCATAATTCCGCCAATCCCAATTATTGGTATCTCAACTTTTCTGCTTATCTCCAGAACTTTTGCAAGAGCGATAGGTTTAATTGCCGGACCTGACAAGCCACCATTAACATTATGAATTTTAGGTTTTCTTTTGATAATATCGAATGAAGTGCCGACTAGTGTATTAATCGCAGATACAGCATCTCCGCCGCCCTCTTTAACAGCTTTTGCAAAATCCGAAATGTATGAAACATTCGGAGAGAGTTTGATTATAACCGGTTTGTCTGTTAGGGCTTTTACTTTTTCAGTTATCTCTCTTACTTTCGATACATCATTTCCAAATTGCAGTCCACCATCTTTAACATTTGGACAAGAAACATTAATTTCAAATGCCTTAATGGTCTCTTCCTGAGTGAGAATTCTCGTACATTCTAAATATTCCTCAATAGTGCTCGATGCAATATTGCAAATTAATGGGACATTAAATTTCTTCAAGAAAGGTATTTTTTCTTTGAGAAAAACTTCCACTCCAACATTTGTCAGACCTATAGCGTTCAACATTCCGGCCGGAGTTTCAACAATTCGCTGGGGAGGATTACCTTTTCTTGGTTTAAGGCTTAACGATTTTGTAACAATTCCGCCAAGTTTATTCAAATCAGTAAATTCTGATATTTCATTTCCATAACCAACAGTACCGGATGCAAGTAAGATAGGATTGCGCAGTTTTAACGAACCGATATTTACTGAAAGATCAACCTTACTCATATAACAATATCCTTAATATTGAATATGGGACCGTCTTTGCATACCAGGTAATATTGTTCCGGATGAATAGTTGATTCAATTGGACAACCCTGGCATATCCCGAATCCGCAAGCCATTGCGCATTCTGCTGAAACTTCGCATTCAATATTATTTTTCAGACAAAATATTTTCAAGGAAGAAAGCATAGCATTCGGGCCGCAGCCGAATATTTTAATTTTCTTTCCTTCAATTGAAGAAAATTTATTCTCTAACAATTGAATTATGGTTCCTTTATATCCTTCAGAGCCATCGTCTGTTGAAACTAAAATATTCTTCATCCCATATTTTATTACGTCCCTGTGAGTACGACCGCCGATAAAAGTATAAACTTTCTTTTTGCTGTCAAGCAATTTTGTAAAATAAGGGAATGGCGCTGCACCTAATCCACCCGCAACTACTATGGCAGTATCAAAATCATCACTGATATTAAAACCATTTCCAAGCGGTCCGAGAATATCAATCAGGTCACCGTTATGTTTGCGGGATAATATTTTTGTACCCTCTCCAAAAATATTAAACATAATATAAAAGTAATCGCCTTCAATATCGCAAACACTGAAGGGTCTGCGCAGCAAAGGATACATTGATTCAGAAACTCGAATGTTGAGAAATTGTCCCGGTTTAATTATCCCGGCAATTTCAGGACAATTTATTTTAAGGAGATAAATATCGTGGTCTAATTCTATCGATTTTTCAACGGGGGCTTTAATTATAAACAATCGCAATCCTTAATTCAGAACGATTAAATAATTCCATACTGGTTAGGTTTTGGAAGGTGAAAGTCGTTTTCAATTATTATTAAATAGATTTTAATAATCAAATTTAGCTTTTTAGATAATCTAAATCAAAATATTTGTGACCGCGGAAATTGATGGGGCTTAGGGAATATTCGACGCGAATTTTACATTAATTTCTTATAGAAAAATTAATGGTGATATCATTTAATTTTAATTGCAACCAGAGTGATATCATCGGCCTGTGCTACATCCCCCATCCAATCATCCGCTAATTTCACAAACTTTTCAATTATCACTTCCGGCGTATTGTTTACAAGATATTTAAAATGGGTTTTAACTCTTGGATAATCGAACATCTCTTCATTCGCATTCATTTGTTCAGGTATACCATCGGTTATTAATAATAACATATCTCCGCTGTTCAATTCTTTTTCAATCATTTTATAAGAAGCTTTTTTCATAGCGCCTAATGGCATACCCTGAATTAAAATTTCTTCTATTTCATCTTTTTGTTTATTGAAATAATAAACCGGCGGCATTCCTGCGCTAGTTATAGTTAATTTATAATCCTTTATCCTAAGAAAACTAAAAGACATTAAAATTCTACCTAAATTTACTTCTTTAATTGTAGCTGTACAATCATTCATAAAATCTACTAATTCAAATTTGGGCGCGTTAGAAGTAAAAAAACCTTTCATAAGAGTAACCATAGTACCAGCCTGAAGCCCATGTCCGGTAGCATCACCAAAGGCTACGTTTAATAAGCCGTCAGCCTTGACAATAAAATCATAATAATCGCCGCCAACTTCTGTTGCAGTTCTCATAAAAGCAGCAATTTCAAGATTGGGAAGATTCGGCAAAACTTTTGGAAGCATTGATAACTGAAGCTGTCTGGCTTCTTCAAGTTCTTTCGTTTTGCGCTCATTTTCAGCTTGTATTGCACGTTTCTCAGCTTCGCTTGCTTTAAGGCGTAATTCATTCTCTCTAATTTTTGCCTTTTGTTCGCGTCTGTTTAGTTCGATTCTCCTTGCAAAATATAAAATTGTTAAAAAGAAAATGAGGTAGATTGCATAAGCGATATTTGTTTTCCACCATGGTGGAGTTACTTCAATAAATAACGAAGTTCCTTTGTCATTCCATTTACCATCATTATTTGAGCCAATAACTTTGAGAGTATAATCCCCCGGTGACAAATTAGTAAATGTTACTGAATTATTATTTTCTAGTTGTATCCAGTTATTGTTAAATCCTTCAAGCTGATATTTATATTGATTTTGCGAAGTGTTATAATAACTTAAAGCAGAAAACTGAAGGTTAATAATATTATCTTTATAAGTTAATAGAAGACTATCTCTTTGGGATATTCCCTTCTCAATAATTGGTTTGCCACCTTTATTATCCGTATTGTATCTAATGTAATCAGTAAAAACAACGGGCGGTATAAAATTGTTGTCCTTTATAAGATCAGGATTAAAAACGTTAAAACCATTTGGCCCACCGAACAAAAGCCTGCCTGTTAACTCATCTTTGGCGAAAGCATTTTGATTAAATTCATTACCTTGAAGTCCATCCTGTGAATAATAATTTTTAAATGTATTTGTTTCAGGATTAAATCTAGCTATTCCTTTATTTGTGCTTATCCATAAGTTTCCTTTATCACCCTCCAATATTCCGAAAACTGTTTCATTAGGTAATCCGTCTTTTTCACGATAATTCTTAAATTTTTTAGTTTCACGGTTGTATATACTTAAACCTTGAGTAGACCCTACCCAGACATTATCCTTATGATCTATAAATATCCTTAATATACTATTGTCCATTAAGCTTGCAGCATCATCAGGATTATTTTTAATAATTGTAAATATATTTTTATCCGGATCATAAACATTTATTCCCCCACCAAATGTACCTATCCATAATTTTCCGGATTTATCCAATGCTAACGACCAAACTAAATCTGAACTAATAGAATTGGGATTATTTTTGTCGTGCTGAAACCTTATTATTTTTCCGGTATTGGGATCTAATTCGTTTAGCCCGCCTCTGTAGGTCCCTATCCATATTCTGCCCTTTTTATCCGCTACGATAGAATAAATTCGATTATCCGAAAGAGTATTAGGATCAGAAGGATTGCTTTTATAATGCTTAAAAGAATTAGTTTTAGGATCAAATGCATCCAGTCCTGCATTGAAATTACCAATCCATAAAATTCCAGATTTGCCCATATAAATTGATTGTATCGCATTGCTCGAAATGCTATTAGCCGAAGAAGCATTATGTAAATACTGAGTGAATTTATTTTTGTTATAATCAAACTTATATAAACCTGAATTCATAGTTCCAATCCAATAATTACCGTTTGCATCCGCATACATTGATTGTATTGTATTATCGCCGAGCCAGTTTTTATCGTTAGGTTTACTTCTAAAAAGATTAAAGACCTGGGCAGATGGAAGAAAATAATTTACACCACCCGAGTTTGTTCCGATCCATATTACACCACTTCGGTCTTCATAAATGGAATATATGAAATTGTCATTCAGACTCCTTGGATCTAAAGGATCATTTTTAAAATTTACAAAGGTACCGGTCTTAGTATTAAATTTGTTTAGTCCTCCACCTACAGTGCCTACCCAAAGGTTACCATGAGAATCCTCAAAAATTGACCAAACCCAACTAGATGATATACTATTCGGGTCGCCCTGATTATTTCTATAGTGAATAAACTTTCCGGACTTTTCATCCAGCTGATCCAATCCATTTTGTGTCCCGATCCATAGTTTTCCTGAACGGTCCCTGTAGATAGAAAATATTTTGTCGTCACTTAGGCTTGACGGATTTGATGGGTCGTGCTTGTATATAGTAATCTTTCCGGTTTTAGCTACTATTTTTTTTAGTCCCAAAGGTGTTGATGCGCTTCCGGTCCATTGAATACCATTACTGTCAACATAAAATGCATTTAATGAATTAAACTTAAGGTCACTTAAATTGAGATCGTTTTTGTTGAACTGTGAAAATGTTTCATTTTGAGGGTTGTATCTTTGGAAACCGCCATGAGATTCAACGTACATATTACCTGACAAATCTTCATATAGTGCTGTTACAAAATTGTCATCAAGGCTGGTAGAATCAGTCGGGTTATTTTTAAATATTTTTATATTATATCCGTCAAACCTATTTAAACCTTCCTGAGTTCCAAACCACATAAATCCCTTTACATCCTGAAAGATACAATTAACTGAACTTTGTGATAAGCCATCTTCAACAGTAAGGTGATGAAATATTATCTGATTTTGGGCGTGAATATTTATTATGAAAAGCAGTAAGAAGAATATTACTAAGGTTCGCATAAAACTCATTAACCTTCCGGCGTTTCAGAAGGAAACGCAGGTTGATGAAAATAGCAAAACATTATAAAACGAATTACAAAAATAACACATTATTTCCCAGATATGAAAATAAAATACCGGTGTTTAATTCGTGGAAAGATAAACACCGGTATAGTATACCAGGAAATTATTTCTTACACATTACTGGATGTACTATAATACACCACAACTATTTTAATAAAATTAATTTTTTAGATGAAATGAAAGATCCACTTTGGAATGTATAAATATATACTCCGCTGGCATATTTCGATGCATTCCATTTAACAGAATAATATCCAGGATTTTGATCCTTATCGACAAGTGTTTCTACCAACCTTCCAAGGATGTCAAAAACTCGTAAGGTAACATGATTTTCAACTGGTAATTGATATTTAATTGTAGTACTTGGATTAAAAGGATTAGGATAATTTTGCTCAAGTGCAATTTTATCAGGCACTACCACTTCAGTGGTTGCTGCATTTAATCCGCTACTTGAAGTAGATAATGCCTTTCCCATTGAATTTTGTACATAGTATATTTTGCAGCTATTTCCTATAGTAACACATCCATTGGACCATAGAGCCCCGTTTATTGTGCAACTTGTGCCTATTGTTATATCTCCTGAGGGACAATAAACTGTACCGTTCCACACATTGCTATTTCCCATACAAAAAGCTCCTTCAGATTCAAAATATACGTTTTGAGGACCACCATTGAGAACTTTTGTCTGCACGCTAGTACCAAAGTTTACACCCCCACTGACAAAGATTCTAATATTTCCGTTACCAGCATCAAAGTTTATTTTTACACTATTACCAACTGTAATAGAATTAAAGTAATAATCTCCTGCAGTAAATGTTAGGCTTTTGGAAGCTCCAAGATTAACATTTCGATAGGAGCCGGGGCTCAAAGTGCTGCTTCCAGTAATATCGCTTCCTCCTGATGTAAAACTTGATGCAACCGGAAGACTCAAAATATTATATGATAGAGGGGTTGCCGGATTACCTGATTGAGTAGTTGTTGTACCACTAATAACATCATTGCTGGATTTTGTTAATGAACCTGATGTAGTTAAATTTCCGAATACTTTGACTGATGTGCCAAGGTTCACATTGCCACCTGCATCCAGATTGCCGGTTATGCTCGAACTTACTCCTAACTTGACAAATCCGCCTGCAATTAGATTTCCAATAATATTATTGCTTGAACCACTCTGAAATGAAAAACCACTATTTATATTACCATTTATTCGACTGCTGTTGCCTAAAACAATACTACCGTTAAAAGTAATTGGACCCGCAGTCAGACTAGTTCCTCCCGTAAATGACCCCTTGCCTTCAATTCCTAATGCAATATTACAAGATGGATTAGTGGCAACATCACCATTGCTTCCTACTTTACCACTGCTAACATTTACGCTTGTGCCTAATGAAACAGACTTACCAGCAAATACTGGATAAGAAATTGTTGATGCGATATTTTTCGGGCTTTCAAATTGAGAAATATAAAATGAACCTTTTGTAGTAATTAAATATTTGCTGTTAAGGGATGTTGCAGTTGGAATATCATCCGATGCTACAACGGTGTAATTATAATTACCAAGTTCATTGGCACTCAATGTACCTGTATATAAACCATTGCCAATAGAAGTTAATTTCTTCTGCACAATTTGACTATCAGGCTGGACAATCTGTATATAAACAACCGCAGTATCAACAGGTGTTCCTTGAGTTAATACATGCCCGGTCAGAGAATCGGATTCTCCACCTTGTAATACAGAAGCAGTTAAATTAACTGTAATTGGAATAGGATTTCCGCTTTGATCATTTTGCAAATAATATCTTTGCTGATCGGAACTGAATTTTAGAATCAGATCCTGGTTGTTTGCCAAATAAACTCTTATGGTCTCAGTAGTAGTTGGTGGAGTATTTTCCAATACCGCATATTTCCATTGACCAGTTCCGGGATGATTAATCCTGAAAAATTTGTAAGGGAAACCTCCACTATTTAGGCTATAACCATTAATATATTCAATACCATATTTAGCATTATTAGAATTATTGTAATTAGTAGCATCGATAGCTTCCGGAGGAATTACACCAGGGGTAGTCACAGAGATTCCAGGTGGTAACAGTATTAAAGAATATTCACTTCCTTTCCAGGATAATCCCATATCCAAAGTTCCGCCCTGCCATGCAATACCGCCCTGCCATGCAATACCACCCTGCCATGCAATACCACCCTGCCATGCAATACCGCCCTGCCATGCAATACCGCCCTGCCATGCTATGCCGCTTTGAAAAATATCACTGCTAATTTCTCCAGATAGATAAGATATTTGTAATCCCTGCAACCTTAACCATATAACATTTGTGACAGAAGGAATTTCACTTGAACTATCTACATTATAATATTCTCCGCCAGATTGATTTGCCAGCCAGCTCATTAAATCCTGACCCTGTTGAACTCCCTGAAATCCTATTGTATATATTTTAACATTAGGATTAAGCGGAAGCTTTGTGATTGCAGAATCCGGATTTATCTCGCCAGCACTAAAAACCAATATTACTTTTTTATTTGTAGAATTTGGATTAAACAAATTCTGAGCAGCTGTTATTCGAGCAGCCAGATTGCCAGCCGTATCCGGCTGTAAGTTATTTAGTCTGCCACCTAAAACTGAATAAAAAGTAGTGTCAATAGGCTGTACATTATCAGTTCCGTTTACCCAGCCTAATTTATCTCCGGTTCTTAAACTGGCAAGCAGTTCACCGGCAGAGTTTTTTGAAGGAATGAATCCATTAAGAGAGTTTAGCGATGTAAAATTTGTAGTACCATCGAATACTAAAACAATGTCGTAGTAAACATTGTTAAGATTACTATACATAAAATTAATAGCACCTATATCATAGTTCTTTACATCAATTTGATTGGTATAATTTATGGGATGTAAATTCCTTTTGAATGTTTCACCGACATTTATTCGGCCATACATTGTAGCTCCCTGGTTATTATTTCCCATTGATAAATTATAAAATGCATCTCCGGGATTATATAAATCAGCGAGACCGGTAAAATGTCCTATCTCGTGCGTAGCAGCGTCCTGAACATCAAGTTTAGATGTATCAACTTGCGGATTCGTTGTCCATGCGAAATGATTACCTGTTGAAAGTGAAACCGGATCACCATTAAAAGCGATATCAGCGTCAATTAGTTCTCCATTTAATGCATTGTACCTTATCCTGGTAACGGAGATTACATCAGAAGGAGCGCCTACTATATTTTGCCAATCATTTTCATTTGCAATCCAGACAACATTATTAATTCCATCAGTATTACCTCCCCACTGTTCCGTGTTAGTAGTAGGAATTATCCGTGTATAATTTATAGGTTTAATATTGTCCCAGGTATTAAATCCGGTTTGTATTGGTGCATCATAACCAAGATTAATTACCGACTGAGCTATCTGATAATCTGTCTTACCGTTTTTCCAATGAAGCGGAATACCGGCTAAGGTTGTATTGATCTTGTAATGAAGTCCCTCGTTAGTATTCTGTATTATAGAAGTTGAAAATTCAGATGAACTTAATGGATTGCCGCTACCATCCAATGCTGTTGCAGTTGCAGTAACCGATTCCCCATTAACAAGAACTATATTGGACAGATTAGCGAAAAAGTCAGATTCTCCGGAAATATCAGTTGTTACAGCTATCTCACCAATAAATTGTTTGCCTTCACGATTCGAACTTGAGTTAGCAAAAAATTGGATTTTATAGTTTTGTCCAGGAGTACTATTTAAAACTCCCTGAATAGCTGTTCCTCCTTTTACGACAGGCAGAGCAGTTGAATCCTGCCAGGAATAAAATATGCTTAGAGTTGGAGGTGATTGCGAACTATTGGCAGTTGATCCAAGTTGAATACCCAGTCCCGAATTATTATAGATTGAATTGTTTAAAATTGAATTGTTGTTTCCGGATTGAACAAATATTCCTTCACCGTTTCCGGATGTTGCATTGTTAAAAACCGAATCGTGTTGAATTATATTATTACTGCCGTTAATAATTATACCACTTGTAGAATTCCCTGAAATTATGTTCCCGCTGATAGTGTCATTTGAAGCGCTTATAGAAATCCCATAACTTAAATTTCCATTAATTGTATTGCCACTTAGTGATTCTGAATTATTTATTAATGATATTCCACCAAGCACATTCGATCCGACAATATTATTATTTATTATATTGGCAGTTGTGTTATTAAATATTAAACCTACTCCCTGGTTCCCCGTTACAACATTTGAAGTTATTGATCCAGTACTTCCGACGATTGATATTCCATTTATCGTGTTAGAAGTTAAATTATTATTTGAAATAGAATTGCCATTTGCTGAAGTAACCGATATTCCATTCCCATTATTTGAAGATACGTTATTATATGACAGGCTGTTATTTAGTGCTCCGGTGACAATAGTAATCCCGTTTGCTCCAATTCCTAAAGTACCATTATTTACAAGTGTATCATAGCTTATAGTATTGTAGCTGCCGCTAATGTATAAACCATCGCCTGTGTTTCCGGAAATCCTGTTTCCTGTAATAGCGTCATTAGATGAATTAAGCAAGATACCGTATCCTGTATTTCCCGTAATGGCATTTCCATTAAGCGTTTCGATACTGTTTGTAATTGAAATACCTCCTCCAGCATTTGTACCAATAGTATTATTTTTTATTTGGTTGCCATTGTTTCCATTTAGAAAAATGCCATAGCTTTGATTTCCTGTAATTGAATTTGCTGTGATTGTTGCTGAACTATTAGAAATAGATAATCCATTTAGACTATTAGATCCAATAGTATTGTTGGAAACCGAATTTGTATTAGCGCCTGAAATTGAAATTCCGTTACCATTATTATAATTTATATTATTAGTGGATATAACATTAGTTGCAGCTCCGGAAGAAATTGATACGCCGTCACTAGTAGAGTTTGTAATTACATTCGTATTAATATTGTTACCAGAAGAAGATATTAATATTCCAGAAATCTGATTGCCAAAAATATTGTTTCCGCCTAAATTATTAAGCGTAAGTGCAAATCCCGATGAATTATTTATAGAAAGACCGTTTATAGTACTCGATCCCGCCGATAAAGTAATGTTAGAATATGCACCATTAATTTGAACAAGTGGTGAACCTGAGTATCCGCTTTGTTTTGTTGCATCTAATAATACGGGCTGAGTAATTGCTGGAAGTTGTGATAAGGGCTGAATCACATTAGAAGTGCCAGGCAAATAAAAATAAATAGTACGTTTTCCGGTTAAGGCATTCGCTTCCTGAATAGCTGATCTTAGAGTAACTTGACCGTCTGTTGAGACAGCTAGACCATTTCCCGGCAAAGCATCCGGATCATCCAGAACTGATGTAACGACAAAGAAGGGTAATTGATCAGTTGGTACAACCGTAGTTATATCACTTATCTTAAGATTATTTTTTTTACTTGATTGGTCCACCAGAACATTACCCGAACTTATTTGAGTAAAAGCCCAGTAACCATATTTACTATTTGAATCGTCACTATCGCTATCAGGTTCATCAGAATCATTATAAAGTTCTACTTGGTCAATTAAGCCATTAAATGCCACCGTACCTGATTTACCAATAAATAGGCCAGTAACTCCGGTTGTACTATTATAACCAGTGGTTATATTAAAGGCTGAACTACTTATTAAAGATCCGTTTAAATAAATTTTTAGAGTACTTCCATCATACGTTCCCCTTAACGTAACCCACTGAAATGCCGGGAATTGTACTGTATTAACAGTTGAATTATTATTGTTCCCCACTGAAAAATATCCAATATTATTTTTTACATATAGAGAGAATGTATTCCCATTATTAACTTTGCGGTAAATAATAGGGACAGAAACATTCGCAGGAGAATCACCGAGCAAATATATTCTTGCCTGGACTGATATCTTCTTATTTGATTTATTGCTGTTAAAAAACGAAAATCCAGTTTGATTTGCTCCTGAGTTAGCAGGTTGGCCATCATATACATAAAGCTGGCTAGAAGAACCATTAAATACAAAAGCGTTGTTGCCGTTTTGTGCAAATGTATTTTTCCCCGTAACGAATAAAATAGAAATGATTACAATGTATGAAGTTTTTAGTAAGTAGTTTTTCATAATGCCCTTCTTAAATTTCAATTAATTTGAAATAATTCCCGGTTAAATAGTTATATAATTATCTGTTTTTGTTTTTTAAATATCCCTCAATTTGATTTTTTAAATAATCTAACCGAACATTTGAAGTTGTAATCTTATTGCCCGTTTTTGCATCTTTTATAACCTTTATCTTTCCATTTTCGCCATCAAATACTTTATAATTATTGGTTACCTGATCTTTTTTCAGAAATACTAATACATCTTCATTATTTCCAAATTTAGGCATGTGAGTATAAAGCTCTCCGATTCCACCAACTTCACCTCCTGGGTAGTATACTACGACAGAATTATTGTTGCTACCATATCCTTTGAGATATTGGTCTACCTGTACTGTAGCTTCAGTATAAATTCTTGACCTATCTGAATTCCAACTGGATTTTTGTTTAGCTACTTTACCGGTTATAATCAGATCTGAGCCAATTGTTAATTGTCTCAGTTTAGCGTCTGTTTGCTGTGCTAATGAAATAGATGTAATTGCACTAATTATTAATGCAAACAGATATAATGACGGTGATTTGAAATTCATACAGAACTCCTTTTAAATTGATTAATACTTTTCAAATATCACAAAGCAATATTCAATCTTTCAGAACTAGGAAATAAGAATTTTCCTTATAGGTATGGCACCAAGCCTCTTGTACCTGGTCAGGCGGAAGGTCGGAGAACAAAAATAGTCTTAAATAATTTAATTAACATTAAATTATTATAAATAAAACAAATTTGTTGCTTAAGTTAATATTAATTCTATAAACAAAATCAAGTCAGTAATTAGGCTAATAAAGACAATACAAAATTAATGCAATTAATATGTTTGGCGAACAAAACTTAGCAGCTGCTGTCCAGCTTAGAAATAGGACTATATCTTTAACTATTTAACTTTAAAAAATAACACTTTATATGGTAAGTAGTAAATTCTTTTAAATTCAAACAAAGTAGAAAGGCTTTTCGATAAAGCTCAAGTTTTGGTCTATGAAAGGTTCAAACTACGACTATTTTTTGAATTTAATAAAATTACTTAAATAATATTTTAAGTTCTTATAAAACTAAATGATAACTTAGGCTTTTAGGTGAATTGAGCAAATTTAAATCCAGGCATCTCAGAAAAATTAAAGCTCTTTATCATTTTCAATCTGAGTTATCTTATCAATTCTTCTTTGATGTCTTCCACCGCCAAAGTTTGTAGTAAGCCAGACTTCAAGAATTGATTTAGCTGTTTCCTCGCCAATTGCTTTTGCACCCATAACAAGAACATTAGCGTTGTTGTGTTCTCTAGCACTTCGAGCAGAAAATTCATTGTAGCAGGTTGCTGCCCGGATCCCTTTAAGCTTGTTAGCTGTGATGGCGGATGGAATTCCTGTCGAATCAATAATGATTCCCCAGTCAACGCTTCTCTCCTTTACTTTTTTTGAAACTGCTAAAGCAAAGTCAGGGTAATCACAGGACTTTTCATCGAATGTTCCGACATCTGTAAGTTTGAAACCTTTATCGATTAAAATTTTTGCAAGAACATTTTTCAATTTAAAGCCTGTATGGTCTCCACCAATAGCAACACTTTTTGATATAAGCGATTTAATAATTCCAGGGTCGTTTGCAGTTAATTTCTCAGCTTCTTCCTTTGAAATAATTTTTATACCGAGTTGTTTTATTCTGTCTTTAGCACCGGGCGTAACAATTTCATTCTGCCCAACAGGTAAAACGGTACCGCCTTCTTTTTCAAATTTAATTATTTCAGATTCAGTAATTAGTTTTTTCATAATAGATGTTTCACTTTGTGAACTTCGCTAGAAAGAAACCACAAAGTCCTCAATGAAGTCTCAAAGGACACTAAGAATAAGATATCACAAATATTTTGTAAGACTATTAACTTTAAGATGCTCAACAACTTTTTTCACATTCTGTCCCTGGTCTCTCCTGCATATCAATAAAGCATCTTTTGTGTTTATAATTATTAAGTTATCAACGCCGATTACAGCAGTAAATTTATCGGGAGAATATATATAGGAATCAACAACCATATCAGTAAATATATCACCGACTTTTGCTATTCCGTTTTCATCCTTTTTAGAGAGAGTAAAAACTTCTTCCCAGCTACCGACATCACTCCAGGAAAAATTTCCCTTAGTCAAAAATACTTTTTGCGATTTTTCCATTATGCCATAATCAATTGAAATATTTTTTAACTGACCGTAAACAGTTGCTAGCGTATTACTATATGCTGGTTTGCCTATATCCTTTCTTATTTTTTCCAATCCTTCGTGCAGGTCAGGTAGATATTGATGAATTTCTTCCAGAATTGTGTCAACTCTCCAGATAAACATACCGCTGTTCCACAAAAAATCACCGCTTTCAAGAAATCGAACTGCAGTTGCATAATTTGGTTTCTCTGCAAAACTAAGGACACTGTAAACATTGTCTGATACAACTGTTTCATCTATTTGAATGTAGCCGTAACCTGTTTCTGGTCTTGTTGGATTAATTCCGATTGTCACAAGTCCTTTGCTTTCATATGCAAACTTCGCGGCTGTCATTAAAGTCTTATGAAATTCTTTTTTTTCTTTGATAATATGATCTGCAGGCAGAATAATTGTAACTCCATCATTTGATTTTTCTTTTACTATTAAAGAGGCAAGTCCGATACATGCTGCTGTATTTCTTCCGAAAGGTTCTTCAATGATGTTTTCAGCAGGCACATTCTTCAATTGATTTATAATCTCCGGTCGCTGAATTTTATTTGTAATCACAAAAATATCTTCATTTTCAACAAGGCCTTGCAACCTATCAACAGTGTCTTGAATCATCGTATTTTCACCAAATATCTTCAATAACTGCTTTGGAGTTTTTTCAGTACTTCTTGGCCAGAATCTGGAGCCAACACCACCAGCCATAATTACTGCAAATATTTTCATTAACTCAGACCTTTTATTTTTAATGATTGAATTTCTTTTCCAAATTCCTCGGCACGATTGAGATAAGCAGTGATATCTACTTCTTTACCTCTTACAACCGCTACAATTACTATAAGGCATGCTCGCATAGATTCGATGACATCTTTGCCCGGCATTAGTTCTCTTACCTTAATCAATTGCATTGCTTTTGCAATTACCTGATGCATATTTGAGATTATTTCAAAGCCAATCTTAGCCGAGAGTTCTCCATTTGTCATCATTAATTTAGAGTAACTATTAAGCTCATCAGGATTTCCCTGTTCCCCATTTGATAATTTTTTAAGCAGTTTATCAATAGGTTTAATAGGCCTTAATATTTCCATCTCGTAGTTCTGAAAAAAAGATCATCTTCACCGCGGTCATCTTCAAAAATAATTTTCTCTTTTTCCATATCAGTTTCTGTCCTGCTTACATGGTGTTTCGGTGTTTCAAATTTCTCACCAATTGTTCTTTTTGAATTCTCAACAGCAGTATCGTTCTTAACTTCCTCGGGGACTCTCTCTGCTGTAGTACCGGGTCCGGATATTTTTTCTATTGACGAAACAAACGTGATGGGATCGACCATATCCAGCATTGTACTTAAGTCTTTAATCAATAATTGACTGTGATCTTTTAATTTATCAGAAAGTCTTAACAAATCAAGATGGCTGTTATTTAGATAATTATAAATTTCATTAAGCCTAATGGCAAAAGTGGAGAGAACCGTAACCTTTTTCATTCGCTTGATATCCCGTTCGAGATCAGGAGAATTTGCAATGGCATTTCGCAGTAAGGCAACGACTTCAATTTTTTGAGTTGTTAACCTTAGATTGTTGGAGGCAGTGACTATGCTCTGAATAATATATTGCTTTACAAAATCCATTGTTAAACTAAGAACCTATGTAAACTCTTTTTATTCTCTTTCTAATGCCGCAAGTTATTTCATATGGAATTGTATTTAAAACTCCACACCAATCCCACGCTGTAATATTTACTTTTTTTTCATCACCTAAGATAATCACTTTATCACCAACTTTTATATTATCATTTTTAATTTCGAACATAATTCTATCCATCGAAACTGTACCGATCTGCCTGTATTTCTTACCTCTTATTATTGCCATTGATTTGTTGGACAATCCCCTGCTGAACCCATCTGCATATCCAAGAGGAACGGAAATAATATTTGTCTTATTTTTTGCGGTGTATTTTCGGCCGTAACTAACTGTATCGCCCTTATTAATTTCGCTTCTGGAACTTACTCTTGAAATAACAGACATAACCGGCTCCAGCTTAATTGATTCTGAAGTTTCCAACGACGGGTAATATCCATACATTAATATTCCAGGCCGAACCATATCATAGTACGATTCCGGCAGATCCAGAATTGCACCCGAATTTGCAGCGTGTTTTAATCCAACATCAATATTGCTTGCTTCAAGTTTTTTGAGGAGGCTGTTAAACCGCTTTATTTGAAACTTTGGAAAACTCTTATTTGTCTCTTCAGAATTGGCAAAGTGTGTATAAATTCCATCAATATCAAATTCTATATGATCATGAATTTTTTTAACAAATTCAAAAGCCTTTGTATGATCGATACCAAGGCGATTCATCCCTGTATTAATTTTAATATGAACTTTAATCTTTTTTTTTCTATGAGATTTCAGTCCCCGTCTCAAAATTTTTATATGCTCTTCCGCAAATACTGTTGCAATGAGATTATACCTAAAAAGGTCTTCAATTTGATCTTTGATAAAAGGTTCAAAGACAAGAATGGGCTCTTTAATTCCAGATTTTCTTAATTCAACAGCTTCATCCGGAAAAGCCACAGCAAAATATTCCGGGCGTTTATTACCTAATGAAGATAAAAATTTGGCTGTTTCCCTTATTCCGTGGCCATAGGCATCAGCCTTTACAACGGCCATTATTTTTACGTTTTTTATCTTCTTTCTTATGTTAAAAAAATTCCTTTTTAACCTGGAAAGATCTATAACTGCGTAGGAAAGGTGCATTAGAACAATAATTATTATTTATAAAATATACTTTATATTGAAGTTATAATCAATTTGAGGAAAATGGACATTCTCAATTTATGCCCTCAAAATTTCATCCATTAAAAAAAATATTTCAAGCACTTTGATAAAAATTTATTTAACTTATTCTCGCTAATAGGAATAATAAATTTGTGTTGTATTTAATTTCTTACTTTTGAAAATGAAAAATGTGAAATATATTAAATTACAGCAAAAATACAGAATAATAAACTGACGAAAATAATTGGTATATATGTTGTTATAGATTACGCGATATAGAAAAATTGAGAAGGGTTTTAAAGAACTTTATCAGATAAAATTGCAGCCGTTTCTAATATTTTTCAACAAATTATTTCAAAAATGCTAACTGAGTTCGGCAAAATTTTCATATTCTTCCTGGTCGCAATCCTGTTTGTTGTAGTTGCAGTGTTAGCTTCTAAATTTCTCCGTCCATCCAGACCAACAAAAGAAAAGCTTTTAACATACGAATGCGGTGAAAATCCAGAAGGTTCTCCGTGGGTAAAATTCAATATAAGATTTTATGTGGTTGCTCTGATTTTTTTAATTTTCGACGTTGAAGTTGTATTGCTTATTCCCTGGGCTTTAGTTTATAAACAATTTGGATTAGCTGGATTTCTAATTGGTGCAATTTTCCTTTTCCTACTGGGACTGGGGATGGCATATGAATGGAGGAAAGGAGATCTTGAATGGGAAAGACCAAAAATTGTCCCACAACACTAATAAAGAATTATCAGAAGAAAAAATTACTGTTAATACAGAGGCATAAAGTTTTATGGGTTTACTGGATAAACAATTTACTGATGATAATATTGTAATTGCAAAAGTTGAAGACCTATTTAACTGGGCAAGGCTATCCTCTTTATGGCAAGTTGGTTTCGGTTTAGCATGCTGTGCTATTGAAATGATGGCTACTTCCGCATCACATTATGATTTTGACAGATTCGGAGTAATTCCGCGACCTTCTCCAAGACAATCAGATGTAATTATTATTTCCGGAACTGTAACTCTTAAAATGGCAATTCGAGTTAAAAGATTATATGAACAAATGCCTGATCCTAAATATGTTATTTCAATGGGAAGCTGTTCAAACTGCGGTGGTCCTTACTGGGAACATGGTTATCATGTACTAAAAGGTGTCGACAGAGTAATTCCTGTAGATGTTTATGTCCCTGGTTGTCCACCAAGACCTGAAGCTCTTCTTGAAGGATTATTAAAACTACAGGAAAAAATCAGAAACGAATCATTAGTAAAAAAAACTGCATGAAAACAGCTGAAGAAATATTTAATCTACTAAAAGAAAAATTTGGTGATTGCATAATTGAATTGAAAACTGATATTACCGCTTGAACACTTTGTAGTGGTTAATCCATCTGGAGATCGATAAAATTTGCTCATTTTTAACAACTAATAATGATTTACTTATTTGACAGCTTGATGAATCTTTCAGGTGTTGATGATGCTAATGGTGAAAAGTAAAACTGACGAATCAGGTAATAGCTACAATATGAAGGTGGAACACTAAGTGTTTACTATCATCTTGAATCAACAAAATTAAGACATAAACTGAGTTTTAAAAGTTTCAACATCCAGAGAAAATCCTGAAGTTGCATCTGTCGCTGAAGTCTGGAGAGCTGCAGACTGGCACGAAAGAGAAGCTTATGATCTGTTAGGAATTAAATTTTTAAATCATCCTGATCTTAGAAGAATACTAATGCCTTATGATTGGGAGGCAGGATATCCATTAAGAAAAGATTATAAAAATCCTGAATTTTACCAGGGAATGAAAGTACCTTATTAAACAAATAACAAGCATTAAATGGCAAATGACAAATAATATCCAAAATACAAAACTTCAAAAGCTGGTCATTGGTTTTTATTTGTTATTTGATTTTTAAGATTTTGAATTTAAGCATAAATGATAGCAGATACAGAAAATAAGGTTACTACAAAAGAGATCTGAAAACTGAAGAAATGGTACTGAATATGGGACCTCAGCATCCATCGACCCATGGAGTGCTGAGGCTTGAAGCTTGCAGCTTGAAGGTGAAATAATTCTAAAGTAATTCCTCATATCGGATATCTTCACAGATGTTTTGAAAAACACTGCGAAGCAATGACTTATCCGCAGGTGATTCCTTATACAGACAGAATGGATTATCTCGCTTCAATGGGTAATGAATTTGGATATGCAGTTGCAGTGGAAAAATTACTGGAGATTGAAGTTCCTGAAAGAGTTGAATACATAAGAGTAATAATGGGTGAACTTCAAAGAATTGCTTCTCACCTAGTTGCTCTTGGAACTTATGGTGCAGATATTGGTGCATATCACTCCTTTTCTATTTTGCTTTCAGAGACAGAGAAAGAATTCTTAATCTTTTTGAAATTACCTGCGGTGCAAGACTATTATATAATTATATCTGGATTGGTGGACTTTCTCATGATCTTCATCCTGATTTTATAAGACTTACAAAAGAATTCTGTAAAAGATTTCAGACCAAAGATTAAAGAATTAAATGAACTTCTTTCATACAACAGAATTTTTATTGAAAGAACTGCAAATGTTGGTGTACTTCCACTTGATACTGCAATTAATTATGGAATAACTGGTCCAATGCTTCAGAGCTATCAGGATTGAAATGGGATTTAAGAAAAGATGATCCTTATTCAGTTTATGACAAGTTTGATTTTGAAATTCCGGTTGGTGAGGGTGAAAATGGGAACAGTCGGAGATTGCTGGGACAGATATTTTGTTCGTGTTCGGAAATGGAAGAAAGCTTAAAAATTATTGAACAGGCACTTGATCAAATTCCTGAAGGAGATGTAACATCTGCAATTCCAAAAAGAATTAAACCACCTGTAGGACAGTTTATACACGAGTTGAAAATCCACGAGGTGAATTAGGATATTTTATTATAAGTAATGGAACTACTAAATCCTTTCAGAGTAAAAGTACGAGCTCCATCTTTTGTTAACCTTGCAGTTATTTCCTGAATCTCTGCAAAGGATCATTATGGTTGCTGATGTAGTTGCAATTCTTGGAAGTGTTGATATTGTTTTAGGAGAGATTGACAGATGATGTACGATTTCTTTTATAATCTTGACCGGAAATGCAATCCTTGCAATGTATATTGGTAAGTCTGCTACCTCTATTTGTTTTCATACTTCCCTTTGCTCTTTTGCAGTCTTGATGGAAAGAAAAGTTTCTGCACATATGCAGGATAGTCTTGGTCCAATGAGAACTGGTTATCACGGAATTCTTCAAACAATTGCTGATATAATTAAACTTCTTCAGAAAGAAGATATTGTTGCCAACTGCAACTGATAAACCACTTATTCAATTTTGCACCGGTTCTGGTTTTTGCAGGAAGTTATGCTGCATTTGCTGCAATTCCCTTTTCAGGTTTGCATATATCGGTTCAAACATTGATCTTGGAATAATTTTTATTGTTGCTGTTTCAGGACTTGTTGTTGCAGGAATTTTAATGGCAGGCTGGGCATCGAATAATAAATATTCTTTGCTCGGTGCAATGAGTTCTGCTGCTCAGATAATTAGTTATGAAATTCCAACACTTCTAGTTATTCTAACAATTATAATGATAACAGGAACTATCAAGTCTTAAATAAATTAAGTGAAATGCAAACACGGCTATTTCTGGAACTGGATGATACTTGGTGGTCCAGGAGTTGCTTTGCAGAAAATTTCTATTAATTCCTTTTATGATTATGGGATTTGTAATTCTTTATATAAGCACTCTTGCCGAAGTAAACAGAACTCCTTTTGATATTCCTGAAGCAGAATCAGAACTTGTTTCCGGTTATCATACTGAATATTCAGGAATGAAGTTCGCAATGTTCTTCCTTGCTGAATATGCAAATATGTTTGCAGTTTCTGCAATTGTATCTGCTTTATTTTTTGGCGGATATCAATCACCTTTCGGATATCTTGGTAATACATTTCGTTTGCCCTGGCTAATTCCAATTGAACAATTTTTCTGGTTTACATTAAAAGGAGTATTCTTTGTATTTGTTCAGATGTGGTTAAGATGGACTCTTGCCAAGATTCCGTGTTGATCAGCTGATGGCTCTTTGCTGGAAATATTTAATTCCTATTGCCTTTGTTAATTTAATTATTGTCGGGTTAATAACAGTTTTATAATATGAAAGAATATTTTCAAAAATATATGGTACGGTTTATTTCAACAGTATCTATTGGAATGAAAGTTACATTCAAACATCTATTTGTTCCTGCAGTTACTATTCAATATCCGGATGTAAAACTCGAAGTTACCGGAAAGAGAAAGAAACAGACTTTATGTTAATATGGATGACTGCATCGGATGCGATCAATGTGCACGTGCCTGTCCGGTTAATTGTATTGAAATTGAAACAGTAAAATCAATTCCCGGTGAAGATCTTGGTAAAACTTCAAATGGAAAAAAGAAAGCTCTGTGGGTAACAAATTTGATATTGATATTGCAAAATGCTGCTACTGCCAGCTTTGTGTATTCCCCTGCCCTACTGAATGTATTTATATGACTGATGTTTATGAATTTTCAGAATTTGAAAGAGAAAATCTGGTTTATGATTTTGTAACTCTTATCACCAGAAGAAAGAATTCAGAAAAGAAACTAAACTATGCAAAATTTGAAGCTGAAAAAGCTGCTCAGAAAGCTGCAGCCGCAGCAGCAGCTGCTGCTAAAGCAGAAAAGCAGCTAAACCAAGCCTAGATTAAAACCGGACAAATTCCCTGAAATAAAGATAATGCCAAGAGGATAAACAGAATAACTATGAATATTTATGACTATAATATTTTATCTTATTTGCAGCAATAACATTATTTCAGCATTCTTTGTTGTTACAATCAGGAATATTGTTTATTCCGCTTTCTATCTTCTATTTACTTTTTTCGGTGTTGCAGGAATTTATGTTATTCTTGGGGCAGATTTTGTTGCAATGGTTCAGTTGATTGTTTATGTCGGCGGTATATCTTATTCTATTCTTATTCGGAGTAATGTTAACAAATAAAATAACAAATGTTAATATTAAAACAGGAACAATTCAAATAATTCCAGCAGCAATTGGAGTAGTGATTGCATTTGTGGAATTATTGACTGCAACTCTTTGAACACTGGATGGAAAACAAGTTGATACTCCAATTGACCTTCCTTCAACATCAAGCCTTGGAATGCTGCTTATTACAGCAATACGCAGTTGTTTTTGAACTACTTGGAATTTTATTATTAATTGCACTAATCGGTGCAGCATCTATGGCAAGGAAATAATATTATATGGACAATATTGGACTTAAATCATTTTTTGTTGTCAGTTCAATTCTTTTCTGCCTTGGAATTTTTGGAATTGTTACAAGCAAGAATGCAGTTATGGTTCTTATGGGAATTGAATTGATTCTTAACGCTGCCAATATAAATTTTATTGCATTTGCCAAGTTATGGAAATTTCGGATTCCAGGGACAGATTATGGCTTTGTTTGTAATTGTACTTGCTGCTGCCGAAGCTGCAATTGCTCTTGCTATTGTTCTGAATATTTATAAAACATTTCTCAACATGTTAATGTTGATGAAATTGATACCTTAAAAGATTAAATAATATGACTGAATATTATAATAAAATTTGCTATAGCAATTCTTTTTCTCCCTTTATTGGGTTTGTACGTTACTTTATTCTTCGGCAAGAAACTTAAAAAATGCTTTATCTGTTTGAAATTTGTCTTAATAATCGCTACTTTTGTACTTATCTGTCTATTCTTCTTATATGCAAAACTTACTTATTTCCTGAACAGAATATTATATCGAGAATTTAAATGGATTAATTTTGGCAATGTTCCGGTTATCGGGCAAGTTAACTATTGATCTCGGAATGCTCCTAGATAACTATCCGTTATTGATGATTGTTGTTGTTGCATTGATAAGCATGCTGGTTCATTTCTTCTCAATTGCTTATATGAAGGGCGACAACAGATATAACAGATACTTTGCTTATCTAGGAATTTTTACTTTCTCAATGTCAGGTATTGTACTTACACACAATATTCTGATGATGTATATTTTCTGGGAACTTGTAGGTTTATCATCTTATTTACTTAATCGGTTTCTGGTATGAAAAGAAATCTGCATCCGATGCTGGCAAGAAAGCATTTATTGTAAACAGGATCGGTGATATAGGAATGTTTTCCGGTATCCTGATACTATTTACAACATATCATACTTTCACGTTTCATAAAATTTTTCATCAGATATCACAGGGAATTCTTCCATTCAACAGTGAATTCTGGTTGACAGTAACAGGAATTCTGATTTTCTGCGGAGCAATTGGTAAATCAGCTCAATTCCCTCTTCATGTTTGGCTGCCCGATGCAATGGAAGGTCCTACTCCTGTCAGTGCATTAATTCATGCTGCAACAATGGTTGCTGCAGGTGTTTATCTTGTTGTAAGAGTATTTCCGATTTTAACTGGAGATGCATTGTTTCGTAATTGCAATAATCGGAGCTTTATCAGCATTCATTCCTGCAACAATTGCATTAACACAAAACGATATTAAAAAAGTTCTGGCATATTCAACTATTAGCTCAGTTAGGTTATATGGTAATGGCACTTGGTGTTGGTGCATACAAATTTGCTTTCTTCCATCTTATAACACATGCATTCTTTAAAGCATGTTTATTCCTTGGTTCCGGTTCTGTTATTCATGCAATGCATCATGAACAGGATATTAGAAATATGGGCGGACTTAAGAAAGAAAATGCCAATTACTTATGCAACATTTTTAATTGCTTCACTTGCTATATCAGGAATTCCACTTACATCAGGATTTTTAAGTAAGGATGGAATTCTTGCAGGAACATTTGCATTTGCATCACTAACAGGACATTGGTTATTCCCGGTTGTTGGATTTTTTGTTGCGATGCTGACTGCATTCTATATGTTCAGACTGGTTATACTAACTTTCCATGGTGAACCAAGAAATAAAGAGAAATATGATCATGCACATGAATCACCATTTGTAATGGCAATGCCTTTAGTTGTTTTATCAGCTCTATCAATATTTATTCTGGTATACTCCAAATCCAGTGAATCCGGATGCAGGTTGGTTTTATACAAAATGGATTAAAGCTCCTGAGTTGATATACACCGCAAAGTGCACGATATTCGATTTTATGAAATACTGATGAAGCAAGCAACTTAGCAAATGCAATGAGATCTAAGTAAGCATGAACAGGAAATAATGTATTCAGAAACTTATACAGAAGCTTTGCATCACGCACACTACTCCTGCAATGCTTTCTTTCACTTATGTGCCGTCAGTGGAATACTTCTCGCATTTGTGTTCTATCAGTGGAAAAAGATTAAGTGCAGATAAACTTGCTGAAAGATTTAAACCACTTTATAAGTTTTCTTAAACAAATGGTACTTTGATGAAATTTATGATGCAACATTTGTTGCAGGTACAATTGGGTTAAGCAAATTCCTTGCATGGTTTGATCGATACTATTAGTTGATGGAATTGTTAACGGCTCTGCTACAGTAACAAAAGTTGTTTCGTTTTTTAGCAGGAAAGTTTGATAATATTGTTGTTGATGGTCTTGTAAATTTTATGGCATATTTAAGCGCTTTCATAGGGTTGATTTTCAGAAGATTCCAGACCGGTAAAGTTCAGACCTACATTGTATTAGTAGTATTTTCATTAGTAATTATTATTGTTCTTTATTTAAGATCATTTTAGATTTTGAAAATTTAAGGTAAATAGATAAATGAATTTTCCAATATTATCATTTATAACATTCCTTCCGATTGTCGGGATGGTTATAATTTTTTTCCTTAAAAAGCAGAATGCTCAGGCAATAAAATACACTGCGCTGTTTGCATAACGGGAGTACAGGTTATTCTCTCGCAGTCTTTTTACTGAGCAATTACAATTATGCTACTCGGCGGAATAAATGATCCAACTTCATTTCAATTTGTTGAAAAATTCAGGTGGATTGAAATTACGGATTTTCCTGGATTGGAACAATTAAAGATTGACTATTTCCTTGGAATCGACGGATTAAGTACTCCGTTGGTTCTTTTAACTGCAATCAGTTACTTTTATTGCTACACTTGTCTTCATGGACAATTGACAAATCAGTTAAAGGATATTTTGCTTTATTCCTTTTACTTGATACCGGAATGATGGGAGTTTTTGTTTCTCTTGATTTCTTCCTGTTCTATATTTTCTGGGAAATTGATGCTTCTACCGATGTACTTCTTAATTGGAATCTGGGGCGGTCCAAGAAGAGAATATGCAGCTATCAAGTTCTTCCTCTACACTTTGTTCGGAAGTATTTTTATTCTTACTTGTAATGATCGGATTATACTTCAGCACAACGGAAACTCTTGTTGACGGATCAAAGGTATTTACATTCAATATGCTTTCAGTTGATGAATCACAGCTAATTATACTGCTAACGGAATTCTATCTCCGCTTAATCCGCATAATCTAAGATTCATAGCATATATAGCATTGTTTGTAGGATTTGCAATTAAAATTCCGATGTTCCCTTTCCACACATGGTTACCCGATGCACACGTTGAAGCACCAACAGCAATAAGTGTTATTCTTGCTGGCGTTCTTCTGAAGATGGGAACTTATGGAATATTAAGAGTTTGCTATCCAATATTTCCCGGAATTACACTGATCAGCTTGTCTGGTATATTGGATTATTCGGAATGATAAATATTATTTACGGTGCACTGTGCGCAATGGCTCAAAAAGATTTTAAGAAACTAATTGCTTATTCATCTATTTCACATATGGGATTTGTCTTGCTCGGAATGGCATCATTAAACTACGATGGGAATATCAGGAGCAGTACTTCAAATGTTTAATCACGGAACAATCACAGCAATGCTCTTCTTAATTGTTGGAGTTATTTACGATAGAGCTCACACAAGAGATATTGATGACTTTGGTGGACTTGCTACTCAAATGCCGATCTATACAGGATTTGTTACCTTGCATTCTTTGCTGCAATTGGTCTTACCGGGATTAAGCGGATTTATTTCTGAATCTTTTGTTTTCCTTGGTGCATTCAGCTTTGATACAATCAGAGTAATAACAGTTATTTCAACTCTTGGAATTCTTTTAGGTGCAGGCTATATGCTCTGGACAATGCAGAGAGTTTATCTTGGTACATTAAAAGAAAAATGGAATTCAACTGAAAGATCTTGACTTTCAGAGAATATGCAATGCTGATTCCGTTAAGCATTATAATAATTTTCCTTGGAGTTTATCCTTCAGCAATGCTTAACTTGATGAATTCTTCAGTTAATGCGATGGTTAAATTTATGGCGGATTCACAAGTCATTTACGGCTCAATTGGTTCATTAATAATTTTATAAAACTAAATTTTATTAAAGTGAATACTAACAATCTAAATTATCTTGTAAATAGTCTTTATCTAATTAAACCTGAAATTGCTATTTCAATTCTCATTGGTTCTGTAGTTGTTGTTTTAATCTGATATTCGAAGAATAAAAAAATTCTTCCCTATATTTCAATTATCGGGCTTGCTTACAGCAGGTTATTTTGTAGTTGAACAATTTGGAATAAATACATTTGCTTTTTCCATAAGCAGCATACGCCGGAATGATTGTTGCAGATCCATTTGGTGCATTCTTTAAATGTGATCGTTTTTGCTTCAATTTTTGTTATTTTCTTTTCAATCAGTTCAAATGAAATAAAAGCAGCATTCTGAACGACATGGTGAATATTATACCCTTATTATTCGGTATGATTCTGGGAATGTTTTTCATGGTTTCCGCATCAGACCTAATTCTAATTTATCTTTCACTTGAACTTGTTATCACTTTCATCTTATGTACTTGCAGGATTTACTAAAAGTCATTACGCAGCAGTGAAGCATCTTTGAAGTATGTTATATACGGAGGTGTTTCTTCCGGAATAATGCTTTTCGGAATTTCAATTATTATACGGAATTACCGGAAGCACTAATCTTTATGAAATTAATTCTCTTATACAAGCTCCGCAGATCCAAAGTTTAACATTTGTTCTTGCGGGTATATTGATTTTTGTTGGAATCGGATATAAAATTTCAGCTGCACCATTCCATTTCTGGACGCCCGATGTTTACGAAGGTAGCTCCAATTCCAATTACTGCTTTTCTTTCAGTTGCAAGTAAAGCAGCCGGATTTGCACTTTTAATCAGATTTATCAAAGTCACGTTTATTAAGCTCGATAAATCCGAATGGATTCTGGCATTTATTGAATATCATTGACTGGAAGACTTTCTTCATTATTAATTTCAATTCTTACAATGACGCTTGGAAATTTTGCTGCACTATGGCAGAATAATATGAAAAGAATGCTTGCCTATTCAAGCATTGCACATGCAGGTTATTTACTTCTAGGACTGGCAGTTATGTCCAATGAAGGAATGACTGCTATTATAATTTACTTTATTGTTTATGCTTTTATGAACCTTGGAGCTTTCTTTGTTGTAATGCTTATTGCAAATAAAATCGGAAGCGAAGAACTTGATGATTATAAAGGACTTGGTTACTCAACGCCGGTTCTTGGAATTTGCCTGGCAATATTTTTAGTTTCACTTACCGGACTGCCGCCTACTGCAGGATTTATTGGCAAAGCTTTATTTATTTATTGCGCTAGTTGATGCAAAAATGATTGTGGTTGCAGTAATTGCTTTGTTAAATACAGTCGTTTCACTTTATTATTATATCAAGGTATTAAAGAATATGTTCCTTGATAAAGCAGAAAAAGAAATCCCCCGCTTTTCGGCTTCAGTTCCAAATCTTGCTTTATTGTTTGCATTAGTGACTCCAATCATTTTCTTTGGAATTTATTTCTCGCCGATTATTGATCTTGCAAAAAATTCATTAGTATTTTTTGGATTCTGATAGAACGCGGATGAACGCTAATTGTACGGGTTCCCGCAGATTATTTTATTGACTTTCTTCCAATTTCTTATTTGTTTCTAAATGCCTAAGTCCCTAATATTACATTCAAAATTAAACATTAAATATTCATAATTTATTTAGTGAAATACACAATCATTTATTGGGCTGCATTTCTTGCCTATTGTGCTTCCGTTGTTAGCATCGGGTTTTATATTTGGTTCAAAAGAAAAAAAGGCCCCCCTCCTTCCGATACACAACTTTATTGGGCGGCAAACAAGAAAGTACCCGGTTATTTGATAGGTTTATCAATTTCCGCTAGTATGATGTCGATTAGCTGGTCGTGTGTTTACGGAGTACAGCTTTTTTATTGGTATGGGATAGGTGCTGCATGGCTGCTTGCAATTCCCTGGCTAATTACGATGATTGGATATTTTATTTTTGCTCCTCTCTTTAGAAAATTAAATGCATTTTCACAACCTGAATTACTTGGAAAAAGATTCGGAAAAAATATCAGGCAGCTGCTTGCAATACCTTTGATTTTTGTTTTCATAGTTTGGGGTGGAGCGGAAATTTATGCCGCCGGAATTACTATCGCTCCATTCCTCAATATTTCGCCTCAAATGACAATGCTGCTTATTGCCGTTACGATTGCACTTTACACCTACACCGGAGGATTCGCCGCTGTAGTTTCAACGGACAGAATTCAATTTGCTTTTGTTGCATTATTCGTAATTGTGATAGCTATTATCGGAGTCAATACAGTCAAAAGTCACGATGCATCAGCTCAAATATTTTCCGCCACATCGATCGCACCCAAAGCACATCCTGGCTACAGTGGAATTTTTTCTCCGGGAATAGCATTAATTGCAATGACATTTTTTGCATATCTTCCCGGCTGGTTGATTGAGACAGACGTCTGGATAAGACTTCAGGCTGCAGCAGATAACAAAGAAGCGAGAAAAGGAATTTTAATCGCCGGTACAAATTCGTTTATATTTGTCGGTCTGCTGCCAATGATAATCGGACTTTGCGCTTTACTGCTTTATCCTCCCGTAAACGGAATAATACCTGAAAGACTTCATGATGGTGCTTTAATCTTCGCAAGCATTATGCAGGATTACAGTCCGGGCTGGTTAAATATTCTACTTGGAATTGGCCTGCTAGCTGCGTCTATGTCGACAGTAGATACCTGCGGAAATGTGGTTGCTCTTTCTCTTTCCTACGATTTAGTTGAACCTCATCTAAGTGAAAGATGGACCAGCGCAAAATTAAATAAGCTGGCAAGATGGATCTCTGTATCAGCAGTTTTCATCGCGTTCATTTATGGATTAGTAATAACTTCTTTATGGGATATTTTTTATTTATCATCCGGAGTTTTAACCACCACAATATTTATTCCTGTCATTGCTTCATTCCTTCCAAACACAAATAAACGACAGGTGATGCTCGCAACAATTTTTGGTTTTGTTGCAACAATTATTTTTTATTTTATGGAAGCAAGAGGATATTTAAAAGTTATTGAACCCGATTGGCTGATTTCAACGGGTGTCGGATATATAGTCTTTGGGTTTTTGTTTGGATTGATAGGATTTTTAATTGGAAAGAAAAAATGATTTTCAGAGATGCATCACAACGCATCTCTACATAAAAACTACTTTATTCCGGTAACCTCAACCCCCGAATTTCTTGCTTTCATATCATCCGCAAACATTTTCAAATCATTAAACCCTGATGGCATTACCAGCCTTTTTTCATCTGTTCGTACATAAAGATAGCCCATTCTCTTCTGGATCGTTTTAATATCTTTTATATAAGCCAGTTTATCCTTTCCAAACCAGTTTCTGAGAGTTACCAGTTCTTCATCTACTATTATTTCCTTAGGCATGTTGAAATAACGAAAAAGCAGAACCATGCCCAATAAAATATAAACATAATAGAAAACTCCTCTTTCCTGGGCTTGCTGCAACATAAATATTCCGAGCACAATAATAAGCACAGCCAGAACTATCTGGTACATACTGCTTACCCGCAATTTTATTGAGTATTTTTTTTCTTCCATAATATCACCCTATATATTCTTCAATAATTGAATATTCAAATATACTTATTTCTTTTATTTAATTTTCACCGCAACAAAAGTTACGTCATCTTCCTGCGGATGGCCGTCAGCCCATTCATCTCCGAATTTAACAAAATGATCTATAATTTCATTTGGTGAACCGTTTCCAATTTTAGCAAGCAATTCATTTCCTTTATCATAATCGATCATTATTTTTTCAGAAGTGAATCTTTCCGGGAAACCATCACTCATAAGCAGAATAACATCTCCGGAATTCAAATTGTAAGTTTTCTTATAATATGGGAACTCTTTTATCGAACCGAGCGACATTCCTTTTAATAAAATTTCATCCACATTACCTGTTGATTTCCGGTAAATAAGAGCCGGCGGCATTCCTGCTGAACCTATTTCAAGTTTATTATTTTTAATTTTTAGAATTGCCAAACACATAGCGAGATTATTCAGTTTCATTTTATATAAGCTGCTATTGAAGTCCGTTAGTATTTCGACGATATCTGAATTATTCCCTAATGTGTTAAACAGACTCTTAGTAGCTGTGACCATCGTTCCTGCTTTTAGTCCGTGCCCGGTTGCATCGCCAATTATTAAAGTAAGTGTCCCATCTTCTGATTTCATTAAATCGTAATAGTCACCACCGACTTCAGTAGAAGGTTTTGTGTATGTAGCAATTTCAAGATTAGGAAAATGAGGCAATTCTTTCGGAAGCATTGAAAGCTGCAGCTCTCTGGCTTCTTCAAGCTCTTTGGTTTTTCTTTCGTGCTCTGCTCTCTCCCTTTCAGTTTCAATTCGTAAATCTGCTTCCCTTCTTTCCTGTTCTATGGCTTTTTGAGAAAGTTCCTGCACTTCAACTATCCTGTTTTCAAGATCAGTTTTGGTTTTTGCACTATCACGCGCAAGATAAATTGACATTGAGATCGGTAAACTTAAAAAGCCGCTATAAAGAAAAACTAGATTAAGCCAGTTTGGTAAATGTAGGTTAAATATGTTTGAAATTGGTAAATAAATAATAAAAAGAAAAAATATTAGAACGCCAATACCTATTATTATCGAGTTTCTCTTTTTCCTTTTTATTGCAAGAACGATAACACGAACACCTTCAATAGTAAGCAAAATAAGGAATGGCCCAAATATATAATTGAACATCCAGTCGCCTTTTGAAAATATAAAAATTAACATCAAACTGAGTAATGCTCCTACAATTGCAATTATCCATGTTTGTTTTGGCATCTTGTCATAAAAGATGGCATAAAGGAAAAAATTATATGAAGCGAACATTAGTGATAGAAAAATTGCCGGAGATATATTTACTATAATACTAATATCTGAGGCTGTGTGAGTATTATTAAGGAATATTGAAACTCCAAAAAACAATGCCATTGATCCCGTGAATAAAGCATAAAACAAATTTTCTTTACCCCTCGAATAAAAGAAATATATCAGCAGGTGAAGAAATGCAAAAGTTAATAAGATACCCCCCAACAGTGAAATTAAAAGCGTACTAAGAAATGTTCCAGCAGTTTTTTGCAGTATAGAATTGTTGCTTGAGCTAATAGCAATAGAAAACCCAGCTTCTGTAGCCCAACCTTTATAACGCTTGTAATATTCATTTGCTCTTAAGTTCGAATACCTAACAGCAAGTACCTGCGTTTTACTTGCATCCAATGTTGTAATGAGTGGAATATTTTGAGGGTCGTAAACAACTTCTGAATCAGCCTTATTGCTAACTTTTCCAAATTCTTTTATGAGCTTACCGTTCAGGTAAATTTGTGATGCGCCATTCTGTTTAACGGTAAATGCAACTGATTGGTTAAAGAGTGATGAATCAATTTTAAATTCTTTCCGAAGCCAGCCAATACCCAGCCAGGTATTTGCTTTCAAGCTATCGAGGTAAAGCTTTGGTCGAATAGTCTGCCAGCTTGAATCATTAAAATTCTTTTCTGCCCAGGTTGAATCGTCTCCTGAATGAAATTTCCAGCCGAACGAAAGTGGAATTGCAGCAGATGAAGTGTCAAGTATTGTTTTTGTTATGACCAATGAATCTATAGTATTAGCAGAATCTTTAGACTGACCGTAACAAAATAATGCGGGGATCGCTAATATTAAGATTAAATATTTAAGCGAACTAACCGTAAGTATTTTTATCATAGATTATTACAGGCTAAAATGAATGGGATATTTTCTAAATCAAAATAGCTAATTTCCTCTTTAAATTGAAGATTTTTTACACATTAAAATATTTGCAATTTCCTTTAATATTTAATAAGTTTGAAATACGACATAATAAGTCCGGTTTAATGCTGAAATTATCAAAAAAAACAGAATACGCCTTTATGGCCGTGAAGTATATGGCTCTGAAAAACGGAAGCAATGCTTCAACAGCCAGGGAAATATCAGACAAGTACGATATTTCGTTTGAATTTGTTGCAAAAGTTTTACAGAAACTTTCTAAAAATAAACTAATTGATTCTTATCAAGGTGTAAAGGGTGGTTATTCACTTGCTAAACATCCTGAGGATATAGCATTACTGGACGTCATACTTGCAATGGAACCGCATTACAGGTTAACAAAGTGCATGAAAAATGATGGCGGTTATCACGATTGTTCACACTGGGACTGCTGCCAGATTCGTGATCCGCTCGCTAAAGTTCAAATGGAAATAGATAAACTTTTTCAAAACACAAAAATTAGTCACATTTTATAAGGGGAACGTATTATGAGCAAAAATGTAGATAAATATTTCGAAATTATTAAAAACGATGAAACTATCTTTATGAATTTTCTAAAAGCAAAGTTTCCCGTTTTTCACAATTCAAATTTTTTCTTCAGGGATTTTCAGTTTGGAATTCAGAAATTTTTAGAGAAAAAAGGAATTGACGTTACTTATAATGATGCAGAAAATCTTGCAAAACAATTAGCAAAACTTTACCAGGATCAGGGCTTCTTCATTGAAGTGAACTCGGGAACGTGGAAAGTTAATTATCCTGAGTTTGCAACAAAAGAACCCGGAGATCCATTTTAGTTAATTCCCGCGCTGCATTACCAGCCCCCGGTAGCCTGGGCTGGTAATTACCGGGAATATTATTACTTTTACTTATAAAATATTTATCAAAAAAGACGGATTAGGATATGGCCGAAACACAAATAGATTCAGAAATTAAAATGACCGATAAAGCAGTTAATGAAGTACGGAAGATTATGGGTGAAAATAAAGTTCCTGAGAATTACGGACTTAGAGTTGGAGTTAAGGGTGGTGGATGTTCAGGACTTACCTATTCACTCGGCTTTGATGCTGCCGCCAAAGAAGGCGACACAACAATTGAACAAAGCGGAATAAAACTTTTTGTTGACGGGAAAAGTCTCTTTTACCTTTCAGGAACTGTCCTGGATTTTACGGATGGATTGAACGGTAAGGGGTTTGTTTTCAATAACCCCAATGCAACAAAAACGTGCGGATGCGGCGAATCATTCGGCGTTTAAAATTACATATTATTGCTTCTGCACAATCACGATTAACTTATTAACTGAAATAACTTGGAGGATATGATTATGGCTAAATTTGAATTGCCTGCATTACCATATGCACACGATGCTTTAGAACCCTACATTGACAAAATGACTATGGAAATTCATCATGGAAAACATCACGCAGGGTATGTAAATAACTTAAATAATGCCGTCGCCGGAACAGCGCTTGAAGGTAAATCACTTGAAGAATTATTAAAAGATGTTTCTAAACATCCTGTAGCTGTTAGAAATAATGGAGGCGGACATTTTAATCATTCATTATTCTGGACAATTATGAAAAAAGGCGGCGGCGGTAAGCCATCCGGTGATCTTTCTTCAGCTATTGATTCAGCTTTTGGTTCATTCGATGAATTTAAAAAACAGTTCAGCACGGCTGCCGCGACCAGGTTTGGCTCTGGCTGGGCATGGCTGATTGTTTCAGGTGGGAAACTAGCTATTACGTCTACTCCGAACCAGGATAATCCTTTAATGGACGTTGCTGAGAAAAAAGGCACTCCTGTATTGGGCCTTGACGTATGGGAGCATGCTTATTATTTGAAATATCAAAACAAAAGACCTGATTACATTGAGAACTGGTTTAATTTAATTAACTGGGATGAAGTTGCTTTCAGGTTTTCCAAAGCGAAATAATCTTTGGAATTGTCATCCCCGCAATAATGGTAATGAAAATTTTCGTTTACTTTGAGGTTGCATTAAATGATTCATTTAAGTATATATAATATAATTCTTAAGGATCATTTGCTGCAACCTTTTTATATTTGGCTATGAATTCTTCTTCAATCCCCATATTTCCTCTATCTCTTGTTATATTCCCTGAATCAAAATATCCCTTGCACATATTTGAGGAAAGATATAAAAGAATGATACGTCGTTGCAGGTCAAATGGTGAAGGTTTTGGTATAGTCGCACAAATAGGAAAAGAGCTATCAAAAGTTGGCAGTTTTGTAAGGGTGGAAAGAATACTCACTGAATATGAAAATGGTGAATCTGATATCGTTGTTCAAGCTATTAACAGATTTATTTTGATCGAATATCATTTACATTCAGACGGGTATTATGAGGGACTTGTTGATAATTTTCGTGATTTGAATGACGTCGTTATTAATCAAAATTCAATTGAAGAGCTTAAAAACAGGTTTGAAAAAATCATAGATAAAGTAAATTTCAAGCTTGAAGACCGTTTCTGGGAGAATTATTCTATTTCTAAGAACAAATCCTTTAAAATAGCTGAAAAGGCAGGTTTAACGCTTGTGCAGCAGCAAAATCTCCTTGCAATTTGCGATGAAAACAAAAGGATAGCCTTTCTCGTAAATCACTTTGATAACCTTGAAAAACAAATCGAAAAAGGGATAGCTCTTAAAGAAATTATTCTTGGCGATGGCTATATAAACAATTGAAAATTTGAAAATTTATTGCTTAAATAAAGTTCATATTTTAACCCAATAAATCATTAGGTTTTGATAAATATTATACGTAATTTTATAAACTCGGTAATAAGCCGGGTTTTTTTAATATTATATTTTAGAGGTTCTAATAGTGAGTACTAAGTTATTTGTGGGTTCATTACCCTGGTCAGTAAAAGACAACACATTGCAGGAAATTTTCGAAACACACGGTTCGGTTGTCTCTGCTAAAGTTATTACAGATCGTGAAACAGGTAGATCAAGAGGTTTCGGATTTGTTGAAATGGAAAACTCTTCTGATGCTGAAAATGCAATTAAAGCATTGAACAATTCAGAGGTTGACGGTAGAAATATCGTTGTTAATGAAGCAAAACCACGTAGATAAAAAAATAAATTTATCGGATTACGAAGGCGTCCTTATGACGCCTTTTTATTTTTAATAGCGTTTTTACAAGTAATATTTAATGTCTGATTAAATATAGAGCTGTAATATCATCGCTCTGAGGAGTGCCCGCAGTATGTTTTTTGACATCTGCTACGAGGCTATTGATAAAATCTGATGCCTTCTCAGGAGTTTGGGTGCAAAAGATATTCTCCATCGACTCTTCTGAATATTCTTCTTCCTGTTCATTCATAGCCTCTGGAATTCCATCAGTATATAAAAGTAATCGTTCACCGGGGTATATTAAAAGTTTTTCTTCTTCAAATGGTAATCCTAAGTCAAGCATTCCAAACCCTGTTCCACCTGCTTCAATTTTTTTCATACTTTTATCAATTCTAAGCAGTAGAGATGGGTTGTGTCCTGCATTCACTACATTAAGTTCTCCTGTGGCAGGCGAAAGTATTGCAATAAAGCATGTAATAAATTTATCGGCTGGTGAAGCGTTATAAATAATAGAATTTATCTTGGAAGCCATTTCTGAAAGTGGAACATTCATATCAAGATAAGAATACATTGAGGCATTCAAAGTGCTAACTAAAAGAGCGGCCGGAACACCTTTGCCTGAAACATCTGCCATAATTAAAGCAATTCTACCATCTGATAATTTAATGCAGTCGTAATAATCTCCACCTACTTCCGCTGAGGGAATATTAATCCCGGCAACATCGTATCCGGAAATTTTTGGTAATATTTCCGGAATTATTTTTTGCTGAATAGTTGAAGCAACGTGCAATTCCTTCTTAATTTTTTCCTTGGTTAGCGCTTCGTTATGCAAATGTTCGTTTTCCAGTGCGCCCGTTACCTGCATAGCAATTGCGGAAAGAAGTATATCATCTGTTTCATCAAAGTTCTCAATACCATTTCTTGTTTCTTTATTTGCCAGACAAAATACATACTTTCGCCCCATAAATTCAGTTTCTGATTCTATTTTATATTGCGCGTTCAGTATTTCTACCGGATTAGAATTTTCCGGTAAAACAATTGTAGAGACTGTTTCATTATTGTAAATCGTACTGACCATTCCTGTTGAAGCATTAGTAAGGGAGACAGCTCTTTCAAGTGCAGTTTCAAGCTGCATACCTAACTTATGCAAATTTGAAATATCAATGCCAGTACCGATTAAGTGATTAAGCTGCACTACACGATGCTTTAGATCAAAAAGCAATTTCTTTTCAGTTCTAATATTTACAAATGCCTGATAAGCATTATCAAATATCTGAAGATAAATCTGAAGAAATATTTTTTCTATTTCTGAATAGTCGGATTTGTCCAGTTTGTCGCCAAGAATTATTCCGAAATAGGAATTATCAACTAATGGTATAGAGCAAATAATTTTGAACGGCTTATTTTCCGGGAATGAGATAGAATATGAATCAGATGTTTCAAGTTCATTTACATATTCGAGGTAACGGTTATCTTTGGAAAAAAGAGTCTCCCAATTCGGGTGATCCTTTTTTTTGAGGAATAAATTAACATCAGTTATAAATAGTGAACCCCTTAAAATATGGTTAAAATTCATTGCAAGTTCTGCAATGCTTGACGATTTTGATAAAACTTTGAAACCATCCTGAAAGGAATCGACCTGATGAGATAGAATTGACACAAGGTCTTCAGCTATAACCCTACCCATTATAAAACCCTCGTAAATATAAAGAAGCGAATCGCTTAAGCTATTTGCAGGCTTAAAATAATTTTAAAGCATCATCAACTGTATTAGCCTTTTGAGCAAATTGGAAAAGTCCCATAATTGTAAATGTTTTTTCAATCGTCGGATCCAGGTTTGTAAAAATCAATTTACCGCTAGTCTCATTTAATTGTTCTATCATTTCAATCAGAAATGATACTCCAATTGAATTTACAATTTTTGATTCTTTCAAATTCATAATGTAATTGTTAGTACCGGAAATTTTGTATTTGTTAAACTCTTCAACTATTTTTTGTCCGCCAACATTATTAATATAACCGTAAGTGGACATCACCAGGCAATCATTTTTCTTTTCTGATTCTAATTTAAAATCTGTTACCATTATTACCCTCTTAAACTAAATTCTTAATTATTGTTATTTTTGTCCCTGTTGGGCCCGTCTCAATTATAAAATCATCAGACATTGACTTCATTAATTTAAGGCCCCACCCTCTTTTATTTTCACCACCAATTTTCTTTTTAATATCGGGCTCTTCAACCTTTTCCGGTTCAAATCCTTTTCCATAATCTGTTACTAAAATGATCAGTTTCTCCCTTGTCATTTCAAATGCAACATTTACATATGGAGTTAATTCGCCGGAATGTTCAAGGCCATTTATTATTGATTCAGTTACAAGGATTTTGGCTTCACCGATTTTGTCTTCTGAAATGCCCAGATGTCCGCCCATTAATTGTAAACCCTGCAGAGCAACAAGTTCAATATCTGCTACTTTGGGCAGTTGCATTTCAAGTTTTATATTTTGGGCCATTTATACACCTGCAGCTTTAAGTAAATATAATGAATTTTACCGGAATTGCTTCAATAATATAATATTTTATCGCCTTATGTCCATATTTATTTTGTCTAAAATAAGAATATAAATATCATCAACATTAATTAAAAAAGGGATAAATTTTTAAAAATTTATCCCTTAAATTATTGGTATGCAAGAAATTATTGAGGAGCAGAAACGCCTCTGAGAAATTTCTCATAGATGCTAAGCCTGTTCTGTGCTCTTGCGGCTGCAGCCTGTGCCCTTGTGACATCGATAGTTTTATCATTACCTTTTTCTGCCAAACGTTGCTTAGCTCTGTTCAAAGCAGCCTTTGCCCTGTCCGGATCTATTTCATCACTCCTTTCTATAGAATCTGCAAGAATTGTAACTTTATTTTTAAGTATTTCAATCGTTCCACCACCTGTAGCAAAATATTCCGTTGAACCATCTAAAAATTCCAACTTTACCAGGCCAACTTCAAGGGTACTTATCAAAGGCGCATGATTTCGAAGCACCTGAAAACTCCCAACAGTACCGGGGACTGTTATAGATCTTACTTCCCCTGAAAATATAGATTTTGATGGAGTTAATATATTTAGATTTAATTCTGTCATAAACTATTTCATCTTCTTAGCTTTTTCAACAGCTTCTTCTATTGTTCCTACATACATAAAGGCGGACTCCGGAAGTTCATCATATTCGCCATTAATAATTCCTTTAAATCCGCGAATTGTATCTTCAATTTTAACATACTTTCCCGGGAAACCTGTAAACTGCTCAGCAACGTGGAATGGCTGACTGAAAAATCTTTCAATTCTTCTTGCACGTCTTACAACAGTTTTATCTTCATCTGAAAGTTCATCCATACCAAGAATGTTAATAATATCCTGAAGATCCTTATAATGCTGAAGAATTTCTTTACAATTTTTTGCAACATCGTAATGTTCCTGTCCAAGAATTCCAGGATCCATAATTCTTGATGTAGAATCAAGAGGATCAACCGCAGGATAAATACCAAGCTCTGAAATTCTACGGCTTAATACTGTTGTTGCATCAAGGTGAGCAAACACTGCAGCAGGCGCAGGATCTGTTAAGTCATCTGCAGGTACATAAATTGCCTGCACAGAAGTAATTGAGCCTTTATCGGTAGAAGTAATTCGTTCCTGCAGAGCTCCCATTTCAGTAGCAAGGTTAGGTTGATAACCAACAGCTGAAGGCATACGTCCCAGAAGAGCCGATACTTCAGAACCTGCCTGTGTAAATCGGAAAATGTTATCGATAAATAGAAGAACATCTCTTCCCTCTTCATCTCTGAAATATTCTGCAATTGTAAGTCCTGTAAGACCAACTCTCAAACGTGCACCCGGTGGTTCATTCATCTGTCCGAATACAAGAGCCGTTTTATCCAGCACTCCTGATTCCTTCATTTCAAGCCAGAGGTCATTTCCTTCACGGGTTCTTTCACCAACTCCTGCAAACACAGAATAACCGCCGTGTTCCTGAGCAATATTATGAATCAATTCCTGTATGATAACTGTTTTTCCAACACCCGCACCCCCGAAAAGTCCTGTTTTGCCTCCTTTGGAATAAGGTTCTATTAAGATCAATAACTTTTATTCCTGTTTCAAAAATTTCTGATTTAGTTGAGAGATTTTTGAAAGCCGGAGAAGGTCTGTGAATTGGATATTCTTTATCAGATTTAATCGGTGCAAGCCCATCAATTCCTTTCCCAATCACATTTATTAATCTTCCGAGCGTTGCCGGTCCAACAGGAACTGAAATCGGCTTTCCAGTATCAAATGCTTCCATTCCTCTTACAAGTCCATCGGTAGAATCCATTGATACAGTTCGTACCCTGTCTTCTCCTAAATGCTGCTGAACCTCAGTAATAAGGTCTTCTTTAACGCCTTCAGTAGTGGTTCGTGGAATTTTAACTGCATTATATATTCTTGGAAGATGTCCCTCTTCAAATTCAATATCTACAACGGGACCAATTACCTGGATGATTTTTCCTTTATTTTCGCTCATTTTAGCCCTTAATTTTTAAAATTTAGTCTTCAAATTTAATGATTTGGGTATGATTAACCAAATTTAAGATTCATAAATTTGGTGTAATTTCAGTTGTAAAGATGAGTTTGAGACCCTCAACTACAAAATTTTAAAACTACTATAATTAATTATCTGTAAAATCTCAAAATAATGCCCGAGCGTGTTTGTCGGCGTGATATGAACTTCTGACGAGCGGAGATGACTCCACTATTTTGAACCCTAATTTAAGTCCCTCTTCCTTATACATTGCAAATTCATCCGGGGTAACAAATCGATCAACAGGAAGATGATTTTTTGTCGGCTGCAAATATTGACCGATTGTTAAAATATCACAACCGTGGTTTACAAGCTGTTTCATTGTTTCAAAAACTTCTTCTTGTTTTTCGCCTATACCGACCATTATTCCGCTTTTTGTTTTAAGATACCTGGATCTTAAACCATTTAATGAGATTAAGGCTTCTTTCATACTTGGCTTGCGGTCGAACTACGTGATAAAGTCTTGGAACAGTTTCTAAATTGTGATTTAAAATATCAGGGGGATTGAGCATTATTTTCTCAAATGCTGAAACGACACCACGAAAGTCGGGAATTAAAATTTCAATAGTGCATTCAGGAACTTCTATCCTTGCAAGACGAATAAGTTCTGCAAAAATAGATGCACCTCCATCTTCAAGTTCATCCCTGTTTACAGAAGTAATAACTGCGTGTCTTAATCCAAGTTCTTTTATTGAGGCCACAACTCTTCTTGGCTCATCGAGATCAAGCCCGACCGGCATTCCGACTTTAATATTGCAAAAGCCACAGCTTCTTGTGCAAGTGTCACCGAGTATCATAAACGTCGCACTCTTTGCATTCCAGCATTCCGCAATATTCGGGCAACGGGCTTCTTCACAAACTGTATTAAGATGCTGATCTTTGACAAGATGTTTTAAATTCGAATAATTATCACCTGTAGGTAATTTTACTTTCAACCAATCCGGTCTTTTCCCGAGAGGAATTTTTTCTTTTTCAAAAGCTTCTTTAACGTTTCTTTGATATGTATTTAGTACTGACATATTTTTCTCTTTGTTGTCATTTCGAAAGAGTCCTGGACTGAAAAATCTTTTTAACGATTTGGATTTCTCACCCGCTAAAGCGGATTCGAAATGACAGTTGTTATTTTCTTGCTCTTATTGTTATTCTCAGCAACCATTCACTTAAAGAGCAGTACTATCAAAACTTTCCAAAGTATCCTTCAGGAATTTCAGAAATTTACCACCAAGCATTCCATCTACCAGCCTGTGATCGTGCGCAAGAGTTAAAGACATCATATGTCTTATTCCAATTGCGTCAGAACCATCCACTTCAATCACAACAGGCTTCTTAACAACTGCGCCAACACCGAGTATGGCAACTTCAGGCTGATTAATTATCGGCGTTCCCCAAACTGTTCCGAAGACGCCGTAATTAGTAATTGTAAATGTTCCACTGCTTATATCATCTGGTGAAAGTTTTCTCGTTCTTGATTTATCTGCAAGGTCCTTAATTGCCTTCGCAAGCCCGATTAAATTTCTCTGTTCTGCGCCTTTTATATTCGGTACTATTAATCCGTTTGGTTCCATCGCAACAGCAATCCCAAGATTGATATATTTTTTCTGATAAATCGTAGTCCCTTCAATAGTTGAATTGATCAACGGAAATTCTTTCAATCCTTTTACAACTGCATCGGCAATAAAAGGCATATAAGTTAATTTCACATTTTGTGAATTTATATATTCTTCCTTTTTTGACTGAATGAAGTTATGAATCTTAGTCATATCTACTTCAATTAAAGCTGTAACGTGAACAGAAGTATCTCTGCTTGCAACCATGTGCTGCATTATTTTCTGCCTGATATTATCCATCGGGATGACAGTTACATCACCTTTTGAATAAACTGCTTCAACTTTTGAAATTGAAGGAGATGGTACAACTTCCTTTTGTTTTTGTGCGGGTTGCCGTGCACCGCCGTTACCTCTCTTTTGAAGATATCCAAAAATATCATTTTTTGTTACTCTCCCGTTCAGCCCTGTTCCGTTTATTCTTTCAAGCTCATCAAAAGAGACATTCTCTTTTCTGTGCAATGTTCATTACAAGCGGCGAGTAAAATCTTGATGAATTACTCTTCTTAAATTCTTCTTTAGGCTCTTCCCTTATTACATTTGAAAAATTATCATGCATTGCAGATGGGCTGTGCTTGTACAGGCTCGGACTGTTTTTCCGGCGCAACTTCTTTTTGAGAAGTTTTTCCAACTGTAGCACTTGTTGATAATTTAGCAACAACTGTTCCGACCTCTACAGTTTCCTGTTCAGCAACAAGAATTTCAGCTACGGAACCGGCTACCGGGGAAGGGACTTCCGTATCAACTTTATCAGTGCTTATCTCAAAAATGGTTTCATCTTTTTTAACTAAATCACCTACTTTCTTATACCATTTTATAATGGTTCCTTCCATCACTGATTCACCCATCTTCGGCATCTTGATTTCAATTTCGTTACCTTTTGATTGAACGGGACTAGATTGTTCAGCTTTTATTTCTTTTTGCTGTTCAGGTTCAGATTTCTTGATTCTCAACCTTTTTGTGGCTCTTCTTTTGGCTTCTGCTCTGTTACTGTTGCAGTTTTCGTAACCCCACTACTTCCTTCTTTATCTATTACTGCCACAACAGTTCCGACATCAACTGTATCACCTTCCTGAACTTTAATATCTGATAATACTCCATCTGCAGGAGACGGAATTTCAGTATCAACTTTATCAGTACTGATTTCAAAAATTATTTCATCGCGCTTTACTTTATCACCAACTTTTTTATGCCATTTGATAATAGTTCCTTCACTAACACTTTCACCCATTTTAGGCATTACAACATCCATTCTAAAAGCTCCTGCTTCAAAATATATTTTAAAATTCTAAAAGTTCTCTAATTCCATTTAATACTTTTTGTCTGTTTGGCAAAATTGCATTTTCCAGGATTGGTGAGTACGGAATGTGTGAATCTTCCGCTGCAATTCTTTTCACCGGTCCATCTAAATATTGAAAACATTCATCCGCAATTCTTGCTGCAATTTCTGCACCGAATCCTGCCGTAATTGTATCTTCGTGAATAACGATAGCTTTGTTTGTCTTTTTAACCGAATTGAATATTGTTTCAACATCGAGAGGAATAATGGTTCTTATATCAATTACCTCAACAGAATAACCATCTTCTTCTAATTTTTTTGCTGCAAGAACTGAATCCCAGAGAGAGACGCCATAAGAAATAACAGTAACATCCGTTCCCTCTTTAACAATTTTCGCTTTACCGAAAGGCAGCAAATAATTTCCATTAGGTTCGGGAGCCATTGCTGAACTTTGTCTGTACAATCCTTTATGCTCGCAAAACAAAACTGGATCATTAATTCTGCATGCAGTTTTTAGCAATCCCTTTGCATCTGCTGCATTTGATGGAAAAGCAATTAGAAGGCCGGGAACGTGTGCAAATATGGATTCTATATTCTGACTGTGGTAAAGTCCGCCGTGAATATAACCACCAACTGCAACTCTTGTAACAACTGGCGCTGTCCAGGTATTATTGGATCGGTATCTCATCGTAGTTACTTCACTTTTCATTTGCATAAACGCCGGCCATATATAATCACCGAACTGAATTTCTACTACAGGTTTTAATCCTGTTAATGCCATTCCAACTGCAACACCCATAATGCTTGCTTCTGCAAGAGGAGAATTAAAAACTCTGTCGCCACCGAATTTCGAAGATAAACCTTTCGTAGCTGTAAATACACCACCTTTATTATCAGCTATATCTTCCCCGAACATATAAATTTTATCATTGTGTTCCATTTCTTCGTGCATCGCGTGATTTAGGGCATCAACCATTACAACAGGCTTACCTGAAGGAATAGTAGATTCATAATCCAGAGATTCTCTGAATCCTGATTCATCAAAAACATGTGTCGCTGCATTATGCGGATCCGGGTCACTTGTTTCAAAAGCTTCATCTGCTGCATTGCTAAGTTCTTCAGCAATTTCTGATTTTAATTTTTCATACTCATCCCGGGTCAACTGTCCCTTATCTATCATTTTCTTTACAAGTTTTTCAATAGGATCATTTTTCAAATCCTCTTCCAGTTCTTTCTGACTTCTGTATTTTTTCTGATCATCGGAAGATGAATGCGAAAGCAGCCTTACAACTTCCGCTTCAATTAAAGCAGGGCCTTTACCACTTTTATATATTCCAACGCTCCCTGAACACTGGCGTAAGACTCAAAATAATCTGTCCCATCAATTTTAGCCCGATGAGAGATTTGCATAACCTCCCATCATTTCAGCAACGGAACTTCCCTTTCCACCGCTTTGCGATTGTAACAGGAACAGAAATAGCATATTTATTATTTTCAACTAACAAACAGAACAGGAAGTTTTTCCCTGCTAGCCCAATTGACTGCTTCGTGAAATTCGCCCTGGCTGGTCGTGCCTTCACCACTGCTTACATATGCAATGCCTTTCTTTTCTGTACGAACCATCGAGAGCGCTGCTCCAACTGCGTGCAGAAATTGTGTGCCTGTTGGGCTGGATTGAGAAGGAAGATTTAATATTCGGGTGTCCCCAATGGCACGGAAGCTGTCTTGCCCCGCTGGAAGGATCATCCTCTTTTGCAAAACATTGAAGGAAAAATTCAGTTGGAGTAACTCCTGCAGCTAGAACTACAGCAAGATCACGATAATAAGGGAAAAACCAATCTTTTTTGAGGATCTAGAGAAAATCCAATTGCGGTTTGAATTGCTTCATGTCCGGCACCGGCGATATGAAAAAATGTTTTCCCCTGTCGAAGCAAATTCATGGCTTTATTGTCGATTGTACGGGCAACAACCATATGTCTTAAAACTTTCAGCAATTCTTCTTTTTTAAGATCTTCATTCATTAAACCATATTTCCTGAACCATTATTTCCAAAATTTTGCGAATTATTTTTTTCTTTTTGTGCCGATGAAGGTTTCCGAGAATTTATCCCTCCGGAATTATTCTTAGCCATTATGCAATTCCTTTGTTAGAGATTAGAAAAATTTACAGCCAACAATTCTTCTTTATTTGCAATTGTAACACCATCGTATTCAAAAATTTCCTTGAAGTTATTTAACCAGCTTTTCTTTAACCTCTGAAATATCAATACTTTTATTTAACTCATTTTTTAATGAAGTCACTCCTTTGTCAGCAATTCCACAAGGTATTATTCCGGAAAAAAAATCGAGATCAGTGTTGATGTTAAATGCAAACCCGTGCATTGTTACCCATCGGGAAACTTTAATCCCGATGGCAGCGATTTTTTTGTCTTCAATCCAGACTCCGGTGTATTTGGAATCACGTAACCCTTTAAGTCCGTAATCTGCACAAGTTTTTATTATAACTTCTTCAAGTGAACGCAAATATTTATGCGTATCCTTTTTCCACTTTTTCAAATCAATTATTGGGTAGCCAACAATCTGACCGGGACCGTGATAAGTAATATCACCTCCGCGGTCAATGTCAAAAACAGATATTTTGTTTTCGTGAAGATAATCCTCTGAACCGATCAAATTCTTTTTATCAGCTACTTTACCAAGGGTATATGTGTGAGGATGTTCTAAAAGGAAAAGCACATCGTTAACCTTTTCATCAACTCTTAAGTTCAGTATTTCCTTCTGCAAATCCCAGGCTTCCTGGTAATCCATGAAATCAAGATCACAATAATTTAGAATTCTTTGTTACACTTAAACCTTACCCGATAAAATTAATTAAATATGAATCGATTCTCCGTAAACAGCAGCAGCAGCTTCCATAACTGATTCAGAAAGAGTTGGATGAGCATGAATAGTTTTAATAATGGATTCTGTGGTTGCTTCTAGAGTTTTGGCTAATGTAGCTTCCGCAATCAATTCCGTTGCTTCGGATCCTATTATATGAACACCTAAAATTTCACCATACTTTGCGTCGGTAACGAACTTTACAAACCCTTCCCTTTCACCGACAGCAAAGGCTTTTCCGCTTGCCATAAAGGGAAATTTCCCAATCTTAACTTCATAGCCTTTTTCCCTTGCTTTAGCTTCTGTTAAGCCAACACTGGCAACCTGAGGCTGGCAATAAGTGCAACCGGGAATTGCTTCATAATTTATATTAGGTGGATTCATTCCTTTTATTTTCTCAACGCAATGAATTCCTTCTGCAGATGCAACGTGCGCTAAGCCATGGAGGACCAATTACATCACCGATTGCGTAAATTCCTTTTACATTAGTTTCATAAGTTGACTTATTAACCTTGATATGATTTTTATATAATTCAACTCCCAACTCCTTCAAGACCAAATCCTTCAACATTTCCTGTTACTCCAATTGCACTTAAAACTTTATCAGCTGAAAGTCTTTTTAACTTCATCCATCTATTTTAATTGTAACTTCAACTTTATTTCCTTTAACTTCTGCTCTTTCAACTGTTGCTTTTGTAAAAATTTCAATTCCTCTTTTTCTGAAACTTCTTGGCAGTGTGTCAGAGACTTCCTTATCCTCAATCGGAAGAATCGAGTCAAGCATTTCGATTACCGTAACTTTTGTCCCGAGTACATTATAGAAATATGCAAACTCGATTCCAATTGCACCTGCACCAATTACAATTAATTCTTTGGGTTGTTCAGGTAAAGTCATAGCTTCAGTGCTGGTAATTATATTTTCTTTATCAATTGGAATCGATGGAACTGATCTTGGTCTGGCACCGGTAGCAATAATAATTTTATCAGCATTTACAGACTGAACTTTCTTCGCGTTTTCATCATAGATATCAATTTGATTTTGGGAAGCTAATTTTCCGTAAGCCTTTAATCCTATCGACTTTATTTTTCTTAACGAGAATTTCAACATTACTGGTAATTCTATCAGAAATGTTTCGGCTTCTTTTTATGATCTTTGTAAAATCAAATGACAATTCCTTTGCTGTAATACCAAAATCTTCGCCATGGTTTTTAATGGTGTCAAAAATTTCAGCATTCTTTGAGCAAAGATTTTGTAGGAATACAGCCCCAATTAAGACAAATGCCTCCCAATCTATCTTTATCAATGACAACTGTTTTAACTCCTAATTGACCCGCGCGTATAGCTGCCACATAGCCGCCAGGTCCCCCACCAAGCACCGCAATATCATATTTTTCTTCCATTTTAGCTAAAAACCTGCATATTTTAGACTACGGTTTCAAATATAACTAACTCGATATATAAATGGAAGTTATGGGTACTTGTAAATGATACATAAATGACCAATCAGTCAGATTTTAATGAAGTTAGCCAAATTTTCTCTTAGTCGGCAAGTCTAAAGGCTTTATTTCTATTAAACGGAAAAGTCCGTACAAATATCTTCAATTTTGGACAAAAAATGAACCAAAGTAATGGCAAAATAATTGGTATTTATAAATATAAAAAAAGGTAATGCTTTGGAAGATATAAAAAAAGACAGCCCGGTTTACACAATCAGTACTACGGCAGATTTATTGGGAATTTCCATCCATACGCTAAGAATGTACGAAAGAGAAGGCCTTGATACTTCCACATAAAAAAAATTCTGGTCACAGGCTTTACTCACAGGAAGATATCGATAGAATAAACTGCATCAGGAAAGCAATAAATGAAAGTAAAATTAGTATAGCAGGAATTAAAACAATCTATTCTCTAATTCCCTGCTGGAAATTTATTGATTGCTCGATCGAACAAAGAGAAAAATGTCAAGCATATTCATCGCACTCTCAACCCTGCTGGACATTTAATCATAGTGGAAATAAATGCTTTAAAAATGACTGTAAAATTTGCACTGTTTATAGAGATCACGCCGAGTGCGGAAAAATAAAGCAATCGATTGCGCAATTATGAAACTGAGTCTTAATTATGACTGGAAATAATATTTCGAGGAAAGAGTTTTTTAAGAAACTTGGTATTGTTGCATTGATACCCTTTGGTGCCGCCTGGTATTCGAGTATAGCAAGAGACCAGGCCTATTCTCGTGATCTCCAAGTTAAATTGAATTATCCGGCAATTGAAAATGGCATAACCATTGCCGATGATATTATCATAAACAAAAAGGATAATGAAATAAAAATATTTTCCGCAAGATGTACGCATTTAGGATGCAAGTTAAATAAAGTTGAAAACAATGAAATTGTATGCCCCTGCCACGGTTCCAGAGTTTTCGCTTAATGGGAAAGTCTCTAAAAGGCCCGGCTAATAATAATTTAGAACAATTGCCGTACAGAGTTGACAAATCTACTAAAGAGATCATAATCGATGTCCCCGCTTAATGATGAAACAGATAAAACTCAAAAATGAAAAATATGCCAGGATATTTAATTCTACTTATGGTCAAATAGCATTTGCGTCATTTTTAATTACAGCACTATCGGGTGTCCTGCTCGCAATTCCTTTCGATATAAAAAATCCCTTCGATTCAATATCAATTATTTTATTAACAAATCCCGCAGCAAATTTATTTAGAATAATTCACTATTGGAGTGCACAATTTTTTCTAGTTTTTACAATACTTGCATTTCTGGAACCATTTAAAATTATCAACTGAGAAGAATGTCAGGAAAGGAGTTTGGCTGCGATTAACGATTGCTTTAATAGTAATTTTTTATGCTATGCTTTCCGGATTTATTCTTAAAGGCGATGCTGACAGTTTACAAGCGAAAAGCATACTAACAACTCTTCTGGGAAAAATTCCTTTTATAGGGAAAGAATTATCCTTTAGTCTTCTTGGAACTGAAAAAGATTTTCAGATACCTTATTTGCAACACATTGCAACGGCGACAATTTTTCTATGGGTTGTAGCGGTTGAACATACAAAAATATTTTGGCCGAAGTTAAGATTGGCATTATTATTATTTCCAATTTTTATTTTAATCGGATTTTTCTTTCCCCCTTCTCTTAACACAAATACTACAGGTATAATTAAAGGCCCATGGTATTTTCTGGGTCTTCAGGAATTACTGCATTATCTTTCCTACCCGGCTATATCAATTATTATCGTTTTATTTTATTTATTGCTTATTTATTTAATCCACTCCTTAAATCAGAAATATTCTTTACTCGTTAAAAGAATAATCCTGTATTCAGCAGGGGTTTATTTGATGTTAACTATAATTGGACTTTTTTTCAGAGGTGAAAACTGGAAACTTGAATTACCCTGGAAACATAAACTTACCAATGAGATAAAAATAAATACAGATTTTAATTTCAGTTCAGCCTCGATTGAAGATTTAAAAAATAAAAAGATACCGGTAATTCTTGGAAGAAGAGAAGGCTGTATGTTCTGCCATGAAAACACTAAAGGTTTTTCACCTGCTCATTCACCGGAATCGATCGGTTGTGCCTCCTGCCATAAAGGGAATGTATTTACCCTCGATAAAGATGCAGCACATAATGGAATGATATTAATTCCCGGAAACCTTGACGATGCAAAGGAAACTTGCGGCAATCCGCAGTGCCATCCCGATATTCCTGGCAGAGTTGACAACACTATTATGACAACACTTACCGGAATTGTCAGCGTTGATCATTATGCTTTTGGCGAATCAGATAGCCTCAATAAATTTAACAGGATAACAGATATTAATTACTCCCCTGCCGATCTGCATTTAAGGAATCTTTGTTCTTCCTGTCATCTTGGAAATAAAAAGACAGAAATCGGGCCAACTACACAAATATCAAGAGGCGGCGGATGCAATGCCTGCCATCTGAATTACAGTGATGAAGCAATAAAAGATACCGGTGGACTTTCAAATAGCGCTTTGTACAAATCCGATTCACTAAAGGAATTTGTTCATCCTTCACTTTCAATTAATATTTCCGATGAACACTGCTTTGGATGTCACAGCCGATCAGGAAGAATATCAACAAATTATGAAGGATGGGCGGAAACAGAACTTGGCAGTTTACCTATAAATAACAAACCTGATTTTCGAGAACTCGAAGATGGAAGAATATTCAAAAAGGAACCTGCTGACATCCACTACGAAAAAGGAATGAGTTGTATTGATTGCCACACTTCTAAGGAAGTAATGGGAGATGGAAATATTTATTTGCACAAGGAAGATCAGGTTAAAGTTCAGTGCACCGATTGTCATTTAAAAGGAAAACCACTTACTACAAAATATGAAAATGCCGACCAGGAATCACAAAAGATTATTACACTAAGAAAATACGATTTTAAAAACAGAAGATTTTTAATTACTCAGAAAGAGTCCTATGTATTAACCAATACTTATGTTGACTCGAAAAATCAAATTCATCTCTTAACGATAAACAATAACAAAGATTTAATAGTTAAACCACCTGCAGCTGTCTGCACTGAAGGACTGGGACACAAAAACCTTTCCTGCAACAGTTGCCATACAAGCTGGGTTTCACAATGTATAAATTGTCATACGGATTACAACCCAAACGCAGAAACTTATGATAATTTAACAAAGCAAAATCTAAAAGGAGGATGGACTGAAACATCATCTGGTTTTAATGTTGATGAACCCACACTGGGGATAAAAATTGAAAAAGATAAAAATGGAAAATCCAAAGAGGTTGTTGATAATTTTATTCCTGGAATGATAATTCATATTTCTAACGGAAATAAAAACATATTTAAAAGATTATTTGCTCCTGCTTCGCCACATACAATCAGTAAAGGTTCGCGCAGTTGCGAGTCATGCCATAATAATCCATTGGCACTTGGTTATGGAAGAGGAAAATTAATTTTTACAAAAGAAGGCAAATGGGAGTTTACTCCGTTGTACAAACTTTCAGGAATTGACAAACTACCTGAAGATGCCTGGATTGGATTTTTAAATGAACGAAAAAACGATTTTGCAACCAGAAATAATATACGGCCATTTACTGTTGAAGAACAAAAAAAGATTTTAACAGTAGGAGCCTGCCTGAACTGTCATAAATCAGATTCAGAACCAATGAAGCAATATTTAAACACTGGTAAAATGCCGAGATTAAGCAATAAATGTTTATCACCGAAATGGAATTAATTTCTCATAAAATGGGAGTATTAAAGGATTTTTCTTTTTTCAGAGAAACTGGAAATATTTTTCATTTATTTATTGCACCAATTAAAAGAAAGTTTCTGGCAATATAATTGACATTTATAAATATTAATTATGAAAAAATAAGGAACTATAAAATGGCAATACCTAAAAGATTTCAAAAATTTACCGAAGATTACCCGGAAGTAGCTAATTCTTATGAAGCTCTTGGAACTGCAGTTCATAATGCAGGTCCGCTGGACGAAAAAACGCGCGCATTAATTAAACTTGCAATATCAACCGGCGCAAGATTGGAAGGTGCGGTACATTCACACACGAGAAAAGCATTAAAGTCCGGAGTAACACCGGAAGAAATGAGACATGCAGTTTTGCTGGCACTGCCAACAATCGGGCTTCCTTCAATGATGGCGGCACTAAGCTGGATTGACGATATAATTGAAGATAATAAGAAATAATGATTGAAAATTTAATTAAGCTTTTTGTTTCATTCTTTAAAGTCGGCTCGCTTTCTTTCGGCGGGGCTTATTCTTTAATTCCTGTTATAGAAACGGAAGTAGTAAAAAATCACCACTGGTTAACCGGCGATGAATTTTTAAAAATACTTGGAATGGTTGAAGTTTTTCCCGGTGCAATTTCAATTAAATACGCCACTTACACTGGATATAAAGTTGCAGGAATTCCCGGGGTATTTATCGCTAATCTTGGAAATATGGTTACGCCTGCTATAATAATTGTACTGGCATCTTATTTTTATAATCATTTTTCAAAATATGCTGAATTCAATAAAGCCTTCGAAGGGATTAAATTTGCAATTATCGGAATGATCATTGCAATTATGTTTCAATACACAATGAAAGATTCAGTAGAAATTAAAAGCTTTCTTTTCATTGCAGTAGGTTTTGCAATGATATTTTTCTTTAAGCTAAATCCTGCACTGGTAATACTTGTTGGAGGTGTTTTGGCTTTAATTATTTTATAAAAATGAAATATCTAAAAGACAATTACGGAAGGATACACGATTACCTGAGGATCTCACTTACTGATAGATGCAATTTAAATTGTCTGTACTGTAATCCTGTGACTAAAAATAAAGATTTGATATCGAGAAATTTTTTCTTATCAAATAAAGAAATTCTCAGGCTTATCAATATTTTTGTTAGCGAATTTGGCTTCAAAAAAATTCGCTTTACCGGCGGTGAACCTTTAGTCAGACAGGATATTTTTGAACTTTTGGGAAAAGTCAAAAGTTTAAAGAACATTTTTAATTTTGAGATTGGACTAACTACTAATGGGACCTTGCTGAATAACAATATTGATGCACTGAAAAAGAACGACCTGGATATACTTAACATCAGCCTTGATACTTTAAATAAAGACAGATTTAAATTCATTACCGGAAAAGATAACATTGAATCTGTGCTTGAAGGGATAAAAAAAGCTAAATCACTTAACTTCCCTTCTTTAAAAATTAATGTTGTAATTATTAAAAACATAAACGACGGCGAATTAATAGACTTTGTAAATTTTGCAATTGACAATGAGTTAAATGTGAGATTTATCGAGTTCATGCCTTTTGGAAATAATTCCTGGGAAAAATATGGTTTTGTTTCTTACAAAGAGATGTTCACAAAAATATCAGATAGTTTTGATCTGGAACCGGTAATAAGGGATAAGAACAGTGTAGCAAAGGATTTTAAAGTGTCGGGTTATAATGCTTCAGTAAGCTTCATTAGCTCAATTTCAAACCATTTTTGTGATAATTGTAACCGGTTGAGAATTACTGCAGATGGAAAACTGAAGCTTTGTCTCTTTTCGTCCGGAAATGATGATATAAATTTAAAACAATTAATTTCGAGTGATACTTTAACCGACCAGGAAATTGGCGAACTTATAGAGAACCACATTACAAAAAAAAGCTTTAGTGCATCCCGGCGTTGAAGAGTTGATAAGATTAGAAAAAAATAATATGCTAAGCATAGGCGGATAAATGGAATTATCTCACACTGATAAAAACGGCAAAGCCAATATGGTCGATATATCTTCCAAGAAGGAAACTGAGAGAACCGCTTCAGCTTATGCAGAAGTATTGATATCAAAAACGATTTATAAGAAAATCAAAAAAAATGAAATCGCCAAAGGTGATGTTTTATCAATTGCTAAATTTGCCGGAATACAAGCAGCTAAAAAAACGGCAGAGTTAATTCCGCTTTGTCATAACATTCTAATCACAAAAGTTGATCTCGATATAAAACTTAATTCTGAGAGAAAATCAGTTACAATAAAATCATTTGCAAAAACTGTTTCAAAAACAGGAATAGAAATGGAAGCGCTTATGGCTGTTTCGATAGCGGCTCTTACAGTTTACGATATGTGTAAGGCAATAGACAAATCAATAACAATCTCAGGCATAAAATTATTGTCAAAAACCGGGGGTAAAAGCGGTGATTACAAAATTAAAAAATGATCTAATGAAGATTGAAGAAATAGATATTGAACTAGCAACTGAAGAAAAGATCCTCCTCGGTAAAGTAATTGCAATTTCAATAAGCAAGAAAAAAGGTATTCCGAAATCGAATGTTAATGCAGCAATGCTTATTGAAAATCATGGAATCGAAGGCGACATTCACGCCGGAAATTGGCACAGGCAGGTCAGTTTCCTTGCAATCGAAAGTATAAATAAAATGAGAGAGGCAGGATTATCCAAATTAAGACCGGGGGCATTTGCTGAGAATATTACTACTGAATTTTTAATTCTTCCTGAAATTGAAATCGGGACAAGGATCAAAATAGGAAATGAAGCAGAACTGGAAGTAACACAGATCGGGAAAGAATGTCATAGCAAATGTGCGATATTTGTAAAAGTAGGTGACTGTGTCATGCCGAAAGAAGGAATCTTCGCAAAAGTTATTCGATCCGGAAAAATTCAAAAAGATGATAAAATTATTGTTTATAAAAATGCCGGAATTGAATTATGATTAGCTATTCCGAAGCCAATAGAATTATAGCAAGAGAATTAAAAAAAATAGAAATTAAAACCGAAGAAGTCGGAATATTAGAATCTACCAATAGGATACTTGCCGAGGATATTTATTCAGATATTAATCTCCCCCCTTTCACAAATTCAGCCGTAGACGGATACGCAATTAAATTTAATGATGAAATACATAAATGGAAGATAATTGGAGAAATAAGTGCAGGCAATTTTAAAGATTATGAAATATGTGATGGACTTTCTGTAATCATAATGACAGGCGGGAAAATGCCAGGCAACGCCGATACTGTAATTCCTATTGAGGATGTTTTCATTGAAAATGATAACCTGATGTTGAAAGAAAACGTTTCAATTAGAAAAGGAATAAATGTACGGCACGTGGGAAATGATTTATTAAAAGATGAGCTTGCTATAAATAAAAATGTTGTACTCAAACCCAAACATATTGCCGTCGCTTCCTCATGTGGGAAGCAGAAATTAAAAGTATACAATAAATTCAGGATTGGTGTGATAGCAACCGGGGACGAATTAGTTGATGTTTATGAAACACCGGGAAATGACAAAATCAGATCATCAAATGTCTATTCAATCTTATCAGCAATAAACGATTTTAATCAGACAGGAATTGATCTTGGAATTGTTAAGGATGACAAGGCAGAAATTAAAAATAAATTCATTTCATTTATAAACAGCGATATTGATATACTTGTCACCAGCGGTGGTGTTTCAGTCGGCAAATATGATTATGTAAAATCTGTGATGGAAGAAATCGGAATTACAATAAATTTCTGGAAGGTAAATATTAAACCTGGCAAACCTTTGCTTTTCGGAACATACCAAAATGAAGGGAGAATAAAAGTCGTTTTCGGTCTGCCCGGTAACCCGGTTTCCTGCCTGGTTAATTTTATAATATTTATTAAAAACAATTTATTGAAAATACTTGGCGTTGATAATGATCCATATTTTACTGCAGTATTGAATGAAGATATTACTAAAAAAGATGGGAAAAGACATTTCATTCGTGGACAATATACAAAGGATTCAGAAGGTAATATTATTGTTAAGCGGGTCGGTTTGCAATCATCCGGCAATCTCGCAGAAATGGGAAAATCAAATTGCCTTATTGTTTTTGAAGAAGATAAAATTAAACTTAATAAAGGAGACAAAGTATTTTGTATTCCGATATAACAGGTGTAATACTTTCAGGCGGAAAAAGTTCAAGGATGGGTGTTAATAAATCATTACTAAAGATTAATGATAAAACCATCATCGAATACATCGCTGAATTGATGCAAAATATTTTTTCGAAAGTAATTTTGATTACCAACGACCCGGATGATTACAGATTTCTTGGACTTGAAATGTTTGAAGATATTTATAAAGGTTATGGACCACTCGCCGGAATTCATTCAGGTTTATTATGTTCTACTACTCAAAAAAATTTTATTATTTCCTGTGATGTTCCTTTGATTACAGAAGAGATGATAAAATATATTGTTGACTATCCAACTGACAAATTAATAACTGTTGCAAAGGCTGATGGATTTATTCAACAGCTTGTTGGCGTGTACAATCGGGACATTTTTGTCACTATTGAAGAGACATTTAAATCTCCATTTATAAGTGATGACAGAAATAGTAATCAGCAAAAACGTAAATGTAAAGTTCAAACACTTTTAAAACATATTGACGCTGAATATTATTAATGCCGAATCGCTATCGTTTTATGTTGCTGATACTTACTACAATATGAATGACCAAAGAGATTTTGCTTTTGTAAAAGATAAATTGCAAGAGATTCTCACCAACAGGAAGCAATATTAAAATTCTTCTACAAATTTCTTCCCAACTAATGGAAACTAATTTCTTTTTTTCCTATCGTTGATAAATTCTAAAAATTTTATTGAGTTTTTTAATCGCGTTAAAGTATTTCTGAGTGGCAAAGAAATTGATAGCTATAGATACATATTTCTGATTATTACGGAACTTAAAAGCGGCTCATAGAAAAGTTAAAATTCATCGAAATAATTAAAATTCAGCAGAAAATCTAGTATTTATAATTAATATAATTTCTAAATCAAATTGTTAACATTGGATTTTAAATACAGAATAAATAGCACAAACACTTTTCTAACATTTCTATAATAGATTGGGTTGATTATAAATCCTGACGAGCCTTCTAAGTACCTGTAACCAGAATAAAAAGATTAATATTGCATGCGCTTAATATAAAAGCGAATTCAATAAACAAAGATATAAATTACTCGATGAAACTAAGATTGTAACATTGGAGGAATAACTTGGCTAACAAGATATCAAGAAGGTCTTTCCTAAAAATAAGTGGGATTGTTGGGATCAGGTACAGCAATAGGTATATCTTCTCCTGCAAAAAAGATTAAAGCCGCCGACAAAGTTAAACCTCAACTCATTCAAAGAATTCCAAGTGTATGCGAGCAGTGTTTCTGGCGCTGCGGAATTATTGCAAATGTCGAGGATGGTAAGCTTATAAGCATCGAGGGGAATCCACTGCATCCAAATAACCGTGGAAAGATTTGTGCAAGAGGTAATGCAGGAGTCGCTTTTCTTTATGAAAAAGACAGACTAAAAAATCCAATGATCAGAAATGGTGAAAGAGGAAGCGGCCAATGGAAAGATGTCAGTTGGACTGATGCACTCGATTTTACTGCAGAAAAATTGTTAGCAGTTACAAAGAAATATGGTGTGGAAGCTAATGCTTTATTTTCTCACGGGGCATCTGCCGAATTCATTAATGATTTGTATAGATTCTGGGGTTCTCCAAATAACGCGGCTCCGTCGTTCGCACAATGCCGCGGATCAAGAGATGTTGGATATGAATTAACCTACGGCGAAGCTTTAGGCTCGCCTGAAAGAATTGATCTTGCAAACGCAAAAGTAATCGTATTAATCGGCAGTGCGCTAGGCGAAAATATTCATACTGGGCAAATTATAGATTTTACAAATGGACTTGCAAACGGAGCCAAAGTAATAGCAGTTGATCCGAGATTTTCAACTGCCGCAAGCAAAGCAAAATGGTGGCTTCCTATTAAACCTGGTACAGATACAGCATTGGTTCTCGCCTGGATAAATGTAATCATAAAGTCAGGTGGCTATGATAAAGATTATGTAAGAAAAAATACAAGCGGCTTCAATGAGTTAGCTGACCATGTAAAAACTTTTACTCCCGAATGGGCGGAAAAAATTACTGAAATACCATCTTCAGTAATATTAGAAACTGCAAAAGCCATGATAGAGGCCAAACCAGCTGTCGTTGTTCATCCAGGACGGCACGTAGCCTGGTATGGCAATGATGTACAGCGAGCAAGATCGATGGCCATACTTTCTGCAATTTTAGGAACCTGGGGACAAAAGGGCGGATATTTTATTAAATCGGTGTTTCCTGCAAGCTACAATGCTCTTAATATTCCGGAACCGCCTAAGCAACAAAAAGAACGTGCTGATGGAGTCGGTTATAGATATCCTTTGGCTAATCCAGAGGAAGGATTAACTCAGGAATTAGTTAAAGCTACTCTTACACAAAAACCTTATCCGATTAAATCATGGATGGTTTTCGGTCAAAATATTTTTAATAGTATTCCTGCTAAAAGAGAAACAAGTAGAGCAATTAACAATCTCGATTTTTATGCAGTTGTTGATGTAAGACCTACTGAACCAACCTGGTACGCAGATGTAGTTTTACCAGAAGATACTTACCTTGAAAGGCACGATGCTTTAATGACGGTAACAGGATGGAGCCAGCAGTATGTTTCCTTAAGACAGCCTGTAGTCAAAAGGCAATTAAATACACGTCCCGGCTGGTGGATCGCAAAAGAATTGGGCAAACGCCTCGGGCTTTCGGATTATTACCCATACAATGATTACGAGGATGTAATTAAATTCCAGCTTAAGGACTCAGGCATTTCATATACAAAACTTAAGAAAGATGGTGTAATTACGTTTCCCGCAAAACCATATTTAAATCCGGGCGAGACATATAAATTTAATACGCAAGATAAAAAAGTTCAGATATATTCAAATGAACTGAAAAAATTAGGTTTTGATCCGCTTCCTATTTATCAACCGGTAAATGATCCTGATAAAGGATATTTCAGGCTCGTGTATGGTTTAATGCCAGTCCATTCTCATGGTAAAACTGAAAGCAACCCTTGGTTAAATACTATTATTTCTGAACCACATTTATGGTTAAATGAAATAATGGGTAGAAGCATGGGATTAAAAAATGAAGATGAAGTCATTGTTGAAAATCAGGATGGAATTAAATCAGATAATATTAAAGTATTATTAACTCCTGGAATGAGACCGGATGCAGTTTTTCTGCCACACGGCTTTGGTGGAAATGACCGAGGATTGCTTGATTATACAAGACGTAATGTTTCGGATAACAACCTAATCTCTAAATATAATGTAGATCCAATAAGCGGAGGCACAGGATTGAGAGTGAACTTCGTCAGACTCATTGTTAATGATCAACCTCTATTCCCCACCGTTGAAGTTAGCATGACTGGAGTTTCTGCAAACAAGATTTCCGGAATAGAACAAAAAATTGAAAACAGATCATTTAATATTCAGCCCAAGAAAAAACAATCGGCAATAAGAGAAGGATGCTAGGAGGAAATAATGAGTAAATATGCAATGGTAATTGATATGGATAGATGTATTGCCTGCCATGCATGTGAAGTGGCCTGCCGTTCGCATTATGATGTGCCGGTTCCCTATTACAGAAACTGGGTTCACGATTTAAGACCTGAAGGCGTTTATCCTGATATCAAAAAGGTTAGTTATGTCGGACTGTGCAATCACTGCGATGACTCTCCCTGTGTAAAGGCCTGCCCGACTGGCGCAACCTATAAAAGAAAAGATGGAATTGTAGTTGTTGATAAAAGTTTGTGCATAGGATGCGGACTTTGCATTGATGCATGTCCTTACGGCGCAAGGTATATAAATCCTGATGATAATAAAGTCGACAAATGCGATTTTTGCATAGACAGAGTTACTGAAGGAATCGAACCAGCCTGTGTTACAACCTGCATTTCAAGCGCAAGAATATTCGGAGACATGGATGATCCTAATTCGAGAGTATCAAAATATGTTGCCTCAGGGGCGCGTAATATAATATCAGATAAGGTTAATGTCGGACCAAACATTTATTACCTCGATAGTAATAACAATTTCCCGATTGTTGAAGCTGCATTTCCACCTAAGCTTCCGAAGATGCCGACTCCACAAAAAATATGGAGCAATGTATTAAAGCCTTTATTCTACATTGGTATCGGTGCAACATTTCTTGGACAGATGGCAGCATTTGCAACTCAACTTTTTAAAGGCGAAAGCGACGTTAAGGAGTAAAATATGGGTCAAAGTACAAGTAATTTGAATCAAGACATAATCCTGGATCATAATCTTTTACAAAGTCCAAGGCGATTAACATTTGAGGAAAAGAGGATACTTGCGAGCCGTGTTATGAAAAAACATGGTGTGGCCGGAGTGACGTTACACTGGGTAAACGCCATTTCGTGGTTTCTATTAATTTTTACAGGTGTAGCATTACTGTCAGCGGATTATCTAAAGTTTGCGCCTGTCTGGTATCTTGATATGATGAATGGAATTTTTGGAACTAAGTCGGCTATGCTTCATTTCCATATTGCTATCGGAACATTTTGGGTTCTCACACTTTTGTTATATGCAATCTTCGGGTATAGAAATTACTTACTGGATTTTATTAAACACGATTTAATTCTCGATAAAGATGACATCAAATGGTTTCCTGCCAAACTTAAAAATCTTGCCGGCAAACTAAGCCACTATGAAATGCCGGAACAAGGCACTTATAACGCAGGACAAAAAGCATATGCGGTAGTGGTAGCTGTTTGTACTGTTGTGTTAATGGTAACCGGACCGATAATGGCGTTTCATATCGGCTCAACAACAATAATACAGTGGGCAATGATGTTACATTTCGTAGCAACTATGTCTGTGTTTACAGGCGTTTTTGTACACGTTTATATGGCTGCTCTTTTTCCTGAAGAAAGGCCTGCATTTTTTTCAATGATAACCGGTAAAGTAAATGAACTTTATGCGTATCTCCATCATTATAAATGGTGGAAAGAAATTAAAAATAAAGAGCACGCGTTTTTTGCGGAAGAATTGAAAAAGGATGGAATCTATTTGCCTGAACTGGAGGAATGCAAAAACATTAAAGATCATCAGGCAGTGATTTATAAAATTGAGGGTGAACATCTATGAAAAAAAAATTATGGAATCCGGTATTCGGCGGAATAATGATAGGAATAGCTATGATTCTTACTTTTTATATCTCCGGAAGAGGTCTGGGCGCTTCAGGAGCAATGACAGACTTTGCGGTTTGGATTCAAAATTTAATAGCTCCATCTGCAAATCAATCAAGTCAATACTTTTCAAAATATGTTGCAAATGGTGCTAATCCGTTAAACGATTATTTAATCTTTATGGCCATTGGAATTTTAATTGGTAGTTTTCTAGCCGGAATGGTTTCAAGAGATTTAAAATTTGAAATTTTAAAGGGGCCAAATATTTCTAATAAAGGAAGGCTCTGGTTTGCTCTCGCTGGTGGAATTTTTATTGGTTATGCATCAAGAATGGCAAGAGGCTGTACTAGCGGTCAGGCCTTAGTAGGCGGAGCTGAACTTTCTGTTGGCGCCTGGGCATTTATGTTCTCCATATTTGCCGGCGGATTTGCGGTTGCTTATTTTGTAAGGAGGGAATGGATATGATAGGACCATGGGTAAGTAATGGGATTATTTCAGGCAGTGTAAATTCTTTGTTTGCTGTCTTGATTGGATTATTATTTGGTTATTCTCTGCAACGCTCTGGTTTCACTAACTCAAGAAAAATTGCAGAAACCTTTTATATGAAAGATGTTCACGTGCCGGTTGTAATGTTTACGGCAATTACAACAGCAGCAATTGGTTTGTGGGGATTATCGCTTTTAGGATTACTTGATGCAGGCAAAATTTATTTTCTTCCCACATTTCTATTACCAATGATAGTTGCGGGCTTTATATTCGGCATAGGAATGGCGGTTGGGGGTTTTTGTCCCGGCACTTCCCTTGCAGCAATGGTAACCGGAAAAATTGATGCTATGGTGTTTGTAGTTGGTGTACTCCTGGGGAGTTTACTATTTGGCGATCAGTATCAATTATGGGACAACTTTTATAATTCTGATAATAATGGTGTTTTCAGATTGGATCAGCTGTTGAATATTAATTTGGGACTGGCAGTTCTTCTTGTAGCATTGCTCGCTGTTTTTGGCAGCCTGGGCATGAAGAAATTACAACAAAAATTCTGGGGCAAAAATGCTTAAAGTTTCAAAACAAAATTATGTTGTAGGCCTTGCTTTACTAATTGTAATTGTAATGGCCTTTTTTCCGACTTCATCATTTATAAAAAGTCCGTTTATCGTTGATGCACAATTAAAACAGCAAAATTTTAACAAAGCCGGTATATTCACTGTTTTGCCAATTGAAGCAGCAAAATATTTTTCTTATGATCAATCAAAATGCTATTGGATTGACTTAAGGCATCCAACCGATTATCAGAAGTCACATCTCAATATAGCATTAAATCAAACTTTTAAACAATTGCAAAACTCAAGATGGAATCCTAATGATATGATTCTTGTTTATGGATATTCTACAGATGATGCCCAGGAAGCAGTTGCATACCTGAGACAGGTAAAAAATGCCAGAGCATTTGCAATCAAAGGAGGATTTGATGCTACTAAAAAATATTTAATTGACCCGATTGATATTTCAATTACAAACGAGTTGAGCGATCAAGGACTTCAGAATCTATTGGAATTAAGAAATAAAATATCCGGTGAAAAAGTTTCATCGGATCAATTGCCTAATAAACTGAAAAGCAGTAAATCAAAAGCTATTCGAGAAGGATGTTAAATATTATATCCTCAGTAAAACACAATAAAACAAATCACTAAACCTACAGGTGGGGAAATGATCAAAAAAATATCTTTAGTTATAGTAACCATTGCAATCTTCAGTCTTCAGATATTTGCAACCGGGGGTTACTTAAGGAACGGTTATGGAGTCAAATATTCAGCGCTAGCGGGTTCCGGAGTATCACTTTCACTTGGTTCTCTGGGAGCAGCTACAAATCCGGCAGCCCTGGCTTTTATGAATTCAAATGAGTATGAAATTAACCTGGCTCTTTTCAGTCCAAGTCGTGATTATACAATCACAGGAAATCCTTCCGGTTATCCAGGGACTTTTGGTCTTGCAACTGGTAATTTTGAAAGCGATTCAAAATACTTCCCTATTCCATCCATTGCTGCAACCTGGAAGCTAAACGAAAATTCTGCCCTCGGCGCAATGATATATGCAAACGGAGGAATGAATACCAATTATCCATATAAAACATTTTATGATCAAAATTCTCCAAACACAGGCGTAAACCTTGAACAGGTTTTCTTTGGAGTAACTTATGCAATGAAAATTTCCCAGGATCATTCATTAGGTGTAACTGCATTGTTTGCTTACCAGACATTTGCAGCACAAGGCCTGGCTGCGTTCTCTATGTTTTCAAGCGATCCAACAGCTCTGACTGGAAATAGATTAAGCACATCATCCGGATTTGGCGCAAGAATTGGATACCAGGGACATATTACTCCTCAACTATATGTCGGTGCATCCTATCAGACAAAAATGTTTATGAGTAACTTCGATCAATATAAAGGATTGTTTGCACAGCAGGGTGGTTTTGATATTCCAGCTAATTGGACTGCTGGCTTTGCATATCTCCCTACAAAAGAATTAACTTTTTCTTTTGATGTGCAGGATATTTATTACAGCGGAATCAGATCAATAGGAAATCCTCTGCTTCCTAATTTGCAAACAGCACAACTCGGAACGGATAATGGTGCTGGCTTCGGTTGGAAAGATATTCTTGTTTTTAAATTCGGAACGATGTGGAAAACGAGCAATAATTTTACATTAATGGTCGGGTATTCATATGGCCAGGAACCAATACCTGATTCAGAAGTTTTATTTAATATTTTAGCTCCGGCAACGATTCAAAATCATATTACAGCAGGATTCACAACGAAGCTAAATCAATCTAATGAAATTTCAGTTGCGGTTATGTATGCCCCTGCCAGCAGCGTAACAGGAGCAAACCCGCTTGAAGCACCGGGTCAGCAAACAATTAAATTAAATATGAGTCAGTGGCAATTAGAAGTTGGTTATGCTTTCCACTAATTATTTTAAGTTAAATAAACTGTATTAATTAACGAGGCTTTGGGAATAAATTTCTGAAGCCTCTTTTATTTTATGGAATTGGAGTATTTATGAAAAAAATATTTGTCGTAACATTAGTAATTCTGTTACAATTAGCTGCCTTCCCTTCTGACCATGGAATTTACATGATTGTAAATTCAAATATTAAGGGAGATTTTAACAATGTCTCTTTAAATTCAAAAAATGCACTGGTTAATGCTGGTTTCAGAATTTTATCCTTTAATGCAATAGCAACACCCGATATTATAAGAGAAAAACAAACTGAGAGATGTGGTTTTAATGCTAAGTTAATCGTCTTTACAAATAATGATTATATCAAGCTTCTCACTTCTTTTGGAGACAAATATCTGGTAGCAGGATTTTTAAGAGCTGGCATTTATGAAACACCTGATGGAATTCAGATCGAGATTGCTGATCCTGAAACCATTAACCGAATAATATTTAATGACTTGCCTGATGCTAAATACAATCAAATAGTTTCAAAAACCATAGAGTGGAAATCAAAAATAATTTCTGCATTGCAATCGATTTCAGGTGGGACAAAAGTTACAATTGTAAAAGAGCCTGTGCGCAGCGATGAAGACCTGAGAGATGCTTCCAAAGATATGTTTATGATGGTTGGCAAGATGACTTATTTTGTCGATGAAGATCAATTTCCTATAATATTTACCCGAACAAATTATGAAGGCCGGTCGGGACTTGAAGAATTAAAAAACGAGTTTTATAAGAATGTTCAAAATTTCCAGCCGATTAAGGATGATAAAGATTACAGATGGACTTCTTCACCAGATAATTTAAAATGGAAATTAATTTCTGAAATCTATTCTCCTGATTCAACAACTATTTTGTTAGGCATCACGCGGCCAAGAACTGAAGCAATATCATTTAAAATAGTCGGTAAAAATGAATCTGAAAAAAATATGTGCCCCGGGTTGGATCATGTTCCGGCTTATCCTATAGAAGTTCTGATTTCAATGCAAGGAAATAAAATTAGAGTTCAATCACCCAGGGAAATGTTTAGGATGGATATGTATTTTTGGGATGCTGGAATGGGAGCTTTTATGAATCATATGAGTATGCCGGGAATATTAGATGATTCTATTAAAAGAGCGCTGTTGGGTAATTAAAAATTATGAATTGCTAAATTATTCAGGCGAATCATTGATTCGCCTTTATTTTTAAATTTGACGATTAAATTAGCATCTTTTAAAAATTAAAACAATTTATTTGCTGAACATCAAAGTGAATCGCCCGGGGAGTAATATTTAGGCAGCATATCCGCCATTCCTGATTCAGTCCAGTAACCATATACTTCAAATGGAAGCGGTTCAATAGGATATCCGTACTTATCGAGTGTTATAGTTGGGTAGAGTAATTTTAACCACGAAACTTGTGGTTTATCAGGATCTTTCGATACGTAAAGAATTCTTAAGTAGCCGCTAAAGGAAAGTGAGTATTGACCATTACTACTTTTGGAAAGTGGCTCCCAAATTCGACTTAGGCTTTTCAAAGACATATCAGAAAGTGGTCCATAATCCTGGTAAACCTGGAAACCGTCTACATTAAGTTTATTATCCTTAACTCCCTCAAGAAAATTATCTAATGAACCTTTGTAAGCGATCCTTCGGTTATTTTCCCATTCATCTTTTTTTGTACCAGATGTATCTTTCATCTCAGTATAGGATGGTCTTAAAGTAGCCTGAACCTGGTATGTTTCCGCATCCCAATCAAAAGAAACCAGCACACAATTTATTAGGTATCCCAAATCATTATTTATTATAGTTAATGGTTCTTCTGCCTGGGCAGTTAGATGATGCGAGTTAGTCCATTTAAAATTTATAACCTCCGGATTTTTTATTGTACAATCCGCTGCAAATTTAGAGTTACCTAAGAATCTTTTTTCAAATAAGGCATAATTATTTTTCCAGGTAATTGGAACCTCACCAGAAATAGTAACAGCTTCTAATTCATAATGTGCTTCATTTAATTTGAAAATTACTTGAACAATATTACCATCGATCAAGTGTACTGATTTAGTTTGTGAATCATAGCCAATAATAGAAGCTACAATTTCCTGGTATCCGGAAGGCAAACCTTTAATTTCGAAATTTCCAAATTGATCAGTAGTAGTTCCCCAGGTTGTTCCTGAGATATAAACGTTAACAAACTCCAGTGGCTTGCCAGTGTCGTATTCAAGAACTCTCCCCTTAATAGAATTTTTAAAGGTTTGTGAATTGGCTACTGTAATTAACAAAAATGCGGTCAGCATTAATAAAGAAAATGTTCGTGATTTCATTTATTTTATTATAATGCTTATTCTTTGAAACTTGCGATTGCGTCATCTTTGGTTTTAAAAATTGTAAATACCTTATGCATACCTGTCATATTTAGCAAGACCTCAACTTCTGAGTGAACACCCGCCAATCTAATTTTACCCCCATTTGATGAAAAATTCTTTAGTGCCTGAATAAGGGCTCCAAGAAACGTAGAATCCATATATTTACAATCAGAAAGATCAATAACAATTTTCCTCATACCATCATTAAGATCCTTTTCTAAATTACTTTTGATATTGTCTGCTTCATTGAATGTAGCTCTTTTTAGGTTCACCTTCTGAATTACAACATCCCCTACAATCTCCTGTATAATGTTCATCATTTCCCTCAGTTTAATATTACATAGTATAAAATAACTTAAGAATTATTCAGATAAAACACGCTTTAAATTTAAAAATTGTTCAAGAGACGAAGGATTTGCCAGAGCATCTTTATTATCTATATTTTTACCCTGAATTAATCTGGTGACGGCCAGTTCAACTTTTTTCCCGCTGATAGTTCTAGGTACTTCCATTATTTCTATAATCTTTGCTGGAACATGCCTTGGTGAGGCAGAATTTCTAATGTTAGACCTAATTTTTCCCAATAAATCATCGCTTAATATAGCTCCGCTTTTAAGGACAATAAACAGGATAACTCTTACATCATTTTCCCAATCCTGTCCAACAACCAGACTGTCAGCAATTTCATCCATGGCTTCCACAACTCTATAAATTTCTGCAGTACCAATTCTTACGCCTCCTGGATTTAAAGTCGCATCAGATCTTCCATAAACTATAACTCCGCCATTTTTTGTAATTTTAATATAATCACCATGATGCCAAACCCCCGGATATTTTTCAAAATAAGCTGATCTATATTTTGCACCATCTAAATCATTCCAGAAAAATACCGGCATAGATGGAAATGGCATTGTGCATACAAGTTCACCTTTTTCTCCTGTAATTGATTCCCCCTTTTCATTATATGCTTCTACCTTCATGCCTAAACCGCGACATTGAATTTCTTCAGGAAAAACAGGCAACACTGGATTTCCCAACATAAAACAGGAAATGATATCCGTTCCCCCACTAATCGAAGAAAGCTGAACGTCTTTTTTTACATTTTTATAAACCCAATTAAAATTTTCTGCCGATAAAGGAGAACCTGTTGATAATATTGTATTTAGAGAAGATAAATTAAGATTCTTTTTAGGTCTCAAATTATTTTTTTGAGAAATGGTCAAAAATTTCGGACTAGTTCCAAATATGGTAATTTTTTCTTTTTCAATTTTTTCCCACAATATTCCCGGATTGGGATATACAGGGCTGCCATCATAAAGATAAATTGTCGCGCCAATTTGCAAAGCACTTACAAGCCAGTTCCACATCATCCATCCGCAGGTTGTAAAATAGGTAATAACGTCTTTCCTATTTAGATTAGTATGCAAGGCGTGCTCCTTATAATGCTGAAGCAATGTGCCTCCGGCTCCGTGAACTATGCATTTAGGAACTCCTGTAGTTCCAGATGAATACATTATATAAACAGGATGATCAAACGACAATTGAATTAATTCGAGTGTCTTAGTAGACAATTTCATTAGATCTTTAAAATACAGATACTTATTGTTTTTGTTTAATCTAATTTGTTTAGACTTAATATTCTTAAAATCATAGTACCTTTCAATTATTACAACATTTTGAATGTCCGGAATATTGTCCGTTATCTGTTGAATTTTTTCCATGCAAGCAATTATTTTTCCATTGTATTGGTATTCTTCTATTGCAAAAAGGACCTTGGGTTGAATTTGACCAAATCTATCCAATACTCCTTTTAACCCAAAATCAGGTGAACAGGATGACCATAATGCTCCCAAACTAGTTGTAGCAAGCATAGCAATTATTGATTCAGGATAATTGGGAACAAATCCTGCTACTCTATCCCCTTTTTTTACTCCTAATTTTTGTAGTCCATCGGCGCAGGAAGCTACGGCATCGTAAAGCTGTTTATAAGTCAGTTCAACATTCGGTTGGTCTTCCCTTGAACTGATGATCGCAATTTTATTATCTCTGAATTTTAATAGATTTTCAGCAAAATTAAGTTTTGCTCCATCAAACCATCTAGCTCCGGGCATTTCGTTTGATGAAAGTACTTTTGTATATTTTTTCGAATGAATTACCCCGGAAAATTCCCATATCTCTTTCCAGAATTCCTCTATCTCATTTACAGACCAATTATAAAGGTCATTGTAGGATTTTAATTCTTGATTTGTATTTTTAAAAACAAATTTAATAAAAGAGGAAAGATTGGATTTTTTGATTTTTTCTTTCGTCGGTTTCCAAAGAGGCATTTTCAAAGCAGCAACTCTCAGTTTTTTAATTTACCCGCATAAAGTGCAACTTTCCACGCAAATTCATAATCTTTATTTTCAATTGCACTTTTAGCAGTAAGTTCAAGGTACATTCTTCCTTTCGGTTTTTTATTATCCAAAAATATTAAAGCAGCTTTTAACATACTCTTAAAATCATTTTGTCTTTGATATCTGAAAAAAGCTTCTTCGGTAGCCTCAAAGTTTTCAATATTAATATGTCCATAGTCATGGATAAATTTTTCAACTTCTACATATGTTGGAATTTGCTGAGATGTGCCAAATGCCCCAAGATTATTTGCTGAATAAATATGCGACTGTTTTATAAAATCAGGCAGTAGATCATATCCAACACCAATCTCAAATTTAGGCTGAACAAGTTCAAAAATGGATTCGCCGCTTGCGCGAGAATAATAATTTGCAGACATTCTACCCACAAGATCGATATCATCAGGATGAATTACCCCATCTTTTACAATATCTTCCGCCACATGTAATTTTAGCACTTCGCAAATTGCAATGTTTGGAGATGCCCCTCCCTCTCCGAAACTCCGCATTTCTCTCATAATACATTCCATCTGGAATGGAGATTCCTTCACTCTTTTTGGTTTCACCAATTCAGAATCCATTGGAGTTAATCCGCTTTTAACAAATTCATCAACTTCGGGAGGATATTCTGTTGATGCAAGATTTATCTGATTAACCATTGAGTATGTTACAGACTGAACAACGCATTCTTTATTATTCATGAGATTAAGATATGTATTTTTAAAGGAACCATCTCTTCCTCTCCGGGAAGGTGAAAAAGCGATTATTGGCGGATTCGAACCAAAGCAGTTAAAGAAAGAAAAAGGGGTGAGATTTAATATTCCATCTTCTGAAATTGTGGATACAAGTGCAATTGGTCTTGGACCAATTCCGCCTAATAGAAGCTGATGTAATTTAGGCACTGGTAAATCTTTTGGAATGTAATGAAGCATTTTTATTATATCGATTTTTTTTTCTTGGCTAATATTGAATAATCCTTTGAGGCTTTAACTATCTTGTTTGAAAGTTTACCCAACCCGCTAATTTCCATTTCAATTATATCTCCTTCTTTCAACCAAACGGGAGTAAATTCCTTCCCTTGAGCTTTCGCTTCAATGGCGTGAGTGCCATTTAATTCCAGGTAACAGCCAGTCCCAACAGTTCCCGATCCAATTACATCTCCGGGATAAAGCTCAACTCCGTAAGAAGCCCGTTCAATCAATTGGGCGAAAGTCCAGTCCATATCTTTCATATTTCCATCAGAGATTTGCCTGCCGTTATGGAATGCGGTCATTCGTAGATCATATTTATTCCCTTCAGGAGTTTGTAATTTATATTTTTCTAATTCATCTGTAGTAACGAGCCAGGGCCCTATCATTGTTGCAAAGTCTTTCCCTTTTGCCGGACCAAGATTTAATTTCATTTCTTCCATCTGCAAAATGCGGGCAGAAAGATCATTCATTATCATATACCCAGCTATGTATGAATCAGCATCCTTGGCTTCGATATTTTTTCCTTTCTTACCAATTACTATTGCTGATTCAAGTTCAAAATCAAGCTTTTCAAGGTGGTCCCTTTCAACTACAATATCACCTTCCCCAAAAATTGCATTATGATTTGTCATATAAAATATCGGGAACTGATCAAATTCAGGAATCATTTCAACACCGCGATTTCTTCTAGCAGTGGCAACATGTTGGCGGAAGGCATAACCATCCCGGCAGGAAGTTGGATGCGGAACGGGAGCCAACAATCGAGTTTCCCCCTTTTCAAATCCTGATTTTACTTTTCCACTTTTTATTGCTTCATCAACTTTTTTTGCTTCAGAACTCAAATTTTCAAATTCGCTTAGAAATTCTGACATTGTTGATGGAAGACTTATATTTAATTCTTTACCTGAATTTTTCAGATCATAAATTTTGTTATTGTTAAAAAGTCCCAGTCTTTCTTCATTATTATTTATAAATGATACTAACTTCATTACATCTCCATTAGTTCAATAATTATTCAGCATGATGAATTTTATGCTTTTCTATCAGTTTGGGATAAATTTCGCTAACCACATTTAATGCAAATTCAGTTTCCTCATCGGTTCCTGAATTTATTCTTATGCCATTAGGAATTCCAAACGATTTTACATGCCGTAATATCAATCCCCTGTTAAGACATTCTTCATTAAACTCAGTTGCGAATTCCTCTGTAGGGAAAACAAGCATATAAAAATTTGCCGCTGTAGGCACATAAGCGATATAAAGCTCATCAAATTTATTCTTCATTTTTTCCAGGGAAGATTTATTCAACTTTTTAGTCCTATTTAAAAATTCATCGTCATCAAGCGCAGCAATCGCAGCTTCCTGAGCCAGAGCATTAGGTTCAAATGGAAGTTTAACTTTATAAATCTCCTTTATAAGATATTCAGGTCCGAATGCAATGCCAATCCTGATTCCCGCCAGACCATAAGCTTTAGATAAGGTTCTAAGCACAATCAGGTTTTCATTTTCATATTTTAACCCGTTTGGATAATCAGGATTATCCTCTGCATACACTGTATAAGCTTCATCAAGCAAAATCAATACATCCTTAGGTACTCTTGCTATAAATTTATCAAATTCATTTTTAGTAAACATAGTGCCGGTTGGATTATTCGGGTTAGCCAGATAAATAATTTTAGTTTTCGGATTTATTTTTTCTGTAATTGCTTCAAGATCATAATAATAATTCTTTAACGGCACAAGAAATGATTTTCTTCCGTATTTATCAGCGTTGACATACCAGCCAATGAATGTGCCTTCTGAAGTTAGTAACTCATCTTCATCATCGCTGAAAGCAGTGATAATATATTGAAGTAAAGCATCCGATCCGCTGGCGGTTACAATTTGTTCGGGTTTCTTATTATACTTCTTTGCTATTGCGTGAACAAGTTTATAGGAAGAAGGATTTGTATATCTATGTAAATCCTCAAGATGATGCTTTATAATTTCCATCGCTTTTGGAGATGGTCCGAGAGGATTTTCATTTGAAGCAAGCTTCACGATTTTACTTATCCCTTTCTCACGCGCAAGTTCTTCAATCGGTTTTCCCGCTTTATAAGGTTTTAGATTCTGTATGTGTTTGGGGATTTTAACCATACTATTTTTCCAACCAGGAGTGATGATAATCCTCAACCATAGTTTCTTTTACATTTTTTGTAACTTTCAAAGGAGTGAAAGTATCTATCATAACCGCATACTCATCAGTCTCTTTTTTCCCGATCGAAGCTTCAGTTTTTCCCGGCTGCGGTCCGTGGGGAATTCCCATTGGATGTAAAGTTATGGAGCCTTCCTCTACTCCAGTCCTCGACATAAAATCACCGTGCACATAATAAAGCACTTCGTCGCTGTCAACATTTGAATGGTAGTATGGCGCAGGAATTGACTGCGGATGAAAATCAAATAAACGCGGCACGAAATTACAAACCACAAAATGTTCAGTCGTAAACATCAAGTGAATCGGAGGAGGAAGATGAATTTTTCCAACTTTCGGTGCGTATTCTTTTAGATTAAAAGTATATGGATATAAAAATCCGTCCCAACCCACAACATCAAACGGATGATGAGGAAGCTCATATTTAAAAGTTCTGTTGGATACTTTAAGTATTAAATTAAATTTCCCTTTTTTATCAACAGGTTCCATAAAATGAGGCGGTTTGAAATCTCTTTCGTAGTAAGGCGCATCTTCTTTTAATTGTCCGTATTCATTCCTGAAATGAGCAGGAATATCAAAGGGTGTGTCTGATTCAATTATAAATAATTTATCATCCTTGAAATCATCAAATTTCATTTGATATGTCGTTCCTTTTGGTACAACTATATAATCCCATTGCTCAAAAGGATTGGAACCATATTCAGATAAAAACTTTCCTTTGCCGTGATGGACGAATACTATTTCGTGTTTGTAGCTGTTTCGATAAAATATATCAGCGTCTTCCGTAACGTGCGCTGTTGAAATTATGCAATGATCATTTTTTAGAAATTCTCTGCGGGGCTCAATAAAATTTCCTTTTGATTTTTTGGCATCAGTTTTAAAATGATAATATTGCAGCGGAGCGTCAGGCCAGGCATTATCTTCTGACTTTTTAATTTCTCCGATGGTTTCAACCTGTGGAGGCATATATAAATGATATTTGTTTGAATAAATTCCTGAGAATCCTTTTGTGCTGAATAGTTCTTCCCTGTAAAGAGATTTTCCATCAGGCTTAAAAAATGTCGTATGTCTTTTGGGAGGAACTTTTCCTAACTGAACATAAAAGGGCATTTGAGACCTCCAATTATTAATTTATAAAAACAATGTTATTTCTATTCTTCCGGATCTTTATCGAAATTACCTCTGGACATCTGATCTCTTTCAATTGATTCAAAAAATGACTGGAAATTTCCCTGACCGAATCCCTGTGCACCTTTTTTTCTCTGAATTATTTCGTAAAAGAATGTTGGTCTATCGCCGATAGGCTTTGTAAATAATTGAAGAAGATATCCTGTACCCTCTGAATCATCGCAAAGGATACCATGCTTTTTAAGTAATTCAATATCTTCTGCTATATCAATTTTCTTTTCCTTCAACATTTTGTAATAAGTATCAGGTGGCTGCAAAAATTCAATTCCGTTTTCCTTCATCGCAGCAATAGTTTCTATTACATTCGGAGTTGAGATTGCAATATGCTGAATACCTGAACCAAAATATTCATCAATATATTCTTCAATTTGTGATTTCTTTAATCCTTCATAAGGTTCATTCATTGGATTTTTAATTGGTGCTCCTTCTTTTGAACGTACAACTTTTGAAAGCAATGCTGAATATTGTGTAGAAATATCACCCGCCCCAAATTCAATAAATGTTTCAAAGTTTAAACTCTTGTTAAAATATTTAGCCCAGAGATCCATCTCATTTACCCTTACATTTCCAACTATATGATCTATCGATTGAAGGTGAGTTGGTTTTGCATCCAGTTTAATTTTTTGTCTTGGTTCACCGAATCCTGGTTTGAATAATCCTTTATAATTATCCCTGTTAATAAAAACAATCTCGGCATCATCATAAAGTTTTATTGCTGCTTCTTCGATATATCCTTTATCGTCACTGATCTTTTTATAATTTCTAACCGGAATTGCACCATTTTTAATAGCATTATTAAATGCAACTTTTACATCTTTAACTTTCAATGACCATCTTTTAACTCCATCACCGTGCTGCTGGACAAATAAATTTATATCTGAAGTACCTGGTTTAATAGGAGATGTGACAACAATTTTAAGATCATTTAATTCCATAAAATAAGAAGCCCTATCCTTCACACCAGTCTCTGGACCAGAATAGGCTTTTATTTTCATCCCCAATCCTTTTGCATGCCAGTATGCCCACATTTTTGCAGAGCCGACATAAAATTCCACGTAATCGTAACCAATTATTCCAATCGGATGTGCCATTAAATCTTCTCCATTTTATTTTCGATCATTATTTAAATTATTTTATAAAACCAAAGGGTATTTCATTAACCAGTAACAGTTAAATCAGAATACTAATTCCGATGTTTCCTTTACTGTTTCCAAAACTATTGTCGTACTCGTTGATCTAATCGAACTTATAGAAGCTATCTTAGTTCTTAGAAGCTCTGTCAAGGCTGCAGCATTTTCCACTCTGACTTTAACAAGGAAACAATCTTCTCCGGCTACCATATGAACTTCCTGAACCTCCGGTACTTTCGCAAGGGCTTTTGCCGTACTCTGGTCGACGATTGGCCCGGTCGCCCTAACATGAATGAAAGCTAGCAAATCTTTTTCTACTTCAGCTGCTTCGAGCTGGACCGTATATTTTTTTATGATTTTATTTTTTTCAAGTTTCTTAATTCTTTCAAGCACGGCTGAAGGTGCCATATTGATTTGACGGGCAATTTCTGCATTCGAAATTCTTGAATTTGATTGCAATATATTAAGAATTCTTGAGTCAATCTTGTTGATCATTCGGCTTTTAGCTACTTTTTTAGATGATTATTCGTAATATTAGGAATTATAAGAATTTAAATCAAGTGATTTATTTTCGTAACTCAGGTTAATAACCTGAGTTACGAATTATTGAATTGAATCAAGAAGAAGAAAATCATTAACCTTATACTTTGAAGAATTTTCTAAGTTCTTGTCCTTATAATCACAAATATTAAGCACCGGACAAATAGTACAGTTTGGGTTAGCTGGCTTGCATATTTCCCTGCCCAGCCTAATTAGGTTCGTATGGAACTGGTGAGCAATTCCATCAGGCATATTTTTATTAAGAATAATGAATGTTTTATCGGGTGTTGATGTTTTTACAATTCCGATCCTGTTTGTCGTTCTATGCACGTGAGTATCAACAGGACAGAAGTTTTTCCTGAGAGAAAAAAGCAGAACACAGCTTGCGGTTTTTACACCGACACCGGGAAAGGAAACTAATTCCTGAAGAACATCCTCATCATTCATTTTTTTTAAATGATCGAGAGATATCTTTCCTTTTTGTTTTAACAAAGTTGAAAGAACATTTTTGATCGCTTTCGATTTTTGTTTTCCGAGACCTGCCACTTTTATTATTTTTTCAATTTTTGAAGTTGTGAGTTTAGCTACTTCTTCCCAGTTAAAGTAATTGTCTTTCAAATTATGAAAAGCTTTGTACGAATTTTTATCATTTGTATTTTGGGAAAGTATCGTTGCTATTAGCATATCAACCGGTCCAGGTGGAATTTTGCTTCTTGGCGGAATCCCATATTTCTTAACCAGCAAACTATTTATGTGACGAATTTTCCTTTTAAGCATTATAGACTTTATATTTGGTACATGAATATAATACGCTCATCAAAATAATAAAACTTTGGGAGTTTTAATGTCGACTTTAATGGTAAGTATATCAGGAATAAGAGGAATTATCGGCGACGGACTGGATCCAAATGTGCTAGTTAAATATACATCAGCTTATGCTGATTTTATTGGAAAAGGAACAGTTGTTGTCGGACGCGATGCAAGAATTACGGGTGATATGGTTCAGGAAATAGTTACAGGAACATTACTCGCTAAAGGAATAAAAGTAGTGGAAATTGGAATAGTACCAACTCCAACAGTTCAATATACTGTGAAAATATTAAAAGCTCAGGGCGGAATTGCAATATCGGCAAGTCACAACCCGAATGAATGGAATGCGCTAAAACTATTGAACAGCAGCGGACAGTTTATGAGTCCCGAAGAAAACGAAGAAATGAAAAAGCTAATGGACAAGTCTATTGATACTTATAAACTGTGGAATGAAATTGGAATAAGAAAAAAGTTTGATGCGGCATTAAAAAAGCACGTTGAAGATGTCCTGAAATTAAAATACATCGATAAAGCGAAGATAAAAAGGAAAAAGTTTAAAGTAGTTGTTGATTGCGTTAACGGTGCAGGAGTTTATGTAGTTCCGCAAATGCTGAAAGAGCTGGGCTGCAAAGTGATTGAAATGAATTGCGATAAATCGGGAATATTTCCTCGTCTGCCTGAACCAATACCGGAGAACCTGGTTAAAACAATGAAAAGAGTCAAAAAAGAAAAAGCTGATCTTGGAATCGTTGTTGACCCCGATGTTGACAGACTAGTATTAATTACAGAAAACGGTAAACCTTTCGGAGAAGAAAATACAATCACCCAGGCGGTAAAATTTATTTTGTCAAAGAAGAAAGGCAATGTTGTTGTAAATCTATCCACAACAAGGGCGGTAGATGATGTTGCTCACGATTATGGGGCCAAAGTTTTCCGTTCGCCAGTTGGTGAAGCAAACGTCGTTAAAAAAATGAATGAAGTTAAAGCAATTATTGGCGGAGAAGGCAGCGGTGGTGTAATTTATCCTGCACTCCATTATGGCAGAGATGCACTGGTTGGAATTGCAATTACTCTTCAGCATTTAGCGGAATTCAAAGGTAAAATGAGCGTGCTTAAAGATTCATTGCCTAAATATTTCATTGTTAAAAAGAAGATTGATTTGGGCGAACTCAACCCGGATAAAGTAATTGAAACCCTTGAAAAACAATACGGTGAAGAGACCTTCAATACCGAAGATGGATTAAGAGTAGATTTTTTCAATCACTGGGTACACTTTAGGAAATCAAATACAGAACCAATTATTAGAATTATAGTTGAAGGCGAAAGTCAAAAAGAAGCAGAAGCGCTTGCAGAGAAATATTTTAAAGATATTAAAGAACTGCTAAAATAGCTTACTCCTCTTCTGAATATAGCTGAACAATGCTTTATCAAACGGCATTGAAGTTTCAATTAAGTTATATTCAATATTTGAATTCAGACATTCGGCCTTAATCCTGCCGACAAACTCTAACATTGCTTCTTTATATGCTTTTTGAATCTGGTAAGGTTGAGTGGTTATCTCATCATCTGTCTCCATATCTTTAAATATTGCATCTGCTCCAAAAGCAAAATTTCTTTCCTGCGGATCAAGAATCTGAAAAACAATTACTTCATTTTTTTTATATCTGAAATGTTTCAATGCCGTCAGCACAGAATTGATATCATCAAAAAGATCAGAAACAATTATCACCAATCCCCTCCTCTTTATTTTTTCGGCGATTGAATGGAGCGAAGAAGCAGTGTTAGTTTTATTTGACGCTTTTGTTTCTGTTAAACTTTTTAATATTTCCTGTAAATATGCTTTAGAAGCTTTTGGTGGCAGGTATTTATCAATTTTTTCCGAATACAGTGAAAGCCCAACCGCATCCTGCTGCCGAATCATAAGATAACTCAAGCCAGCAACAAGCGTTGCCGCATATTCAAGTTTGCTAACATTTCCTTGAGATGCATAATTCATCGAGCGGCTGGTATCCAGAAGTATATAACTTTTTAGATTTGTTTCTTCTTCATATTGCTTAATAAAAAATCTTTCCGTCTTTCCATAAACTTTCCAGTCAATATCCCTTAATGAATCACCCTGCATATATGGACGATGTTCACTAAACTCAACTGAAAAACCGTGGTAGGGGCTTTTATGCAGCCCGACCATAAAACCTTCAACAACCAGCCGAGCTCTTAATTCGAGAGAATTTAGTTTTGAAATTACAGAAGGATTTAAATACTTCTTATAATCCTGCGAATCAATAGGCATTAAATTTTCTTAGAGTTATTATTTTTCTTTAAGATTTCATCAGGCGCCATTCCCATTGTATTCAACTCTTCTCTGGCGGATTTTGCTAACTGATGTTCAGGATACTTTTCCAGAAACAACTGATAAGTTTTTGTAGCTTGATCATAATTATACAAGTTATTAGCTTCTATAAAGCCAGACATAAATAATGAAGTCGGAGCTTTGTCACTATCAGGATATTTTTTAAAAACCTCCATATACAATTCAGCAGCTTTTTCATAAGATTCTTTCGGTGTATAAGCAGTGTCTGATCTGTTTTGATATATACCAGCCAGCCTTACCATAACATCGGGAGCTAGTTTACTGTCAGGATATTCACTTAATAAAGTTTGAAATGATTTAATTGCCTCCTGTACATGATTCGCACTCATACTTTTTTCAGCTGAATCCAAATAATCTTTATCAGATTTTTTACCGCATCCAGCAATTAGTAATGCAAAAATGACTAACAATAGTGTTGATTTCATCAAATCTAATCTCCAAAATTTCTATTATTGAAATTTATCGAAATAGCTAACTAGTAGCAATTTAATAAAATAACCGGAAATAGCTTCTTTGAGCAGATAATTGAATTAATTATCAATATTTAACTTAATTTTACATATCAGATTTATATATCAGGGATCAAATGGTTAACACTCTATCACTAAAAAAGAAAGCTGCCTATATTTCTCTAGCTATTGGAATCGGCATGTTTTTTTCAAAGATGGGAGCCTATTTGATAACAGGCTCTGCAGCCATATTTTCTGATGCAGCCGAATCTGTGGTGCACGTTTTGGCTACTTTAATGGCACTATTTAGCATAATTCTCGCATCCCGGCCGGCAGATGACTCGCATCTTTATGGTCACGGAAATATAGAGTTTTTTTCAGCAGGGGTTGAAGGTCTATTAATCGTTATAGCAGCAATTTTTATTATTTATACTTCAATAATGGATATAATTGTTGGCTCTCATCTTAAACAGCTTGATATCGGTGTGATCATTATTTCTGCTGCCGGAGCTATAAATCTTGTGCTCGGGTTTTACCTTATACGAACAGGGAATAAGACGAATTCGTTAACACTAATAGCTGATGGCAAACACGTATTAACTGATTCATATACCAGTATCGGCGTTATAATAGGAATAATAATAGTTCTGATAACAAAATTTGAAATTATAGATCCACTGTTTGCTATAGCAATAGCTTTAAATATTGTTTTTACTGGCTACAAGCTTATTCGTCAGTCTATTGGCGGATTAATGAATGAAACCGATATAGAATTACTTGATAAAATAGTTGCAAAATTGAATTCAATGAGAAAAAAATATTGGATAGATATTCATCAACTTAGATTCTGGAAATCAGGCGACAAGGTATTTATAGATTTTCACCTGATACTTCCTTTTTATTTTACAATAAAGGAATCGCATCTGGAGGAAGAATATATTGAAGAACAACTGGAATCAGAAATCCCAAATTCAGAAATCAGAGTCCATTTAGATTATTGTACTGAACATTTATGTATATTCTGTGATTATTCGGAATGTAAAGTAAGAGTTAATGATAAGACGCAGGAGAATAAATGGACAACAGAAAAACTAATCGGTTCACCAATCAGCCCTTCAACGCATATAACTTAACCTCGTTTTATTTTCTTATTTTTATTCCTAGACTCCATTGCCATTTTCTTTTTATATGAAATTATTTTTTTCTGAAGTGACAAATTATTGGTAGCCAATATTTCAATAGCTAGTAATCCTGCATTTTTAGCCTGGTTTATCCCTACGGTAGCTACCGGAACTCCTCCCGGCATTTGAACAATTGAAAGTAGCGAGTCAAGACCATTAAGAGACTTTGTTTTTACCGGAACTCCAATAACAGGTAAGGGCGTATGCGAGGCAGTCATTCCCGGAAGATGCGCAGCGCCGCCCGCCCCGGCAATAATTATTTTTAAACCTTTTTCGTGAGCCTTGCTTCCATATTCAGCCATAAATTTGGGTGTGCGATGAGCTGATACAATCTTTACTTCATAAGTAACTTTAAAATATTTTAGAACTTTTACTGCTTCATTCATTACCAGAAGATCAGAATCGCTTCCCATTATTACAGCAACTACAGGTTTTTTTGCCATAACTACTCCATTTTTACTAATGGCCTATACGCTCTTTTTTTTAATTTATTATAAATAATAATTGTGAAAATAATTAAATTCCCAATCTAAATGATAGTATCTTTTTCAACACGCTTTGCAAGATTCAATATTTCATTAAGGTTTTCGCCCATAACCGTAATATGTCCCATCTTTCTTCCCGGCCTGGATTTTTCTTTGCCATAAATATGGAAGTGCACGATTTCGCTTTTTAATACCTTATTATAATTTTCAACTATACCGTTTCCGTTTCTTTTTCCAAGCAGATTTATCATTACGGCAAAAGGCTTCACCATTTCCGTTGAGCCTAACGGAAGGTTTAAAACAGCCCTAATGTGATTTTCAAATTGTGAAGTTACGCAAGCTTCAATTGTGTAATGTCCTGAATTATGCGGACGTGGAGCCATTTCGTTTACCAGTATTTCTTTGCCCTTTACCAGAAACATTTCAACACCGAATATTCCATATCCCTTTATTGCTTTAACAGATTCAACTGCAATTTTTTCTGCTTTTTTTCTTACTGCCGGATTTATTTGCGCTGGCGCTATTACTGTGTGGCAAATATGATTCTTTTGAATCGTTTGAACCACCGGGTAAGTTTTTATTTCTTTTTTAGTTCTCGCAACCATAATGGCAAGTTCCATATCAAAATCGATAAACCTTTCAGCCATTAGTTCACTATGTCGGGAACCAAGTTTTTTAATACCTTGCAGATAATCTTTCTCGGACTTTACACTGTGATTGCCATACCCATCATAGCCCATTTTACGAGATTTCAGAATGAATTTCTTACCAAGGGCATTAACAATATTTGAATAAGCAGTGTCCTCATTTATTTTTAAAAAACCTGCAACTGGTATATTTTTATTTCTGAGTGAATTCTTCTGAATAAATTTATCCTGAATCAAAGAGATTGTTTTTGGAGAAGGAATTACTTTTTTACGAAGGCTCTCAATAAATTCAAGCTTCTGATAATCCACAAATTCATTTTCAAGAGTAACGATATCGCTAGCCTTTGTAAAATCAGTTAAAGATTTTTTATCATTTACCCATCCTGCAAAATCGTACTTTGTCATAATACCTGCAGGGGAGTTTTTTGATTTTTCTAGTATCGCAATATCATAACCTAATTTGTATGCCTGGTAGGCAGACATCCGGGCAAGCTGCCCTCCACCTAGTATACCTATAATTTTTCTATTTGATTTCATTAATTATTATACCTATTGAAAAGATTTTTGTAATTGGAACTCCAATATAAATAAGATGCAGAAAACACGGAAATTATAATTCTTTCCAATTTACTTTTTTTATTGTCTGGCCATCGGATTGTAAAAGTATTGCACCGGAAAGGTCAGTTCTAAAAATGCTTGAACCAATATCTTTTAGTTTATTTAACGTTGTTTCAGATGGATGATGGTATTTATTCTGTATACCATCAGAAATTAGACTGATTTCAGGAGTAACCAGACTAAGAAATTCCTCACCGGAACTTGTCTTGCTGCCATGATGCCCGACTTTCAGCACATCAGAATCAAGGAATGAGCCATACATTTGAGAATAGTAGTTTTCACCCTGTTTCTCGAGATCACCTGTAAAGAGAAATTCTGATTGACCATAAACCACTTTCAATAGTCCGCTTCTATTATTTGAAGTCGAAGTTTTATAAGCCGGTGTATTTAGAACATAAACCCGTGAGTTTCCAACCTTAATTGCTTCTTTATTATAATAATTTATAGGTACGTTATTTTCAACAAGGTATTTTTCAAATCTTAGATCTTTAGTTTCTGAAGAATCTATAACCGGTTTATAGATTTGCGCAATTTTGTTATTGTGAATTAAAGATATAAATCCGCCATAGTGATCCAGATCAATATGAGAAACAAATCCGTAATCAATTTTATCAATTCCTAAATAATTCATAAGCGGAAGAATTACCCTTTCACCATTATCGAACCTATAAGTGGCTTCTCCTGCATCGATAAGAGCAGTCTTTCCATTGGGAAATTTTAATAGAAATGCGTCCCCCTGCCCAACATCAATCATTATAACACTTAATTTATTATCGGGTAACAGGTCCCGATTATCAAATGTTGAAAATAAATAAAAATTGACAAGACAAATAACTACTAAGACAACCTTTGCAATAGTGTTACTAAACCTTTTATAAAAGAAGAATAACATCATCAAACTAAAATAAAAAAGGACAATGTCATAATTTGAAAAGTTTCTGATCCGTAAAAAAGATATTTCGCTGCTGCCTGTAATTTGAATTATATAAAAACTAATTTTTATAATTATTTCGTTCACAATACTGAAGTAAATTGCTGCCGCTGGTAATATAAACCCTAATGCAATTGATAATATTCCTATCCCTACAACTATTCCCACTACTGGAATCACAATTAAATTTGTTAGCAAAGCTATCAGTGATACTTTACCAAAATAATAAATTGTAAATGGCATTGTACCTATCTGCGCTGCAAGCGATACTCCAATAAACAATAATAACTTTCGGGCAATATTATTATTGATTTCAAGATTACTAATTATTTTGCCTATTGGCGGATAAATTATAGCAATTGAAATAACAGCTGAGAATGAAAGCTGAAATCCCGGAGTAAATAACTCTGCGGGAAAAATTATTAAAATTACCAGTGCCGCAATAGCGACAGAATTAAGCAGGTTTGTAGAGCGATTTGTAATGAATGCAACTATTAATACTATTGCCATAACACCCGCCCTGAATGCAGATGGCGGAGGGCCAATCAACATTAGATAGAATACTAATCCTGCTACGGTCAAAATAGAACGAAGGTAGATATTGAACCTTCCAAAAAGAAAAACGAAAATAATTATTATAAACCCGACGTGAAGTCCGGAGACCGCTAAAATATGAATTACTCCTGAGTTGATAAACTCAGTTTTTGTGTTATAAGATATTTCGCTTCTGTCAGCTAATAGTAACCCTTTTAATAATCCAGCTGATTGATCATTATATATCTTTTTAATATTGTCATCAATAACTTTCCTTAAATGAAAGACTATGTTTGATAAGTAATAATTGTCATTATTAATAACTTTAATTTGCGAAATATCATAAGCAGTAACTATTCCTGATATTCCTTTTGATCTCAAATAATTATTGTAGTCAAATTCACCGGGATTTCTTCCTTCGTTACCTTTAGAATAATTCCCCGTAAATTGTATTGTGTTGCCAATTTCAAGATTATCATAAATACTATCTAACTTAGATTTGCTATCTTTTATTCTGCAAATAAAATTTATATTAGATTCAATTAAAGAATCGGCTAACCTGATTGAATATGATTCGATATTAAAAACGACTTCATCCTTTTTTTCAAGTTCAATATTTGTGATTTTTCCAATTACTTTGACATCTTTAACTTTGTAAATATTATCAGGTAAGAAATTATTTCTTGGTGAATTAAACTGAATTACTAAATTGCCAGCGCCAAGTATGCAAATCATCACAAACATATTTCCAATTAGAAATAGTTTAGTTGATTTGTACCTGTTATTGATGAGAAAGACTATAAATGTTACAAACAGAAGGATGACTAATAGGAATAGATTTATGGAAACAAACTTGCTTAATAGAATTCCAGCCGCAAATAAAACAGAATATTTTATTGCAGGAAAATTTTTCATTTACATATTTCTATTATTGCGGGTTTAATTTGAGTAAGATCTTTTATTCTATTCGACAGTTTTTCAGCGTATTTACCCGATGTAATTGTAAGCGATGGATTTAAAGTATGAGTCTTGATAGAAATATCTTCAAAATTTCCGTGGTCTGAACATATAATTAGTGTCATATTTTTTGTGTCCATCATTGTCATTACTGAATACAAAAAGTCATCAAGCGTGCGCATTACAAGTTCAAAATCACCAACGTCTCGTCCATGTCCCAAGTGATCGGTCAGAAAATATTCATACAGTGTGAATTTATTCTTTTCAGCAATTCTTAATATTCTACGAGCAGCTAGCTGCGAACTTACCGTTGGAAGCTTATAATTAAGTCTTTTTATCCAGCGATCATTTGTAATTTCGGCTGTCAGAGCTTTCCCGTTTCTCACATCAGTGGCTGTATTTAACCTTACCCCGGACAATTTACAACTTAAAGTTGTAACCGATAATCTACCACGACCTGATTTAATATATTCGAAAAATTGTTTCGGGTAAGCATTTACAAAACTTACTTTTTGTTTTTTGTTTAAATAATATTTTAGAATATTATCTTTTTCAATTATAGGAACTGTAGTAGAATAAGGAAATGGGCCAAAATGTTTCCCCACAAATTTTGGTGCATTCATTCCACAAAATATTGCTGTTTGTCCGGTTCCGCTTTGTGGCAATCCTTCCACTCCAAGACGAGCATCAGTAGGAAAAATAAATGAGTCTTTTGTTTGTAAATATTGATTATCAAGTGAAGGTATTTCGCCGAAAATATTTGTGAAAGTTTTAAACCCGTATTTAAAGAATGGATTCGACAGGTAATCTTCTTTACCAATTCCTACACCATCTATAAATATCATTAATACCGGGTTCAAATCATTTCCATTTTTTTGATTCTATCATTAATGTAACGGGGCCATCGTTCATTATTTTAACATGCATCATAGCTCCAAATCTACCAGTTTTAACTTTTTCCTGTCCAATATTTTCACTTACTCGTTTAATAAATTTCTCATAAAGCGGTATCGCTTCTTCAGGTCTTGCTGCATCTGTAAAACCAGGACGGTTACCTTTTGAAGCATCGCCATATAATGTAAATTGAGAAATAATTAAAACTTCCCCATTTATATCTTTAACAGATAAATTCATTTTCTCATTTTCATCTTCAAATATCCTGAGGCTGCAGCATTTATCTGCCAAATAATTAACATCCTGATCTATATCCCCTGTTTTTATTCCAAGCAGAATTACCATACCTTTTCCGATCTCAGCTTTATAATTATCTTTTTCAATAAATACACCACCTTCTGACACTCTTTCGACCAACGCTCTCAAGTTAATGCTCCTTTAACTACTCTTTCGATGTTTGAATAATCCTTAAATATTTCTATGCCGGAATAATTATTTTGAGATAATATATTTTTAACTTCTTCAGCTTGTCCCATACCAATTTCATAAAATAATTTTCCCTTTGGTTTGAGAAAATTCCTTGCCTTTTTTGATATTTCACGATAAAATTGTAACCCGTCTTTACTATCGCTTAATGCAATTTTAGGTTCATAATTTTTCAATTCAGGCATAAGAACAGAATATTCGTTTTCTGAAATATAGGGCGGGTTTGAAACAATTAGATCAAAATTATTTTGAGTTAAATCTGTTTCATTTATGAAGTCCATTCTTTTAAAAATAACTTTTCCATTCATATTATTTAATTCTGAATTTTCTTTAGCGACTTTTAAAGCATCTTCACTTATGTCAATAGCTGTTATGCTGACATTTGGAAGATTTTTAGCAAGTGAAATTGCAATATTACCGCTGCCAGTTCCGATATCGAGTATTTTTATTGAATCATCTTTATTTATATTTTCAAGAATTTTTTCAACTAATATCTCAGTTTCCGGACGGGGAATCAAAACTGAAGTATTTACTTTTAACTGCACACCATAAAATTCTACCGAGCCGATTATATATTGCAGCGGTTCTGATACACTTCTACGCCTTATGAATTCCCTGTAAGAAGTAATTTCCTCTTCTTTAAGGGGTCTGTCAAAAGCCAGGTACAGGTCTAATCTTTTGCAATTAAGAACATGCGCCAGCAAATGTTCGGCATTAACTCTTGAAGATTCAATGTTTTTCTTTGCGAGATATTCTGTGCTAAGATTTATGGCATCTAATACTGTAAGCATAATGCATCAATTGCTTGAGAGGAATTCTTGAATTCGAAATGAATAATCATCCCCATAAACCATTTTTTACAAAGATAATAATTTTATTAATAAATAATTGTTTTGATTATTTAAGAATTAGACTAAACGTTTTTTAAGAATATTAATATTTTCAATTTCTGATGGATCTTTGCCTCTAAGTATACCTACATAATATGAGATCCAATCGCAAAGATAAACCATATCCATCAATCTGATCTTAAATTCCTTTTCCTTACTTTCGATAGTGATAACATCAGCTTTATGGCTTCTTATAAGTTCTGAAGTAATATCAAATCTTTTTTTAATTTGTGGATGATAATCTTTATCTATAATATTAATTACTTTTGCATGGAATTGTTTTTCATTAAATGATTCCCACCCGATTATTTCATTATGATTTAGTTCAGGAATAATATTATGATATGCATGCAATTTGGAATTTTCGTTTAACTGACATTTAAACCTGTAACCTACTGCTGCAGTAATATCAGCCGCAGTATAAATAACAGGTATAAAGCCTATAATATCTGATGCGATTTTATATGCATAATTTTCATCTTTAGCTATAATCTTCCCCAGTTAACTTCCAGAGTTTTACAATTTTTTTTACAGTTTCACTTTGATCAGCTATAAGGCCAAGTTCCTGAAATACTTTTAATAAAGAAAAGAAACTAACTCCCAACGCGTAACGAGGCTGGAAGCCTTCCTTTAGTTTAACTACAGGAATATTATTCTCAATAGCTAATTTACCAATCATACCACCTGTAGTAATAGCGATCATATTACATTTTTTCTTTAAGCCGCTTTTAAAGACTTCAATTGTTTCTTCAGTATTACCAGAATATGATGATATTATTAACAGTGTGTTTTCATCCGCAAAAGCAGGTAATGAATAATTCCTGTTTACAGTATATGGCAACTTGAGTTCATCGCCTAAAAAGTTTTGCAGCAAATCTCCGCTTATTGCTGAACCGCCTAATCCGGAAACAATCACAGATGTTAATGAATTACCATTAATTGTGGATAAATAAACTTTATTTTCCCAGCGCATATTCAATCTGTTTATAAGTATTAATTAAAACATCAAACTGATTTTGAGGATCATATTTAGAAACAAATTCTGATATTTTCATAGTATATTTAAATTATATTTCTGGTTCGAGTGATAGAATGCTCTTCGAAGAATTTTTCTATTTCTTTAGTAACCTCTTCCTGAGTTGAGAACAATAGACATTTATCCGCCAGCGCTTTAGATTTAGAAAAAGATAAACTTCTGATTATTCTTTTTATATAAGGAATAGTCGAAGGAGATATACTTAATGAATCTAGGCCCAATCCAACAAGCAATGGAATAGCCAGAGTGTCAGCCGCCATTTCTCCACATAAGCTCACGTCAATATTTTTCTTTTTCCCTTCATTAACAATATGACTAATAGTTCTGATAACAGATGGATTAAATTCCTGGTAAAGATCAGAGACAAGATCATTACCTCTATCAACAGCCATTAAATATTGTATAAGATCGTTAGTTCCTATACTAAGAAAATCAACTTCTTTTGCAAATTCCGAAGTCATTACGGCAGCAGATGGAACTTCAACCATTATACCAATTTTGATATCTTTATCATACTTTTCTTTTTCAAGCTTTAATTCGTGCTTGCATATTTCTATTAGTTCTTTCGATTTTCTTATTTCAGTGATTGCGGAAACCATTGGAATCATGAATTGAATGTTTTTGTTTTTACTGGCTCGAAGAACAGCTTTTATTTGAGTTTTAAAAAGTTTTTCATTTTCCAACAGCAATCTTATTCCGCGCAATCCCAGAAATGGATTTGGTTCCGTAAAATCCAGAAATTTAAATTTATCTCCACCGATATCAAATGCTCTGATAATTAATGGGTTAGGATAAATCCTTGAAGCTAAATTATTATAAATTTCAGCTTGCTCTTTTTCTGATGGAAATTCCCCCAATTCTTCAAGTACTTGCTCAGTTCTAAATAAACCAATTCCTTTTGCACCGCTTGTAACTACTAAGTCAATTTCGCCGGAAACATCCACGTTTGCTAATAATTGAATTTCTCTTCCATCAATTGTTGTTGCTGGTTTCTCTTTTAATTCTTCAAGACCTTTTTGGAGGTCTGCTAGTCTTGCCATTTTACCCGAGAAAAAATCTTTTTGTTCATCTGTTGGGTTTATAAGAATATATCCATGGAAACCATCAACAATTAAAGTATCACCCTCTTTAATTGTCTGGGTTGCATTGTGACAACCAACTACAGCAGGTATGTTCAAAGATCTGGAAATAATAGCTGCATGAGAAGTGAGTCCTCCGTGATCTGTTATAAACCCTCTTGCATTACTTCTTGAAAGCAAGATAGTATCCGCTGGAGTTAAAGAATCACTGACAACAATTACATCATTGGTGATTTTAGATTGCCATCTTTTTTTCTGAAGATTTCTAATTATTCTGTTTTTTATGTCCTCAATATCATGTGCCCGTTCAATCATATATGATTCGTGCGCGTTCACCATCATATGTTGATATTTCGAAATTTCATCATCAACAATATATTCTGGCTGCATTTTTTCATTATCTATTCTTTTTGTAATATTATCAATTAAGATCGGATCATCCAGTATCATCATTTGGGCTTCAAATATTGCAGCTCTCTTTTCTTCCATTTTTTCTTTAGCAAATGAGAATATTTTATTCAGTTCCTTTTTAGATTTTTCCAGAGCTTCCTTCAGGTTCCTTTTAGCTTCTTCAGTGTCAGTTATTGTAGCGCTGTTAATTTCTAGTTTCTCTTTAGTAAATAAATAAGCATTGGCTATAACAATTCCTGGTGCAGCTGCTATACCTGCAATTTTATTCTGAGCTTCTTTAAATATTTGCTTAAAATTCTTCAAAGTTCATCGAATCCTTTATTAAAATATTCAATTATTTCAGCAGCTGCTTCTTTTTCATCCTCTCCATCAAAAGTCAGTAGAATCTCAGATCCCATCTCTGCAGCAAGAGTCATAACGCCTATAATACTTTTGCCATTAATACTAATACCATCCTTTGAAATGGTAAATTCACATTTATATTTCGATGCAAGTTTTACTATTGTAGCAGCAGGACGAGTGTGCAATCCGGCTTTATTTATGATCTTAACTTTTTCTTCTACCATTCTCTACTTATTTCTTCTTAATAAATAATCTGCGAGATTATGAAATAATTCCTTGTCATCATTTCGTTTTAAAACTGATAATGATTTTAAAGCTTTATTCGTGTAGGCTTTTATTTCTTTTTTGGCGTCTTCAATTACTCCCAGTTTTCTATAAATATTCTGATATACTGAAATTCTATCTTTTGCAATTCCTCTTTTCGTAATAACTAAGTTAAGCAATTTTCTATCACTACCATTTGATTTTTCAAGCGCTTTAAGGAAGAGAAATGTCTTTTTGCCTTCCATTAAATCGCCACCGACAAATTTGCCAAATTCGGATTCATTTCCTATTGCATCAAGCAAGTCATCCTGAATTTGAAAAGCTATACCAATATTTCTGCCAAAATTAGCAAGTCCATTTATTTCCGTCTTTGTTCCATTTCCAATATAACAACCAACCTTACAGCACATTTCAATCATTGAAGCCGTCTTTTTGCGTATCATTAATTCATATTCTTGCAGACTAACATTTTTTTTTGTTCAAATTCTTTATCAAGACTTTGACCTTCGCAAACTTCAACCAGCCCTTTTGTGAATGCAGTTGTGACCGGATTACAATTAATTTTCAGATTTTTTAATAAACTTTCATATGCAATGGAAAGAAGGCTGTCACCTACGAGTATTGCAGTATTCAAATCATATTTTCTATGTAAAGTTGCAAGCCCTCGTCTTTTGTCAGCATTATCCATGATATCATCGTGAACCAATGTAAAATTATGCAGTAATTCAACGGCAATAGCAGCGTTATACGCTTCGGGAAATTTTCCACCTACAGCTTTTGCTGAAAACAAGACAAGCAATGGTCGAATTCGTTTTCCTGAGCTCTTCAAAATATAATTACCTGGTTCGTAGAGAGAAGCTGGTTTGCGTATATCTAATAAACTGTTAAGCCTGATATCAATTTTTCTTCTTTCTTTTTCGTAAAGAGATCTGAATTTCTTGGAATTATTCGCCATTAATAAAGTTCATTTTTGTGAATTAAATTATTTCTCTGTTTAAATTCAGGCAGACTTGCAGATCCTGTTAAAAACATAATTTTTTTTACGGTCTCGAACCAATCTCTTACCAATTTTACCACACCTTCAACTCCATTTTTATCAAGCTTCTGCAATATCGTTCTTGCAGAAGCTGCCAAATCAACTCCGAGTGCAAGGGCTTTCGCAGTGTCAAATGCTGAATTTATTCCTCCGGAACCAATGAGAATAAACTCATGGTATTCCTTCAATGGAGCAATTTGTTTGATGCAATATGCTGTAGGTAATCCCCAATCCCAGAAATCATTATCTTCTGATTTTCCGCTTCTAAGCATTTCAACTCCGGCCCAGCTGGTCCCACCGGCCCCGGCTACGTCAATTCCTTTAACTCCAACCTCTAATAATTTTTGCACTGCTTTTTTTGATATACCAGACCCGACCTCTTTTATTATTATCGGCACTTTCAAATACTTTGTAAGTTTATCAAGTCTCTTAATTAGTCCTGTAAAATTAGGATTTCCTTCAGGCTGAAAAAGTTCCTGAAGCGGATTAACGTGAATCACCATTGCATCGGCTTTAATTATATCAACGAGATAAGAAACCTTATCAAGAGATTTTATACTAACAACCTCTGCAGCACCTAGATTTCCAAGCACTGGAATTTTGGGTGCATTCTCTCTAATTATTTTATAAGTCTTTAAATACTTATTGTTCTCTAGCGCCTGTCTCTGACTTCCAACTCCTATCGGAATATTTAATTCCTGCGCTGCGATAGCAAGCTGAGCATTTATATTACCAGCTTCGGCAGTTCCGCCTGTCATGCAGGAGATCAGGAAAGGATAACTTATTTTCTTATTAAAAAATTGTGTTGTAAAGTTTATCTTTTGAAGATCTACTTCAGTTATAGCATAATGCTCAAATTCATAGTTTTCAAATCCTGTCGTTTTATTTTTAAAAGCAACCTTGTCTGATAAGCATAATTCTAAATGTGCCTTCTTTCTTTCAGATGTGGAAATACTATTCTTTGCCATAAAAATCTTTATAAAACTAAAAATACAATATGATAAGATATAAAATAAAAATTAAATTATCTTATTTAACCTATTATGGCAGAAAGGTTTAAATAAGTAAGTCAAAATAATCATTGGAAATACTTTAAGAAAAATTGACTTATATTTCCCGGAATTCATTCCTGTTTAGATATAATTTATTAACCTTTATCCTACCTCTTAAGGAATTGGTAAGTACCATTTCCTCGCATTCTATAAGATCTTCAATATGCAGAATATTTTCCACTGCATTTGTGTCATCTGAAAGCCAGTGTCTTCTTTCAATTCCCGGAAGCAAACCACAATTTACAGCCGGGGTAAGCCACGTGTCTGACTTTTTAATAAATATATTAGAGATTGAACCTTCTACCAATTCACCTTTTTCATTCAAAAAAATTACATCAAAAAATCCTTCATCATAATATTTGTTATATTCCTGGGTATACATTATCCTGTTATCTGTTTTGAAATACTGGAAAGGGTTCTGAGATGAAACCTTTTTTTCAGAAATAATTACATTTATTTCATCAGGTAAAACCGGATATGCTGATAAGATTACATTAACTTCCCCCCGCTTATTTAAAGTTAATTTAATCCTCATTTTGTCATTTATTTTTTTTAAGGCAGATTTCAGTTTTCTCTTTATTAATTTCTCGTCGAATAAGAATAAGAAATAATCAGCGGTTTTTTTAAGTCTTTCAAGATGTTCTACTAAATGATATATATCTCCATTTTCATATCTCATCGTTTCAAATAATAAATATTCATTTCCGGTATTTGACAGAAACTTACTTTTCAACAACGTTTCCTCAAATTCCGTTTTGGGATCGCTATCCCAAACAATTCCACTACCAAGTCCTATTTTGCCATTTCCCATTTTATCAATTTCAATCGTGCGTATCGCCACATTGAATACAGATTTATCCTTTTTAACTAATCCAATTGCACCGGTGTAAACCTCTCTTGGATCTATTTCCAAAGATTTTATGATTTGCATTGTTCTCATTTTTGGAGCACCAGTTATGGATCCGCACGGAAAAATATTTTTAATTATTTCCGGAAGCTTAACATTTTTTTTTAGCCGCGATTCCACAGTAGATACCATTTGAAATAGGGATTCATATTTTTCTATTTTGAAATATTCACTCACTTTAACTGATCCATACTCACTTATTTTCCCTAAATCGTTTCTTAAAAGGTCAACTATCATCAGGTTTTCAGCCCTGTTCTTTTCGCTCTTTTGAAGCTTATATTTCTGCAATTCATCATCAATATTATTTATTCCTCGTTTTATTGTACCTTTCATCGGACTCGTTTTTAATTTTTGTTTATTTTGCTCAAAGAATAATTCCGGAGATAGCGATATTATGACTTTATCTCCAAGATTAATGAATGCCGAGTATTTTGCTGATTGGCTAAAAACCAGTTTCTTAAATTGATTTATTAAATCACCGTGAAACTTAAACTTTCCTTTTACTGTGCAATTAACCTGGTAAGTATCTCCTTCTTCAATATATTTTTTTATTCTTTTTATATCTGAGTCATATTTCCTTTTTGTAGTATTTAATTTAAAGGAAGATATTGCAAAGTTATTATTAAAAGGAGGACATTTTATTTTTTTCGAATCGATAATGCTAATATTACCAGAACTAAAAATAAACCCCTGAAATAAAGGCCGAGGATTTTTTTCTAAATAATGAATTAATTTATTTTCAAAGCAATAACCTGCCTCATAATTGAGAATGCAATATCCCCAATTATTGTTATTTATCGAGCCATAAAAATTGTCAATTGATTTATTTAAGGATTTACTTGATGCAGATCTAATTGTTTTTTTAGGAAAATTAAAAATGTAAGATTTACTATTCTTATATAAGGTAGGTGTATAAAAAAAAGCAGACCCTTTTATTTTCAGGACCTGCTTTAAAATATCATCAATATTCATAACGTAATTTAATGTATCGCTATTTCATAATCTACATTGATTCCTTATTTGACGAATCAGTTTGATTTGCTGCCGTCTCTTTCATTTCGTCCATCTTCTTTTTCATTTCTTCAATTGAAACATCAACTTTATGAGTTCCAAAAGTCCATTTATGCCCAAAAGGATCAATCAAAGATCCGGCCCTGTCTCCGTAAAATTTATCTTCAAGACTTTGTAATTCTTTAGCGCCTTCTCTCAAGGCATTTAAAAAGAATGAATCTACATCTTTAACATAAAGATAAAAACCCACTGGGCTTCCGCCAAGAGATGTTGGACTTACAGCATTCATAGATGGAACTTCATCTGCTATCATAAAATTTGAATTACCAATTTTAAATTCAGCGTGACCTATCTTTCCTCCCGGGGCATCAAATCTGTAAAGTTCAACAGCACCGAAAGCGCGTTTATAAAAATCCAAAGCTGAAACTCCATTATTTACGATTAAATAAGGAACGGCTTTCTCATAGCCTTCAGGTATAGCTTGTAACTTTTGGGATTTAGTTTTTTTTGCGGCTGATTTTCCTTTTTTCTTAACCGCATGCTTAAATCCTTTCGCAGCTTTCTTGACGGGTTTCTTTGTTTTAGCTTTTTTACCTTTTGCCATAATATTATCCTATTTAATAAAAATTATTTTGAATTATCTAAAATTGGGACAAGACTTATTAACAACTTTATTACATAAGACTACTTGAACAACGGTTGATCAGAAAACTAACTAATAAAATACTTACTGGCAATAAAATTAATATTAAGATTTTACCCAAATCGTTTTTCACTGTATCCGGTTGAGTTATCTTCCAAAAATTCAACAATATCTACAGCCACTTTAAAAGGTTCAATCAATGCATTATCAGCTTTCATTGATTTGAAGAGATTAACCGAAGGGAATTTATCTGGCGGCTGTGATCTCGCTTTTTCCTGCATTTCAGTATTTACTGTACCCGGTTCATAGCTACGAATAGCCAAATTTTGGTCCAAGCTGTTTTCCGAAGCAAATACTTTACCTGACATTAGAAGAGCAGCTTTAGTTCCACAGTAAGCGCTCATGCCAGGGTATGCATTTCTTGCAGCGCCGGTTGAAATATTTATTACCCGCAATTTTGATTGTTGCGGCCGATTCTTAAGAAAAAAACCAATTAGCCAAATTGGAGTTATTACATTTAAAACATATAAATCCATTAATTTTTCAGGAATTAGATGTTCAATCTTTAGCAGTTCTCCCGTTCCTGCAGCATTATTCACCAATGCAACCCTTTGATATTTTTTCTTATTTAGTTTCAACTTCAGACTTTCATTTACAATAGTCTCCAAATGTTTCGTTTTTGAAAGATCACATTTTAAATGAATGTAATTATTATGATGGATATTAACTTCCCTTCTTGCAATGCCGATTACATCCCATCCACGATTAAGTAATTCTTCTGCTGTTGGTTTTCCGATACCGGAGCTTGTTCCTGTTACTAGCACAAATTTTCTCTCTTCATTATTCATTGATTTGCTTCCTAATTATTGAACTATTTTCCTAAATTTCATACTTATTAATTTTTGTTATGAGTTTTTAATTTCTAATTTTCCTATTATTTTCTAAACGTGATAATTTTGTTACAATTATTTTATAATTTTAATAAACATACCTTAAGGTTTAAATAATAAATTGTATTGCTAATTATATATGGTCTTAAATTAAAATATTTAATATGAAAAAAGTACTTATAATAGAAGACGATAAAGAAATTTCAAATCTACTTGAAATTCATTTAAAAGACTTGAATTGCGAAATTGTTAAACAATTTGATGGCTTAAGTGGATTGACTAACGCAAAACAAAATAACTACGACCTATTAGTATTAGATATTATGCTACCAGGGATGGACGGATTTGAAGTTTGTAAAGAAATCAGGAAATCTGAAATAAATACACCCATCCTTATGCTGACTTCAAAATCGGAAGAAACGGATAAAGTATTAGGATTGGAATTTGGTGCAGACGATTACCTGACAAAACCATTCAGCATTAGAGAATTTATTGCCCGGGTAAAAGCCATTTTCCGCAGAGTCGATTCACTTAGCCACGAAAAAGAAGATAAAAAGAATTTGAGATATGGTCAGCTAATTATTGATCATACGAACAGAAAAGTTTTGCTAAATAATAACCGCATAGAACTCACTCAAAAAGAATTTGAACTTTTGTATCTCATGGCTTCGCATCCTGGAAGAACATACACTCGTGAAAATCTTCTTAGTTTAATATGGGGGACTCAATACAGTGGCTATGAGCATACGGTTAACTCACATATAAACAGATTGAGAAATAAAATTGAAGATAATATTTCAGAACCAAAATTTATATTAACAACCTGGGGAGTCGGTTATCGCTTTAATGATAAACTATGAGATCTAAGAATGAAAGATTTTTTTAATTCCCTTTTCTGGAGAATATCTACTGTATTTTTGTTAATACTGCTCGTTATCTCGGCTATATATATTTACATTTCTGTTAATACAGCAGAAATGTATTTCCAGGAAACAAGGCAGAAACTTGATATAAAGATTGCATCTCATATTTCTGGAGAAACTGATTTTTTTATTCGAGATTCAGTTAATATTAATGCGCTTAAGGATATTTTTCACAATGTAATGGTTATAAATCCAAGCCTTGAAGTTTATCTTCTTGACACAACAGGCACAATTTTAGCCTTCGATGCGGATAGCAGTCAGGTAAAACTTAAAAAACTTCCACTTGATCCGATTAAAAAATTTATTGATGCAAATGAAGAAACTTTTCTTCTTGCTCCAGATCCTAAAAATCCGGGAAAAGATAAACCTATCTCTGCAGCTAAGGTTTATGATAATGGCAAATTTAAAGGATATATATATGTGATTCTTGGAGGACAGGAATACGAAAATGCATCGCAATTATTATTCGGCAGTTATATTTTGAGGCTTGGTGTTCGCTCTATGATTATTGCACTTCTTGCAGCAACTATAATTGGATTTTTTGCGATAGGTTTTATTATCAAAAATCTTAGAAAGATAATTATGGTTATAAGGGATTTTCAAAAAGGGAATCTTAAGGCGCGCATAAAATTAAAGAGCAAAGGTGAACTACAAGAATTTGCTCAATCCTTTAACGATATGGCGGACACTATTGTAACTAATATAGATGAAATAAAAAGGATGGATAATCTGAGGCGTGAACTCGTTGCCAATGTTTCTCACGATCTCCGAACTCCCCTTTCAGTTATCAGTGGTTATGTTGAAACAATCCTGATAAAAGAAGATAAATATTTCTCCGGAAGAAAGGAAGAAATACCTGAATACAATTTTAAGCAGCACAGAAAGATTACAATCACTTGTCGGCGAATTATTCGAACTATCAAAACTTGAAGCAAAGGAAACTATGCCTGAGAAAGAATCTTTTTCTTTAGCCGAACTTTTGCAGGATGTGCATCAGAAGAATTTGATTATGGCAAAAAAGAAAAATATTAAGCTTGATCTCTCAATTGAAGAAGACCTGCCTTTTATATTTGCAGATATCAGAATGATGGAAAAAGTTTTTCAGAACCTTTTGGATAACGCGTTGAAATTTACTCCTGAATTGGGATCTGTTGGAATAATACTCAATAGAAAAAACACTAATGAAATAACAGCGATAGTTTCGGATACAGGACCGGGAATTGATAAGGAGGAAATATCAAATATTTTTAATAGATATCATCAGATAAAGCGTATTTCTACTGAAACTCCGCAAGGTACAGGACTTGGACTTACTATCGTGAAAAAACTATTGGAAATTCAGGGTATGTCAATAACAGTTGAAAGTGAGATCTCGAATGGCACATCTTTTATAATAGCAATTCCAATCTCCGTCAAATAAAAGATCAAAAATTAAAATATTCCCTTTTTTCGACTTTATCCTCTTTTTACTTTTCCGTGACTTTTTCGTGATAATACAAACCTAAATTTAGCCTGAAAATAATCTACGGAAATTGCATAATCTGCGTTATCCGTACCTTATTTTATTATAAAATAAAATATCATGGAGAAATAAAAATGATAAAGAATCTGTTAATAATAATACCAATTATCAGTTTTTTAGCTGGTTGTTCAAAACTCGATTCAAAGCAAAATGTAAAAGGCGATATAAAAACTGAAGACAATGGGAATTTCTCAACTGCAGTATTCTCAGGCGGATGTTACTGGTGCATGGACGCTTCGTTTGAAAAACTTTCAGGTCTGAAAGATGTTATCTCCGGATACGCTGAAGGAAACATTGACGACAAAACTTCAACAGGAAAAGTTGAGGCAATAAAAGTCATTTATAATCCAAATGCAATAAGCTATTCAGAATTGCTTGAGTATTACTGGAAACAATTTGATCCTACTGATGCAGGCGGTTCTTTTTACGATAGAGGACCTGAATATAAGTCGTACATTTTTTATCAGAATGATAAACAAAAAGAGCTTGCTGAAAAATCAAAAACGTGGCTTGAAAGTCTCGGTAAATTCGATAAGCCAATCGCAACAAAAATTGTAGAGTTTACAAACTTCTCTCCTGTTAAAGAATCAGAGCAGCATTTTTATAAAAAGAATCCTGAAAGATACCATGAATACAGAAATGCTTCGGGCAGGGATAAATTCATTCAGAGAATCTGGGGTGATTGCTACATAACGGATTATAAAAAGCCTTCAGAGAAAGAATTAAAAACCAAATTGACACAAATGGAATTTAAAGTAACCCAGCAGGATGGAACAGAACCTCCTTTTAATAATCCGTACTGGGATAATCATGAAGAAGGAATTTATGTTGACATAGTTTCCGGAGAACCACTTTACAGTTCAAAAGATAAATTTGAATCAGGGACAGGCTGGCCAAGCTTTGTAAAACCTATAGACCCGTACTTTCTTAAAAAGAAGATTGACGGATCACTTGGAATGGAAAGAATTGAAGTGCGCAGTCGTTTTGCAGATTCGCACCTTGGACATGTTTTTAATGATGGGCCGGCACCAACTCATTTAAGATATTGTATGGACTCAGCCGCAATGAGATTCATTCCAAAAGAAAATCTTAAAAAAGATGGCTATGGAGAATATGCGTATTTATTTAAATAAATATTTTCACTAATTAAAAAAGGATAAGTAAAATGAAAACTTTCTTAAAAATGTTCCCAGTAATTTGTCTGCTGTTATTATTAATTGCGCCTTACACAAATGCACAGAAAAAACAAAATAAAGAAATGAAAAAGGAAATGATTGGTAAGGATTCCACCATGCACGAAAGCAAGATGAAAACCAAAATGATGGGGAAAAATAAGGCAGTAAATAAAACGGGTTTGATGAAAAATGATAAAATGATGAACAATAATAAAATGACAAAAAGTAGGATGATGACTAAAGAAAAAATGGATAAGGGGAATAAGATGAAAAAAGACAATATGACGAAAGGAAAAATGAAAAATAAAATGATGCAAAAGGACAATATGAAAAAAGACAGTACGATGATGAAAGGTAAGAGAAAATTGAAGTAATATGTCAAAAAGCCTTGAAGGTATTCAAAACCTTCAAGGTTCTTCTTCAAAACAAATAAAGGGACCTATTATTTTTTGATATATTTATCTTTCATATGAGCAAATGATTCTTTAATAAGGTTTTTCAATACTTCCACATCAACATCATCAAGTGATTTTATATAAATACAGGATTTTCCGGTTTTATATTTTCCGAGTTTTTCCAGTTGCTTTATGAAATTATCAATACCCGACATTGCATAAATAGAAAAACTATCCTTGCGTGGAGAAAATCCGGATATCATCCAATCCCCCTCCTGTCCGCTTGCATATTTGTAATGGTAACTGCCAAAACCAACGATGCTGCTCCCCCACATTTTTGGTTTTTCCTTTGTCGCTTTGATGAAAATATCCACCAATTTAAAACTATCTTCTTGTTTCCTTTTGTCTTTTACGCCTTTCAGGAATTTCTCTACGCTGGCATCATTAAGTTTTGTCTTTAATTCATATTTAGCCATAAATCCCTCATTATTTTTACAATAATATAAGATAAGATTAATTAACAACTAACTTTAAGTGTACTTTCGGTTGTTTGATAATCGTCATAATAAACAAAATTTTAACACAACAAATTTTTCCTTAATTTATCACATTAATTATTTAGCATTTATTGAATAAGGAAATAAATTGGCAAATCATTATGACATAATAATTATCGGTAGTGGCCCCGGAGGCGAAGGTGCAGCAATGACCTGCGCCAAGGAAGGGAAAAAAGTTGCTGTCTGCGACAGCTTTTCTCTTGTTGGCGGAAGCAATACTCACAGAGGAACAATACCAAGTAAAGCATTAAGGCACGCAAGTCAGATTCTACTTGATACAAATAAATTTGAAGGAACCAGTTTTCAACAGCTATTAAGTACTGCTAATTCCGTTATTAGAAGTCAGGTGGAATTAAGGCATAGTTTCTATGTGAGAAACCTGGTTGATATTATTCAGGGGAGAGCAAGATTTACAAGTATTAATTCTATTGAAGTAACTCAGGAAACCGGACTGAAAAAAAGTTATAGTGCAGACGCGTTTATAATTGCCACAGGTTCACACCCTTATCACCCGGATGATGTTGATTTTTCTCATCCTCGAATTGTAGATAGTGATAAATTATTAAGTCTAACTGATAATCCCAGGACATTAACAATTTATGGCGCAGGAGTTATTGGTTGTGAATATGCATCTATATTCAGAGGATTGAGAGTAAAAGTTAATTTGATTAATACTCGCGGACAGTTACTTTCTTTTCTGGATGATGAAATTATTGATGCTCTTGCATATCACTTACGTGAGAATGGCGTGCTTGTGCGGCATAACGAAGAATATGAGAAGGTAGTACCGGATGAGGAAGGAGTAACCATATATTTAAAATCAAATAAACAAATTCGAAGTGATTACCTGCTGTGGGCACAAGGTAGAACCGGCAACTCTGCAAATATGGGTCTCGAAGAACTCGGAATAAAGATTGATTCGAGAGGTTCAATTGGAGTAAATGAATTTTATGAAACAGGAGCTAAAAATATTTATGCAGTTGGCGATGTCATTGGTTATCCAAGCCTCGCTAGTGCAGCCTATGACCAGGGAAGATTTGCCGCAAGATATCTGCTAAACGGAGAAACAACAACTCTAAAAATTGAAGATATTCCAACCGGAATTTACACTATACCTGAAATAAGTTCTGTGGGACTTACTGAAAAAGATCTAACTGATAAAAAAATACCCTACGAAGTAGGCCATTCGTTTTTCCGTCATCTTGCAAGAGCCCAGATAACCGGAAGAACTACCGGGATGCTGAAAATTCTTTTTCATAGGGATAATTTGAAAATATTAGGCATACACTGTTTCGGTTTTGAAGCTTCCGAAATCATACATATAGGTCAGGCTATAATGTCTCAGGAAGGAGAAGGCAACTCCCTGATGTATTTTATAAATACTACTTTCAATTATCCAACAATGGCAGAAGCATATAGAGTTGCTGCGCTTAACGGATTTAACCGTGTAGCTGAAAATAAATCATTGTAAGCAAAAATATTCTAATTTATTGGATCTGCTATTAAGACTGCTTCAATTCAATTTTTGCCCGTTGGCTAATTTAAACATAATACTATGTTTTCTGCCGTATGAAAAATAGATAACAAAACCTATCAGCAACCATACAAACAATCTTATCCAATTCTCTTCTGGTAATGAAAACATTAACAATAGGCAAGTTAATATTCCTAATACTGGTACCAATGGAACAAATGGCGCTCTGAATGGCCGGTTAGCTTCAGGATGTATTTTCCTCATAATTAATACTGCTGCACAAACTACAACGAAAGCAAAGAGAGTCCCTATGTTTACCAACTCAGCAAGAATTCTTAATGGCAAAAGCCCTCCAAGTATTGCAACAAATCCTCCAGTAAGAATCGTTGACTTCCAGGGTGTTCTAAATTTATCGTGAATTGCTCCGAAAAATCCCTGCGGAAGAAGCCCGTCTCTCGCCATAGCTAGAAAGATCCTTGGTTGACTAAGCATCATAACCAGAAGCACAGAAGTTATACCAAAAATGGCCCCCAGTGAGATTATAAACTGAGCCCAGGGTAATCCAACTTGTCTGAATGCATCTGAGACAGGGGCATCTATATTAATTTTATTGTAAGGGATCATTCCGGTTAAGACAATTGAAACGCCGATATAAAGTATTGTACAAATAATTAATGAAGAGATTATTCCAATCGGAACATCCCTCTGTGGATTTTTTGCTTCTTCAGCGTGAGTGGAAACCGCATCGAATCCAATATAGGCAAAGAAAATAGTAGCCGCTCCTGCCAGCACTCCTACAGGCGCTCCTCCCAATCCCGTTTGCCCAAATAGAGTTCTGCCAAAAAAGCTAATGCCTGTAAAACCGAATGGAGTAAAAGGATGCCAGTTTGCCGGCTTGATATACATTGCTCCTAAAACAATTACAAAAAGTACTATCAACAATTTTAAACCAACTATAATTGCATTAAACCCTGCGCTTTCTTTTATTCCTTTAACCAATAACGCCGTAATAAATATGGTTATAATTATTGCCGGCAAATCAATAGCAGATCCTGTTGGGGCAATAAGCCCTGTTGAAGGATTAAAATCAAAAGGAGAAGTTGTCATTGATATCGGCAAATGAAGATTAAATATGCTTATAAAATCCTGGAAATAATGTGACCATCCGTGCGCAACTGTCGCAGACGCTACAGCGTACTCAAGTATCAAATCCCAGCCAATTATCCACGCAAACAATTCACCCAGGGTAGCGTAAGCATAAGTATATGCTGATCCCGCAATAGGCACCATTGAAGCAAACTCTGCATAACATAGCGCCGCAAATACACAAGCAATTCCGGCTGCCGCATATGACAGACTAACAGCTGGACCAACTTTATCGTGTGCCGCTACACCTGTCAAAACAAAAATACCTGTGCCTATAATTGCCCCAATACCTAACGCAGTTAAAGCCTTTGAAGTTAAAACCCTTTTAAGACGGTTTTCTCCTTTTGCTTCATCTAATAAAATTGAAAGAGGTTTTTTCGCATATATTTGGTTCATTTTATTTCCTTATACTAGGTGAAATTACTTTTTTAATAATAGTAAGTATGACATCAGTCTTGCAAAATTTGTAGTCAGGTAAAGTGCAAGCAACCATATCCATATTTTTGTCACTATTCTAACCCATATCAAAAACCTTAAATTCTTTTTTGATTTGATTCTACTCAAAGATTCATAATCATCATATTTAATTTTTTCTATTATAAAATCCGAGATACGCCATGCCAAACTCTTCATATGACTCCTTTCTATTTAGGAATTTGTCAGATTATGGGCAGTTAATAATATTTTATTTTTTTTATAAAGTAATAAGAGATTAGAGGGAATTATAAGGAGGGCTCCGTGGTACTAATGTATTTTTACTCTTGAAAGATAAAATTAAATTATAATTTTCATTTAATTTAGTTGCAGTTAAGAGAAGAAAATTATAATTATTTTCGATAAAAATAATTTTAGAAAACTGATTATTGGTACGTGTTATAATTTCATTGTTGTTTTCTTTATCTTTAAGAATATTCAGCGCTTTTGGATTTTTTTTGAGTGGCGCAAAATTCTCAACAATTTTTATTTTCGATTTGAATTCGTGTGCTTCAAGCGATGGATGAGATTGAAGGAATTGGAAAAATACAGAGTTATAGAGAATCAGATAGAATACAAGCAAGTATCTGGGATGTTGGATTATCCTATAGGATCTACTAGTCAAATTCATTTTAGAAAAAGTAAAATGCCTTCTAAAATTTATACAGGAGAATATCCTTAAAATTTGATAACAATCAAATTAATATTTTTTAATAATTCGAAATTAAAAGCGGTTTAATAAATTGCTTTCAATTAATTACTAAAAATACTGTTTGAAACTTAGTTGAAAGTACTACTGCAATTTGTTAAGTTAGCTCCCAGACATTTGGCACATACTAACTCTATTTAATTCCTACTTCTAAGTAAGTACGGGTGTCTTCTGAAGGGTAAAGAGTAAACAAGTGTCTGCTAACAATTTCACCTGGTGACTTATAGCCACTAATGGGGTTTTCAAAAAAGTATTTATAATACAAATTGGCTAAAGAATTAAGGAATAAAGTCGCGTGAGACCTCTCTGGTCATTCTACTACCTGTTCAGAAGGTATTTTTTACTGCTTTCGCTTTGCACAGCAAATTATTATTAAAAAATCTATCCTATTATTTTTATATCATAGTTTTTGGAATAATCTTCCAAGTGTCGTTACGCACTTGGACAAGAATTCTATTAATCAAAAAATAGGCGTTTTAAGTGTGGAATAATTGCCTATATCAATTAATCAAATTAAAAGGAAAGGTGGTTTTTTATGAAGAAGTTGATATCAGTTGGATTGCTCGGCATATTAGTGATATTACTTTCGCCGGTGTTGGTCTTCGCCGACGAGTCTAATCTGGCGGTTCCATCCCTAAGCCAGGCACAAAACAATTTATTGTACCTGGGACTTGTTGTTTGTTTCCTTGGAATTTTATTCGGTCTATACCAGTTTATGAGAGTTAAAAATATGCCTGCACATAATTCTATGCTTGAAGTTGCAGGTACCATCTACGAGACTTGTAAGACGTACCTCAAGCAACAGGCCAAGTTCCTGTTTGCACTTTTTCTCATCATTGCTGTCGTTAGCATCTTTTATTTCGGAGTGCTGTCACATATTTCCGTCGGTGGCGTTCTGCTGATACTACTCTGGACAGTGTTAGGTATTCTTGGCTCATCCAGCGTGGCATTTTACGGAATTCGTATGAACACGCTGGCCAACGCCCGTACAGCGTTTGCAGGGCTGGAGGGAAAACCACTTAAAACTGTGAATGTAGCACTCGAGGCAGGCATGAGCGTTGGGGTATTTTTAGTTTGTATAGAGCTAATAATGATGCTGATTATACTTCTTTTCGTTCCCCGAGATCTGGCAGGCGCCAGTTTTATTGGTTTTGCAATTGGAGAGTCGCTGGGTGCCAGCGCACTGCGAATTGCCGGTGGTATCTTTACCAAGATTGCTGATATTGGCTCGGACCTTATGAAAATCGTCTTCAAAATTAAAGAGGACGACCCTAGAAATCCTGGCGTAATTGCAGATTGTACCGGGGATAATGCAGGCGATAGTGTTGGTCCAACGGCCGATGGTTTTGAAACCTATGGTGTTACCCAGGTAGCACTGATCACTTTTATCGTGCTGGCAGCAAGACTGGATCTTCAAACCCACCTCCTGGTGTGGATCTTTATGATGCGTATCCTGATGATAGTAACTTCTATCGGTGCTTTTTATATCAACAAAATTTTTAGTAAAGCTAAGTTTGCAGATAAGGAAGATTTTAATTTTGAACAGCCGCTTAGCAGCCTTGTTTGGTTCGCTTCCATTATATCCATCATCGTTGTGTTTGTAGCCAGTTACTTTGAGATTGGTCCGGCTTCTGACATGGGGGCCACAAATCCCAATCTTTGGCTCTTTATGTCTATCATTATGAGTTCAGGCACACTTGGAGCTGCTCTGATCCCGGAATTCACCAAGATTTTCACCAGCACAAAATCAGGCCACGTGAACGAAGTTGTCAAGGCCAGTCGTGAAGGAGGCGCCTCACTCAATATTCTGTCAGGACTTGTGGCTGGAAATTTCAGCAGCTTCTGGATTGGTATGGTAATTCTTCTTCTGATGTTTATAGGATATTTTGCAAGCACCTTCTTCCCAAGTGGGACAATGCTTTATCCCGCAGTTTTCGCATTCGGACTAGTGGCCTTTGGCTTTCTCGGTATGGGCCCGGTGACTATCGCGGTAGATAGCTATGGTCCTGTGACCGATAACGCTCAATCAATATATGAACTGTCGCTGATTGAAACTATCCCTAATATTAAAAAAGAGATACACGATGAATTCGGTTTTGAACCGAACTTCGAACGGGCAAAGCATTTCCTGGAATCCAACGACGGAGCCGGCAATACATTTAAAGCCACTGCTAAACCTGTGTTGATAGCTACAGCAGTAGTAGGCGCCACCACCTTGATTTTCAGTTTGATCCTTCTGATCAAACAATTACTTGGTGTTGAACCAGAAACGATTCTCAACGTGCTTAACCCGTATACTATTTTTGGATTTATAGCCGGCGGTGCTGTAATCTACTGGTTTACCGGAGCTTCCATTCAGGCAGTAACTACCGGAGCCTATAAAGCTGTGGATTACATCAAAAAGAATATCCATCTCGATGAAGATGCCAGCCAAATGGCCGCAAAGGAAAATTCAAAAGAAGTGGTTAAGATCTGCACGCAATATGCCCAGAAAGGTATGTGGAATATCTTTTTTGGCATTTTCTCTTTTGCTCTGGCTTTTGCCTGTCTCTCAGCACCTTCCGGAAGCAACCAACCGGTAAGCCTTTTCGTTTCTTACCTAATTGCGATTGCCACCTTTGGTTTATTCCAGGCCGTTTTTATGGCAAATGCCGGTGGTGCCTGGGATAATGCTAAAAAGGTAGTTGAGGTCGATCTGAAGGAAAAAGGCACGCCACTACATGATGCCACAGTGGTGGGCGATACTGTTGGCGACCCCTACAAGGACACGTCTTCCGTTTCTCTGAATCCGATTATAAAGTTTACAACATTGTTTGGTTTGCTTGCAATGGAAATCGCTATTACACCGTCATTCAGACAAGTTGCTCCGATCGTAGGAGTAATCTTCCTAATTATCGCTCTCTTCTTTGTACATCGTTCGTTCTACGGGATGAGGATACCATCTCGGGAAGGTGAAAAGTAATTACTCAGGCCGCTCCCGGAAATAGATGGAGCGGCCCATTCTAAATTTCTTTATATACATAATTAATGTTAGGTAAAACTAAGTTTTCAGATAAATTAGATTTTTAATGATTAAAAATCCTACAAGGTTTATAAATTATTAAAGCTTGAAGAATAGAAAAATTTTGATAGTCAGTTATAAAAGTAATAGTTATTGTTTTGTCGATTTTAGTAATTATTTTTAATAAGAAAATAAAATAATTTCTTAAAGGATCTTAATTATGATAAAAATTGAATTGGAATTAACTCCGGAAGAAATTTCAATATTTAAAGACGTTCTTGAGAATTGTATCTCTGATTTAAGGATGGAAATTACTGATACTGATAAGCAGGAATACAGGGAAGTTCTTAAGTCAAAAAGAAATTTAATTTTAAGAATAGCTCAAAAATTTGAAGTCAAGAATAAAGTATAGGTCGGAGTTTAAACTTTTCTGGGCATGTTTCGAATTTACTTTTTACCATACTGAAAAGAATATGTATTTATTCTTTTTTAACAATTCAATTCAAATAAAATATTTGAATACTAAAAAACCCGTTTTGTTCGAAACGGGTTTTTTAATTTAAGTTATCAAATAATAATTAATTATCAGTTGTTACCATTATCAGATTGAATGGATTTTGCAAATTTTATAGTTTTTATATCGCCAATGTAAATATCCCGAAGTTGACCATTCACACTAATAGTTACTGTACTGTCTGTTGCCCCTTGAAAAATACCTTCTACAGTTGTGCCGTCATACATTTTAATAATATCAAACTTACTATTATTATCAGCAGGAGTTTGTATACCAGCCGGTTTATCTACAACCACATATACATTATCGGAAGGAAGATAATTATAATATATTCCATTATAATAATAATAAGACAACGGACCTAATCGCATTGTAAGATATCCAACAGGTAACACTCTTATCCTGGCCCCTAATGGAGCTCCGATACGTACATACCCACGAGGTCCTCTTCTGTAATAAAAACCACCATTATAAAAATAATTTTTCTTTCCAACTATAATGGATTCATAGCGCTGAGGCTCACGCTGAACTTTAGTTAAATTTCTACGTTCAACTCTAGCGCGGACTTCCGACCTACGTTCTGTCTTCCTATCCTGCGCATTGGCTTCCGCAATAAATAATACAGACAATATTACCAAAAGGAACATTACAGGAGTTATCTTATTTAAATACAAAAAATTTAGAACCTTCATTTCAATTCTCCAACGAAATTATTATATGATTAATTGTATTAATTCTGAAGTATAGACATAAAAAGAAGTGAAATAGTTTAAAGATTAGCTTATTCATAAGCAGAAGTTATGAATAGAGTTATGGCTATTTTTGTGCTGATAATAAAAAGTATTTTTTATGATCCCGTCAAAGAACTATAAATTCAAGATTTATTAAATAATTCGTAAATATATGTAGAACTGCTACCAGCTTTTTTACTTTTATTAAACCCGATATTTTCCATCAGTTTTATTGATCGACGATTTTTTTTAGCAACTTCACCTTCAAGCACTTTTAGGCCAAGTTTATCAAAAGCAAAATGAATTACTTCAGGAACAACCGATTTCATAATTCCTTTTCCCTGGAAATCAGGTAATAATTCGAATCCAATTTCAGCTTTCTTTTTCCCAAAAGATATTTTCCATAAACAAATAGTTCCGATTAATTTATTGCTTGCAATACTAAAGATTCCCCAATAATAAACATCATTATTTTCATAACCGGCAATTATATTATATATAAATTCCCTGGCATCATTAATCGAAGTGCAAATTGGACGATCAACAAATTCAGCAATCCTCTCATCTGAACGAATTTTGTAAATTCCCTTTTCATCGTCAATTGTAAGTTGGCGAAGTTGTAAATCCTTAATATTAATAACCGGGATATTAATAATCTTTTCCCATTTTCTTATTTGTTGATTTAGTTTGTCTTTTCAGGATGACTGAACAATATAATTCCAAACCATAGTGCTAATACTACGTATGGAATTGCAATTATCCACAACACAGATAAACCCTGATTGATAAAAATAAATTTAATAAGTGCAATTCCGCCAACAAAAAAATGAACAAAATTGCCCATAGAAACCGGTCTGCTATACACTCCTCCAATAATATTTCCTTTTGCCATCCAATTTAATATTGAAAAACCAAGATATAATGCACCTGTTACTTGTAGAATTAAAGGAGTCGTTGAACTCCCGTTAATTCTTAATAATCCTAAAATCTCATCAGGCATAAAACTTAATCCGATCCCTAATATGCCTAAGACTATGGAACTAATTATCATTAAAATTTTCGAATTCATTTATTTATAATAATTTATTTAAATTTTAATTATAATTAAATGATTAATATCCTGATTCCTTTAGGATTGAACCAAGTCTCCTTAATCTTTCACTGATCAATTCATCATCCAAACTTAAAGCCTGCTGAAATAATATTATATCCTCATCAATTTTTGGATTATCAGTATCAATTGCTATTGTCATCGCATCGCCCTGCAGCGGAACTCTGTCAATTTGTGTTTTACTCGGGTCGTATAGCTTATCATGCTCGTATGCTTCAGTCGAAAAATATTGCTTTGCTCTGCAAATAAAAATAGCAAGGTCAAGCACTCTATGTAACGGCAGTTCTTCCGATTGACGTGACCATTTTCCTCCCGTATGCCTCCAGACCTTTGCTGAAATATCCACCTTTCCCCTATCATTCCATTGAGCTAGGCCAAGCGAAAGTCCTTTTGCGTCTGTTTTATTTGCATATCTTCCATCTATCCTCTCATAATTTTCAGAAACAATTACTGGTTTATGTCTAAGAGAAGTTGGTATTTTGCTCGATATCTGCATAATATTACCTTATTTTATATTTACTATTTTAGTAATTTACTAATGTAGTAAATATAATTTAATTTGATAATAATGTCAACTTTAAGCTAATAAGCATCAACGCAATGAACATTTTTTAACCAAATTAAAGGTAGTATTATGATATTGAAGATAATGAAAAGTTCGGCATTTACTTTAAGGTTAAGCTATATATATAACGCAGCAAATTTTATGAATAAAAAGAACCCAAAATTTTATTTCGTGCCTTTAATAAACTTCCTTTTACTTACAAATATTTTTTTAAATAGCCCATTTTTATTCCCATCGAAATATGCCTGTGGATTTGTAGAACTATTTATTAGTGTATCCATGTTTGACAAATACGCGGAAATAGATATTCCCCCCTTCGCTGCGGAATTAATGGTTATTAAATATGAAGATTTGTTCAAAATATTTGAGTTAAAGTTATCGACAAAATTTTGGCTACTTAAATTTGATAATTCCCTTAAATAATTTATGGTTTGCACAGAATCTGTTTTAATATTTCCTGTAATCCAGTTTTTATTTTTCTTCAGTAATACGAACGAGCTATCTCCCGGATAAGTAAAGCTAACTTCAGTCCAATTAGAATAATTATCATCAATTAATCTTCCGTCCCTGAAATAATTGGCATCCTGATTAAATAAATAACCTGGCATGCCATTTATTTGATAAACTCTATCATCACCGCTAACCCTCACATAAGTCAACATTGATCTTGGCTGCTCAAATGCAAATTTGCCGATAGTGAGGTCAAGCGTGTTGTTATCGCCTTGATATATTTTAATTTCTGTACCTGATGAATCGTCAACTTCGAATTCTTTCCAATTACTTTTCCTTAGCCCGGCAACACTATGAGGTTTTATATTCAGAAGTTCAGAAAACATTTTATTTACTTTTTGATCAGGAACATAAGCCGTTTTATTATCTGTAATATATACTTTCCAGTATTTTCCTTCTTTAAATATTTTTACAAGTTTATGATTGTTGATTTTTGGATATATTTCTATTGAAGTAACCATAGCAGTATCTATACTTACTAGCTCATTCCTGAATGATCTTTCACCATTTTTCGAATCATAAAATAAAAAAGCTGCAACGATGATAAGCAATACAATAAATAAAGCTATTAACGTTTTTGTCGAAAATTTATTAAACATATTCCTGGTGCATTAATTTATTTTTCTTTCTTCTTCTCACCTGGAAGCGGAACAGACCGTAAGCGATAATCAATAATATTGGAATTAAAAAGTTGGCATATTTAATAATTGTTTTAGTGCCTTCCTCAAGATTGCTGCTAATTGGTCTCGAGGTTACTCCTTTAGTACGAAGAGTTATCAAACCGGTGTCATCCGACAGCCAATCGATCGCATTTGACATTAGATTGACATTATCCTTGCCAAGTTTTTGAGCATTTTGTCCTGAGCCATTTACAGCGAAATCACCATCGCCAAATACAACCATTTTTGAATAGACGCCTTTAACTATTTTCCCATCAATAGCCAAAGCTACAGGAATTGAAGAAACAGGAAAATCGCTGTTGCTCCATTGTTTAGATATATCAAAATAAACCGGAGGTTTTTGAAGTCCAGAATGCTCAGAAGTATGGGCAAGCGTAACAACGTGAAGCAAACTATCCTGATCATTATTTTTTACCGGGCTAACAAAGGGCATTATTACTGATTCAATACCCTGAGTTATAGGATGATCGGCAAATTTCGTGATCTGTGGAATGTACGGAAACTGAACCGGCGTGTTCATAACAAACATACCCTGCTGCTGCCTAACCATAACGCTGCTGCAGTTCGCATCTATAATAAAATTATTTTCAACATTTATTCCCTTTTTCCCAAGCCAATTACTAAAACCTGTATAAATGCTTGATCCGCTGCCATGGGATAAATCAGCACCAACCCTGTTAAGTGCAATTAATATTCTACCACCTGAAGCAAGAAAATCATCAAGCTGACTAAAGTATTTTGGATTTACTGTATCTTTTGGTGCAATGATTATTAGCGTTTTATATTTTGTTGAGATTCCGGTTGTATCATTGAATTTTACAGTGTTTACATCATACAAAACCGAAAGCTGCTCATTAACCTGCGAAAGCTCGTTTAAAGTTGGTTCACCATCTCCCTGTAAGAATGCTATTTTCGTTTTATTATTTAGGGTTAGTTTTTTTATTGCTGAAGAAAGTGCATATTCCATTGCCGAACCAGGTTGAATAAAGGGAATGATTTCAGACTTTCCACCATATTGAATCACGGCACCTAGATACGCTCTTTGTTGTTTCATCTGATCACGTTCTCTAACATTAATCATAATTGGCCGAATGCCTGCCTGTTGAGTTTTCATTTCAGTCTGCTGATCCTTATTTGGATTTATAAAATCATAAACGACATTGCCGTCCGATTCATTAGAGTATTCAACAAGCAGATCTCTGAAATCTCGCCTCACCTGCGCAATATTCGGAGGAAGATTTTCTGAAAAATATGCAGTAACAGTAACAGGTTGATCGAGCGAATTTAATATATTTTTAGTTGCACTACTGAGCGTATATTCGTGGTCATTAGTAAAATCGAGCCTAACGAAAAAACGATCTGCTAATATATTTATAAGTACCAGTATTCCGAAAATAAGAGACAGAGTTAAAATTATTTTTTTCTTAGTTAGCATAATTGATTATTCAACAATATTTCTTTTGGATAAAAATGTCTCAGCCATTATTAATCCAAAGAATGAAATAGTAAGGAAATAAATTACATCTTTGCTGTCCACAACTCCCCTTGATATTGAATCAAAGTGAGTTGATAAATCCATATAATTAAAAATTTCTCCGATTAATCCCGTAAAACTGCCTGAAAGCACATTGAAGATAATTAAAAAGAATACGCCAATAAAAAGCGAGAGCAGAAATGCAACGATTTGATTGCTTGTGACTGCACTTGCAAAGAGGCCAATGCTGATGTAAGTCATACTCATTAAAATTAATCCCAAATATCCGCACCACACAGCCCCATGGTCTATCGGTCCGATCGCCCACACACTAATGTAATATGGCAGAGTCAACGCAAGGGCAATTATGATTAGAAGAAGACAGGCTAAATATTTTCCAAGGATTACCTGCCAGTCGCTTACTGCCTTTGTAAGCAAAAGCTCAATTGTTCCGGTTTTATTTTCTTCTGCAAGCATTCGCATAGTAAGAGCTGGTGTAAAAAAGAAAATCGTCCAATAAGCGACTGAAAAGAAAGGTTGAAGTGTAGCTTGTCCAATGAAGAAAATATCAGAGCCAAAAAGCCAGGTAAAGAATCCGCTTAAACCTAAAAAAACAATTAAAAGTATGTAAGCTGTTAGGGAATCGAAAAAGGATTTTAATTCCCGTGTAGTTATTGTCCAAACTTTATCCATTATTAATCTGTTGTTAATTCTCTGAAAATATCTTCTAATTTAGTTTCAATGGGTGTCATTTCAGTAAGTACCCATTTATTATTTACGCAAAGCTGAAAGATGTCTTTTTTAGATGACTGACCTTCCCGACTTTGAATTATAAAGCTATAGGTAGAATCTTGTACGGGATCGACCATTTGGATGCTTTGAATTTCACGAAGTCTTTCAATCAGCTGATCCCTGTTTTGCGCATCGCTAATCTGTATACGAATTACCTCACTACCCTGCGCCTGTTTGCGCAAAGTATCTGAAGTACCATCAGCAACAATTTTTCCGTTATTTATTATTAAAATTCTGTCACAGGTTGCTTCAACTTCCGGTAGAATGTGGGTACTAAGAATTACCGTCTTCTCTTTGCCAATTTGTCGAATAAGTTTTCTTATCTCTATTATCTGATTTGGATCAAGTCCCGTTGTGGGTTCATCAAGGATTAATATTTCCGGGTTGTGAATCATAGCTTGGGCAAGACCGACTCGTTGTCTAAATCCTTTTGACAGCTCACCTATTTTTTTATGCTTTTCAGCATTTAATCCACAAACAACCACCATTTCCAAAATTCGTTTTTCAATTTTGTCTTTGGGCACACCCTGCAATCTTGCAACAAATTCAAGATATTCAAGTACTGGCATATCAAGATATAGCGGATTATTTTCCGGTAAATAACCAATGTTCTTTTTTATTTTTTCCTGATTCGAATGGATTGAATTCCCATCAATTTTAATATCGCCGGCAGAAGGAGCCATAAAGCATGTTATTATTTTCATAGTGGTAGTCTTTCCAGCGCCATTAGGACCCAAAAACCCGAGAATCTCGCCTGTATTAACCTGAAATGAAATATCATTTACTGCCTTTTGCATGCCGTATCTTTTGCTCAGATTTTCTACTACAATATTCATTTTATTTCATTTACAGATATTAAAAAACAAATCATATTTTGCCAGGCTATTTATATTTTATTATTGAATAGTTTTTTTTAATAGCAGTGATTATTAAACCGAACAAAATTTCAAAAGGTTCCGAATTATTATTTATTTTTTAAAATATTCCTCCTGTTAAATGAACAACACCTTGTGTTTTCTTTTAAAAAATGCACCGGAACTTAAATCGATTTACCTAATTCATTATTTGCGATAACAATAAGACTTTAGGAAAATGAGCACTCAGCCTATATTATAAAATCGTTTCTATTTTTTCTATGTTTATAATCCAAACTGAAAAAACGTATAAATTTGCATTCCCCATTTATCACAATTTATTTATTATAAAGAGAAAACTTTTATATTTTAGCTGACATATTAGCTAAGATCCTTGATTTTAAGTAATTATCCTTAAATAAAATGACATTATCTCAAAATAAATTAGGTCCAAAATGAAAAATTTCACCCTTGTTCTATTTTTATTATCTGCAATTGTATTAACTAATAATACCAATGCGCAGATCGATGCACGTATGCTGCAATACCCGGCAGTATCAAAGACACAAATAGTCTTTTCCTACGGAGATGATCTCTGGCTCGTCTCTAAAGATGGCGGAGTTGCACATCATTTAACAACTCCAAAGGGACAGGAAATACTTGCCACAGTTTTCACCAGACGGTTCAATGATAGGTTTTAGCGGGGATTATGATGGAAACATTGATGTTTATGTAATTCCATCAAAGGGGGGAATGCCGACACGAATAACTCATCACGGAATGTCCGACAAAATGATTTGCTGGTACCCCGATGGTAAACATCTTCTGTATTCCTCATCGATGGAAAGCGGCAAACAAAGATTCAACCAGTTCTATGAAACGACTCCTCATGGTGGAATGCCGGAAAAGCTTGTACTTCCTTACGGTGAGTTCGCTTCGTTTTCACCTGATGCAAAATCTATTGCTTATACTCCAAGAACGCGCGCATTCAGAACGTGGAAAAGATATCGCGGTGGAATGGCAACCGATATCTGGATCTACAATTTCGACAAAGGCACCGCACAAAATATTACCGATGATGAATACAACGATGAATTTCCTATGTGGCACAACAACATAATTTATTTTCTTTCTGATGGTGGACCTGCAGAAAGAGCCAACATCTGGTCATACAACATTACAACAAAAGAGAGAAAACAAATTACAGACTTTAAGGATTTTGATATTCACTTCCCTTCTCTCGGTCCTGATGATATAGTCTTTGAAGCAGGCGGTAAACTCTATCTTCTTGATCTTGCAACCGATAAATATCACGAAGTAAAAGTTGAAGTTGTAACAGATGATATAACATTACTTCCCCGTACAGAAAATGCATCAGAACTGATACAGAGTTATAATCTATCACCTGATGGAAAGCGCGGAATTTTTGAAGCAAGAGGCGACTTGTTTTCCGTGCCGGCAGAAAACGGACCGGTTATCGATCTTACAAATACTTCAGGCGTTGCAGAAAGATATCCTACCTGGTCACCGAACGGAAAATATATTGCCTACTGGAGCGACGGATCAGGAGAATACGAATTAACAATTAAAGATATGACGAATCCTTTAGGCCAGAAAGAATTAACTTCTTACGGTCCCGGCTACAGATACCAGTTATATTGGTCGCCCGATAGTAAAAAAATAGCTTTCATTGATAAAGCTATGAATATATACATTTACAATATGGATTCAGATAAAACTACAAAGGTTGATAAAGAAAAATATTATTACCAGGGTAATCTTCAAAACTTTGCGCCATCCTGGTCTTCAGACAGCAGATGGCTTGCTTATGCAGAAGATATGGACAACCGTCAGAGCGCTGTATATATTTATGATTCAAAAGAAAATGTTACTCATAAAGTTACAGATGGATTTTACAATGATGCACAGCCGGTTTTTGATCCGGATGGTAAATATTTATACTTCCTGACCAACCGCAGTTTAAGTCCGATCTACAGTGATGTTCAAAATACCTTCATTTATGCAAACACTACAAAGATTGCTGCAATCTCACTTACAAATGAAGTTTCTTCTCCTCTTTCTGCTAAAAATGATTCTGTTACTGTAAAACAGGACAGCACTGATATAAAAGATAAGAAGAAAGATGAATCGAAGGATAAAAAAGAAGAAAAGACCAACGATGTAAAAATTGATTTTGCAGGAATCGGAAGCCGTGCTGCAATTCTTCCTCCTGATGCCGGTAATTACACGAACTTAAATGCGGTGTCAGGTAAAGTTCTTTATATGAAAATTCCTAACACGGGTTCTGCAGATAAAGACAGATCACTCGTTTATTACGATCTGGAAAAAAGAAATGAAGAAACTGTCGCTGAAGGCGTTAACGGTTTCACTGTTTCAGCTGACGGAAAGAAATTATTGATTTCTAAATCAGGTTCATATTTTGTAACTGACATTGCTCCTAAACAGAAACTCGACAAAAAAATGCCGATTTCAAAAATGGAAATGACAGTAAACCCGCGTGAAGAATGGGAACAGATATTTAACGATGTCTGGAGATTTGAACGCGATTTCTTTTATGATCCGAATATGCACGGAGTTGACTGGAACCTGATGCGTGAGCGTTATGGAAAACTAATTGATAATTGTATAACAAGATCAGATGTAAATTATGTAATCGGTGAATTGATCGCAGAGATTAGCTCCTCTCACACTTACAGAGGCGGCGGCGATCTAGAACATGCACTTCATAAAGATGTCGGTTATCTTGGTATCGATTGGGAATTATCAAACGGTGCTTATAAAATCAAAAAAATAATCAAAGGTGCTCCGTGGGATCTTGATGATAAATCTCCTCTCGATCAACCGGACGTAAATGTAAAAGAAGGCGATTATATACTTGCAGTCAACGGCGTTCCGATGGATGTAACAAAAGATCCATGGAATTCCTTCCAGGGTCTTGCTGGTGAGACCGTAGAACTTACAGTAAACAGTAAGCCAACAATTGATGGTTCATGGAAAGTTTTTGTTGAAACTATGAAGGATGAGACACGCCTTAGAAATCTTGCGTGGATCGAATCTAATCGCGAAACAGTTGACAAACAAACAGATGGTAAAATTGGTTACATCTATGTGCCTGACACGGGAACAAATGGGCAGACTGAACTTGTCAGACAATTTGTTGCACAAATAAATAAACAAGGATTGATAATCGATGAGAGATTTAACGACGGTGGACAAATACCTGACAGGTTTGTAGAAATGCTTAACAGAAAACCTCTGGCTTTTTGGGCGGTCCGAGACGGCAAAAACTGGCAATGGCCACCATCTGCTAATTTTGGCCCCAAAGTTATGCTGATTAATGGATGGAGTGGCTCCGGTGGCGATGCATTTCCGGACTTTTTCAAAAAGGAAGGTGTTGGAAAACTCATCGGTGAGAGAACCTGGGGCGGATTGATCGGAATTTCCGGTGCACCTGGTTTGATAGATGGTGGTGGAATTACCGTTCCGACATTCAGAATGTATAACCCTGATGGTACATGGTTTGCTGAGGGACATGGAGTTGATCCTGATATAAAAGTTGTGGATGATCCTGCTCAAATGGTAAAAGGGATTGACCCGCAGCTTGAAAAAGCAATAGAAGTAGTAATGCAGGAATTAAAAATTAATCCACCGGTAAATCCAAAACAGCCTCCTTATCAGAAAAGATAAAAGTTATCTTTAAATTAATAATTTTATAAAATACTTTTACTTCGTAGCTCAGGTTATTAACCTGAGCTACGCACTTAATTATAAATTATTCATATCAATAATTAGTTGCATTTAGGCTGCAATAAAAATAACTTTTAATCCTGTTATTTAAACATTTTATGGCTGATCAGGATAAAAATATAACCATTAGCCGGAAGGTTAAGCACGAATACACTATACTTCAATCTTTTGAAGCGGGAATTGTTTTAAAAGGAACCGAGGTTAAATCGTGCCGCGAAGGGAAGGTCAGTCTGGTTGATAGTTATGCACAAATAAAAGGAAATGAGGTGTGGCTGGTTGGAATGCATATAAATCCCTACAAACAGGGAAATATAAACAATCACGAACCTACACGTACGAGAAAACTTTTGCTAAACGCATCCGAAATAAGAAAACTGATCGGCAAAGTGAAAGAGAAGGGTTTAACTCTTGTCCCATACCGTGTTTATTTTAAGAATGGGAAAGTAAAAATAGAACTGGTTCTTGCAAAAGGGAAAAAAGTTTATGACAAACGTGAAGATATACGCAAGAGGGACTTTCAAAGAGACCAGGAAAGAAAAGTCAAGTATTGAACATTTATATAGAAAGATACATTTAAATTATTCCCATTTTACTTAAAGTTATTTTATTTTAGTTAATTACATTTCAGCAATTAATCGGAAAAGACGAATTGAAATTTCCAACAATTAACGAGCAGATGGACCTTATTAAAAGAGGTGCATCGGAGATAATACAAGAAGAAGAATTAGTTAATAAATTAGAAAATTCCGCAAAAAAAAATAAGCCGCTCATTATAAAACTTGGCTGTGACCCAAGTCGTCCTGATCTGCATATTGGACATTCAGTTGTTTTAAGAAAGCTGGAACAATTTCAAACTCTTGGTCATCAGGCAGTTTTGATCATAGGTGATTTTACAGGAATGATAGGTGATCCTTCCGGAAGAAATGTTACACGTCCACCTCTCACGTTGCGAGAAGCCAGGGCACATGGTAAATCTTATTTTGAGCAGGCGTCAAAAATTCTTCATAAAGAAAAAACGAAGATAGTTTATAATTCCGAGTGGCTCGGTAAAATGTCCTTTGAAGATGTAATAAAACTTGCATCCAAATATACAGTTGCAAGGATGCTGGAAAGAGATGATTTTACCAAGAGATTCAAATCCGGAGTTGCAATAAGTGTACACGAACTTCTCTACCCTCTTGCACAGGCAATGGATTCAGTAGCAATTAAAAGTGACGTTGAGCTTGGCGGTACCGATCAAAAATTTAATTTGTTAGTTGGCAGAGATATTCAGCGCGAATTTGGAATAGAACCACAAGTAATTTTAACTATGCCTTTGCTCGTAGGTACAGACGGCGTCGAGAAAATGAGCAAGTCTTACAATAATTACATCGGCATTTCAGAATCTCCGCAGGATATTTTCGGCAAGAGTCTTTCTATTTCAGATGACCTGATTTATACTTACTTTGAACTGGCGACTGATGTTCCTAATCAGAAATTAAAAGAAATTAAAGCACAGCTTGAAGATAAAAATGTTAATCCGCGTGATATTAAAAGAGAGCTTGCACGAACTCTTGTAAGAATGTATCACAACGAAGATGCAGCAAAGCAAGCTGAAGCAGAATTCGATAAAATATTTGTCAAGAAAGATGTTCCCGATGATATCGGAGAACACAAAATAAAAGGGAAAAAAGAAATCGGGATTGTTGACCTGATAATTGAAGTAAAATTTGCTCCTTCAAAAGGTGAAGCAAAAAGACTGATAGCCCAGGGCGGCGTCAGCGTTAACGGCGAAAAGATTGAAGACATCAATCATTCAATTGAGCTAAAAGGGGAAAAAGTACTAAAAGTAGGAAAAAGAAAATTTATTAAAATAATTTCGTAAAAAGGAGATGAGAATTTGTATGTACCAACAAAAATATTTTTTACAAAAGGGGTAGGCAAGCATAAAGAATACCTTACATCTTTTGAACTGGCGCTCAGAAGCGCCGGAATTGAAATCTGCAATTTAGTAACTGTAAGCAGCATTTTCCCGGTAAACTGTAAAAGAATAAGCAAAGAAGAAGGACTAAAAGAATTAACCCCTGGCCAGATTACTTTTTCTGTGATGGCAAGGAATTCAACAAATGAACCAAACAGACTTGTTGCATCTTCAATTGGCGTTGCAATACCTGCTGACAGTAATCAGTATGGTTATCTTTCCGAGCACCATCCATTTGGAGAAACTGAAAAAATAGCCGGAGAATATGCCGAGGACCTGGCAGCTACTATGTTAGCAACTACTCTTGGAGTTGAATTTAACCCCGATACCGACTGGAGTGAAAGAGAAAATATTTATAAAATGTCCGGCAAAATAGTTCGTTCATTTAATATAACTCAATCAGCTGAGGGTGATAAAAATGGATTATGGACAACTGTTTTAGCAGTCGGGATTTTGCTTCCATAAGAAGGAACTAATTTGTTTAATGAATTTACTTTCTGGATCGTATTTGCTATCCTGGCAACACTGATCATTTTCATTGATTTGTATGTTACCGATCACAGAACCGGTAAATTAGGATTAAAGCGTAGTTTAACCTGGAGCGGAATATGGATAGGCACTGCCCTTCTATTTAATGCGGGCATATATTTTTTTCTTACGGATGGACACCAAAAAGGTCTCGAATTTCTAACCGGTTATTTAATTGAGTATTCCCTTTCCGTAGATAATCTTTTTGTTTTCCTTTTGATTTTTAAAGTGATGAATGTACCTGCGGAAAGCCAGCCTCATGTACTTAAATGGGGGATATTAAGTGCAATAATTTTCAGAATAGTATTTATTCTTGCAGGTGTTGGATTAATAAATCTTTTTCATCCCATAATTTATGTCTTTGGTATAATTCTACTATTCGCTTCTTATAAAATGGCATTTGGAGGAAATGAGACTATAGATTACGAGAGAAATCCTCTTGTAAAATTTGTAAAAAGATTTTTCAATATAACTCATAAGTTCGAAAGAGATAAATTTTTTGTTAAACAGGGAGGAAAATTATTCGCCACTTCACTTTTTTTAACATTAATCGTAATTGAATCATCAGATATCGTTTTTGCAGTTGATTCAATTCCTGCAGTCATAGCCATAACACGTGATACTTTTATAATAATTACCTCAAATATTTTTGCTATCCTTGGATTGAGGGCTTTATATTTCTCGCTTTCGGGTTTGGTCGATATGTTTAAATATTTGAAATATGGAGTAGCTCTTATTCTGGCTTTCGTAGGGATAAAAATGCTGCTTTCAGATATTTACCACATTCAAACTGAATATTCGCTAGGAATTATTATTTTCTTTTTGATTGGATCAATATTGTTGTCATTGCTTTTAAGGAAAAATAATTAATGCGCTCCAATTTTAGTATTATTGATTTACACTGACTTTGGTATTATTAAAAAGGCCATATGTGTGAATTAATCCTGACACAAACAGACCCACTAACATCGGCTCTATCTCATTAATTATTGATAAATTTGAAAATGCTTCTCTAACAAAATACCAGGTAAGACTGCTAAAAACAGAAAGGATCATTTCAATTACTACTATTTTATTATCAATTTTTATTTTAGTGTAGTACGAACTGATTACCGGAATAATCATTCCAGGAATACATATCGACCCAATAGTATACCAGATCTGAATTACTGATGGAATAGCAAAAGCCAACAAAGCCGCAATTATTCCAGATACAATAAGACCATAAATCGTATATTTTCTTAGTTTATCCTCACTGGAATATTTACTAAAACGGAATATGAAATCCCTTCCAATAGTTGTCCCGCTTAAAAATAAAAAGCTGTTAAGAGTAGAGATAATGGTTGCGAAAAGCCCGGCATAAAATATTCCTTTTATTCCAGAGGGTAAAATTCTTTCAGCCAATAATGGGAATGACAAAACTGGTTGTTCCAAATTCGGAATTAAAGCGCGAGAATATAAGCCGGTTGATGTTGTTAGAAAATCGAATAAAGCCCAAAAACCAATTGATATTATGATCCCATATTTCGCGATGTTTCCGGTTTTAGCAGCATAACTTCTTTGATGAAAACCGGGATCTGCAAATGTCCACAAAGCAATAAGAAACCAGACGATCAAAAAAGTCGGCGAGGCTCCTCCTGTCAATCTAAGATGATTTGGCGGAAGGGAATGAACCAGAAAACTTGTTCCGCCAAGAGTAAGGTAGCAAAATATTAAAATTATTATAAAAGCTATAAACATAACAAAAAACTGAAACGAATCGGTATAAACGCTGCTTCGAAATCCTCCATGAAATAAATATGAAAGAGATAATATAAGACTTAAAGCAAGTCCAAAAATAGTATTGATATTAAAAATCAGCGAAATAAGGCTTGCAGTCATCAGTAAATAAGGGGCAGGAGAAACAAGAATAAAAACCAGTACAGCTGAAATTAAGCCAGCCGTTTTACCATATGAATCCGATATTTTGTCGGGAATAGTAAATAAGGAAGCTTCTCTGATTCTTTTTGCAAAGAATACAGCGAACAAAAAAGCAAAAATATAATATGGAAACCCCTGAGTAAACCAACTTGCAATTCCATAGCGATAAGTAAATTCGCCAACTCCTAAAATTCCGCCGTACCAGGCAGAAACTGTAGTTAAAACGAACAGCAGCAGTCCAACTTTTCTTCCTGAAAGCAGATAGTCATCTGCTTCATTTTTAGTCCTTTTCCCTGAATAAAAGCCAACCACAATAAGAATTAGTAAAAATGTAATTATTACAGCAATATCCAGAAAGCTAAAAGAGACCATTATTTCTCACTGTATTAAAATCTCTGATAACAAAAATTACTCCACCAGTTATATTTAATTTTACTGAATTCGATATTGCAACATTGCTTGTACTTTCTTTTTTCCCAAAAGGGATTGAGTCTTTATTTAATATATATTTGAGCCCGGTTGAAGTAATCCTTGTATTTTCATCAAAACCATAAAGAGAAATAACCTCTCCAGTTTGCGTTTTAATTCCTACTTGACCGGAACATGCAGTCAACAAAGATTTTTCAGCAATAATCTTAATAGATATTTTACTATAGAATTTTAGTACTATTCCGAGATTACAAAATGTATGATCAAGTCTGTCCCCTGTTACACCAACCATCACGACTTGCTTTATATTTTTTCCAATTGCAAATTTCAAGCATTTTTCAATATCTGTATCATTTTGCCTTTTAATTCCTATTATAATTGATTTTTTTTTAAAATATTGAAGATTCTCTTCAGATATTGAATCAAGATCGCCAATAATATAATCCGGAATTATCCCCATTTTCTTTGCGGAATTTGCCCCACCGTCGGCACAGATTATTGTTGAATAATCTACCCCTTGAAGATAATCAATAATGTTTTTACGAGGATATTTTCCGTTACCGATGATGATACTTTTTTTCATAATTTCTAATTTTTATAAATTGCTGTAAGGGGAAATTGAGATCCACCTACAACTTAATGATGTTCTTAGATTACAACCCGATTTCTAATCCAACCAGGAAATTTCTATCAGCTGCTGGAAAAAACTCTCCCCCTATTGCATTTGCAGAATATAATTTGTCAAAAATATTATTTACCTGGAAATATATTTTTGATAGGCTTAAAGAGTTAAACAAAGAAAATTTATAGCTCGCTATCATATCTGCATCAAAATAGGCATCATTTACATTATCTGAATAGTTTACATATCCTGGATACTTATTTAAGTAACCGAAAAGATTATTACCATAATTATCTGAGTAGAATTTTCCTACAAGTTTTCCCGATAATTGAATATAAATATTTTTCTTATCATAAGTGATCCCTGCATTGGAAAGAAAATCCGGAAATCCGCCGATTTTGTTTCCGCTTAGGTCGATAACTTCAGACGAAGATATATAATATATCCCATCCTTTATTTCATTTTTGCTGTAAGTTGCGTTTAGATAGGCGGAAACTCCATCAATTATTTTTATGCTGATCGATAATTCTATCCCTCTATGCAGCGTCTGCGAAATATTCCCCGTTATAGGCTGCCCATAAATATCAACTTTCCCGTTAGCGACTATCTCATTATTAAAAATCATATAAAATAAGTTTAAAGTAGTTGTGATATTTTTAATATTTAACGATGTGCCCAGCTCTATGTCATTCATAGTTTCAGGTTGTACAATCGGCTTGTTAAAATTATAACTTCCATCCGGGTATTGTTCAAATTGTGGAGTAGCACCGCTAGATGATTCATCGGCATTATAATAGTTGCTTAATGTAGGCTCGTTTGAAACTCTTGCATAAGTAATGTATATATTCTGATTTTTGTTCATTTTATAGTTAAGACCTAATCTCGGGTTGAGGAATAAATTGCTAACCTGAAAATCGGTTCCTATATATTTTTCATCATATAACTTGTATTTATGATACGCCAGCTGCAATTCACCCAGCAAATTAATCTTATCGTTAAAATCATAAGTTTCATGAATGAACCCGTTTGCAATATTTTTCGCTCCTTTATAAAAATAATACCTGTAATCTTTAGTAACCCCAGCCGGGAGATTTTCCCCAAAATCTATACTCCCCCAGTGTATGGATCTATGAATCCTAAATTCACCTCCAATAATCAATTCACCATTTTCATGCTTTATGCTTATTCGCGGAATCCATCCATATTGAGTATTATCCACTTCTGCACGAATTAATGTATTGCCCGGATTACCGATCGGACTAAACCCATTTTCATTTGTTAACCTTAGGTAAGATGTATCTGCCCAGGATCCATCGAAATCAAAAAATCCATTTCCTATAACCAGAAATAATGCAGAATTAATTTTAATGTTGTCATTTAATTGGTACTCGTTAAGCAGCTCGAAATGTGGCTGGGAAAAATTCTCAATTTCAGTCGGACGTCGTGCCAATGTGTCAGTGTAATGATTATTATCAGCCTCCCAATATGAAAAATTTGCTGTTCTAAGTTCTTTATCTGAAATTGTAAATTTTGGTAGGCCTGTATATGCAAGCCCGTCGGCAATTGGTCCACCGTAAAAGTTAATTTGAGTTGTCAGGTCTTTATCATATCTAACTGCAGAAACATGATATGAATTAAAATTTACCCAGCTTGCCTGCCTGTACCCACTGCTTAATGTCTGAGAAAGATTTACATAAAAAGAATATTTATTATCAATTAACCCGCTTGAAAAAGAGGCAGAATACTTGCGGGTATTAAAACTTCCGATAGAAGCAGAAAAAACCTGTTTAGGTTCATTCGAAAATACTGAAGTGATAATATTAATTGAACCGCCGATAGCTGGATAACCAGTCACACCGGAGCCTGCTCCCCTTTGAACCTGTATTAGATCAGTGCTCGCCAATAAATCAGGAAAATCCAACCAGTAGACATCATGATCTTCGGGATCATTTTGTGGAATACCATTTATTGAAACTGAAATTCTCCTCTGATCGAACCCTCTTATACTTAAATAGTTGTAGCCCAGCCCATTACCATTTTCGGAATAAAATGTTGTTGATGGCAAAGAACCCAGGAATTGTGGAATATCCTGTAATGTGTAATTTTCTTCTATTTCTTTCCTTTTGATTTTATTAAATGTAAGAGGAGTAACACCTTCTTTGCCTACGTTGCCCTCTATTAGAACTGTTTGTGCCGGAATTACTTTTGGATCAAGCGAAATAATTATAAAGCCATCATGTGGCTTCAATACATTATATTCAATACTAGAGTATCCAACATAACTCACTATAAGAGTATCATTTAGATGTAAATTATTAAACTGGAAAATACCACTAGTGTTTGTTGTAGTTCCGATTTGACGATTATTTTTAAGTAATAAATTTGCTCCGGACAAAGGAAGGTATGTAGAAGCGTCAATAACTTTACCTTTCAGTGTAATATTTTGCGCTTGCACTGACAAGGCTAATAAAAGCAAAAGACCTGCTAAGATTTTCATTATTTTCTCCTAAAATAAAAAAAGCCGCTCAAAGAAACGGCTAAAAATCTTAAGGTCTTTAACCCGTTTCCCTACGCTGGTATTACCCAGATCAGGTTAAAGGGTATTATCTCAGATATCCCGAAGACTCGGGATAACACCCCTAACGGCTAATTACAGTTATGTGAACTTTCAATTATTTTTAAGAACTGACTGCGTTAAGCAGCATTTTCATTAATAATTTATTCAATTATTAATTCCTGGCCAATTATAATTTTGTTTCCGCTTATATTATTTAATTTTTTTAATTTGCGAATAGTCGTATTATATTGTTGAGCAATTGTATATAAAGACTCTCCTGTTGTAACTATATGTGATTTTGTGCCTGTTCCTGAATAATTTCCGGATTTGCCTGATGATTGTCTATCCGGTAGGTCATTAATATCAGCATCCGAATAGATCTTTAAAGATCTTCCTGCTATAATTTTATTACTTCTCAATCCATTCCACCTTCTAATATCAGAAATCGATACTTTATACAATTCAGCAATCTGACTAATCGCATCACCCTCTTTTACTTCATAATAATTTAAATTGGCAGATGTTTTAGAAGTATTATCTCCAAGTGAATTGGAGCCACGTCCGTAAATTTTTAGTATAGAACCAACATTTATCCTATTTGTAGCAAGTCTATTCCACTTTTTTATTTCAACTACCGGTATTCCAAATTTATCGGCAATTTCACTTATGGTGTCTCCCTTTTTCACTTTATAACGGTAAACATTTGCTTTAGATGAATTAATTTCATTTGAAACATACTTTGAAGATTTATCGGAAAGTATTTTTAGCTTTTCGCCGATATAAATTTTGCTCCCTGTCAGGTTATTCCAATCAATCAAATCGCTAACGTCAACACGATATTTTGAAGCAATGTAGCTCAGACTTTCACCACGCCTAATCCTGTGATAAATCCAACTATTGGAAGTTTTTGCCTGAACATTTTTTGTGACTGTTTTCTCTAATTCAGATTGATTATCAAGACTTGCATAATAATCTTTTTTATCATTAGGGACATAAATTGTCAGTTGCTGACCAATTGTAATTGCTTTGGTATATGGTATATTATTCCAGTTGCGGATATCACTAACTCTAACATCAAATAAATCTGCTATACCAAGCAGGTTATCTTTCTTCTTTACATGATAGATAACTTCCGACTTACCTTCAGGAGCAATTACGGCCGGAACCTGGGTCTCATCTTTTTCAACCGAGGCAATGTCATTTGATGAAAGCTGATCACCTGCTATTTTAGATGTGTCATTTGCATCCCTATTCAAAGTTGCATATGGCGAAACATATCCCTCACTATCAGGAGCAATGGCTAAGTCAGTATCAGCAGAATTATCTTCTGAAGCTGTTTCTGTATTTGTATTGTAAGCATAATTATTATTAGAAATATTACCTGGTATCTTAAGTTTTACTCCGGGATATAATCTAGATCTTACAGAAATATTATTTGATGATGCCAGATCGTATTTTGATATACCATATTTTGCAGCTATTCCTGAAAGAGTCTCACCTCTTCTAACATTATGAACCAGATATGTTCGTCTAGCGCTCTCAGGAACATTAACTAAACTAGCAGTTAATTTTTCTAATGAGCCTTTAGGAACTTTTAATGGGAAGCCACCATCAAATTTTCCAGGAGTGCAAGATTGAGTAAGCTCAGGATTTAATGATTGCAGCGTCTCAATATCAATCCCGGCTGATTGCGCCAGGTAATTCAGATCTATTGCATCATTGACTGTAATAATATCAAATGGTTCAGGTTTTTGATAAGTTATATTTGTAAAGCCATACTTTGCAGGATTCATTCCAATTAAACAAACTGCTATATACTGTGGCACATAACTGCGAGTTTCTCGTGGAAGATATCTTCGGGCATCCCAAAAATCTGTACTGCCCGATCTTCTAATTGCTCTTGTAATTCTGCCTTCTCCTGCATTATATGAAGCAAGCACAAGGTACCAATCACCTAAATCATCATATAGATCTTTCAAATGTTTTGCAGCAGCAATAGTTGCTTTCTCAGGGTCTCTGCGTTCATCGTAATAAAAGTCTGATTGCAATCCATATATCCTTCCTGTAGCTTTTACAAACTGCCACATTCCAACAGCGCTGGCCCAGGATCTAGCCATTGGGTTTAATCCGCTTTCGATCATGCTTAAATAGGCAAGTTGCTTTGGTATTCCTTCCTGCTCAAAAATCCTCGTAATCATTGGAAAATATTTTCCTGATCTTTCAAGCCATAGCTCCATATGATCTCTTCCGCGTCCGGTAAAATAATCTACCCATTGTTCAACAATAGGATTAATTTCCAGTGGAATTTCTGCCGGTATAATAACGGGTTTATAATTTTTCGGTATCTCAGGTTCTTTTCCATTCTTTTCAACCTGGAGCTCTGAAACAGCCTTTCCCATCCATTCTTCAAGAGCAGCAAAAGAAACATCTACAGGTAATTCTGAAAGACCATCAACATATTTTTTATAATCATCCAGAATTGATTTTTCCAATTCAACATAAGCCTCATTTTCTTCAATACCAGGATAATAACTTAGACTGTTGATTATTTTCAACGCTGATTCATAATTCGAAACAGTTTCGTTTGTGCTGTTTAATTCCTGTTTCGCAAGCGCAACCACGTAATATTGCCTTGCCTGCTCTAACATCTCAGAAACAATTCCCGACTTTTGAACTGTCTGTGTATCTTGTTTAGGAGTGTCCTCCTTTACCATTTCTTTGTTTGCACTACAGGAATAAAAAACTATTGCAATCAAAAAAACAATAAATAGTGGTAGCGCTCTTTTAACCATTAAAGCTCCATTTTGGTTATATTTAGGGGCGAATATAAGATTTAGTTTTTCCTTTATCAAGTAGTATTTCAGCTAAACTTGTTAACTAATTGCTTAATAAAGAGTTATATATAAGCAGATTTATTATAAAGGTATATTTCCGTGCTTTTTTTTGGGATTTTTATCGACTTTTGTTTTGAGCAATTTAAATGAACTAATTAACTTTGCCTTCGTCTCCCTTGGGAGAATTACATTGTCTACATAGCCTCTTTCAGCAGCAATGTATGGATTTGCAAATTTTTCAATATATTCTGCTAATTTATTTTCAGTTTCCTTTTTAGGATCTTTTGCATTTGATATTTCTTTTTTAAAAATAATTTCTACTGCACCTTTTGGCCCCATTACTGCTATCTCTGCACTGGGCCATGCAAAATTAAAATCTCCGCGGATATGTTTTGAATTCATAACATCGTAAGCACCACCATAAGCCTTTCTTGTTATAACAGTAACCTTAGGAACAGTGGCTTCGCAAAATGCAAAAAGTAATTTTGATCCGTGTCTGATTATACCTCCCCACTCCTGTTCTGTTCCTGGTAAAAATCCGGGTACATCTTCCAGTACTAATAATGGAATGTTAAAGGCATCACAAAACCTAACAAATCTGGCGCCTTTAACCGATGCGTTAATATCAAGGACACCTGCAAGTACAGACGGTTGATTCGCAATTACACCGACCGACATTCCGCCAATTCTTGCAAACCCGACTATTATGTTCTGAGCATAATTAGAATGAACTTCAAGAAATTCTTTATCATCAATCAGAAGATTAATTATATCCTTCATATCATAAGGTTTGTTAGGACTAGCAGGGATAATTTTATCCAATTCATCTATTGGTTTTAAGCTTGAATCATCGAATTCAATATCGTAAGGTTTATCCATAAAATTCAATGGCAGATAGCTTATTAACTTTCTGATATTCAATAAAGTCTCAATTTCATTTTCATAAATAAAATGTGCCACTCCGCTTTTTGTAGCATGAGTTTCAGCACCGCCCAGATCTTCAAAGGTTACATCTTCGTGCGTAACTGTCTTGACAACATTTGGTCCGGTTACGAACATATGACTTGTATTTTTCACCATAAAAATAAAATCGGTAATTGCTGGTGAATAAACTGCTCCACCAGCGCATGGACCAAGTATAGCAGAAATTTGCGGAATTACTCCCGATGCAAGTGTGTTTAATAAAAATATTTCTGCATATCCTCCAAGACTGACAACTCCTTCTTGTATTCTCGCACCGCCCGAATCGTTTAAACCAATTACCGGAATTCCTAACTTCATTGCTGTTTCCATAATTTTAACAATCTTTTCAGCATGTGCTTCGGATAACGAGCCGCCGAAAACAGTAAAGTCCTGACTGAACAGTGCTACCTGCCTGCCATCTATTTTAGCAAAACCTGTTACAACTCCATCGCCGGGATAATGCTGTTTGCTAAGTCCAAAATCAGTTGCCCGATGTTTAACGAACATATCAATTTCTTCAAAACTTCCCTCATCAACCAGTAGATCAATTCGTTCGCGTGCAGAAAGTTTACCCTTATCGTGCTGTGCTTTTAATCTCTCAGCTCCGCCGCCTAACTTGGCTTTTTCTTTTTTCTTAAGCAGTTCGTCTATTTTATCCTGCATAATAGATTTGCCTTTTAAAATTTAAATTCATATTTCCGTTTGAAAAGTTTCTCCTGATTCAAGGAAGGATTTTTCAATCTCGTTTCTGAGTGAATTAAATCTTTCCTTCTTATTTAATCCCTTTTTATTCAGAGATTCAATATCCAGTTTTATCTCTTCAATTATTTTACCCGGGCCTTTGCTCATTAAATATATTTTATCAGAAAGATAAATAGCTTCGGAAACATTTGTAGTAGCAAGGATGAAAGCTGCGTTGTATTTATCCTGAGATTTTCTGAGAACTTCGTAAATTTCATCCTTTGTTACTGAGTCCATCCTTTTGAATGGATCATCTAGTAATATACAATCCGGATTAACTGCCAATGCTCTTGCCAGTGAAATTCTAAATTGAAATCCCTGACTATCATTGTGTGGGTGGTGATCTTCATAGCCATTTAATCCAACTAAATCAATCAGTTCTTTAACATCCGCATCATTATTTGAAGCAGCAAACCGGATATTTTCTTCAACATTCATCCACGGTAATGATGAAGGTTTTTCCGGGATATAAGCTATCTTCCCTGTTGGTTTACTATAGGTTTCATTTTGCAGAATTATTTTTCCGCTATCTGCTTTTTCTAAGGCAGAAATTATTTTCAAAAGAGTTGTCTTTCCACTTGAAAAAGATGCAAGTATTGAGACAAATTTTTCTCTCCTTTCTGAAGTTTCAATTGATAGGTTGATGTTCTCAAGAACCTTCTGTTTTGCGCCCGCAGGTTTTTTATAATATTTCGAAATATTTTCAATCTTAAGACTGCTCAATTATTAGCTCCAGAAAGCAAATTTTTTGTTCAGATATGAAATAATGGACTTACCTAAAAAAATCGTAACGCCTACAATAATAAAAGTAGAAAACAAGGCAGATAAATCTTTATATTGAAGAGCCTGCCTGAATATGTTACCAATTCCATAATCGCCCTTAATAAATTCAAAAGCAATTATTAGTGACCATATATATAAGTGCAATTCAAAGATGTGTCCAAATATTGACGGTTGAATTGACTTCCAGATAATTTCTTTTCTAATTCTGAGATCCGGAACTCCTAATGATCTTGCGGCATCAATATATTCGAGCTGAACCTTTCCGACTCTTTTTTGTAAAAATATTATAAATGACAGAAAAGAAGTAAAAAAGGCAAATATAAATTCAATATAGACTGAATCTGGGAACCAAAATATTAGTAAAAATCCTATTAGGATTCCGGGCAAAAATTTTGAAAACCAGTTGAGCGAGTGTATGAAATCAGTAATAACATTTCTTTTTGTCACAAATAAATGACTTAGAAAATGAGTCAATAAATACGCAAGTGTGATTGACAAATAAATCGCCGCCACAGTATTCATAAATGCGGAAGGTAAATGATAATCTTCCCATAATGCCCCAAAGGATTGTATAACGATTGATGGCTTAGGTAAGATATTATTAACAGGAAGGACAAATTCAAATAAAACTATCCATAAAATGAAATAAAATAACACAAAAAGTAACTGAGATTTTTTCGAAGTTCTTGATTCAATCATACTGTAGTTTTAATGTGACTAAGATCATGATAACACAGAATTTACCTACTTAAAATATATTGAAAGAAGGGCTTTATTTCAATTAAACAATAAAATACCCGTTAAACCTAATTTAAAGATTGTAGAAATGGATTAGTCTCGCGTTCTATCCCAATACTGCTTTTATCTCCGTGACCGGGATAAATTACAACGTCATCATGCAAAACCAATAATTTAGTTTTTATTGATTTCATCAAAGTTTCATAGTTTCCACCCCATAGGTCTGTTCTACCAATGCTTCCTTTAAATAAAACATCTCCAGTAATACATTTTTTTTCTTTTGAAAAATAAAAACAAAATTCCCCCGGAGTGTGCCCAGGTGTAAATAGAAATTTAATTTGTATATCTCCTATATAAATCTGAAGATCTTCTGTAATATATTTTTCAGGCAATGGAGGTTGTTCAACTTGCATCCCAACTGCTTCACACTGCTTCTGAAATTGCTCTAGGAGAATTGCATCCTTTTCGGGCACATAATATTCAACATTAAAAGAATTTTTTACAAAATTGTTTCCAAGAACATGATCTATGTGGCAATGAGTATTCAGCAGGTATTTAGTTTTAAGTTTATTATTTTCAATAAAATTGCTCAGTTCAGTTTCTTCATTTTTATCTGAGCAACCAGGATCGATAATTGCTGCTTCCTTTTTTTCGTCACACCAGGCAATATATGTATTCTCGTCAAAAGTATTAAACGTAAATTTTTGTATTTTTAGCATTGTATAATTTTACTTTTTAAAATTCTTTATTATTCTCTGATTTATTTTTTTTGTGTAGGAATTAAAATTATCTTTTGTTTCTTCGATTGAATCTCCGCCAAATTTTAGTAGAAAATATTTTGCAATACTCCATGCAAGCATTGATTCCGATATAACTGCACATGCAGGCACAGCTACAAAGTCGCTTCTTTCTCTTCTGGCAAGAATTCTTTTCATGCCCTTTAGATTTATAGTTTCTATAGGGCTCATTAAAGTTGCAATAGGTTTCATTGCACCGCGTACAATAATCGGCATCCCTGTAGAAATTCCACCCTCAATTCCACCTGCCCTGTTTGTTTTACGACTAAGCTGCCCATTTTTAATTATTATTTCATCGTGCGACTCAGATCCAAATTTCTCTGCTGATTCAATTCCGGAACCAATCGAAACTGCCTTTACAGCATTTATTGACATAATTGATTGAGCAATTTCTGCATCTAGTTTTGTATCATAATGCATAAAACTTCCCAGCCCGACAGGAAGTCCTGTGGCAACAGTTATAAAAGTTCCGCCTAATGTATCTCCTTTCTTTTTTGCTAATCTAATTTTATTAATAATTTTTTCTTCGTGTTCCTTTTTAAGAACTTTTACTTCACTTTTGTCTGATTTTTTCGAAAGATTCCAGGCCGTAAAATTGGCAGGCAATTTATTCAAGAATAATTTTTCAGTGTAATTATCTTTAGCAAATACTCCTCCAATACTCTCTACATAACTTCCGATTGAAATTCCAAATACCTCTAAAAATATTCTGGCCACAGTTCCGGCAGCAACTCTTGCAGCTGTTTCTCTTGCACTGGATCTTTCTATTGAATTTCTTATATCATCGTAATTAAATTTTGAAATTCCTACTAAATCAGCATGTCCAGGACGAGGGATAGTAATTTTTTCCACATTGTACGATTTCTCTGGTGACATTCTATCAGTCCAGTTTTCCCAATCTTTATTTTTAATTAAGAAGGATATCGGAGATCCAATAGTTTTCTTAAACCTTATTCCTGATAAAATTTCAGCTTTATCTGATTCGATTTTCATTCGCAGACCTCTACCATAACCAGCCTGCCTTCTTTTCAAATGAAAATTTATATATTCGTTTTCGATTTTAATATTAGCTGGAAAACCTTCAATAATAGTTGTTAATGCTTTACCGTGAGATTCACCAGCAGTTAAAAACCTGATCATTATTTCTCCATAATAAATTATTGGAGTAAATATAAAAAAAACGCCCGATAATCGGGCGTTTACATAAATAATAATTAGCTATAATAATTATCCTTTATCCGGAACTTCAAGACCAACAAACCTGGTATTGCCCTGAGAATCCTTTACTTTCAAAAGGACTGCCGAACCTCTTTTATCTTTAATGGCCTTTTTGAAATCCTGCACATCCATGACTTTCTTTCGATCGGCCTCGACAATAACAATACCTTTTCCAAGATATTGATCGGCTGCTGAACTGTATGGTTGAACATCAGTTATCATTACACCATTATCAACTTTATATTGTGATTTATCATTAGAAGTAAGATTTCTTACCGATAATCCAATCTTGTCAAAAGTTGCGGATGTTTCAGCCTTTTCACTACCACTTTCAGATTTATCTTTCATATTTACAACAGGCTTTGTGCTTCCACTTTCGTCTCTTGATTTAAGAGTAACTTTTTCATCAAGTTCCTTTCCATTTCTGAAAATAGTCAGGTCAACAACGGTTCCAGCAGATTTTCCTGCAATGTAACTTTGTAATTCATTTGGTTCATTTACTTCTTTACCATCAACTTTAAGAATTACATCGCCTTCTTTAATTCCGGCAGAAGCTGCGGAACCACCTTCAACCAGTTTCTGAACCATTATTCCTTTTGGTGTATCCATACCTAAAGATTTTGCAAGAGCATCATTTACTTCGCTGATCTCAATTCCAATATAACCTCTTGTAACTTTACCATGAGCGATCAAATCTTTTACAACAGCTTTCGCCATATTAATTGGAATTGCAAAACCATAACCTATATAAGTTCCGGTTCCTTGTGTAGCAATTGCTGAATTAATCCCTACTACTGCACCTGATAAATCAACTAATGCACCGCCGCTGTTACCTGGATTAATTGGAGCATCAGTTTGTATAAAATCTTCTACACCATACCTGTCTTTTATTAAACCTAATTGACCTCTGCCTTTCGCGCTGACTATTCCGGCCGTTACAGTTGATGTTAAAGAAAGCGGGTTACCGATTGCCATCACCCATTGTCCAACTTTAAGTGCGTCGGAGTCACCCAGATAAGCAGTAGGTAAATTGTTTGCATCAATCTTAATTACTGCAAGGTCAGTTAATGGGTCTGTGCCAATGACTTTTGCATCAAATGTTCTTTTATCATATAAGGAGACAGTGACCTTAGTTGCATTATCAACAACATGATTGTTTGTAAGTATATAACCATCCGGCGAAATTATAATTCCGCTTCCAGAACCTTTTTCTTCCTGCGGCATCTGTGGCATATCTTTGAATGGGAAAAAGAAAAGGTTTTGATGTGGATCATTTTTAGTTTCTGAGACTACATCTACCTGAACAATTTGTGGAGTAACCTTTTGAGCAACTTCAATAAATGCTTTGCTAAACGAAGTTGCATCCGCATCTAAATTTACTGGGGGGTTACTGGTTCCTAATTTTATATCTGCATAGCCAGGTCTTACCAAACCAAATCCTGAAACAAGCAATGCACCAAACACTATTCCAACAATAACAAGTGCAAATGCGCCTAATAATCTTTTCGATTTCATAGTTATTCCTCTCTTAATATTTTTATCTATTATAATTCATAATAATTAATAAACAGTATTTACTTAATTAATTGCAAGGATTGAATTCCTTTAAAATCCGATATATGATATTTCAAATATTTTTCCATAAAAACAATAGCTTTTTCAACTATTTTACTATCTACTTTTGAAAGGGAATCATCATTGCTTTTTAGACCTTTTAAACAATTGAAAAGTTCCAGATTAATAGCAAAAGATTCAAGATATTCAACTCTGCACTGTTCACATAAAAGCCCGCTTGTAAAATTATATGATAGTTGCATTCCATTCAGCTCAGTTCTACCGCACGATGCACATTTATCAAGCTGAACCTCGTAGCCCAATTCGCTTAATAAAAAGAGGAAAAATCTCGCAAATATGAGGTTCGCTTTTTCAGGTGAAGATTCCAGCAAAGCGAATATTCTGACCAGACCATTAAACAGCCTTATATTTTGTTCGTGTTCAGGGGTTAAATTTTTGATCAGTTCTATGATAGCGTAAGCAAATTTTAATTTTTCAAGATCTTCTTTGGTTTTAGAATAATGTTTAATAATATCTGCCGAACTGATAATCTGTAATTCTCTTGTATTCTTATTATAGAAAACTACCTCGATATAATTAATAGGATCGACTTTCATGCCAATTTTAGATTTCGGACTTCTGGCTCCTTTTAGTATAGCAGATATTTTTCCTAATTCTCTTGTAAAAAGTGATACAATTAAACTGGTATCGCCATAGTTCAGTTTACTTAATACTACTGCTTCGGTCTTTAGTATTTCACTCATTTGATAAAATTATACGGAAATGTATAAATATCATTTTCTGTTATTATGCCGGTAATTAGATGAGCAGGAGTTACATCAAATGCTGGTGAATAGGTCCCATAATTTTCGGGCGCAATTTTTAATCCATTAACTTTTAATATCTCATCTTTACTACGTTGTTCAATATTGATTTCATCACCACTTACAAGAGTATTATCAATTGTTGTGGTTGGCGCTGCAATATAAAAAGGTATATCATAATATCCACAGAGAATTGCCAGATTCAATGTGCCAATCTTATTTGCGGAATCTCCGTTGAGAGCAATTCTGTCTGCACCTGTAATTACGAAATCAACCTTGCCTTGTTTTATTATAGATGCTGCCATTGAATCGGTCTGAACAGCAAAAGGTATCCCGCAGCGTTCCAGTTCAAATGCAGTCAGCCTTAAACCCTGAAGGAGCGGCCTGGTTTCATCAGCATAAACAAATTCAACAAGATTATTTTCAAATCCAGTTTTTATAACGTTAAATGCCGTGCCTTCGCCTCCCGTTGCTAGTTTGCCCGTATTGCAATGGGTGAGAATTCTTGATTTCTTATTAAATATCTTTAATCCGTTTTCTCCTATTTTTCTGCATTTTTGAATATCATCCTGATGTATTTGTTTCGCTTTCTCTAAAAGTTTATAATATAAATTTCCGGTTTCATTTTTATTTAGCTCATAAGTCTTTTTGATCTCATTAAGGGCGAAAAAAAGATTTACAGCGGTTGGTCTTGTTTTATGCAATCGTTGGTAAGCAGTGTGAAATAAATCATCAGGATTTTTACTTATTGAATATTTTAAAGCGAGGGATAAAGCATAAGCGGCAGCAATGCCAATCAGAGGGGCCCCTCTAATTTCTAGTTTTTCTATTGCTTCAGCAATTTTCTCGTAGCTATCGGTCTCGATATATTCTTCAATAAAAGGTAGCCTGGTTTGATCAAGATAAATTACTCTATCATTCTTAAAATCAATCGAAAAATATTCTTTTTTTTCCATGGATCTGAAAAGCGGTTACATAATTAAATTGTTTTAATCGAACAAACAATTTAATAAATTTAAGTCAGGCTAGAATTTAAACATCAAATTTTGAGAGATCTAAAAATTCTCTGTATCTATCGTGAACTCGAAGATAATTTAATTCCTCTAGCGCCTTTGTACTAAATTTTTCAACACAAAATGATGCCAGAGCCGAACCATAAACAACGGCCTTTTTCATATTCTCAGCGCCAAGGTCTTGAGTTTTGTGAAGGTAACCAACAAAACCTCCTGCAAATGTATCACCGGCGCCGGTCGGATCATAAATCATTTCAAGAGGATAAGCAGGGGCCGAGAAAATCGTATCTTCAGCAAAAAGCAAAGCTCCATGCTCTCCCTTTTTAATTATTAAAAATTTTGGTCCAAGTTCACAAATATGTTTTGCAGCTTTTATCAGGTTTGCTTCATTAGCAAGCAGCCTGGCTTCGGAATCATTTATAATAAGTACATTAACCCGTTTTAATAATTTCATCAGCTCATCTCTTCTGCCTTCTATCCAGTAATTCATTGTGTCACAAACAATAAATTTAGGATCTTTCATTTGATCTAAAACTCTTATCTGTAGTACAGGATCTATATTGCCAAGACAAATAAATCTTGATTTTCTTAGTCTCTCAGGAATTATTGGATCAAAATCTTTAAATACATTTAATTCAGTTAAAAGAGTGTCCCTTTCATTTAAATCATAATGATATTTACCCGACCATCTGAAAGTCTTTCCACCTTTAACTATTTGAAGACCCTCAAGATCAACGTTATGTTCTTCAAGCATTTTCATATAAGGTTTAGGAAAATCATCACCAACGACACCAACCATGTAGACAGGCCCGGAAAAATAGCTGGCTGCCAGTGAAATATAAACAGCAGATCCTCCCAATGCATTTTCAACTTTATCAAAGGGAGTAATAACTGTATCTAAACCTAATGATCCGACTACTAGTAATCCCAAAATATTCTCCTGAATTTCTTAATTTTGATTTTAAAAATAACTAAAATGAAAACTAAAGCATAATTTGAATAAATTTATTCAAATTAGAATGTTTTGCAAAATATTCTGTAATTACTTCAACTGATTTTCTTTGTCCAGACCAAGCAAGCAATTCTTTGGCAGCTTCAGGTGAAACCCATCGAAATTCAGAGTGTTCATTGCTTATATTTACCTTTGAATTTTGGCTGACCCTGGCAGCAAAAACAGGCAAAAACGAAATACAATCCTTTTCCTGATCATAAAATGAGTTAATATTTGGTGCAACCCAAAATTTTTCTGGAATAATTCCAGTCTCTTCCTTTATTTCGCGAAGTGCAGCTTTAAATGCCAATTCATTCTTCTCTATCTTACCGGAAACCATTTGCCATAAACTCGGATAAATTACATTATCTGCCCTTTTCAATAACAAGAATTCAATTCCTTTACCTGTATGGCGAAAAATATGTGCTTCGATTAGTTCTGAAACAAAATGCATAATTACTCCATAAAAATTAAAAATATGCCCTTACTTCCGCTCTTAAAGTATTAACAACGAGACCGGTTCCCTGCCATCTACCCTGGTAACCAATGGTTGATTGCAAATTACCTCCAATTCGATAATCAAAATTAACATTCCAAAAATAATTTTTTCCTATCACATTACCTTGTGTTAATTCAAACGGGAGATAATTGTTATTTTCATTTCCATTTAATTCGATACGATCAAATTCAATTCTTAATCTGCCAGTGCCGGCAAAAGATAAATTCATCCTCAATGTTTGTGAATTCAGATCAATAACAGTAGGAACAGCAGGGAAATAATCCGTGCTTCTTCCAACCTTAAATGCAAAACCAACTTCGATATAATTTTCAGGCCGGTATGAAAAGTCAGTATTAATTGAATTACTGGTTACGGTTCTTCTGTCGTTTGCCAGTGATAACGAGTCGGCTGTAAGATTATCGTTTTGCATCACAAAATCCGTCTGGTTACTTATTTCCGGAACAAGTCTTGTTTTTAACCTGATGCTTCTTTCCCGGTTGTATGCTCTCACAGGTCCATCGTTAAATTGGTTCAAACTTTTTGTTTGTGCAAATCTAAACCTTAATGAAAAATCCTGATTATTTTCAAATAGATAAAAATCCTGCTGAATATAGTTTGATCCGCTTATAGTATTATCTTCGTTTTGAAAAGCTGAAAACTGCAGCAGATATATTTTTTTATAATCAGGTTCCCTCGTATTCTCGTCCACCTTCCAGAAAGTTTCTGATGTAACAGGTTTCAAAAGGCTTCCGAGAAAGGAGTCTTTATCGAAAATTTGTGCATAGTTTACCCGCCAGTCAGTACTGGTTTTTAAATCTATTACAGGGTATAATTCCTCTGTAGGGACTGTCATTAAAATATAATCTCCTCCATAAAGAGTAGGTTGGAATTCGTTTTCATCAGCGATTCCGTTATGATTTAAGTCACCCAGATATATATAATTGCCAGTTCCTTTTGCTACAGGTACAAATACTTTTTGAAGTTTTGCTGATTTCTGAGTTGCTACTTCATAATAAAAGTTCCCGGATAACACAGGATCCCATATTTTCATATTCGTTCTTGAACGGATAAGGATGGTTTGATTGTCCAGATTACCAAGTTTTTTAAAAGCTTCACTATAAGTTTTATTTCTGAGAGTAACATTTAAATCAGTATTGAAGGAACTGCTCCCGTTATAATTAAATTCGAATGAGGTCCCTGTAGAAGTCGATTGTTCAAGCATATCTCCGTTTAATGGAGAATAATCATCCCGCAATGTATATTGAACAGTTACCTGGTATCCTTTTAGTCCCATCAGCGTAATAAAAGGATCAATTTCATAATACTTTAAACTTGTGGAAAGCAAGGAATCGCTAATACTACCAGTATGATAGATATCATTTTTATTTTCTGCTAAAAATTGAACACCAGGTTTAAAGTAACCTATCAGATAGTAACCTGAGCCCGATTGGCGAAGCCAGTCGCTGTTTATTGAAACATCGTTAGTGCTTACATAATCAAGATTATATTGTATGTTATAATCTTTCTTATTTGTCAATACCAGGGTATTATTATACCTGTCGGATTTAAAAGCATCACCTCGTGCTAACAATCCTAAAGAAGAAGTTAAATTAAGTTCATCCGCCGGAGAATAATTCAAATCCAGTTTGCCTGAGATGTTCATCTACGCTTTCTGTTGTATCAATAACATTATAATACCTATCGAATTCCACATCATTGAAACGATCAAGCGACGAAAACCTGCTCTGAATAAATCTGTCCTGGTAAGACAATCCCGCTCTACCAAAATTAATATTACCCAATGATATTTTTTGGGGATCAATTTTAATCAGCAAATTTGTTGCAGCTCCAAAATCAGTGTTGTCATTTAAACTGGAATAAGTGTTTTGATCCCAGTTGCTACCGGCGAATTCAAGACTAATCAAAATGTCATTTTTGGGATGAAAGTCGAGCACAATGTTCCCAAATTGTTTTGATGACGGCATCGGGATAAAAATAATGGGTGCATAACTGCCCTGGTTTACCCCAACCCACAAATAATTTCCGATGGCCTGTTTCTGATAATCACCCAAACCCTGTCCAACATAACTGAATGTTACATTGTAAATCGCTGCCGAATCACCGGGATTATATCTATAATACGAATATGGCTTAGAATTATTTACAGTATCAATTTTCTGATAAACTCCGTGAATATTTCCTAATGAATCAGGTAAGGCTAAACTTATCCCAGTTTTAGTGGCCTTGCTTCTGTCGTTGCCAGCGTTCTTGAGAATAGTTATGTCTGAATCTGAAAGCGATACATTTATAGGTGAGCTTTTATCATCTCCTTCCTGTAGGAATTGTACTTTAATTCCAAGTTTATCATTAAATAATTTTGTTTCTAGTCCTGCTCCAAGAAAATTTCTGTCAAATTGCTGATCGGAATATTCAAAATCGATAGATATTCTGCTGGCCGAAGTTATTAATCTATTAGGAGTGAATGTAACTCGACGCATTATCGTAATCAATCGTATAATCATTTCTTTCTCCTCTTTTCATTTCAATTCCATCTACATAAACTTTCTCTGTCCCTGCAATGACAACTATGTTTGGTTCGCTATTAGCACCCGATAGCCTGTAGGGACCTTGTACCCCGTCCTGTCCGGGCAAATTATTTGTAGTAAATTTTCCCGTTGAACTGGCAATTGAAAAATAAGCGCTTTCATTTCCATAATTATACTCGCCCATCAAACCTTGCAACTTTCTGTTGATTACTCCAAATTCGCCATATCTTTTATCCAGCTGGTAATCCCCAAAAGTTCCTGTTGCTCTTGGATGTTTTATCTGTATAAAAACTTTATCGAGTTCATCTAACTTCTCTGTATTGCCTTCAGGCTGAATAGGAGTATTTTCATCAGTAAGAGCTGCAACAAGCTCAATATCGTCAGACAATCTGCCGGAAAGCTGAAGCCTGAAACCACTATTTAATGTCAGATCCTGATTCGTCCCGACAGTAAACCCACGGACCAGCGTTCCGCTTCTTTCCATACCGCTTCCAAAAATCGACTCGGCCGTTAAGCCTTCCGATTCAGTCTTAATTATTTTTATTGTATCCTTTGTGGCTTCGTTATATTTATAAACAAGGGTCCTTCTTTTGTATTCCTTTTTAAGTGCAAGCCGGAAGGTCTGATATGATATTATTAAGTATCCAGTGCGGAATATATCAAATCTTTATTAAGCGAAAATTCACCAGTTGAGTACGAAATTTTATAATCATTTTTATTAAGAACTTTATTATCAGATAAATTGTTTCTGTAAAAGGAATAATCGCAATACTGGAGATTTTGTAGCTATTATCCAAACGAATGGCAAGTGTATCTGAAACTGTCTGAGTGTAATATTTTGACTGGGCAGATATAGAAATTTGTAGTAGAACGATAAATATAAATAATTGCGGGAGATTTCTATGGATGAATTTCAAAAGATGAAGACTTTTTATTGAAATTAAATTTAAACCTAATGAGTCCTGATGTCAACCTTAGTAGCAAATTCAAGCTACCAGTTCTATATTCTAATATTACTCTGGACTTCAAAAATGCATAAAAATAGATAAAATTCAAGAAATTTATGGTGACATATTCCAATAAGTTGGAGCAATATTTTATTATCTTATATTCTTCGATTTAAGTTAATTATCCAAAAGATCTATGATAGAAAAGATAAGAAGCGCAGCTTCTAAAAAAATAGTTTATACTCCTCATGCAGTCATCCAGATTACAAATCTTGAACGAATGATTGAACCAGATGAAATTAGAAAAGTAATTGCTAATGGCGAAATAGTTGAGAATTATCCGTATGACTTGCGTGGAAATACAAGTCTGATTCTAGGCACGCGGAACTAACAACAGACCAATTCACATTGTTTGTACTCCAACAGACTTCTGCCTGATGATAATAACGTCATATATACCATCTGAAATAAAGTGGAGCCCTGATTTTAAAACCAGGGAAAACACATGGTCTGTTTAAAATGCTACTGCGATACTGAAAGGAAATTCAGCCCGTTTACAATTAAACGCGAAAGCTACGAGTTAACCTTTAAAGAAGTTCCTTCCTGGGTTTGTCCCACCTGCAGTGAAGTTTACTTTGATGAAGCTGACGTTGAGATTCTTCACAAGACAGTCAAAAGCCTCGATGAACAATCGCTAAAATTAAAAGATGCGATTGTTTACTGGCCGGAAAATTAAAATATAAATTCAACATCTGCGGCTCATAATTTTGCCGCGAATGCGCTAATATAGCTATGCGTTTTTATTACTTTCCAACCAAGCTTCAATAATAAGTGCAAATTTTCTATTTGTTATGTGGCGAACTATAATGTAAAAGGATTGCAGGCATAAAACTAATGCAATGAAGAACATAAATGAGGGAAACCATTCTAAATTTTTGAATGATGTTTTCTCCATTGAAAACAAAAATAACCTCGATATCCATATTATCGAAACAACTAATCCACACCAGGCACCAAAATAACTGTTCCTTGAGCGTATACTCTTTATTTTCTCTAATTCCTTTACAAGTAATATTACACTTTCGCTTTTCATTTAATTTGCCTTCTTGTTTTTTCGCATCTTTTTAATTAGTAATCAAAAACCATTATTATTTTTTCATTCATATCTCAATGCCTCAATAGGATCAAGGTTTGCAGCTTTGTAAGCAGGATAAGTACCAAAAACGATTCCCACAAAAACACAAATGACCAGACCTATTACTACCCAATCATAAGGAATTACTGAAACAGCATTTAAAAAGCTACCCACAAGATTGCCAACTCCTACACCAAGCAATATTCCAAATATTCCGCCGATAACACACAAAGTAATAGCTTCAACAAGAAACTGGAGAAGTATATTCTTTTTATTAGCGCCAACAGCTTTTCTTATTCCAATTTCCCTTGTACGTTCGGTTACAGAAACCAGCATAATGTTCATAATCCCTACACCAGCTGCTAATAAAGCAATAATGGAAACAACTGCGGCACCAATTTTAACACCACCGGTTATATCATTAATCTGGCCAATGATTGATTCGTTGCTCATAATTTCAAAATCATTATCTTTGCCGGGCGGCACTTTTCTGATAGTTCTCATATAGCCTATTGCAGATTCTATCAGATCATCATAATCTTCATCACTGTAAGACATTACAGTAATATCAACGTCACTGTTCTTTCCACCAAACATCGAATGAAAAGTTGTTATAGGAACTACCAAATAGTTATCAAAACTTTGTCCAAAAAACTGAGCACGTTTTTCAAACACACCTATTACCCGCAATGGCTTGCCATTTACCGTGACAGTTTGTCCTACAGGGTTAATACCCAAAAATAATTTATCAACAATATCAGGGCCTAGAATACAAATATCTGATGAATACTGCACATCTGTTGCCGTAATTTCCCTTCCATCTTGTATTGACAAGTTTGCAGTTCTCATTACGCCTTCAGTTACACCGCTTAAATATATGTTAGGGTTTGTTTCTTTATTCCCGTATTTGACTATAACACCACCTCTTGCTTTATCTGCACCTATATATTTTGCCTGTTTTAACAAAGACTCCAGTTTATAGAAATCATCAAGTGTAATATCTTTTCTATTTCTGTACTTATCAAAAGCGGAGGGACCTCCTGTAATTATAGCAGGAAATTTTTGTATCTGGAAACTGTTTTTGCTTAGGAAGGAAATCCCGTTGTCAATCGTGCTCTGCAGCATAGTAATTATAGTCATAATTACAATAATTGAAAATATTCCCACAACAATTCCAAGAATTGTAAGTAATGTTCTGAGTTTATTTTCCTTTATTGTTAAAAAGGATTGAGAGATAATTTCGAGTAGATTCATTAGCCCTTCTTAATTAGTTAATCCAGATATTTCCTATAGAAGATAAGGCAACACTAAATAAATTCCAATAAAGTAAACTGTATTTAACCAAACAAAATTATTTCAATTAATCTAAATTATTTTACTCATACCTCAAGGCTTCAATAGGGTCAAGGTTTGCCGCCTTGTAGGCCGGATAAGTACCAAACACAACGCCAACAAAAACGCATATCCCAAATCCAATTGCAACCCAATCATAAGGAATTACTGAACTAGCGTTAAGAAAGCTGCCAACATAATTGCCAACTCCCACACCAAGCAAAATCCCAAACAAGCCGCCTATTAAACAAAGTGTTACTGCTTCAATAAGGAACTGGAACAAGACATCTCTTCTTTTTGCGCCCACTGCTTTCCTGATTCCAATTTCACGTGTTCGTTCAGTTACAGAAACAAGCATTATATTCATAATACCAACCCCGGCTGCAAGTAAAGCAATTAACGCAACTACAAGAGCACCCAATTTAAAGTTGGCTGTCATATCTCCTATTTGAGTCATCAAAGATTCATTCGTCAGAATTTCAAAATCATTTTCTTTACCAGGGAGATTGTTTCTGATATTTCTCATATATCCAATTGCTGCATCAATTGTAGAATAATAATCATCATCATTGTTAGACATTACAGTTATACTCACGTTGGTTCTCTTACCGCCAAACATCGACTGATATGTCGTTATTGGAGTTATAAGATAATTATCAAGAGTCTGACCAAATATGGCAGGTCTTTTATTAAGTACGCCTACTACTAAAAGCGGTCTTCCGTTTACTGTAATGTATTGCCCAACAGGATCAATTGCGAAAAATAACTTATCTACTAAATCAGGTCCTAATAAACAAATATTTGCAGAATATTGAATATCATTTGTCCTAATTTCTCTGCCTCTGTCAATCGTTATGCTTGAAGTGTTCAGAAATCCTTCAGAAATTCCTGCAATTGCAATATTCGGATTTGTTTCTCTGTTACGATACTTAACGACAATCCCTCCACGAGATTGTGCAGCCCCTATATATTTTGCCTGAGTAAGTAATGATTCAAGTTTATTAAAATCCTCCAGCGTAATATCTTTTCTATTCCGGAACTGGTCCATATCTCCTCTCATAAGAGCAGGATATTTCATAATTTCAAAACTGTCCTTATTAAGAAACGAGAATCCGGTATCAATTGTTTTTTGAAGCATCGTTATTATCGTCATTGTGACAATAATAGAAAAGATGCCGATAACAATTCCAATAATGGTTAGGATTGTTCTTAGTTTATTGCTGGAAAAAGATTGAACTGCGACAAGAAGTGTTTCAGGAATATCCATAAATGTATCCCCTCGAAATGTAGTATTATGATCCTTTCAAAAAATAAAATAAATATACTCTATTATCAATAAAAATATGATAGAAAGACAAGTTATTTATTCATATCTCAAGGCCTCAATAGGATCAAGGTTGGCAGCTTTGTAAGCAGGATAAGTACCAAAAACAATTCCAACAAAAACACAAAGTGATAAACCTATTGCGACCCAGTCATATGGAATTGCAGCCTGTGCATTCAAAAAACTGCCGGCTAAATTTCCTATCCCCACTCCTAATACAATTCCAATAATACCTCCGATCATGCAAAGTACTATGGCTTCAATTAAAAATTGAATCATAATATTTTTCCTTTGTGCTCCAACAGCTTTTCGAATTCCTATTTCTCTTGTTCTTTCCGTTACCGATACTAACATAATATTCATAATTCCCACGCCGGCGGCAAGCAGCGCTATTATTGAAACGACTATGGCTCCAATTTTTATTCCGCTCGTAATATCATTAATTTGTCCGATTAAAGATTCGTTACTAAAAATTTCAAAATCATTATCATCACCAGGAGAAACTTTCCTTATAACCCGCATATAACCAATTGCCGATTCAATCAATCTATCATAATCAGTTTTATCTTTTGCCATAACCATAATATTTACACTGGTATTGTACTTCCCATACATAGACTGAAATGTAGTTATAGGAATTACAACTCTGTTATCCCGACTACTTCCAAACATTGACGCTTCCGGTTCAAGAGTACCAATGACTAAAAAAGGTTTAATGTCAACTCTTACAGTTTGTCCAACCGGATCTATATTTGGAAAAAGTTTAGTTATAATATCTTTGCCAAGTAAACAAACATAATTTGTGTTCTGTTCATCTGAAGGTCTTATGCTTCTTCCTTCAGCTACTTTCCAATTATTGGTGATTATGCCGCCAACAGTTTCACCATAAAGCATAATATTTGGATTGGTCTCCTGATTACCAAATTTGACTACAATTCCTCCGTTCTTTTGTTCTGCACCAATTTGCTCAGCACCTGTAAGATTACTTGCAAGTCTCTGAAATTGTTCAAGAGTAATATCTTTTCTGTTTCTATACTTATCGCGCTCACTTGGGCCATGCGATCTGAAAACCGGATACTTCTGAATCTGAAAAGTATTTTGTGCCAAATCCGAAAGCCCATTTTCGATACTTTTCTGAAGCATCGTTATTACCGTCATAATTACTATTATGGAAAATATTCCTACAACAACGCCAAGCACAGTGAGCAGAGTTCTAAGTTTATTTACTCTTAAGGACTGAAGGGAAATCTGCATTATTTCACTAATTCTCATTTGAACCTCTATGAAATGCCAACTAACCCAATAATTAATAGTATAAAATAAAGCAAGTTATTTGTTAATACAAAAAAAATGTCCGCTATTTTTAACGGACATTCCTTTTGACATTCTGAACCACTTATAGGTTTAAATTAAATCATTCATATCTCAATGCCTCTATCGGGTCAAGATTCGATGCCTTATAAGCAGGATAAGTTCCAAATATAACTCCTACCATTACGCAAAGTGACAATCCAATTATTACCCAATCATATGGAATAGCTGCCTGCGCATTTAGTAATCCACCTGCAAGATTGCCAATCCCCACACCAAGAGCTATTCCTATTATTCCACCAATTAAGACAAAGTATAATAGCTTCAAGCAAGAAACTGATTAAGATATGTTAAACTTTCTTGCACCAATTGCTTTTCGAATTCCAATTTCTCTTGTTCGTTCAGTTACAGAAACAAGCATAATATTCATAATGCCCACTCCGGCTGCAAGCAGCGCAATAATAGAAACGACCAGAGCACCAATTCTTACTCCGGCATGTAATATCATTTATCTGACTAATGATAGATTCATTGCTAAAAATTTCAAAACTATTATCTTTGCCGGGCAAATCCTTTCTTATAGTCCGAAGATGACCAATTGCTGATTCAATTACATCATCATAATCTGCCTTGCTTTTAGACATAATCATTATATTAACACTGTAGCTGTATTTACCATAAATTGATTGGAAAGTTGTAATTGGTAATACAATATAATTATCCTGACTGTTTCCAAACATTTGTGGTTGAGGTTCCAATACTCCTATAACTCTTAGCGGATGACCATCAACTCTAATCTCCTGTCCAACCGGATTAATATTTGTAAAAAGTTTATCAACGATATCCTTTCCTATTAGGCAAACATCCGTAGACCTGTCTATATCGTTCTGCATAAAATCACGCCCATAATCCACATTCCAGTTATTTGTTTTTACACCACCCAGAGTTTCACCGGCAACCTGAATATTAGGATTAGTTTCTTTGTTACCATATTTAACTATTTTACCGCATTGCCATTGTTCAGCTCCCATATAAAGCACCTGGCTCTTCATTATATCTTCCAGCCTGTAATATTCTTCAAGCGTAAGGTCTTTACGGTTTGCATATTTTTCTCTCCAGCCCGGTCCCCCGCCGCCATTCTGTGGATATTTCTGTATCTGGAAAGTATTTTTATTTAGTTGTGATACTCCATTCTCAATACTTTTCTGAAGCATAGTTATAATTGTCATAATAACAATTATAGAAAAAATTCCAACAACAACTCCAAGAACTGTAAGTAAAGTTCTCATTTTGTTAGTCTTCAATGATTGAAGTGACATAGTCAATATTTCTGTAATCTTCATTATTCAAACCTCAATGCTTCAACCGGATCCATTTTTGCGGCTGTATATGCTGGTGCAAAACCTGCAATAACTCCCGTCATAAGTGAAACAACTATTGCAATAATAACAGCAGAATAATCAACTGATGTCGGCAAATATTGATTAATAACCATACTTAAAATTATTGCAATCAATAATCCGACTAGTACCGCCCATCAAACAAATTGCCGATGATTCCAGTAATAAATTGACCAAGAATTGTTCTTCTTTTAGCTCCGATTGCTTTACGTAATCCAATTTCTTTTGTTCTTTCTCTTACAGATACAAACATAATATTCATAATTCCTATAGCACCAACAAACAATGATAAACCTGTAATAAATAATCCCGCAATCTGGATTACACCAACAATTGAATTGAAACTTTGTTGCAGCGCTTCCTGCTGATTTATAGAAAAGTCATCTTCTTCATCATATTTTAATCCTCTTACTTTTCTCATAATACCTTCAGCTTCATCTTTTGTATCTTCAACCATAGCAGGACTTGGAGCTCTGAACATTTATCGTAATGCTGCTTGACCACCTGCTCATAAAATTTTTAAATATAGTTCCGATTGGAACATATACCTGGTTATCCGGATTGAAAGAACCAAGGATAAAACTTCCCTGCTCTGCTAAAACACCAACAACTTTAAAATTTTCGTTTCCTATTTTTATCTCTTTATCCAAAGCATCGCCTCTTGGAAACAAAGTATTTGCAATTTCACTTCCGAGTACGGCCACATTTCGGGAGCTTTTCCTTCAGTTTCGGAATAAAACCTTCCTTGATCAAAAGTAAAATTAGTTGTTTTTACATAATCCGCATGTCGATCCTGTAAGAATAACATTATCGAATCTTACGTTTTGATATTTAACAGTCTTTAAACTATTGACCACTGGAGCTTCGGCAATTGGAAGTTTTGCCATTTCTTTAAATTTATCATAATCTTCCATAGTAATACTTTTTCTGTTTCTTACCTTCCACCAATCTTCATTTCCAAACCATGGCCATTTGCTGACATAAAGAACATCAGATCCAAGAGCACTGATTCCCTTCTGAAAAGAATTATCTAATCCCTTTTATAGCAGTAGTCATTACAACCACGGAAGTAATACCAATAACAATTCCGAGCATTGTTAAAATAGATCTTGCCTTATTTGACATTATCGCTCGAAATGCGATCATCAAACCTTCTTTTAATTCAAATAAATAATTTGCCATTATAAACTCTTTTATTTTAGATAGAGTTAACTCATTTTCAATTTAAATTCAACATATTTTTTACACCAAAATTTATACTGCTTCTGCCCGGGACTTAGGAATATACCTTTTCTTAACCAGTTCATCCTTTTCAATTAACCCATCTTTTAGTCTTATAATTCTTGCAGCATGTTCAGCAATATATTCTTCGTGTGTTACTAGAATTATAGTATTACCTTTTTCATAAATTTCATTAAATAAGTATCATAATTTCTTCACCGGTCTTTGAATCAAGATTACCAGTAGGTTCATCAGCAAAAATTATAGATGGCCTTGTGACAAGCGCGCGCGCTACTGCAACTCTTTGTCTCTGTCCACCGGACAGTTCATTTGGTTTATGATGCATTCTATCTTTAAGTCCAACATCGATTAAAGCAGTTTCAGCTCTTTCTCTTCTTTCGGCTGAAGGAATTCCTGCATAAATCAAAGGAAGTTCAACATTATGCAACGCATCTGATCTGGAAAGAAGATTAAATGTCTGGAATACAAATCCTATTTCTTTATTCCTGATTTTTGCTAATTCATTATCAGACATATCGCTAACACTACGCCCTGTAAAATCATATTTACCTGAAGTTGGAGTATCAAGACATCCAAGCATATTCATCAAAGTTGATTTACCGGAACCTGATGGACCCATAATTGCAACATATTCATTCTTATCAATTTTTAAAGTTACATCTCTTAAAGCATGAACCTGCTCAGAACCAACCTGATATATTTTCGCAATATGTTCTATGTTTATTATATTCATCTTAAATTCCGTTTATTTTTTATCATTTTGATTAGCTTTCCCTTTGTTTTCAACCCTGACTGCAACACCATCTTTCAAATCTCTTGATATTGCTTTGTAGCTTCCTGTAACAATCTCTTCATCGCCTTTCAGGCCTGATTTTATTTGAATATAATTATCATCACTAATTCCTGTTTGCACATTTATTGTTTTAGCTTTACCATTCTCAACTACGAATACAATTTCCTGAGGTTTGGTGTCTTCTTTTTTCTTTGCAGAAGTATTCTGGTTATTCTGATCGCTGCTTCCTCCCATCATCATATTATTTTCAGTTCTGGCAGTGACGCTTTGAATCGGAACGCTATAAACATCTTTAATACGAGCAGTTTCTATTTTTGCATTACAGGACATTCCCGGTCTCAACCCCGGATCAGTATCAATTAATTTAATTTTCACTTCAAAGTTTACAACCTGATCCTGAGTACCTGTACCAGTAGTTATTGCGCTGTTTCCAACCTGCTGTACAAGTCCTCTGAAAATTCTATCACCAAATGCATCAACACTTACTCTTGCCGTATCGCCTACGTGAAGCAGAACAATATCATTTTCATCGACATCTACAACAGCCTGTATATTATTCAGATCCGAAACAGTCATAATATTTGTTCCCTGGCTAAATCCACTACCCAACACTCTTTCACCAAGTTCCATATTTAATTGAGTAATGATTCCTGTCATTGGCGAATAAATGCTCGTTTTTCTTAATTGATCCTCCTGCACTTTCAAGGCAGCTTCCGTTTGTTGAATGTTAGCCTCAGCACCATCGCATGATCCTTTAGCAGATAAATAATTACTCTTTGCTGTTTCCAGATCAGATGAACTGGCAAGTTTTTTGGCAAATAGTTCTTTCATCCTGTTATAATCTGAAGTAAGCTTATCAAGGTTAGCCTTCGCCTGCATCAGAGAAGCCTTTGCACTTAAAAGATTAGCTTCAGATTGTTGAACCTGTGCCTTGTAAGCATCATCTCTTATTCTTATTAAGAGATCACCTTTATTAACTCTTGATCCTTCTTTTACAGGAAGAGCAATAATTTCACCCGTAACTTCAGGAGTAATTACAACCTTAAATTCCGGATTTATTGTACCGGTTGCTGAAACTGTTTGTGTTATGTTTCTCTTTACAACTTTCTCTACCTGAACAGGTATAATATCGTCCTTATTTCCGCCAACAAACGCAATTATAATCAAGGCCAGAATCAAGACTCCTATACCGCCAAATATAAAAAGTTTCTTTTTCGATTTTTTCTTATTTCCATTTGCCATTTAGTTATTCTCCTATGTTAAAAATTATTCATATTTCTTGTATTCAAGCTCACCAAGATAAAACTTTAGCTGTTCACTCAATTGTATATAAGAAAATTGTGCACTTATATAATTTGAACGCGCCGTGGTATAGCTAGATACAGCCGTTAAAACATCAAGCAGTGTGCTTGAACCAAGTGCATATTTCTCTTCCTGGATTTTTTGATTTTCTGATGCAGCTTCAATATTAGTTTTGTTTACTTCCAGGCTCTTTTCAGCAGCCTGCAAATTTAAATACGTCTGCTGTATATTTTGTTTTATCGTTCTTTCAAGATCGTTAAGAGTTAGTTGACTGTTCATTTCAGCGACTTCTGCTGCCTGAACAGCATTTGAGACTCTAAAACCTGAAAAGATCGGGACGCTTAAGTTTAGGCTTACTCCGTATCTCCAGTTACCTGATAATTGGCTAAAATCATTTGCACTTAGGTTATATCCGCCTGATGCTGAAAGCGTTGGCAAATGACCTGATCTTGCAATTGTTATTCCGCTCTGCGCACTTTCAAGATTTAATTGTGCACTCTTGTAATCCGGCCTGTTAGAGAGTGCCTGATTAACTAATTGAGTTAGGTTGCTATAATCTTCGCTTAATTTTGTATTTAAGTATTTCATTCTCCTGCGGAGTAAGTGAATCTGTTAATGAATAATCTTCGAGTACATTTAACGCAAGGTAACTGAACAAAGTACTCTTTGCAATTTCATAATTATTCTTAGCCTGAATTAAGGCAAGTTCTGCATTTCCTTCCTGAACCTGCTGAGCATATACATCGGCAAGAGTTGCTGCGCCAAGTTTATTTCTTTCTGTTATTGTCTCAAGGTTCTTCTGATTTTCTTTAACATTATCCTGCTGAACCTTCATTTGTTCTCTTGCATTTTCAGTGGCATAGTAATAGACTTATAGTTTGAAAGACTATATTCTGTTTCAAGTTTTCCAGCATCAATCTACCTGATTCAAGATTATCTTTGCTTTGAGATAATTGAGCAAAATTGGATAGACCATCAAACAAGGTAATTGATGTATTTACACCTGCATTGTAGTTCCGGGTCTGCGATGTTGAAGGAGGAATTTGCAAAGTATAACCGCCAATATTCTGGGTACCACCGGCCTGCTGTTGTTTGTTCCAGCTCCAGCCGCCGTTTGCTGCCAAAGACGGTAGAAAATTACCATATGCAACTGTAACATTTGATTCAGAGACCTGAAGATTATTTTCAGCTGTCTGCAATGTAGTATTTTTTTGTAGGGCAATCTTAATTGCTTCATCCAATGAAAGCGTATTTTGCCCAAATGAAACCATTGTAAAAATTATAACGAATAACAAACTAATGAGGCTTCGCATCTTTTCTCCGTTGATAAATATTTATTAGGACGTTTATTAAACTTAAAAGGTTACTTAAAACCATTATTGTAACAGGCCTTCATTTGTTAATTTTGTATGAATTCCTGGTAAAAATAGTATTAATTTCTCCCCTATTGTTAAATTAGGTACGAACGGTAGAATAATTACATATTCGGTCCTTTAAGCATCCTTTTGATTCCAGCAATTTGACAAAAAATTATCAATTCTGGTTTTATAATTTTGTGAATGGTTATTTTAAAATGAGGGCTTAACCTGGACTTCATTCTATCAGGATTGCATCTTTTATTTTAAGCATATATTCATAAGCTTCTTCATAATTATTGCCAATTTTACCATCCAGTATAGCATTTTCAATAGCCGTTTTTATTAATCCAACTTTTTTAGATGGCTTTAAATTACAAACCTCCATAATTACTTCACCACGTACAGGCGATTGAAATGCTCTTAATTTATCCTTTTCTTCAACTTCCCAAACCTTTTTCATCACCCTTTCATAATTACTTAAATATTTTGCCACCTTTGATTCGTTTTTACTTGTAATATCTGCCCTGCATAAAGTAATGAGATCTTCGAGATCTTCTCCGGCATCTACAATAAATCTTCTTATTGCAGAGTCAGTTACTTCATCCTTGGCAAGTGCGATAGGACGTAAATGCAGCCTTACAAGTTTCTCAATATATTCCAATTTATGTAAAGGCAGTTTCAATCTTTTAAAGATGCCTTTCATCATTCTGGCCCCAATTTCCTCATGCCCATGGAATGTCCATCCTGTGCCTTCAACAAACTTTTTGGTTTTTGGTTTTGCAATATCATGAACCAAAGCAGCAAACCGGAGCCAGACATTCTCTGTCACCTTTGAAATATTGTCAACCACTTTGCAGGTATGCAAAAACACTTCTTTATGATGATAATCCTGCCTTTGTTCCTGGCCTGATAAGTTTGCAACTTCAGGAAATATTATTTCCATTACTCCAGTTTTTTGGAGCAACTTTAACCCAACAGACGGAATGGGCGAACTTAATATTTTCAGAAATTCATCCGTAATTCTTTCCTGTGAAACAATTTTTAATCTTTCTCTTAATTTATTTGCAGCATTTAAGATGCTTTCATCTACAACAAAATTTAGTTGTGATGCAAATCTGAACGCCCGCATTATTCTTAATGGATCATCGTTAAAGGTTTCAATCGGGTTTAGAGGAGTTCTAATTATTTTATTTTTTAAGTCAGCTATACCATCAAACTTATCGGTCAATTTCCCGAAATCTTTTTTATTAATTGAAACTGCAAGAGTATTAATCGTAAAATCACGACGGTTAATATCATCATCGAATGAGCCGGATGAGACCGAAGGATTTCTGCTATTCGTTCTATATGACTCTTTTCTAGCACCAACAAACTCAAGATCATAAGTGTCAAATCTGAAGTGAGCAGTTCCGAAACTCTTAAATATTGTTACATTTTTAATTCCGAGTTGCTTTGCATACTCTTTGGCAAATCCAGGTCCATCACCTACAATAAGGAAATCTATTTCATTTCGCTCCCGATTGAGTAAAATATCCCTTACAAATCCGCCGACTATATACGCTTCACAGCCAATATTATCAGCTAATTCAATGGCAGCTTGAAGAAAATGATATTTCTTAAGTTTTTTATCGAAGTTCATCTTTTATTCTAGTTAATAGAGTACAAAGATAAAATAATTTAATTAGAAATTGTTTAGAAAATGAAGGGAGAATCATTAGGGAATAATAATTTGAATCCTGAAGCTGTTAATCATTGATTGAATTTCGTGTTTTTAATTATCCTATCAAAATTATTATAAAACCAATTTGCTTTTTCAAAATTTGACTTTAGGATATCATTATAATTATCATCTGATTTATAACTCTTTGCTAACTCAGCTATTGCTCGAGCATTCTTAAAGTCCAGGTTATCCATCATATATTGTGATAAGATATACATAGCATAACTACTTCCATAATTGTCAACTTTTAATTCATTCTGAAAATTCAGCATAGTTACATTATAATCTATATTTGTGCTCTGGGCCAGCTCAATTAACACAGGGATCGTACTGTAGACATATTTCACTGAATCCAGTTTTATCAGAATTTCAAATTTTTGATAATCATCTCCCCTAACATACTGTTTAATAAAAGCAGAATCTTTTGACAATTGAACTCTTAAATCAGCGAGATTGTATAAAACTCTGTTTGGGTTTTGAGAAAATATTTTTTGGTATAATGAATCCGCGTAACTGATATTTGAATTTAGTATTTCCAGATCTGCAAGTCTAAGTTCAAGGTTAAAATAGTAAGCCGTATGTGAGAATTTATTTATATTATTTGCTATTGTGTTTGCAGCTTCTCCCGGCTTATTTTCTTCCACCAATGTTGATGAAAAGCCAATTAAAGCAGAATAATTAGTCGATTTTTGTAGAATTTCATTAAATATATTTTTGGCCTCTGAATAATTCCTTTGCGAAAAATAATTTCTCGCTGTTTCAAGTCTTTCACCAATATACCTGGGACAAACTTTTTGAAAAATCGTCTGTCTTCCAAAGTAATAGTTTGCTTCATTTGCATTATTAACAATTTTTAATGAATCAAGGAAATCATAATATCCATTTGCTATACTTTCAACAGACTCATCATATACATCATGAAAATTTAGATTTGAATATAGATTCTCAAATTTTTTAATTCCATACTTATCTATAAGATATTTCGAAAATGAGCCTGCATAAATATATGACAACGACGATACACTACTGAAAAAGTTTAAGCCGGTAAATAAATGCGCTATCTTTATTTTGTAATTATTTTTATAGGCAAGTGCAGCCATATAATGAATGGTGTTGTCATCGTAATATGGTGCCCCAGCAACAGCAGCACCTTCTATTAAAGCAGGATTTAGCCCATCTGCAACTTTAAACAACCCGGTTCCAAAAGCTGCCGTAAAAACATGTGCTAGTTCGTGTCGAAGTGTTTCATTATAACTATCAGCAGAAATATAAATCTGGCTTAGCCATGGCTTTGCAATATCGGCATTTCGTGATCCGAAAATACTGCCTTTTTGTTCATTAGAATTAAATATATAAGAAGTTATTTTCCTATTCGGATGAACTTTAAATAAGTTTGATAATATTTCATAATCATATTCATGCTCTAACGCAATTTTTCTTGCCAGATTATCTGGGATATCACGAGAGTAATAAATATTAAAATGAGTTGTCTCAAAATTTTTCCTTAATATGCCCTGAAGCTTGCTGTTGGTTATTGAAAATCCAAAAGCCGGCGAGAAATATATAAAGAGCAGCGGGATTACTATAGCATATAATCCTATTATAATTTTGGAATATTTTATTTTTGTGGCCTTCAGAACTATATATACAGCACCTGCAAAGAAAACTAAATTAAAACACCTGTAAAGGATTAGCTTAATGCTAACCTTTATACCTTCATCATAAATTGTTCCCGGGAAAAATCCAAAAACAGGATTAAAGAAAAAAATTTGAGGGTTAAAATAAAACTCGAATAGTGGAATTATCATAATTAAAATTGTAATTATGATAAATGCTATTACACTGAACCTCCTGAAATATATATAAGTTAAAAGTCCTGTAGCGAATCCTAAAACTACAGATGGTGCGGTAATAATAAGATAAAACAGGAAACCATCTTTAAGAGAACATATTATATTAAAGAAGGAATAAACAACAGAAACAATTATTGGAACAATTAAAAAACAAAGAAATTCTTGACCAATCTTTTCTATTTCCGATAATTGGAAGTGGTTAAATCCATTTCGTTTTTTAAAAAAGTTAATTGAATAGACACCTGAAATTAGGAAAAGTAAAATGGAGTTGGCAATAGAAAATTCAAAGCCAAAGATATTTATTAGAGGAAAGAAAAGAAAGAAAACGTTAATAACAAATATTACTAAAAGATAAAGAAGCAAACTTCTATTATTTTTCAGTATCATTGTGAATGACTTCACAATTAAAACTCTGCTCCCGGTACTCTTTCTATATCCGCGCCTAATGCACGAAGTTTTTCTTCAATTTTCTGATAGCCCCTGTCAAGATGATAAACGCGCAGAACTTCGGTAGTACCTTCGGCAGCTAATCCTGCCAGTACCAGACTTGCACTTGCCCTAAGATCAGTTGACATCACTTTTGCTCCCTTTAATTTCTTTACCCCCCTTACAATTGCTGAATTCTCTTTTACAGTAATATCTGCTCCCAATCTTACTAATTCAGGCACATGAGAAAATCTATCAAGATATATATTATCAGTAATAGTTGAAACTCCATCTGCTAAGGTCATATAAGACATCCATTGCGCCTGCATATCCGTAGGAAATCCCGGAAATACAGAAGTGGTGATATCAGTCGATTTTATTGATGCTTTACTAGCAGTCAATTCAATTATATTATTATTTTTTAATACGTTACACCCTGAATCCTCAAGTTTTAAAATAACAGCCTCAAAATATTCATTTGAAATGCCGCTTATCTTAACTTTTCCACCAGCTAAAGCGACTGCAGCAAGTATAGTTCCTGCTTCAATTCTATCAGGAATTGTTTCAATTTCAGTATGGAAAAGTTGATCAACCCCTTCAATCGTCAAAATTGAAGTTCCAATACCATCAATTTTTGCTCCCATTTTATTTAAATAATTTGCCAGATTAGTTATCTCCGGTTCTTTAGCAGCATTATTAATAATTGTTGTACCATCTGCAAGCGCAGCTGCCATTAAAAGATTCCCTGTTGCTCCAACAGATGAAATGTCAAAATTTAATTTTGTACCTTTTAATTTTTTAGCCTTGGCAATTATATAACCCTCGCTTAGTTCAATTTCTGCTCCCATTTTTTTAAGACCTTCAAGATGTAGATTTATTGGTCTTGGTCCCCAGGCACATCCGCCAGGCAGAGAAACTCTTGCATTCCCGTATCTAGCTAAAAGGGGTCCTAATACATAAACTGAAGCACGCATTTTTTTTACATGTTCATATGGAGCATCCTGACTTGTTATGTTAGAAGTATCAAGTTCAAGAACGTGATTGTCAAATTGATATTTTACACCCAGATGCTTTAAAAGTTTGAGCATTGTATAAACATCATTTAGCTCCGGAGTGTTATATAGAATTGACTTCCCAGTTGCTAATAATGAAGCAGGCATCAATGCAAGGGAAGCATTTTTTGCTCCATTTATTTTTATACCACCCGATAATTCTTTTCCGCCGTGAATTACAAACTTATCCAAGAAACCTCAATTGTATGATTTGAAAATCAGATTTTAACTTCTTTTTGAAAATAATTATAGACGAAAGCAAAAACAATTTATCTGTTACTGGCTTAAAAGAATTGCTCCATTATATCCAACTACCACAACCTTTTTGGAAGGCAAAACTGAGGCTTGAGTAAGAGCTTCAAATCTGCCGCTACTTGTGGATTTCCAATTCTCCCCACCATCATCGGTTACATATATTCCACCTTTGGTGCCTAAAACCAGACCATTCTTTTCATCGAGAAAGGAAATTGAATAAAGCCCGGAAATCGTGCCCGATGAAATCTTCTCCCAATTGGCGCCACCATTACTAGTCCTGAAAATTTCCCCCCCTCCACCTACAATGATTCCCAGGTCATTATTTGCAAAACGAATATCCCGAAAGTATGAATAACTCAGCTGATCCATTTTATTCCAGGTATCACCCTGATCCATGGTTTTTAGAAGTTCACCATTCCAGCCAACTGCAAAACCTTCAGTTTTACTTATAAAATCCAGGCTGTAGAGCAAATTTCTAGAAGGCGAAAGAACTCTTTTCCAATTCAATCCTGAATCAATGGTCTTTAAAATTATTCCATTCCCACCAACAATAAAACCTATATTCGAATTTGGAAGCAGCTTAATTCCGAAAAGAGATTCTGAAACATCAGATTTGACCGGAAACCAATTAGCGCCGCCATTTTCTGAAAGAAGTATTGCGCCTTTTTCTCCAACAATAATACCGATCCTTGAGTTAAAAAATTTTATATCATAGTAAGTTGCAGATGAATCTTTATAATGCACAGCATTCCAGCTTTTGCCGCCATCCTTAGTTTTAATAATCGCTGAATTTGTTCCACATGCAAATCCAATTGAGTCATTAATAAAGGTCACACCATTTAAATCCGCTATTACGGGACAGTCTATTGATTTCCAGCTTGATCTTTTAAGATAAGATGGGTTGGAACTATAAGGATTCGTACCTTCATCAAATAATTTTTGATTTTTCTTTTCTACAGGAATTAAAAGATTAGAAACCTGTTGATAGATAAAAAAGCATAATACTGCGAACAATGTCGTGCCGACTAAAATAAGCCCAATCATTTTTAATTTTTTGAAAAAATTTTTGAACTTATATCTTCTCCTTGGTCGTTCTGAAATTTGCGCTGTCTTTTGCCTGGTTTTACGTTTTAATTTAAGTGCCTTGTATGGGGATAATGGTATAGTATCAAGCTCAGCAGCAAATTCTTCACACGAATGAAATCTTCTTAACGTTGATTTGCTTAATGCTTTACTTAATACATCATCAACAACCGGCGGGATAGTATCTAATTGAGTTGAAAGTTTAGTTGGCTTCTTTTTTAAATGGGCTTCCATTATATGAAAATCAGTGGGAGCTTCGAAAGGTGTTTTACCGCAAAGCATTTCATAGAAGGTTATACCAAGCGAATATATATCGCTTTGCAAAGTTGGGTCCTGGGCCTTAATCTGCTCAGGGCTCATATACAGGATAGTACCAAGCTTCGTTCCTGTTTTAGTAATTCCTTTTACATCGTGCAAGGATTTTGAAATTCCGAAATCCATTATCTTTGCAATACCTTCCATATTAATAATAATATTAGAAGGTTTAAGATCTCTATGCACAAAACCTTTCGAATGGGCAAAAGCTACACCTAATAATACCTGCTTAAATATACCAATAGCCTCAGGCAATTCAAGTTTTCCCTTGCGTTCAATCAGATGTTCAAGTGTTTCTCCCGAAATATATTCCATTACGATACCGAGCAAATCCTGAAACTCTGTGAATCCATAAACCGGAACTATGTTTGGATGGTTTAATTTTGCCTGGTTTTTTGCTTCTCTCTTAAAACGTTCGATAAACTGTGGATTTTTTAAGGCCTGCTGGTTAAGTATTTTAATTGCGATATACCTTTCCAGTTTTATGTCGAAGGCTTTATAAACTGTACCCATTCCCCCTTCGCCGAGTACGCTTACAATTTTATAATTCTCAATTACAGTTCCAACCATTTAATTTAATTCCCCGGTGATAATTACAAATGTATAATTATCGGGCGCTCCCCTTTTTTCAACCAGATTTGCTATTACTTCGGAAATGTAATGCGGATTATCATTGGATAAAATACTTTCAAGTTCATCATTTTGAACAACTGTTGTTACGCCATCCGTGCACATAAAAAATCTTATTTTTTCCTTAGTATTTATTTTAAGTTTACTTATATCAATTTCGAGGCTGTCACTATCACCTAGTGCTCTCATTATTATATTTTTATTGGGATGGTTTTCTGCCTCCTTTAATGTCAGATAACCTTCGTCTATTAATTTCTGAACCAAGGAATGATCTTTTGAAAGCTGTTTCAATTTATCACCCTTCAGACAATAAATTCTTGAATCGCCGACATGTCCCCAATATGCTGTATCATCTTTAAGAAATAAAGTCTCTACGGTAGTTGCCATTCCCTTCCTGTCAAAATCTTTATTGGACTCTTCTACAACTACTTTATTCGCTTCAAGAATAGATGCTTTAATTCTTTCCAGATATTCAGTATCAGTGAGATCCTGAAATGTTTTTGCAATTGTTTGAACAGCCAGTTTTGAAGCTATTTCTCCGGCCTTATTTCCACCTAAACCATCACACACTACAACTAAAAGACCACCTTCGACATCATAGACGCCAAATGAATCTTCATTCTCTGTTCTTTTTAGGCCAGTATCTGTAAGTGTAACGTATTTGAACTTCATTTATCACCAAACGGTTATTTTTAGGCAAAAAATTCATCTGATTGGATTTCAAAATACGTAAATCTAAGTTAAAAATCCTATAATCGTATTATTTTCTAACTAAGTTTAAGGCATCCCGACAAGCCATTATATTTTAAGATTTTAGAGGACCAGGAACCTTGCATTATATTTGCTAAACTCTGCCTTTAGCAGTATATTTGAAATTGAAAATTTTGAAAATGAATTTGTCTTTTCAGACCGAAATACCTGGAGAAATAAAGTTATTCCAATTCAATTTTTCAGGAAACCTTCAAAATGCTAATAATTCAAAGCTAATTTTCGAAAATCAAATTCAGTCAATTTTTTATAAGCGAGAATGGCGGAATTGGCAGACGCGCTAGACTTAGGATCTAGTACCGAAAGGTGTCGGGGTTCGAGTCCCCGTTCTCGCACTCAATATATAAAATACTAAATGAATTAAAGAGGTAAATTTGGAAGTTAAAATAAATGATATAAACACATCAGAAAAAGAACTTGAAGTTACTTTTAAGTATGATGAAATTAAAACTGATATAGAATCAGAAGTTCAGAAACAAACAAAACAAATTCAACTTCCGGGATTCAGAAAAGGTAAAGCTCCGATCAGTATGCTGAAAAAAATGTACGGTGATGCTCTTGAACATGAAGCTTCTGAAAAAGTTGCAAATAATAGATTTTGGGAAATTTCCAAGGAAAAAGAGCTAAATCCAATCGGTCAACCATATTTGAAGGACATAAAATTCAACCCCGGAAATGATCTTTATTTCAAGGTATTATATGAAACTTACCCAATTCTTGAAGTTAAAGATTATAAAGGGCTTGAAGTTGAAATTCCTGATTTTACTGTTAAGGAAGAGGATGTAAATAAAGAAATAGAATATATTAAAAAATCTAATAGTACAAAAACAACATCGGATATCGTTGGAGATGATCGTAACTTTATCCTTGATGTGGAAATAACCAGAATTGATGAAAATGGAGAAATCTTTGAAGATTCCAAACCGGAAAAGTTACAATTAGATCTCTCCAATGAAAAAATTCAGCCTGAAATAATTAAAAATGCAAAAGGCAAAAAGAAAGGTGAATCTTTTACTTTTACTTTTAAAGATGAACGAAATATAAAAAACAGTGAAGGCAAAGAAGAAAAAATTGAAGAAACATTTAGATATAAAGCAATCATAAATGGAATTCAAAAAATAGTGCTGCCTGAATTAAATGAAGAACTTATCAAAAAAGTTACAAAGGATAAAGTTTCAACTGAGACAGAATTAAGGGCAGATATTCAAAAAGATATACAGGGATTTTATGATCAAAGGATGGATGAATTTTTAAATAACAAGCTTATTTCTATGATAATCAAAAATAATGATTTCACTCCTCCCAAAACTCTTGTATATAATATTCTAAATGAGTTAGTTAAGCATGAAGAAGAACACGCAAAAAAAGATAATTATAAGGGATTTAATCAAGAAGAGTCGTCAAAAAGATTATTCCCGAATGCAGAAAATGAAGTCAAATGGTATCTTTTAAAGTCGGAAATATCAAAAAAAGAAGATATAAAAATAAGCGATGATGATTTGAAAGAATTAGCAGAAAAAGATGCTGAGAAAACAGGTATTGATATTGACAAACTTATGAACTATTATAAATCATCTAACTATAATGAAAAGTTACTCGATAAAAAACTTTTTGATTTCCTGAAAGAAAATAATATAATTAAAAAGGTAGATCCTGAAAAAATTTCAAAAACTGAAGCAAAGGAGACTAAATGAGTAAAGAAAATGAATTTCAGGCACAGCTTGTCCCTTATGTAATTGAACAAACCGGACGTGGTGAAAGAGGAATGGATATTTTTTCACGCTTATTGCGCGAACGAATTATTTTTGTTGGAACTGCAATTGATGATCATGTTGCCAGCTTAATAATTGCGCAATTAATTTTTCTTGAAGCGGAAGATTCCGAAAAAGATATTAACCTGTATGTGAATTCACCTGGAGGAAGTGTGACGGCCGGGCTGGCTATTTATGATACAATGAAATATATAAAACCAGATGTAGCCACAATTTGTGTTGGAATGGCTGCAAGTATGGGTGCAATTCTTCTTGCCGGTGGTGCTGCTGGAAAACGTACCTCGCTGCCAAATTCCAAAATAATGATACATCAACCATGGGTTGGAGGTCTGCAGGGACAAACAACAGACATTGAAATTCATGCAAAGGAAATGATAAAAACGAGAGATACGTTATACAATATATTAGTTGAACATACAGGCAAAAGCATGGAACAAATTACAAAGGATTGTGATAGAGATTATTTTTTAACGGCAGACGAAGCAAAAGAATATAAATTGATTGACAATATTCTCGAAAAGAGAATCCCTCTGGATAAGAAAAAATAAACAGCAAATCGCGGGATCATTTAAAATGATCCCGCTTTTTTTACCGATATTATTCTAAGCAGCCTTTTATTTAAGATAAATTTCACCCGTTTTATTTATCACTATAATTTCATCCTTGAATTCCTTAACTTTTATAATATTTTTACAGTTAGTTAACAATTGGATTAAATCATGATTGGAATAAGATTCACAGATTTCATTCCTGAAGATCCGGGAAAGAAAAAGTTCGAGGATTTATTGAAAATATTTCTTCAACTATTGACCATTGCCTCAGGTGATGTTGCCCAGGCATTAGATTGGTTGAATCAAATTGATCAAAAATATAACCTTACAGATAATGAATATGGTGTAGGTGATTTTATTCAGGAATTAAAAGATAAAAATTATATAAGCGAGGACGAAAACAACAGAATTATAATTACTTCCAAGAGCGAACAAGCAATTCGAAAACAGGCTCTCGAAGAAATTTTTGGAAAACTTAAAAAATCAAGCAGGGGAAATCATAGAACTCCGCATACCGGTCAAGGTGATGAGACTACTTCCGATAGACGTGAATACTATTTCGGCGATTCAATGGATCAGATTGATATGACAGTTTCTATTAAAAACGCACAAATAAATCACGGACTTGATGACTTTAATCTAACTGAGAATGATTTGGAAGTGGAAGAAAGAGATTTCAAAGCGCTAACATCAACAGTCCTTATGATCGACATATCTCATTCAATGATATTATATGGAGAAGATAGAATCACTCCAGCCAAAAAAGTTGCAATGGCGTTATCCGAATTAGTTACTAGAAAATATCCAAAAGATACGCTTGATATTATTGTTTTTGGAAATGATGCCTGGCCGATAGAAGTTAAAGATCTGCCATTTTTGAACGTAGGTCCTTATCATACAAACACGGTAGCAGGACTTGAACTGTCTATTGATATTCTAAGGAGAAGAAAAACTTCCAACAAACAAATTTTCATGATAACAGACGGCAAACCTACCTGTCTGAAAGAAGGTTTGAAATATTATAAAAATAGTTTTGGTCTTGATAGAAAAATAATGAATAAGACCCTCGATCAGGCCGCCAGATGCCGGAAACTCGGAATACCAATTACTACTTTTATGATTGCTCAAGATCCCTATTTACAGCAGTTTGTAAGAGAATTTACCAAAACAAACGGTGGAAGAGCTTTTTACAGTAGCCTTAACGGACTTGGTGATTATATATTTGAAGACTATATTAGAAACAGGCGAAAGCATGTAAAATAATTGCTTATCTATAAAATTAATTAATTGCTAATGATTTGAAGCGGAGAATTTTTGTTTATGAATTTTAATGATATCACTACTCTCGGTAAATTGAAGAAAAGTGGATATAAGTCTTTATCAATAAAAGATGAACTAAGGCAAAATTTAATTAATAGTTTAAAGAACACACATAATCCGTTTGAAGGAATTCTTGGATATGATGATACCGTAATACCGGATATTCAGACCGCCATATTGTCACGTCATAACATAATACTTTTAGGACTACGCGGCCAGGCAAAAACAAAAATTGCGAGATTGCTGATTAATCTTTTAGACGAATATATCCCCATAATAGAGGGAAGCGAATTAAATGATGATCCTCTTATGCCTCTTTCTAAATATGGAAGAGAAATAATTAAAAGTGAAGGTGACAATACAAAAATTACTTGGCTTCACAGAAGTGAAAGATATACTGAAAAACTAGCAACTCCCGATGTTTCTGTTGCCGATCTAATTGGAGATGTGGATCCTATCAAAGCCGCTTCACTTAAACTACCCTACTCTGACGAAAGGGTTATTCATTTTGGACTGATCCCGCGTTCTCACCGATCAATTTTTGTTATTAATGAATTGCCGGATTTACAAGCAAGAATTCAGGTAGCGCTTTTTAATATGTTGCAGGAATCAGATATTCAAATTAGAGGTTTCAAAATTCGTTTACCTCTTGATATACAATTTGTCTTTACAGCAAATCCAGAAGATTATACCAACAGAGGCTCAATAGTAACTCCTTTGAAAGATCGAATTGACAGCCAAATTTTAACACACTATCCTAAAACAACTGAATTATCAAAACAGATAACAAACCAGGAAGCTACAATTTCACCCGAGCAAGTTGAACATGTTGCAGTTCCGGAAATATTAAAGGATTTAGTTGAGCAAATAGCTTTTGAGGCAAGACAAAGCGAATATATTGATTCTAAAAGCGGGGTCTCAGCACGCCTAACTATCTCCGCCTATGAAAATCTTATAAGTACCGCTGAAAGAAGAAGAATAATAAATAAAGATAAAAATACCGTTGTTAGAGTTTCGGATCTTTATGGAGTCATTCCTGCAATTACAGGTAAAGTGGAATTAGTTTATGAAGGTGAACAGGAAGGACCATATAAAGTTGCTAATATATTGATTGGAAAGGCGATTAAAACAATTTTTACTAAATACTTCCCTACACCGGATCAATTGAAAAAGTCCAAAGTTGAGAGCCCATATCAGAAAATAACAAATTGGTTTAGCAAAGGAAACGAAGTAGATTTATTTAATACTCTATCCAATAGTGAATATGAAAAACTTTTATTATCTGTTACAGGTTTAAAAGAGGTTGTAAATAAGTTCATAAAAAATGAAGATGAATTTTGCTTATTGTATATGGAATTCCTTCTTCACGGACTCTCAGAGTTTTCTCTTTTAAGTAAATTCAGGCTCGAAAGGGGGCTGCAATTTAAGGATATGTTAACATCTATGTTTACTATGTCACCACCGGAAGAAGATGCTAATGAGGATGATGAAAGTTTTTATAGATAGATTATTTTTTATCCAGTTTTAAGACTATTTTCTTATCTTCCCTGGATGAGATGAATTCCTTCAATGGGGTTGATGAATTAAAAATATCGACTATACTGCTTCTTTCATTCTTTCCATAATTTTCTGATCGTTTCTTACTTAAAAATTTGCTGAAAGCACTTTGCTCATCTTTTCCTGTTTTTACTGATTTTACTTTTTCACCACTACCTGTTTTAGATATATTTTCTTTGATGTTCATTTTTAGAACTTGTGAATGGTCAAAATTTTTATCCTCGGATATTTCATGCCTAATTTCATTGAGACTTTCCTTTCTATCCGCTGATATTTTCACAGGATCTTTTTTAATTTTCGCTGTACCTGAAATGCTATCCTGTTTTTCACTATTTTTTAAATCACTGGAGACATTGCTTTTTATTTCATTTTTTGATTCAGCAGCTATTTTTATGGCAATTGAAGTGATGGCATCAGCAAAAACTTTATCATTCTGGAATTTAGCTTCCATAGCTTCCAAATCTATTGAATATATTTCTGCATAATTTGGTAGGTTCTTTTTACGATTTAAAGTAGTTAATCCAACCTGCTGAATTCTAAATCTAAGCTCATTTATATCCATCATGATTTTATATTTTTCAATTTCTTTAACAGCATAAATGGGATCAAAATAAATCAATTCCCTTTCACTATTTATAAACAGTTGGAAACCATACTTAGTAAGATCAATCCTAAAATCTTTGAAATTAGTCAAAAGTCTATATACTATTAAATTTTTGGGAGTAAATTCATTTACAAATTTACAAACATCACTATAATTTATTTTTCTGGAGAGCATTTGATTATCATCTTTGAATATAATTTTAAAATTCTTATCAAGATTAAAAATGTTCTGTGAAAATATAATTATATCATTCTTTTTTATATCTAATGTTTCTAGGAGCATGTTTATATCCTGCTTATAACCAACATACCTTTAAAATACAAAAATTTGGTATGAACCTGAATAGCGCATTCCAGTAAATATGAATTTACTTCTGGTATTTAATGTTTTCGAGCTTGATTAAAATATAAACTAATTATTAGCCCATACTACCAAACCTAAATCAAACTGACTTATAAGCATTGGATTTTTTGGCAGGATTCTAACTGTATAGCCTAGCTGGCCTGTAATTTTACTGTTTATTTTTCCTTTATAAGTAAATACGCTTGTTTTTGATTTCGCACCATTTGTTTCCATGTCTACGGTCATATTATTTTCCGGATTATCTTTATTTTCGGAGAGTCCATAATAAAGCTGAACTACAACATCATTTGGTGTCAGATTTCCAAGATCCACTTCAGCGCTTACAGAATATTCTTGTCCTACAAAAACTTTATCCTTCATTCCGTTTGTATCGACCTTTAATATTTTAACAGATTTCCAATTTTGTTTAATATTACTTTTCCAGGATGATAGTTCAATGGTCTTTTTCCATTTTTTATCTTCCAACAATGCACTTCTTTCAAAACCCGGTTTGTAGTAGTTTTCGAAATACTGCTCTACCATTCTGTGTGTATTGTAAACGGGACCGAGTTTTTTTATGGATTCCTTAACTTTTTCTATCCATTTACGCGGAATCTGATCATCTCCTCTTGAATAAAACAAGGGTACAATCTGGGTTTCCAAGATATTATAGAATTGTCTTGATTCCACTTCATCCTGATAATCGTTATCCTGGTACTCTTCACCGTTACCAATTTTCCAACCAAGCTCAGGATCAAAGCCTTCATCCCACCATCCATCCAGAATACTAAAATTAAGTCCGCCATTAGAAATAACTTTCATTCCTGATGTACCGCTTGCCTCTAACGGACGCCTGGGGGTATTCAGCCAAATGTCACAACCTTCAACAAGATAGCGCGCAACATTCATGTCATAATTTTCTATGAAAACTACTTTTCGTCTGAATTTTTCTTCTTTTGCTATTTGAACAATTTCTTGGATAAGTTTTTTCCCTTGTTCATCCTGTGGATGAGCCTTGCCTGCTACAATTATTTGAACAGGATGTTCCCTGTTATTTAATATTTCATAAATTCTGTCAACGTCGCTAAATATTAAAGTCGCTCTTTTATAAGTAGCAAATCTCCGCGCAAACCCGATTGTCAAAGCAGTTGGATCGAGAACTTCAGCGGCAGCGGCAATTTCATACTGACTTTCGCCCCTGCTTTTTACCTGTCTGATCAATCTTCTTCTCGCAAAGGCAACAAGGCGCTCTCTGCGTCTTTCGTGAGTTCTCCAGAGTTCTTCATCAGGAATTTTATCAACTCTCGAATAGATTTCTTTAGCTGAAGGATCACTTAACCATTTCTGACCAAGGTATTGAAGAAACAGGCTTTCCATTTCAGCGGACATATGAGAACGTGTGTGTATGCCGTTAGTAATATATCCAATCGGGATTTCATTAAACGGAATATCCTTGTAACCTGATGCCCACATTTTTTTTGAAATAGTACCATGCAATTTACTTACGCCATTTACATAACCTGAAGCATTCATCGCAAGATGCGCCATATTAAACGCGTGGGAATTTTTATCATTATTAATATTACCCAGTGAATAAAAATCTTTATCGGATATCTTTAGCTCATTTCTGTAATAATTTCCAAAATATTTTTCAACAAGTTCATTAGCAAAAACATCTATTCCTGCAGGTACAGGAGTATGGGTTGTAAAAATATTTGAATAATAACCAACTTCCCTTGCTTCAGTGAAGTTTAATCCATCATTCATCATGGCATACTTTATTCTTTCGAGTGACATAAATGCTGAGTGACCTTCATTCATGTGGCAAACATTCGGTTTAATACCAAGTGCATAGATTGCTCTTATCCCTCCAATTCCAAGAATTATTTCCTGTTTAATTCGCGTCTCGCTGTTTCCGCCGTAAAGCGTTTCTGTAATCTTTCTGTCAATTTCTGTATTTCGTTGAATGTTGGTGTCTAGTAAATAAAGAGGAACTCTACCAACTTGAATTTTCCAAATTTGAACAAATACTTCCCTGTCGCTAACTATAACGGAAATTGTTATAGGCTCTCCTTCTTTGTCTCTTACAAGATTCATAGGAAGATTTTCAAAATCATTGATTTCATATCTTTCCTGCTGCCAACCATCTGAAGTAAGATATTGCTGAAAATATCCTTCTTTGTAAAGCAAACCCACACCTATTAAAGGAATGCCAAGATCGCTGCAGGCTTTAAGATGATCACCGGATAAAACTCCGAGCCCGCCTGAATAGGTCTGTAAACATTCAGTCAAGCCAAATTCTGCAGAAAAATAAATAATGTTTGAACTTTTAAAGTTGGAATAATTCTTTTCAAACCATGATTTTTCCCTTAAATATTCATCTAGTTTTGTATAGACTCTGTCAAGATGCGCAAGAAAGCCATCGTCACGAGAAACTTCTTCAAGACGTTCCTGGCTAATTTTACCCAAAAGCATAATAGGATTATGATTTGTTGCTTCCCATATTTCAGCGTCAAGTCTCTTAAACAAGTCACGGGAATCCCAACTCCAGCTCCAGTACAAATTATATGAGATCTCTCTTAGTTTTTCTAAATTTTTAGGTAATGAAGGCACAACCTGATATGAACCGAGAAATTTAACCATTAATTCTCCAAAATAATTAGACTACTCATCTGTAAAATTTTGAATTGAAATATTCACAAGCTAAAATATAATAATTCTATCATTAGCATAAAATATTTTTACAATACTTTAATCGTATAATTATTAGACTTTTAACTTGATTTCCACTCCAAATGGGTAGGTTATTTGTGGCTTTTTAAATAAAGCATACTTAGGAATAATTATTTAATATTGCATCTATTATTTTAACAGCAACATCTTCCTGAACTCAAAAAAATCACCTGCTTTTAAGCTATAAAAATAAATACCGGAACTTAATTCTGAGGCATTAAAGCTAACCCTATAAGTCCCAATTTGCTTATCCTGATCAACCAATGTTTTTACTTTCTGCCCGAGCAAGTTGAATATAGTAATAGTGACATGGCTTTCCTTTGGGATTGCGAAAGAAATTATTGTGGATGGGTTAAATGGATTGGGATAGTTTTGAAATAATTTAAATGATCCAGCAACGGAGCTTTTATTTTGTTCAGTGCGGGTTGTCTTATCGAAACTAAATAATGCGTAAACCGGCAAATGATCTGATGCATTATATAGAGCTGTTACCATCGCAGGAGAAACAGAAGAATTGGGCGGAGTATATACAATAGAATTATTATAATGTTGACCATCATTACCAAAGGCGGTAGTGGAGTTGCTGATATAATGGATTTCACCAGGCTGGCTTATGGAATAAGAGTATAAAATTAAATCCAATCTATTATTTAACCCGCCATACGTTGAAGAATATCTGGTAGAATGTGTATGATATTGAGCATAAGCACTATTATTCCACACACCCGACATGCTGATAGGGTCAATAAAATAACCTGGCTTATTATTAATATTCACCAATGTTTGATATGCTGGTTCATTTGCGCTGAAAATATTAAAATCACCAAGGACTGCAAAATTTGTATTAATAGGAAGGGCATCAGTATAATTCCTCAAGCTTACTGCTCCATTATTTCTTTTAGTTTCATTCGCAGATTGATCTCCGGTCCCTGAATTTGCTTTCAGATGAACGCCAAAAAGAATAATAGTTTGACCGCTGTTTTTGTGAATCAATTTGAATGCATCAATATCCCTTATGCCATAAGTGTGAATTGGAGTAATCGAAACAAAATTGAATTTATCCGACCTATAGAATAAAGCATTATTAGTAGTATCCACAGAAGAATATGTATTCGGAACAAAATCGCCCGCTGTATAATTCCCTTCAAAACTTTTTAAAACATTATTCAAAAATATATTTACACTCACCTGGGAAGTTATTTCTTCCACCATCAACAAGTCCGGATGAACTTCTTTCAATATTGTGCGAAAGTATTGATTGCGGGATGTATCTGCAGGTGTATAATTTTGAAGATTAAAGCACATTACCTTTACAGTATCCTGAGCATAAAGCAAGGATGATAATGATAAAATAATAATACAAGCACATAAAAAGGGTTTACATTTATTTATTAAAATCATTTGTTCCTTTAATTCATTCTGTATTCATAATGAGAATATTTTAATATGGTATCCGCTTATTAATTTGTTTTAATATATTTTGTTCTCAGCTATTATTTTAGTAATAGCATTTTCCTGACTCTATAATAATCACCGGCCTTTATTCGATAAAAATAGATACCTGAACTTAAGCCCTTTGCATCAAAGTTAACATTATAGGTTCCTGCTGATTTTTCCTGGTCAACTAAAGTTTTAATTTTCTGCCCAAGGAGATTAAAAACTGTTAAAGTGACGTGGCTTGATTTCGGTATGGAAAAAGAGATTATAGTCGAAGGATTAAAAGGGTTGGGATAATTTTGTCTTAGATCAAAACTAGATGGAAGATTTGTATTTAAATTATTCTTTATGTCAGTAATATTATCACTTCCTCCAGCCTCCAGGTATCTTGATTTAAATTCCTGTAAATACAAATTTGCTATCCTCTTACTATGAATTATAAGAGTGTTTTCATTATTGGAAGTTTCAGCAGAGCTTGACCAGTTGTGTGAGCCTGTTATTACCATTTGATCTGCTGAACTCTTATCCGCATCTATGATCGCATATTTATGGTGCAGTAATCCTGCTAAAGCGCTTCCTTTAAGATGAATATCTATTCCATTGCTTTGTAAATTGGCGAATTCATTTCCGGTATCTGTATTGTTGTCAAGAATTATCCTAACTTTTTCACCAGAGTTCTTTTTATTTATAAGTATTTGTGCAAGATCATCACGGGTAAATGTTAGCATAGCAATATTTATTGAAGACTCTGCTGTATTTAATTTTTCGCCGATATGAGCGGTTGTATTATCCGATGGATCAAAGTATAGTTCAATCGGCGTTCCTCCAACAACAAAATTATGTGGAGTATTGTCAGTCTTCCTTATTCCGAAACGGGAGTTTGTAGAATTTGGAGTATCAGTATCGCTCCCCCACATTTCATTAAACTCAATTGTATATGCGTGCGCAATTGATTGATCCTGAATTAAAACTACATTTTGAGCATCATTATTATTTCCGGGATCAGTGGCGTTCCATGAACCGCTCCAGACCCAATCATCAGTAAATGAAGTTGTATCGCGATAATCAAATATTCCAAACTTGTTGTGCATTAAACCATTTCCAGCATTTACCGCATCGTAAGTATCAAATATTAATGGTACGCCTGCATTGCTTAAAGTAGTCCATGGAGCTGTGTTATGATTATCATATTCTCCAATTACACGCACCTTTACACCACGTCCTTTGGCTGCAATAAGAGCATTAGCAATATTGGCCCCAACTGTTCCACTCAGGCTGTATAAAGCCAAATCGACAGAGTATTGTGCAGAATCTATTCGGTTAATAAACTTTTGTGAAATATTTACCTGCTTTGCATCCTCACCATTTGATACCGAGTGATCAACCGATTGATTAAAATAAACATTCATTGTACCCGATGAGCCTGAAGGAGAAGCTGTTGAAAAAATTTCGTCACCAGTGAAGTTTATTCCGGAAGTATCATTTAATCCAACCTGGTAATGGTATATTGTTGAAGGCCATAAGGAAGACAGTTCAACAGAAAAAGATGAGTCTGGTGTAGCAACTACAACTGAATCAGTGTAGGCAGATGTTTTGCCGTATTTAACCACAGATTTAACTGATGATGAGGTTTTGAATGAAATGTTAACTGCGGTCGGCTGAATATTTTCCACAGCCGGCCTGCTAGTAAAATTTACACTCGAACTACTAACTATATCAGATTGAAATCTGGGATTAACTTCATAATCACCAGTATAAGGAGCGCTGACATTAGTCCCTGGTTTATATTGTTTTAAAATTCCAATAAGATCAAAAGTTCCGGCCGGAGCGTTCAAAGTTCCAACATATGCGCCTGTTGTTCCGGTAATATCAGTTACTGTTGAGTTTGATGCATTATATGTTACACCGTTAAGTCTTACTAACCTTCCTTCATTTGGTTCTGTGTAATCATCAGTATGAAATGTTAAGTTAACTTCTGCTGCGGTTATCACCATTGGCTCTGGAATTTCATTACCGTGGGAATGAATAAAAAACAAATCTGCATTAGGTGAAATCTCAGTTAGCCCGCGAAATTGCAAAATTGTGCCTGTAACAGTTACACTATCACCTAACTGATAATTAAAATATCTTGTTGGACTATATAAATTAATGCCGCCTGTTTGATCCTGCACATAAACATCTGTACCATTCAAATTGTAATCCGCGGTAATAATTCCACTTATAGTAACACTTGATCCTGCTGCATACGGGGATGCAGAAACACCATTTGCATCATTAACATGGATTTGTATAATTGGTATTACTTTCAATATGTTAATTCTTGGAAGAGCAGAAATGGATACAGGAACGCCACCTGATAATGCGGTTTTAATTATAAAGTCGGTGAAACCTGTATTTACAGGTGAAGTAATATTATTTATACTCACAGATAAACTATCATTAGATGTAACTGCTACTGATCCTATATAAATTGTATCAGAAGCAATTGTTAATGATGGCGATCCGGCACCTGCGCCGCTTATTTGAATATCTGAAGTATTTCCACTCCAAATCCAACCTGCTGTCGAAGGAATAACAATCAAAACACTATCGAGAGTATTTGTTCCATCGCCTGCAATTTTAAAAGTTATGTTTGTAGACTCGGAAGTATTTAGCCACGTTGGTATAACCGAAGCAGTTCCTGTACCGTTGCCTCCAGTATTTACAACTGGTTCAGCAGGGCTCCCGGAATTTTGCGGTTGCGGAATTGTACGTTCAACGAAATCATTTGCATTATTGTCAGAATCAAAACCATTGCCTTCAAATTCATCTGCTCCACCGATTCCCATAGTTACAGAAGTTGAACTACCATTTGCTTTTCTTTCAAGTGAAACTCCCTGGGCAGGTTTGGTTGCAACTGTTCCTTCATAATTACCTGAAATTGCAGAACCCCAGCCTATTAAATCAATTGTAGATCCTGACGAATTTCTAAGAAAAACGGCTCCTCCGGTATTCCCTAATCCAAGTATAACTACATCAGAAGAATTATCTCTGTTTGAAACCCCTCCTCCACCAAATAAATAATATTTGTGCGATTGAATTATTGTTCCCGATGGGAAAGTATATTTTGTATTAAATGTAGTACTTGAAGCACTTCTATAATCGATGGTCCAGTTGCTTAGATCAATTGAATTAGATGTTGGATTATAAATTTCTACAAACTCATCATTATTTGAAGAGGAAGATTCATTTACACCATCAATAAGTATCTCACTAATTACTGCATGATTTGCAGTTTGGCATAAGGTTAAATTATTATATAGCACAATTAGGAATGTGATTAAAAGAACAATAGTAATTTTTTTCATTATCTGATATCCGTTGAAAGTTGAAATCTTAAAATTCTGTTATTACCGGTATCTGCCACATAAAGGACTTTATCAAAATATGCCACAGAGTACGGGCCATTAAAAAATGCAGGTCCTCCAAAAGACTGTAACTCATCTCCAAATGGAGTAAACTTAAAGACACTGTCCTTGCCTGCATCAGCAACATAAATATTGCCAGCATCATCAAGGCAAGTGCCTTCCGGCCGGGTAAATTTATTTGGAGTCATTAAAGCACCGCCATCGGATGGAGTAAGCCTTGCTTCATAATCTGCTGAGACCGGAGTTACTACATAGGTCAGCCATTGTGTCTTCAGACTATTGTTGCCAATTAGGGTTTCAATAAAATCAATATTGTTTTTATTAAATGATGTAAGAGAGCTTATTTGATTTGCCGAAACCAATCCCGAACTTATTGGGTCAATATTAGGTACTCTACCAATTAAAGTATCCCCTACCCCCCCACCAAAATATTTTTTTGGACTGAAATATAAAATTGAATTATCCGGATCTACAAAGCTGGAATTATTTGGACCAGTTCTGGCTATATAAAATCTATTATCATAAAATACAGCTACGCCTGTATATCTCTTTTGCGGACTGTTGAAATCGACAGGTCGCGGTAATAACCTGGTCACAGGAGCTGATGCTAATTGATGACTTGCAGCTACCAGGTCTAGTTTATACACAGCTCCAAAGGTTTGAGTAACACCATTCACAACTGTATCCATTTCAGCGCAAACTATTAGATTCAATTTATAATCTTCTGCCAGCGCAACCGGATGTTTGAAATTCCTGGTACCGAGGATATCGCCATTCAGATTGAGCATTACAATCCGATCATTAAATGTATCAGCTATGTAAATGAAAGGTTCTCGCCCTATTATAATATCCTGGGGCTGATTGTATCCTGTCCATGGCGGGTTTAATTGAACATAAACAGTATCACCTGCAATATTTGCATTTCCTGGCCCGGATAACTGGCTGGTATCAAATTTATCAGCACAGCCAATTGTTAATAGCAAAAATAATAATAAACTATAATAGGATAATATTCGTCGCTTCATTAAAAACCTAAAGTGATTGAAAACCTTTGTGCATTACCCAGTCTCGTAAAATTAGAGTAGGAATAATCTACACTGCATTCAGCAATTCTAATTGGAATAAACACACCAAAGCCTAATGAAAAGTTCTGATCATCAACATTAAACTTATATCCACCCCTGAGCTGAACAATATTCTTCCAACTATATTCAAATCCTGTTGATAAATTTTCACTGTTATCATTTGGATGATTTAACTGAATAGAAGCAGTAATTCTGTTGTCCTCATTTTGATACGGCTCAAATGCAAACCCAATCCGAAAAATTGTTGGTGGGGAGAATGACTGCCATTCGGAGTTTTCTCTCTTGCCAACCAAAACAACTTTTCCATCCGGAGCTAACTGGTTACCAAAATTTGAAACCGTGACTGCAAATCTTGTTGTACCCAAACCCGTCCAATAATAAGTTCCAAGATCAATCATAATCCCACGCATCTTGAGCTTTGCCAAAGTTTCATCGATGTATCTAACCGTTCCGCCAAAACTAAATTTGTCTGTCATTTTTCTCGCATATGAAACTGCTATGGCAAGATCACGGTAAGAGAAATATTCTCCTGTTCCAAATGGAGCAAACTCGGTAGTAACTTTCATATCCGCAGTTGATAGAGAAGTTATAGCAACACCAAATGAATTTTGTTCATCCAAATGATAAACTGCTCCAAAAAAATCGTGATTAATATCTACAACCCACGCATTATGTGAAAAGATTAATTCATCCTTATCAAATTGCGCTAGCCCGGCTGGATTCCAATACAATGCGGATGCATCGTTGCTAACTGCCACAAAGGACTCTCCCATTGCAGTAGCACGGCTGCCTACCCCTATTTTTAGAAATTCGGCAGTTGAAATTCCCGCTCTTTGCTCACCCAGAGTTGGAAATAATTGAGCTCTTGCGTCAACTAATGAAATAAATAGTATTATAATTATTAATAATTTCTTCATGATTAAAATTTAAAACTAATACCCATTTTAATGTTTCGCCTCGTAAGGTAGCGTGCTGGATTAAAGGGATAAGGAGATATAGGTGCCTGCAAATCAGGATAGTTTGGATCATTCCAGCTATATGGAACCGGGTCGCCGGCTTGATATGCTTTACCTGTTACCGGATTTATTATTGCAGAATTTTGAGTATCCAGCAAATTGTTAATCTCCAAATTGATCGAAAACTCTGAGCCGCCAATTGGAATATATTTTTCAAAATTCAAATCAATATAGAACCAGTTATCTCCCACATTGGTATAAAGATCTGTTGTTGAACCAATATACATTGGTCTTCCCTGCTGATCGTATCCGGTAAAATAAGCAGGAGTGTACCTTTTCCCTGATTCAAAAAAACACCTCACATATAAATTAAAATCATCAAGGATGCCTTTACCAAATCCAAAAATTCCGTTCCCTTTTGCATTATAAATATTAGCCGATGCAGCGGCTGTTACGGGTCTGTCCCACGGCATAAATTTTTCTTTAACTGATTCGTTCACATCCCCCTGAATAACTAATGCACCTTCATCTGCTGATGAACTTTTTCCGGTAACAATAGCATAAGTAAATGAAGCATTTCCGTTAAACCAGTTTCCTATTCTTTTCTTAAATTCAACTTCTATCCCCCTTGAACGTGCGTAATCAGAATTTACATATGTGATAAAATTTTGAGATATGAATCTTGCAGAAGCGATTTGCACTGATCTTGTATTTATATAATCAAAGATATCCTTATAGTAAGCTGTAACAGTTAACACATCATTTGGCGTAAACTGAGTTTTTAATCCTAACTCGTAAGCAACAGTAGTTTCCGGATTTAAGTTTGGATTACCGAATTGCTGAAAAGATGATTGCGCATTTAATGGATTTAACTTAGCATACACAAACTGAGGTCTGGGCCATTTGCTGAAATGACCATATGAGAAAAACAATGTTTGATAATCTGAAACCGGAAATGAAATTCCGAGACGCGGACTTAATCTTGCTTTGTATCTCCTATTCCCAAACCATCCGAAAGTATCATTTTTATAGTCCTGCCTTGTCTGTTCCGGAATAGTAATTACAAGGCTGTCTCCAATTGCATCATCGACATATTTTCCAGGAAACCAGTAATCCAGCCTTAGTCCAAAATTGAGAATCATTCCATCAAAATTTATATTATCCTGCGCATAAAAATCACCCATAGCCGGGTTAACTTTATAGATATCGTTATTCAATCCGAGGGTACCAACCCATGGTTGATAAATGTCAATAACCTGCATTTGCTGAAAACGCGTTTCAAAACCAGCTTTAAATTTGTTCTTTTCATCAAAAAAACTTGTGATATCACCCTTAAGAGAATATTCCTCAATATAATGATCATGCCATGTATAAGGATTACCAAGATCCCAGAATCCATCACCAGGTATTACACCAATTGTATCGTGATTTACGTTATAATATTGTATCGGGAAGTTTGGAATATCCTGCGGCTGTACATATTGCGTCCAGTTTAACCCGTTAGCATCTACGCGAAGATTCGAAAAGAAATATCCAAGCCTTAGTTCATAATATGTTTTTGCGCTTAAAGTCTGGGTTACGCTAAAGGACTGAAAAATATTTTTGTGTGTAAATACATTTGCGTTCCGTAAAATATTTTGGAAAGTGTATTGATAGCCTGGACTTGGTTCTACAAATTCTAGATTTGTCTGAAGCGCTGTTGTATTTTGACTAATAGAAACAGATTGATTGAAGGAATATGAAAACCTGAGAGTAGATGTTGGTTTATATGTGAACTTTATGAGCCCATTCCAGTTATTATCGGCTCTAGGCGAAAATCTAGTCCCATAAAAAGTTGAAGAATACAAATTAGAAACTGTCGGTTTGTAATACCCTTGAGTAATCCCATCAGTTAAACCTCCATAAAAACTCCCAAAGAAAGTTAATTTACCTGGAATATTTATTCCCAGAGCAGGAAGCAAGTTTGCAGTTATGGGATCGGGACCGCCTAAATCAAATTCAAAAATGTCAGTATTAAAATTATGATATGATGCTCTGTTTTGCCAGTTATCGGTTTTATAAGAAATGTAACCGCTATATGTATCTCCGCCATCTTTTGTTTTTACATTTACAATTCCTGATGTAGCCTGTCCATATTCAGCATTGAATCCCCCCGTTATTACGTCCACTTCCTGAATTGCATTGGCACTCAGCTGTAATCCAAATCCTGTCCCTGAAAGCGGATCCTGAACAGAAACTCCATTCATAAGGAAGGCATTTTCATAAGTCCTGCCTCCGCGGATATGTATTTCGTTATCATCTTTTACTATTCCCGGCTGTTGAGCAACTACATCAGTTATGTTTTCTACGACCGCATTTTTAATGTCTTCAGATGTAATAGTATTTTTACTTTGTGTTTCATCCACATCAAGCAAGGGTTTTGATCCTACAACAATAACGTCCTTATCAAGAGTTAAAGATGTTTGTTCCATCTTCGTATCTAATTCAAGAGTCTTGCTTTCAGAAATTCTAATACCGGTATACTCTACAGTTTTGTATCCAATAAAAGAGATAGTAATATTATAAGTTCCCGGAGTGATATTCTGAATTGTAAATTGCCCATTTACATTAGTAGCTGCACCATAATAAGTCCCTTTTAGCAAAACATTAACGCCAATCAAAGCCTCACCCGTTTTAGCATCAGTAATTTTACCAGTAAGATTTCCGGTATTTTGACCGTAAAGCGAAAAATATCCAAGCAATATTAATATGATTGTAAAGTATTTTTTCATGGTGTTAATCCGAAATCTTGAAAGAATACCTTCCTTAAAAGATTTTGAACATTAGCAGCTCCCCCGTTAGCCTTCTGAAGCGGTAGTCCAACAAAGAATAATTTCTTTTCAATATCCGTAAATCCTACATAACCTTTCATTTCACTATTTGGGAAGTAATAAATTGGTATACCACCCAATGTATTGACATAGAAAGATTTCATCCTAAATAAAGTGGAGGATAATTGCAGATCAGGATAGGATGCCTGGGTATTTTGAGCCGATATTTGAGTTCCACTAATTAACGAAGTCTTAGCATCGCTCGAATCCTGGCTAATGGGCAAAAATGAACCTAATACAGCTAAATCTATAGTCTGAGGGAATTGCATAGATATTGCGATTTTTCCACCAGCATCCTTAAATTTTTGAACTGTACCACTTAACAAATCAAGTGCGGGGTCATTATCTGTGTACCAGAAAACATACTTATATAATTTCAAAGTCAACAAAAATGTTACATTTTCAAAGGGAGGAATTTGATTGTGAAAATCATAAACATCGTATTTATTACTTAGCCCCATACTATCAAACTCTGCCGCATAAAAAGCTGAAGCATTGTCAATAGTTTTATAATCATCAACTATTAACAAATCACCTTTTGGCTTTTTAACATACCAGGATTTGCTGCTATCGGGCATCATAACAAATTTTGATTTTGCACCTGAAATATCTACTGCCTGGACAAACAGTCTATTATTACCATTTAAATTTAATCCCGGTAATTTTTGGGAAGCAATGTTTGTTTCAACGCCGCCAATAAGAATATCTGCCGAGGCGATATTTGAACTATAATCTTTTGCTACTATTGAAATGTTACGTACCTGACCATCAAGGGAAACCATATTTGCAGGATTAGTGGTATCGTTAAGAGCGATATTAATATTTGTAATTGTCTGATCACCGTCAAGATCGCTGGCAATCCAGGCAAATGTCATGACAGGAAAGGAAGTATCTGGCAGAACAGTCAATGGATCCCAGGATACTACAGGCGCAGAATTTTTAATTGGAATTTTTATAGATGCAGGTTTTGGATCTATAAGTCCGATATCAATATAACTCTCACCTTCATCCCTTACCCCGTTGTTGTTTTTATCTACGAAAGGCTCAGGACCAAAATCTATTCCATTCTGAGCTATATCCATATCATAAATTCCATTGCCGCCATTATCGACCGCCGACACTTTAAACACATAATTGGTATCAGTTGCGCCAATTTGCAAAGCAAAAACACTATCATTAGACTGAGTAAATGACCAATGCTGACCATCCCATGAAAAATAATATCCAACAACAAACCCATCTGGATCATCGCCCCACCAATGCATTTCAACCCTGCTTGGCTGCTTGCTAATTGTTGAATCAGGTACCAGAAATATTCCGGTATGAGGCGCTTGATTACCCACCGGGCTATTCAATGGTTCCTTGCTGCAGGAAGAAATGAACAGCCCAAAATAAATGAAAGATATTATTAATAACCGTCTAAGCATGCTTTTGATAATATTGAATTATTTGAGTAACATCATTTTTTTAACCTGGTAAAAATTACCCGCATGCAAAGTGTAAAAATAAACTCCGGAACTAAGAGAACTTGCATCAAAACTTACTGTATACTTACCTGCAGTTTTTGTTTCACTAACCAAAGTTTTAACTTCCTGTCCCAGTATATTATATATCTTTAAGCTAACCATACTTTCTTTGGGAATAGAAAAGTTAATCATAGTAGTGGGGTTAAACGGGTTAGGATAATTCTGAGAAAGATTAAATGAAACAGGTACAGTACTATTATCCTTTTTGACATCCGTTACAAAGCCCATAAAATCATCATCCTTTCTCGGAACAAGTTTGTAATAACCGAAAGAATAAAATAAAATACCACGCAGTTCGGAGAATGTAGAACCTAAAGTAACCTGTTTGTTAAGCGGATCGTTAGCTAAAGTAGCGTCCCATAAATTTTCATAATGATGATTACCATCCTGTAATTCAACCCGGGTATCTCCGGAATTATCATTTAAGTAAATTTCACCGTAGTTGTTTGAAACAGGACCGGAATCTCCGTCGGCATTATCATCTGTAACTGTTACGTTTTGATAATCTATTAAAACGCTTTCCCATTGTTCAGCTGAAACTGTGCCGCTGGTATTTTTTCCTATCTCCCCGGTTGTTACCGTCACGGCATCTGGAAGTGTATTATTACTTGAATTCTTAACAATACTGGTTAATGAATCAATTGAAGTAACTCCAAAATTTTCAACTATTTTTCCATTTAATGTTACACTATCGCCTCTTTTGAGATTCAAAACATCTACTCCATGAGAACCTAATGTGCCAATTAAAATACCTGTCCAAGGTCCACTGCCATCCTGCATATAAACTCTGAGAGGGGTGGTTCCAAAACCCGGAATATCAGAAGTATCTGCAGTCACTATTCCTGACAATGTAACGTAATAGCCATTATAACCACTGTAACCACTTCCATAAGGGCTGTATTGCACGTCCCTGATTGTCAAGGTTTCATCAAGTACCTGGTAAAAATAATTACCATTTACAGTATCACTCGGAGAGTAGCTTGTCAATCCATCGTTATCTTTTGATGAAATGAAAAAGTTAACCATAGTTGAATCAGTACTTACACCGGGAATTGTAGCCGTATATATCGAATCATTAGAACCAGAAGCAGTCATAGGCAAAACTACTCTTGAATTGCTACCTATTTTGTAATGCAAATCCGCGCTAGAGACAGTGCCATCAAGATCATAAATTTTTGCTGAAATGGTCACTGACTGATTAGTGTTTACCTGAACTTTATCTCTTAAAATATTTGAAATAACAGGAGGCGTTGCGGTAATATAAATGTCGTTAGGATAAAGAGGCAGTAGTTCATAAGAATTATTATAAAGCGTAACAATTCCCCTTATACTATTTATTGGTGTTCCATCCTGCGGCACCTGATATGTAGATCCAGGTAATTTATTTGCATCTAACCTAAAGTAACGTGACTGCGGATAAACGGCTACCTTATTTCCATTTCCATCATTAATACTGAACGCTCCTGAAGAAGTATTGCGATCGCTTGAAATAACATTATGGAATTCCACATACATTCCCGAATATTTATAACCTGATTGATCCACAACCCCCGATTGCATAAGATCAGTCAATGACAATTGAATCGGATCGGGACGTTTTGGGATTGTTCCAACTATATTGACAGGAGTAACCGGATTTAGAAGAACAAACAATTCATTCGTTTGTCCATATGTTGTAACAACACCGGTAATTTCAACAACATTAGTTGTATCAACTAAATCAAAAAATGTATTCTGATTACTGCCCGTCGTATCATTCTGCAATATATTTAATCCTGCCCATCCTTGTCCCTGGGCCTGTGCAGAAGTATCCTGAATATAAGTACCCCATCTTGCCCCGTAATACATAATTGGATTTCTATTTGAGGTAGCATCCACAAGCGGATTTACCATTATAGCTCCTCTTACTCTAACAGTATCCCCCGTATGTACAGAAGGCAACCACCCTTTTGTAGCAACGGAATCCACGAACTGAATATCGTGAATCGAAACCAGAGGATAACTGGATTGAGCCAAAGTTATTCCGGCTCCCATAAAAACAACCAGCAGTACAAGTATTTTAAATTTCATATTATCACTCCTTTATTATTTTATAACTAAAAACTTACCCCGTTTAATATTTCCGGTTTTTGTATCTTTTACGGTAAACAAGTATAAACCTGTAGCGATTGCCTGATCGTGGTCAGTTAATAAGTCCCAGGTATCTTCGCCGCCTGTCATTACCTGTTTTCCGTCACTGGCATAGGTTTGAAACCATTTAATATTGGAACCGTTACTGCTCTGATTATGATATATTTTTTTTACGATATCACCAGAAAGCGTGTAGATATAAATTTCACATTCTGATGGAAGGTTATAAAAGTATATTTTTCTCAATCTTTCAGTTGCACCGTCCCAATAAGCATTCCCATAATAAGGATTTGGATAAACCCCGACTTCAGCTTTGTCGTCATTATTAGGAGGCGTACCAGGAAGTACCCGATTAAGATCTGTTAACGGACTGGATTCCAAACTAGCCAGATTATTCTCTGGATCACCTTTGTCAAACGCAGTCACAGAAAAAAGATACTGCCAACCATTGAGTAAATTATCTAATTCATATTTATAATAATACTTTGTTGTATCGCCTTCAAAAGTAACCGGTTGTGGCAGCTTAACAGCATTAAAGCCGGTATTAAATCCAATTGAATTACCGGCGCTGTCAAATTGAGCAAGCATAACCAGGGATGATCTGGTATCTTCTGCTAAATTTAAATCAAAACCCGGTTCAGTTCTGTAAAGCCTGTAGCCTTCAAAATCTTTTTTACCAGAAATTGGATCTATTGAACTCTCAGCCCTATTATCCCAATAAATTATTGCTTTATTATTTTCAGGAACAACTTTAACTAATGGAGTGGTTGGGGGCGCTGGAAGAATATACCTGTGTATTTTCCCATCACCAAAAATATTTTCATCAGGTTCTATAATTCCATCCCGGTTCCTGTCATTGCCATAATACGCTCTTAAAGCCCACTCCCCATTAGCATATAGATTCGTTTTTTGTTCGGGCGTATCTAGATTCATTGGATCATTCCCGTATTTTTTAGCGCAAACAATAGCGAACACTACATTAACAGATTTACCAGGAGCAATTTTTCTAAAGGGGCCAATTGTAATTAATTCAGAGCGATTAGATGGAGCTTTTAAAGAAGCCGGATCAACACCTTTTCCATACCGGTTCGTACCTCCAAAATAGCCGTTCATTTTATTGTATCTATCAACGTCATTGGTCGGGGAGAAAAAATTCGGATCGGAAGTATTTTTATATTGCCAGCTTACAAAATTAACAGCCGGCAAAGTATCTGAGCTCGAAACAAAAATACTATCAAGCGTTGGTGTTGAGCCCAATAATTGAATTCCAACATAACTGTTAGTATATCCAACGTCACCTGCTGCATCATAAGTATAGGCCATTTTCATGGAATCACTGTAACCTTCGCCGCCTTTGTCAAAGAAAGATGCACCGGTTCGGGGAGAAGTTATTTTAGTATTTCGCACAACGGCGTCGGTCCATAATCCTATAAAAGCGCTGTCTATATATTTATTACTGACATTACTAATTGTGTAATTCATTATTACAAAAAAATCAGCAAATGGATAATTCCATGCATAAGATTCCTGATGAACTGTAATGCCAAGTGGTGAATGATTCTGAATAGTTTCGCCATTCTGCAGTACAAGGTTTGTATCCGTATAATCCATAACAAAATCCTGGTGTGAAACTGCTGATGGATCATAATACCTGGAGTCAAGAAGTGAAGATCTTTCAATGATTCGGCTTCCCGGTGCATTTGTGAATTCAAATCCTCCGCCTCGTGCCGAAACGGAAGAAGCGTCAACTGATCCTGTAGTTACAAATGGGCCAACTCTATTATGACCAAGTGAATCATTGCTTATAAAACCTCCTACCCATAAACTTCCATCAAAGATGTGTTCTATTCCACTGCCAAGCGGGTATTCGCAGCTGGGTTGTTGAGGCCACTGTGAGAAACCATTTCCATACATGCCAAAATTAGTAACCGTTAATCCTATATTGCCGACATTAGTATATTTAGAATTGTCGTCATCCATAGTCTTGTTCAATTTATTGCCGCCGTCTCCGGAGAAATAAATAAAACCAAACGAAGAAATTATCAGTAAAAACAGTAAATATTTAGGTTTCATTAATCAGGATTTGAGTAGAAATATTCAAATAATATTTTATTTTTTTAAGAATAATGACCCGGGTCAGCAATTCATATTTTTAAATTGCTTACCCGGGATCTGTAATTAATCAAAAGACTATTTTAATAGCATAAGTTTTTTAGATATAGTAGCATTTGCTGTTCTTATAGTATAAATGTATACTCCGGTCGCAAGATTTGAGGCATCAAAATTAACCGTTGTAATTCCCTGTGGAGCAACAGCATTGTACAAAGTTCTTACCTCTCTGCCCAGAATATCATAAACCTTAAGTTCAACTTTTTCAGATTTAGGTACTTCAAACCTGATTACAGTAGATGGATTAAACGGATTAGGATAATTCTGATAAAGCTGGAATGTAAAAGGTTTGCTTTGATTATTATCCACTGCAGTTATCGTCGTAATATCAGCGGAATCTCTTGGTAAGAATTGATAACCAGCATCATAAGGTATTGCAGGATCATATTGTGTTAAAACACCTACAATATTTAGATCACCTGTTGGAATAGTTTTACCAAGTAAAGATGTATTTGTCTTTACAATCCTGAGATCAAGTGTATCAGTTCCATTGTAGATTTGATAATTTACTCCGGAAGATGTACCCACGTCAAATACTCCCGTTTGAACAAACCTGACGCTATTAAGTTGAAGCAGTTTGCTTTCATACTGCTCAAAACCGTTCCATGTTTCTCCTTTTATCTCAGGAATAGTAACTACCATAGGTGTAACAGAATGACCGCTTGAAAGAATACGTACACTCGAATTTGCTGTAAAGCTCAATTCAGTTAGTCCGTTATATTGGGTTACTTTCCAGTTTTCAACCAGAACGGAATCCCCTCTCTGAATTCCCGGAGTTTGAGTAAAGCTTGTTCCATATACCGACATAGCAGCATTAGAATTTTGGATTGTTCCGGGTCCGGAAGTTCCCGTTCCTAATTCCAAAACAGCTGTTACTATACCAGTCGTGTTTACAGTATCATTCAACATTTTGGAGTTCCCGTCAACGTCATTTATTCGTAGAGAATCTATTGGAGTAATAGCCTGGCTAATTATTCCCGTTGAATCAAGTGGAAATATTTGATATCCGGAATTATAAGGAGTACTTGATTTATATTGCTGTACAAATCCGATTAAATCAACGTGCCCCGGAGGAATATTCTTTCCAATAAGGGACGTATTTGTTTTAACAATTCTAAAATCAAGAGTATCCGTTCCATCGGTAAACTGGAAATTGTAGCCTGATGAAGTTCCAATATCAAATGTTCCTGTCTGTACAAACTGCACATTATTAAATCTAACAAGCATTCCTTCGTACTTCTCAAATCCATCCCAAGCCTGATTTTTAATGTCAGCAATTGTTAGAACCCGAGGATTTACTGTATGCCCATTTGATACAATCTCAACCTGGCTTGAATCAGTATATGATAATTCAGTAAGTCCATTATATTGGGTAACTTTCCAGTTTTTAACTACAACTGAATCGCCAATTTGTAATCCTGCTGTTCCTGTAAAAGTGCTACCGTAAATAGAAATCGCAGTGCTATCATTTTGAATAGTTCCAGGGCCTGAGGTTCCTGTACCTAGTTGAGTAATAGAAGTAACAATTCCAGTTGTGTTCACAGTATCATTTAACTTTTGAGAAATGCCATTTGCATCATTGACTTTTAAAGAATCGATGGGATAAAATGTTGAAACTACCGGAGTTCCGGCTGCTAAATCCCATGATGTCGAAACTTGAATTCCATCGATAGTACCAGCCGCCGAATTGGTGCCTTGTCTTATTGCTACACTACCTATGTCAGAAGGGTCGCTTGTTACACCTGCACCAATTGGTCCAATAGTTACAATAGGAGAACCGGGTTCGCTTGCCGGAACACCGCTGTCATATGCATAAAGAGTAACCTGATCATCATCCGTAGCGGTAGAATTAAATTCATATTTTAAAACTATCAAATAGGTTTGATTATAATTTAGAATAGTGGTTGTATCATTTGTAGGTGCTTCACTTGATTTTGATAAGCCCAATGCCCAACCAGTACCTGAACTTGTATCCCTAGCAAAAACACGGCCTCTGAATGTAGTACCAAGTGTTTTGGGACCAAGATGGAAAAAATAATCGTTGGTACTTGCGGAAGTCAAATTGACAAGAAATGAAACATAAACGGCTGAGGTGGCAGCCACTGAGTCACTCATTTGCGAGTTAATGTCCTGCCTAGAACCACTGCCTCCGGCAAATGTTGCTGAACCGCCAATTCCGGATGCAGTATACCCTGCATAGGTTAAGCTTGTAGTAAGATATTGTTCAGGGGTACCCGTACCTGAATGGACAGACCAATTCGAAGTAAGAGTGGTTAAATCACCAGCAGTCGTTCCGTAATCAAAATTTTCAAGCAACAGCTGCGCAGAAGCAAACTGACAAAAAGCCAAAACAAAAAATGAAACCATAAAAAGTATGGACATTTTTTTCATTATAACCTCTCCTGTTTATTGTTAAGAATAGTTAGTTAAGATAATTTGTAAATGCTAAATGCAGATGATGGCAATATAAAACGTGCATATTACCTTTTAATAAACAAATTGTTATGAAATTGTTAAGAATCTATTTTATATTTTAGTAAAGCTACTGACGAGGTATACAATTCGAATCGTTAGTGTAGTTTATCATTTTTTGCCCCTTATTCCCAATTTAAATTGTTTCAAAATCACTAAAGTAATTTCGAATAAGATTTGAGCAGGCATCGATAAATGATACTAAGACAACATTAGTTATATGCATGTGATCGAGTGATGTAAAAACTTCTATAATTTACCCTCGCTTTAGATTACCTAGTTAAGATATTAATATCTTAAAAATCGAAATTTTCATTTTCTAAAAATCCGATTTCCTTTTTTTAATTTAAAAAAAACTTTATTTATATACAATATATTTTAGAATAAAATGTAATTATTTTTACTCTCACTTAAATCACTGAATATTTTTCTTCACCCGCATTCGGAGGCTAACATTTAATTTAACGCCTTAATTTTATGCTGGAAGATTCGCGAAAATCAAGATTATATTCAGCATAATTTCTATTTTAGCAAGTTCATTTTTTTGGATTGCACAAAGTCTCCGGCCGTCAATCTATAAATATAAATACCGCTGGCAGCAGCATTTCCACTTTTATCATATCCATCCCAGTAAATTATATGATAACCAGCTTTTTGCTGTTCATTAAGCAGAGTGGTTACCTCTCTTCCAAGTACATCAAATATCTGTATTTTTACCCTTGATTCTTTTGGTATATAAAATTTGATTGAAGTTGAAGGATTGAACGGATTAGGACTATTTTGCAAGAGTTTAGCCACTTTGCTTGATTTTATTTTTACAGAAATGGGACCGTAATATTTATAATTCCCATTCATATCCTTCTGCTTTAACCTATAACTAAATAACGTCCCTCTTGTTGGTTTATCTGTAAATGAATAATTTTTAGGCGAATTACTGTTGCCGGAGCCAGCAACGAAACCGATTTTTTCCCACTCACTATTTTCTTTTTTCCTTTCAACATCAAAGCCGTAATTATTTATTTCTGATGCTGTCTTCCATCTTAATCTTACCGAATTACGATTTGCAAATGCATGAAATGAAGAAAGTTCTACAGGAAGAGGCGCTTGTGACCAGCTTAGGGCGATTCTTAAACCATCAATTTCTGCATTCGGAGTATTTGAATCTTGTTCTAGCCTAAATCCTGCGAGCTCTGTGGCGTTTCCACCTGAAGTTAACTCAATATCCGGAGAAGGAATGGTACCACTTAAATCGGGATTTATCCATAATCTGGATCTGTCCTGATTGCTTCCGCTTAGGAAATCATAGCTAATAACTATTAGGTATGTTGTCCCGACATCAAAATCTGTCGTAAGCCATTCTTCGGAAGATGTTTTAGCCAAGCCAAGCTGATATTTCCCAGATGAAGAACCAGGCCTTATGAATAATTTTGATCTGGTGGTTGAAGCTGAAGTTGTAGTGAATGAAGCAAAGTAGTCGCCGGATGAATCAAGATTTTCATCATTAACTAACTTTAAAAGAAAACTGGCAAAAACAGTCTCTCCATTGGAGTTTATTTCAGTACATGCAACTCTAATTCTTTGCCTACTTGCCCCTCCAGAAAGTTCAATTTTATTTCCAACACCGGAAGATGGATAATCTGTATAAGTTAAATTGCCCGTAGTTACTTGAACAGGTACCGAAGTTGTTGATGTGGCTTCCTCCCAGATTCCGCCGCTTACATCTACCAAATCACCTGTTGAATAACTAAAGTTTTCTACAAAAGGTAAGGCTTGCTGTCCCCATCCAACTGCATTAAATAATAAGAAAATAATTGGAGTTAGAAATGCTGTAGATATTGCCCTCATGATATCCTCACAGAATTATTGTAAAAAGTAACTTATTATTAAAATTTTATTTAATTTGATTTTCAGAGACAATAAATAAACCGGAATACATAAAAGGCTGTGCGTTTAAGTAATTATAAATTCAATAGAATTACAGCTTTAATTTTTCTGATTTTACCCCGTAAAGAAGCAGCATTACCCGTCACTGTATTTAAGCCTTCCCTGTGATGGAACCAATATAGAAATCTTGAAGAAAAATGCAATAAAAAAATTGTCTATAACCTATTTAATATTAGATTGAAAGTATTTAACTATTTATAGATTGTATATTATTACATGATTATTTTGCAATTATTATTACTATAATTCTTATTCTGTATTATGGAAAAGGAAAACTAAATGGATAAATTTAACCTTGACAAAATACAATCCATCATCAGGAATTATGGGTTAGATGGCTGGCTGCTTTATGACTTCAGGGGAAGTAATGATATTGCCATAAATATTCTACAGATACCAATCGATAAAATTTCATCACGGAGATATTACTATTATATACCGGGAACTGGTACGCCTATAAAAATTGTAAATGCAATTGAAGCAGGAAATCTGGATCATTTACCTGGCGATAAGGTGATCTACGCCAGTCATAAATCATTGATAGATTGTTTGAGAGGTGTGCTTAAAAACTTTAAAACGATAGCAATGGAATATTCCCCTAACAATGCTATACCTTATGTTTCCAAGGTAGATGCCGGTACTATTGAGCAAATCGAATCAACCGGAGTTGTTGTAAAATCAAGTTCAGACTTAATATCCTATTTAACTGCTGTCTGGACTAAAAATCAATTTGAAGATAACATCCAAGTAGCGAAAACATTAACAGAAGTTGTTTACAAATGTTTTAGTTTTATTCGAAATAAAATAATAGATAATTTTGAATTGACTGAGCACGATATTCAGCAATTTATTCTTAACTCGATTGAAAATGAAAATGGGCTTATCACGGGGCACCCGCCAATCGCAGCAATAAATGAAAATTCTGCAAACCCGCATTACACTCCGACAAAACAGTTGAATAAGAAAGTAAGAAAAGGAGACTTTATTTTACTGGATCTCTGGGCAAAGGTGAATAAACCGGACGGAGTTTGGTCGGATATAACCTGGGTAGGATTTATCGGAGAGAGCGTCCCGCACAAATATAAAAAAATATATGATATTGTCGCTGAAGCTAGGGATGCCGCATTTGAACTGGTAAAGAACAGGTTTTCAAAAGGTATGGAATTATACGGATATGAAGTTGATGACGCTGCAAGAAATGTAATTTCTAAAGCAGGCTATGGCGATTATTTCATACACAGAACCGGGCACTCAATTACTACAGAAGGACACGGAACTGGTGCACATATGGATAATTATGAAACGCACGACGATCGATTAATTCTTCCTGAAACTTCATTTTCGATTGAGCCCGGAATTTACCTTCCGGCAGATTTTGGAATTAGAAGTGAGATTGATGTATTCATTTATAAAAATGGAAAAGTGATTTCCACAGGAGAAGTGCAGAAAGAAATAATAGCCATCCTTGCCTGATAATTTAATAACTATAAAATGCCTACCATAATTACACTAATTTAATATAGCAACTATTTGTTCTTATATTTTTCCTGGTATGTTTCCATAATATATTTTGCAACTGCTTGCGCCTGGTCGGGTCTCAGCCCCGGGTTGGGCATTGGAGGGTATCCCGGATTATTTTGTTTGGGGTTTAATATAAAAGCTACAAGTTGATCCATCTTTCCTTCATACTTGGGCATAGTTTGTTGATATGGCGGTCCTACAACCTTGTGATCAAAAGCATGACAGGAAGAACAGATATTTTTAAAAATATCTTCGCCATTAATTGCCTTTGGTTTTGATCCCTCGCCTGTTAACTGGGCCATAACTTCTTCATACTTATTATTTAAGATTACGGACTGTTCAGCAGTTACATTGTCGATTGCTAACTGGTCTTTTATAATCAACGACATAATTATAGCGATTAAAGTCATGTAAAGAATTCCGGTATGATTTACGTTGGCATTCTTTATCATTGAATAAAGAAGATTATAAGTCAGAAACATCAACAAAAGAGCTAAAGAAGAATATCCAAATACTGATCCCGATAGCGCTGCATCAGGCAATGAGTAAAGAATAAAAGCCAGGAATAAAGGCAAAGCAAGTAAAGGATAAAGAGTATGAACCACTGCTGTCTTTCTGACGAATTCTCTATAATCATCATTTAGGTCCTTCTTTCCTCCCTCCCAGTAAAAATAGCGGAATAAAACAGTGCCGCCAGTAAAAGCAAATGCCATTATTAAAAAGAAAACCAGTCTTACCAAAACCTGCCAGGAAAATAAAATCGAAAGAAAACTTCCCTCACTCCATTCTTTTGGAAATGTAGCAATTGTTACCCCTGAAGTAAAAAACCAGATTGATAGAAATAATAAAATAAGCCCGTAAATCCCTGAGCTATGACTTACTCTTGTGCTCGATTCCTTTAGTTTAGCAATTTCATTCATAACCGAAGAATCTTTTACTTTTATTTCGTTCAAAGAATTAAAAATGCTGGAAAATTTTGTTGAATATCTGTAAGTGTAAATCAATGTAAGGGCTGCAATTACCAATAAGAAAGAAACCGATAAATAAACGACTGCGGTTGTGTTTCCCAAATGCAGAAGCTGAGAAAAAATAAGCACGGCAGTAAGCAATGGCACTATACCTAAAATAATTCCAATGCTTTTGCTAATAGTAACAACCTCAATTATATCTTTAGAAAAAAGGAGATAGGTTTTATTGTTTTCTTTGTGTCCTTTATGCCTGTAAAAGAGAGATAAAAATGTTCCGCCGAAAACCATGCTCTATAAAAGGTATAAAGAGAAACAATATTAACATTGCAAGGTAATGCAGCAATTGAAGATGTTCAGAAGACTGAGGTATTACAAATTTTTCTAGAAACTCCATTGTTCAATGCTCTCTTTTTTCAGTTAAAATAATATTACAAGTTTATCAATTGAAATAAGTATAACTACCAGGATTGCGAAAATATTAATATCCATGAACGCAAAACGGAAATATTTTTTCTCTTTATTGGACCGCAATAGCTTAATTGCATTCCATACTAACCATAAACCGGCAATAAACAATCCGTAATTAATAAAGCTGGATCGAACCAGACCGTATACGGGAATAAGCAAACCAATAATAACAGTGGTGATAATCCAAACAAATGTAATTCTGCCCAATTGATCCGGATTAAATTTTTGCGTTAAAGTCGGGAAGCCGGCCTGTTCATAATCTTCTCCGAACATTAAAAGAAGCAGCCAGAAATGCGGAATCTGCCAGATAAAAAAGAACAGGGATATTACTGCAATGCGCGGATCAAGAATATTTCCTCCTGCTGCAACCCATCCCACAGCCGGAGGAATCGCTCCTACTAAAGAACCCGGAATTATTGCAAAAGCATTTTTCTTTTTCAGCGGAGTATAGATCGCATTATACCAGATAAGGTTCAGTATGCCTAAACCTAGAGCAAGGATTCCAGCACCAAAATATAAAAGTGCCGATCCCGAAATCACTAAAATCACTGCAACATTTAAGGCATCTTGTGCCGAAATTTTTCCAGAGGGGATTGGACGGTTTTTGGTCCTCATCATCAGCGCATCAGTCTTTCTCTCCTGGTAATGGTTAATTACTGCAGAACCGCAGGCAAGTAGTAAAATGCCAAGAACAGGAGTAATCATATTTACTGAAAAACTTTCTGAAAAACATAAATATCCAAAGACGGTTGTTATTGTTACAAAAATAGTAATACGGAATTTTGTCAGTTCCATGACAATATCAAACTTTTGCCTCAAGCTAAGTTCTGTTACATTTATGTTTATTGTTTCTTCAACCATTGGTCCTGAACATTAATTTGATGACGGTGATGAATCATTATCCGAACTAACCACATTTATTTTTTTTGCTTTGGCAGCCAGCCAATTATTAAAATCCTTTTCAGGAATGACTTTTACAGCCGAATACATATAGGAATGATTCAAGCCGCAGTATTCTGCACATAGTACCTGGTATGTTCCTAATTCCTGAGCCCTGAACCATGCAAAATTAGTTCTGGTCGGAATGCAATCTCTTTTAATCCTAAAGGCAGGTACATAAAAAGAATGATCAACATCAATTGAGTGCAATCTCACTTTAACATCTTTATTCAGAGGCACATATAAAGTATCACTCTCAACACCGTTAGCATATTTGTAACTCCATCGCCACATTTGAGCTGTTACATCCACAACCATAGAATCTTTGGGAGGAGTATTTAAATTTTCATAACCCACCCAGCCCATCCAGAACATACCAAGTGCAATTAAAGTCGGAATTACAGTCCAGGTAATTTCCAGACGCGTGCTTCCGTGATAATTGACAGCCTTTTTATTCTTCTTTCTGTTAAATTTAATTACAAACACTACCATTGATATAGTTATCAATAAAAGAAAGAATACGCATATTCCAACTATGATAAAAAAGGTGGTGTCTGTTTGATTTACAAAATTAGATGCTTGAGCGATCATTTTTTTAAAACCTTAAATTTTAGAATAATCAGAAAATAAAAGTACAAGAGAAATAACTATAAAAAAGATAGCTACACCTAAAAATATTTTAAATGTTTTGGATTCACTATTTAGATGCATAAACTCAGTAATTACCAAATAAGATTTAATGGAAGCTATAACTATAGCAGTTGCAATAGTAACATCACCAAGGTTTACTCCCGCTACAGCAACAGTTATTGCTGTAAAGGTCAATAACCCCATCCATACTAATATATATTTACTGTATGAATGACTTGAATGATCTGTGACTTCATCATGATTTGACATAAAACATTACCTCAGGTTATTAGATAGAATAATGGGAAGAGGAAAATCCAGATGATATCAACAAGGTGCCAGTATAATCCGGCAGCTTCCAGCTTAACTATACGGTCAGGAGTAATTACATCTTTAATTGTAAATCGCATCATAAACATAATCACAACCATTCCGATTATTACGTGAAGACCGTGTAATCCAGTCATAACATAATATAATCCAAAAAATAAAATGTGACCTGGAGGCTGGCTCAATAATTCAGGAGATCCGGGATAATTTCCATGATGAATCTCAGCAGTCCATTCAAAATATTTATTTATAAGAAAGATCAATCCAAAAATAACGGTAATGCCCTGTAGCGTAAGAGAAAGTATTTTTTTCCTGTTGCGCAATGCCACAATAGAAAGTGCAATCGTCATACTACTTGTAAGCAGAATCGCCGTATTCACTGTTCCGATCAACACATTCATAGATTTTGCAGCAACGTGAAAATCGGATTGATGAAGGAATCTGTAAACTGAATAAACAAAAAACATACCCCCAAAAAGAATTAATTCAGTAAACAGAAAAAGCCACATTCCCATTCGGGCACCAACATCATCTCTGTGAACGTGAGCTACAGCAGTTGTTCTCTTGAGTACTCACTTTACCTCCTCTTATTCAATTTCGTTCATTTTATATTCGTAAGGTCCGCTTAATTACATCAGGAATTTTTTCAAAATTTGTGAAAGGCGGCGGAGTTGCGACTGTCCATTCAAGAGTTTCTCCACCCCATATATTTCTTTCAGTTATTTTGGGACCGTTAATAACTGACTTTAATAAGATTATATAGCATCAGCAGAATACCAGTAATCATTATCCATGAACCGACAGTTGAAATTAACATGATAAGCCTGAAATTGAGGAAGATAATGATAAGATCTTCTCGGCATTCCAAGCCAGCCCATTATGAAAAATCGGGAAATAAAGGATATTAAAGCCGATAAACAAAACCCAGAATGCAACTTTGGCAAATTTAATATTATACATTCTTCCAAACATTTTTGGTAACCAATAATGTAATGCAGCAAATATCCCAAATCCTGTTCCGTACCAAACATGACATAATGAATATGCGCAACTATGAAATATGTATCAGTTAAATGGATATCAAGTGAAAGAGCCCCTTGAATTATTCCGGTTAAACCACCAATCGAAAACAGGAAAATAAATGCAAGCGCATAAAGCATTGGTGGATCCAGCTCAATTGATCCCTTGTATAAGTGTTGCAGTCCAGTTAAAAACTTTAATAGCACTTGGAATGGCAACCATAAAAGTTAAAAGTGAAAAAATAAATTCTGCTGATATCGCTCATTCCAACTGTAAACATATGATGCGCCCATACTAAAGAACCGAATAACGCAATTGCCATACTTGAATATGCAATAAACTTGTAACCGAATATCGTTCGTCTGGAAAAAGTAGGAATTATTTCTGAAACAACTCCCATCGCAGGAACAGCCATAATATAAACGGCAGGATGAGAATAAATCCAGAATAAATGTTGAAATAAAATTGGATCACCACCAAGAGCAGGATCAAAAATCCCTACTCCAAAAACTCTTTCAACTATAACAAGTAAAAGAGTGATACCAATTATTGGAGTAACAATAACCTGAATCCATCCAGTTGCATAAAGGCCCCAGAAAATAAAGGCATCTTAAACCAGTCCATTCCGGGTGCTCTTAACCTGTGGATAGTTGTTACAAAATTTAATCCGGTAAGAATGGATGAAAATCCCAAAATAAATACCGCAGACAGCGTAATAATCATATTCGTACTTGTTCTGACGCTGTAAGGTATATAAAATGTCCAACCGGTATCAGGAGCTCCGCCAGGCAGGAATATGGCCAGAATTATCAGAATGCCGCCGGTTATATACAAATACCAGGATAAAAGATTTAATCTTGGAAATGCAACATCTTCCGCACCAATCATTATCGGCAAAAAGAAATTTCCGAACACAGCTGGTATGCCGGGTATTACAAATATAAAAAGCATTATTACCCCGTGCAGAGTAAAAAACGCATTATAGGTTTGCGGACCGACAATTGTGCCTTCAGGTTTTAATAATTCTATTCTGATCAAACCTCCGAGCGTCATTCCTACAAGGAACCAGCTCATTAAGGCTACCAGATATAGAATGCCAATTCTTTTATGATCAGTAGAAAGTATCCAGGCAAAAATACCTTTATGCTTTCCTTTATAATCAAGATAAGATCCATGCCCGTTCGAATGAACGGACTCAGCAATGCCTGCCATAAAAATCTACCTCTTTTTACTTTTTAACTTTTCCGGGTTTCTTAACCCTTAAATAGACTACAAAAACTCCAACTAACAATAACGTTCCGACACCAAAAATATTCAACATATTGATAACATATTTTTTACCTGCCGGATCATAACTAAAACAAAATGCCAGTAGTTTACCAACCGTTGGCTGAACTTTTCCCTGCGATGCATCAAGTATTGCCATCTTAAAATCAAAAGGTAAAATTCCAAACTTACCTTTTGTATTATAATCAGGGTATAGATAACGGCTGATTTTTCCGCCCGGCGAAACAAATATCACACAAGTAGTATGAATAAACTGAGTGCCTACTCTTTCAAAATGAAAACCTGCAGTTTCAGTAGTACGATAAATATTAACACTGTCCCCGGTTAGGAATTTCCATGCATCATGGGGAAAAGGTTTATCGATCATACTTATAAAATTCTGTTTCTTTTCCAGTGCAATCTGTGGATTCTCCCGGTCATCCATGCTAATCGTTACAATATTATAATCTTTACCTGGTACCAAATCTGATTCGTTTACAATGTTTGCTAATTCCGACATAAGCGGAGCACAAATACCGGGACATTTATAATAAACGAAAGCCAGCACTGTTGTTTTATTTACAATATCTTTAAGAACAATTTTCTTTCCGTTGGCATCATAAAAAAACGCATCTATAGGAAGCTGTTTTCCTAGATGCTCTTCAATATCAATTTTTGCTTTTCCATTTGGATAATCCGAAGCTAACCCAAATGAAACAATTAACAATGAAAAGAACAAAGTTAAATTCAAAACTCTGTTCATTACCAATCACCTCCAGCGAAGCTAATCACATATACTTGCTTAAATACTTATAAAGCATATCCCACTGATCGCCATTTAAATCAAATACTTTTCCATTGAAACCATCTTGATGGACTTCATTCACTACAAGTGTAATAAAAGTCTGTTCATTCTTACGCCAGTCATTTGAATTGCTAAGAATTGCAAGTGCTCTCATTTTATTACTCGTAATATCTTCAAATAATTTTGCGCCGGGATTATTGTTATCATTATTAATAGAATTTATTGTATTAATAATTTTCTGATACTTACTTGCATTTTCTTTAATTATTAAGTCCTCTGCAGCGCTGACCGGAATTTGAGCAGGTACTTTTTTACCGGCCGACAAATTATAAGTCATGTCAAGCATCATCAAATCTGAATCAGTATTTTCAGGCGGATTCTTGATAAACTCCGCGCGAATATAAGAAGCCAGAGCAAACAAATCTTCGGGATTCATATAAGAGTATGAAGCCATTGCGCTGCCGGGAATTCCTTCCTGCAAAGTCTTGTAAATATCTGATGTTGTCCTTCCGTTTTTCCAGCCTTCGTTACTTGTATAATTTCTAGGAGGCGGATTCAATCCAGCGGAAGCAGGACCATCCCCTTTTCCATCTGATCCGTGACAGGAAGAGCAATTTGCTGAAAATAAGTCCTTTCCTTTGGCAATTAATTCAGGTGAAGGATTTTTCATTTTCATTACATCAACCGGTGGAATTACCTGTGCCGGTTTAACCTGCAGGTCCTCCTGGACAGTTGTATCCGGTAATTGAGGCGGCACTTCTTTCCTGGCTATAGTATTGAACTTACCAACATATAATAATCCAATCAACAGTCCAATTACCAGCAAATAAGGATATGCCAGCGACAAAATTGTAACCGGATTTTTTTTAGCTTCTTCAATTTTTTGTTTTATGCTTTTTTCAAAAATGCTCATATAAACCCTGTTTGACTAAAGGTGAAAATCTAATCCGCGCTGCAATTTTGGATCTCCAACCGGGACTAAATTAATTTTCTCAGCCATTTTGTTAAAAACAAGAATTAGTACACCGACAAATAATACGGGGTAAACAAAATCAATCCAGCTGAACGAATATGCATGATTATTCCTTGACATACTGGGTATAATCAGCCAGTAGATATCAAGAAAGTGAACGCAAAGTATCCAGATAGACATAAATTTTAATCTTTTAATATTCGTTTTTGCTTCATAAGAAATAAGTCCAAAGAATGGAACTATAAAATGAGTTACAATCAATAATATAGAGACATATTTCCAGCCTCCCTCCCATCTCTGCATAAACCAGAAAGTTTCTTCAGGTAGATTTCCATACCAAATTAACATGTATTGAGAGAAAGCGATATATCCCCAAAATACTGTAAATGCAAACATTAAAGTACCAAGACTGTAAAAATGATCTTTACTTATGGCAGAATGAAGAAAACCTTTTTCCTTTAGCTTAATTGCACTCAGTGTCAATGCTGCGAGCGAACTCCAGGTAACGCCTGCAAATAAATATACCCCGAATATTGTAGAGAACCATTTTGATTCAAGACTCATTATCCAGTCTACTGCTATTAACGTAATCGTGATGGCGAAGAGCGGAATAAATATAACAGATAAAGTAATATTCTTTTTAGTAAGCAATTGGTCCTGAATACCATCCTGCTTACGTGAATTCTTAGTTATCATCCAGTAAAAAAAACACCACAACAAAATGATTACTAAAACTCTAATAATAAAAAACGGAGTATTAAGGTAAGCTGATTTTGCTTCAAGCATTTTATCGCCGTGAACGTAATCTGCGTGTGACCACAAAAATAAATTACCCGTGTTCAGAAAAAGCGGAATGACAAATATTAATAATAATGGAAGAGCTCCAGCAAAAAATTCACTAATCCTTCTGAAAGGAGTGCTCCAATCTGCATTAGCCGCATATTCCAGGGCTACCAGAAATAACGAGCCTACAGCAATACTTAAAAAGAATAAAAATGAAACAAGGTATGCGTAAGACGCACGATAACTGTTAAATGCAAAGCCTGCAATGCCCAGCAACAAACCAATGCCCGCTAGCGTCATTCCGATTTTTTGAACTGATTGTGGTAAATTCTTTTTAACGTAACCGGATTCAATTTTGGACATTTGAAACAGACTCCTTATTTACTGATTCTAAATCAGATTCTTTTGCATTTTGTGCTCTCTGTAATACTCTGATGTAATCAACAATAGCCCATCTTTCGTTTCTCGTAATTTGTCTTGCATAAGAAGGCATAGCATTCTGGCCATTCGTAATTATATGATAGATCATTCCATCAGGATAATTTATGATTTTATCCGAATGCAAAGTTGGACCATTAGGGAACTGCCCCTGCAACCTGCTGTTCCCGTCTGCATAATTTCCATGGCATGGGCTGCAAAAAGTTAAAAATTTTCTTTTCCCGAGATCCAAAATCTGCTTAGTAGGGATTGTCGGGTTTGTTAGCACCAGGGTCGGATTAGTTTCTCCTTCATATGGATAAGGTAAATATCCTCTGGCTACTGTACCTTCAACAGGAGGACGCATACCTTCTCCGTTAGCAAAGATATCGCTTTTTTCCTGGGCAGCTAATTTGCTTTGTACATCCATCCAGTCAAAAGGAGTTATGTACATTAATTTATTTAAAGTTACATAGGTTGCGCCTGAAGTGACAATCGCTACAACCGCAAGAAATAAAAGAAATTTTGGTGCAAACATTCTGTATTTCTCTTCTTCAGGAAAGAATACACTTTCAATTTTATAAGCACCAAGTTTTTTTAAAAATTCAGCCACTTCAGCTTTATCAAATTTTTCATCATCCGCTTCAATTACCAATCCGTATTTATCTCCGGAAACTGCTTTCATATAATCTGTATCGTGTAACGGATGTGCATTATTGGGTAGCTTAAAATAAACGGCAATCATTCCCAATACAGTTGAGATAGCAGCAAACAATACAGTTGTTTCAAAAGTAATAGGAATAAAAGCTGGAATTGAAAAGAATGGTTTTCCTCCAACAACGATATTATAGCTGACCGCATATGACCACCACATAAACAAGAAAATAAAAGTTGCACCTGACAAACCAAAGAATAATGTTACAAAACCAATTTTGGACTGGCCCATTCCCATTGCACGATCCATTCCATGCATCGGGTATGGAGTATTTACATCAAACTTTTTATAACCAGCTTCAGTAGTTTTCTTCGCGGCATTTAATATTTCATCCGGAGTATTAAACAGAGCCGCTAAAGAATGTAGTTTTTTATTAGCCATTATGATCGCCTCCATGGTGCGAGGGCTGTGCACCTTCAACAACTCCTTTAATTTCTGACATAGTAACAACAGGCAATGTTCTCGCAAACAAAAGCACGAGTGTAAAGAATAATCCAAAGCTTCCAATTAAGATTGAGAAATCAACCCAGGTTGGAGTGAAATAACCCCAGCTTGAGGGCAGAAAATCTCTTTGCAGAGAGGAAGCAATAATTATAAATCTTTCAAACCACATACCTACATTCACTAATATTACAACAATAAACATAACAGGGATCGATCTTCTGAATTTCTTGAACCAGAATAATTGAGGGAAAAGCGAGTTACAGGCAACCATAATCCAGTAACCCCAGGCATAATCACCGAAAGCCCGGTTGATGGCAGCATATTGTTCTGTCGGCACGCCGCTGTACCACGAAATGAAAAATTCCATTAGATAAGCATAACCAACCATAGAGCCTGTAAGAAGAATGATCTTATTCATTCTTTCAAGGTGATCCATAGTAATTACATTTTCAAGATCGAATACTTTTCTCACAAACAGCAGAGCAGTAACCACCATTGCAAATCCTGAAAAGATAGCTCCGGCAACAAAGTAAGGAGGAAATATTGTTGAATGCCATCCCGGCAATACTGCAACGGCAAAGTCAAAGCTCACAACAGAGTGAACAGAAAGTACAAGAGGTGTGGCTAGGCCAGCAAGAATCATATAAACTTTTTCGTAATGTCTCCAGTCCCTGTTTGAATGTTTCCAGCCAAGACTAAATAATGAATAAATAGTTTTTTTAATTTTGGAACTGGCCCTGTCCCTTAAAGTTGCAAAATCTGGAATCAGACCAACATACCAGAACATCAGTGAAACTATAAAATATGTCGAAACGGCAAACACATCCCATACCAGCGGCGAAATAAAATTCGGCCATAAGTGATGCGAGTTCGGATACGGTATCAAATAACCTGCAAGCCAGGGACGACCGGTATGAATTATTGGAAATATTCCGGCACAAATTACAGCAAAGATCGTCATTGCCTCAGCAAATCTCGAAATGCCGGTTCTCCATTTTTGTCTTAACAAATAAAGAATTGCAGAAATCAATGTACCTGCGTGCGCAATACCAACCCAAAAAACGAAATTTGTAATACCCCAAGCCCCACGCAACCGGTTGATTATTTCCCCACTCTCCAATGCCGTAAAAGAAAGTAAGAGATACCCCTAAAACACCAAGCAGCAAGAGTGATGTTGTAAATAACAGGGCAATAAAATATTTTTTACCGGGCTTTGTATCCATAGGTTTTGCAATGGCATTATCTAGATCTGCCATTGTCAGGTTGCCCTGTACCAGAGTTAATTCTTTACTATAATCTAAACTCACTATGCTTCCTCCGAATGGGTATTTCTTAATTTAGCGAGATAGGTAACATTTGGTCTTACATTCAAATTTTCGAGAACGTAATAACCTAATTCATGATTTCTGTATTTATAAAATTCGCTGTTCTTGTCATTCATATCACCAAAATTAATTGCATTAGTATTGCATGCATCCTGGCAGGCAGTATGAACATTTGATCCAATAATGTTCCTGTTTTCCCGAATAGCATTTTCACGTTCAGTAGCAATTCTCTGGATACAGAAAGTACATTTTTCCATTACTCCTCTGGATCTTACGGTTACTTCAGGATTGTAAACAAGATCTAATAATTCTTTCTGTTGGAATCCATCTCTGAAATGATCCCTGAAATTAAAGAAGTTAAATCTTCGAACTTTATAAGGACAGTTGTTCGAACAATATCTTGTTCCTACACAACGGTTATAAACCATCTGGTTCAGTCCGTCTTTACTGTGAGTAGTAGCAGCAACCGGACAAACATTTTCGCAAGGTGCATTATCACATTGCTGGCATAACATAGGCTGAGTACTTACTATCGGATCGTCTTCCGAACCAGAATAATATGCATCAATTCTGAGCCATTGCATTTCTCTACCGACTGCAACCTGATCCTTACCAACAACCGGAATATTATTTTCCGCAACGCAGGCAACAACACAATCACTGCAGCCTGTGCATTTATTCAGGTCGATTGACATTGCCCATTTAACACCTGTAAACCAATCAGGATGTTTCGGGTAAATTTCGTCAACGCGTTCTTCTTCATGCATTTCAGAAATGAATTTCGGATTTTTTAAATATTCCTTTACTGTTCCTTCCTTAATTATATGTCTTTCGCCAAGTAAATTTTCGTCAGGTGAATGTATCAAACAAATGATGTTCCTGGGCAGAAACTAATTTATATGAACCGTTGCCTTTTTTAATATCACTGGAAGTAAACATCCAGGATGAACCAGTAGAGTCTTTTGACAATAAAATATTTGCATTAAAACCTGTACCTTTACCTACTTCACCAACAACTGTTCTTCCCCAGCCGGTTTCAATTGCAATTGTATTATCCGCGCATCCCGGCTGAATCAGAACCGGTATTTCCAGTGTTCTTTTACCTACTGTAACAGAAATCTTGTCATTATTTTTTAAACCCAATTCTTTTGCAGTATTCTGTGAAATAGCCGCATAATTATCCCAGGTCATTTTGCTTACGGGATGTGGAAGCTCCTGAAGCCATCCGTTATTTAAGAATTTGCCATCACCAAGAGAATAGCTTTCACTTAAAATAATTGCATAGCCTGATAGCTTGTTTATTGATTTATTAAGATCATTTAATGCTGATGAATTAAACTTACCGAAACTCTTTGGAGAATCAATTGTTAAAACAACTCCATCCTGCAATGCCCCATACCAAAATTCTTTAAAACTTAATTTTGATTTTAATGCAGGATAAATATTTGCCTCCCAATTCTTCATAAGATATTCGTGATACATAGTATCACTAAATTTTCCATTGGCTCCGTTTATCCAGTTAAGAAGTACGGCTTCTTTTTGCCTCGTATTATAAATTGCAGAAATAACAGGCTGTTGAAGTGATGAAAATCCTGTTCTTGCTTTTGCATCACCCCAGGATTCAAAAGGATGATTGATTGGCAATGTATAATTACCAGCGGATGATGAATCATTATCGCTTTCAGTCAATGATACTATTGTAGGAACATTCTTTAAAGCTTCTGCATATCCTAAATCATTTGGTAATAAATAAACAGGATCTGAATCAAAATGAATTACAACGCCGACTTTACCTGAATTCATATCAGAGACAAGCGATTCCAGCTCTTCCTTTGTGCTCAATGGTTGCAAAGAATATACTGCAGAATCAGTTCTGTATAATTTCGCGTTGCCTAAAATTTCATTTATAAGATTAACTGCAATGTGAGTTGCCTCAGATAAAGTTCTGCCGCCATAAACTATCGCATTGCCTTTATTATTGATAAGGTCATCGACAAGATATTTTAATTTTTTAGTATTAAGCGAGTAAGTTTTGGAAAAATTATCAAGTGAATAATCTGAAAGATTAACAGAAAGTTCGGTTCCTGTTCTTCTTGCTACTTCTTTCAAAAGGCTCATTACAAATTCGTTCTGGGCATCAGGTCTTAGCTTTAGCCTGTAGTCTGCGTTCATTCCTGTCTGCGACATATTCCCTTCAACTACATAAAGTCTGTTAAAGTTTTTAGCATCATTAACATCTCTTCCTTCCGTAAACAGCCTGGAGTTTTCAACTTTGTTTCCATCGTTTCCAAGGAAGTCGGATTCCAGCGCAACTATAACCTTAGCTTCATTCCATTTTACAAGCGGATATGAATCTGTTCCGTAACATTTCTTCCATGCGGAATTCCTGTTTTCATCGTTAAATAATTCATACGAATAAATTTTTGTGCCGGAATATTTTGAGGCAAAATCATCAAGAACTTTTTTTGTAGTAGGCGAAAGTATTTTTCCGGTTACGATAGCAATGCTTTTCCCCGCATTTGAAGTTAAAGCGCCTACAATTTCCGAATCTACCTGCTGCCAGGTTGATTTCAAAAATTCACCGCTTCTTGCTTTCTTCATTGGATTCTGCAACCTGTCAGGATCATACAAATTCAGTATGCTAGCCTGACCTATGGCATTTATTTTTCCTTTGCTTACCGGGTGGTCCGGATTACCATCAACCTTAATCGGCCTTCCTTCTCTGGTCTTTATTAAAATTCCCTGAGACAAAGATCCATAATTTAATGTAGAAGCATAATATTTCGGCTTGCCGACAACAGTATCCTCCGGCATCTTAGTGTAAGGAATTATTTCTCCTTTATCACGGTAATTCGAACAACCGGCGCCTGCCAATGCTGCAGATGCGCCGACAAGTGCCAGAAATTTACGTCTTGAAACTTTTGATAATTTAGACGGATCAAATTCATCTGTAGCGCCTTCCTGAAACTCATGATGGCTGGCTTCAATTAAAGCTGGATCTTTGTGCAACTCCGCAAAACTGCGCCAGTAATTCTGATCCTTTTCCTGTGGAACTTCCTCGTTGTTTAGTCCGTCCTTAACTTCAGACATTATTACCACCTATATTTTTTCTGCTTACGGCAAGTGGATTAATCTTCACTCTTCTGCCGTTTTTATCTTCTGCTTTAGCTGAATCGTTTTTCTTAAAAAATAATTTAAATGGAACCGACCTGAGAGCAAAATAACCTGCAACGCCCGCGCCCAGACTAATAAAGAAATTTTTTCTCTTAATCTTTTTATTCAAATTTATGTTTTTTAACTCCATTTTAACTCCGGGTTATCGGTGACATGCCCAGCAATCATCTGGTCCGTTTTTTATGTTCTTTAAATAAGGCAATCTTTCTTTTGCATTCCTGTGACAGTCCAGACAGGCTCCCATAGTAAAGGAATTCATCTGTCCAATATGGTCCATATTTCTTACATCACCGTGACAGCTCGAACAATCTATCCCTGAATTAACGTGCACACTATGATTGAAGTAAGCAAATTCAGGTACCCTGTGAATTCTCTTCCAGGGAAGAGCTATTCCCTCGTTGTAATATTTAGTTAGTTTTATAATTTCAGGTGAATCTTTCTTAGCGATAGTGTGGCAGTTCATGCAGGTTGATACAGCGGGCACCATTGCGTGACGGGATTTTTCAACTCCCGTGTGACAATACTGGCAATCGATTTTCATTAAACCTGCGTGAAGTTTATGGGAAAAATTTATCGGCTGAACAGGAGTGTATCCTACACCGTCTCTTTCGGCACGCGAAGCAAAGTAAGTAAGTGTAAATGAAGCTAATATGACAAAAATAGTTATGGGTACCCGGACTCTCAGTACATAATCCAAAAAAGATTTTTTCATCATTTACCTATTAGAGTTACAAGCAATATTTTTAGAAGAAAACTTGTTCATAACAACAATAAAAATATGCCAGAAAATCAAAATATCGTCTAAAACTAATTGTGGTATTGTTATGAATAAATTTGATGCGGCTATAAGGCTGAGCCCGCAATTGATTAATTAAATATTAAAAAATTTAACAAATCTTAGTTGTCAAAACTAAAGAATTACATTATTAAAACAAAGAATAACAAAAGAAAATTTAATGCTATTTTTTATTTTTTTGAACTCTTCGGTCAAGCCATTGTTGTAGAATTTTTTAACAGAAATTTCCATTTTATATCAGCTTAAATTTTTCACTTTTGAGAAATATCTTTATACATGGCTTCTTTAATAAGCGTAACAGGATGCATTATTTTAATATCGCATTTATATTTATCAGCTCCGTATACAAGCTGTGATATACAGCCCGGATTTCCTGTGATCAAAATCGGAACCCTGGTTTCCTTTGCACTTAAGATTTTATTTTCCAGGAAATGCAATGAGTCATTGTGCCTTAATACATTATAAATTCCTGCGCTTCCACAGCAGGCATCAGAAGCTTTCATTTCTACTAAATCTAAACCGGGAATGGATTTTAATAGTTCCCTGGGCTCAATCTTAATTTTTTGAGAATGTGCTAAATGACATGCATCGTGATAGGTTGCACGGATATTTAAGCTGCCGATTTTTAAAGCTGGTGTTTTATCAAATAAAAACTCCGAAATATCCTTTACTTTGTCCGAAAAATTCTTTGCTTTTTCAGAATATTCCGGATCATCCTTCAGGACAAAACCGTATTCTTTCATAAACGCTCCGCATCCAGCAGAGTTAGAAATTAAAAAATCAAAATGCGTTTTCCCGAAAGCATCGATATTTTTGCGGGCTAAGTCTTTTGCGAATTCCATATCACCGTTATGTGCATGCAGTGACCCGCAGCAATCCTGGTTTCGCGGAGTGAAAACTTCACACGAAAATGCTTTGAGAACATCAACAGTATCCAGGTTTATGTCAGCAAAAGCAACATTCATTATGCATCCAAAATGAAATGCGGTTTTGTATTTTGCTTCAGTTTCAGGTTTTACATTCGCAGGTATTCTTTCATCGCTGAAAAACTTGGAAATCTTCGGAGACTAATTTTGAAATTTCAGGAAGGATTTTTAAAAACAATTTCAGGATACCAGACTTTTCAAATAAGTTTTTTAAAAATGATCTTTGATAAAACCTTAGTATCTTTGCGGCAATTTTTAGGTTATGTTTATCTCCGATTATTTTTCTAAGCAGAAATCTTTTAATCCGAATTTTTAATGAAAAATTTATGAAACTCTCATCGACGATCACTCTTGCAGATTCAACAAGTTTGCCATACTTAACTCCTGCAGGACAAGCAGTTTCGCAAGCCTGGCAATCCAGACAAAAGTTCATTTCATCAGCAAATAAATTCGAGATAGCCAACTCGCCTTTCGTAACAGACTTTATCATTTTTATTCTTCCCCGCGGAGAAGATCTTTCATTTTTTGTAAGTTCGTAAGTGGGACAAACAGACAGGCACATTCCGCAGTGAATGCATTGGGATAAAACATCATCGGATGGAAGAATATCTGCGGGAATATTTTTTATGAAGTCCGGATTCATTTATAATTTGAGATTTGTTCTCTGTGGTAAGGCAAGGGACTTTCGCAACGGGGCGAGATTGAAAATATTTTTCCGGGGTTCAGAATATTATTTTCATCAATTGCTGATTTTATTTTTTTCATCATTTCAACTCCTGGGATTCCTGCAACTTTCTCAAGGAATTGTTTTTTCGCAAGTCCTGTTCCGTGTTCGCCTGTAATTGTTCCGCCGAGTTTTATAGCTTCGTTAAAAATAAAATCGAAAGCTTTATGCGCGCGGTCAATTTCGTAAGCATCTCTTTCGTCAGTCAGGCAGGTTGGATGAAGATTGCCGTCTCCTGCGTGGCCGAAATTTCCGAAAGTTACATCGAATTTCTTTCCAGCTTCGGTTACTTTTTCAATCATTACAGGAAGTTCGCTTCTCGGTACTGTTGCATCTTCCAGTATCGTGGTTGGACGAACTCTCGCAAGCGCGCTGAACGCACTTCTTCGCGCTGATTTTAAAGTTAATGCCTCACTTATATCCGAAGCCGTTTTTACCATCGAAGCATTATTTTTTTTCAGAATATTTTTTATTGTTTCAGCATCTTCGTAAACAATACTTCCCCTTCCGTCAACCTCTATTAATAAGATAGCTTCACTGTTTCGCGGAAGTCCGACCTTCGTGTAATCTTCAACACAATTGATCGTAGTGTTATCAAGAAATTCCATCATTGAAGGGGTTATGTGTGAAGCGATAATATCAGAAACGGCTTTTGCCGAAAATGAAAGCTTATCGAAGTAAGCAAGAATTGTAATTGATTCAGTTGGTTTGGGAATAAGTTTAAGCAATATTTTAGTGATGATGCCAAGCGTGCCTTCGCTTCCGACAATAAAATCCCTGAGGTTATACCCTGCCGTGTCTTTCATATTCTTGCCGCCGGTTTTTAACAGGTCACCGTTTGGTAGAATCATTTCTGTGCCGAGCACATAATTTTTTGTTACTCCGTATTTTAATCCGCGAAGTCCGCCGGCATTGTTTGCAACGTTGCCGCCAATTGTACATACGCTCATACTCCCCGGATCAGGTGGATAAAAGAGTCCGAGTTTTTCCACTTCATTTTGTAAATGCCCGGTTACAACTCCCGGCTGAACAGTTGCAGTTAAATTGCTGTTGTCTATCTCAAGAATTTTATTCCACTTTGTCATTACCAGCACAACGCAGTTCTCAACCGGAATTGCGCCGCCGCTTAAGCCTGTGCCCGCTCCTCTGGGCACAACGTTAAAGATTCCTGGTTGGCCAGTTTTAAAATTTTAGATATCTGTTCTTCATTTTCAGGAAAGACAACTGCTTCGGGTAATTGCTTTAATAAAGGAGTTGCATCGAAAGAATAACACAGCCTGTCTTCTTCCGAATCGAAAAAATTTTTTGAGCCGGTTATTGTTTTAATTTTCTCTTTGATCGCGGTGTTCATTATAAAAGCTTTCTAATTGATTAGCTTAAATTACTATTCTTTTTTAAATATAAAAGTATGACCTCCGGAAACAGTGGGTCCGGCTTTTAACCAACAAATAAGTATTGCTTAAGTACCTGCTGTTTCTTAATTTAACCACGGTTACTCTTCTGCGGGATCCAATCTGTATACATTACTTGTAAGGGAAGCTTGTAGAGTAATTAAGTTAGAACAATTGTAAATATATATCAGTGTATTGAGCCTTGGTATTACTATAAAAGGTCAGTTGGACTAAAAAATGTTATTTATGCAGATTTTGCACTAATAACTCAAAGGAAATAAATTAATTGTTTTGCAACTTATTTAAGCAAAGTAAATTACAGTGAACCCAATAATTTAACAGCGTGTTATTGCTGCAAAAAGTGTAGCATAACCTGCAAATTATATACTTAAAAAGTGCGGTATAAGTAATACTTATACGCTTAAACTATTTAATAGGTTGTTTTAATGCAAATTGATTCAACACATATTTCAAATTTTCTTTCTTGGTTAAATGCCTGGTATTCCCCAGTCGTTCTCATTAGTCTGTTCCTTTTACTGTTTTATATAATTAAATACAAAGTCTTTCGTGATGAAACAAAGCCTCGCATTAATGATGCACATTTAAATGAAAGTTCTGCAAGTACATTAAGTTTTGTAATTGCAAATCATAGGAACTATCCTATCACTGTATTAAAAATATATTATAGAGTAATCTATTTGGGTTTTATTCCCTCAAGAAAATTCAGATTCAAGAAAGGTTGGGAACATCCAATAAATACTGAGAATCCTCTTTTTAGAAAGACTATTGTTGAGAAAGAGCAAAGCTATATTATTCCTTTGGTAAACGGTGAACTAACCTCAAATAATAAATATAAAATTTACGTAAAAACTTCGGGCGGACTTTGTAAAGCCATTGCTCGCCCCGTTGTTCATAGGATGCTTCAAGATTTAGAAAAAAGATTAAAATCCAAAAAAGAATAAACGATATAATTTAAATTGTACTCAAATAATTCTAAAAAGCGTATAACAAGCGGCTCAAAGTGACAGATATTTCGCACTCGGCGATTTTGTAATTTTTAAGTTGACCGTTCCGTTTTGGCTAGCTTGTTCAAAATAACTAAGCTTTATAATAGGATGAATTTAATATGGGAAAAAATCGGGTTTACGCAATGAGTGTTGCCAGTGTCTATCCTCATTATATTAATAAGGCGGAGAAAAAAGGACGAACGAAATTTGAAGTAGATAAAATTATCTGCTGGCTGACAGGATACAGCCAGAGAGAGTTAGAAGATCAAATTAAAAAACGAATTGACTTTGAAATCTTTTTTTCAAAAGCCCCTAAACTGAATCCAAACCGGAAGTTGATTAAAGGTGTTGTCTGCGGTATAAGAGTGGAGGAAATTAAAGAGCCGACTATGCAGAAAATTCGCTATCTGGATAAACTGATTGATGAGTTAGCTAAAGGTAAAACAATGGAAAAGATTTTGAGGAAATAAAAATAATCTATTAGAAATTAATGAGAAATTATCCTGCTAAATTACTGCTTATAAAATGGAAAAAATAAGTTTCATTGTACAGACAATCACTAAAACCTTATGAGGGATACTATGACCGTCGAAGCACAGGTAAAAATCAACGGATCCAGGGCGGGTGTCTGGGCCGCAATTACAAACATCGGGAACGCGCCGGAAATCATAAGCGGAATTGAAAAGATTGAAGTTATCGAAAAACCGACAAACGGGCTCGTGGGTCTAAGGTGGAAAGAAACCCGAATGTATTTCGGGAAACCTGCTACAGTGGAAAAGAGGATAACGGATGCTTCTGAGAATGAGTTCTACAAAACCAGAGCAGAAAGCGATGGATTTGTATTCTTGTCCACAATGAGTATTTCAGAGAGTAGTGGAGTCGTTCCTCTGACCAGTTCTCATGACTCTAAGCCCCAGGGTATAGTTGCAAAAATAAAATCGATCCCAATGCCTCTGTTCAAGCGTATGGTGAGGAAGGCCCTACTGCAGGATCTAAACGATATTAAAACCGTAGTTGAACGGGAGTGATCGATTTCGGCCTTACAGGATGCTCAGCACCTATTGCTATTAATTAATTTTGCAGGCGTGTTAGGCGCAACGCCAAAATAATTGCTATTGTATTAATCCTGCTAATCACTTCAATAAGTTGTTATAATCCGTACTGTCATTAAGTATATTCAATGCAGCCTGGAATTGCCTGTCATATTTAAGATATACTTCTGTCCTTCCATTATTGCCGAGATAGCGCGCTGCTAATTCTCCTTTGATTTCTCTTAAGATTTCATCGTTATAGATTTTTAGTTCAGTCTGATCAAGCTTGTCAAATTCATTTTTAATTCGCTCGAGATCAGCAGATAAAGCGCCGTTATCTTTCCTTTTGCTCACATCGGCTATCATTTTGTCCACCTGCTTTTCAGCATCTGAATGATAAACATATTTTTGTTCTTTTAGATATTTTTCAAATTGATCAAAAATAATTGCATCATCGATTTTACTAAAATCCTGGTTTTGGTTCTGGTAATAATAATAATCCGCAAAAGTGAAGAACATTCCTTTTGCTAGAAGGTCTTTTGTAATATTTCCCTCAATTACGTAATCAATTGTAGTGTCAGGAGTGATTCCGCCGCCGCTAAAAACAGTTCGCTTGTTATCGGTCATAAATGAAGATTTGATAATTGAATCAGGTTGCGTAAAAACTTTATTGCTTTTAGTGTAATCGATTTTCTGGATACACCTTCCACTGGGAGTATAATATTTTGCTGTTGTTATTTTTAGAGAAGTATTGTAATCCAGCGGTGTAATTGTTTGCACCAATCCCTTACCATATGATTTAGTTCCGAGTATTACTCCCCGATCATGATCCTGAATTGCTCCGGCTAATATTTCAGAAGCTGAAGCCGATCCTCCGTTTATCAGTACAATTAATTTCGAATTCCCGACAATCGGCTCCTGTTCAGCAAAATATTTTTTCTCATCTGTTTGATCACGGCCACGCGTGGTTACTATAAGATCGCCTTTTTTCAGGAATCTATTGCATATATCAACTGCAACGTCCAGTAAACCACCGGGGTTTCCGCGCAGATCAAGAACAATAGACTTGATTTCTTTTTGCGCTTTAAGTTCTAGTAATGCTTTCTTAACTTCATCTCCTGCCGACCTGCTGAAGTTTGTTAATTTAAGATATACATTGTTACTGTTAGCAGGATAAAATCCGTAATAAGTTAAACTCTTTACAATTATTTCTTCCCTAACAACATTAAAATTTAGGGTATCTTTTTCTTCATTTCTGAGAATCTTCAAATGAACAGTTGTGCCGGGATCTCCTTTAACTAAAGATGAAAGCTGATCTAAATTTTCCGGCGTAATTTTTATGCTGTCTGCTTGCAGCAGAACATCACCTATTCTAAGTCCCTGTCTTTGAGATGAGTAGCCATCCATTACCTCAATAATGGTTACCTTATCTCCACGCACGCCGATTGAAATTCCTATACCACCGTACTTGCCATTTGTAATAAGATCAATATCCTGTTTTTGATTTTCATCCATAAACATTGTGTATGGATCGAGAGCATCCAGCATTCCCTGAATTCCGGCTCTCATAAATTGTTCGGGGTCTATCGGTTCAACGTAATTGAAGGATACCTCTTTATAAACTTTTCCAAACAGGTCGATGTTTTTTGAAATTTCAAAATAGATATCATTCGATCCCGTAAAAAAGCCTGAGAATAGCAATATTACAAATGCGGCAAGCACAAACTTTTTAATGTTCTTCATTTTCATCCTACTTCTTTCCTCTCTAATAAGTTAATTTCTTCAACAATTTTTTTATTTATTTCTTCAATCGATTTTGTACCATTTATTATGCGGAACCTGCTTTCCTTTTCAGCTATTGCAAGATAACCCTTTCTCACGCGTTCAAAAAAATTATTATCTGAAAGTTCCATCCTGTCAAGTTTCGATTCACCTTTAGTAATTTTTCTTTCAGCCGCAACTGAAACCGGTATATCGATAAAAAAAGTAATATCGGGAACTGCTCCATCAATTGCCAGTTTGTTTATATGATTGACAGTTTCAAGATCAATACCTCTGCCATATCCCTGGTAAGCCGTAGTTGAATCATGAAACCGGTCGGAAATTACATAAACCCCTTTATTAATTGAGGGCTGAATTTTTTCCCTTACTAACTGCGCACGTGAAGCAGAAAACAGGAATATTTCAGTTTCCATCTGCATATGGTTATGTTTTTTATCCAGCAGTACGGACCTGACAATTTCAGATATATCTGTACCGCCCGGTTCCCGTATTATTTCGACAGTTTTGCCTTGGGAAATTAAATATTTTTTAAGAAGACTTACCTGGGTGGATTTGCCGCAAAAATCTATGCCTTCAAAAGTTATAAACATTTTTTTCTAAATAATAGGAATAATAGTTAATTAAATTTTTTAATTACATACCTGAGCAAATCAGGTTTAATATATTGAATTGTAACATCAGCAGGTGATTCAATCTTCGGAATAACACCTCCCAGTGTATCCATCACAACATCCCTGTAATTTACATAAGCTTTAAATTGATCAGTCGTCAATTTGCCTAAAATATCGATCCCTCCTTTAACATTAATTGAGATTTTATTTGGCAGCAAAACAACTTCCCTGTCTTTAGGCACTTCCATTACCGCAACATTAATTCCGTCAATATTTCTATCAACAATTCTTTGAATGTCAATGGATATAAATGCGTTGTTCTCTTCGTATGACATTCCCGGAAGATTTTTTAAATTAACCCTTGTTGCAAATTTATCACTTAAATCATTGAGGCTGATTTTTTCAGTCGGAATGGAATTCATTTTTTTTAAATCGCTCAATGGGCCGTAAACGACAACTGAATCGGGAATTACAGAAATTTGTGAAGCAATTCCATAGCCTTCCCTGAAATTAAGATCAATGTCAGGGTCTATTTTTAGTTTTTTACTGGAGACTTTTTCAATGTTCAAAGTTAAAGTATCAGGGTTAATATCAATTACCTCAAGGTCTGAAGAGAGCCACTGGTTTTCGCTAAGGTAATTATAAAGATTTATATATTTTTTGCCCGTATCGCCGATCGCAGAAACTACAAAATCTGGTTCAGCGCCAATGCTTGCTGAGATTAATTTCCAGCCTTTTCCCTTTACCTTTACGGATATTTTCCTCGGGATCCTGGATCCGCTGGTCAAACCCTGCTGGAAATCAACCAACTTTAATGGAATACTAAAAGTTGAATAATAATCGTTTGAAAGCGAAATAGAAATCCATAGAATTACGGAAAAAAGAAATGATATTATTATTATGTGCAGGTTGTTCTTCATTGTGCAAATATAAAACGAAAACAGGCATAAAAAAACTCCACTATATGTGGAGTTTTATTTAATTTAAATTTTTTTTGCTTTTAACCTAAATTTCTGAAATACTTTAGCAATTCATCCCTGTTTGCACGCGAAATCTCTCTGCCTTTAATCGGAAATTCAGAGATGCTTCTTGCCAAATGCCTTAGTTGATGAACATTCATTGATTCAATATCATTATCGTTTACTGCTCCGTCTTTTTCCTTTTTTCCGAGAGCTTCCTGTTTCAACCTTGAAATAGTTTCGGAAGATTCTACTTCCTCCGATAAGATATTTTCATTAATTTGTTTTTCTTTTTTACCGGGTCGTACAGGTTCTGGTTTTGAATCTTTTATTTCAGGGAGCATTGAAATAAGCTGCTCATCGGGTTGAGGGATAATGTGAGTTGATACTACCTGGCCGATTCTCGCAGCTGCTGCTGCCCCTGCATCTACTGCTGATTTAACCGCAGCAGTTTCTCCGACAACCTTAATTGTTATCAATGCAGGATTCGTAACCGTCTTCCCAGCAAAAGTAACATTAGCGGCCTTGAGCATCGCATCCGCTGCTTCTATGGCAGCCACTAATCCCTTAGTTTCGATTAGTCCTAACGCCTGTGACATAAGCTATTATTTTCTTTTTGGAAGAATTTGTTCAACTTCAGCGTGTGGACGGGGAATAACGTGAACTGACACTAATTCACCAACTCTTTGAGCTGCTGCTGCACCGGCATCAGTTGCTGCTTTTACAGCACCTACATCTCCACGAACCATAACAGTTACATAACCACCACCGATGGTTTCTTTACCCAGTAGTTCAACTTTAGCTGCTTTTACCATCGCATCAGCTGCTTCGATCGAACCGACCAGGCCTTTTGTTTCTATCATTCCTAGTGCGTCTAGTGCCATTGATATGCTCCAATTTATTTGAATTGCTTTTAGAAAAATACTTTATAGGTACTTAAATGTCAATTATAAAGTTTTTTATTACTGCCACCTCAATTTAACCTTTAAGCTTTAGTTCATTGAGATATTCCTGCAAAATAATTGCCGCAGCATTTCTGTCAATTATGCCTTTATCTCTTCTTTTGCTCTTTTTCTGTGTACTCTCGAGCATCATTTCCGAAGCAATCGACGAAGTGTATCTTTCGTCCCATAATATTACTTCCATCTTGTACTTTTTTTCAAGCTCTGATTTAAATTTAGTAATATCTGATCCAAGCGAGGATAGTTTCCCATCTTCCCTGAAAGGATAACCAAGGATGATTCTGATAATATTTTTTTCAGTAATTAATTTACTAATTTCTTTCCAGATTTTAGTATCGTTATAAATTGTAGAATGAGGGTAGGCAAAAGTCATAAGCGGATCACTAAGAGCAACTCCTATTCTTTTTGCTCCGTAGTCAAGTGCCAAAATTCTCTTAAAGTTTTCTTCAGTCATTAGCACTAAAGGCTTTCAAATCTTTCAACTGAATAAATTCCTTTTAATTTTTTTAACCTGTCCATGATCCTGGTCAGGTGATCGATGTTGTGAACATACAATGATACACTACCTTCAAAAGCAGAATTACTTGTATTAATGTTTATGGATTTGATGTTAGTGTTTTGATACGAAACAATTGCATGAGAAATTTCATTTAGGATGCCCGGAGAATCATCACCGGTTACGCTCAGCCCTGCCACAAATAATGAACTGTCTGTCACCGGCCATTGAACGGGAACAAGTTTAGAATTATCTTTTTCTGAAATATTTAAAAGTGTGCTGCACGTTTTTCTATGTATCTTTATACCTTCTCCAACAGTAATATATCCTACTACCGGATCACCAGGAATCGGGTTACAACATTTAGCATAAGAATAAAGAATATCAGATTTTTTCCCTTCGATTAGCACTCCACCAATATCCTGCCTGGCCGATGCAGCAAAACTATCAAAGGCAATTTGATGGGCTTCTTTAGATTTATTATCCTGCTCCCGGGTAGCAGAGAGTACTTCTTCAAGATTTATTTTACCTTGAGCTATCGATCGATAAAATTGTTTGGAATTATCAAATTTAAGATTCAAAGCTATCTTTTCAACATCTGCCTGGTTAAAAGATAATTTCATTTTTTTGGTTTTCTTTTCCCACAAATCTTTTCCTGTTTCGACAATCTCTTCATCTTCCTTGTTTATCCATTTTCTTATAGCAGATTTAGCTTTGTGAGTAATAACAAATTTTGCCCAGCTTTTATTTGGATGCTGATTCTTTGAAGTAATAATTTCCACCTGGTCCCCGCTATGCAGTAGAGTATCGAGTGGAACGATCTTTCCATTTACCTTTGCCCCGATGCAATGAAATCCCACATTACTGTGAATGGCAAATGCAAAATCAACCGGAGTTGAATTGGCTGGCAGCCTTCTCAGTTCACCCTTTGGAGTAAAGACATAAATTTCATACTGATAAAGATTAAGCTTAAAACTTTCCAATAGTTCTTTTCGTGCTTCATCTTTAGAAGCATTTTCAAAAATCTCCCTTATCCAGTTTACCCACGTTTCCATATCTTTATCAGAAGCTGCTTTATCTTCTTTATATCTCCAATGGGCAGCAACACCTTTTTCTGCTACTTCATGCATTTTAGTGGTTCTTATTTGAACTTCTACAAGCCTTCCCTCAGGACCCACTACGGTTGTGTGGATTGACTGATAGTTATTGGTCTTGGGAATAGAGATATAATCTTTGAACCTGTCAGGCACAGGAAGATAAATTTGATTAACGATACCAAGAGTAGTATAACAATCATTTGTATTTGGAGTATCCAGAATTATTCTGATTGCAAAAAGATCATAAATTTCTTCGAATGGTTTATTTCGTCTTACCATTTTTCTGTAAATACTGTAAAGATGTTTTGCCCTTCCGCTTATATCATATTTTAAAGAATACTCATCCAGCTTGTCTTTGATCGGTTCACTGAATTTTTTAATATAAGATTCTCTTTCACGTCTTTTGCTTTTAATCTTTTTAGCTATTTCTTCGTAGGCTTCCTTGTTTAAATATTTAAATGAAAGATCTTCTAGTTCCCATTTTACTCTTCCCAAACCAAAACGATTTGCAAAAGGAGCATAAATTTCCAAGGTTTCCTGTGCAATTCTTCTTTGCTTATCCGGGCTAACAAATTCAAGCGTTCTCATATTATGAAGACGGTCGGCAAATTTCACAAGAATAACCCTTATATCTTTTACCATTGAGAGGAGGAGTTTCCTGTAATTTTCAGCCTGAGTGATTTCCTGTCCTTTAAATATCCCGCTGATTTTTGTTACTCCGTCCACTATCTCAGCTACTTCCTTTCCGAATTCCCTTGCCAGCATATCAAGATTAAATTCAGTGTCTTCCACAACATCATGCAAAAGAGTGCTGACAACTGTAATGTCATCAAGCGGAAATTCTTTTGCTACTATCATAGCTACTTCGTAAGGATGCGTAAAATAAGGTTCGCCCGAAGCACGCAGGTCATTTTTATGAGCTTCGATACAAAATTCGAATGCTTTTGCAATAAGTGGTTCATTTACGCTCGGCAGATTTTTTCTGCAGGTCGCAATGAGATCATCAAGCATCTTTTTATCTTTTGTATTAGCTATACTCATATTACTTGCATAATGCATTTTAATTACAATGTGTTGTAATTTACTTTATTTTTGGGAATAGTTAAATAGCTTAAAAAAGGGGGAATAGCTATCTAATTGCCGGAAAGTTCCTCTTTCAGGTCTCTTACGCGGTCAAGCCTGTCTCCCAATCGATCCCTTACATAATCTGAGAGGCCTTTAATCGAGAGGATTTGGTCACACAGCTCCAACGCAGTTTTCTTATTTCCCAATTTCACATATTGTTGCGCAAGAATATGTTTTATGACAATTATATTATAAAAATTTGAATCCGGAAGACCCGAATAATAGTCCAATAGTTTGTTATATTCATCGATTGATTTTTGAATATCGACCGCCTCATACGCCCGAGCCAGCGGCCATATAAAAAATCTGCTCCCGGGAAATTGCTTTAATGTCTTTTCAGCCAGATCAATAGCCGCCCGGAATTTTTTCTGATCAATATAAATCCAAAGAAGAGAATTAATTGCTGAATACCTGTGGTAGGAAGCATGGTCAACTGCAATTTGCAGATTTTTTATTCCTAATTCCGTTTCATCTTTAACAAAAGGAATCCACTTCAGAAATTCGGTTTTCCTGCTCCGCCAGTATTGGTAACTGCCGATTGCCAGATTAGCTTCATAAAAATCCGGGTCTATGTTAAGACACTTTTGGAAATCACGCACAGCATCGAAACCATTAGATAAGGCAGACAACCAGTTTTTACGGAGCACTTGAAAATATGCATAATATCCTTCATCCAGTGCCCGGAAATAAATATTCCAAAGACTATTTTCATCTTTGTCTAAAAGACTCTTTGTTTTCGACTCAGCCGTATCCAGATTGGCAGTTATGTAGTCTGTGTTAAAAGGCTCTTCAAAATCGTAAGCCCTCGCAATTTCAGTAGCTACAAGATAAATATTTCCAAGCGGCAGTTTGCTGTAAGTATTATTCAGATATTCAAAAGTGGATTTTGCATGCTTATAATTCTGCATTATTATATCACTTGTACCGCACTTTAAAAGGGAATCAACAACAGGATCAGGATAGGTTTGTGCATAATTTCTAAATGCGAATATAAAAAATATGAGAACTATAATTTTTTTATAATGTACCAAAAGTCCTGTCTCCTGCATCCCCGAGTCCCGGAAGTATGTACCCCCTATCATTTAATTCTCTATCGAGCGCCGCTCCAAATATTTTAACATCAGGATGATCTTTCTCTAACCTTTTTATTCCTTCCGGCGCCGCGACTAAACAAGCGAACATAATATTTTTTGCTCCCCTTTTTTTCAGAAATTTAATGGCCTCTGATGCGCTGCCACCGGTAGCAAGCATAGGATCTATCAATATGACAGTAGCAACATTAATATTTTTTGGCGTTTTATAATAATACTCTATGGGTTTCAAAGTGCTTTCATCTCTCTGCAATCCTATGTGCCCCACTCGTGCATCAGGCAGTATGGCAAGAAAACCACTGACCATTCCAAGTCCGGCTCTTAATACCGGGACAAGTACAACATCCTGAGAAGTCTTGTACCCCTCAGTTATTTCAAGAGGAGTTTCAACTTTAAAAGAAATTAATTTAAAACTTCTGCTAATTTCTACAGACAAAACGGTTGATATTCTTTTCACTGCCGCTCTGAATGCTTCAGGTTCCGTGAGCTTGTCACGCAGCAAAGTTACATCCCTTTTTATCATCGGATGATCTAATACTGTAAAATTTTTAAATCCGCTTTTCATTTAAAATCTCCAAAGATTAAATAATTTCTCTTCCAAGCACTGACAGCAAATTAACAAATGGTGAAAGTGGCGGAGTATAATTATAATTAATTGAAGCTAAGACCCCGGCATTTTGTTTTGTTTTAATCAGGGTTGAAATTATATCGCCATATCCTGAGACTTCCCTTCCGCCAAAAAAGGATGCTCCAAGAATTCTCTTGCTGTCTTTTTCATAAATAATTTTCCCAAATACCTTTTCACTTCCCGGCATAACTTCAACTAAATTAGGCGCAACCTTCTGAACTGTACTAAATAAATAATTTTCAGCTTTGGCTTCAACAGAACTTAGTCCTACCTGAACTAAATATTTATCGAATATTTTTACTGCAAGATTTTTTACTACCGCTTCCGCCCTTTTGTTACCACCTGCAGCATTTTCCCCTGCAATATGACCATAATCGTGAGCAATAGTTGCCAGTGGAATATAATCAGAGCGGTTTGTAACTGCATTAATAACTTCAATGTTATCACCAGCTGCGTAAATGTCCTGGCAGGAAGTGCGCAGTTTTGTGTCAACTTTGATTCCTCCTTTTATTCCGATCTCCAACCCACAATTTTTAGCAAGTTCAACATTTGGCAAAAACCCGGTGGCAACAAGAATAATATCAAACTCGAGCAATCTGCTGTCAAGATTTATACTTTTTAAATATGCATCTGTGGATGTAGTTTTAAATTTTTCAGCATTAGCATAAAATGATATGTCATTTTGTGCCAGCAATTCATAAATCAAGTATTGTATTTCTGATTCAACTGAAGGAAGTGGATATTTATTTTTTTCAAGAATCGTGACAGAAATCCCCAGTCTACTGAACGCCTCAGCTGCTTCAAGGCCAATATAGCCTGAGCCGATTATAACAATTTTTGATAGTTTTTTTTCTTTTTTCAGTTCAAGAATATTTACCAGGTCACTAACATTTTTTAAATTATATACATTTTTGAAAGCTGTCGGAAATTGATTGAGTTTTTTTGAGACGGAGCCAGTTGCAAGAACTAGTTTGTCATAACTGAACTCAACCGAGCTATTACTCCTAAGATCCCTTGCTTGTATTTTTTTTTCTTTCCTGTTAATTGATACAACTTCGTGATTTGTATAAACCTTAACTCCTTTTTGGATGCGAAATACTTCAGGTGTAAAGAATAGGATTTTGTTATAATCGTCTATATCGCCTGAGATAACATACGGGATCTCACACGTTCCGGTTGAAATAAACTCACTTGCTTCAATAAGAATAACTTCAGCATCCGTGTTAAATCTCTTAGCTTTAGCCGCAGCAGCCGGACCCGCTGCATTTCCCCCTACAACTATTATTTTTTTAGGCTTGATCATTTATCTTTAAAACTTAACGTAAAAGGGACGCCTTCAAATCCAAAATGTTTTCTGATTAGTTTTTCTAAAAATCTCTTATAATGATCCGGGATATTTTTAGGGTAATTAGCAAAAAAAAGAAAAATAGGATAATGGTCCCCGACTTGTGTGATATATTTAATCTTCACCTCTTTTCCTGTATGAGTTGTAGGAGGCGGAATATTTTCAATTTCAGGCAAAAGGATTTCATTTAATTCGCTTGTAGTAATTTTCTTTTTTCTTTCCGCGTGTATTTTTTTGCTTAATTCTACCAGTTTAAAGATTCTTTGCTTCGTCAGGGCTGATACAAATAAAACAGGGATATAATCAATTGCTCCCAATCTTTGTTTTATTTCATTTTCCATCTTTTTTGCTGTGTTAGTTTCTTTTTCAACTAAATCCCATTTATTAACCGCAATGATAATTCCCTTCCTCCATCTTACAGCTTCATCAATAATTTTCTGATCCTGATTTTCCAATCCCGATTTAGCATCAATCATCACAATTGCAACTTCGCACTCTCCAATTGCTTTGAGAGAACGAAGGTTTGAATAAAATTCTATGCTCTCATCAACTCTTTTCTTTTTTCTCAAACCAGCTGTATCAATAAGAATAATTTCTTCGCCATAATATTTTAAAATTGAATCAAGGCTATCACGGGTTGTTCCCGGAATATCGGTTACGATACTTCTGTCAACCCCAAGTAATGCATTTGTAAGAGATGACTTACCAACATTTGGCCTTCCAACTATTGCAATTTTTAATATATTATCATTTTCATTAATAGTATCTTTTTGTGGAAAGTCTTTAGTCACTATATCTAAAAAATCTCCTATCTTTCTCCCCATTAATGCTGAAATGTCATGTACCTGGTCAACTCCGAGTGAATAAAATTCATTTACAGCTGCTTCATATTTTTCGGAATCAACTTTATTTACTGTTAAGAAAAACTCCTTACCAGCACTTCTCAGCATCTTAATGATTTCGGCATCCATTGGATTTATACCGTCACGCACATCAACCAGGAATATTATCTTATCTGCCTCATCGATAGCAATTTCTACCTGATCTCTGATTGCAGTTTCAAACAGGTCTGGAGAATCCGGCACATATCCCCCTGTATCGATCAACCTGAATTCTTTCCCGGTCCATTCCGCCTCGCCGTAATTTCTGTCACGAGTAACCCCGCTAATATTATCAACAATCGCATCTTTTTGACCAATTAGCCTGTTAAATAGCGTTGATTTTCCTACGTTCGGTCTGCCAATTATTACTACAAGTGGTTTTTTCATATCTAAAAATACTAATTAAATACCAGAATCATTTAGATGAAAAGCAGAATACTTCTAAAATAGAATAACCATAAGCTCATAAAAAAACGATACTGCCAAAAAGCAGTACCGTTCTCTTTATGGTAAAGGATTAAAATCAAAAAGTAAACTGAATATTCATGGTTGGTACATATTCGACTCTGTCCGCCAAGTTTAAAGTCTTTATTCGCATATTTACAGATAAATTTTTATTAAACCTGGACGCACCCCACGCCGCCTCTATGGCGCTGAGTACATGATTTATATAAATCCCAGCTACTGCCCTTGCGGAAACCTGGTAAAGATTATTTGCTTCTCCACGTTGATCAGAGTAGTTTAAAAATTCAGGCGAAAGAATATGAAAATCGGTATCATTTTGATTTGCATCGTCCCAGCCATGACTATATTGAGGATATTTTCCGATCAGTTCGTAATATTGCTGTTCTCCATGCGGGGGAAGATTGTGCGAGTAACCATCTCCAATATCCGTTTCCAATCTGTTTAATTCACTCCAGATTACATTTCCGCTATTATCAAAAAGATGGTAATTACTTGGATCCAGATTTGGATTAAGATTATTTAAGTGATCTATAGTCCAGGTCGCATATGTTTTAACACTCCAGTGCTGATCTGCGAAATTCTGAAAATCATTAGTCTGGTTATTGCCTTTATTATTATAAATTACTGCAGTTGTTATAAAAGCGGCTTCAGCTACAATAAATATTGCTGACAGCAAATAATCGCCGTTGTAAAACTGTCCTGCTCCCGGTATAGCAAGTGAAAATAAAGCGGATTTAATTGGTGACTTTCTCTCAGAGGTCTGATAACTTATAATCATATTTTCCTTGTCATATTTATTCAGAACATTTTTAGAATCTAAATTAAGATTACCGGTCAGAACTAAATTCTCTTTCCTTGATTGTCCGTAACTCATATTAATTCCGGAAACAAAAAAAAGTATAATCAGCAGAAATAATATTATTTTTTTCATTGTGATTTATTTTTTATAAATAAAAATTTTAATTAAAAATCGAACCCAAAGGCTATGCCTCCATAAAAGAGCCACTGCTTTCCATAGGTTATCGCTTCGTCATTGACTATTCTGGTAAATTTGTCAAAGCCATAAGCCGCACTAAAGAACACAGCTGTTGGAAAAATGTAAAATGAATTCATCATAACTCTTATTTCAGAACCAACTCCTTTCTTAAACTGGCTCAGAGATGTAGCGTTTCCATCCCAGGCATTTCCCAAATCTCCAAAAAACGAGATAAAAGCTTTGTCAACATATAATTGCCCGATTCTTGTGTCGATATTTTTGGCAATTGGAAACCGGTATGTCAAATTGACCCAGGCCACCTTGTTACCCGAAATAGCATAGAATGGGTACTCCCTCATTCCTATCAATCCACCGAGGAAATAATCGAAAAAATCAGGCTGAGTTGGACCTAATATCGCCCCTGCACGAATCCTGGCAGAGACTGTATGATCGTGAAATGTTGGGAAATGCGTCTGCATATTTAACTCAAGACGGTGAAAATCAAAGTTAGTGTAATCAGGCTGCAGTATTCCATCTACAACAGTATATTTGCCATTTGGATTAAATTTATTGAATTCATAATTATATTGTAATTCAAGATGAGCACCTATCGGATTTATATCTGAATCAATGGTCGGAGCGATAGCATCCAGCGAATATTTTATTTGAAGATTTCTACCAATCAAATAAGTATCATTGGTTGACGGATAAAGAGTAACTTTATCGGGTAAAAGGAAACTGCTTAAGTTTGCTGTATACTGACTGAAAATAAACCTGAATTCCAGGTCCTGATTTCTCGTAAATATTTTATAATTAGCCGCAAGATCCACTTCAAAAAGATTGTATGTAACAATAGTAGGGATTATAAAATCATAATTGACTGTATTACCGACAGTATCAGCGCCGAAATAAACATTAACATTGGATTTCCTTGTAATGTTATAAAGTTCAAGCGTCATTTCCGGTTTAAGTCCGAGGTCGAACAATCCAGGTATTTTGTTTCTGTATTCAAAAGTTAGAAAAAGATCCCTTTCGCCGCGTGTATTTATTGAACCACCGGCAAATAATGAATAGCGGTTAAGCATATCCATGGAGCTGACGATTAATCCTGGTTTTAATTTTTCAATGAATGAATTCGTAGTATTATAATTATCCAATCTTAAAATCGGATAAAAAGATAATTTTGAAAATGAACCGCTATATTTTTCCTTTTGATAATCCGGAGTTACTGAATCATCAAAATTTTGTAAATGTTTTAAATCAAAATTAGAAATGTCCCCGTTTGGTTTATCTTCACCAACTGGCGGATCATTTTTCCAGACATATTTTTTGTTGGGATTAACTTTATCCTGTTCTTCTGGTGAAATCTCAAATATTTTATAACCAGTAGAAGTATATCCAGCATATAAGATATTTCCATCAGATGAAATTGAAGGCATAAATGCACCGCCAATAACGTTAGTTAATTGCTTCCTTTCGTTTGTATTTAGGTTTAAAGAATAGATATTAAATATACCCGATTCATCGCTTGAATAAATCATGTTTCCGTTCTTGTCAATAACCGGATTCCTTTCATCATCTTTAGTCGCAAGCACTTTTGCCAGATGCGAACCATCAACATCAACTCTCATAATATCCCGGCTGTCTTTATCGGAATATCCGAAAATTACATAAGAATCATCATTTGAAAATTTCGGGTTATAAACCTGTTCCCCATTCTGAAAAAATGTTAATTGCTTGAAATTGTTTCCGTCTATATCCACTGAACCAAGATTGGTTGTGCCGTCCCTTTCAAAAAGAAAAACTATTTTTGAACCTGTTATGCGAAACATCAGGTTGATTAGCACGAAGATCATGGGTCAGCCTTGTTTCCGAGTCTTTGTCAATATCATAAATATACAGATCGTGTACATTGTAAAAATTTGGGTTATTATCCTCTAGTTTAGAATATACAATTTTATTGGTTCCGTGAACCCAGGCGACTGTGGATCTAACATTATTCACTAATAATTTTTCAGTTTTTGTTTTTAAATCAAAAAGGTAAACTCCGGCAGGCGAAAAATAATCACTGGATTTATTTGAGATATAAACAAATTTATTACTATCCTCCGAGAAAGCAGGATAAAAATTGCCAAATCCTTCTGCGGATATTTTATTCCCTTCGGTGAGATTTGAAAGCACTTCCCTGCTTCTTTCTTTATAGCTTTCGGTTACATATTTTTTCCATTCGTCATATACATCGAATCCATCTTTATTAAGTACATCTTCGAACGCCTGATCAATTGTCACATTACCAAATTTAGTCAACGCTTCACTAATTTTTCTAAGTTTGTCCTCACCATATTTTTGAGAAATATATCTTGTTAAAGCAAACCCGGAATTATAAACTGATTCATTTCCTAAACTGGTTTTTTCAAACACCCCCATTTGATTCCACGTCAGCATATTTCCATCAAGTGCATAGGATCGTAAAATCATATCACGGTGAGTATCCCAATCATCATAATGGAATTCTTTACGCATGTATTGTGCAGTACCTTCAGCAAACCAGGCCGGTACATTTACTGTAGCAATCGGATAAGACAAGATAAAATTAGGAAAACCGTAAAGTATATCCGGGCGTCTTTCATCTTCATAATTTAATGCCTGGATATAAAATGCTGGAATTGTTCTCGACATTTTCATCGATGCCTGTATCTGAACCATGTGAGTGAATTCATGTGAGATTACATTTCTCAGCCAGTTGTGAGTTCCGCGCAAATCAAAATCGAGAGCGCTCGTCCAGATTTCGATTTTATTATCGAAGAAGTAAGTAGCACCATTTGAATAATCGTCAATATCTTTTATAACAAAATGAACGGTTTCTGGTTCATAATGGTAAAGAGAAGTAAGGGGTCCCCAAACTTCATCAGCAATTTTAGCCACTACTCTTGCGGTTCTTTCTGCACCTTCGTGAAAGTGCACAACTACATGTTCCCCTTTAATCGTGTACCATTCAAGTTCCGGATGAAAATCAGTGAACTGCGCAAAAGCAGAATTAATATTAAGTACAAGCAATAATAGAACTAACTTCAAGATTAGTATATTTTTATTGAGAGGCATTCTTTATCCGATAATGAAGGAATATTTTATTTCACTACAGCAATCTTAATAATTTTACTCTCTGTTTGTCCGCTTGCACTCGTGACCTCGATTCTTGCGAGATAAATTCCACTTTGGATTTTGCTCACATTCCAAATTGTTTCATGATCTAAACCGCCATGGGCAAAATCGTTTAGTTCATCCACAAAACTGCCTGCAATATCAAAAATTTTAATATTGATTTTTGAATCCTGAGAAACATAATATCTTATATTGGTTGTATTTCCATAAACAGGATTTGGATAGTTATATGCCCGGGATGATGGGAAATAATCACTAACATAGTTTACCTGAGATGCAGCTTTTACAAAGGATGAATTATAATTGTCTCCGTTTTCTGAGGCCCAAAAATACTTTCCACTACCAGCACCAATAATCCAGGAAGAGACAGTGTTAGAATCTGATACTACTGCTAATGAAGCTTTCCCATTATTATCAAATACAACCGGTGACGTGCTCAAAGCTGTCCCGACTTTTAAAGGGAAACCATCGACCACCTTTCCTGTGCCTCCATCGATTGCATAAATTCTTCCGTCTTTTGTTGCAGCAATTATTTCTGATTTTGAATCCCCGGCAAAATCAAGAGCAACCGGAGTACCTACAAATCCAATATTTAGCGGATCACTAAATGAAAAATTATCAGCTGAAGCGCCGCTAATATTCATTGCCCTGATTTGGAGTCCATTGTTATAAATTATATAATTCTGACCATCCTGTTTTAAATCAGCTAAAGCAAGACCATAATTATTTTCAGCCGGGTTTCCATCAACCAATTGAGAAAAAATTATTACCCCGTTTTTGATAACCGAAATCTGGCTTTTTGTTTCAACAATAGATAAATAATCTCCTGATGAATTTTGCGTTAGAATCAAATTTTGAAGTGAGTCTGCAAAGCTTAAACTCTTACCATTAGAATCAAAAAAATAATTGCCTGCGATAGCCGAATAATAATCATTATTAGCCGCTATCTTTTTAATAGCCGAGGGAGCTGCCACAGTACTATCTGTTACGCCGGCCAGCGAAACTGAAGTATCATAAGTATATATTTTCCCGGATTGAGTACCAATCAGTAATCTATAGGCTCCATTCAATCCTAAAAAGTAAACTAAAGGTGCTGTAATATCTGAAGAAACTGAAACTTGTGTTGAAAAAGGATTTGTAATATAATCTCTATAAATAATATTTATGAATGAAGAAAATGCACCTATGTAAATGGAACCACTTCCCAAAGCTGTCGATACAGGTTCGAATGATGAAAAATTGTTTTGTGTATAAATCACATTCCCGTTACTATCCAATATATTTAGGGTCGAGTTTGACAAGGTTCCCAATTCAAATCTATTCAAATATGTTAATGAACTTAACCTATCTATTGATGAATTTAAGGATGGTTTCTTTACAAAGATTGGTTTTATTATTGAATCGCCGAAGGCAACATTAAATGTCATAGCAATAGATGTATCCGAAAAATCTGAAACTGTTATTAAACTGTTTGCTCCGGTATTGGAATTTGTGTTTGGCCTTGTGTCTTTAGAGAACTTATTTGTAAAAAACTGAGAAGGATTTGATTTGAACCAAAAATCTTCGGGGGTTCCTTCGCCTACTATCACATCTCCGAAAATGTCCGCAAACTGTTGTCCGATATCCTGCACTCCATCAGCTTCTTCTACAAAAATTCCGCGCGTTGTTCCGGAATTTATTGAGTTGGTAGCAATGTTATTGTCAATTACATTTTCATCTATATGCCAGATTACAATTCCATTTCCGGGTACTGCATAATCAAATTCATCAACGTCTGTAACAACTCCATTAATAGCACTAACATTATAATTATTAAAATTATCTTCATCTCCAGGAAATGTTTTGTTTAATGTTATTCCATTTGAGACGTATGTTAGTTTTGCCCCATCTTTGTGAACATCACGGTTTCTGTTTTCGACAAGAAAATATTCTTTTGAGTTAATCGGGATTTTAAGAATTACAGTATCGGATACTGAAGCCGCTAGTCTGGTAAATAATTTTATATCATTATAATTACCCGGGCTAACAGTCACCGGGTCAGCCCATCCCATATAAATTTTTGTCCAAGGTGTGGGCTCTGGTGGAAACAATCCACCAAATGCAAAGAATGATTGTCCATCCATTAAACCAAAACGCCCGATAGCACTTTCACCTGTTTTGGTATTATATAAATCCGGCAAACCAATTGCGCTTCCAATATTTGCCGCCATCAAACCATTGATTGTAAGCTGAAGGAATGAAGTTGTTAGTCCATTTGAAACTTCTCTGCTCTCAGTCTCCGGCATAACAATCGTATTAGTTATGTTAAAATTGTTATTTACCGTAAATCCGCTGAATGAATTGCCGTAAATATTCTTAAAGGCTTCATCACTCAAATAAAGTGAAGGAATGTTATGTTCATTTCCGAGAGTTCCTGGTAAAACAACATCTCTTCCCGCACCGGCGTGGAATATTGTAAAAACATTAAACTTTGAAAAATTAAAACCGGGGTTTGCTGAGTCTGCCAATTGCCAAACTTCTTTACAAAAGTTTGCAAGCAAAGTATAATCAGTAGAATTACTTGGCGGAGAATAATTTCGCATTGTTTTGGATACGGTAAGAATTCCAGGAAGAACTGTATATTGAATTACAAGCTTTCCATTCGAAACCTTATTAAAATAATTTTTCGCAAAGAGTAAATGTGATTCAAAGTAGGCTTTGTCATGCGGTAATGGATCCAGTATTCCTTGTCCATAATCCTGTGAGTATATTGTCCCAAATTTGCCATTACCGAAAGTGGTTTCATCTTTGTCCGCCTGAAATTCCACCATTACCGCGAGAATTTTTAAAGTGTCAATCTGAGCTGATAACCTGGAAACAACGGTAGAAGAAAAAGGGCGCACTTTCTGTATAAAATTTTGGGCAGAAGAACTGCCCAAAACAAAAAGTAAATTAAGAACAACAAGAAAATACTTCATTAATCTTAAATTCCTCTGGGTAACCCTCTTGATTGATCAGCAGCGCCTCCCCAACCAATAGAAACGCTAAATCTGAGAGTATCTGATAATGGATTACTAGCCCCATTTGGGAAAATGGATGTCGTTAGATAACTGAAATCAAAACCATAAATATCATATCTTATTCCTGCACCGAAAGTGACAAACTTCCTGTTGCCATATGCAGGATCTTCATAGAAAAATCCAGTTCTTAAAGCAAAGAGAAAATCGCCTGGTTGGCCATACCAGTACTCAACCCCCATTGAATAATCCATAGATCTAAAAAACGGGTGAGCACCCCAGGCTGTAAAAATAGCCTGGTAAAATTCCTTAGACGTAGTGCTATCCTTCTTATCAACAAGAAGTTTGCTGATATCAAAAGTATACATTAAAGAATTGTAATCGTCCTTTAATATTTCATATGCAAAACCAAACCTTAAGTTTGTAGGTATAGGATCTGCCTGTGCCTGATCTATATAATATATCTTTGGACCCAGGTTGCTTAAATTTGCACCGAAGCTAAATTTATTTCCCAAATCGCCCAACATAGGTATATCCAAAGTTGAAGGACGCCACATAGTTGCAATATCAAAACTGACGGAAGTAGCAACGCCGCTACCCTGCTCGTTAGCAGTCGGTTGATCTGAAAGCCTACTATGAATTAATCTGAAATTCATGCCGAGACCCCAGTCATTACTTACCTTCGTTGCATATCCTACAGTAGCTGCAAAATCATAAGATTTGAAAACTCCCAATGGTGTATCATTATCGGGACCAGTTCGAACAAATTCACCATAATTCATAAATGTAACGCTAGCTGTTACACTGCCACTTAGGCTTTCAATATATTGTCTGTAAGTAAAATAGTCATAAAATAAATCCAAATTGAATTGCGGCAACCAGTTACTGTGCGTAATGCTAACTTCTCCGCCAGTAAGGAATGCAATTCCTGCAGGATTCCAAAAAATTGCAGCAGAATTGTCGGCAAGTCCAACTCCTGATTCACCTATACCTCCAGCTCTGGAATCAGGCGCCAACAACAAGAAAGGCACTGCTGATTCACCACCCTGGGCAAATGCAGCTTTCTGGAAAACTCCAAAAAGCGCGCTGATAAGAATCAGCCTTAAGATTATTTTCATATTATTTATCCTCCGATATATTAAATTTAAATAAATTTTAAGTCATTTCACTAAAAAATGAATAAGGTCCCAAATTATTACCTGACAATAGCTAATTTACCAAGAACACTTTTGCTATAACTTCCATCGACAGTCTGTACAGATATCTGATATAAATAAGTCCCATTAGCAATATATGAACCATCCTGGTCTCTGCCATCCCAGGGGATTTTTACAAATTTTTCACTAACATTCATTTTTTCAATATTTCTAATTAATCTTCCTGCAACAGTATAAACTTTTATACGCACATCCAGCAGTTTGTTCAGATTTTGCTGAAATGTAAATGTTGTGTTTGAAGTGAATGGATTAGGATAGTTGTACACATCCTGAATGACCAGTTCACTATCTGATACCACTGTAAAATTTGTTTCCGCGCTGGAAAAATTATTAAAAACATCCCAGGCTTTTACTTCAAGACTATAATTGCCCGACGACAAATTACTAAACGGATAAGTTATTTCGCCTGACTTACCACTTGAATTAATATCGCTGGTAAAATAATTTGTAAAATCAATCGGGTTGTTTTCATCACCGTTTAGTATACCTACCAATTTATGACCCACTCCCGTTCCGGTAGTATTCAGTCCTGTCTCATCAGATAATTTAACAATCAATGTGGAATTTGGATTAATTAATTGCAGATTTGCCATAAGCTATGTTATCAAAAAATATCTCAATTGAAGGACCCTGGCCATCGTTTACAGTAGTCGTATCTGAACCGCCAACTATAATCTTGTTAGTAAAACCAAGACCATCAGCATTATTATTATAAAAATAAAATATTACTTTGCCATTGTGATTATCATAAGAGATATCCTTTGGAACAACAAAATTTGTAGCGAATTTACCATTAGTCACAGAGATAGTGCCCCTGAAAATTACTCCGCCCTGAACTACCATTGGATAATTTTGAAGCGCAGGGAGCGGAACAATGCTCTGCGAATCATACACAGAAAGAATCCCTTCACCAGTAAAATCACTCCAGGGTGAATTATCGGGATTTGCTATTGTACCGTTAATTTTAGTATTGCTCAATGCTTTAACCTGAACATTTCCAGAATATGGTGAAATAATTTGCCCATCAACTGAATCGATATTCGCCGAATATTCAGGCAATAGTATTCTTAATGTAGGGTCTCCTAAAATAAAATACTTCTGATCATTTACGCTGTTGTAAATTTGTTTTGTAAGAAAGAGAGCCTGACCCACAGAAATATTTAGATTCAATGTATCTCTTTGCGATTGCAGCAAATCATAGAAATATTGATACATAAGAGTATGATTCTGCGAAGAGTAGACAAGCCTTGATGAAGTATATGACGCTATAGCTCCTGAATTTTTCATAAATAATAAATCTTCAGCTGCACTCTGGTTATCTGTTTCATCATAGTATCCGAAATCGCAGGTCGCAGTTGTAAGGAAGAAGAGTTTGCTGTTATGAAGTTGAGGGAAAGAAGATGATACATTAAATACATTTTCCTGCGCCCATTGAGTTGGACTACCATGTCCAATAAAATTAAGTATAAGCGTCCCTTCATTTATCGCGTTAATAATTGCTGTATTAACTGTAGGCATAGTAATTCCACTGGCTGTCACTACCATTGGATATGCTGCCATATAAATTTTATTAAGATCATATGATTGTGGGATAAATGAATTAGCAAGAGTCTCAGATGCATCAGTATGATCAGGGCCTTCATAATAGTGAGTTGCACCAGTGTAACCGTCATCAGCAACAAGTGTAATCAGATTTCTCCAGCTTCCACGCTCACTGTTCGTTTCATAACCTATAATTTTATCTACAATGCTGTTAGCATCATCGGGAGTTTGCACCGTTATCCTGCCGTATGCCAAATCAATGAATGAATCATTCCCGCTTACACTAACGAAAAAATCGTCCGTAGGATATGAATTGATTTCATCCAGCGATTCCTGCGTTTCATAGGGCGGCACAAAATTATTATTATAACCTTCAACATTTTTGTAATCGTAAGTACCCTTACCAAAGAACAATACATATTCCGGTTTAGTCTGCCAGTTATCATATGCATATTTAATAAAATCTCTTATTGCGGAAACATCCTCTAATCCGCCTGAAAATTCATTAAATATTTGCTGTACATCCACTACTATTGTTGAAATTTTAATTTTGGATTGATTTTCCCTATATGACTTTAACCTGTTAGCCGCCGGAATAAAATCCTTGTACGTAATTATAATAAATTTAGCACCTGTTGATATTCCATGTAAATTCGAATTAGGCTCGGAAACAGGATTAACAGGCGTTTTAAAATTATCGCTACCCACAGCTATATAATGAGATACATTACCCGACGACTCAGAAGATTGAAATGAAAAATTGCCACCGCTAAGCAAGGTAGGATTAGTAATAACTTTAACATTTGCATAATCGGTAACATCGAAAACTCTTATGTTGGAAGAAGAAAATCCACCGAGATCATATTCGATGGTTGAAGTGGTGTCTTTAGAAAAAAATGATAAGTAGTCATTTGCAGCAGTGAAATTTCTTTCATAATAAATTTCCACATAGTCAAGATACCCTGTAGAAGTGGAGGAGCCAGGAGTCACATTAAACTGCAGAACACTCCTGCTGTCAGTAAGGGAACCGTTAAAACTGGGCGTATAAATATATGCATAACCGAAAACATACTGGGCGGTTCCGTAACCGTACATAAACTGTGATAAAATTGAAGATGAACTCTCTTTAACCTGCAAACCTAGATTTTCAGGCGAAGCATTTATAAACCTGATCTTATAATTGATCGGCGAAGAGGAAAGTCTTCCGTCAAGTTTATTTGTATATGTCATTGTCTGACTGGATGAAGTAAAGGCATCACCAACATACTCTCTTCCGGAAGGAGCGACCTTTTGTTTGTCATCTTCGATACTTGCAAATGCCTTGGTTGATGTTTGCACATATGGTGATGACGAATTTAAGCCCGGCTTATTTTGGATTCTTTTCCCATTAGAACCGCCAACAGTAATCCAATAATAATTTTTTGTAGAGTAAGGATGGAAATATCTTTTTATCGTTTTACTGACTGGATCATAATCCCAGAAACTATTACCTCTTCCATAAAACAAAATATAATCAGTATCATCAAATTTACCATCATCCTCACCTACAACAATTATCGCATTTTCCTGCAGGTCTGAAGGCCTCGGCTGCATTGAAATCTTCAGATAGTACCTTCCCACCGTTATTATAAATTTTAATAGTCCTTGGATCCAGATTATTTACATCAAAGCCATAAGAGCTCATCATTGATCTTTGTAATTTTATAAATACCCTCATCTGTAGCCTCAATTCGCACCCAATTTCCGGAAGCAAGTACGCTGTTGAATACTCCCTTTTTTAAAGCTTAACATTACTATTTGTCCAGTATTTTGCAACGGTAATAATTAACCAGCGCACCTTTCAGCAGGTCACTTGCAGGTTTATTTGAAAATGTTTGAGAAGAGAAAAATTTATTCTGAAAACAATTTTTGTATATATCTGAATTTTATTTTGCGAGGCAAAAAACTTAACGGGTGAAATAATAATTTGCTGTGTAGGCACATTACTAGAAAGCCCATACTTTCCAAATGAAACCAGATCTTCTGCATTGCTGCTATTTCAGATACTTATCATTTATCTCATAGAAAACATTGTCTACCCCTTTGTATTTGTCTGGTTTGGGAATCGGTATTATCTTTCCATTTATTTCTTTAAAAGTTGAACTAAGTATCTGGATTGTGTTTCCGAATTCAGAAGGTACGCCAACATTCATTAACCGTACAGGCACAGCCGGTGTTCCCCATTGGTCTTAATTTTGAATGTAGCCATTAACCAGACCAACATTTATGTAATTTTCATTATTTATTGCTAATACAGATGAATCAGAATAGCTGGGTGTATATTCAATTATAAGTGAGTTTCTATCTGAACTGACAATTTTAATATCACTTTGTGAATAAAGTGAAACGGTAAGTAATAAAACTAATATTACCGAGATTTTGCTTTTCATTTAGCCCTAAATTATGAACCGAATAAAATTTATACAGAAAATAACATTGAAATTACAAACCTATTGTTAAATCTGTAACAAATTCTTTATTTGTAGCAAAAATCTCTGTAATTCCTCCAAACGATTATGTTAAATTTAGTCAGTTCTTGCCTATATAGTCAAGTTTTTTGCAATTTTTTTAACTTTTCGATTTTTTGCATTATTTCTTCGACTGTTGGAAATTCAAAATACCCAACATCTTGATCTAAAACGACTTCCTTATTCATATTTATCAGTACTAACTTCCTTTTGTTTATACCAAGGAAGTTAATTGCCCTAAATTTTCGACTTACAATTTTGCTTTTGTCATAAAGCAAAGGTATTTCTATATTTTTATTTTCGCAAAACCTTTTGTGAGATTCTACTCTACCTATATTTATACCAATTACTTTTATGTTATTATTTAGGAATAGATATTCCTGCTGCGAATAGTTTTTTAATTGCTCTGTGCAAACTCTTGAATTATCCAGTGGATAGAATACCAGCAGTATATTATTATTTAAATTTTCGTATAAGTCAAAAATTTTACCATTCTGATCTTTTAGTCTAAAATTATCTACCACTTTACTTACCACTATAATCCCAGTGAGTCTTTGTTAATTTTCATGGCTTCAATACAAAACTGGATATGTTCATCTATTGGAACGCCTAGTACTTCAGCACCATTTGTTATGTCTTCCCTGCTAACTGATCTTGCAAATGCTTTATCCTTTAACTTTTTCTTTACTGATTTTACCTCAACTTCATCAATTGACTTGCTTGGTCGTACATATGTAACAGCAGTAATAAATCCCGCCAATTCATCACACGCAAATAGTACCTTTTTTAATTTCGTATCTCTTGGTTCGCCAGAATAATTAGCATGAGACAATATTGATTTTCGAAAGTTTTCATCAAATCCTTTTTCTGTTAATATCTCGGAACCTTTAAACGGATGTTCTTTTTCAGTCGGATACATTTCATAATCAAAATCATGAAGCAATGCCACATTTCCCCAATATTGTTCATCTTCATTAAACTTTTTTGCATAAGCCTTAACGCACGTCTCAACTGCATAAGCATGTTTTAAAAGACTATCGCTTTTAGTATACTCCTTAAGTATTGACAAACAATATTCCCTGTTTCTTGAATTATCTTCCATTTCATTCTCTGCTTAATTTATATTACGACGGGTTAAAAGATGGACAAAGGTCACCTACAACACAATTCAAACATTTTGGCCGATTAGCAATGCAAATATTTCTTCCATGAGTTGCAAGATAATGAGACGAATTTATCCAGTCTTTTTCCGGTAAAAGTTCCTTCAATCTGAATTCAATTCTTTCAGGGTCAGTCGATTTAATAAATCCAAGCAAATTTGATAAGCGCTTAACGTGGGTATCAACAGCTATCGCAGGTATTCCAAATCCGTTCCCTGCAACTACCGATGCAGTTTTTCTACCAACACCTGGCAACTTTATCAACTTTTCAAAATCAGCAGGAACATTACCATCATAATCCCTGATTAATATTTTACAACAATTTTTTATATTCTTCGCTTTATTATGATAAAAACCGGTTGAATAAATATCCTTCTCAAGTTCACGAATCGGTACATTTACAAAGTCAGCCGGATTTTTATATTTTTTATAAAGAATCTTAGTTACAATATTTACTCTTTCATCTGTACATTGAGCTGAAAGAATAGTTGAAATCAAAAGCTGAAATGGATTATTATAAGTTAATGCAGTTTTGACTTCTGGATATTCTTTCTTTAAGAGATCAAATATTTTTTTTGCATGTATCGTATCAGATTTTAACGTCATCTTTATGAAATCGATTATCCTTTATTAGAAGCCTTTCAACAGGTCTGTTATTTAGAATGTGACTTTGAATTATTTCTTCAACATCTTCAAGTTTTACTCCTCCATACCAGATTTGCTCTGGATAAACCAGAACCGTAACTCCAAACTCACACGCATCCAGGCAGCCTGAAGCATTTGCGCGAACATTCGGACTCAATCCAACTTCTTTTAATCTCTTTTTAAATAGTGCTCTTATTTCCAGACTACCTTTATCCTGGCAGCAACCTTTGGGATGACCATCAGGGCGTTTATTTTCACAAACGAATATATGTTTTTCAAATCTTTTCATATAATTATTAAGAAATAGTAAAAGAATAATTAGAGAATTTTAAAATAATAAAAATTTGACGAAATAATAGGCAGGATTTAGTAGCGCGTACGGGATTCGAACCCGTGATCTCCGCCTTGAGAGGGCGGCGTCCTAAGCCACTAGACGAACGCGCCTGCGTAAAATATTGCACATAATTAATGAATTTCGAAAAACGCAAATTAAATCAACAATTTCACATCTTCCATCATCCATTTTTTGGTTGCCCCGTCAGGGCTCGAACCTGAACTCTTCTGATCCAGAGTCAGACGTGTTGCCAATTACACCACGGGGCAATGTTTATATGTTAAAATTAAAGATCAATTGTTAAACTTCAAAATCTTTGTACTTGTTTTGGCCACCAATTACTTTAAATCATATGCTTTCCGTATATTTTAAATCAAATTATTATCATTACTGGTAAAAATGAAGCTTAAACTTTCTATATTATTTACCATACTTATTATTTTCACTGCTCGTCCTCAAAATTATATTTTCCAGGGTTCGATAGGAAGCTTTAGGAATGCGTCTGCATTTTGCATTACTTCCTCAGGAATATTTTATGTAACCGATAAAAATTCAGATGAGGTATTTAAGCTAGATACACTTGGCAATAAATTGAAAGACGCAGGAGGATATGGCTGGACTGAATCAACATTTGACCAACCATCTGATGTTTTTGCAACGCCTTTGAATGTCTATGTATCAGATAGAAACAATCACAGGATTCAAAGATTTGATAAAAATTTAAATTTTATTTCACAGCTTTATACAAGAGATAGTCAGGATCCGGCCGAACAATTTGGTTTTCCACTTAGCTGCGTAACTTCAAATCAGGGTGATATGTATATATTAGATTCCGAAAACAAAAGGATAATAAAATTCAATACATTTGGTCAGTTTGTTCAGAATTTTGGAGGCTTTGACGCAGGCTCATTTTCTCTTTCTGATCCCAAAAAACTGGCTGTTTCCCCTGATAATAATATTTATGTCCTAGATGATAAAAAGTTAATTGTATTCGACCAGTACGGAAACGGAATCAAAATTATTAATCTTAATGAAAATTTTACAAGCGTGAATATTGTAAGTTATAGCATGTCATTAAATTCTGATCAGGATGTCTATATTACAAATTTCACAAATCCTGACTTAGAATTAAAAAAAGCTGATCTAATTGGTAATCAAAAAGATGTATTTGTAAGTTCATTGATATTTGGTAGTAAATTATACGTGCTGACAAAAAGTGAAATATGGATTTTCACAAAAGCTTAATTAATATGAATCAAGTCACGATTAATTATAACCCGCAGATAAGAATTGAGAGAACACAATTCAGGATAGTGTTCTTTTTATCTCTAATGACCTGGTGTTTTGGATTTACCTTTGCATCTCTTTTCCCTAAAAGTGAAGCAATAATTTTATATCCTTTATTAAAACAATTTTATTCGACAGTTTGTCATCAGATGGATTACAAAAGCTTCGAATTAAATGGAAGCCATTTTCTGGTTTGTGCCCGATGCACCGGAATTTATTTTGGGGGGCTTATTACTTCCCTAATATTTTTATTCTTACGGGCGGGAATTATATTGAAAATAAAATACTTGTTCATAGCAGCTAGCCCGATGTTTGTTGATGTTATACTTTATTCTTCCGGAGTATATCCATATTCAAAAGTTATAGCATTAATTACAGGATTTTTATTTGGATCGGTTACTGCCGGTATTATTTTGTTAACAGTTGATAACTTCTTATTAAAAGAAAAAAGTAAGGCCTAATGAATACACATAAATTTATGCCGCCACTTGTTTGTGGTTTTGGAGCAGCAGTTTTATCTACTATACCCGGGATTAAAAGCTTAGGATGTTGTTTAGTCATTCCAATAGCAGCCTGGTTATCATTAATCTTAAATGAAAAGATAAATAAAATCCGGCCACCTGTTAGTCTTCAGAATGCTTTTTTTTTCGGATTGGCCACTGGATTATTTGCGGCTATTTTTTCTACCGGATTTGAGATATTAATCACTTCAATAATGCACACGAACGATTTCGTACAAAGCCTTCCTCAAACGGAATCCTTGATAAGAGGATGGAATCTTGGAGAACTCTGGACTCAAACATCTGCTTTGCTTCACAAAATGTCATTAGATATTCAAACAAGTGGATTTTCATTATTGTATACTTTTGTAATTTTAATAAGCAACATATTTATAGATTCTCTATTCGGTATGATAGGCGGCCTTATTGGAATGTCAGTTCAAAATAAAAGGAAAAATTATTAAGAATGATTACTGCTATTATATTTGCAGCACATATTATTTTTGCATTAATAATTTTTACAAAAAAATGGCAGGACGAAAGTTTAAAATCAGGGTTTATTAATCTTTCGTTAATTGGAGTTTTGTTTGCAGTTGGATGGTCAATATCCGGAATTATTTCTAAACTTATTATGAAACCAGAAGGTTTTGGGATTTACTATGATCGGGATACTTTCTCTTTAACTATACTATCTATTGCAGAATACTTCTTTTACAAGTTCTATTATAAAGAAGAATCTATTTCAAACGATATGGGAAAACAATAACAGCCACTTGTTCAGTTTGCTTTTGCGTCGGATCAAGAGCCTCAAATCTCCATTGCCGTAACGAATTTATTGCTGCATTTTCCAGGCGAGTGTCCGCTTTTATAAGAGGGAAAATATTACCGACAGTTCCGTCGGGCAAGATAGTAAATCTCAGTCTGATGTCAATTTCTTTTTCTACGCCTTCAGGATATTCCGGTAAACTAAAACTATAAATTTTTCGCTGACCCTGGCCTCCCCAATCAATATCATAACCAAAACTTCCACTGCCGTTTGCCTTATTCCCCTGCCCTTCAGCAGTTTCCCTGGCATTTGTTTGAACTTTGCTTTCTTTCTCATTCGTATCAGATTTTTTTTTCTCTTTATCGGCAGGTTTAATGATATTTTCTTCCGAAGTATTTTTAGCTTCCGGCAACTTTACTTCTTTAACTACATCGGTATTATTTTTTGTAACATTTTTGTTTTGCTGCTTTGATTGTTCTTCCACCTGGTTTACCTGCGTACCAATATTACCAGAAGAACCGGGCTGACCTGAAGTTCCAAAAGATAGTTCCACATATTCCTTCGCTGGATAGTCAATCGTAAAATTCAAGAAAAACAGAGCCACAAATAATAATATGTGAAACAACAGCGAAAGCGATACGGAAATATTCTTAATTGATTTATAATTAAACTTCATTTTTACTCAATATTTCACAACAACTAAATTCAATAATCAAAGTTTTTCTTTCTGTGTCTGGATAGTAAATTTATCAATCCCGCTTGCTTTGGCAGCATCAATGACTTTAATTACCAGATCCAGAGCAACCGTCTTATCTGCACGAATAATAAGATTATCTTCTGGTAATTTGGCTTTAATGATGCTAAGTTTAGCAGGCAATTGATCAATACCAACTTGTTCCTGGGCAAGATAAACTTCTCCTGCGGAGGTTATTGTTACAATCAAGTTTGCAGGAGCAGATTTTTCATTCATCTTAGATCCGGGCAACTTAACTTTTACTCCCGTTTGAATAACAAATTGGGACGTAAGCAAAAAGAAAATCAGAAGAAGCATAACAATATCGGTTAAGGAAGAATAGCTGAATGCTGCAAGCGGTTCGTTTGAAGTTTTAAATCTCATTTTGTAACCTTAAAAAGTTATGATCTTTTTCAATTCATAACTTCTATTATTTAAATTTCAGATATAGGACTTTATCAATAAAGTATTATTTAACTTTAAATATCAATTTCAATTTCTTCGTTTTCTGATTCAGGATAGTTATCTGAAGTATCCTGTATAACATCAATAACATCGTTAGCCACTGTTTCAATATCACCAACTAATTTTTTAACCCGGCTTACAAAATGGTTATAGAAAGCGAGTGCAGGTATTCCCACCATAAGACCAAAGGCTGTTGTAATCAAAGCTTCCCAGATACCGCCTGCCAAATCGCTGGGATTGGCTGCACCTGCGAGGTCCTGTATAGTCATAAAAGCTGAGATCATTCCGGTAACAGTACCTAAAAATCCGAGTAGTGGAGCGATTCCTGCAATAGTTGCCAAAAAAGGCAAACCTTTTTCTAATTTACTAATTTCCTGTGCACCAGCATTTTCAATGGATTCTTTTACACGTTCATGTCCTAAATGATATTTTTTAAGGCCTTTCCGAATAATATTTGCAACAGGTGATTTATCCTCAAGACAATAGCTAATTGCACCGGGAATATCTTTCTTCTTAAGTAAACCTCTGACTCTTACCATAAATGCAGGGATGTTTGTTCTGGATTTTCTCAAAACAATATACCTGTCAATAATAATTACCAATCCGAGAATTGAACAAAGCAGGATTGGCCACATTATTAATCCGCCTTTTAAAAATATTGAGAGTAGATTCATCTTTTACCTTTTTGAAAATTATTTTTCATTTGTGTTTGCTTAACAGAAAATCTTCTGCTTCCCTCATTGATTTAAAATTTTTTAACTTTACGCGATACCAGGCTCCCTTTCCGGGAACATTAGCTTTCTCAGCATATGCATCATAACCTTTTGCTAGATATTTTGCGACTTGTTGATTAGCAATTGCTCTTGATTTCCATGAAGATACCTGAACTACATAATTTCCATCCTCCATGGAAATATTTTCGTGAAGCTTTGCAGTGTCAACTTGTGATGGTAGATTATTAAATGAAATTGATGTAGCATTATCCTTTTCATTATGCAATTCACCGTTTTCTACAGTTACTTTATTATTTTTTTCTCCTTTTGAATCAGATTCTTTTTTATTATAAGAATTAGTTACTGGTAAAGTATAATCTCTGCCAACAATACTTGATTCAATGGTTTTTGATTGAGCTAGTTTTTGAGAATCTGGATTTTTACTACTGGCAAATGCATGAGTAAAATAAAAATACATGGCAATCACAATAGCAATTATAATTATTAATGCTATTATAAAGACCGGTGTCAATCCCTCCCTGGAATGATAAGACCCTCGTTCTTCTATTCGCGTAATAATTCTGCTTTTGCGTGGTTTTTCTTTTTTATCTTCATCATTTGTTGAATCTTTAAAATCATTTTGCAGGTCCATATTATTCTTACTTATTGTCTCATTATCTGTATTTCCGGCTAATGATTTCCCTTCCTCTTCATTTAATAAGTTCTTATCTCCAATAAAATTTATATCATCTTTAACACTATTATCTAAATCATTCTTTTTTTCAAATTGTAACGCTTCTTCTAAACCTTCAACATTCAACAGATTATTCTCATTATTTATTTGAGAGTCAGGTTCGTAATCATCAAATGAAACTGTATCGGACTTTCTTAATTTTTTATAGGAATCAGGATCAGGAAGAACATTATCATCATCTTTATCAAAATATGATGAAAAAGATCTTACTCTTTCAAATTTCCTATCAATATTATTTTCTTCCTCAATTTTTGTGTCGGGTTCTTCAGCCATCATTTCTTCAAAAGTATCTTTTTTAATAACTGCGTTTGATTCGCCAGAGTTATCAGCTTTTTCCATTTTTTCCGGTTTATCTTCCGGAGGTTCTTCAATACTATTAATACCAAAATTCCAATCTGTCCTATCTTCCTCAATCTCTTTATCAAATTGATCTTCAATAATAGAAGTTTCTTCTTTATCTACATCTAGAATTGACTGTTCAACAATTTCTTTAGAAATATCCTCCCCGAAATCCCATGTTATTTCCTGTTCCGCTATATCTTTTGTCGATGTCAGGACTTCTTTTGATTTTGCTATAAGCTTACTGTCAGAAATATTTTTAGAAGGAACCTCACCCCAGTTAAACTCCAATTGATGAGATTTAATTGAATCAGTATCAATGATTAAGATTTCATTACCTTTTGTATATGACTTAACCAGTTCAATATTTGACAGTAGTTTATCTACTCTGTCTTCAACCAGCTTTCTGAGTTCTTGCCCGGTTAAAGGTATAAAAAAATCCTGGGTGCTTATACCTTTGATCGGAATTATTGGCTTACCTATACTTAAACTAAAATGTGAATCAATGGGGTTATACTTCCCATACTGTGCAGCTGGTACATTAAAAACTATTTCTTCTTTTACTTCTTCTTCTCGAAGCGTTGTAGGATAATAGACCATTAGTTCAAGGAAGATAGAATCCTTAGGTAGATTTTCCATATCCTGATCACTGCTTTTAATCATTCCCTTTCTTAATTGAAAATGCCCAAATCCTTTAAGAAAAATCGCTTCACCCGGGCTTAAAAGTTCAGATGATTTTTTTAAAAATATTTCAAAAAAAACCTTTGCTTCTGAATCTGGAACTCCGGCTCTGTTAGAAATTTTTCTTATTAATTCTGCTTTAGTCATTTTACCAGATTGTTTTAATTACCACTTATAAGTAAAGCCTGCAACAAGATCCAGCGGGGCTTCTCTATATCCGTACCATTTATAATTTTTTCTATCTACTAAGTTAGATAACTCCACATTCAATGAAAAATTACTACCAAATTTATAAGCAATTTTAACACCTAAATCAATATAAGGGTCCAGTTTTATGAGGTTATCTAAATCGGCATAACTCTGCGAATAAAAATCGAGCTTAGGTTGGACGGAAAATCCAAAATCAAAGTTATAGCCATATGCCACGGTTGTTTTCATTTTAGGTGAATATGGGATTGTATTTCCCGAATTATCTTTTAAATCATTATAATCTGCAGTTGCATAAAAAACTCCGTAAGGTCCATTATGAAAAAGGAAATTAGCGTACACTGAATAATTAGTAGCGCCGGTAAAGTTTACATCAAACATTCCTGATGAAGCAGAATTCATGAAAAACGGTAGATTATCGGCTTTAAAATATTTTATGCCTGCATCAATCTCGTAATATTTAAAATATTGAAATTTTAACGAACCGGTAAAGGCCGAAGTTTTTTTAATAAATGCATTTGGAAAAACCTGAGGATTATAATACATGTTCTGGACAAGAAAATCGCCTTGCCCGAGGAATTCAGCTGAAGGATTAAATTCGCCATATAAAGAAACAAAATCATTTACTTTAAATGCAACCGATGCATATGGTGCAGTGTAATTTAAACTACCTGACTTTGAATAGCTTATTCCACCTGAGATAATAAATGCATTCTGCAAAATAAACTGGATATAAGGACGGACAAAAATATAATCAAAGTCTCCCTTGTTTATTATATTGTTTGTTAGTAATTGTCTTGTATAATTAAAATTACCAGCAAGGTTAAAAAATGGGAAACTTCCTTTAAGGTAACCATCTACCCTAAATAAATTTTCTGTAAGATTTTCATCACTAAGAAATGTATATTTATCCTTGGCACTTAAATCAAAATTAAAATATCTTGCAACAAGATTACTAACATCCAGAGAATAATTGCCATTATAATAATTTCTTTTTTGAGTGGGGTTATTAGAAGCATAAAATCTATAACTGTTTAATCCGTAGCCTCCTCTAAACTTAAACTGAGTTCCACTTAATGAAGCATCATCCGGGACAAAATAAGCAAGGCTTAATTCCCCATTAATTTTATACCTATCACTGTTATCAATATAAGCTCTTTGATTTTCACCATTAAGAACCGCTCCGATAATAACATTATTAAAAGGCTGAGCAAATGATAAATTTCCTTCGGGTGAAGCATAAATTCCTGTACCTATAGTCAATCTTGTGCTATATAAATTAAGTGTATCAGTTAAATTTAACTGATCTTTTATTGGATTGGCCAGATCAGATATGCCAAGATTTTCAGGGGAATAAAGCGGCTGAATAAACTCTTCAGATATTATTGATATAAAGCCAGGATCAAGTTTGTTTGCTTTCTGCAATGATATTACATCCTTACCGGTAATTACGAAGTCCGGTAATTCCACATTAGGATTTTTCTTATCGTTTTCTTGAGAATAAATAGATAAAGAAAAGATCAGTACGATACTAATTATTAAAAGTTTTCTCATTTTAATTTCCTCAATTTGGATTCAGCTTCTTTACCAAATTCATCCTGCCTGTGTTTTGAAATTACTGTTCTGTACATTTCCTTAGCCTGTCTATTATCCTTCAGTTTTGCGTAACAATCGCCAAGCCCTAGAAATGATCTTGTAAGCCATTCATCATAAGCTGAAAAAATAGTTCTCACTCTTACAAAAGCACTGATCGCATCTGTAATTTTGTTCTGTTCGAATAATGTTTCTCCGAGATAATATTGAGCTTTGGCGCCAATATCATCCGTCCGGTTAGTAGCGAGTTCCTGAAAATATATTACAGCATTGTCATATCTTTTTGCCGCAAGTTCTATTAATCCAAGTTCGAATTTTGCTTTTTGCGCAAAGATTGTAGTACCGTAACTTTCAACAACTTCATTAAAGGCCGCGTAAGCGTTGGTTAGGTCGCCCTTATTTGAAAGTGTTACACCTTTTAAAAACAATATTTCAGGAATTCGGGAAGATTGAGCTAACTTGCCAACAGCATTGTTAAGTATGTTTAAAGCTTCATCATAATTCTTAGTGCTATTATAAATATTTCCCATTTCAATTACTGCGGCTGCGGCAGATTCACTTTTGGGATAATTATTAAATACATAATTAAAATTAAATATTGCTTCTTCATTTTGATTTAAATTTTGTGCACTTTTGCCGACCCAGTAATAAGCTTCCGGTAATGATTTGCTTGTTGGAAACTTAGTTATGAAATCTTTATAACTTGCTTCAGCTTTGGCATATTCGCGGAGTCCATAATAAATTTCACCTTTTTTAAAGTAAATCTGATCCGCAAAACTTAAACCAGGATTTTGATTTACAAATTGATCAATCAAACCCACAGCTTTTTCAGGTTGATTCTTTGCAATGTAACTGTACTGAATTCCGTTTACTGCATCAAATACATGAGGCGAAGTCGGGTAGTCAACCATTACTTTTTGATAACTTGCAATTGCGGAATCGTATTCAGCAAGATTAAAATATGCATCGCCAATTGAATAATAAATAATTGGTCCTAATGAGGAACCGGGATATTGTTGAAGCACATTTCGGTAATTATCTATTGCTTTATTATAATCATTTTGCTGAAAATAAATCCACCCTACTATATAAAGTGATTTGTCCGCATATTCTGATCCAGGGTATCTTCTTTGAAGATTTTGGAATTCATTTATGGCATCAGTGGTATTGCCTGATTTGTACAATGTTTGAGCATACTGGTAATATGTATTCGGATCGTTTAAGGATGATTTATTAAAATTAAAAAGATTCTTATATATTTTACTGGCAGAGGCAAAATTTTTGGTCCCGTAATAACTGTCTGCTAATCTTAATTTTGCATCAATAATTCGCGAATCATTTGGGAATTTCTTTATGAAATCAGAGAATTTAATAGCAGCATTTTCATAGTCACCTAAGTCATAATAACAATAACCTATTCCGTAAAGCGCCAAAGCATATAATACAGCATTTGAATTAGAAACGAAATTATATCTTTTCAACGCATCTGCATATTTACCAAGGCCAAAATAGTTTTCGGCAAGGAAGAAATTTGCTTTATCACTATCATAATCTTTATCTGCCTGATTAAGTGTAAGTAAATTTGAGATGCCGTCATTGTAATTTTTCGAATAATATGAAGCAGCACCCAGTCCAAGCAAAGATCTGTTGCGAAGATCATCTGGAATACTCTGTAATTCTAATACAGACTTAAAATTATTTATTGCTTCGCTATACTTCTTTTGCTCAACTTCAATTTCGCCCATCAAAGTATAAGCTTTTGCTTTAATAGTTAGATCATCTGAACCCATAGCGGTTCTTATAAATTTTTCTGCCAAATCATATTTTTTATCATTATAATAGACTACTGCAATCTGATACTGAACGCCGTATCCAAGATCGCTGCCGGGGTATTTTAGCAGAAACTCTTTGTAAATATTAAAAGCCTCCGCTTCCTGCCCAGAATATCTTTTTGATTCAGCTTTCCAGAAAAATGATTTGATTGCTAAGGTATCATTTCCGGCAGACAATGCGTTAAATTCATTATAAGCCTCATTGTATCTTTTCTGTTGAAAATAACACCAGGCCAGTCCGAATTTAACTTCAGGCAAAATATTATTGGATGGGAAATCACTGATAATAGTTTTATATGTTTTCTCGGCGTTACTGTAATCCTTAACTCTGTAATAGGAATTAGCTAAAAGATAAAGGCTTTGAGCATACTGATCTTTTGGCAATGTATTTACGAGTGGATTATTTAATTCCAGAATTGATGATTGATAATCTTTTAGTTTGAAGTAAGCCATCCCAATTCTTATTTGCGCATCTGGTACAAGTTTACTATCGCGGTGGAAAGATAATAATTGGTCATAATATTTTACCGCATTTTTATAGTCACCCAGTTTTTCATAAACCCTGCCCAAAGTGTAAATGGAATAATCCACAAAACCATTGTTTTTCGGGCTTTCAATTGCCTGTTTCAAAAATGAGACTGCATCATTGAGACGATTTTCTTTTGAAAAAGATTCACCGATCCAATAAAGTGCTGATCCATCATATTCGCTTCCCGGATATTCATCCAGCAATAAAATTAAATAGTATCTGCACTTTGAATATGATTCTTCATTATAGTATATCAACCCTAGTTTATACATTGATTGATCTCTGAATGCAGACCATTTGAAATTATTAACAAGATATTCAAACCCGTTGGAAGCTGCAGTCTGCTCACCCAATTTTAAAAGAGCATCCGATGAATAATATTTAGCTGTCGCGAATAATTCATCTAAAGTAGAGTGGCTTTTAAAAAACTCTTCAAATATTTTATCTGCTTTTACATAATCGGCTGAATTATATGCCTTCATTGCAGATGAATAAATTTCCGAAGTACTCTGAGCATTTAAATAATTTGATAGAAGAAATAATATTATTATCAGAGAGGCTGTTTTTCTCATTTAACACAAATAGTTAATTGTTATTGTTTTATTATATCGAATCCTGATTTTTGTCAACGCTACAAATAAAGTTGAGCTATGATATTGCTCTGAAGCTAAATAACATTTAATAGTTTTATAAATCAAAACCTTTAATACCAATATAGGTTTTTAGCCCTCATAAAATCAAGTCATTGAATAGAATAAATAGTTTACTTAAAGAAAAATATTAGGTAGGATTGTGGCCAAAAGTAATACTACTGATTATTTCATTTTGCCCTTTCAATTTTTAACGAATGCGCTCGTTTAATTCCAATCGATCTAAAGGAAGGAAAATATTAATCATATTACCATTTCTTACTATTAAGATATGAGTTAAACACCTTTAGACCAAAATTTGATACCCCCTTTCCTCCAATCTGTTCCAGGTTTGTTATAAGTTCTTTAATTTCATCGAGGGAATTAGCTAATCGAAAAGCTCCATTTATGTGGGAATAAAGTTGGCTTTCATATTTCATCGAACAAAGTACAGCAACAATGCTCATTTCCCTTTCCTTCAATGAAAGCCCCTTTCTGCTTAATACTTTGCCATAGCCTTCCGATATTAACCATTCAGATAATTCAGGAGAAAATTCTTGCACATTATTCATCAACTTTTCAAATTTATTACCGTAGATTCTTTTGCAATTTACTTCACCATTTTTTTTGTAAGAATTTGCTCCCCCAGATTTTGCGCCTTTGAATGGGAAAACTTCAGATGATAACTTTAATGAAACTAGTGCCGATGGAAATCCCGCAAATAAATAAGTCTGAAGCAATGCTTCATAGATTTTATTGGGCTTAATATTATTCTCTTTTGCGGATAATAAAAGTTTCTTTAATAATTTATTTTTTCTTAAAACAGCAGCAGAACTGATAAAAGGCAGGATAAGTAATCTAAATTTTTTATTGTCGTTTTTGAGGTTCTTAACGAAATGTTTTTGCATTGCTGTCAATATAAAAGCCCCCTCTTTGAGGGGGTTTTCAGAAATAGTAATGATTATTTCAAAGCCGTTAATTCGTATTCTGCAGTTTTTCTGTAGGTCGCATCCTGCCTTGCTTCTGTAAACATTTCTTTAGCTTTTGTAAGATCGCCCTTTGATTTATATGCTACTCCCATATAATAATAAGGACCTCCTTTAGAAATTGTCTTTCGATACTTAAGTGCTTTTTCAGCAGCTTCAATTGATTTATCATAGCTGCCGGTTTCACTATAAATTTTAGCTAATGCCAAATAGGCTGCATCGTAATTACTGTTATTAACTGCCTTCTGTAAAAAATCAATTGCTTTAGTGCTATTACCATCGGACATAGCAATAGTGCCTAACTTTGTATACGCTAAAGCAAGATTCGACTGAACCATTTTTTTTACACTATTGTTTTTTGAAATTTCAATAACTTTTTCAAAATTATCTGCCGCTTCCTGGTATTTCCCTAGCGAGAAATAAACTCCTCCTAAAGCATTATATGCAGCATCAAAACCTGGATTTACTTTTAAGCAGCTTTCAAATGCATCTCTGGCTTCATCATATTTGTTAGCTTTTTTTAATGCCATACCTTTCTGATAATAGGTCCTATAATCTTTATCGATTGCAAGAGCTTTATCATACTCCTGAACCGCTCCCATGTAGTTTCCTGATTTTAGCATCTTATTACCTGCATTATATAGCTTACCAGCCTCTGGATTCATCTCTTGTGAAAAAGCTGAATTGGCGAAAAAAAGAATTAGTAACAGGCAATAAGATACACTTGACAATATTTTCATTTGTATCTTCCTTTATTTGTGGTTGGAAAAAGTGCGGAAGACGGGACTTGAACCCGTACGCCAATTAAGGCACTACCCCCTCAAGATAGCGTGTATACCAATTTCACCACTTCCGCAAAAGTGTGGTGAAAAAATACCTCCGTTGAATTATAAAATCAACCCTTATTCTGCAGTATTATACAACAATTTTAATGTTATAGTTCCGAAGTATATGGTCAATTTTTAATGATCTGCCCTCGGTCTGAATAATAATTTGCGCAGCTCTTCCCTGAAGTGCTTTTCAAATACTAGCAATTTGGAAATTTGCTCATAGGAAAGTATGTCACTTAATGAATTAATAAAATTAGTCTTTTCTTTGGCTATATCCTCATTAAAAGTCAAATATTCATTTATCATTTTTTTCATTTCTGTTGAGTTTTTATCGCCGTTATTTTTTACAAAATCAGATATTTTATTTAATTGAGTATCAGCATCTGCCATTAAATCTTTAACTTTATTTTGATATTCATTTCTGCGTGCAAAAAATTTTAGAGTCGTTTCTTCATTCATTTGCAAAGCATCAATCAATTTAATTTTTTCCAATTCTTCTATTTTCCCCTGACCTCTTCTGTTTCTCTGTTGGCCGTTTCCCTGTGCCAGTGCCGGAAAGATCAATGCTAATGCAAAAAATATAGTAAAGAATGTTTTCATATAACTCCTTCTAAAAAATTTTCTTATTTTTCAGTTGTTCGTAAATAACCGAAGCTTCATTCGGGTTAACAGATTGGATCAGAGCATTATAATCGAGTTTATCAATTAGTTCAGTTGTGGCTAAATTCTGATCATTAATATCCAGTTCACTATAGATCATCCCATCAAGAAGCGAATCATAGTTTGCCTCTACGTCAGCTGGCAAATTAGTTACCAAAGGTTGTTCTGAATTCATGGTTAAATAATCCGTAATCTCCCCAGTACTATAATTTCCAGTAATACTATTTTCTTCTTTAATAATATTCTCTGAACGCGGGATAAACATTAATATTACTATCACTGTAATTACAGCTGAAGCGAATGAATATACAGGATGATACTTTTTCCTTTTTACAAACTCAAGTTTATTTCTGAAATTAGGCAATAAATTTATAAAATAACTTTCGTTAATTTCAGGATTGTTAGTTTCCTTAATATTAGAAAAAAACTCCCGGTACTTTTGAACCTCTTTTAGCAATTCCGGAGAATTGCCTACTAATTTTTCAAACTCTTCCTTCTCTGAAGAATTCATTTCCTCAGCAATATATTTGATTAATTTTTCATTCATTGTTTTTCACCATTTCCATAATTTTTTTCATTGCCTGAAAATAATTCGACTTTAAGCCGCCAACACTCTTTCCTGTTATTTCAGCAATTTCTTCGTATGTCATCTGTTCATAATTTTTTAGAATAAAGATTTCTCTTTGTTTCGGTGGTATTTTTTCCAAATATTTTTCCACCTTTTCGAGTTTTTCCTTTATTTCTATATTATTAATAATGTCTTCATCTATTCTAACAGGAATTTCCGGATGATCTTCAAAGGAAAACACCTGCTTTAATTTTCTCCTCTTTATAAAATTTATACTTCTTGTAGAAGTTATCCTATAAATCCAGGTGTAAAGAGAAGATTGAAATTTAAAGTCTCGTAACTTATTATACATTACCAAAAGAACTTCCTGAACAATTTCATCAGCATCAAGATGATTACCTGTCATTCTTCTTGCATGCCAATAAATCTTATGTTGATATTTCAGCACAATTTTATTGAATGCACTTTCATTACCATTGGTAAAATCCTTAATCAGGTCAAAATCATTAGTACTTTCAGGCATTATACCTTATTTATGCGATAATTGGACAAAATGCGAGCTTAAAAGGTTTAAGCTAAATTACAAAGAAAATAGATTTAAACCATTGTAAAATATTTAATGTCAAATCATCAAGACATTGATCAAAAACTAAAAGGAGAATTTACGATGAAATCCAGAATAATTGCTGCAATTATGGCCTTAATGTTTATGACATTTGCAACAGCAGGTATTTATGCCCAGACGCCTAAAGGTGATATGAATAGGAAAGGAATGATGAAAGATCATATGATGGGTCGCAATATGATGCAGGGTAAAATATTTGAAAAACTTAACCTAACAGATGCACAAAAAGACCAGATTTCAAAACTAAGAACCGATTTTCAGACAAAGATGGTAGACCTAAAAGCAAACCTTCAGAAAGATATGATTAACCTTAAGGCTTTGCGAAATAAAGATGATATAACAAGAGATGAAGTTGTAACATCAGTCGAAGCCCTAAATAAAGATAAAAATGCAATGGCGTTAGCAACTGCAAATCATTTAATGGATATTAGAGAAATATTCACACCGGATCAAAGAAAGATAGCTAAGAAGTACTTGCCGGAGATAATGAATAGTATGAGAAAGCATAGATCGATGAGGAACTTTGGCTGGAACGGACCAGGGAATAAATAAACCGGTGTTATAAAGCCCCGACTTGTTCGGGGCTTTTTGTTTTTCTTATTTAAGTTGCAAATTAGAAAAATTATTCCGTATTCTATTCATTAATAACAAAATTAAAAAGATGCTTTGAACATTAGCCGAGCTCCGCAATCGCCGAAATGGAATATTGACGGACCATTCGTGGTAGTAGATCCGCTTGGCCCGGTACTGGTATAAGTCGATTGCGGATAGTACATACCTCCCAGGTTATACTGCGCACCAAGAGATACTTTATTCGATTCAATTATATACCACCAAAAGCCAAAAGCCAAACCAAAACCAATTACCGAACCACTGAATTCGTCTTTAGTCTCACTGCCCGGTATTGTTCTATCTGTTACAGTATTTGAATAATTTGCAAAGGAGGCCCACATCGCCCAAAATGGAGCAATTTTAGTAGAAGTTTCTATTCCTCTGAAATAGTTGTTATAGGCAAATCTTAAAGCATATTCAGAAGAGGTTACTTCCTGGGAACCGCCACCTGTAAAATCTTGTTTACTATCATCCAAGGAAAGGTCTACCCCTAAAGTGAAACTATGTCGATCATAAGTTTTTTCAAAAGCAATACCTGATGCCATTGTAGGCATAGTAGTTGCGAGGGTAGAATATTGCGGCAATGGACTGACCTCATATTTTCCCAAAGTAAAATTTTTTTTGACGGAAAATATTATGCCCCAATTGCATGGATCATCCTGAGGCAATGAATCAACTGCAAAAGCGAAAAAAATGAAAAGCCAAAATGTTAAAAAGTTCTTCATACTATGCTCCTTTTGTTTGTTATGGAAATTCGTTCCCAGGGAATATTAGCCCTATTAACAAAATTATTTTATTACTTATTATTCCAGATTCTGAAATTTTGATTTAAATTTTTGTATGATATAAATTTTTGTCGTTTCCAAATTTTTATTTATCGTGATAAAGAGGAAGGAAAGCAACCAGCAGAATAACAGAATGAATATTTCCCTCCCCCTTTATCAATTAAAATTTTATAATCTTTAGAACTTAAAATCTTTACTTGTTTTAACTATATTCAGGAGATTTGAAAAATTTTTCAGGACAAGATATTTATTCTAATACTGTTTAAGCTGGTAACTAAATCGCTAAATAAAGAATAATAAGCTATATTTTTTAAACCAAGCTGACATTATGTACTGCCAGTGGCGAATAGTTTCCACAAAAGGCTTTATAAAAATGATTAGGGAGAGTCTGCCAATAAAATAATATATTTCAAGATGCTAAAGTAATAGGATGGCCTGACCTTCTGTTGTCAAGGTTTTGATAGTGAGCTATTTTGAAATTAATCGAAAGATGGTTCATTGCAGATTTATTTTTAAGCGGAAAAGTTATCGTATTTTCTTTAGTACTCAATTGATGGAAGCCATTCTCATCTTCCCAGCCAGATGGCGAGATTTTTATTAATATAACGATTAATAGAAAAAAGATAATACAAAGCCCAATATAAATCTCTAAAAAATACATAAAACAGCATTTTTTAATTGAAATTGCCCAATCAAAAATTAGGGGACGTAATTAACTAAATTATTCAGGTATTGTCAATTTATTTTTAAAGAATGGAAATCCAAGAACATTACCTATAAATTGTGGGTTGGGATTGAACAGTTTAAAAATTAATGTTGAATTCCGAATTACTTAGGATTAGTCGGACGCAGATCAATTTCGCTTATCAGGGCACTAACCGGAAGTTTTAAGATTGCCATTAAGGATTCGGCCACATCTTCCGGTTTCAATATTTTATCATAATTCGGATGCCTGCCCGGTCCACCAAAAAATTCAGTTGCAACTGAACCGGGACAAATTGCAGCAACCCGGATATTGTGTTCTCTTAACTCAAGCATTAATGATCTTGTAAATCCAAGAACCGCGTGTTTGGTTGCGGAATACATGGTACCATTAACAAACGAATTCTTTCCAGCTAGCGAGGAAATATTAATTATTGACCCGCTTTTTTGCTCAATCATTTTGCCAGCTACAGCTTTTGTGAAATTATAAACGCCGAAGAGATTCACATCTACTTGTTTTTTAAAATCTTGAAGATTAGAATCGACCAGCTTTTTAAATATCCCGATACCTGCATTATTTACGAGATGGTCAACCTTTCCATATTTCTTAATTATACCTGAGACTGAATTAGAAACGAATTTTTCATCAGCTGCATCTCCTGCAAAAATTTCACATCCAACTCCGGAATTTAATATTTCTGCCTGCGTATTTTTTAATGTATCAACATCCCTTCCAAAAATCATTACGTCATAACCCTCATTCGCAAATCTTAATGCGATTGCCTTTCCTATTCCTTTGTTTCCGCCTGTAACAATTGCAAGTTCTTTGCTATTCATCATAAATCTCCCTGAATGGGTTTAACATCTATATCCTCTGTAACAACATTTCCTTCCTGAAGGAAAGCCCACACGATCAGCCTTCCAATTTCTTCACTTGTCATCATTCTATTAGAGTTTTCTTTTCTTACATCCTGTGACCACATTGGAGTTTCCGTAGCGCCGGGATGAATATTTATTATCCTTATCTTATGTTTCCTTACCTCTTCTCTTAAAACATTAGTATATCCAAGTAAACCTGCTTTCGAGGCTGTATATGCGCTGCTCGCTGTGAATATTTTTTTAGCTGCACTTGAGATAATATTAATTATCGTTCCGCCACCATTTTCTATCATATGCGGAAGAACATATTTAATTGCATAAATAGAGCCTAGCAGGTTTGTATTGATAATATCATTTATTTCCTGGATTGAATTATCAAGTGCATCCTTAAAAGTAGTTACACCGGCATTATTTACCAGGCAATTGATTTTATGTTTAGCCGAAATTTTTTTTACAACCTGGTCAATATTTGCTGATGAAGCAACATTACAAGGGTGTAATTCAATTGTAAGTTTATCTTTGCTTAATTCCTTCTTAAGTCTTTCTAATTCAGTTGCACGCCGTGCAGAGACAAAAACATCACAACCAACTTTAGCAAATTCTTTTGCAGTCGCTTTTCCAATGCCTGAACTTGCCCCGGTTATCCATACCCCGGCTCTCTTTTCTTTCATTATAAATTCTTTTGCGATATAAGATTAATAAATTCGGCCCTGGTTCTTGCATCCTCTTTAAAAATACCGTGAACAGCACTGGCCGTTGCAGATGAATTTTGTTTTTCTACACCGCGCATCATCATACACATATGAAAGGCTTCTGATACAACAGCCACACCCTGCGGTTCCAAAAATTCTTCTATAGTATCCGCAATTTGCTGGGTCATTCTTTCCTGAACCTGCAATCTGCGTGCAAAGATTTCAACTATTCTGGGTATTTTGCTCAGCCCAATGATTTTCCCATCTGGTATGTAGGCAATATGAACCTTACCAAAAAACGGAAGCATGTGATGTTCGCACAGGCTATAAAAATCAATATTTTTTACCAATACCATTTCATCATATTTTTCATTAAACACCGCATTATTCAATACTTTTTCAGGATCCTTTGAATAACCAGATGTCAAAAACTCATAAGCCTTCGCAACTCTTGTAGGAGTTTTTTTCAGTCCCTCTCTGTTCGGATCCTCGCCAATTTCTTTTAGAAGATCAACGACTAAATTTTCAATCTTTTCCTTATTCAAGCTTTATTCTCCTTTATATTCAAAATAATTATTCTCCGTCTCATATAACTTTACTGAATACAATTTTCCGGATGGTATTCTTTTCTCTAACTGTTTCCAAATCTGCAATAGTAATATTTTCTGCCGAAGGTTGAACCCCTTTCATAAATTCAACTTCGATATTCAAATTTTTATGATCTACTTTTTCGATAATGCGATTATTTATTATCTCCTTTAAAACTTTCAAATCTATAACATACCCGGTTTCAGGGTTTATCTCTCCAGCAACAACTACTTCCAGAATATAATTATGGCCATGCCAGTTGGGATTACTACAATTACCAAAAATCTTAAAATTTTCTTCATCAGATAATTTAGGATTAAACACGCGGTGAGCTGCATTGAAAGTGTCGCGCCTGGTTACATAAACCATGATTGCTCTCTTGTTATTACTAACTATTCAGTGCTTCAAGAACTTCTTTATCGTGATCGGAAACTTTAACCTTAGGAAATATTTTTTTGATTTTCCCAGATTCATCAATAATAATAGTTGTTCTTTCAATTCCCATATATTTTCTTCCGTACATACTTTTTTCTTTCCAGACACCATACTTCTGTATCATTTTTTTACTTTCATCGCTGAGCAAGGTAAATGGCAAGTCATATTTTTCAGCAAACTTTTTATGTGATTCGACTGAATCAGCGCTTACACCAAGAATTTCAGCATTAAGTTTTCCAAATTTTGGTAATCCATCCCGGAAGCTGCAAGCTTCTTTCGTACACCCACTTGTATCATCCTTAGGATAAAAGTAAAGTACAACTTTTTTACCTTTAAAATCACTTAATGAAATTATCTTGCCATCCTGATTTTTTAATTTAAAAGCAGGAGCTTTATTTCCTTCTTTAATCATTTGAGTTCTCCCAATTGAATATCAACCAGCGGTTTTTATTAATATATCGGTATTGATGGATCCACTTCTTGAGACCAGGCAGTAATTCCTCCATCAAGATTACTTACATTCTTAAAACCATTCTTAATGAGATAAGCGCAAACTGTAAAACTCCTATTGCCAGTGTGACAACAAATTATAAGGTTATCATTGTGATTTAATTTATCATAATGATCATTAAATTCACTAAGGGGCATTAGTTCTGAGTTTTCAATTTTAGCAGTATCATATTCCCATTTTTCCCGTACATCTATAAGCCGCAACTTTTCACCTGAATCAAGAAGCGTTTTGACTTCTGATGGAGAAATTTGTTTTATCATATTTATTTAAGTGCACTTTTAATAGCTTCGTAATTTACCTCATCACCAGGCGATGGAAGTATTTCCGCATATTTTACTTTTCCGTCTTTTCCAATTACAAAAGCTGATCTTTTAGCTACACCTATATAATCTAAAGATCCCGCAGCAAATGCATTATCAACTACACCGTATTTGGTTATAACCTCTTTATTAAAATCGCTTAACAAAGGGAAATTATACTTGTTTTTTTCTTCAAATAATTTTAATGCATAAATGCTATCGACACTTACAGCTAAAACCTGTGCGTCAAGATCTTCGTACCTTTTTAATTCATCTCTAAAGCTGCACATTTCCTTTGTGCAACCACCGCTTCCAGCAAAAGGGAAAAATAGCAGAACAATTTTTTTGCCCTTATAATTATCGAGACTAATTTTTTCCTTGTTTTGATTAGGTAATGTAAATCCAGGTGCCTGGTCTCCTACTTTTACTGACATAATAACTCCTTGTTTGAATATAATTCGAAATTTTATTGGCTTTTAAGACTAATTAAATTAGACATTTACGGCAGGATTTTCAAGTTAGAAAATTTTCTCTAATCAAAGTAAGTTGTTAGGGCTGATCACCTTTTTAAAATTAATCCAAGACTAACTATAACAGGCCAAGTTCTTTAGTCCATCGTTTGAAACCGTCTTTTAGCTGTTCAAATGATTTGATAGCGAAAAGAACCGGCTGCAAGTGCCATACATCATAATCCTGCACAACAATTTTTTCAGGATCAAAATCTCTAACTTCAACTTTATCAGAAAGTGCGTGCTGGACTTCACCTTTTGATGAAAGTATTCCTGCACCATAAATCCTCATTCCTTCAGGTTTATGTATCAAACCAAATTCAACTGTAAACCAATGAAAAGTTTCAAGATATTTTCTGTTCTTGCCTTCCGCTTTTAAAGCCGCTTCGCCAAATTGCTGATAAAACTCTGCAAAATCCTTATCTGTCAACAATGGCATATGACCAAACATATCGTGAAAGCAATCCGGAGCAGGTGTGTAATCAAGTTCTTCTTTGCCACGAATATAATCGGTCGATGGAAAAACTCTCCTGCGCAGAAGTCCAAAAAAATCATTTACATCGATTAATCCCGGAACACGTGCAACTTTCCATCCTGTAGTTTGATTAAACACATGGCTCAAATCTTTTAAAGCCGGAATTCTATCCCTTGTAAAATTTAATTTATCCACTCCATTAATATATTCATCACAAGCTCTATTTGGTAAGTATTTCATTTGCCTGTCGAAAAGATATTTCCAGGATTCGTGATCTGACTGAGGATAATTCGGATATATAATTTCATCATGTTCGGGCACTGGTCCCCGCAATTTCTGCGGGATACATCTTGGATCAACACCTTCCTGGGCTGCCTTCTCGTAAGCGGATAAAACTTGTTCGTCCTTCTTCTGATCTTTCATATTTTTAGGCTCCTTGGATTGCAAGAAGTTTTTTGGGGAAAAGTTCCATCTTTTGGACGGCAACTAATTTATATAAATTAAAAATAAGGATGCTGAAATTCAACGGCATTAGCCGTTTATACTATATTTATTTCTTCTTCCAGTAAAATACCAAATTTGTCTTTCACAGAGGATTTAATAATATTAGCAAAACCAAGTATTTCAGAACCACTTGCATTACCATAATTTACCAGCACAAGGGGCTGCTTTGGATGAGTTCCAGTATTCCCTACTCTTTTTCCTTTAAATCCGCATTTTTCTATCAACCAGGCTGCAGGAATCTTTACCTTATCATTTTGCATTTTATAACCGGGAATACCAGGAAAATTTATTTCTAATTCAGAATATTTTCTACTTTCTATTTCAGGATTTTTAAAAAAACTTCCCGCATTACCAATCTGTTTTGGATCAGGTAATTTGCTTTTTCGAATGTTGCAGATTACATCACTTACATTTTTAATTGTAATCCTATCAAGATTTAATTTTGCAATTTCCTCTTTTATTGTTCCATATTCCAAATTTGGTATGGGATTTTTACTTAGTTTCAAAACGATTGAAGTAATTACAAATTTATTTTTTAGTTCTTTCTTAAATATACTGTCCCTGTAGCCAAATTCACATTGCATATTTAAAAACTCTTTTTTCTTAGCCGTGTCAATAAAAATTCCTTCAAGACTTACAAATACATCTTTAATTTCCTGCCCATAAGCGCCGATGTTTTGAATCGGCGCAGCGCCAACCGTTCCCGGAATTAATGAAAGGTTTTCAATGCCGCCATAATTTTTTTCAACACAAAACAAAACCATGTCGTGCCAGATTTCACCTGCTCCTGCTTTAATAAAGATTGAGTCAGCGTCTTCCTGAATAATTGTAATTCCTGATATTGAATTTTTTATTACCACTCCGTCAAAATCCTGAATAAATAGAATATTGCTTCCGCCACCTAAAATTATTTTAGGGACATCCATAAATTTATTGTCAGACAGGATAAGACCGAGTTGATCCTCGGATTTAATATCAGCAAAAAACCTTGCCTTTACATCTATGCCGAAAGTATTAAGATTTTTTAGTGAGAAGTTCTTTTGAATATTCATCATTAAGAGATTTTTCTTGTTAGAAAAGATACAGATTTCTATTGAATAATCAGATAAGAAATTTTCCTTTTTGCAGGACAAATAATTATTTTACCTTAAGCATAAACATTAATTTAACTTACTAACAATCCAATTTGAAACTAGAATTAAATTATCATCAATCCGGAGTTGTACCTTATCGTAGAAAAGGCAAGAAGAAAATTGAGATTCTTTTGATTACTACTGTAAATAGAGGTAAGTGGATAATCCCAAAAGGATATGTTGAATTTAATCTTACTCCATTTGAATCTGCTAAAAAAGAAGCCTTTGAAGAAGCTGGCGTAATGGGAAGCAACGAGACCTTTGAATTAGGAAATTTTGTGGTACAAAAATCGTTTGGTAAATGCTTCATAAAAATATATTCTATGGAAGTAATTAGGGAATATGAAGAATATCCTGACAAAGCCAGAAGAAAAAGGAAATGGATGGACTTAATAATAGCATCAGAAAAGGTAAAAATTCCGGAAATTTCCGAAATGATATTATCCCTGCAGAAAAAATTGAAATAGTATTAATAAAATTTCCAGTCTAATCACACGGCCGCTTCTAAGAACGCCTATCTGATAATTATTCTTCAAAATCGTTTATCACTTTATCAACAGCGTCCTTACTAGTCTCATAATCATATCCCCTGGAGGAAAGAAAAGCATATATTTTCTGCTTCAGTTTTAGGTTCTCGAGATTCCTCTTCTTTAAAGCTTTGTATTTTTTTAATGCCAGCACAATAGCATTCTCAAGGTCATTACCATCCGGAAATTTCTCGTTAATTACTTCAGATATAGTTTGCGCATCGACTCCCCGTTTCATTAATTCCGCCTTAATTTTATTTTTCCCCCAGAGTTTTAGCCTGATATTTTCATCGGCAAATATCTTTGAGAATTCCAGATCATCGAGATATTTATTAGCAATTAGATTATTGATAGTATCTTCAATCAGATCTTTGTCATACTTTTTCTGCCTGAGTTTTGTACGAATTTCAAAAATCGAATGGTATCTTCTGGCGATAAATGAAAATGCTTTTTGCCTGATATGAAATTTCTGATTCTCCCTTATTAAAAATTGAAAATGGTCTTCAGGAATTTCTGAGTCTTTCCTGAGACCATTCTTCATAAACACTTCATAAGTTAAATAAAGCTTTTCGTCATTATCGAGATAAACAACTACATTGTTTTCATCTTTCTTAACTACACGCGTTATCGTCATTGCTAAAATTTATTTGGAACCTTTCTTCCCTTTTGTTTTCTCTTCAGTTTCGGGTTTTTCTGCAACAGGTTCAGCTTTTAAAATTCCAAGTTTAGTTCTCACTTCTTTATTAAGCTTTGTAAATAAATCAGGAAGCTCAATTAACTTTTGCCTGAATTGTTCTCTGCCCTGGAATCGATCTTCATCATAAGTAAACCAGGCACCACTTTTCTTTACAACTTCAAGATTAGTTGCCAAATCCAGCAAGTCACCTGTTTTACTTATTCCTTCATTGTAAAGGATATCAAACTCAACCTCTTTGAAAGGCGGCGCAACCTTACTTTTAACTATTTTAACTCTCGTTCTGTTGCCTATTACATCAGTCCCATCCTTAATTGCAGCTATTCTTCTTATATCCATTCTGAGTGAGGCATAAAATTTAAGAGCGTTACCACCTGTAGTTGTTTCCGGATTCCCAAACATTATACCAATCTTTTGTCTCAACTGGTTAATAAAAATTACTGAAGTTTTAGATTTCGAAATCGCACCTGTTAGTTTTCTCAAAGCCTGTGACATCAATCTCGCCTGTACAGCCATTGTCGCGTCGCCCATTTCACCTTCAATTTCTGAACGTGGGACAAGAGCAGCTACAGAGTCAATGACAATAATGTCAAGGGCATTGCTTCTAACCAGTGTATCCGTGATTTCAAGCGCTTGTTCACCAAAATCAGGCTGTGAAATTAGAAGATTTGCTGTATCAACACCCAATTTTTTTGCATAATTTACATCGAGAGCGTGCTCGGCATCAATAAAAGCGGCAAGCCCTCCAGCTTTTTGAGCTTCAGCTATTATGTGAAGGCAAAGAGTAGTTTTTCCGCTTGACTCAGGACCGTAAATCTCAGTTACTCTGCCTCTGGGTACTCCACCTATCCCAAGCGCATAGTCAAGAGATAAAGCCCCGGTTGGAATTGATTCAACTGGCACTATGACCCCGTCTCCAAGCTTCATTATAGAGCCCTTGCCATAAGTCTTTTCTATGCTGGCAATAGCGTCGTCAATTATTTTTAATTTTTGCTCTTTATCAGCCATTATTCCTCCGTATCATTTTAATTTATATTTTTTAATTTCTTTGTAAACAGAACCAAGCGGCAATAACTCGCTCTTGATCAGTGATACTTCATCCGCTTTGAATTTAATAGCCGGCACTTCAAAATTCTTAAAGTTTTCAATAAAACGATCACTGGTTGTTCCCCTTATCCTTAAAATAGTGATGTGGGAAGTAAACTCTTTCTTTTCCCTTGGGATTAATAATTTTTCAAGACGGGAATTTAATTCTTCTACAAGATTAAAAATAATTTTATCAGTATGCAAACCTAACCATAAAATTCTTGGCTGTTTTTTCGAATAGAAAAATCCATAATTTACAGTATCACAATTAATGGCCTCGTAATTTTCAATAAAATTCAATTCATTTGCTATCGGAGCAATTAAATTTTCTTCTACTTCACCAATAAATTTTAAGGTTAAATGAAGTTTGTCCTTTGGCTCCCACTTATGTTTATTATCACCGGGATCAGCATCAAACCGTAATGAATTTATCTTATCTCTAATTTTCTCAGGCAAATTAAGAGATACAAAAAGCCTATCCATCTAATGCTATTCCGAGTAAATGTTTCCTTATCATGTCAAGTGCAGCCTGAATAGTACGTTGCTTATTGATTATTCTATCATCGCCGAATGTAAATTCTCTGGCAGTGCAGACTTTATCATCGCATAACCCGATGTAAACCAGCCCGACAGGTTTTCCTGTTGTAGCGCCTGTTGGCCCCATGATTCCGGTTACTGAAATCCCCAGATCAGTTCCACTGATTGACTTTACTCCTTCAGCCATTTGCCTTGCTACCTCAAGACTTACTGCTCCGTGCTCCACAATAGTGTCTTCAACTACCTTAAGAATTTCAACTTTTGAAGCATTGCTATACGATACAATTCCCCGTTCAAAATATGCGCTGGCTCCGCTAACATTTGTTAATACGTTTGCCAAACCGCCACCTGTGCAGGATTCAGCAAGTGAAATTGTTAAACCTCTTTCTTTTAATAATCTTGCAACGACCTCTTCAAGTAGTTCCTCGTCCCTGCTATAAATATATCTACCGGCTAATCCTCTAATCTTTTGCTCCACTTCGGATAGCTTATTTTTTGCATCTCCTTCATTCTTCTCTCTCGCTGTGATCCTGAGTTTTACACCAAATTGACTGGGTAAAAATGCAAGCCTTGCTCCATTTAACAATTCATCAAGATTACCAAGCTTTTCAAATAATGCCGACTCCGGGATGCCGGTCGTATGTAGAGTTTTCCTTAAAGAAAAGAATTCAGGATTCTGAAGCTTTTTATGCAATTGAGGAAGCACATAGTCCTCCATCATTTCCTTCATTTCAAAAGGAACTCCAGGCATTACAATAAATATTTTGTCTTTCTTTTCAATCCAAAAACCAGGGGCAGTGCCACGTCGATTTCTTATTACTTTTGATATTTTTGGAACCAATGCTTGTCCAACATTTATTTTTGTAATCTCTCTTCCTCTCTTAGCAAACATTGATTTGATATCCTCAAGTACATCTTTATTCTGAACTAGTTCGGTGTTAAAAAACTTCACCACACATTGCCTGGTTATATCATCGTGCGTCGGCCCTAATCCTCCTGTTACAATGACGAGATCATTGCCCTCCCAGCATTGCTTAAATTCCTTTAAAATCTCCTCTTCATTATCTGCAACAACCGAACTTTTTTTGACATATATCTGAATATCCACAAGTTTACTACCAATAAACGCTGCGTTTGTATTTAGGGTTTGACCAATAAGAATTTCATCTCCAATAGTAATTATATGTGCATTCATATTTTCGTTATTTTGTAAATAAATTTAAAATTTAAATATTATTAACACTATTTGCATTAAAATTAAAGTATAAATAGATGCAACTACATCATCAATCATTATCCCTATACCGCCATCTAATTTTTCCAGTTTTCTTGCGGGATACGGCTTAATTATGTCAAAAGCACGCCAGACTAAAAAGGCAATTGCAGAGACAATAATTTTTTTTGGCAAGAATAAGAGCGAAATCCACATTCCCACCACTTCATCAATAGTACATTGACTAGGATCTTTGCCATATAGTTTTTCAAATTTGTTTCCTAAATAAATTCCATAAACAGCAAAAATAAATATTGCAGAAAATATAATATATGGCTTTTCAAATCCAGGAATGTAATAAATTAAAAGTGCAGCAAAGCTTCCAAAAGTGCCGGATGCAATCGGAATATAACCTGTAAAAAAACCTGAGCCAAACGCTCTTTCAATAATGTTAATTTTCACGATTAAATAATCCCAGGATAAGTATCCTGTTACTGTACAAGTATGTAATCCCTGAATGAAAAGTTATAGCTGTAATAAATAACATAAAGAAATAGATAAATTTTCCATCAAGCAGCATATCAAATATTTCTTTATTTGCCGGAAAAATTTGAGGGGATAACTTACCCACATACATTATCAATAAATAATAAAGAAATGTCATTTGTAAAAATGTTTTCCATTTTGCATAATAACTTGCCGGAATTGATTTACCTTTATAATCTGCATAAGCACGAAGTGTAGTTACAGAAAAATCACGGACAAGAATTATTATTACCATCCAGAGTGGTATTAACTTTAAAGCTGCAAATCCCAAAAATGCAGATGAAGTTAAAATCTTATCTGCAAGAGGGTCCCAGAATTTACCCCAGTTTGTAATGTAATTAAATTTTCTGGCCAACCAGCCATCGTACCAGTCAGTTAAAGCAGCTATTATAAAAACAGCCAGAGATATCTGCTTTAGCAAAGGGCTTTCAGAAAGAAACAAAGCCAGAAAAACAGGCGTAAGTATTATTCTTAATATTGTTAGCTGATTAGGAAGAACCATAAATTAACAATTTGAAAATTTAATATTTTTATAAAAAAAATAGATTTGCGAGCTAATCTATAATTTACAAGCTATAAATTACTAATTTTTTGAACCCAAATTCTTAAGAAAGGGGAATTCATATATGCCTGTGTTATGACCATCCTTCCAGATCACCTGTATGCCATAGCTTCCAATTTGTTGAATATTTGCAATTTTTAGTTGGTTTTCATTGAAGATTGGAATATAATCCTTTCCTTGTCTCTGACGGAATGTGAGGCAGGTTGCACAAGGACATAATTCTCTCAATTTTTTGAGATCAATTTTTGATTCGCTCCCATCATCCCAGACTATAAAGATATCTGCATTTTTCCGTACTTTAATACTGACAGGTTGCATCAGGAAATACTTTCCCCTGTTAACTTATAAAGGACTTCAAGGTAAATTTTGCCGGTTTTTTGAATAATTTCGTCAGGCAGTTTTGGAGGCGGTGGTTGCTTGTTAAAATTTATTGAAAGCAGATAATTTCTGACAAATTGTTTATCGTAGCTTTTTTGTGTTTCGCCTGCCTTGTATGAACTCATCGGCCAGAATCGTGACGAATCTGGTGTGAGCAGTTCATCAACAAGTATTACGTCATTTTCGATAAGACCAAATTCCATTTTTGTATCTGCGATTATAATACCTTTACTTTGGGCATAGTTCGATGCTGTATTGTAAACATCAAGGGCAGCCTTCTTTACTTCCTTTAATGTTTCTTTATCAATTATTTTTTCCGCCTGATCTATTGAAATATTTTCATCGTGTTCACCAATCTCAGCTTTTGTCGATGGAGTAAAAATTGGTTCGGGTAATTTTTCGGATTCTTTCATACCGGAAGGAAGTGTGATACCGGATATCTTTCCGGTTTTCTTATAATCATCCCACCCAGACCCCGAAATATATCCTCTTACAATACACTCAATTGGAATCACTTTGGCCTTTTTAACCATCATCGATCTGCCCTGAAGCTGCTCCCTGTATTTTTGACAAACTGATGGATAATCATCGATAGCAGAACTAACAACATGATTTCTTACAATATTTTTAGTTTTATTGAACCAGAATTCAGAAATTTTTGTAAGCACTTTTCCTTTATTCGGAATTCCCTGCGACATTATAACGTCAAAGGCCGACAGCCTGTCAGTCGAAACAATTAAATAATATTCACCAATATCATAAACATCTCTAACCTTTCCCCTTTTGGCAAGTTTTAGATCTTTAAAGTTTGTTTCGAGCACAACATTTGAATTCATAATTTCATTATTAAAATTTATGGACAAATATAATCAGCGGTAGATGATTATTCAATTGAATGGGTAATAATTAATTCGCACGGCAAGACCGAAAACTTGCAATATATCTTAAATTAGAATTGCTTAATATCTATAAATTTCTTTTTGAATTGATCCAGTAAATTATTTCCAGGGAATCTGAGGTGACTGATAATAATTAACGCCCATAATTTTTAGCCTTTTTCCATTTTCAGCCATCCTATTTTTAAAATCATTCCAATTTCTGTTTGCAGCCAGCGTCCAGCCTATCTCTGCGTAACAGCATAGTCGAGGAAATGTCATGTACTCAATATCTGAAAAAGTCTGTATTGTCTCTGTCCATAGTGGCGCTTCAATTCCAATAATATTTCTTGCCGTTACACCAGGAACTTCAGTCGTCGGATCCCACGAATAAGCATCCTGCACTTCAATATAGCCTGCCCAATTTTGACCAAGTACAGTAGAAGCATTGTACTTCATATCCATATAAGTTTTATCGGCGGGGGACATTATTATTTTGGCCCCTTGAGAAGATGCATTATGTGCCAGATTACTGCCCCAGTGCTGCGCAATTGAAGAAGTAAGAAGATTTGCCTGTCCGATTTCTTCCCAACCAACCATTTGTTTACCATAATCCTGAACAATAATCTGAACGCTATCTATAAATTTAATATAATCACTCTGAGTAATTGTGCTTGCCTCATCTCCACCAATATGAATATACTGGCCCGGTGTTAATGCGGAGATTTCTCTTATCACATCATCTATAAATTGGTATGTAATTTCTTTATGCGTATCAAGCGCACTGAAACCTACATTAATTCCGGTGTATAATGGTGGAGTTACTCCGTCGCTGTCAAGGATTGCATATGAAGCAAGTGCAGCATTCGTGTGCCCTGGCATATCAATCTCAGGAACTACCGTTATATATCTGCCTTGAGCATATGAGACAATCTTTGAATAATCTGCTTGACTATAATATCCGCCCATACCTCCACCTACTTCAGTGCTGCCTCCGTAGGTAGCAAGATTTGGCCACGAATTGATAAAAATTCTCCAGCCCTGATCATCAGTTAAATGAATATGCAGCCGATTAATTTTGTAATATGCTATTAAGTCAATAAAATGTTCAACATCCTTGACACTAAAAAAATGCCTGGCAACATCCAGCATTGCCCCTCTCCACGGATATAACGGATGATCTTTAATTGTACCTGAACCAATTCCCCATAGTTGATGTACATAAACTGAACTTTCAATTTCAGCCGGGAATAATTGTCTTAGTGTTTGTACTCCACGAAATATGCCTTCAGGCATAATCGCTGATAGAACTACCGAATCTGCTGTAATTTTTAATGTATATCCTTCGTTACCTAAAGAAACATCGGCACCTGCTGTGGTTAAATAGATATTACCTTTTCCAGGTGAACCCGATGCATTAATTACTTGAATATTAAATCCGGTTGATGGATTAAGAATGCCTGCGAGATACTGCCCGATATTCATAAGTTCATTGTTTCCTGCGTCAACATAAATCACAGATCCCTGTTTAAGATTAAAGGAACTTCCCCCGGTCGAATCGACACTATATGGTTGTGGAATTACGCTTTCAAATTTAAATGTTGAATCAGGAACGGGTGCGGGAGTTTGAATAAATTGAGTTGGCGGGTTTTCACAGCTGAAGCTAATCGCAGCTATAACAAATATCATTTCATATAAAATAGACCTGGAATTCTTCAAATTAGATTTAGTGTTTTTTAAATTAATATATTCTGAATGAATAATTAATTCGGATTAATTACGCAGCAAAAGAAATATTTATTTAAGTAAAGATTCCGGAGATAAATTTGCTGCTTCTATGTCTTTAAAATATTTTACCGTACCAACCTTTAGTTCATACGTAGATGATTCATCACATACGATTAAACCTTTTGGATGAAGTTGCAAGGCACTCACAGTCCACATATGATTTACGCCTTCTTCTACTACCTTTGCTAGCGCCCTTGACTTTCCCAGTCCGCTTATTATAATTAAAACTTCCTCTGAATCTAATACTGTTTTCACACCAACTGTTAAAGCTGTCTTGGGGACTTTATTAAGATCATTGTCAAAAAAACGTGAGTTTGCAACCATCGTGTCCATTGTTAAGGTTTTAACTCTTGTTAAAGATCCCAAAGATGAACCCGGTTCGTTAAAAGCTATGTGACCATCCGGACCTATTCCTCCAACAAATAAATTAATTCCGCCTGCTTTTTTAATCTTATTTTCATATTCTTCGCATTCTTTTTCAAGATTCTTAGAATTCCCATCTAAAATATTTACGAACTTTTTATCTATATCTATATGCTTAAAAAAATTATTCCACATAAAAGAATGATAACTTTCCGGATGGCTTTCAGGCAAACCGACATATTCATCCATATTAAATGTTGTGACAAATTTAAATGAAACGATTCCCTTTTTGTTCAGATTTATTAGTTCTTTATACATTCCAATAGGCGAAGATCCGGTCGGAAGCCCTAAAACAAATCTTTTGTTAACCGTTGGTCTGTATTTTTTTATAGTAGCTGCTACGTAATTTGCAGCCCACCTAGAAACCAGGTCATACGTTGGTTGAATTATTAATCTCATAATCTTTCTCCTTCAAATATTATTTTTTGTCATTGTTCTGAAATAGATGAAAATAGGTTTTAAAATATTATTTCTTTTTATAACCCATTTTCCCGCCGATAATTGTCATAAATACTTCATATTTTTGATTCATAACAACAATGTCAGCATCCTTTCCAACTGCCAATATTCCCTTTTTATGATCAAGATTTAAAACTTTCACACCATTAAGTGATGCCATCCTGACGGCTTCAGTAATTTTTGCCCCTGCTGTTTCGACCATATTTTTTACAGCAACATTAAGAGTGAGTGTACTTCCGGCCAGGGTTCCATCAGCAAGGAATGCTCTCTTCTCTTTCATAAATATTTTTTGATCTGCAAATTCATATTCCCCTTCATGCATTCCTCCGGCTCGTATTGAATCTGAAACAAGAATAATCCCGCTTGCACCTTTAAGTTTTAAAAGTAATTCCATTACAGCCGGGTGAACATGAAGAGTATCAGCAATTAATTCAATTTTCAATTCGTTATGTAATAGCGACCCAAGAATAATTCCCGGTTCCCTGTGATGGAATGGTTTCATTGCATTAAAGATATGCGTAACGTGAGCAGCACCATTATCAATTGCATTTTCAACTTCATCATAAGTTGCCATGGAATGGCCAATAGAAAGCACAACCCCTTCTTTTGCAGCCGCCTGCATAACGCTCGCTGAGCCGGGAAGTTCGGGAGCAATAGTCATAATTTTAATCTGACCTTTTGAAGCTTTCCATATCTTGTACCAGGATTCAACCGAAGGCTCCCATAAATAGGATTCGTTCATTGCTCCTTTTAATTGTTTATTTAAGAAAGGACCCTCCATATGAATTCCGCGAATATTTGATTCCGGATGTTTTTCGATAAAGTTCGCCAGCCTTTTTAAATCATCCAGCAACAATTTTTCCGGCTTAGCGAATAATGAAGCCAGAACCGTTGTTGATCCATGTTCAAGCAGATATTTGCTGATGGTGTTTATACTCTCCTCGGAATTATCAGCAAACCCATGACCAGCACCGCCGTGAGTAAGAAGATCGACAAAGCCCGGGCAAACAATCATATCTTTTGTATCATAAATTTTACATCCCTTTGGAATTTTGATTTCAGACGATTTGCCTAATTCTGATATTTTACCATCTTCGACAATTATCACCCCATCGTTTAGCGCCCTGAATGGTGTAATTATTTTTCCCCCTGTTAGTGCATACTTCATAATTTTTCCTTTAAAATCTGTCAAATCCTGATGAACATTTTTTTATAATATAGAATAGAAACTAACGCAAAAATTAATATAACGTAGCAAATTGCCCAGGCAAGGGAAGCATTTATGGCTGACATCCATGGTAGAAATATGTGGCTAAATAAATATCCCTTAAGTGAAATTAAATTCGTAGAATTTGAATCAGAAACATTAATTACATCAATAATGGTTTCAATAGTTTCAGATAAGAAATATGCTACAATTGCATTCAACCCAAATATTTGAAAAGGCTTGGACCAGCCTTTAAATCCTTTTACATCAATAAACCAATAGCATACTCCTAAAAAGTTTAAAGCTAATCCTGAAGTATAAATCACGTAAGAACTTGTCCATAAATTTTTATTTATAGGAAACCAAATATCCCATATTATTCCCAGCACCAGAAATAAATTTCCCCAAACAAATAAGTTCACTGTTTTAGTGAGTTTGTCTTTTTCGCTTCTAAGCAAATATCCCGTTAGTATTCCGATTAAGGTTGTGACAATTGAAGGCATCGTACTTAAAATTCCTTCAGGATCCCATACCATCGTCTGCCCCCATAAATGTGTGCCAAAAACACTTCTGTCCAGCCAGGCTCCAAGATTTGTGGCAGGTTCCAAATTTGCATTTCCAACGCCCGGAACCGGAATTAAAGTCATCACGCCCCAATAAATTAGAAGAATGCCCACACTAATTACAGCTATTGATCTTTTATTAAATTCTAAAAAGATAATGGAAGATATAAGGTATGCTATTGCTATTCTTTGAAGAACACCGGGAATGCGCAATGTAGATAAATTGAAAAATGGAAATCCATTCAAAAATATACCAAGCAGAAAAATAATTATAGATCGTCTTACAATTTGAAGAATAATTTTATGCTGCGAATCATTTTGTTCAATCTTTTTTGATAAAGAATATGTCAGCGCAACTCCGACAATAAACATAAAAAACGGGAAAATTATATCTGTAGGCGTGCATCCATTCCACTTTGAATGTCTTAAAGCAGGATAAACATAATCCCAGGTACCAGGACTATTTACTAATATCATCCCGGCAATTGTTAATCCCCTGAAAACATCAAGCGAAACCAATCTTTCTGAGCTGGCTACACTCATTTTTTGCCCTTTTTCATATTTACTACATATAGTTAAAAATGTTCATCTTTCTCTTACAAAAATTTCAACAGGATTAGATATTCTTTTACCACCTTCATCGTCATAGGCAACAACATTAATTTTATGCTTCCCCTTTGGAATATTAAACCATACCCAATTAAAAGGCGCCATAGTATTGTAACCCAGAGATTCTCCATCACCAAAAAACTCGACCTTAACAATATTTGATTTAGAGTCCTCGTTCTTTATTTTAATTACAACATTGGTCCCTTCATTAATCCAATCTGTTTTATCAGGATTAATTATTTCGATTTTATCAGTAGTACTTTTAGAATTATAAGATAATTTGATATCAGGCATGTTGCGTGTGTAAACTGTATTAACCAATGTTCCAACAGAATCATCCCCGCTGATTTCCCAGAACATCAGACCTCTCAAATCATAAGCATCTACACAATGAGCTTTTAATGAAATGGAAGCGGGATTATCATAGGTCCAGAAAATTTTTTTTGCCGGGTTGTAAAGGAACGGCGCCATTGCAAAATTGTCCCAATACGTTTTATAACCTTTACCCACTAATTTTATAAGATCGAAATAATAATTAAATCCGCGTTCAACTACACCCTCTGCTTCTTTTCCATTTGCACCAAGTCCATTGTTTAAAGTATCTACTGCTTTCCAACCTCTGCCGTAAAATACTGCGCCTGGAATAAGCTTGGAGCGACTTACGCCATATATGCAATTAAACAAATGAACTGTTTTATCAAATGAGTCTCTGTCCCTGTTAAAAGTTGTATCGACAAATGAAGAAAGTAAATTTGAATTATGCCCTGTCTTTTCATCCCAGCCGCCTCGATAATCATAAGTCATCAAGTTATACCAATCGAGATACTGCTGATCTTTATATATATTATAATACCTTGCGTACTTTTCAGTTGCCGGGACAGCAGCGGTAAGTATATAATTGGGATTTAGCGAATCCAATTTAGTCCTAAATAACTCATATAGTTTGGACAAATTATTATTATCGTTCGTATTATGGTGTGTACTGTCTTCACCCCCATTTACAGGGTACTCCCAATCAATATCAAATCCATCAAAAATTCCGGCAGCAGATCCAATACCACCTGCATTATTTTTTTGCGGTAAATTACCTTGTATAAACCTATCAATGCAGGCATTAACAAACTTCTCTCTGGATTCATGGGTTAATGTTGCATCTGAAAAATATTTTGATCCGCTCCACCCACCTATTGATAAAATTATTTTTAGGTTTGGATGTCTTAGCTTTAATTTTCGTAATTGATTAAATTGTCCACGCAGAGGTTGAGTAGAATCATCAGCCACTCCATCTATGCTCATCGATGAGGAATAAACTTGCCGGTAAGCAAGGTATGGATTTAAAAATGATGGAATTATTACGCCGGTCGAATCCGGTTTTGGTTCAACAAAAGCATAATTTAGTACTGTGATTTTATCTGCTGAATTTCCTCTTTCGATATCTTTTACTAAATATGGAATTTTATCCTTTGCGCGCCATTCAGGATAATACGCAACTATTTCTTTTTTCTGAGCTATTATAATTGAAGTAATATTCAGAAAAACGATTGCTAGAATGATACAGGTTTTATGAATTACAGATTTGTTCAAATTATTTACCCAAAATTAATTTATCCCATTATTACTTCAATCTTATTTACAGATCCATTTTTCTGGATCGGAATCAACCCCGAAATTTCTTTACCGTTTAATTTAATTGAACTAACGCCTTTTTCTACTTTATCCGGATTTTTTACACTAATATTATAAGTAGCTCCCCTCCATTTTCTTACAACTTAAAACCTTTCCAATCGGATGGTATACAAGGATCAATAACCAATCCATTGTAAGTTGGCCGAATACCCAGAATATATTTTGTTGCAGCGGTATAAAACCAAGCAGCTGTTCCGGTAAGCCATGGATGTCGGGCGCGTCCGTGAGCTGTGTGATCTTTTCCCATAATAAACTGACAATAGGAATAAGGTTCTGACTGACGAATTTCAATTATATCATTTTGATTGTAAGGTAATATAGAATTATAATATTTCATAGCGCGATTGCCATTTCCCAATTTGCATTCAGCTATGACAGCCCAAGGATTAGGATGACTAAATATAGCCGCATTTTCTTTTATCCCTTTATAGACTCGGTTATGTAACCAATATCATCATCAGGCTTTGAATAAGCAGGAAGCACAAGATGAAGTCCATATTTTGAATAAAGATGTTTGTCAACAGCATCCATACATTTCCTAGCCCGTTCATCTGATGCCACGTCAGAATAAACAGCCCAGCTTTGTGCATTCAAGAAATACTTTCCCTTCTTCACTTTCATTTGTACCGATTTTAATTCCCTTTTTTGTAAAACCTCTTAAATACCATTCTCCATCCCAGAGTTCTTTTTCACAGGCTTCCTTAACTTTTTCAGCCATTGCAGAATATTTTCTTACATCGTTTTCTTTTCCTAATTTCCTGGCTGATTCAATAAAAATATTGATGGCCCAATGATGCATAAAAGAAACCATTGCGCTTTCGCCACCGCCGAGATTCAAACAATCATTCCAATCTGCGCGAAGCCCCTGGCAAATTCCATTTTTGCCAATATACTTTGCTGAGAAATCTAAAATTTTTGTGAGATGTTCATATACAGTTCCCTTCACCGCCGTCTGCATAAGGGATAACCATTATCAAAAAATTCCATCTCGCCATTTTCTACAACCCATTCGCAGATTGAGGCAACCAGCCAAAGAGCATCATCAGAACAAACGTCTTCCATTCCATGTACTATATCTGCTGCACTTGGAGTAGGTACTACGGTTGGAAGTTTAACACCGGGAAGTTTATTTTCAACAGGTTCAAATACAGCAGGATCAAATAAATGGAGGCCATAGCCCATGCTTGTATGACCCTTTAGCAACTGAATTATTCTATATTTTGTTTTTTCAGGATTGCTATGAACTACTCCCATTACATCCTGAGAAGTATCACGGTAACCAAGACCAACTCTTCCCCCTACTTCAACAAAAGATCCAAAGCGTGACCAGACAACACAGATTTCCGCCTGGTAGAGAGTCCAGATGTTGATCATTGTATTGAATCCGGCATGAGGAGTTTTGCATTCAAAGATGGAAGTTTTCGCTCTCCAATAATTTTTTAGTTCCTTGAAAGCAGAGTCAACATTTTTAAGACTTGAATATTTTCGTTTAATTTCCCGGCCTTTCTCTTCTCTGGAACCTACTCCCATCATGTAAATCAACCTGATCTGTTCGCCAGCCTTTAGTGTAATTTTCTTATGAATAGACCCACAATGGTTACCTCCGAGTTCAGTGCTGTTTGAACAAACACCATTTTCAACCGCAACAGGGTTTGACTCTGTTCTGTAATTTCCAATAAATGAATCTCGAACACAATCGTAGCTATCGGGATTAAAATTAGATGCAAAGAAATGATATGTCCAAGGTTCGTAAAAGAAATCATACTCAATAATTCCGTCCTTATAGTTGGATCCGCTTGCATACAAACTCATTTGCAGATTCTGATTATCGATTTCAACATGATGGAATGAAAATTCAACATACGAGAATACACTAATGTTTCTTTTTTTCCTGCCATTATTTTTAATTTTAACATCCCAAAGTTCAACATCATCTTCCAACGGAATAAACATTAATTGTTCAGTTTCCAAATCTTTGTAATTGCATTGGAATTTAGAATATGACAATCCATGGCGGCAAACATATTTAGCTTTCTTAAAATTTTTTCCAACCGGCTGCCATGATAGCGACCAGAATTCGCCCGTGTCATCATCTCTTAAATAGACATAATGTCCGGGCCTATCCAGTGGAACACCGTTTTGACGGAATCTTGTAACTCTGTGATGTTCAGTTGATTTGTAAAATGAATATCCGCCTGCATTGTGCGATATAACAGTACAGAGATCTTTTACGCCGAGATAATTCGTCCACGAAACCGGGACATCCGGCCGATCAATTACATATTCTTTATTTTTATCATCGAAGTAACCGTAACGCATTATTTAATTACTCCCATTTTATTCAGAAATTAAATCAAACATTTGCTGTCTCCTCCTCCTTAATTTCCCTAAATGGTACCAGCCAGGAAATAAGGAAAGAAGGAATTGTTGCAATCATTACCCAAATAAAAAAATGTTCGTACCCAAGATAATCACTGATAAAACCGCTTATCATTGAAGGTACTAAAAATCCCAGCTGCATTAATGAAGTTGCAAATGCATAGTGAGCCATTTTATATTTTCCCGGGGCTATCTGCTGCATCATATATAACATCAGACCTATGAATCCGAAACCATATCCGAAATATTCAAAAACGACTGAAATGCTTATGATAAAAAAACTAGTCGGCTGGAAAATAGCAAGGTAGGTATATACTGCAAACGGAATATTGAAAAAGGCGCAAAGGATAAGTAATGATTTTCTCAATCCTCTGTTTGCAGTAAAATATCCCGCAAGTACGGAGCCAAGTATAAATGCCAAAGGCGGAAAGAAACCATAAAGGACACCAATATCTTCAGTGGATAAACCCAGCCCGCCTGCATCTCTTGTTGCTCTCATAAATAACGGAACAATTTTCATTGCCTGTCCTTCAGCAAATCTATAAAGAACAAGAAAAGTGATACCCCAGATAATATATTTTTTTTGAAAAAATGTCTTTACTACATCTAAAAATTTTATTGATGCTTCCTTAAAATTTGTAACGTTTTGCGCTTTACCGCCGGACGGTAAAAACTTAAAATGATATATGCTCATTGCAATCAGGATGGCGCCGAAAGATCCCATTACGATAGTCCAGGCAGGCTTCACACCAATCTTCTTTTCGAGAATACCTGCGACTAAAACGAAAGCTCCCTGTGATAAAATCTTTCCGACATTATAAAAAGCTCCCTGCCAGCCAATGTATTTAGCCTGATCGGTTGCATTGAGTACATTAATATAAACTCCGTCTGCGGCAGTGTCATGTATTGCCGAGTTCAGAGCAATAATTCCAAAGAAGATTATAGTCCATTGGAAATAAGATGGAAGCTGCAAGGTTAATATTAGCAATCCAAAACTCACTCCGCCTAAAAACTGTGTAGCAAGTACAAAATCCTTTTTGGTTCTGAACATTTCCAGAATTGGTCCCCACAGTGGTTTCAATGCCCAGGGAATTGTTACCAGACTTGTAAAAAAAGCAATTTTTGCATCGGAGATGCCAAGGCTTTTGTACATTAATACTGATACTACATTGACGACAACAAATGGTAAACCCTCAGCAGTGTATAATGTCGGAACCCAAAAAGCCGGATGAATTTTCTTTTCGACTTTATCTGCCATTAGCATTCCTGCAATCTTAATTAAAAAAATATCTTTCTGATAAATTGGTCCAATATAAAACTAATTATTATTTAATTTTTTATTAATAACGATTCCTGGATTTTTTAATTGGTATGATTGAATAAGATAATAATAAAATCATTTAATGAATATGGTTTATGCAAAGCAGTTTATAATGTGAACTTCGCTCAAAATTATAAGTCCCTTACATTAAGGGATGATGCTATAATTTCAAAATAAAACACGAACAAAAACCCATAAATTTATATTTATCTAACTTTAATAATGCCGGGACTAAAATAATTAGCCCCGGCCGGACAAGTTGTGTTGGACTAACGAACTCTTACTTCAATAGAACCATTTTCTTGGCAACCATCATATTGCCCTGACGTAATATGTAGAAATATACTCCGCTTGAAAAATTGTCCAAATTAATTTGGTACGAGTAATCACCCTGTGGTTTTGTAATATTATCAAGAACTGTTTTAACCAGCTGTCCGGTGATGTTATAAATTGTTAAGCTTACTGGTCCGTTTTGAGCCAGAGTAAACTTAATATTTGTTGTCGGGTTAAATGGATTCGGATAAGCGTCTCCAAGTTTGAATTGTTTTGGAACAGTTGTCAATTTATTATTATCAACTGCAGTAGCCGAACTAAACCAATTAGGATCGCCAACAGGTGCACCATCAGTACCGCCTGTTTTTAATGAAGCATTAGAATACTTCATATCATTAGATTCAGGTAGTGGCCAGGCCGGAACCCAGTTTCCCGAGGAGAAATCCACCTGCTGTAGTTGGTATCCCCATAATTCAGTGGTTCCAACTCCTGTTCTTACTTTTGTGAACCAATTCAATAATCCAACTTCATTCGGTGTACCGAAGCCAGTTAATACCTGGTTTATAGATGCTCCGAAACCAGGATCAACATTCTGATTTCCTGATTGAACAAAGCCCGGCCATAGTGATGGATTATTAAACATATATATAGTTGTATCATTCATAAAAGCTGCGGTGTATATAGTGTCAACAGTTGCAGTATCATTCCATGCAGTATAGAATGAAGTTAAACCAGATGACCAGAAATAAGCATTGTTCTTAACTTCTACGTTTCTTAGCAATTCTGCTGCAGGATCACCTGCACCGGTTGAAGCGTGACCCAATAAGTTTGAGGCTGTTAGTGAATCAAGCAATCCAAATGTATAAATTGAAGGTCCTGTATTGGCTGTGAAAGAATCCCAACCGGCAAATTCTGTTTTGTTTTCACCGCCGGCATAAGCATTATAGTACAGGTTATTATCGAATTTTGCATTTACCATTCTATCAACGAAGAAAGGATTTTTAAATGTATTAATAATGCTGTTATGATTTATTTCACAATAATTTACTATTCCACCTGTTGCAGCAACAACATATGCGCCAATATTAAATAATGTATTATCCTTAATTACTATTGAATCAGTTGGAAATGCTCCTATATAATTTTCATTACGTAATAGCTCTCCAACATACCATTGGTTTGGTGGTGTAGTACTGTTTCTATATTTGGAATTAGTGATATATATCTTGTCCCAATTGCCGGCATAACCAATAGCAAATTGTGACCATTGTTCAAATACAACGTTGTCAGCTGAAAATCTTATACTATCCGCAGTAAGCTGCACTGCCTGGCCTCCACCATAACTTATAGTATTGTCTATTGCAATACCAAGAAGATATAGATTCTTCAGAGTATAGCTTGTTCCGTTTCCTGTAAATGTAAATAGAACACCCGGAATAGCTCCACCAACTATATCAGGCTGAATGCAAGGTGGTCTGCCGGTAGTAGGATCAAGTACACCAAGAAATGTTGTGCTTGATTTACAGGTAATGGTAGCATCAAAAATATAGGTTGTATCGCGTGAAACTAAACGGTATACGCTATGTTTCTGAGTACCATCGGTATTTGTATCAGCCCTCACAATTGTGTCCAGGGTCGGGCCACTTGCATAAACGTCAAGCGTATCAGCTAATATCTTGCTCGGCGCGTAAAACAATACTACCAAAGCAATAACAAAAGCTGTGGTTAATATTTTTTTCATAGAATCACTCCTTATAATTATGAATTAAGTTATTTGTAGCACCGTGAAAATTGTATAAAGAGAATTTATGGCCACCTCCTTCTTATTCTCTTTTATTATTAATTAAAATTGTTTTTATTATTCATTTTTATTTTCATTATTAAAATTTTATACGGACTCCTAAATCTGCAGTCAAACCATAATCCTGTTGGGATTGCGGAACACCGCCACCTTGTATTACACTAATGTCATTTGCACCATTTATATTATTTAAATCTCCGTAAAGCTGAATACCAAACCATGGGAGATCCTGCTTAACTGCTAAATCCCATCGGGTATAAGCTGAAGTACTGGCACGTAATTGCGGCCAGTAATTGGGACCTGTAAAAATATCATCCTGATAAAGCATAGATACCCTGATAGAGAAACCGACATAATCATAGCCAAGCGAAAGATTAACTATATTATTAGGCTGATAAAGCAGGCGGTCCGTAAAAGTAGTATCAACATAAATTACCTGACGACCTACTGTTCTTTGCAATGTATAAGGGTACTGTTCTTCTGAATAAACGTGAGTGTAGTTAATACTCAAAACCAATCCATCAAAAGGTTGCGGCAAGTACCAGAAATGTGTCTGCCAGTCAAATTCTAATCCCCAAACTTTAGCACGGTTAGGATCGTTTATATATGTTGATATAAAGTAAGAGCCATTCGGTGTCGGTATTGGGGACCCGGCTACCGGAGGAAAATATTGACCAGCATTTGCGCCTGTCGCATGAAACGTCCAGGGATAGATTAGATCATCAATTTGTTTCAGATAACCTCCAACAGTAAATAATCCTATAGTATTGTTATAAAAAGAAAGATAAGCATCATAATTTCTTGAGCGGGATGGTGAAAGCTGAAAATTATTCCAGGAAATAGCAGAGCCTGTTGATACATCTATCCTTGGTACAATTGCATTATAATCTGGATATGCTACAGTATTAGTATAGGACATACGAATATCAAACCAGTCAAATGGTTTGTACCTAACACTGACATCCGGAAGCCAGTAAGGATGGTCAACTGTTAGAGTAGTATCCTGATGAGTATATGGTCCTCCACCAGTTGCAGATGCTGTAGTCTGGTAACCTCTTGGAGCAGTATATGTAGTTTGAAGTGTCTGGTATCTTACGCCAGTAATAACTGTTAGATCCTGTCCAAAATTAATTGTTGCCATTCCGAAAGCGGCACTCTGATTTTCATGTCCCGTATAATTATTTGTAGTTGAATTAAACAAATCATGAAAATATGATATGGCATCCCTCTGTTGAATTAGAGCAGCATTGCTTCTCACAAAGTTTGCCAATTGATATAACATTCCATAATTAAGAGGAAGTATCATTGGATAATTTCCACCTAAAAATTTCCCATAGTTATAACCCGGATCCAAATAAGGCAATATGGGAATACTAGTAGTGTTACTATATTTTGCGGTTGAAGGAAAATGTGAAGCAATAAGGCTATCTATAAATCCAGCACTTGTTAGACCTAATCCCTGCCCGCTATACTGGTCATAAACATAAGATCTTGTGCGGTATTTGTAATCACCACCAAATTTAATGATTGATGAAATATCATTTGTAATATTCAAATTAGTTTGCAAATTTAGAGAGACTCCAATGACGCGATCCCTTGAAAAACTGCTATTGTTTGTAAGACTTGAAAGATATGTTAGGCTCGTGTCATTATTTGCCGCCTTGGGAATGTTAAGCGGATTAATATTTGCGGCACCAATAAACTGGCTCAGGCCTGCTGAAGCTTGCTGAAACCCAAAGGTCCAATCGTTTGGTGTTTTTGTTTCCGAATATGAGTGAAATACTTTTGCATCGAGTTGAAATATCGGTATATCCTGCTGATACTCAAGCGAATTAGAAATAACACTAAGTGTACTGTTCGAATAACCAAGATAATAGTCGTGAAGATTACTCTGAATGTCATAAGTCTCACTGCGGTTTTGATCTGTTGTTTCTCCGGTACTAAACAAATTAGAAAACTTTAATTTTCCTGCTGGCAATTTATAATCCATAACCAGGGCGCCATTGTATCTTAGTCTGTCTCTGGGAATGTCATAAAGATTTAAGCCGGATGTTAAATATTGAGGGGTGTTTCCGAGATTTGTGTATGATGCTCCAAGTTCATTCGAAGTAAGATTTTTTCTTTCAATATCTATTTGTGCAAATACACCAAAATTGTCATCCATAAATCTGTCTTCAACACTACCAATATATTTGTAATTATTTAATTTATTATATGCATTCGAAAGACCATTGTATCCACCTTGAAATAGTAAATTGTATTGCGGTTTACCCTCTTCCTTTACCTTTGCTTCACGAAGTTCAAAATTAACAACTCCGCCAATCACGTTTGCATCCATATCGGGCAAAACGGATTTACTAACTTCTATGCCTTCTAGCATATTTGAAGAAATCATACTTAAATCAGTACTTCTGTCAAAAGGACTAGAAGAAGAAAGTTGAACTCCATTGACCAATATTTGATTGTATTTAGGGGCTAGACCGCGAATTACAACTTCATTTCCTTCACCTCCACTTCTTAGCACTGCAATACCGGGTAAACGACCAACTGATTCAGCGACATTAGCATCAGGTAACTCTTGTATTTTTGCAGCTGAAACTACGTTTACAATCCGATCTGAAGATAATTGCTGATTAATAGCCTGTGTCTGTCCGGTGGCCTGAGATGTAATTACAACGGTTGTGCCTTCAACGCTTACAGGAGTTAATTCAAAATCTTTTTTAGTTGTTTCCCCTTCAGTTATGGTAACCTGCGCTTCCTGCTGCTTATAGCCAATATAGGTTACGCGAAGTGTGTAGGTCCCGGCAGGCACATTAGTAATTAGGTATCTGCCATTATTATCAGCCGCAGCTCCTAAACTTGTACCAACCAAAACAACGTTGGCGCCTAAAAGAGGTTCCCCGGTTGTAGCATCTTTAATTGTTCCTTCAACTCCTGTAGCGGCTGCAATAATTGAATTGTTAAAGAATGCTAAAGCAAGAATTAAAATACTAAGTGCAGTAATAATTCTTCGCATTTTTATCTCCTTTAATAAGTAATGGTTATAAAATAATCTTTTGCTATTCAGAAAATTTATTTACTATTAATTTCATTCAACAAGTTCATTTACTAATTAATTGGACTATCATTAAACTGGAACTACATTTCTTCTAACTGATTCTCTTGCGTAACTACAAGCTCCCAGGACTGCTGACTTACCGTTTTGCAATTCGGACTTTAATATTTTTATCTTTCCATTATATATATTCAGCAAATATTTTTCGAAATAATAATTTACCGGGCTTAACAGCAGTTCACCAGAATCTGCCAAACCACCAAAAAGGATTATAGCTTCAGGGTTGTAATACGTTACTACATTTGAAAGGGCTCTTCCTAATATTTCACCAGTATAATCGAATGCTTTAAGAGCAATCGGATCATTTAGTCTGGCCTGTTCACTGATCTTATCTCCTGTTAAATCATTAAAACTAATTTTACGCAGTTCACTTTGTTCATTTGAATTACACAGTAAATGAAAGACCGTTCTTTTTAAACCACTGGCTGAAACATAAGTCTCAAGACAACCTTTTCTCCCGCAGGTGCATTCTCTTCCATTTGGTTCAACAATATTATGTCCAAGTTCACCAGCCATTCCATTTTCTCCCTGCAGAATACGTCCATCAATAAAAACTCCGCTGCCTAAACCTGTACCCAGAGTTAGTACAACAAAATTTTTCATGCCCCTGGCAGCACCGAAGTTATGTTCGCCTATCGCTGCAGCATTTGCGTCATTTAAAATTGAAATAGGAAAGTCAAAATGCTTCTTCATCAATTCAATTAAATTCACATTTCCCCATTTTAAATTTGCAGGTGATTCGATTGTCCCCTTAAGATAGTTTGCACTTGGAGCTGCTACACCAATTCCGCTTAATACGTAATTGTTTTTAAGCTTTAAATAGTCTTTTTTAATTATTCCTGACAATCGAATAAAGAAATCGTCCACTCCTTTTTCGGGCTCAGTTCTAAAGGAATGCTCAAAGAGAATATTGTTGTTGATATCAGCAATAGCTATCGCTGTGTTCGTGCCACCAATATCAACACCGGCTATTATTTCATTTTTATCTACTGTATCAATGGTCATATTTTTAGCATTATATAAAATTTCATATTCGTTGGTTGCTTAAACAAACTAATTATATAATTATCTATACCTTCAATAAGCATACAAATTACTTTATGCTGTTATTTTGTATCCGTCAAATATTTCTTCAATTGCGAGAGTTGCAGCGCCCATCAAACGTGGAAGAGTTTTTAACGATGTGGGAAGAATTTTGATGTTTTTATTCCGCCCGAAATAGGCGCGCTGCCTGACTACTGCCACTATTTCGGGATAAATTATATTCCAGACCTGTGTAATTTTACCGCCAATTATAATTGCGTGTGGATCAATTGCCTTAATTATATTTGCAATCCCCAGTCCCAGGTAATAGCCGGTCCGTTTCAATATATCAATTGCAGCCTCATCATTGTTTAGTGCGAGATCTATTATATCCTGGGCTATAAAATCAACAACGTGTTCATGTTTCCCGGGCTTCTTTGCAATATACCGGTTAACGATTGCTCTGTCAGAAGCATAAGCTTCCCAGCATCCGTAATTGCCGCATGTGCACTTCTCCCCTTCTTCATAAATTATCATATGCCCAAATTCGCCAGAGGCCTGGAATTCGCCGTTCATTAATTTGTTTTCAACTACGATTCCGGAACCTATACCCTGTCCGATCGATAGAAAAACATAGTTTGATAAATCAATTGAGTGGTCGCCAAATCTCAGTTCGGCCAAAGCTGATGACTTTGCATCATTGCCAACAGCAATATTATCAATATCGGGCAACAATTTCTTTAGAGTTTCTCCAATGTTGAATTCTTCCCAACCAAGATTAGGAGCAAAATTCACTATTAGTTTTTCCGGATCAACTATACCTGCTATGCTTACTCCCAGGCCTTCCAATTGATTAACCCCGTAATTTTTGCAAAGTTTTAATAACTCACCAACACATCGTTCAATAAATTTTTCAGGATTTCCGTGCTCAGTTTCAATCGAGGAGATTCCTTTTACAGAACCATCTATATCTACAACCGCAAAACGCGACAAAGATGCATCTATGTTTATAGCACCTATGTAATATTTTCCTAGTTTCAAAAACAGATTGATAGGATTGCGCCCAACATTCTGATCCTGATTTACCTGTTCAAAAATTAAGTCTTCTTTTAAAAGTTCTGAAATTATGCTGGAGACTGTGCTCTTGTTTAGACCGGTTAGTCTGGCGATGTTTATTCTTGAAATGGGCTGCTTTTCTCTTATAAGATTCAAAATCATCCCTCTGTTTATGCCTCGAAGTACCTTAGCATTTCCAGTGATGAGGTTAGAATTTCTGGAATTCATTTATTTATAAAAGTGTATAAATTTTATTCAAATAGTATTAAGTTGGTTGTCCAAACAAACTAAATGAACTTAAATTAATTTAATTATAATGTCAAGTTAATTCTTATTTGATATTTTAGAAAATGAAAGTTTTTATCTAGCAGTAAATATGTGGAATTTCTCAACGTAAGTTAACTAACTTAGAATCAATGACTTACAATTGAATGGATAGGAAAGGCAATCATGTGGAGCTATTTGCAGCAATGTTTTAATTTTTCTGATAATTTAATTTATTTTTAAGGTCAGTCCATTGGATGAAAAAAGGTACTATAAATGCTATAATCTATCAGTCCAGCAATCAGCTAAATAGTTGTTCAGATCAAAAATGTGAAAGGCAACACTGCTCCATTTGAAACAAGGAAACCAGCAGGTCAGGATAATATTAGCACAAATTGCTCCTAGTTAATATTTTCATGTGCCAAGAAGATATTTTTCGATAATAATTCTGCTATTTATTTAAGAGCATATCCGGAATCATGATAACTTTTATCTTTCTACAGAATAATTTAATGCAGTAACTCCACTGGAAAACACTTTTGTTGAAATTGATTTAAGTTTAATTCTGTGTTTAATATTGCTTGAAAAAACAGGAATGCCCTGACCAAGTATTACCGGGTTTACAAATAACCAATAATTATCGATAAAGTTGTATTCCATTAATGAATGGGCTGCGCCCGGACTTCCAAATATTATAATGTTCTTACCTTTTTGTTTTTTAAGTTTTGTTATTTCACTGACAAGATTTTTTCCTATAAACGATGTTTTGTCAATTACTTTATCTTTCATTGATCTTGACAGCACTACTTTATCAACATTATTATACCAGTTTGAATGTTCACGATCATGTTTTGATGCGTTGGGTTTATCTGCCGCAGTCGGCCAGTAGCTATCCATCATTTGCCATGTAACGCGGCCGTACAAAGCTGTATCTGATTCATCTGTCAGTTTGCCAACAAAGTCAAACATTTCTTCATCAATTTTTATCCAATCCATTTCACCTTTTGGTCCGGCTGCAAAACCATCTAGTGTAGTATGCAGATGCAAAGTAATATTTTTCATATGAGACCTGTGATAATATTTTAGCGATTACTTCAAGCTTTCTTCCAGTTTATCAAATGACTGATTCCATCCAGCGCCGGCCATATCTCTCATCTTACTTGGCGGCATACCAATCTGCTTCATTGTAAGCTTTGTCTTTCCATCGAGATCTTCAAAAGTCACATCCACAATCATTTCATCAGGGAATTCAGGCCCCATTCCCATTTGTGATGCAGATATAATGTTGCCATCTTTATCAGACATACTTTGAGTGCAAACCAACTTTTCATTAGGAATTATTTCCTTAAAGACGCCTGTGTTAAACATATCCCTGCCGCCACTCTTTTGCCTCATGCAAAACAGATATTTCCCACCGACACGCAGATCCATTTCACAAATTGGTGATATAAAATCTTTCGGTCCCCACCATTTCATAAAATGTTCAGGCTCCGTCCAGGCTCGCCAGACAAGATTAACCGGTGCATTGAAAACGCGGGTAACGATGAGTTCATTTTTCTCAGCCATTGTTTTTCTCCTTTGTTTGTAAATCAGTCAAATAATTATCGAGTGCATCAAGTTTAGCTTCCCAGATTTTCCTGTATTGTTCTACCCATTTTGAAACCTGGTTCAGGTTTTCGAGCCTGGCAACTGCATATCGCTCTCTCCCCTTTTGATTGATCTCAATCAGTCCGCATTCTTTGAGTATCTTAACGTGCTTTGAAACTGCGGGTCGGCTAATTTTAAATTTATGAGCTATTCCATTTAGAGTTAAATTTTCTTCAGCCAACAGTCCAAGAATTGCTCTTCTGTTAGGATCTGCTATTGCCTGAAAAACGTCTCTTCTGCTCATTTTTGCAACTTTTAATATTACGTAACCGTTCGGTTACAAATATAATTTTATAATAATGAAAAAACAAGAAATATTTTTAATAAAATATTTAAAAGGGGAAAATCAGGATTTGGGTATTGGATAGCCTAGTATCCACTACTCGTTGAATTTATTTTCAAAGTTTCGAATTTTCTTTAACTCTGTATTTTGTGATCTTTGAAATTAAACCAAACGGAATTTTTTTATCATTGGAAAATTTAATTGTACCTTTTGATGTTTCATATAGCTTGAGTTCCTTCTTGAATATTTCTATGGCTTTTGCGGTTGGATAAAATCCTATATGATTCTTAAATGCTGCATACCAAACCAACATTCCATTCCGCTCTGAAAGCAGGGATTTGATAACTAATCACTTCTTCAGATTTTGGTGCTGCTTTTCTAATTGCTTGTCTTACGCTTTGCAATCTATCTTGAATTTCATCAGGATACGACTGAATATATTCCTCTACTGTTTTGAATTTCTTTTTCATTTATTGAAATGCCCTTATTTCTGATAATGCAAAACAACTACACCAGATTTAAATTTTATTGTGTCAATTAACTTTAGTTCAAGCTTTTCATTAAAGTTCTCAAACAATCGCTTTCCTTTTCCTAAAACTACAGGATGAATTAAAAACCAATATTCATCAATATAATCCGTTAACTGAGCTGCAAGACTTAAACTGCCAACTGCAATACCTTTGCCATCCAGCTTTTTTAATTCAGTTATTTCTTCAATTAAATTTCTTTGAGCTAATTTCGTGTTTTTCCATTTAACACTTGTCAGAGTTTTTGAAAAAATAATTTTGGAAACTGAATTAATTTCATAAGCAAAGTCTTTCTCATATTTCGCACTTTCCAGGTCATTTTCTGCAACTGGCCAGTAATCTACCATTAGTTCATAGGTTTTCCGTCCATATAATAATACATCAATATTTTTTAGAAAACTTGTAAAAAAATCATGTAACTCTCCATCTGCTATCGCTGCAGTATGATCAGCAAAACCATCAATAGTGATGTTAATTGAAAAAATTACTTTTCGCATCACATACTCCGGTTTGGTTGAAGCATACTTACTCTATTTCCCTCGGTATCTATAAATGAACAATACAATCCAACACCAGGAATATCGCCGGGTTCACCGGGCTTTTTCGGATCACCGCCTAATATTTTCCCACCTGCTTCTGATACTTTTTTCATCGATTCTCTAATATCATCAACAGCGATAACAACTGAAGGATGCTGAGAAACAGGGTCACCCGTTTTCTGATAAAAGCCGCCATTGATCATACCGGGTTTTTTAGGACGCATAGTTTTTTCGTCTGTTTCGGATGTAGAAACAACCATGTAGTTTCCCATTTCAGCCCCAAGCTGCTGTATTTTCCAACCGAATGCGTTAGTATAAAACTCTGCCATGCGTTTTCTGTTTTCAGCAGGCATTTCGAAATGAACTACCGGATTCATTTTAGACATTGTTTTTCTCCTTAATTTTTTTTTCACTTCAAACATCAGCAACCAATGCCATTAAAGATTATAAGCTAAAAAATCTGATAAAGATATTCAGCCTATCTGAGGCATTATTAATGATTTAGCGCCTTAAGATCCAATAGTACCCGTCTTAACTTCTCCGGCACGTTTGTAATTAGCGAAAATAACACCGTTTTGTGTTATCAAACTGTCTGTTAATTTAAAAGCTGCCGGCATTGTGCCCTCACCAAACAAACGCTTCCCATTACCGAGCATAACAGGGAACGTTTTGAGCCACAGCTCATCAACCAGATCATGCTTGAACAGCGCCTGAATCAGATTACCACTGCCATGAACCTGGATATCAGAGCCTTCTGAGTTTCTAAGTTTTTTTATGTCATCCACGCTTTTGAGGAAAACTGAATTTTTCCAATGTGATTTGTTTATGGTATTGCTCATGGCATACTTGGTGACATCATTGATGCCCGGCCACATGTCTACATGTTCAGGCCAGTAGCCAGCAAAAATCTCGAATGTTTTTCTACCCAAGAGTAGGTCTGCGGACTTCATTTGTTTTGCCATTAACTCACCAGCTTCTTCATCAGCTTCTTGAAAATACGGTGCTACCCAGCCGCCATATTTGAAACCGCCAGAAGTATCCTCTTCAGGTCCGCCTGGTGCCTGCATTACACCATCTAATGAAATAAACGATAAAACAATTATTTTTCTCACCGTTTTCTCCTTTTAATTTTTAAATCCTGAAATTACACTAAATCTTTAATAATAATTTTCTTCATCTTAAGAATAGCTTCCATAGCTTTCTGTGATTTTTTTGGATCCTTCATCAGTTCAGGTAATATATCCGGAACAATCTGCCACGACAAACCATATTTATCTTTCAGCCAGCCGCACATTTGTGCTTTCGGGTCTCCTTTTTCTGAAAGCTTGTCCCAGTAATAATCTACTTCCTTCTGATCTTTACAATTAACCACAAAAGAAATAGCTTCATTAAAATTAATATTAGAAGGTTTACCACTATCCATTGACATAAATTGCTGTTCTGAAAGCCTGAAGTCCGCATGCACAATTTGTCCTTCCGAATTTTTATTTTCCGAACCGTAACGATGAATGTTTTCAATCTGAGAATTATTAAAAATTGAAGTGTAAAATTTCATTGCCTCCTCTGCCTTACCTAATTGTGCACCATCGAACATAAGAAAAGGTGTGATTGTTAATGGTGTCTTCGCAAGAGTGAATTGCCAGGATAGTCCATATTTATCAGTCAGCCAACCATACTTTTCGCTCCAGGGATATTTTTGTAATGGCCAGAATATCTTTTGATTTTCTTCAGAAAATTTTTTCCACAAACTATCAATCTGCTTTTCAGTTTCACAGCTTACAAAAAATGAAACTGCCTGTGTAAATTTAAATACCGGACCCCCATTCAGCGCAACGAATTTTTGTTTGTCCAATTCAAATTCAGCAGTCATCAGGCTATCCTCAGGCTGCCCTGAAGCTTTTGCACTCGCTTCTGTAAAGCGGGTAGTTGCTAAAATTTTCGAACCAGGGAAAGCCGAAGTATAAAAGTTTACTGCCACTTCGGCATTATTATCAAACCATAGAAATGGAGATATTTTTTGCATGATATTATAATATCCTTTGGATTTTGTTCCTCGTTTATTTTTTCTAAGGAAACTGCTAAAATTTATTCAATTAAGAAAATTTCTCTATGCCCTCCGTCAACCAACTCCATGTATCCTTCCATAATTTTCCCAAATTCAGGATCCGGGGTTCCGCCCCTTACTTCCTTGGCAAACATCGAAAGATCCTCAACTTCTGATTGCAGAACAACCGTCCAAAATGTGGTGGCAATGTCAGTCATTACCTTAAAACCTTTCATTCCCTGTTTTTCCATAAAAGGCTGTACCTGTTTGAACTTTTTAACAAGTTCTTTTGCCTTACCGGGTTTAGTATGAAATACATCTCTTATTAAATACATGATTTCTCCTTTTGTTTGTTAGTATGAATATTTTTTCTTTTTGGGTTGACAACAAATACACTTAGTTTTGACATAATACTAGCTCCCTTGCAAGCTCAAATCGAATTATAGATGCAATATAAATTATCTAAGAAACATTTTGAGGATCAAAGAAAGAACTAAAACGCAAATTTATTTTATTAAAGAATACACTGCTACCGAGGGAGAGATAAAATACTAACTTTTATCAATAAATATTACAGATTATTTTAAATTATCTAAATTCAGGGTAAAGTAAATATTGCCAATTTAAAAATGTGGAAATTATGTGGAAAACACCAACCTCTTAAAAACAGGATTAAAAGTTATAAGTTTTGTTGTTCGTAATAATTATTATATCCTTTTTTTCATTGGAAGAAATATAATTGTATTACCAGATGGTAATTTATATTCTATAGTTTCTCCTGCTGTAAATCCACATGACTGGTAAAATTTAACTCCGGGTAACGTTGACATTAATTCCAGCGAAGTGAATCCTGATAATTTTGCCTCCATCTCACATTTATCAAAAACCATTTTTCCTATGCCCTTTCGTGCCCAATCAGGATGGACAAAAAATGCCCGGATCTTTGCCGAATCTGATTTAGGGTTTAATTTCACAGGATCCCGTTCCTCTCTTTTGTCTCCACCGAAAAGAGTTTTCCTTTTACTCCATCCTCCGCATCCAATCATTTGTTCACCTGCTTCGACCACAAAATATGTTTCATCTTTTATTAGCTGTGTATCAATTCCGAATGCTCCCTGCAAAGCGCCTTCTATTTGTTCCTGTGAATAATATTCTAAACTTAGTCCGCGCGCTGACAGAGTAATTAGTTTTTCAATTTCTTTGCAGTCCTCAAAAACAGCTTTCCTGATCTTGTACTGAATCATACTACCTGATTGAAAAAATTCCGTACATCACACATAAAAGAGATATTGCTATTAAAAAAATCCTGACCTTATTGCCCGTTTGCCACTGTTTCGCATAGTTGTTCAGCAGACTATTATCTGTTGATAAAGGATCAATAAATAAAACTTTATTTCTTGGATAATGAAAAGCAAAAGTTATCGAATCTGCTATAATCATTACTAGAAAGGAAATAATAAACCACCACTTCCCCGGTGTAAAAGACCAGCAAACTATAACTGATGCTATTAAAGATAGCATCGTAACAGGCGAAAGTATACGGAAAAAATTAGCTGGTGTTTTAACTTTCATAAAGTTGCGCACATTTTCCAGAGAGGCAGGGATATTTGATCTATAATTAGGATTTATTACCACAGATTCGTAAACGGCACCACCTAGCAGCATGCCGAGACCAAATACATTAATTGAAAATAATAATTCATTCCACACTTTAAATACTCCATTAACAAATGATGGGATATATTATTAATGATGCTCCAATGTCAAAAGTTCCCCGAATGCAATACAATTTGCTCGATACCTTTTAATTGTAAATAAATTAGTTTCCATGACTTATTAAATAATCAGAATTATTTTTTTAATATCAATAATACATTTGCAACGGGTCTCTCGCCTGCCTTGTCACTGGGCCAATTTACAACTCCCCTTCCTTTTATCCACATTGTCGTTGAACCGCCGCCATCCAGGTTAACAGCGTTTACGCAACCAACTTGGCTTAAAAATTCCTGCACTTCTTTTAGATTCATTCCCTCGGCATCTTTGCGCCTGCCATCAATTGCGATAAATACCACAGATTTATTTCGTGTACAAAGACAAGTCCTTGGATGCCTCAAAGTTGAAAATTCCATCTTCGGTAATTTTACTTTTTTTGAATGCAACAAAAGTAATGGCCCGGATATCATTACCGCTGCTTCTTGTTTTGATTTTTCATAAAACTGATCTGTCCTCGCCGGCTGAATTGAAATATCATAATCCTTTGTTATTATAACCGCTCCATCGATTAAACTATCAGGCTTTGCCCATTTCAATTTAGAAGATCTTGTTTTACTAATTACAGAATCATTTATCTCCAGGTATGTAACACTGCCGCCTTTATCTACATCAAAAAAACTCCCGTTAATTGCAATCAGTGCGTTATTTTCTTTCCCGAAAAAACTAGTTTTCTCCAATTTCTTTTCGTTATAAGCAAATTCAATTTTATACCTGTTAAATGATTCTTCCGGAAATATTGCAAAACTTATTCTCTGATGACTGTTAAAAAGTGTGTCAGTTTTTAACTGAACAAAATTCAGCGAATCTCCTGCAGCGGTTATTTCCCTGTCAAGGAAATTATAGCTCTGCCCAAAACAAGCGCAGGATAATAACAGGGTAGAAAGAATTGATAAATATTTTTTATTTAACATTATTGATTTTCTCCCGGGCACTATCAATATTAATGGAAATATTTTATATTTATGAAATGTAGCAATTTTCAAACAAATTATCCTAAAGTATTAACTTTATAAATTTATTCCTATTCGGAATTTGGTTTATTTGAAACCTTGCAAACCTTAATATAAGTTCTTATTTTTTTATTGATCATTGACCATCTTTCAACCTTAGATAGTAAAACACTTTGAATTGACAAAAGGAGAATATCTGTGAATACATTGGTTTCATCAATAAGCTTTTTTGGGGCAGGATTTATGTTTATGGACGCAGTTATGTATTCCCTTGGGGTAGTCCAGCCCATTCGGATTGCGCTGCAACCGAAGGATGATTACTGGGACCGGAGATTACTGCTTAATGTCCTCTTTGCTAATATGGGATTATATTTTACAGCAATTTTTGCTTTTATCGGATCATTTATGGCGAGGACTTCAATTGAATCAGCCACTCCGATTCTTCTATTCAGTATCCTGGTATGTCTCTATTCGTGCATAAGCATAATTGTTCTGACTCCTAAAGACTGGGGTCATACTCTGCTGAGGTTTATAGCAGCAATATTGCTCGCAATTGCTTTGCTGGTTTAATTGAAGAAAATAATAAAGTTTTCTGATTAGCCGGATTATATACTGAGATTAACAAAAAAAATTTCACACTAATCCGATTTGTAATAATCTTATTTCCCTGAATTGTTTATACCGGTATCCATCAGCAATTCCTGCTCCTTATTTTTACCGCCGGTAAATGTCCGCATATTTTCCGGGATATGTCCATAATCGCTGAATGCATCCAGTTTCATAGTTCCATCGGGCAATACTCTAATAATTGATAAGCTGCAGTTTGTTATGCTCATCTGAAGCCACGCCATTGTATCAACTTTCAATACCCTGGTTACAAAGTAACGGATTACATTGCCATGACAAACTATTATATCGTTTCTTTCATTGTTATCGGGAGATGGAACAAAATATTTCTCAAAAGCCAGATCCAGTTTTCTCCTGCATCCTTCCCTTTCTGTTGTGTCGACTCCCGTCATTATGTCTTTTCTCCAGGATGGCGGAGTGCATTCTCTTATCAAGTCGGTTTGTTCCAGATTTAGTTCAGGGAAATCTCTGCTGATCACTTCCGCAGTCTGTTTGGCTCGTGTCATTGTGCTTGTAAGCAGAGAATTAAATTTTATGTCCATCGATTTTAATCTTTGTGAAACCAGCCGTGCCTGCGCTATACCAAGCGGGGTTAAAACCTGAACCGAATCAGGCAAACCATCATCCTGAGGTGAGTATTGCCCGTGCCGGATTAAATAAATAGTCCTTGTCCCCTTTGATTCGGTTTGAGCAATTGTCTCTGTAGTGCCAACAAAAACAATTACTGTTAAGAAAATCATGGCAGGTAATATTGATCGGGGAATTTTATTACACATAATAAGATGCTAATATTAAAAAATAAATATTTAGCTAAACTTAATTATTATTTTATTGCTAAACTTTGATTTTTCAGCAGTAAAATATTTAGTTAATGGTGATGTCCGAAAACTATTTCCAATATAATTAGCAGTAAAATACCTGCAAGAAATAGGATTGAGATTGGATTTGCAAAATTCAATGTCCAGCCGAACCATTTTATTCTCTTAGGCACTATTATTCGTTTATCCTCGGGATTAAAATAAAATATCCCCCATAACCAATATTTTGATTCATCCTCAGGCATTCTACGCCACAATTTAATCATGAGTACATGCATAAGCTCAAGGATTATAATTAATGAGACCAAAAATATCAGGCTTATTAGGAAAAGATATTCAACATGCATTTTACACTATTGACTTTTTACTTTTTTAAGCGGTTAGGCAGTTGCATTATTATATTACTGCGGAAATTTGAATTCATAAAAATATAAATTATATCCATCGGTTGTTTGCCGAAATGCGCCGATGTAATCACCAAGATCAACTACACCTTCAATCGGGTTAATATTTGTTCCGTATGGTCCTTCATAAAGCGCGTCAGGGAGTAAGTAACTATCTATTGAATTGCCAGTAGTCAAATCTATCGTGTTTATAGTCGATAAATTCGTACCAACTACAAGCGTGTTGCCAACAAAGCTCATTGCAAAAATCCCTTCGTATGTCGGCAAATCTCTAATAAATCGCCCTGTTAGGTCAAAGCAAAGCAGCCTGTCCCGATAAACAACATAAATTAGCGAATCTTTAATAGCGAGCGGATTAAGTTCATTGCCTTGCTGAAAATTATATTGTGAAGTCAAATCAATATGGCGAATGAGTGTTGTATCTTCTAAGTTTCGCTTTTCAACAAAGTACGATCCTGCAGTCCACAAGTAACCGCCTGAAATATCTATAGTGGTTACTCCCGGTAATGTGTAACTTTTTACAGTCTGACCACTGGAATTGCGAACATCGATTGTGGAACCTTGATAACCAATCTCTCGGAAATACCAATAGTTACCGTAACGATCCACTCCGCTGATATGAGAATTAGCATTCGTGCTAAACGAAGATTTATGCTCATATGTGATTGTGGGTAACCACTGGTTAGCCCCAACATTTTCTGTGTCAACAACTGCTAAGCTTGTAGACCTGAATTGTGAAGAACTAATGACCAACGTGTCATATTGGGCACTGAAGTAATAATTGTACAAAGGAGTTAGACTATTGTAACCTAAGATTGTGCTATCAGTGAAAAAAACCTGCTGGTCATAGATATAGCGAAAGTTCGAGCCGACATCTTCCAATGTGATGAAGTGAGAAATCATTGTATCCGCAATAAAGTATTTCACAAATAATGGACCGCTCACTACTTTCCAATAGCCTTGCAAACGCTGTACTCCACTGAGTATTGGTTTTTCCGTCTCAGGTGTTGGTGCAACTGGCGATACTTCCTTGGAACAACTCAGCCCCAGCAAAGCCACAAAAAATACTAATATAACCCAAATATAATATCGTTGCATTGTCTCACCTCCAATGCGTTGTTACTGTATAACTAACGGCTATGCGGCTAAGGCGCAGCCCAGAACAGCAAAGCCGAACTAATTAGTAAAATTTATAATTAAAAAACCTAACATTATTGAACAACGTTGAACAAGAAACAAACACGGAATGAAAAACATTAAAACCCCAAAATTGCCGGGAGCGAAATCGCTGTCGCCTTGAGCCGCGGGTTATAGCGCTGAATATTAATTTGGTGGATTAGCAAAATAACCTTGATTTGATTCTTTAACGATTGAGACCAATTTATTATACATTTTTTGTCGGGTTGGATTATGTTCGGTGTTGAAATCAAATAAAATATATTTCGCGATTGCTAAGCATAGTTCAATAAATAATAAGCAATAAGATAATGTCTGCTTCAAAGGTTCTATTATAGCATCTGTTGGTTTATCTTGATTGGCAACTCGATGCATAAAAAATTCTTTTAATTTTGGGGAGGGATGTGTAAACATAGAGGTAAATCTATACAAATGATAATACATTAATCTTAGATCACCCATTCTGTTCGCGAATGGAGGAGCTGATTTAAATTCACTGTTTATATTATTCCTATCAACCAGTAAATATGGAAATGTTCTTTTTTCACCATCAATAGCTTTTCTATGTTTTATAATTAATGATTTGCTCAAATTAGGTTTATTACTATCAATATCTATTTCCATCAGTGATATTTCTTTTTCAAAATTCAAATATGGATTAGCTTCTAATTTAAAAACTCTTTCTATTACTTCATCACGTGTATCACCTTTGGTTGCCCAATGGAGATTAAAGAATATTTCAATAATATTTCTAGCTATAATAAAACAATCAGTAGTATAATTATTCTGTAACAAAACAGATATTGACATACAATGCTGAGCACACATAGTGATACTTGACAGTGCAAATAATTCAACAGCTTGTGCCTCCTCATCGAATTGAAGTCCTTTTGTGGTTTCTCCAAATTCTCTACAAATCGAAGCCGTATCTTCATAATATTTAATAAACTTTTTCATATTTACTTGCGCTATAACGGCTTTGCGGCTAAGGCGCAGCCCAGAGCAGCAATGCCGAATTAGTTAAACAAATTTTATAATTAAAAAAAACTATCATGGCAGAACAACGTTGAACAAGAAACTAAGCACGGAAAGATAAAAACGAAAACCCTAAAATTGCCAAGAGCGAAATCGCTGTCGCGTTGAGGCGCTGGTTATGCTTTAATTATTAATTAATTCCCATTTATTTTTTCTTACTTCATAGACTTTTAATTCTGGTATTATTCTTCCATTATCATCTAATTTATAAAAGTAATTTTCCTTTTTGAAACTTTTTACAGTTCCCGTAAACTGTGATTCACAATAAATTGCATAATTGCTGGAATCTGTTAACTGAACATTATTTTCGTCAGTCCAATAAATTGATGATATAAGAAGAGAATCAGAAAATATATAATATCTTTTAAAAATGTAATTATTATTTAGATGGATTATGGAATCTAATTCTGTTGTTTTCATAATTCCTTTAATCAATTCAATTTTTCCACTAACAAAACTATATTGATCTTGTGAGGCAAAATTTTGTTCTGTTAGAATCAAATCATTTCCACTTATCCAATAATCTGACCATAAAGAATTAAACGATCCATTCGCTAAGATAGAATGTGAATCGGTCGAAATCATTTTTGAATCGGGATTCCATTCATAATTTTCCAGTCCACTGAAGCTTTTAGAATAGACATATTTATTTTTACTGGTATCATATAACCAAAAGTCAGAACTAGAATTACCTCTATCATCATCAAACGATAATTCGATGTCAACGTAATTGTCCAGGTTTATATCTTTGAAAAAGATCGCTGGAAAAGAGTAGCTAGTATCAATAATTAATTGGTTTAATGAATCTGATTTTAAATCAAGTATTTTGATAGTAGTAATTAAGTCATAAATTTCAGGATCATTATGGTAAAGTGTGTCAAAACTTGATATAATCTTGACGAGAGGAATATCGTTATTAATTTGTAGAGTATCAGTTTTTGTTAGAGTAAGATTGTTATTGCAAAGACTTGAAATGCTAGGCAATAACACAAAAAGAAATAAAAATTTTAATCTCATTTTTCCTCTAATTTCTTAAAGCATAACGAAGTTGCAACTAAAGCGCCGCCCGACAAATCCACGCCACCTTAGCCACAAACGCCAATAATTTTACAAATTGTATTTAACTTTCATCGTAAATACAATTTGTGATAATGTTATTTAGAACTAATCCCTTAAATAAAAATTTGAACGAAAATCATAAACTTACAATATTAAAAACACTGCATCGATTATGCGGTCGCTTTGAGTTGCAGGTTAGGCAATTTATTTTAGTAAAATAGATGAAACAAATCCTTGAACACCGGTACCAATATTTTGAATGCTCGTTCCATCCCATTTAAAAATACCGTTCACAGTTTTTCCATTAACAGTGGTAAATAAGCCTCCGACATACAAAAAGTCGCCGGATGTATATAAGCTATTTGGCCAATTATCAAATGAGAACTTATTAAAATCCCAATCACTTCCGGTCCAAATTGCATAATATGGCAAATCATTTGAACCATTTGATTGACCCGCTAAATGGAGTTCATTTTTATACACAGTCGCCACATATATTCTGTTTGAAATGGCAGTACTATCGACCGATTGCCAAATACTGTTATTCCATTTTGCAATATTAGTAACCGTCACATTGCCACATTTACTAAAATTGCCAGTAGCGTATAACTCATTATTGAAAACCGTAAGTGTCATTATATAAGAACCTGAATTAACCCCGCTTCCTACCGTATCCCAATTTACCCCATTCCATTTAGCGATATTATTTGCATTAAAATTTCCCGAATAGTTTATAGTAAACCAGCCGCCTGCATAAAGTTCATCATTATAAACACAAAGTGTATATACTTCATCTGAAAGTCCTTCACCAACTGAGGACCAATTTGTTCCATTCCATTTTGCAATATTATCAGCTTTAATGCCACCAGATCTTGAAAACCAACCGCCAGCATAAAGTTCATCTTTATAAACTTTAAGGCTAGTTACTCTACCATTAATTCCACCACCAACTGATGACCATTCTTTCCCATCCCACTTTGCAATATTTTTAGCTTCCTTCCCTCCAGCTGAATCAATGAATCCACCAACATACAATTCATTATTATAGAAGGCCATACATTCTACATCTGCATTTTGCCCCGATATTCCGGTACTAAGTGCACTCCACTTACTTTCATTCCAAACAGCAATATTTTTTATAGATTGATTGCCTTGTATGGTAAAACTACCACCAATGAAAAGTGAATCTGAAGGGGATGTGGTGTTCCCATCAATTATTTCAGTTGGAGCTTCTGATTTGCATCCGTAGAATATTATTGAAACTAAAAAAAGTAAATTTAATATTTTCATAAATTACTCCCCATATTAGTTGCCTAACTTATACTTATACTGCAAACATTATTGCTTAATAGAACATATATATGCGTGCAGTTGCATATATACGTTCCGGTTTCTTTTAATTCTTTCCATAATCAAAGATTTTAAAAATACGCTG
>CAVUXT010000044.1:0-7657 GCA_963745465.1 uncultured Bacteroidota bacterium | reverse complement strand
GCAGGTAGTGCTGGGTCCTATCGGAGCTTTTATGCCGCAGGATCTCCCTGGATCACCATGCGGTCGTTGGCTGCGCCTGGAGCACATCGGTATCCACCTGCGCCACTACCTGCCCGGCGGTCACGAAGTCCCCTGCATCGACGAAAATGGCCTGTATCCGCCCCGGAGACTTGGCAGCCATATCGATCTCGGCAGTTTCAATGCGTCCATTGGCGCGAGCGATGATCTTGTTGTCTCCTTTGCTCCTGGGTTCTCCTATGCCAACGATCATTTCCTTGCAGACACAACGAAAAATGAAAATGGTGGACAGCCGCCCCCGACTGTCCATGGGCAGGCGAGGGCGCCTGCCCCACACTTTCATATAAATTGCCTTTGATCGAGGGATTACCCTCCTGCAGGTGGCGTGCTTGAGTCGCCGCCCCCGCCCAGCACCGCATAAAGCCGCACCTGATTGGTGAGCTTCGCCAGACGGATGGCGATGAGTCCCTGCTGGGCGGTGTAGAGGGAGCGTTGGGCATCCAGCACGTTCAGGTAGATGTCGATCCCCTTCTCATAGCGGGCAGTGGAGAGCCGGTAGGTTTTGGCGGTGGCATCCACCAGGGATTGCTGCGCCGCCATCTGATCCCCCACGGTTCCCCTTCTGGCCAGGGCATCGGCAACCTCCCGGAAGGCCCCCTGGATCGCCTTCTCGTATTGAGCCACGGCGATCTCCTTGTCCACCTTGGTTACTTTGAGCGCCGACCAGGTGCGGGCATCGAAAATCGGCAAAACGATCTGGGGGGCGTAATTCCAGACGAACGAGCCGGATTTGAAGAGACCCGACAGGTCGCCGCTGGCGCTGCCGATGGCGGAGGTGAGGGAAATGCGGGGGAAGAACGCCGCCCGGGCGGCGCCGATATTGGCATTGGCGGCCTTGAGCAGGTTTTCCGCCTGAAGAATATCCGGACGACGCAGGAGCACTGCGGAGGATGTCCCGGGTGAAACGTCCGGCAAGGGTTTGACCACGCTCAACTCCTCCGGCAACAGGTCGGCCGGCACCAGTGAGCCGGCCAGCAGGTTCAGGGCATTTTCATCCTGAGCAACCAGTTCAGTGTACCGGGCGACGTCCACCCGGGCCGCATCCACTCTCGTTTGAGCCTGGCGCAGATCCAGTTCGGGCGCGAGTCCGACTTCAAAGCGCCGTCGAATTAAATTGTAGGCGGCCTGCTGGCTCTCGAGGGTGGATTGGGCCAGTTTGAGGTTTTCCCGATCCGCGGCCAGGGTCAGATAAGCGTTGGCAACTTCGGACACCAGCAAGATCTGCGCACTGCGGCGGGCCTGTTCCGTGGCGAAGTATTCCTCCAGGGCCTTTTTCTCCAGGCTGCGGATACGGCCGAAGAAATCGATCTCCCAGGAACTGATGCCCAGATTGACGCCGTACTGCTCCAGGGTCACCAAACCGGTGGTCCCGGAAATCCTGACGTGTTGCTTGCTGGCCGTTGACGCCGGTTTCCACTACCGGGAAAAGCTCGGCGCGCTGGATGCGGTACAACGCCCGCGCCCTTTCGACATTCAAGGCGGCTACCCGCAGATCACGGTTATTTTTCAAGGCCGTCTCGATGATCTTTTGAAGTCGTTCATCGGTGAAGAATTCCCGCCATTGCAGGTCGGCGGCGACCGGGGCGCCCTGCGTGGATGGGGTCTCTTTGTAGGCCGGACCGCTGGGCCAGCCGGCGGGAACCGGCGCTTCGGGCCGGGTGTATTTCGGGATCATGGTGCAGCCGCTGAGGCAAACCAGTCACACCCAAGAAGCAACAATGTTTCTGTGTCATATCAGCGCCCCTGCGAAGCTTGCAGGACTCCGGATCATGTTCGGGAGTTTGCTGCTTGTCGCTTTCTTCTTGAAACAGACTGCATACCAGGACATAGAAGAGCGGGATGAAAAAGAGATCGATGAAGGTGGCGGAGAGCATCCCGCCGACGACGCGCGGTCCCGATGGCATTCTGGGCTCCGGCGCCGGCGCCGGTGGTCATGGCCAGGGGCAGGACGCCGAAGAAGAAGGCCAGCGAGGTCATGACGATCGGCCGAAGCCGAGTTTTCGCCGCTCCCAGGGTCGCCTCGACCAAGTCCGGCTCCCTGCGTCTATCCGTTCCCTGGCGAACTGGATGATCAGGATGGCGTTTTTGGTCGTCAGCCCAAGAGTGGTGAGAATCCGATCTGGAAGTAGACATCGTTGGGCAGACCGCGCAAGGATGTGGCCACGTCGCGCCCAATAGACCCAGGGGCAGCATCAGCAGGTTGGCGAAGGGAATGGTCCAGCTCTCGTACAGGGCCGCCACGCACAGGAAAATGACGAGAATGGAAAAGGCGTAGAGCAGCGGCGCCTGGGACTTGGCCATGCCGCTCCTGGTAGGAGAGTCCGGTCCAGTCAAAACCGATCCCCTTGGGCAGCTTCGAGACGATCTCCTCCATGGCCTGCATCGCCTCCCCCGAACTCTTCCCGGGCGGCGGTTCGCCCCAGATGTTCAGCGACGGGAAGCTGTTGAAACGCTCCAGCCGCGGCGACCCCTGGAACCAGTGGCCGGTGGCGAAGGAAGTGAACGGCGTCATCGTCCCCGAGGCATTGCGAACGTAGAGCCGCTCCAGGTCTTTGGGCAGCATCCGGTAGGGAGCGTCGGCCTGGACGTAAACCCGCTTGACCCGTCCGCCCTGGATGAAGTCGTTCACGTAGGCGCTGCCGAAGGCCGCCGAGATGGTGTTGTGGATGGAGTCGATGGGAACCCCCAGGGCGCCCGCCTTTTCCCAATCCACGTCGATCCGGTATTGGGACACATCTTCCAGGCCGTTGGGACGGACGCGGATCAGCCTCGGGTCCTTGGCGGCCATGCCGAGCAACTGGTTGCGGGCCGCCATCAAGGCTTCGTGTCCCAGCCCGCCCCGGTCCTGCAATTGAAAGTCGAACCCGCCCGCCTGTCCGAGCTCCAGGACTGCCGGCGGCGGGAAGGCAAACACCCTGGCGTTGCGAATCTTCGAGAACTTCGCCATGGCGCGCTCGACCAAGGCGTTCACTTTCAGGTCCGCCCGGTGGCGCAGGTCCCAGTCCTTGAGCTTGACGAACGCCAGCCCCACGTTCTGCCCGGTTCCGGAAAAGCCCCTGCCGGCGAGCGTAAAGCAGGATGCCACCGCTTCCTTTTCATCCTCCAGAAAATGGCTGCGGACTTGATCCATGACCTGCTCGGTCTGCTCCAGGGTCGAACCCGCCGGCAGCATCGCCTGGACGATACATGATGCCCTGGTCCTCATCGGGGAGATAGGCGGTGGGCATTCGCTGGAAGAGGAATACCCAAGGCCGCCACCAATCAGAAGGTAAATGAACAGGTAGCGGAGCTTCTTCGCCAAGGATGTCGCCGACCGTGGCCTGGTACCTGTCCCTGAGTCCGAAAAAAATCCGGTCGAACCAGCGGAAAAAAGGCCGGAAGAGAAAAAAACCGGTCTCCGCGGCCTCATGCCCCTTGGCCACCGGCTTGAGGAGCGAGGCGCACAGAACCGGGGTCAGGATCAGGGCCACCACGACCGACAGCAGCATGGCGGCGATGACGGTCACGGAAAACTGGCGGTAGATGACCCCGGTGGAGCCGCCGAAAAACGCCATGGGGCCGAACACCGCCGAGAGCACCAGCCCGATGCCGATCAAGGCGCTGGTGATTTCTCCCATGGACTTGCGGGTCGCTTCCTTGGGCGAGAGCCCTTCCTCGCTCATGACCCGTTCCACGTTTTCCACCACCACGATGGCGTCGTCCACCAGGAGGCCGATGGCCAGCACCATGGCGAACATGGTCAGCATGTTGATGGAGAACCCGAACAATCCCAGGACGGCGAAGGTTCCCAGGATCACCACCGGCACCGCCAGGGTCGGGATCAGCGTGGCCCGGATGTTTCCCAGGAAAAGATACATCACCAGGAAGACCAGCAGAATCGCCTCGAACAGGGTCTTGACCACCTCGTTGATGGCCACCTTCACGAAGGGCGTCGTGTCATAGGGGTAGATGACCTTCATGCCGGGGGGGAAGTACCTGGACAGCTCCTGCATCTTCGCCTTGACGGCATCGGCGGTATCCAGGGCATTGGCGCCGGCGGCCTGCCGGACGGCCAGGGCGGCCGCGGGTTTGCCGTTGTAAAGCGTGTTGGCTGCCGTAGCGCTCGGTGCCCAGCTCCGTCCGTCCCACGTCGCGCACGCGCACGATGGAGCCGTCAGGATTGATGCGCAGCGGGATGGCGGCGAACTCCTCCGGGGTCTTGAGCAGGTTCTGGACGATGATGGAGGCGTTCAGCCGCTGGCCGTGCACCGCCGGCGCCCCGCCGAACTGGCCGGCGGAAATCTCCACGTTGTAGGCCTGCAGCCCCTGGATGACATCGTCCATGGTCAGACGGTAATCGGTCAATTTGTCCGGATTCAGCCAGACCCGCATGGCATACTGGGAACTGAAGATTTCCACTTCACCCACCCCCGGCACCCGCGCCAGCACCTGCTCGAGGTTGGACTGGGCGTAGTCCGCCAGGTCAATGTCATCCATGCTGCCGTCTTCCGAGGTCAGACCCACAATGATCAGCCAGTTTCTGGTGGACTTGCTGACCTTGACACCCTGGCGCTGCACCACATCGGGCAAACTCGCCATGGCGAGTTGGAGCTTGTTCTGCACCTGGGCCCAGGCGAGGTCCGGATCGGTCCCCGGAGCAAAGGTGAGCTCGATCCTCCCGGCGCCGGAGGCATCGCTGGTGGCGGACATGTACAGCAACTTGTCGAATCCGGTCATCTTCTGCTCGATGATCTGGACCACGCTGTTTTCCACGGTTTCGGCCGAGGCCCCGGGATAAAAGGCGTCAATGGCGATGGACGGAGGGGCGATGGGCGGATACTGGGAGATGGGCAAATTGTAGATCGCCAGCCCGCCCGCCAGCATCATGATGATGGCGATGACCCAGGCGAAGACCGGGCGGTCCAGAAAGAAGTTCGATAACATCACGGTCCTCCGTCAGTTCGATTCTGCAGGTCGGGCGTTTCGTATTCGGGGCTTGCGGCGCCGGCCTTGGGGCCATCCCAGGGAATGGCCTTGACGGCGGCGCCCGGCCGCACGTTCATGCATGCCCTCGACGATCACGCGCTCTCCGGGCGACAGCCCGGATGAGACGAGCCATTGGTCGCCGATGGCGCGATTGAGCGTCAGCATCCGCTGCTGGACCTTGCCGGCCTCATCCACGACCAGCGCGACGGGCTCCCCCTTGGGATTGCGGCTCACCCCTTGCTGAGGAACCAGGATGGCCTGTGGCATCGATCCCCTCCTGGACCACGGCCCGCACGAACATGCCCGGCAGGAGCAGATGTTTCGGATTCGGGACCACGATGCGCAAGGTGAAAGACCCGGTCGTCGGGTCCACCGTGACGTCGCGGAATTGCAAGGTGCCTTCCAGGGGATATGGGGTGCCGTCTTCCAGGAGTATGCGGACTTTTTTCCCGTTGGCGCCATTGGCGCTGAGCCGGCCGGTTTCCAGGTTGCGTTTCAAACGCAGCAGTTCGGCGGACGATTGGGTCACATCCACGTAAATGGGGTCGAGCTGTTGAATGGTTGACAGGGACGTGGGCTGATACGCCGTCACCAGGGCGCCGTCCGTCACGCTGGACCTGCCGATGCGCCCGGAAATGGGCGCGGTGACCCGGGTGTAGCCCAAATTGATGCGGGCCGCTTCAACTGCCGCTTTCCAATACTCAATCTCGGCCCGGGCCTGTTCCACGGCGGCCGCGGCGTCGTCGTAGTCCTGCCGGCTGACCGCTTTGTCCACCAGCAATTCCTTGTAGCGTTCGGCCCTCAACCGGATCGACGGCAGATTGGCCTGCGCCTTGCCGAGGGAGGCCTTGGCAGAGTCATGCGCCACCTGAAAGGGCGCAGGATCGATCTGGTAAAGCAGTTGTCCGGCTTTGACATCGGAGCCTTCCTGAAACAGGCGCTTCTTGATGATGCCATTGACCTGCGGGCGGATTTCCGCCACCAGGTAGGGGGAGGTGCGGCCCGGCAACTCGGTGGTCAGCTCAACCTGCCGCGGCTGAATGGTCACCGTGGCCACTTCCGGGACAGGGGTGGCTTGCTGCCCGTGCCCGCTATCGCAGCCGCCCAGCAAAATCGTCAGCGCCATCAAAGCCACAGTCCATGTCAGTGGTTCATAACCGTTCCTGTGCAGTTGCATCAGAAATCTCCCCAATATCGGTGATAAAAGTATCAGTCGGCCAACCCGCGCCCGACGGGTCATACCAATTAAGGTAATATATCTAACTGTTAGTGTATTAACCTTAAAAACAAAAAAAATTACGAAACATTCCCATAGATTTTATTAAGCATGCTTTCCAAATTTTCTATCTCCCTGGCTAACAGGCCATTGAGTGATTTTTCTTCCAGTCGCAGTCCGATGGGCAGGATCTCTTCTGCAAGCTTCTTGCCCTCTTCGGTAAGGAATATGGCAAACTTCCTGCGGTCGGTGGGCTGGCGGAAGATTATTCGTTTCCTCTCCAGGGAATCCAACATCCGGCTGACGTTGGGCTTGTCTTTGAAGAGAATGTTGCCGATCTCTTTTTGAGAAAGCCCTCCCTCTTCCCGGAGAACATGCAAAATCCCGCATTGCTCCGGGGTAATATCTAAGCCTCTCTCCTTCAAGGTCCGTTGCAGGGCTGACCTGGTCGCCAGAGCGGTGCGGTAGATGATGAAGCCAACGAATTTTTCGATATTGTATCTCTTGGTCATATGCGGCCCTTTTCATGAGTTACTATACGAACTGATAAAAACAATCAAGAAAATTTAGGAACCGGCTCCGGTAAATCTCTCAGATATCTAATTTTTCCTTGTATTTTAGCATGTTCTGGTTTAGGCAGTAGATTGGATAATAATTTATTGTATATATTAACGGTTTACTTAACAACTTTGATGAGTTAGCTTAGAGCTCCAGAGTTTTTCAATCCGGCGAACTGCAGGTGGATTTGGCCAGCAGGATGGTTTGGGTGGCTGGGGCCGAAGTCCTTCTGACCCCCCTCGAGTTCCGGGTGATTCTCAGAGATCCTGCCCAGGCTGATACTCCGCCAGGAGTTTCTGCCTGACTTACTGCCACTCTCATTTAAAAAGTTGGTACCATCGGCAGGTCACTCCGAGATGGACCCCGGGTTCTTTGGCCACAAGATGGGAGTTCCGGCAATCCTATTCGGCTGATTCGATTTGCCTGGAGTACGTGATGCCAAACCGCTTCATGCGATTCCAAACGGTTACCCGGCAAATCCCCAGGATTTCCGCGGCTACCGATTGGTTGCCCTTGGCCCGGGCCAGGGCATCGATGAGCTGTCGTTTCCCGATTTCCTGTTTGGTGGGGAGAGCGGCTTCCCATCCTGGTTTCGATTTTTCTTCCTGGAATATTCAGGCGGCAGGTGATGGGGCTGACTTATGGCTCCTGGCAGGTGACCAAGCCATATTCGAAGGCGCTTTTGAGTGCTCCCGACATTGCCGGGCCAGGGGTACCTGATGAGAACTTCCAGGGCCAGATTGCTTATCCCTTCAATGCTTTTGCCACTCTTGATGCGCAATTTCCGAAAGAAGGATTCGGCCAGAAGCGGGATGTCTTAGAACCACTGCAAAATGGCAG
>CAVUXT010000043.1:0-797166 GCA_963745465.1 uncultured Bacteroidota bacterium | reverse complement strand
ACACCACTTACCTGTTCGCCCTTATCAATGAGCAGGTTTTCCTGAATTTCTTCCAGTTGTCGCAGTGAATCTTTGAACCGGGCCGTTTCCACTTGCTCTGCAGGCAAAAAGGTAACTCCATTGGTCTGAAAAGTATCCTGGCAGAGGTCGGAGAAGTAATGGACGGTTGGACGAGAGTGATTATTACCGGATGGCTAAGGAGTTCGTCAGGCCAAAGAAGTTGACGCAGCCTGGGGCTTCACGGAATTTCTCAAAGATATCAAGGTTCACCTGCTTACGTGGACTGATATAAAGAAAGAGAAAGCCCTCGCCCTGGTGTGCTCGCTCTTGCAAAAACCGGGCAATGGCGGTAGTTTTTCCGATTCCTGGATGGCCGGTAAGGAAAAGATAGAGATCGGGACTGGCGAGTTCCTGGTAGACCAGGGTCCGATGCATATCGCGGATTGAAACATGAACGTGCGTATCAGCAGGTAGGTGTTCGCATATCGCGGGTGAGAGTAGCGCTGGATCGAGTGGAGCAACCGTGTTCACAAAATGATCAAGTGTTTCGGTATGATCCAGTACGGACAGCTGATCGCCCTGCTCAGCTAGTTTGAGCAGACTGGTTGCGAACTGTTGCTCTCCCATGCGCTGAAAACTTCGATTGGCGGCGCGCTCAATCGTACCGATCACCTCACGGCGCGCCTCGTCAATTTCTTCGTCAGAATGGTGCTGCTGATAGATAGCAGCGCAGGTTTTCAGCAGCGGTAATTGCGCGCGTTTGAGCGTCATAGCGTTCATGGCGCGGATCAGTGTAGCCGACCACATGAAAGCTGAGAGGCGTATCGGATGCGAGAATCTGCTTCTGCAGCAAAAAATGGTAGAAACTAGAGGTATAGCTGGCGGCCTGGATAAATTTGGCGGTCTCTTTGTCACGGCGCTTAAAGGCAGTAAAATACTGTTTGAGCTGACCGGAAAGCAGTTCGTGCGCGGTCGCATCGTCATTCGTATCGATGCTCAGGTTGGTAAAGACGCTGCGTGAACGGAGATAGCGCATTTCACTGGGCAGCATACCCGCAAGGAACTCACGCGGCTCAAATCATGCGTATCGCCCAGCGTTCGCAGTCCAAAGACCGAGAGGTCAACGCAGAGCAAGCGCCAACCGTCGGGGTCCCGTAGGAGAAGGAGCGTATCAGCGTTCAGAAATTCCCCTTTTCCCTGGTAGTGTGCCATTTCCTGGGCATTCAGGATGACCTCGTGCTGACCGGCATGCGTGAATTGGGCCAGAAGCGTTTCGACGGTTTGGGCGATGCCGGCGAAGGATGTAGGCCAAGACTGTTTTTACCAGTCACGCTGCACTGTAAGTACACGATTTCCCTTTCCCACTCTTTCCCCTGGCGAATAGTTTGCAGGAACTCCACCAGGAAATTGCTCCCCGCCAGGTAGCCTTTGAGCAGGAGAAAGTGAACCTGCATTGTTGCAGCATATCCCTGTCAAAGCTGCTAATTGGCCTGGTAAGTCGCTGTGCAGCCTCGACCAGGGGAGGTAAATGCAGGTGACTGAGATCATCTTCATAGAGCGTGCCAAAGTGATGGGTCAGATCCGTGCGCTGTGCGATAGCGGTCAGGAGACCAGTATTGAACCCGAGTTCAAAAAGACGCCCCATAATCTCGGCAAAGAGAGATCTGGCTGGTCGGAGCGCGGCGATGTTGGTGCAACCATGTCGGCGTTTCCTTTCATACTGCTAACGTTGGGTTTGTATAACCGAACGCACCAGGGTCAGAAAGCCCAAGGAATTAAAGCGCGTCCCGCCGTTCCGTGCGGGAAGATGGCGCACTTGCCGATCGAATCATTTCCTATAATGCGGCTATAAGGATCAAGCTTAAAACGGTCGGGCCGGTTTTTTTCATAGCGCATAAAGTGCAGCAGGGTCAGAAAGTCGAGGATGGTGGTTGAAAGTGAACCTGGCGCGCGCTCGCCCAGCAGGTCCTGCCAGATATACTGGTAGTAAGTGGTATCCTCCGTACATATTCACCAGCGTTCCATAGGAGACGACGCCGTTGTAGATGCGCTGATCGACATCGTCCTTTTTGCTGACGGTCAGGCCGTTGAAGACATTAAAAAAGATAATGCTGCGTTTATTTTTATCGACGGCCAGGGTACTCAGTTCACCGAGATCGTCGATATAAAGCGAATCCGGTTCTTGTCCTTGAGTGCCTTTCGGTGATCTGCGCTGTTTCACGACATAGTACTTATCGCAGAAGATCGGATAAACTTTCGCTCCTTTGCCGACCTGCCCATGGCCTGGATCACAGACTCGTCGACGGAAAGTAAGAGCTCGGTACGAGCATCAGCGGAGGGAAGATGGAGCGTGCTCGTATAAGGGGCCTGAGCTACGTAGAGGAAATGACGATAGCCTTGTTGGTAATAGGCGCGCACCTGCTCGATAATAATCTCTGGATGTTCATACATGGGCGTGGCCTCAGCATTCTCAGAGAACGTGGTCAGGATGCGTGCGTGTATAGAACCATCCGCTCCGCGCTCCATGCCGACAACATCGCCGTAGACGGTAGAACTGTAGGCGTGGGGACTGCTTCTGTTCAGGTCGGCCCTGCGGCTGGAAACGTGGGGGTGATAATGGCCAGTTTCTCTAAAGGAGGATTAGAAGAGCGCACCGCCGACATGCTAAAGAGACGCGGTAGTGTATTATAGAGTGAAGCCAGCGCATTAGGAAGTTTATACCTGTCCCCCTGTACAGTCGTCCGCAGGTCGAGACCCTGGGAACTGGCCTGGAAATCCTCAGCAAGCATATGCGCCAGTACTTTAGAGAAGTTGTGCAGAAATGCTTCTGTGTCGATCTGTCCGCTATCAACGGCCTCTGACTTCGTACGCACACAGACAACCGGCAAGAAGACCCTCCGTTGCTGCTCGCGTGGAATGCTCTCGTCCAGGAGCATTTTGAGAAAGAGATACGTCAGCAACGTATAGGTAAAGCGATAGACAAACACTTTGGCGACGTCCGTGCCAAATGCATTATCCCGTTGCCGATAGCTCAAGATGATGTTTTTAGAGAGCAAGAACGACTGCTGGCGCGGATCGGGTTGATCGTCTTTTGTAAAGGGAGTGATCGCCACCGGTAGAACGAGCAGTTTATCAGTCAAGTACGCCATCGTGAACTCATCTGGTGGCCGCTGATCGAGATCAAAGTACGTCGTCTCGAAGATCAAGGTGACCGGGAGGCGGCAGAGAGCATCGCTGCCAGCGCTATCACCCTCAACCGAAACATACCTCAACACATCTCTGCCGTCGTTTCCTTCCCAGTCCTCCTGGAAGAAGTGATGGCGCGTCACAATGCTATCAAGGTCGGAAGCTAGAATCTCGCGATGCAGGTTGAGGGTAAGCGGCTCTTCGTGCCGAGGTAAACCGATCTTCTGATTGTGGAGGAAGGCGATGAGCATATCACGCAAGGGGTCAAGATACTGCGCACCGCTTTGGCGAATGTCATGATAGAGCTGCGCGAGCGCGGCGGTTTTCTGCGTATCGTCATGCTCGCGCAACACGGCCAGTAGCTTTTCAGCAGCGGAAGACGGGTCAAACTGCACATCATCCATCTTGGTGAAAACAAACAGATAAAGCAGAGCTACTTTTAGAGCTTTCTCCAGGGAAACGTTGCCTTTCGCGTGCGTCTGTCGCTGTCTCTTGCTCGCGTTGCTTATACAGGCCGCTGTTCGGGTTGAGCAAGGCAACATAATAGTCGAAGACAGATTCGCCGTGCCCGCCATGAACCTGAACGGGCCCATTGAGTTTGAGTTTTAGCCCGAACGTAAACGTTTTTTGCGCTTTCTCGCTCTCGCTGGTTTCTCCAAGCAGACCCTCGACGATTGTTATGATGGGCAAGGTATCGAAGGCGTCGGCCCTGGTAAAGATCTCCCGCAGATTGAAAGCTACATCCTGGTAGGACACCTGAAAAGAGGCATCCGATTTCTGAGAATCACCGATATAGGCCTCCAAGTCTTCTCCAGACGATTGAAGAGCGCCCCCAGGAGCGGAAGAGAGACTTTCTGAGCAGGAGCATGCCATTCTTGTATGCCTTTGTAGAGATAACGCAGATAGTGCAACTGGGCAGCGCGGTGAAGACGGGCGAGCGAGTGCCTGATCAATGCCTCACTCAGGCGATTCAGATCAGAGGTGGGTTTCTGTTTACGCCGCTCCAGTTCCTTTTGTACCCCTGTGATGTCGCTCTCGTCGCACTCATCCTGTGTTTGAAGGAAAGACAGGATACCCTGTGTAATCTGCGCAGTGAAGTCCTTGAGGCGATCCACTTGAATGGTCAATTTATGTCCTTTCAGGCATGGCTCTATCTCAGTCTTGACTGTTCTCAAGTGCAACCGCTGCTTTTTAAGTGGGAAAGCCTTCGTTTTCAGATATTCCAGCATACGCCGAAGAAATTCGTGGTAGAGTGCAGTGGTGATGCGCTCCTGGATAGCATGGACGCTTTTATAGAGTGTTCGGGTATCTCCTTTATAATCGGATAGCGAGGCTTTGGAGTAGAGGATGAGACAGCGTTTTCGGATCTCGGTAGAGAAACCGTGCTCTTCGGTATTTGTCAAGTACCCGAATAACTGGTTCTCCCGCACTTCCCGTGCTCAACTACGCTGCCGATTGAAGGACCCTTTGGCGTAATAACTCAAAGCTCCCTCGCCCGTACATCGAGCCTTTGATATGCTTGAGCTTGTTGACAAATCCTTCTGCCATACCGTTGTTGTAGGGAAGAGAACAGGCAGCTTGAAAAGCGGGGAACTCTTTTTGTAAGCCAAGCGCAAACGCTTCCAACTCCGAAATGCCACACGAGGAACAAATGCTGATCCAGTCAGTGGCTGTCTCGCCTTGCCTGCTTTTCAGAAGATGGATGAGTTGCTGGCTCATCCGATAAGCCAATTCAATCTCCCTCTCCTGCTGGATAAAGGCGAGAACCTGTTGGTCTTTTGCTGGCAGGCGAGATGGATCTTTCACGAAGAGATAGGAAAGCTGACGTGCTGAAGCCAACGGTTCGGTCAGTTCGACAGAGCAACTTGGCTCTTGGGAAGCAGGAACGGGCGCCGGTTGCCCTTCCTCTCTGGCCAAAGTGCTTTGTGGCTCTTTCTCCACTGGATGGTCCCAGGTATCCAGGGCCTGCGTAGTTCATAGCGACGAGGGAACAATCCTTGCGCTTGCAGCCACCGCAGCACCGTTCGCGGGTTGCCTGAAAATCCTTGAGCATGGATTTCCCGAGAGAGCTGCTGAGCATTTTGGTATCCCTCCTCGCAGCGTTTGCGTAGATAGGCCGTGTAAGGAGCGAGGAGTTTGCCTGTCCCAGCCGATACTGATCGTGGAGCGCGTTCTGGGAAGCTCTCTGCTGCCAGGTACGTGTAGACTGTTGTACGTGCCAGATGCACCTGTTTAGCAATCTGAGCTATCGGCATCGGTCCATCTTTCATCACCTTAGCAAGTTCTTCATCTATTTCCTTTTCAACTTTTGAAACTTCTACTCCCGGTTTTACATCAGCAGTAATTAAAAATTGGCTGCCAATTTCTCCCGGCGAATAATAGGCAGAAACACGAGTTGCGATCTGTTCATCATATACTAGCCGCTTATACAATCTTGATGATTTCCCGGAAGAAAGTATGTCGCTCAATAAATCGAGATGTGCAAGTTCTTCGCTGCCCCATTGAGGAATGTTCCAGACCATGTAAATTCGCGGCTGGGGAACTCTGTCCTGCGCAACTTCCCTGATAGTACCGGTTCGCTTTGCAATGTAGGTTTGAAATCTGGCAACAGGAGGACCTGAAGGAATATCGCCGAAATATTTTTCAACTTTTTGTTTTACTTCTTCAGTGTTGACGTCTCCCGCAATACAAATTACAGCGTTCGCTGCACCGTAATAATTCTTGAACCATTCGTGAACATCATCAAGCGATGCTGCATTGAGGTCGTCCATCGATCCAATTACTGTCCACGAGTAAGGGTGTCCTTCCGGATAAGTTGCTTGAGTAATTAGTTCTTCGGAAATAGCATATGGTTCATTCTCGCCCTGGCGTTTTTCGTTCTGAACAACCCCGCGCTGTTCGTCAAGTTTACCCTGGTCTATTGCGCCGGCAAGGTGTCCCATTCTATCTGATTCCATCCAGAGAGTTAAATCGAGGGCAGAGGTTGGAACGGTTTCAAAATAATTTGTTCTGTCATTATTTGTAGTTCCATTCATATCCGTTGAACCGATCTTTTCCATTACCTTGAAATAATCGTCATTGTAATTCTCGCTTCCGTTGAACATCAGGTGTTCAAACAAGTGAGCAAAACCTGTCTTGCCCTGCTTTTCATTCTTTGAACCGACATGATACCAGACGTTAAAAGCAACGATAGGCGCTTTGTGGTCTTCGTGTACTATCAATGTCAGGCCGTTTTTCAAGACGAATTTTTTGTAGGGAATGTCAATGTTATCAAGACTCTGAGCCATAATGCAGCCCAGAAACAGTGAAAACATTATCATAACTGATAGGAATGTTTTTAGTTTCATATCTCCCTCTTGTTTGGTTGGAAAAATATTTTCAATAAGCGGAGTTTCAGGTGTATATGTGAATTTGAATTTAACAAAAGTTAAGTAAAAAAACACATAAAAAAATAAATTTGCAAAATGAATTCTAATTATTGGAATTATGTTCTTACGGAGGTTGATTTAGATATGCTTTCAAACCGATAAATTTAAATAAATTTTATAACCTCCTCGTAAACCATATCAATTGAAAGCTCTTTTATGCATTTGAATTTAACGTCATCGCGGAAACAAATTAGCGGACGGGGAGAATAAATAAAACAAGGAGAGCATTCCAGATTAAGCGAGACAATTTTATAGTTTGTTTTCCACGGATGGATATAATTCGGATTTGTCGGGCCGATTATTGAAATGACATTTAGTTGCAATGCAGAAGCAATGTGCATCAGGCTGGAATCATTTGTGACAAATAATTTGCAATGCTTCATTAAGCCGGCACTTTGCGGAAGAGATAATTTTGTAACTGCAAAACAGTTTTGTGAATCAATCATTGATTTAATATTTACTTTCAATTCATTTTCGTCAGGACCTCCGAATACCAGCACTTTAGCGTTATGTTTTTCTATTAATTTTTTACCTAATTCAGCAAATTTTTCGGGTTCCCAGCGCCGCTTAATTTGATTTTTCAAAACATTAGTACCGGGATGAAATCCAATTATAAGATCTTTTTCTGAAATGTTTTTTCCCTTTAAAAATTCCAGCGCAGCTTTTTCATCATCGCTATTAAGGAATAAATCAAAGGGGGGTTCGTCAACAAATTTTTTATTGAGAAGTTTTTCTACCAGGCTTATATTGGTTTGTGCATTATGCATTGAATCATTTTCTTTAACGGTAACATTATTTAACCAGCCGAAATTCTGAATATCCTTTCTTAAATAATTTACCGCAACTCTTTTTGGTGCACCAAGTAGAAAATTTATGATATTATATTCTTTTCTGTTGGAAGGATAAACATTTATTGTAGCATCATATTTTCCACGAATTCCGAAAATATAATTAATGGATTTTAGAGATCCCTCTTTTAAGAAATTAAAATAGTAAACATTGTTAATGTTAGGATTTCTAGAATAGATATCCTGTACAGCTTTTATCATTGTAAGAACATCAATTTGCGCATCCGGCAAAGATTTTCGCAAAAGATTTAATGCCGGTGTGAAAATAAGAGCGTCACCAATCCCTGAAAGCGCAATAATTAGAATATTCATTTAATTTTTAAGACTATCCACCAATTGCTGATATTTTATAACATTTTGTTTTACTTTAGGATCATTAGGATATAATCCCTGAATTTTTTTCCACAGGTTAAGCAGGTTCCTGCTATCATTATTGTTTTGATAGACATTCATTAAAACCCTTATAGCTGTAAGATCATAGGGGTTACTATCAAGTTTTTGTAAAGCTTCTTCCCTTACCTCATCGGCAATTTTTTCATACTGTTCTTTGGCTCCGGCAGCAAAATAAAGGTCGCCAATCCTTGCATAATTTTCATAATCCATATGAATAGCTTTTCTTGATATTTTATTCCTCATTGTATCAAGAACTGCAATAGCCTGCTCGTTTTGACCTTTGATATGATAATAATATGCAAGCTTTAAATAAGCATTTCTGTAATTTTGAGTCATGCTTTGTTGATCCTCATCAAAAAATACTTCTGCACCGTTCAACCCTCTAAATTTAAAACCTCTTTTGAACTCTTTGCTATAAGAATTGTTTACTTCCAGGAGTTCCTTATTTAAAGCCGGGACATTTAAGAAATCTACAGAAGTTCTTTTTTCAGGCACAAGCCTTGACGCCATTCCTTCGAGTTTTAAGTAATCACTCAAACCTATCTGACTAACTGGTGAACTTGATGCGGCAAAATAAATTGGTCTTTTATCAAAATTATCCTGCACAATTTGTTTTACAACAAGATCTTGAATACGAACAGCTTTTATATTTCCAAAAGTAACGGTGTTATTCATAGTAAACGTAAAAAATCCATTCTTAATTATAGATGAATCCTGAATATCCATTCCATCGGTAATTAAATTTTGCGGCACAGGAATAGTGATATTTATAGGCTGCCATTGTAAAGCGCGTATATTATTGATTTGTTCATCTGTCCAACTAAAATTAATTGTTCCAACATTATAAGGATCATTATTCTTCAATTGCTCTATATACCAGGGAGTATTAGCAAGACTCAGACATACTATTTTAACGTCTCTTCTTATCCCTTCAACATCCTGTAAATACCACAATGGAAAAGTATCATTATCCCCGTTAGTAAACAAAATGGCTCTAGGTTCACAGCTCTGGAGAAGGTTATATGCGTAATCCCACGGCAACCAGTTTTTTGATCTGTCATGAGTGTGATAATTTGTTTTTAGCATATTAAAAGGAATAAATGCAACTCCAAGAAATAGTATTCCATAAACAGCCGGGTTTTTAAAAGACTTTCCCTTAATTTTATTTTCTATTATATCGATTAATCCTCTTATGCCAATTGCGATCCAGATACCAAAGACAAAAAATGCACCAACATAAAAATAGTCTCTTTCCCTTGGCTGCGGCTGCTGTTGGTTTTGATAAAATGCGGTAAGATATCCCATAAAAATAAACAGCACCATAAATATCACAGCCATCTTCCAATCTTTTTTAAAATGAAAATAAATTCCTATTAAGCCGATAAGAAATGGAATGCCATAAAGCGAATTGAGAGTATCGCCGGTAAAATGAATGCTAAAAAATTTTCCAATAGTATTTCCCACGCTGTTAAAAGGTGCGATATCCGGACCGTCATCCTGCGTCCAGCCGCTTCTTCCTGCAAAATTCCAGAGCCAGTATCTCGTCATCATATGGTTCATTTGAAAGCGCCACCAGAAATCAAGATCGCTTTCATAATTAGTAAAAACCATCCTTTGATTTGGCTCATTTGCAAATCTTCTTTCAAAGATTGGGAAATCTCCGTATTGATCTCTGTTCAGATAAGAGACCAATTCAGAAAATTCTTTCGGATTATTTTCATTCATTGGAGGATTGAGATTTGCCCGAATAATTATCATAGTGTAAGTCGTAAACCCCAAAAGAATAAATATCAATGACATAAAAATAAGATTCATAGTTCGCTTTTGCTTCTTAACAGAATAATAAACTGCGTATCCAGGCAAAGCAAGTATGATGGCAAAAACTACAACGGCCGTAGCAGAATGATTACCGGAAATATCAGCGATAATTCCAGGCAGAATTTTTACAATACCCGGATAAGTTATAAAAAGTGCTGCACCGCCAATAATAAAAGGCATATAAATAGAGTTCCTGTTGAATATCCTTTTCCAGAAAGCCCCCATTATTAAAACGCTGACCACAGCTACGATTATTTTAAATTTCGAGTCAAATGCATGAAACTCATCTGGTGTCGGTGGATTTTTTGATGTTTGCGAGCCCCACATAAAGAAAGCGATTACTAAAATTATTGCCGCATGACCAAGAAAAATTTTCCCTGAGGTTTTTAGCTGTGTATCGTCCTTAACATATTTTGTAAACATTATCATCAATACAACGGAAACAATCGCAAGAACACTCATAAGATGAACGCCGGTTGAAATTCCAATAAGGTAGGCAAGCATTAATATATATTTCTCGTTGTCTTTGTTGTCAGCTCTTTCGTGCCAGATTATCATAAGATATGTTATTGCAGAAAAAAGAAGAATACTTGATGCATAAACCTCGGCTTCCACGGCGCTGAACCAAAATGTATCGCTGAATGAAAACGCAAGTGCGCCGATCGCTGCAGAGATATAAGTTGATAGTGCATCAATTGTATTTTCAGGTTCTCTATTTTTATAATTTTTAATTAGTTTTACTGCAACCAGGTAAAGGAATAAAATTGATAAAGCGCTTGCAAAAACAGATATATAGTTTACACGCAGGGCTATATTGTCTGCTATCGGCAGCATTGAAAAAATTCTTCCGAGAATTGTAAATAAAGGAGAACCCGGAGGATGAGGAACCTGTAATGAATATGCGGCAGCAATAAATTCTCCCGGATCCCAGAAGGAAACAGATGGCTGAACTGTGGAAAATAAAATAATGGATGAAATAAGGAAAACACCAACAGCAAAAACTCTGTTGAGACGCTTATAATTCATTACTACCTCAATACATAAAAAGAAATCAAAAATTACTCACAATGGCTGTATTTATCAATAAAAACAGAGATTTAAAACGATAAATCCGGCCTTCTATTGCAGAAGCCGGATTTATTATGCAGAATATGATTCTTCTTATTTTTTAATTTGATTTAAGCTATCCTGTTCAGCGGCGAGCTTTTGATATTTTTCAATATTTGCTCTAACAGTAGGATCATTTGGATACAAATTTCCAATTTTCCTCCAGAGATCCAGCAGCTTTCTGTTATCGTTCAGATTTCCGTAAAGGTCAATTAATACACGATAAGGTGAAAGATCGGATGGATCATCCTTTAAAGCCTGAAGTGCATCCGCTTCAACCTCGGTTGCAATTTCTTTGAACTTCTGAACTTTACCTGCATTTAAATAAATATTTCCGATTTCATTATAAACTCTGTAATCAAGTTCAATGGTCTTTCTAGGCATCTTTGCTTGCATTGTGTCAAGCACTGCAACGGCTTTATCTTTTTCATTTACATTCTCATAATACAGTGCGAGCCTTATAAAAGCATTTCTGTAATTTTGAAGCATTCTCTGGTGATTATCATCAAAGAATATGTCAGGATTTGCAAGTCCGCGGAATTTAAAACCTCTGTCAAAATCTTTGCTGTAACTGTAATTTTCGTGCATTAACTCCTGCCTCATAGCAGGTTCATTAACAAATTCGTAGCTCTGACTCCTTTTTTCAGGCACAAGGCGCATAGCCATTCCTTCTATCTTTAAATAATCATCCAGACCAATTTTTGAATCCGGTGAACAAGTGACGGCAAAATAAATGGGACGTTTCCAATTATTAGCCTGAACAATTTCCCTGACCATTATATCCTGAATTCTAATTGCTTTGATATTTCCGAAATTAACAGTTGGATCCATTTTGAACGTAAGTTCGCCACTTTTTATAATAGACGAATCTCTTATATCCATACCTGCATAATTCTTTTCTGGAGAGACAATGTTTGCCCAGTTCCTTGCTGAATCTATCGCTGTTTTTTCTATTTTATCAAAATCAGGAGGAACTGGAATAGTAATATTTTGTGCTTTCCATTCAACTGGCCTTATCTGTTCGATCTGTGAATCAGTAAGATTCATTGCAATTGTTCCGACGTGGTAAGGGTCGTTATTTTTTAATTCTTCAATATACCACGAAGTATTAACAAGGCTTAAGCATACAACTTTTACATCTCTTCTCACCCCTTCAACATCCTGCAGGTACCAAAGAGGGAAAGTATCATTGTCGCCGTTAGTAAATAAAACGGCGCGCGGAGCACAACTTTGTAAAAGATTGTAGGAATAATCCCATGGAACCCAGTTTTTTGATCTGTCGTGAACAAAATAATTTGCTCTGGCCATATTTAAAGGAACAGCAATAAACCCAATTATCAAAAGAGCAAAAATGTAAATTTTTTGTTTAGAGATATCGCTGAACTTTTCCATAATCAGGTCGATAAGTCCTCTAAACCCAAGAGCTATCCAGAGAGCAAATATCATATATGCACCCACATAAAAATAATCTCTTTCTCTTGGCTGGGGTTGCTGCTGGTTCTGGTAAAATGCAGTAAGGTAGCCCATAAAAATGAAAAGCATGAAAAACAGGGAAGCAAGTTTCCAGTCTTTCTTAAAGTGAAAATAAATTCCAAGCAACCCGAACAGGAGGGGCAAAGCGAAAAGAGAGTCCTTAGTTTTGCCTGCAAAATGAATATCGAATATTTTGCCAAATGCATTTCCAACAGCATTAAAAGGGGCTATATTCGGTCCTGCATCCTGCACCCAGCTTTCTCTTCCTGCAAAGTTCCATAAAAAATATCTTGTCATCATATGATTCATCTGATATCGCCACCAGAAATCAAGTTCGCTTGAATAATTAGTATATACTCCCTGCTGATAAGGCTCAGTTGTAAACCTTCTTTCAAAGATTGGGAAATCGCCATACTGTTCTCTGTCAAGGTATGTTATCAAGGTTGAAATATCTTTCGGATCGTTTTCATTCATTGGCGGATCCTGATTTGCCCTGATTATTATCATTGCATAAGTTGAAAAGCCCAACAAAATAAAAACGATGGACATAAAAATAAGATGAAGTGTTTCTTTCTTAGTCTTTATATAATGATGAACCAGGTAGATAAGTATTGCGAATATTACAAGAAATATAAACATAGCCGTAAAGATGCTGTTTCCGGATATCGAAGCAAGAACAGTGGGGAGGATCTTTACTATTCCCGGATAAGTAAAAAACAGAGCAATGCCACCTACAAGAACAGGAAGATAGAATGAACTTCTATTGAAAATAGTTTTCCAGAATGCACCTACAAACAAAGCACTTATTGCGGCTATAACCATTTTAAATTTGAAATCAAAAGCCTGGTATTCTTCAGGAGTTGGAGGAGTAGTGCTTTTTCTTGATGCCCAGAGAGCCATAGCAATTAATATAATTACCACAATGTGAGCAAGAAAAATAAAACCTGTTTTTTTAAATGTTTCTTCATCAACTACATACTTCCTAACTATGATCATCATTCCAACTGCAAAAATTGCAAGCACACTCATCAGGTGAACCCCTGTAGAAAGTCCAACAAGATATGCGATCATAAAAATATATTTTTCATTATCCTTATTATCCGCTTTCTCGCTCCACAACATCATAAGGTAAACTATAGCCGAGAACAAAAATAAACTTAAACCAAAAACAATTCCTTCAGTTCCGTTGAACCAGAATGTATCACTAAACGAAAAGGCAAGTGCGCCGATGGCTGCTGATAAATAAGTTCCAAGCCCGTCAAATAAATTTTTTGGTTCTTTTCCTTTGTAGTTTTCAATTACTTTAATAATTATCAGATAAAGAAATAAAATTGAAAATGCACTGCAAAGAACAGAAACAGTATTTATTCTATGACCAATATTTTGAAAGATTGGGATCATTGAAAATATTCTGTTCAGTAATAGAAAGAACGGTGTTCCCGGAGGATGTGGCACTTGAAGCGCATACCCGGCAGCTGTAAATTCTCCAACGTCCCAAAAAGAAACCGTTGGCTGAGCTGTCATGAATAATATAGTTGCAGAAATCAAAAATACAACTGCCCCGATTATTCTGTATAATTTTTTGTGATTCATTTTGTCCCTGGTGAAATAGGTTGCTTAGAAATGTTTAATTGTAAAGAATGGAATAAAATTATCCCGGCAATAAAAAGCTTAATCATTATTTTTTTTAAAGAAAGAATCATATTTAGATTTGTCAACTGGAGAATAATATTTGTCATGCAGCTCTTTAAGCCTAATCATTGAAACAGAATCAAATTCTTCTTCATCCTTATGACGTTTTACGAACATTTTTAACTCTTCTCTTTCTTTTTGATCCATTTTACGTTCAAATCTTTGAAGAGTTTCAAGATATTTTATCTGATCTCTGTATGACATAAAATGATGCTTTCTTTTATTTGAAAGATCTGTTTATATTTATAATAAAATTTTCTATACTATAAAAATTAAAACAGTTCTTATGCTTTTATTTTAGCAAGGTTAAAATAAATAAACTCAAATCAATTAGAAAGTGAAAGAACATATTGGCTGAGATTGTTTTTTCATAAATATCTATATAAATAGCGGAAACAAATAATTTGACGAATTTGTTCAAAAAGAGTTCATTTTTTTATGGATTTATAAATGAAAAATAGATTGGCTACGGAAGTTACAGTGATCCTAACTGTATATAATAGAGAGAATTATATAAAAAGGTGCGTTGATTCAATAGTTAGTCAGAAATTTAGAAACTGGGAAATTATTGCAATAGATGACGGAAGCCAGGATAATTCCTATGATATTTTGAGATGCTATGCCTCTCAGCTCAAAAATATTAATGTCATAAGACAAGAAAACCAAAAACTTGCAATAAGCAGAAACCGCGGAATTGATCTGGCTGAATCCAAATATTTAACTTTTATAGATAGCGATGACGAATATACTGATACACATTTGGAGCATCGTGTAAAGTTTATGGAATCTAATCCGAATATTGATTTAATTCATGGCGGTACAAAAATAGTTGGCAATCAATTTGTTCGGGACAAAAATAACCCATCAAAATTTATACATCTTTCAGAATGCTTTATTGGCGGGACATTTTTCGGTAAAACGGAAGTTTTTAAAAAGTTAAACGGATTCAGAAACATTTCATATAGTGAAGATTCTGATTTTCTTGAGAGAGCCGAAAAATTATTTAATGTTCAAAAAGTAAATTTCGACACATATATTTATCATCGTGAATTGCAAGACAGCATAACTAACAGCTATGTCCCGGAGTAATTTCAAATATTATTTGTTAAATAAACCTTATGGGGTTCTTTCACAATTTACTGATAAGGAGGGAAGAAAAACTCTTTGTGATTTATATAATTTTCCCAAAGAAGTTTATTCGGTTGGCAGACTGGATATGGATAGCGAGGGATTGCTTCTTTTAACTGATGATAAAAGTCTGACCAGGTTATCTCCTCAATCCAGGTAATAATCACGAAAAAGAATACTATGTTCAGGTTGAAGGTATACCAGATGAAAACTCTTTGGAAAAACTAAGGGCCGGAGTAATCATTGAGGGAAAAAAAACTTTACCAGCAAAAGTGAAAAAAATATCTTCGCCGGCTTTTCCTCCGAGGATACCTCCAATCAGGGAAAGAAGTAATATACCAACCAGTTGGCTGAGCATTTCGATAACTGAGGGAAGGAATAGACAGGTAAGGAAAATGACTGCAAGTATTGGTCATCCAACTTTAAGGCTTATTAGAATCAGGATAAAAAATTTATTAATTGATGGTCTTTCTCAGGGGGAAGTGAGAAAACTATCAGATAAGGAAATTGATAATCTAAAAAATAAAAAGCCGTGATTACACGGCTTTATTAGTTTATTTTAACGGCGAAGTACAGGCCGGACATTTTGTAGCCTGAATCGAAATTACAGAATAACAATAGGGGCAGTTTTTTGTCGTTGGTGCAGCCGAGGGAGTTTCTTCTTTTCTTTTTAATTTGTTTATTGATTTTACTACCATAAAAACTGAAAACGCAATTATTAGAAAACTAACAACTGAATTAATGAAGATCCCATAATTTAATGTAACAGCACCTGCTGCCTGTGCATCAGTAAGTGAAGCATAAGGACCGGCCATTTTTGCTCCATCCTTTAAGAGTATATACAGGGAAGAAAAATCAACGTTACCAAGTAGTAAACCTATTGGTGGCATAATTACATCAGAGACCAGTGATTTAACTATAGTTCCGAAGGCGGCTCCTATAATTATACCAATTGCCATATCAAGCACGTTGCCCTTCATAGCAAATTCTTTAAATTCTTTAAGCATAACAACCTCAGTAAAAATTAGTAGAATATAATAGGAATATAGTGCAAAAAAATAATTATTCTAAATAATAATTTTTTAAGTTTTGAAAAAAACAAATATTTGTTAATTCTTTTAAACCTTTTTAAGGCTTTATCACTCTAACCAGTATTAATTTTAACTAAGAAAAATAAAAGGAGGTAAAAATTACTTGTAACTATGCAAAAATTTGACGTTTTGTGAAAATTTTGCACCTTTTTATTCAAAAAATAATTGTATGTTTTATTAAGTTGTTGTTTTATATGTGCTTAAAAAATATGTGGGTTTGGCATACTATTTAAAACTATTTGTCAGGTTTAATTATGAATAAAAAACTAAGGAGAAAAATATGTATAAAGGAAAAATAACAGGATCTATCAAAATCCTGTTCGCCTGCGTTGTTCTAGTTACCTCCGTATTTATCATTGGTTGCAAAGATTCAGTAAATGCACCAAACCTAAGCACAAGCAGCCAATCAAATCTTAGTACTGCAGAAAAACAAGCTATAACCCAGATGGCGGAACAGGATTCCGCAGTTGCTTCATTTGATCCAAGCTTTAATGAGAGCCAAAGCGATAGTTATCTCGGAAAAACAGATGCCGCTATAACTCCATATTTTGTCTGGCAGCATGTTATTCTAACAAATAAGGCTTATTCTTTTACTACGGTAGGTGATTCAGCATATCTTAAAGTAACTAAAACATACCAGGGAGTTCTAAATATTGCAGCCTCGACCCAGGGAGGTGGGACAAGCCCTGACACAATTATTACCAAGAATTTTACAAGTGTACTTAATCGACAATTACTTTTTGTAAAGATTGATAGTACTGATAATCCAATGTTGAACTGGAAGTTAGCTGGGATTTCATTAGTCTCCGGAGGTGCCGGTACAAGTTCAGGTAATTTTAATATTAATAGTCTTACATTGACATTATCTAGCGGTGATACAGTTACAATCACCGACCCTCAGAATTTTTTTATAGCTCGAAGTTATCTGTGGAACAGGTGGCATAGTTGTCCTCAGTATAATGCAAATGATAGCGTAAAAGTATCAGTTGAAGTTTACAGTGCTTATGCAGATACAGATTTTGTAACCATTACTTATGGTGCAGATTCCTACGAGCAGCACAGAGATAAAGTAAAACTTGATTTGGTTTCCCAGATGCCTTCTGGAAGCGGGTATGTGAGGGTGTTTGAAAGAACCTTTAAGCTTAGAAATTACAGAGGTTATTTTTCGGCGGTTCTTAACGCATTTACAAGACAAACAATCTATGATGATTCTGCCCCTGTTGAAAGTAATACCTGGGGACTTCCTTATAAAGTAAGATAAAGTTTAAGAATTCGATAGATTCCTTTTATTTGAATGCCTCTAAATTGAGGCATTCTTTTTTTTAAAAAATCAATTCGCTAAATTGACTTTGAATAATCTCCATAATTGATTAATAGCAGATTGGAAAACACTTGAAGGATGTACAAAAAACACTAATTGATATTAAGGCATTTTTCGATGTTCATTTATTTACTATCGGCGATACCTCGGTTACCCTTTGGACATTAATTTACTTTGCTCTACTTACCTTCCTTCTATTTTTTATTACAGCTAAATTAAAAAAATGGCTGGTTTATAAAGTCCTTGCAAACAGCAAAATTGAACTTGGTGTTCGCGTTGCAGTTGGAACTATTTTCCGTTACCTGGTACTTGTTCTTGGATTAATAGTGGTTATGCAAACTGTAGGGATAAATCTCAGCACTCTTACGATTCTCGCCGGCGCCCTAGGTGTTGGAATTGGTTTTGGTCTGCAGAATATCACTAACAATTTTGTTAGCGGAATTATTATTCTTTTTGAAAGACCTATTAAAGTGGGAGACAGAATTCAGGTTGGCGATGTTTACGGTGATGTAGTCAGCATTTCAATGAGATCTACTACCGTTGTAACTAATGATAATATTTCAGTAATTGTTCCTAACTCGGAATTTATTTCTTCAACAGTTGTTAACTGGAGTCATACTGACAGAAATGTAAGGTTTAATATTCCGGTTGGAGTCGCGTATAAAGAAGATCCTGAGAAAGTAAAGCGCATTTTGCTTGAGGTGGCAGACAAGGAAGATGGTGTTTTAAAAAATCCAAACCCCGATGTTTTATTTGAAGAATTCGGAGACAGTTCGATTAATTTTAATTTGAGGATATGGACTAATAATTATATTACTACGCCGGGAATCCTGAAAAGCAGACTCTATTTTGAAATTTTTAAGAAATTCAGAGAACAAAACATAGAAATTCCCTTTCCCCAGAGAGATCTGCATATTAAAAACAATGAATCAAAGATAGATTCCGGAAATCAATAAACTATTATATAGTATATATCATGCAACAGTTTTAAGCGCTAAATGTTTTCATCCTTGCTTATTCACTAAAATAGTGCTAATTTTGTTCATCTATTTCGCCCTTTAAGGGCGATTTTTGTTTGTATGAATTTTAATGAAACAAATATCAATCAAAAAATTGCAGAAATTGTTGAAAAAAAAGGCTTTTTCCCTATAGAAATTATAGTTCGCGGAACGCCTTTAAAAAGAGTGATAGAAGTATTTATTGACGGAGAAAAAGACATTTCTGCTGAAGATTGTGCTGATGTCAGCAGAGAAATAAATTCTGAATTTGAAAATCTGCCTGCAGCGGGAAACGATTACAGACTGGAGGTTTCCTCACCGGGTGTTGATAAACCACTAAAATTTCTAAAACAATATCCGAAGCATATAAGCAGAAATTTTGAGATTTCATATAAATCTGAAGATGATACAAAAAAGTTGCTGGGAATCTTAAAAAAAATTGATAACGAAGATCTTACTTTTTTATCAAAAAATAATGATGAAGTAATAATTAATTTTAATAATATTAAAAAAGCTAAAGTAATAGTAAGTTTTTCCCCAAAAGGATGAAACACTTAACGGAGGAATAAAAAGAAATGAATTCGGATATAGTTGAATCCTTTGCCCAAATGGTAAGGGAGAAAGGGGTTGATAAAGATGTGCTTGCCGGAATAATAGAGGAAATTTTCGGTTTGCTCGTCAGAAAAAAATATGGCGAAGAAGCAAAATATGATGTTGTTGTTAATATGGACAAAGGCGATATTGAAATATTTCTCGAAAGAGAAATTGTTGAAGAAGTAACTGATCCAAATTTGCAGATTAGCATTGAAGAAGTTAATAAAAAAGGAAATGATGAAGAGCTTGAAGTTGGAGATGATTATGTTGAAAAGCTTAGCCTTGCCAGTTTTGGGAGAAGATTGATCACGCTGGCAAAACAAAGTCTTAAATCAAAAAATTCGTGAAATTGAAAAAGATATTATCTATAATGAATACAAAGAACTACTAGGTGAAATTGTTGTTGGTGATATTTATCAGACAAGGAAAAATGATATACTCGTAAATCATAATAAGAATGAATTAATTCTTCCGCGTAACGAACAAATACCTTTTGAAAGATATAAAAAAGGAGAAACAATTCGTGCTATTGTAAAAGAAGTTCAAAAAGTAAATGCTGGGCCCGCTATTATTATTTCAAGAGCAGATAATATGTTTTTACGAAGATTATTTGAAATTGAAATTCCTGAAATTTATGATGGAATAATTGAGATAAAAGCAATCGCACGTGAACCCGGCGAAAGAGCAAAAGTTGCAGTGGAATCGCATGATGACAGAATAGATGCAGTAGGAGCTTGTGTTGGTATGAAAGGTGTTCGAATTCACGCAATAGTAAGAGAACTAAATAATGAAAACATCGATGTAATTAATTATTCTGAAGATCCTCTGATATTTCTTCAGAAATCTCTGGCTCCGGCAAAACTTAAGAAAATTGAAATTGATGAAGAGAATAAAAAAGCTGTAGTAACTGCTGATAGTGATCAGGTTTCATTAATTGTTGGAAGAAATGGCGTAAATATTCGTCTTGCAATGAAATTAACTGGATATGAAATAGAAATATTAAGAGAAGAAAAACCTTTTGAAGAATATGATGAAGATATTGAATTAATAGATCTGAAAGAAGAACTTGGAGAAGACATTTATAATTTGTTAATAAATAATCGTTATGATACTGCTATTGAAGTACTGACGGCTGGTCCGGAAAAATTACAGGAAATTGAAGGAGTCGATGAAAAGAGAAGCAATGAAATTATAGAACTGATTAAATCACAATTTGAAGAAGAAGAATAGGTAATAAAAGAGCATTTAATATTATGTCCGAAACAAAACAGAAAAAATTACGATTGTTTAAGTTTGCGTCTGAGTATAATCTATCCGCTACTACTCTTACAGAATTTCTGACGAAGAAGGGATATAAAATCAAATCCCATATGTCTCTACTTACCGATGATATGCTGAAGGATATTAATGAGCATTATAAGAAAGATATAGAGAAAGCAGAAAAACATTATAAGAAAATTGCTGAGTTTAATAAAAAACGTGCTGAAAAATCAGCTGAGGAAGAAGAAGAAAAAATAATTGAATCGAACTCCCGGAAACAGTTGCACCTGCCGTTGCAAAAGAAAAGGAAAAGTCGGATAGTGAGCTTGAAAAAGAAACGACAGAAGTTTCAGAAGATTCTGAACGTAGTGAAACTGCCGATGTGGAAGACAGTTGCAACCGATGAAGGAGTCAGTGAGAATAAATTTGATTCACCTATAGAAGCTGAAAAGAAGAAGCGACGGGGTCTCCGCGTAGTAGGTAAAATGGATCTCGATGACAGGTCCAGAAAAACCTGATAAAAATGGACCACCACAACAAAAAGAAGAATCGACTCAAGCAGCTCCTGTGAAGAAAAAGCGAAAAAAACCTAAAAAAAGATCACAGGAAATTAGCTGAGGAATTGCCGCAGGCTAAGAAAAGAAGGAAGATAAAGAAATTTGAAATAGATCAGAAAGAAGTTGATGAAGCAATAAGAAAAACGCTGCTAAGCATGGACGATACGGTATTGCCCGGACGAGCAACCGCCAGAAAAAAGAAAAGGAAAGAGCGTGAAGAAAAAGAAGAAAGGAGACTCGAAGAAAGATCTCTTGAAAAGAATAGGATAAAAGTAACAGAATTTATTGCGGTTAATGAGCTTGCAAATCTAATGAGTGTTCCGGTAGCTGATGTGATATCTAAATGTATAGAACTTGGGCTTATGGTTTCAATTAACCAGAGATTAGATGTTGAAACAATTACGCTTGTTGCAGATGAATTTGGTTTTGATGTTGAATTTGAAGAAGAATATACATCAGAGGCTCTTGAAGATGAGCCGGATGATGTAGATAAACTGCAGTCCCGTTCTCCGGTTGTTACTATAATGGGTCACGTCGATCATGGAAAAACTTCACTTCTTGATTATATCAGAAGAACTAACGTTGTTGCCGGTGAAGCAGGCGGAATAACTCAGCACATTGGTGCGTATAAAGTTGATGTGGGAGATGGAAAGTATATTGCATTTCTTGATACGCCCGGTCACGAAGCATTTACAGCAATGAGAGCACGTGGTGCTCAACTGACTGATATCGTTGTACTTGTTGTTGCTGCGGATGATGCTGTAATGCCTCAGACAGTTGAAGCAATCAATCACGCTCAGGCTGCAGGGGTTCCGATAGTTATTGCTATAAATAAAATTGATAAACCTGGCGCTAATCTCTGAAAAAATAAAACAACAACTTGCTGATAGAAATATTCTGGTTGAAGAATGGGGTGGTAAGTATCAGTGCGTTGAACTTTCAGCTAAATCAGGGAAAAATGTCGATACTCTCCTTGAAAGAATTATTACTTGAAGCTGAAATTCTTGATCTTAAAGCAAATCCAGAACAGGCTCGCCCGTGGAGTTGTTGTTGAATCACAACTTGATAAAGGAAGAGGCATAACGGGAACAATACTTGTTCAGAAAGGGACATTGAGAATAGGTGATCCTTTTGTTGCCGGAATTTATCAGGGAAAAGTTCGGGCAATGTTTGATGAAAGAGGAAATAAAGTTACCGAAGCTCCGCCATCAACCCCGGTTTTGGTTCTTGGTTTTGAAGGTGCTCCGCAGGCTGGTGATACATTTGTTGTTGTTGAATCTGAAAGAGAGGCAAGAGATGTTGGAATTAAGAGGCAGCAGCTTAAACGTGAACAGGATCAAAAACAAGTTCACCATATTACTCTTGATGAAATTGCTCAGCAAATAAGCATTGGTGGAGTAAAAGAATTACCTCTCATTGTTAAAGGTGATGTTGATGGTTCAGTTGAAGCGCTTGTCAGATTCATTGATGAAACTTTCTACGGAGGAAGTAATTGTTAGAGTAATTCATAAAGGAGTTGGAGGAATATCCGAAAGTGATGTTCTTCTTGCTGCTGCTTCAAATGCAATTATAATTGGTTTTCATGTTAGACCGAATATTAATGCAAGAAAGCTTGCTGAAAGCGAAAAAGTTGATATTAGTCTTTACAATGTTATTTATGATGCAATTAATGAAGTTAAAGCTGCATTGAAGGACTTCTTATCTCCTGTTCTTTCTGAAGAAATTGTCGGAACAATTGAAGTTAGAGACACATTTAAAGTTCCAAAGTTGGAACAGTTGCCGGCTGTTATGTACTGGACGGAAAAATTGCCAGAAGCAATAAGATAAGATTAATAAGAGAAGGTATAGTTATCTTTGAAGGTGAATATCGGTTCATTAAAAAGATTTAAAGATGATGTTCGCGAAGTTGATTCAGGATATGAATGTGGACTAAACATAGAAAACTTTAATGATATTAAAGTAGGTGATACTAGTAGAAGCATATAAAATAATAGAAACTAAGAAAAAATTATAGATCAAAAATCTATTTATAGTTTACAGGTCAGAATACGAACGGAATTGAAATTATGTCTCACAGAATTGATAAAGTTGAAAGTTTGATTAAAGAAGAGATAAGCCTTATTTTCTTAAACAAATTCAGGATCCTGATATTGGTTTTGTTACGTAACCAATGTTAAAATGAGTCCTGATTTAAAAATTGCTAAAGTTTATATCTCTGTTTTTGACAAAGAAAAGCGCAAATCATGTTCTTGAAAAAATTAATTGCTTCACACGGTTATATCCGTTCTGAACTTGCCCACAGGATCAAAATAAAATTTGCCCCCGAATTAAAATTTTTTATTGACGACACTCTCGATTATGTTGAAAAGATTGAAGGATTAATAAAGAAGATTCATCAGGATGATAACAAAGGAAACGACTGATTTTTCCGACGCAGATTTTAAAGACGGTGAAGTAATCCTAATCGATAAACCTTCCGGTTGGACCTCCTTTAAGGTTGTGCACATAATTAGAAAAATTACAGGTGCTAAAAAAGTTGGGCATGCAGGAACTCTTGATCCGCTGGCAACCGGATTATTAATTCTCTGCACAGGAAAAAAAACCAAAGAGATTACGAAATACCAGGATTTGGAAAAAACATATTCGGGAATAATTACGCTTGGAAAGAGTACCCCATCAATGGATCTTGAAACTGAAGTTTTTGAGGAAAAGTCATTGTAAGTAATATATCTGAAGTGATATTGAAATTGCAAGAGATTCCTTTTTAGGTGAAATTCTGCAAACTCCGCCCAATGTATTCAGCCCTTAAAGTTGGTGGAAAAACACTATACAATCTTGCGCGAAAAGGAAAAACCATAAAGAGAGAGCCGCGAAATGTTAAAATTTCAAATTTCTGATAGAAAAATTGAATCTTCCGGATATTCATTTTGAAATTACCTGTTCAAAGGGCACATATATAAGAGTAATTGCCAATGATATTGGAGAAAAGCTGGGAGTAGGAGGAGTATTGTCGAAATTAAGAAGGACTTCAATTGGGAATTTTCTGTGAATAATGCTCTGAAAATTGAAGATTTTGAACAAAAATTTAGAGAAACTGCTAAGAATTAAGAAGTTTTGTACCAATCAGATCACGGCTAAATATTATCAGCTTCGTTTTATTTTCAAATCTAAATACCTTATATTTATAAGCTATTGTTTAGTGTAAAGTATACAAATGGAAATATTTGATGACTTGTCAAAAGTCACCTATGATAAAAATACAGTTATTACATTAGGAACTTTTGATGGAATTCATCTGGTCACAAAAAAATTATTGAACGAGGTTGTTGCAAGGTCTTCTTTTTACGGCGGTAGAAATTTCTTAATTACTTTCGATCCCCATCCAAGAAGCGTTGTATCTAAAGAATATAAGATTCAAATTCTAAGTACACTTAAAGAAAAACTTAAATTACTTAGAGCAGATAGGTATTCAAAATATTCTGGTAATTAAGTTTACAAAAGAATTTTCGCAATTAAGCGCAAATGAATTCTTTAATAAATTTGTTCTTAAAGGTATTGGAATCCGCGAAATTGTTATTGGTCATGATCATCATTTTGGGAAAGGCCGCGATGGTGATGAAATAAATTAAGAGAACTTGGCAAAATTAACGATTTTAAAGTTACTCCGGTCGACGCGGTCACTATTGATTCCATGATAGTTAGCAGCACAAAGATAAGAAATTTGTTATCCGCTGGTGATATAAAAACTGCTAATTTATTTCTGAAAAGGTATTATTCATTCAGCGGTAAGGTTGTGGAAGGAGATAAAAGAGGCAGGGAATTGGGTTTTCCGACTGCCAATATAGAACTGGACAACCCGAGATAAACTAATTCCAGCAATTGGGATTTATGCAGTTGAATTGTTGTATGAAAATGAAAAACATATTGGGAGTTAAGTCTCGGAAGAGACCAACTTTTCATAATGATGGTGAAATTATCCCGAGTTTTACATTTTTGATTTTGATAAAGATATTTATGATAAGCTAATGTCAGTGAATATGGTAGAAAGAATCCGGGATGAAGAAAAATTTTCATTCGGCTGATGAGCTAATTATCCAAATGAAAAAAGATGAAGAAATAGGAATGGAAATTCTAAATCTTCCGATTGGTAGAAACAAAAGTTAATTAATTAATCCTGGTTTGTTTACCGAAAGCACAATATTACTGGGATTATATCGTATAATAAAATAAAGGATAAAATAAATGACAAAAGAAGAAAAACTTGAAATAATCAAGAAATATGGCGGAAATGAAAAAGACTCCGGTAAAACAGAAGTTCAGATTGCTCTTCTTACAAAAAGATTAAATGACCTGACTGGGCACTTTAACGCACATACAAAAGATCATCATTCAAGAAGAGGATTGATGATGATGGTTGGTAAAAGAAGAAGACTGCTTGATTATCTTACTAAAAAAGATATTGAGAGATACAGAGCAATAATTAAAGAATTGAACATAAGAAAGTAAAGGAAATTGAAATGATAGTTACAAAAGGAAGTTGAAATAGGCGGTAAAATATTATCGATCGAAACCGGAAGATATGCAAAACAGGCTAACGGTGCAGTTATGGTTCGCTACGGAGATACAATGGTTCTTGTTACTGCTGTTGCATCAGACAGAAGCAAAAGAAGATCAGGATTTTTTCCCTCTGCAGGTTGAATACAGGGAAAAAACATCTGCTGCTGGAAAATTTCCCGGTGGATATATTAAAAGGGAAGGAAGACCTACAGAAAAAGAAATATCTAAGCTCAAGATTAATTGATCGACCAATCAGACCATTGTTCCCTGAAAATTTTATGAACGAAACTCAGGTAATAGCATTCGTTCTTTCGTATGATGGTCGAAAATGATGCAGATGTTCTCGCTGCAGTTGGTGCATCGGCTGCATTAACAATTTCAGATGTTCCGTTTGATGGACCAATCGCTGAAGTCAGAGTTGGAAGAATCAATGGTCAATTTGTTGTAAACCCGACTCACTCAGCAACTTGAAGAAAGCGATCTCGAACTGGTCGTTGCCGGAACAGCAGATTCAATAATGATGGTTGAAGGCGAATCAAATGAAGTAAGCGAAGATGAACTTCTTAACTGCTCTTAAAATTTGCTCAGGCTGAAATTAAAAAAATTGTTCAGCTTCAGATTGAATTAGAAAGAAGCATGGGAAAACATAAATGGGAAGTTCCAAGCAAAAAGAATTGATGAAGAACTTAAAAAAGAAGTGTCTATGAACTTGCTGGTGATAAATTTAAAGAAATTGTTCATTCAGTTCTTGCAAAGGAAGAAAGAAGCTCAAAAAATAAAGAACTTGCAGGAAGAAGTATACTTTAGCTACTTGCAGAAAAATTTCCTGACAGGAAAAAGTAATTGGGGCAATTCTTCACGATCTTGAAAAAGATTTGATGAGAGAAAGAATTCTCGACGGAAGGAATTCGTCTTGATGGAAGAAACACAAGACAAATAAGACCAATTACTATTGAACTTGGTGTTCTGCCAAGAACTCATGGTTCAGCTCTTTTTACAAGAGGTGAAACACAAAGCTTAACTTCTGTTACACTCGGAACTAAAAATGATGAGCAGACAATTGATGGTCTTCGTGAAGAATATACAAAAAGATTTATGCTTCACTATAACTTTCCGCCATTTAGTGTTGGTGAAGTTGGAAGAATGACAGGTGTTGGCAGAAGAGAAATCGGTCATGGTAATCTTGCTGAAAGAGCTTTAAAGATCGATGTTCCCGGCTGAAGAAATTTTCCCTTATACAGTACGAGTTATTTCAGATATTCTTGAATCAAATGGTTCTTCTTCAATGGCATCTGTTTGTGCTGGTTCACTTGCAATGATGGATGGCGGAGTTCCGATAAAAAAAGCTGTTGCCGGAATTGCAATGGGTCTTGGTAAAAGAAGGTGATAAGTTTGCTATCCTTTCTGATATTCTCGGAAATGAAGATCATCTTGGTGATATGGATTTCAAAGTTGCAGGTACGACAGATGGAATAACAGCTTTCCAGATGGATATAAAAATTCAGGGAATTTCATTTGAAATTATGGAAAAAGCACTTGCACAGGCAAAAGAAGGAAGAATTCACATTCTTGGAATAATGAATCAGGCAATTGGTCAAGCCAAGTGAACAACTATCCTCATTTGCACCAAGACTTATTACAATGAAAGTTGAAACAGGATCAGATTGGTCTTATTATCGGTCCGGGTGGAAAAACAATTCAGGGAATGCAGAGACTTGTTTGGTGTTGAGATAAATATTGAAGATGACGGAACCGTAACTATTGCTTCACCAAATAAAGAAAATGCAGCAAAGTGTAAAGAGCTCACATCAAAAGCAATGACTGCAACGCCTGAAGTTGGAGAAATTTATGAAGGAGTTGTTACCAAAATAATGGATTTTGGTGCTTTCGTTGAAATTATTCCCGGTAAAGAAGGATTGCTACATATCTCGCAAATTGATAACAAAAGAGTTGAAAAAGTAAGTGATTATTTCAAAGAGGGAGATAAAGTTACGGTTAAACTTATTAAAATTGAGAATGGAAAATTCTCCTTAAGCAGAAAAGAAATTCTTAAAAGAAGAAAACGCAAATAGTAATGGGAATAGCTAGTCGTTTTAAAGAATTTTTGATCGAAGTTAGTTAAATCCATTTTTTAAAGATGGTAATTACATTTTGTTCTGGATTCGGCTTTAAGTCCGAAAAAAATAATTGTTATTAAGTACAGGTTACACATGTTATACAGAATTAAATATTTTTTTATTTCTTTCACTGCTCCCGGGTTTTTTCATTTTTACAATGAATAGAAATGAACAGGTCGGTGTTGAAATTATTTTCACTTCCTTGTGTGAACTGATTTTTATTAAAATTTTTGTGAAATATAATATTTCACTAAGAGAGTTTGTTCTTTATGGTAAAAGAAATTATTATCAATTCAACAACCACGCAAACACGTGTTGCAATTACGGAAGATGGGAACTTAGTCGACTTTTTTGTCGACTATCCTGAAAATCGCCGAATGGTAGGGGACATATATCTGGGGAAAGTTGCAAGAGTATTACCCGGAATTAAAGCCGCATTTATAGATATTGGTATGAAGCATGATGCCTTCCTTCATTTTTCCGATATTGGTGAAAGTACCCAGCAGCTTCAGGATATGCTTGGTGACGATGACGCAGACGTTGAAGAGGAAGATGAATCTGTACCGCATAATGGTTCAAATGGAAGCAATGGCCACCCGCATAACAATCAAACGCAAAACAGACAATCAGGAAGAGATAATTTCCCTCCTGTAAAACTTCGCAAGGGCAGGAAATTGTCATTCAGATTACAAAAGAACCGGTAAATAATAAAGGCGTTCGAGTAACCTCTTCCGTTTCCCTGCCGGGGAGATTTTGTGTTCTTCTTCCCTTTGATAATAAAGTCGGTGTTTCGAAAAAGATATATGATTTTAAAGAAAGAAAAAGACTAAGAAATATTGCAAGAAGAATTCTTCCTAAAAATTATGGTTTGATAATCAGAACAGTTGCCAGAAACCAATCCGAAGAATCTTTAAAGGATGATCTTAACCAACTTGATAAAAACCTGGCAGGTGATTGAACAAAATTTAAAAACAGAAAAGCCGCCTTCACTTGTTTATCAGGATCTTAATACGACCTCAAGCGTCATCCGTGATCTTTTCACTGCCGACATTTCTAAAATTTTTATCGATTCGAAAAAACTTTATAAACAGATAAAGAACTATGTTGCAGTAGTACAGCCGGACCAGGCTGATAAAATTGAATTATTCAAAACAAGCGGTTCTATTTTTGATTCATTTAAAATTGAAGAACAGATTAAAACTCTGATGGGAAGAAAAGTTCCTCTTGCCTAGCGGTGGTTATCTTATTATTGAACATACCGAAGCTATGGTTGTAATTGATGTTAACAGCGGAAGGTATGCTAAAAGTAAAGAACAGGAACTTAATTCACTAAAAACTGATCTTGAAGCATCACGGGAAATTGCAAGACAAATGAGACTTACGAGATATTGGCGGAATTATAGTTATCGATTTCATCGACCTTGAAGAGGATAAAAACCGAAAAAAGATTTATGATGAATTAAAAAAGGAATTTAGAAAAGACCGCGCTAAAGTTTCTGTTTTACCTATGTCGGATTTCGGATTAGTTCAGATCACACGACAAAGAATTCGACAGAATATTATGCAGGCAATGAAAGAAGTTTGCCCAACCTGCCTTGGAACAGGTCTATTAACCAAGCATTCACATGTGGTTTATGATCTTGAAGAATGGTTACGCAAATTCAAAAGACAGTCAAAGGAAAAACATATTATTATTAATTGTCATCCTTCCGTAGCCGCAAAACTCAGAGAAGGGTTTATTAAGAAACATTACTAAACTAAGATTTAAATATGGAATAAAACTTGAAATAAAGGAAGATCAGACCACAGCTGTTGGTCAATTCAGATTTATCTCAGGAAAAACACAAAAAGAAATAACAGAGGAAATTTCCTAATTACCCTAAATAAAAAAATAATTATGAAAAAGACAAAATTTTACGATATTACATGTTAAAAACGGGGCAAAAATTGTGGAGTTCGCCGGTTATCAGATGCCCATCCAATACTCATCAATAATTGCTGAACATAAATCCGTTCGAAAATCAGTTGGTGTTTTTGATGTTTCACATATGGGAGAAGTTTTTATTAGTGGTGATAAAGCCCTGGATTTTGTTCAGGAGATAACCGTTAATGATGCATCAAAATTAAATGACGGCAGAGTTCAGTATTCTGCAATGTGCTATAATGATGGTGGAATAGTTGATGATCTGCTTGTTTATAGAATTTCCACAAAAGAATTTATGCTTGTAATCAATGCTTCAAATATTGAAAAAGATTTTAACTGGATGAAAGAAAATAACAAGTTTGGTGTTGATGTAGACAACCAAAGCGATAATTATTCACTGCTGGCAATACAGGGTCCTGATTCAAAAAAGACACTGCAGAAAATCTGCGACAGGGAGCTGGATCTTGAGTACTACCATTTCTTCAAGGCTAAAATTGCCGGTGTTGAAATGATAGTTTCAAGCACCGGTTATACCGGCGAGTTGGGATATGAAATTTATTTTAAGGGGGATGATAAAACAGCCGAAGAAATCTGGAACAATGTTTTTGCTGCCGGAAAGGAATTTAATATACAGCCTATAGGACTTGCGGCACGTGATTCTTTGCGCCTTGAGATGGGCTTTTGTCTTTATGGAAACGACATTGACAAAACTACCAACCCGCTTGAAGCCGGGCTTGGGTGGATAACTAAAATTAAAAAAAGAAAGTTTTATGGGTAAGGATGCATTGTTAAAAATTAAAGAAGCTGGATTAAAGCGGAAGCTTGTTCCACTCTCTACTTCGGAAAAGGTCTTTCCACGTCACGGATATGATTTATCAGTAAATGGTAAAAAAATTGGAACTGTAACTAGTGGTACAGTTAGTCCTGTACTGGAAAAAGCTATTTCTCTTGGTTATGTTGATATAGATTATGCATTTGAGGGCGCTACAATTAATTTTTTAATCAGAGGGAAAGAAGTCCCTGCTAATGTTGTTACTCTACCTTTTATAAAAATATAATTAACAGAATATCTTAACGGGGGCTTTGGGTTTTTATGAAGTGTAATGTTAATATTTCTTCTGCTCATCTTGATGAATTGTATTTTACCGGAAAAACTGTAGTTGTTATAGATGTTTTGAGAGCTTCAAATACTATAATTACTGCTTTGAATAACGGGGCTCGTGATATTGTTCCTGTTGCCAGTGTTGAGTTTGCGGTCAAAGTGTCCGGTGGAATGTTTGGCGGTCAGACTCTATTGGGTGGAGAAAGGAATACAAAAAAAATCGATGGATTTGCACTTGGAAATTCCCCGGCTGAATATACCGAACAAATCGTATCCGGTAAATCAATAGTATTTTTTACAACGAATGGTTCAAGGGCAATAGCTAAAGCAAAGTTTTCAGATAATTTATTTATATGCTCTTTTTCTAATCTTGCTGCTGTTGCTAAACATCTTGCAAAACTGAAACTGGATTTTGAAATCCTGTGTGCAGGAAGAAACAACACTTTTTCACTTGAAGATTCTGTCTGTGCAGGTAAACTAATTTCATACGTTCAAGAGTTAGATGAAAAGCTGGAATTGACAGATTCATCAAAAGCATGCCAGGCGCTGAACAAATCATTTGGGACTAATACACTTGAAATGCTGAAAAATAGTGATCACGGTAAATTGTTAATAGAGAATGGTTTTGAACAAGATCTAATATTTTGCAGTAAAGTTAATAACACCAAAGTTATACCGTTTTTCAGGGAAAATGTTATTAAATTAATATCGGATAATAAATCATCGTCTAAAGTGAATAAATAAAACTGTTAAATGGCAATCAGGAAAAAATCTGCAGCTAAGAAAAATGGTTCTTCCAACGGTAAGTATTTTGTCCTATCCTCGGATAAAAAGAAAAAAATTCTTGGGATATTTTTAATTTTATTTGCTCTCTTTGCTTTATTGAGTATAGCAACATATTCAAGATATGATCAGGCGATTCTGAATTACAGGTTTTCTGATTTATTCAAAGTATTCGGCAACGGCGCTGAAACAGCCCGGAAAGCAGATAATACTCATAATCTGCTGGGAATTTTCGGGGCATACATTTCAGATTTTTTTGTTAATTCTACTTTCGGAATATTCTCAACGGTTTTCCCAATAATTATTTTTCTGTGGGGATTTTCAATATTTAGAAAAATTAATTTTCGGATACTAATACATACCTCAAATTTCCTGATATTAATAGGACTTCTACTTTCCTCTTTCTTTGGTGTTTTTCGCGAACATTATAGTACTTTCGTTAAAGCGCCCGAGTTATCCGGTGCTATTGGGGATTATCTTGGTATGGCAGTAGGCAGATTACTTGGAGGAATTGGCTCTTTAATATTTCTAGCTGCATCTACAGTTGTATTATTGATAGTTGCATTTGATATAAAGATAGAAAAATTATTTCATCTGATAGCAGATGTAATTACAGGTTCGATGAAGAAGGCCAAGGAAGAATATCAGAGCAGTAAAATTGCTGCTACTGATGATTCAAACCTGGGAAAAATTAAAAACCTGAGAGAAGAAAAAAAGAAAAACAAAATTATTCCGTTGCCTGGCGAAATTTCTGCAAAAGATTTAATTGACGAAGAATCTGAAGAAACCAAGATTAAGATTGTCAGGAAGGAAGAAGACGAACCCCCTATATCTCAAGAAGAAAATAAGGTACAAAAAGAAGAAGATAAAAAAGTTGATCTTCATAAAGTTAAAGAAATTCCTCAGTCAGAAATCGATCGTGACGCAGAATCTAAACTCCCTAACCAGTGGGAAGAAGATATAGATTTCAAGAAATTAAGCCTTGATTTATTAGAGCCGAATCCCGCCGAAGATTTTAAGGTTGCCGAAGAAGAACTGACACGAAATGCTGAGCTGCTAAAAGAAAAGCTAAAGCTTTTTGATATTGATATTGAAGATATAACGGTTACTCCGGGTCCGGTAGTTACTCTTTATGAAATAGTTCCGGCGCCGGGTGTAAAGATCAGCAGGATTGTTGGACTTGAACATGATATTGCTCTTGCTCTAGCTGCAAGAGGAATAAGAATTATCGCACCAATTCCAGGCAAAAGCGCCATAGGTGTGGAAATACCAAATGCAGAATCGTCACTAGTAAATGCCCGTTCAGTTTTGGGTAAAATATCTGAGTCGAAAAATGAATTACCCATTGCGCTTGGAAAAACAATTAACGGAGATGTTTACGTAGCGGACCTGGCAAAAATGCCGCATATGCTTATTGCCGGCTCAACCGGTTCCGGAAAAAGCGTTGGAATAAATATGATAATAGCCAGCCTGCTTTATTCCAAACATCCATCGGAAGTAAAATTGATAATGATAGATCCGAAAAAAATTGAGCTTTCATTTTACAATCAGCTTAGAAAACATTATCTGGCAGTTTCTCCTGATCTGGAAGAAGAAATTATAACAAATCCGCAGAATGCAGTTCTTCTTTTAAAATCTGTTGAATATGAAATGGAAAAAAGATACGACAGGCTTGCAAAAACAGGCGTTAGGAATCTTGTGGATTACAACAAAAAAGTTTCTGATCCGAAGAAAAGGCCTGCTGATACAGATGATATGAAGCATCATCCGATCCCATATCTTGTTGTTATTATAGATGAACTTGCAGATCTTATGATTACTGCCGGTAAAGAAGTTGAAGAACCGATCGCTAGACTTGCACAATTGGCAAGAGCAGTTGGAATTCATCTTGTTGTTGCAACCCAGCGGCCTTCTGTAAATGTAATAACAGGAGTAATTAAAGCAAACTTCAGTGCAAGAGTAGCCTACCAGGTTGCAACAAAAATAGATTCACGAACAATTCTTGATATGAATGGGGCGGAACAATTACTTGGAAGGGGCGATATGCTTTTCCTTCCAACAGGAATGCCGAAACCTATCAGGATTCAAAATGCATTTATTTCAACCGAAGAAGTTGAGAAGATCACTAATTATGTACATCTACAGAAAGGATATTCTAAACCATATTTCCTGCCATCACTTTACGATAAAAAGAAAGAAGCATCCGCAGGATTTTTATCAGATCTCGATCCGATGTTTGAAGATGCGGCCAGAGTAATTGTTCGTCACCAACAGGGCTCGGTTTCTCTTTTGCAAAGAAGATTGAAGCTTGGATATTCGAGGGCCGCAAGAATTGTTGACCAGCTTGAAGAAGCCGGAATTGTCGGGCCTAACGATGGAAGTAAAGCACGCACAGTATTGGTTGATAATGAAGAACAGCTTGAAACTATAATTCGTTCACTATAAAATCCTCTTTTTAATTCATTAATCTTTCATTTTTGGAATATTAAGTTTTGATAAAGAAAAAAAAGACAGTAATTGAAAAAGAGGAATTCCAGGATCTCGGATTCGGTGCAAAAGTTGCGTCACAAAAGCAAAGATTAATTAACCGCGATGGAAGTTTTAATGTAAACAGAACCGGGCAATCCTTTCTGGAAAGATTCAGTCCATATCATTATCTTGTTTCAATTTCCTGGTTAAGGTTTAATATCTTTGTAGTTTTAGCTTACCTCCTAATTAATATTCTTTTTGCATTTCTTTATCTGGCTTTTGGCGTCGATCAGATCAGCGCAGTTCATTCAAACATTTTACATGATTTTTTAAATTCGTTTTTCTTTAGCGTACAAACTTTTACAACTGTAGGTTACGGAAGGTTGAATCCGACCAGTGATATTGAAAGTTTTATATCCGGGATTGAATCGCTGACCGGATTAATGGGGTTTGCTCTTGCAACCGGGCTGCTTTACGGAAGATTTTCAAGGCCGAATGCTAAAATAATTTATAGCAAAAATGCAATTATTGCTCCTTATAAAGGCATTACAGCGTTTGAATTCAGAATTGCAAATGCAAGGGATAATCAATTAATTGAAGCCGATGTTCAGGTAATGCTCGCTTTGAAGGACAAAAATGATAAAAGAGTTTTTCATAATCTATCACTTGAAAGAGTTAAAATTACATTTTTCTCATTGACCTGGACGGTTGTTCACCCGATTGATAAAGATAGCCCTTTATATGGCATGACCCCAAAGGAACTAAATGAAGCAGATTCGGAATTTTTGATTTTATTCAAAGCATTTGATGACACTTTTTCGCAAGTGGTTCATTCGCGTTCCTCATATAAATTTCATGAGATTATTTGGGGCGCCACTTTCAAAAGTGTTTATCTTGATTCAACTTCAGGTATTTCGACTATTGATATGAGGATTATTCACGAAATTGAAAAGGCCGGAATTTAATTTTATTTTATTAATTAATAAATATTAAAGTTTGAATAATGAAGAAATGTATTTATTTCATAATCGTGCAGTTACTTTTTGTTCCGTTTGTAAGGGCGCAGAATATTTATTTGCTGGACGAGCTTCAGAATAAATTTAATTCAATACACGATTTTTCTGCTGATTTTGTTCAGCTTACAAACGGTAAGGTTAACCTTGATGGTAAATTGTTTTTTAAGAAAGAAAACAGTTTGAGACTGGAACTTAAAAATTTAATTATTGTTTCTGATGGGATAACTAACTGGAACTATAATAAAAAGCAAAAAAAAGTAATTATCAGCAATTATGACGAAAATGATCCTTCGGTATTATCTTTAAAAAGAATTATCTTCGATTATCCATCGAAATGCGACGTTTCCGAGGATCTTAAAAATGGCGAAAAGTTATTGTTGCTTAAACCCAGGACTAACTCCGGAATTAATGCTGATATGATAAAATTATGGGTTGGCAAAGATTATAATATTGAAAAAGTTTCAATTAGTGAATCTTCAGGGAATGTACTTGAAGTCCAATTTAGTAATTATAAAATTAATGCAGGAATATCGAACTCGAAATTTTCATTTACTCCACCTGAAGGGACAAAAATAATTGATCTCAGATAAACCTACGATACACCCGAAATATAAGCGGGCTATTAAATATGTAGTCTCAATTCTTTTAAGTGCAGCCTTTCTTTATTATGCATTTAATAATGTAAACGTAGCTGTAGTATTTAATTATATTGCCAACGCCTCAATCTTTTGGATAATTATATTTGTTGTTGTTAATCTTATCTCGCATTTTATTCGGGCAATAAGATGGAAAATTATTTTGCGTTCAGTGAAACCGAATGCATCTATAAAAAATCTTTTTGGCGCAATAATGGTCGGTTATGGAGTTAACTGCGTTGTACCGCGGCTTGGGGAAGTTTCACGCGCCGTTCTTGCAGGAAAATGGGAAAACCTTTCACGCTCTTCTATGCTTGGGGCGGTTATTGTGGAAAGAGTGATTGATGTTATTTTTCTTGCCTTGTCTGTTGTTGCAGCTGCTATACTATGGACGGAAAGTCTATATGACAAGTTTCCCTGGCTTAAAGCCACAGTATATTTTAGTTTTATTTTTATGGCGCTTATTATAGCATTTTTCTATTTGATGATAAAGTTTAAAGAAAAATTTTATGGTGTAATCATAAAACTTGTTGGAAAAGTTTCAGATAAATTGGCACACAAAGTCGCACATATTTTTGAGATGCTGACCGAAGGATTTGGAAGCTTAAAAGGTACTAAAAACTATTTTCTGACAATATTTCTTAGTGTGCTAATAATGTTTATTTATGCTTTAAACTCCTACATCGGGTTTTATGCTATCGGCCTAGAACATGTTAAGCCTGTAAGTTTTGTTATGGGATGGATAGTTATGAGCATAAGCGCAATTGGAGTTGTCATACCAACTCCCGGTGGTACAGGTTCATACCATGTGCTTGCTACATCTGCTCTCGTTTTGCTTTTTGGTTTCACTTATGATTTAAGTCTTGCTTACGCAGTTTTGACTCACGGATTAACATATTTTTTATTTATATTTAGCGCCCTTATAATCTATTTTGCTATTGACAAACGTCACGATAACTTTTTTAAAGTTGCAGAAAATGAATTGGATGAAATATGAAGAAATACATTGCGATCTTTTTTTTCATTGTTATCTTATTTTCAACATCTTATTCTCAGTTTAAATTCCGCGGAGGAATGGGAGTTGATTATGTTAGTACTCCATCTCTCTACCAATATTTTAATGAAAATTTTTCGCAACCAGGCTCTCAGCTCGGTAGTTTTGGTGCTTCAGTAAATTTTTCTGTTGAGGGAGATTATTTAGTAAGCAATACTTACGAAGTAGGCGTAGATGTAGCTTACAGAATTTATTCTTATAATAATAATTATAATCTTGGAACTTATAATCTTAGCTACCACAACGTGATGCCAACCTTTGTTAATTATTATGTGATTAATGGAGGGGGATATCAATTTAAATTCGGCGGAGGCATTGGGGTAAGGTTCCTAAAAGCAGACGAAACGCTCCCCGGTTCAACTTCAACACAAACGTACACTTCTACCGGCTTTGGTCTTTTGTTAAGAGCTGTGGGAAATACGCAGATCAGCAGCAGTTTTTATGCAAATATTCTATTAGATGTCAGGTACGATATTAATGGTGCGCCTAAAAGAAATGGTTTAAATATTTACAACGGTGTAGACGGATCAAACGTAAATTTTAATTCATTCTCTGTCGGTGTTGGGCTCGGTTTAACTTATAATTTATAGGAGGAAATTTGGACCTAATTCAGGCAATTATTCTGGGAATTATTCAGGGAATCACAGAGTTTTTACCGGTAAGCAGTACAGGACACCTGACTGTTGCTGGTAAAATTATGGGGCTAATCTCGGCTGAAAATCCTGAACACTGGACTGCATTTATAGCTGTTATCCAGCTTGGTACGCTGGTTTCTATCCTAATTTACTTTTGGACGGATATCTGGAATATCCTCGGTGATTTTTTCAAAGACAACCTTGTATCCAGAAAAAAATATTCCGAACAAAGCGGCAATTCAAAAATGGGGTGGATGATAATTATCGGAACAATTCCTGTCGTAATTATCGGTTTATCTTTTAAGCATATTATTGAAGGTGAGTTTACAAAAAATCTTTATGTAATAGCAGGCAGTTTGATCCTTCTGGCAATTATTCTTGCGATTGCAGAGAGGACAGCAAAGTTTAAAAAAGAATTGAAAGACATAACAATAAAGGATTCCCTTGTAATTGGTATTGCCCAGTGTTTTGCACTTGTTCCCGGTTCCTCAAGATCTGGCACCACAATAACCGGCGGATTATTTATGGGTTTAACAAGAGAAACCGCAGCCAGATTTTCATTTTTACTTAGCATTCCTGCTGTTTTTGCCAGCGGCCTGCTTGAACTCTTTGAATCACTAAAATATTTGCAGGGAGCAATGACAGTAAATCTTATTGTTTCTACGGTTGTATCGGGTGTTTGCGGTTATATGGCTATAGATTTTCTTTTAAAGTATTTGAAAAAAAACACTACCTTTTTGTTTATCTACTACAGGATAGCAGCAGGTATTTTAATTTATGTATTTCTACTGACGCAGGTTATTCGTTAAATGGAGGACGTATGAAATATTCTCTTTATTCACTTTTACTATTAGCATTTCTTGCTGGTTGCAGCACAAGCAAGGAAATTACATCGACGAAACAAATGACAAATGAAACAAAGGAGGTCGCAGTGATAAAAACCAATATGGGAACAATTGAACTTGAATTATTTTCCAAAGAAGCGCCGAAGGCTGTTGAGAATTTTACAAAATTAGCAAACAAAGGTTATTATAACGGAGTTATTTTCCACCGGGTTATTGATGGTTTTATGATACAGGGCGGAGATCCGACCGGTACAGGCAGAGGCGGGGAAAGTATCTGGGGCATGCCTTTTCAGGATGAGTTTAGTCCTAACTTGACTTTTGATCAGGCAGGGTTACTTGCAATGGCAAACGCAGGTCCGGGAACAAACGGAAGTCAGTTCTTTATTACACTTGCTCCGACACCATGGCTGAATAATCACCATACAATTTTTGGTAAGGTAATTAAGGGAATGGATGTTGTTGAGGCAATTGGAAAAGTAGAGACATCCAAACCTTACGACAAGCCCGTTAAAGATGTTGTAATGGAAAATGTATCAGTCGAACAAGTAAATTAAATTGATTATATTTCTATCTAAATGGCATCTATTTACGGATGCCATCTTTATTATTAATGATTTTCTGGCCTTGCTTTTTTTAATTTTCTGACAATTTAATTAATCAAACGGTTGTTAAATGGAAGAACAAAAATCCGCATCACACGGGGGCGAATTCTTTTCATCACGATGGGCTCTTATTATTGCTACAATTGGGATTGCAGTCGGTACAGGTAACATCTGGCGTTTCTCAAGGATAGTTGCACAAAACGGGGGCGGTTCATTTCTGATTCCCTGGGTAATTTTTCTTTTGATCTGGTCTGTTCCATTAATAATTGCTGAATTCGCAATCGGCAAATCTACACGCTTGGGGCCAGTTGGCGCTATTGCAAAAACGGGAGGAAAGCAATTTGCCTGGATGGGCGCATTTATCGTTTTTGTTTCAACTGCGATTATGTTTTACTATTCGGTGGTAACAGGCTGGTGTTTGAGATATTTCTTCTCAGCGATATCCGGAGGCCTGTTTAACGCAAAAGATCAGCTGGCATACTGGAATGATTTTTCTGCAGGCATTGAACCTCTTGTTTATCACTTTATCTCGATGGCTTTTGTTTCATACATAATTTATAAAGGCGTTACACAGGGAATTGAGAAAGTTACAAAATTTATGGTTCCTTCATTACTGGGAATTTTAATAATCCTTTTTATTCGTGCTGTAACGTTGCCGGGAGCGATTGACGGAATAAAATATTTTTTCACACCTGATCTTAATACAGTTTTGGATTATAAAGTGTGGTTGAATGCACTAACGCAAAACGCATGGGATACCGGCGCTGGTTGGGGTTTAATACTTACTTATGCGATTTATATGAAACAGAAAGAAGACATTTCACTTAATGCCGCATTGATCGGGTTTGGAAATAATTCAGTTTCATTGCTCGCTGGAATAACCATTTTCTCAACAGTATTTGCTTTGAGTTCTGTTGATGCAATGCAGGAAATTTCGCAGGCAGGTCCGGCAAACACAGGACTTACATTTATTTTTCTTCCGCAGCTTTTTGCAAAGATGTCATCGAGCTATATTATAAATGTTTTCTTCGCTTCGATATTTTTTATTGCATTATTTTTCGCGGCCGTTACTTCTTTAATGTCAATGGTCGAATTATCAACACGCACTTTAATAGATTTTGGAATAAAAAGGAAAAAAGCAATTATTATAGTCGGAACACTGGGCTTTTTACTTGGGGTTCCTTCAGCATTGAGTCCGGACTTTCTAGTTAACCAGGATTGGGTCTGGGGGGTTGCGTTAATTCTCAGCGGCGCCTTTATATCTTTTTCTATTATGAGATATGGAGTGGATAAGTTCAGAACTGAGGTTATCAACGGGGAAGGTAGTGATGTAAAAATTGGAAAGTGGTATAATTTTGTTATTGCGATTCTGATTCCGATACAGGTTGTTGTACTTATTGCCTGGTGGTTGATTTCTTCAGTTGGCTGGGATTCACAATGGTGGAATCCATTTCATTCGCTTAATACGGGCACGGTTCTTTTCCAGTGGGTGATAGTGCTGGGTGTATTGATATATTTGAATAAAATAATGTATAAAAGAATTTTTGAGAGGAGCAAATAATTGGTAAACTCACCCCAACCCCCTCTCTTGAAAAGAGAGGGGCTTTTGAATTTTCACACTCCTTCTCTTTTTAATAGAAAGGGACGGGGGATGAGTTCCTTGTGAACACAGTAATTTAAAATTAACAAATAATATTTGTTAAGAAGGACAAATAATTATGAACCCGTTTACAATCCTGACGGCGATAATAGTGGTCGGAATAGTGTGGGGCGGACTCACTTTCTTTCTCACTCGCGCAATGAAATTTGAAAAAGCTAAAGAATCTCATGGCGAAGAAAAAAACTAGTTTCCCTTCAATTTCTGAAGCAGTTAAAAATTTGAAACGCGGCAATATTCTGCCCGTTTATTTTTTCTTTGGCGAGGATTCGTTCAGTATCGACACTTCTGTGAAGGCATTAAGTGATGCTGTAAAACCATATATCGTTTCTGATTTTGATAAAGAAACATTTTATGCGGACGAAAAACCTCTGTCGGATGTAATTGATTTCGCTTCCGCATTTCCTTTCGGCTCTGAAAAGAAATTTATTATATATAAAGAATTTGAGAAAGTTAAAGATAAAAAAAACCTTTTGCCTTATATTAAATCACCCTCAGACTTTGCCGTGCTTTTGATTATTAATAACGGAGCGATACAAAATCCTGATACCGTGCTGTACAAGGCCCTTCTTGACAATAATTTTATATTCTGAAGCCAGGGAATTAAAAGGAAATAATCTTATCAACTGGCTGGTTGATTACTGCGAAGAGAACAGGAAAACATTAAAATTTGAAAATGCACAAATACTGGTTGATATAGCCGGTGAAAACAGAAGCATGCTGGAAGCCCAGCTTGATAAAATATTTACCTTTGTCGGGGATAAAACTGAAATACTTCTTGAAGATATAAGAGCGCTCTCATCATCATTAAAAGAATATTCTATCTTTGATCTTCAGGATGCAATAGCAAAAAAAGATAAAGCCCGTGCAATGAAACTGGCCTTTAATCTTCTGGAAAAGGGACAGGAACCTACGTTTATAATTCATATGCTTACCAGATATATTACAGGGCTGGCACGGGTAAATGAAATGACTGAACTGAATATGAATGAATATGTGGCCGCAAGAATTGTCGGTACGCATCCCTTTTATTATAAAAATTACAAACAGGCGAGAAGAGCTTTTTCAGATAAGGATCTATACCAGGCAAGCCGTGCCTTGCTAAAAGCCGACTTTGCTGTAAAGACCACCTCAGTTGATAATAAATCGGTAATCTCCCTTTTAATATCAGAGATGTTCAATTGACTTTATGAAAAATCCCCGGCTTTTGAGGAGCGGCTGTATCATAACTTTGAACCTATTTAATTTTAATGACCAAAATTCTATACACTTTTCTTACTCTTGGTGCTAAAATTCAAACCTTTCAAAATTTGTTTAAAATTGAGTAATTTGGCATCAGATTCTGGAAACATTTCTGCCACTAAAAAGTACAATAAAGTTGACTGATAGAAATTTAAATGAACTTTCTGACGAGGATTTGATCCTCGAATTTCAGAAGAACAATACGGAAAGGGCTTTTGAGATACTGGTGCAGCGGTATAAGAATCCGCTTACGAACTTTGTCTTCAGGTACCTCGGTGATTATGAATCCTGCGTTGATGTAGTTCAGGAAACGATGATAAAAGTTTATCGTTACAAAGACACTTATCAGTCAATTGCAAAATTTTCAACCTGGATTTACACAATTGCCGGAAATCTTGCAAAAACGGAATTGCAGAGAAGAAAAAGAAGAACAATACTTTCGATAAATGCTTTCGGGAAAGACAACGATGAGAATTACGAAATCCCCGATGAAAGTTACAGACCTGATACTATAACCGACAGCGGAATTAAAGATGAAATAATCCAGAAAGCATTTATGAAGGTATCTGAAGCTTACAGGAAAGCGGTAATTCTAAGAGACATTCAGGAATTATCTTATGAAGAGATAGCGGATATAATGGGAATAACAGTAGGTACTGTAAAATCAAGAATAAACAGAGGAAGAGCACAACTTCAAAAATTATTAAAAGGCATACACAACGAGTAAAGGCAGAGTTATGGAAAATTTTGACGACAACACTAATGGATACAATGAAATTATAAAAACTTTAAGGGGGCTTCAGAAAGTAAAAGCTCCGGTTAACTTTGAAGCTGATTTGATGAGAAGGATTAATGAAAGTAAGTATGAAAAAGAAAGATCATTCTGGGATAAAATATTGCTACCATCAAGACTTATTCCTTCAGCCGCACTTGGAATTGCAGCAGTAATTACATTTTTTGTTTTAAATATGAATTCTGCACCGGTTGAGAATCCCCTGCTTATGACTCCGCGCATTCGTGAAGATGTTGTGGCTACAAAAAATAATCCACTCACACATAGCGATGCACAAACAAATGCGAAGGAAGAAAAAGCAAACAAGGAAACTAAAAAGCAGGCTCAGCCCTTTTTTGAAGAAGGAACGAAATCATATGCAGAAACACATCCGGGAAGCAGTGATTCAGAAGTTTCAAATTTAGGAATAACTTTTACAGGTGATGATTCACAGAGTACATTACCGGGCAATACTTCCATGGTATCATTTGGATACCCAATCAGTAAAAGCGGGTTAAATTTTCAGAGAAGAACGCTTTCTCCCCAGGAGAGAGTTCAGCTTGAAATTATGAAGAAAAGATTACAGGAAATGATGAAGCAGCTTAATAAATAATATCTTTAAAATTTGGTTGATTTAATTTCTTAGGGGCGGGTCTCAGATTCGCCCCTATTATGTTTTAAAGAGGATGAGTTTTGCCGGTAAGTGCATTTCATTAAAATTTTGTTAGTTTTATTCTTTTATAGCACATTTTTACTTAAATCTAATAGTTACTATTGACACAATAACCTCAAAAAGTTAATTTTTTGTAAAGAACCCGCGATTTATTTCTGCAAATTTATTATTTACCGCTCAATGCAAATAAAAACCTTTTATCAAAAATTCTTTGGTTAGGTTTGGTTTTATTGCATATTTAATTCACTTTATTTTTATCTCTTTAAATAATCCGAACCCTTTCAGATAAAATAGAATCTAACTGCTCAAAAAAAATGTGATGACCATGGAAACACAAAACATAGACATTATAAGAGATCAGCTTGTTGAACGTAAAGGCAAACTTCAACAGGTGATGGAACATGCCAATGATCCGTCGCAGCTTACAGGATTGCTGCAGCAGGTTGATGATGCAATTGCGAGGATTGGTGATGGAACATACGGAGTATGTACAATTTGTCATGAAGATATAGGCGACGAAGATTTATTATGCGACCCATTGTTAAAAATATGTCTATCACATCTGGACCAAAAGGAGCAGCGCGCGCTTGAAAGCGATCTTGATTATGCAGGACAAATTCAGCGGGGCCTTTTGCCGAAAAACAATATAAACAGGAACGGCTGGGATTTCAGTTATCATTACAGACCGTCGGGAGTTGTAAGCGGTGACTTTTGTGATATGATCCCAATTGGAGATGATTCATTTGCTTTTGTTCTTGGTGATGTTTCCGGCAAAGGTGTTTCTGCGTCATTGATGGTTTCTCATCTTCACGCACTTATCAGGAGTTTGCTCAGCTTTGGATTGCCTGTTAAAGAAATTGTAAAAAAAGCAAACGGACTTTTCAGAGATAGCGTTATTTCTTCAAATTATGCGACGCTTGTTTTTGGCAAAGCTTCCTCCAATGGTGAGGTTGAAATTTGCATTGCCGGACACAATCCACCGCTTATGGCTCAAAACGGTCAGGTTATTGAATTAAAAGCTACAGGTATTCCGGTTGGACTTTTCCGCAACACCGAATATGGCATTCATAAACTGCAGCTTGGTAAAGATGATTTTATTCTGCTTTATTCGGATGGATTGACGGAAGCTTTCAATGGTCAGGATGAATACGGGGAGGAAAGGCTTTGTGCTCAATTAAGGAAATGTTTAAAAAATCATCCGCAGGAATTAATTAATGATTTATTGAATGATCACAGTAAATTTTTAAAGGATTCAAAACCGGGCGACGATATTACTGTTGCGGTGATAAGAAGGAGTTAAATTTTTGTAGGGTCAGGGCATGCCCTGACCCTACATATTATAATACTCATCAATCTCCCACTTTAATGGATTATTTTTAATGTATGTCCTTATCCTGTGCAAGTCTTTTTCATTACGAATTATATGATCATTAAATCTTGATTGCCATTGGAAGGAGGGGTGACCGGATTGATGTGCCCATTTGGAAACAGCTGATTTAAAGCTTCCCACAATATTTCCGAGATTATGTTCCTTTCGTAGAGACGGGGCATGCCCAGTCTCTACAGAATTATTTAATATTATAATTCCATGGAAATGATTCGGCATAATAACATAATAATCGGTCTCAACAGAAGAATAATGGTCTGGTATATTTATCCATAAAGATTTTACTTGTTTGCCTAATTTGTTCAACTTTATTTGTCCGTTTGTAATATTACCAAACCAACATCTCATATTCTTTGTACAAATGGTAACATAATACCACCATGGAGTTGAGTAATCGAATTCGTGAAGACGAATTAATTTCCGTTTAGGTTTATTTTTGTTAGAATTCATAAAACATCTCGTAGGGTCAGGGCATGCCCTGACCTTACAATATATAATTTGATTTTGTTAATGAGGATTATTCCCTGTTGAATACAGGATAAGAAAAGAATATTAATTTTGCAAGCAATTATTGCAAAGGACGCGGCATGCCGCGTCCCTACATTTTACTTCAACTCATTCAACCACGTTTGTGCGAAACTTCTTGCGGCTTCCACCGGTTGTTTGCCCGCTCGGTAACTCATCTTCCAAATTCCATCTTTCCGTTCGTAATCCTGGTTTACGAAAACTTCTGTCCCGCTTTGATCGGTTGCCGTCTTTGCGGAATAATCCACATCCGCAGTTCTATCAAGAAAAGATTTTATCCACGTTTTTATCATTGGTTTTGGATCGTTAACCGGGTACTGTTTATTCCAGTCTGCGAGCTTGTTTTTGTATTCCGTCATTTGCTGCTGGTAACCCTGGTTCATCATATTTTCCATATCTTTTGTGAACATCGGGTTGTTCGGGTCATCAACAGCTTTTAACTGATCTTTAAATTGCTTTATTGTTTCATCCAGACTTGCCTGCTGGTCTGCCGGCAATTGTTTCTTTGACTGCTCAAGACTTGCAATTCCCTGCCTGAGCCCTTCTTTCTGCTCCTCTTTCATCTGTGCGATTGTCTTTGGTTTATCCGGCTCGTTCGGTTTTTGTGTTTCGCGGTATTCGTTGTAGCGCTTGATGAAGTCTGCTGAGGAGGTAACTTCCTTCACATACTTTCCGACAACCGGCACGAGCGCGGCGCGGTCTCCGGCGGCCAGACTTTTAATTGCCTTAAGGTTGGGCGGACTGAAATAATTTCCCGAGCATCCTGAAAATATCATACTCTGCGCGTCGCTTTCCGTTATGTCCAGCTTCTGCAGAAGTTCTTTCATTTTTTGGTCGATGATGCGGTTGGCAATAAAGCCCGAAAGAATTAAAAGGACATGGAATTGCAAGTAATAGTTTTTTCATAAGCACTCCCGGGTAAATTTTTTGATGTCACGAAATTGGTTAAAAGAAAGTTCATTTACAATAGCGATTCCAACCTGCAAATAAAGGTTAGTAATAATGTAAGAAAGCCGTTTTTTTTCATAGAGACGGATCGGTGATCCGTCTCCCATTAACATAATTTTGAGACGCATCATCGATGCGTCTCTACATATTTTGCTCTGGCGGTTTGCGTTTTCATTTATTATGTTTGTTACAAATGGGCAGGGTGATGAATCTCCTATAATTAGCAATTATTATTGATAAAAAAATGGGGTCTACCGAAAGTAATTTCTTTAAAGGGAAAAGAGAATGGTCTAAACTAAAGGATCAAGTCTTACAAAACTATCTTCCACCTTATTTAGCCAAAGTTAACAAACTAAAAAAACGCATTATTCTAGTTGATTCGTTCGCTGGTCCTGGCTTTTTTGAGGAAACTGGTGAAGAGGGTTCGCCAGTAACATTTTGTAGAATAGCGGAGCAAATTGTCCCTAATAATTATTCAGCAATATTAGTAAACAGAAGCAAATCTCACCATAATACTTTAACTAGTGTTTTGAAAGATTATATCTCTTCTAAAAAAGCATTAACAATAAATGGAAACGCCAGTGATTTATTAAAACGGCTTCATAGTTTAGTTACAGATCAGACCTTATTTATATACCTTGATCCTTTCGGATTAAAGGGTACTGATTTTGAAACTATAAAAAAATTTCTAAATCGTAATAAAAATCATAGTACAGAATTACTCATAAATCTAAGCGTACCAACTATAATTAGAAATTCATGCGTAAATTCAATAAAACAATCTGGATATAATGATGATGTCTATAAAAAACACAGTATACTAAATAAAGCTTTGGGTGGAGACTATTGGAAAGAAGTTTTGCTTGATCAATCTTTAACTTCTAAAGAAAGAAGAAATAAAATTATAAAGGAATACATATCTAAATTAAAACAATTTTTACCTTATGTAGGATATTGTATGGTTCAGGAAAAAGGTATTGATAGTCGATTAAAGTATATAATAATATTAGCTTCGAGACATAAAGATTCCCAAGCTTTAATGAACGATATAATGTTTAAGTCCTATTGGAAACATATTTGGAAAAATTATTCTGAAGGTACCTTATTTGAAAATTCTGAATGGAGAGAAATTTTGCCATTAGAATATTTTCAACATTTAGAAAAAGATATTATTAAATTGTTTAGGGGAAAACCCAACCTTAGTAGAATAGATGGTTGGCAGATATTGACACGCTATCGATTTATGCGATATACATCAAAAGATTATAGGCAAAAAATAAAAGAATTGATTGATCGGAAAATAGCCGGTTTTATAGATACTAAAGGTACTGGGAAAATAAATGACTTCTCTAAAATATATTTAAAGTAAATAAGTCTATGGCAAATAATTCTACAATTGAGTGGACAGAATCGACATGGAACCCTGTAACAGGTTGTAACAAAATTAGTCCTGGCTGCAAACATTGCTATGCTGAGAGAATGGCAAAAAGATTAAAAGCAATGGGTTCTGCTAATTATCAAAATGAATTTAAATTAACACTACACGAACATGTAATTGATTTACCTATAGCGTGGAAAAGTCCACGAACTATTTTTGTTAATTCTATGAGTGATTTATTTCATGAGGATATACCTATTGAGTTTATCAAAAAAGTATTTGGTATAATGCTTGCGGCAAGTTGGCATACGTTTCAAATTTTAACAAAACGTGCTGAAAGGCTTGAAGATTTAGCAGAATTGTTACCATGGCCTAAAAATGTATGGATGGGAGTTAGCGTTGAGAATCAGAATTATACATATAGAGTTAATCATTTACGTAAAGTTCCTGCTGCCGTTAGATTTTTATCAATTGAACCTTTAATAGGGAAAATAACAAGAATTAATTTGAAAGGAATTGATTGGGTAATTGTAGGTGGTGAATCTGGGCCAAGATCTAGATTTATGGACCCAGATTGGGTAAGAATTCTGAGAGATAAGTGTAATTCGCAGGAAGTTCCATTCTTCTTTAAACAGTGGGGCGGTGTAAATAAAAAGAAAACAGGTCGAAAGTTAGATCGGAAAATTTGGAGTGAAATGCCACAACCGAAAAGAAGAATAAGACAATTAGATTTATGAAATCCTTCTTTGCTAAACCCAATTTCAAATCAGACGACATAATTTCGTATGCAGAATTAGTTGCAGCCGAAGGAATAAATTTACAGAGAGGGATGAATTTTAAAGTAAAGCCTGAATATTCAATTTTGTTAATGTCAGTTCGCAAAAATGCGCCTTATGCAGACGAATGGGATGAGAAAAGAAATGCTTTGATTTATGAAGGCCACGATGTTCCGAGAAATATTTCTGAAACTCCAAAGGAAGTAGACCAGCCGATCTCAACTCCAAACGGGACTTTAACTGAAAACGGAAAATTCTTTACGGCGGCTCAATCTTACAAAATGAAAATGCTTGATCAACCTGATAAAGTAAAAGTCTACGAAAAAATAAGAGACGGAGTTTGGAGCTATAAAGGTTTCTTCAGTTTAGTTGATGCAACCTTTGTGAATAGTGGGAAAAGAAAAGTCTTTAAGTTTTATTTACTTCCGGTTGAAGTAAAATCATTCCAGAAAGAAATTGAAATTCCCCACACAAGATTAATTCCAACTGATGTAAAAGTCGCAGTTTGGGCGCGTGATAAAGGTCAATGTGTTTTGTGCGGTTCAAAAGAGAATCTGCATTTTGATCACGATCTTCCATTCTCAAAGGGTGGTACAAGCTTAACAGCAGCGAATGTTAAAATTCTTTGTATGAAGCACAACCTTAAAAAATCTAATAAATTGTTAACTATCCCCCCAATCTTCCTTTCATAATATTTCCCTTCCCAATCTCAATAATACTCCTTAACTTTAAAGCATAAATTTTGTTTTTTGAAGGGGCAATAAAAAACAATGAAAAACAGGGGTTCATACAGGTTTATTTTCCCTCTTAATGCTGCTTTCGGCGGCGGCAGTCTATCCACAACAAAAGCAAATCATTTTCAGAGCAGAAGCTTTCAAACATGCCTAAGGACTCGCGTGTTTACATTACGGGCAACAACGACGCTCTCGGCAACTGGAATTTTATGCGCGAAATGAAAATGGAATCTACCGGAAATTGGACTTACAGTGTACCGGCAGGAGTTGGGGACACTCTGCAGTTCAAATTCACACGCGGCGACTGGAACACCGAAGCGGTTGATTCAAACGGTGTAGAATATCCTAATTTCGTTTACGTCGTAAAAAGCGATACAACTCTTACATATAAATTTTCAAATTGGCGCGACCAAGTGCAGCATAAGATTTTTATCACTCCCGAACGCTTTGCGAACAAAGCCGGGTACATCGAGTTGATCGAAGGCTGGAAATATCATACAGGCGATGATACAGCCTGGGCCAATCCATCATTTAACGATAGCAGCTGGGGAACAATAAATCCAATATTGGATAAAGCAAATTTTGATAAAATTAAATGGACAGGAAATATCTGGTTTAGGAATCATATCTTTGTAGATTCTTCTTACTGGAATAAACCTTTCGGACTCGTTTTCTCCAACCCGGGAGCCGCCGAAATTTATCTCGACGGAACTCTTTTGTACCGCATTGGAAAAATAGGCACATCAGAAGAAACAGAAACTAAACTGATAGATAGAAGACCGAAATACATAGTATTCGGACAGGGAGATGAACACGTGCTGGCGGTTCGCTATGCAAATCATTCAGTTGAAGAGATGCTGAAATACAATGTGCAGGCAGGCATTAGTGTGATGATTATGGATCTGAATGCAATGATCACTCAGAATGTTGAAAACGTAAGATCAGGCACAATTCTCCAGTTTGTTTTCTCGGCTTTCATTCTCGCATTCGCAATTATGCATATTCTGTTATTCATTTTTTACCCGAAGGCAAAGGAGAATTTATTTTATTCTATTTCTTTGCTAGGCTTTGCTATTGTTATGTACACGTCATGGCAGATGAGCTTTGAGGATACCGTTTTCAAAATTTTTACTTTGACATTAATTAATTCCCTTTCTGTGCAGACTGCAATGCTCTTTGGTTTGTTAACAGTATACGCCAGTTCTTATGCTAAGATGCCGAAACACTACCTGGTGTTTGTTATAATTTCATCGTTATTTGCTTTACAGACAATTCTGTTTCCTGATCCGGATCTGATAGCTGATTATATACTTTATGGTTACGCAGTGATAACAATTCTTGAGATGATACGCGTCGTTATAATGGCAGTACGAAAGAAAGATACGCCGGGATGGGAGTGGGTAATCGGAGCGGGCTTTACTATCGCAATGATGTTTATAGCTTACCAGATATTAATTTCAACGGGTGTTATCGAGCAGCCGCTTTTCGGTGTCCGGTATGTATTCGTTTACGGAATAGTTGTACTTGCCGTTACCGTGTCAATTAACCTTTCGAAGAAGATATCCGATACAAATAAAAATCTTGAGAAACAATTAATCCAGGTAAAGGACCTTTCAGAAAAAACGATTGAACAGGAGAGAAAAGCGAGGGAAAAAGAGCTTACAAGAAAAATTCTTGAAGCGGATAATGAAAGAAAGACGAGAGAGCTTGAAGAGGCGCACAATTTGCAGATGTCGATGCTTCCGTTTACAGTTCCTTCAATCCCCGGGCTCGATATTGCCGTCTATATGAAACCCGCAACGGAAGTGGGAGGCGATTATTATGATTTTAAATACAATAATAATGGTGAACTGATTATTGCTGTCGGCGATGCAACGGGTCATGGAATGAAAGCCGGAACTATGGTTGCAACGATAAAAGGACTTTTCACTGCAGAAAACCCCGATTCGGATATTGTTTCCTTTCTGAATAAGAGTAATTCAGTTATCAGGAATATGCATCTCGGGAATATTTATATGGCAATGATGCTCGTAAAGATCGATAAAAATATTGCGGAGATTACTTCAGCAGGAATGCCACCTTCTCTTTTGTATAGGAAAAATTCAAAGAGTGTTGAAGAAATCAGGCTGAAGGCTTTGCCACTCGGAGGAGCAGCAGGTTTCAGTTACTCAAAAAGAGAAACGGCTCTTAATAGTGGTGACACTTTACTGCTGATGTCTGACGGTTTTCCTGAGCTTTTTAATAACCAGAAAGAGATCCTGGATTATGCAAAGGCAAAAGAGGTATTCTGTTCAGTTGCAGAACTCCCGCCTGATAAAGTAATTGATAGCCTGTGCAGCGAAGCCGAGCAGTGGAGAAAGGATGCAAAGCAGGAGGATGACATAACTTTTGTTGTTGTGAAGGTTAAGTAACAACCACCCCTCGCCCCTCCCAGGGGGGACAGTCCGCTCATTGGTTATGGTAACACTCATTAGACACATTAACCCAGTATGTGAAATTCTAACTAATCAAAAATTGATTTTTGATATCAGATTATCTATTTATAAAGGCTCCGGCCCTAAATAAAACAGTAGGATTTGGTAAAGATGAGACATACTCTGACATTATCGCTATTGTAAGTAATAGTCCCCTCCAGGGAGGGGGCTTAATGTATATTCTATCTTTGTATATGCAATACTATCATTAAAAATAATTTCAAGGGGCTACCGTTTTTAATCTTTTTAATGTTGTGCTACCTTTACTAAGATGGGTTTTGTCCCCTCCTATTGAGGGGCGAGGGGTGGGTATAAATTTTAAAATACCGACAAACCCAATATTTCCATTTTCTTTTAATCCGTATCTTTCTATTTTTACTCAAAACAAAACTGAGGTAGCCATATGAAAAAATTATTTTTGTTTATCCTGGGTATTTTATTTGTAGCTGGATGTTCACAAAAAAAGGAAAACGCTGTGAGTAATGTATCGCCGATAGTAACAAGAGAAGTTACATATTCATATAATGGCATACCGCTTAAAGGTTTTCTTGCTTACGACAGTACCAAAGCAGGAAAAATGCCGGGAGTAATTGTCGTTCACGAATGGTGGGGACTTACACAATATCCGAAGGACAGAGCAGAGATGCTTGCAAAGCTTGGTTATGTTGCTTTTGCAATCGATATGTACGGAGACGGCAAAACTGCGGATAATCCAAAAGATGCCGGGGAATTTGCTGCCGCTTCAATGAAGGATATGAAAGATGCACAGGGAAGATTTAATGCCGGCCTTGATTATTTAAAACAGCAGCCTGAAACAGATACCAGCAAAATAGCTGCAATAGGTTATTGCTATGGCGGTGGAGTAGCTCTGCAAATGGCTCTCAACGGTGATGATCTTAATGGAGTTGTTAGTTTCCACGGTAGTTTGCCTACAGGAAAGGTCAGCGATCCTAAAGATGTAAAAGCAAAAATTTTGGTCTGCACCGGCGCGGCTGACCCGTTTAATCCTCCCAAAACGGTAGATGCATTTGAGAAATCATTAAAGACTGCAAAGATAGATTATAAGTTGATTAGTTATCCCGGTGCGGTTCACGCTTTTACAAATCCCGCGGCTGATAGTCTCGGCAAAAAGTTTAATATACCGATTGCCTACAATAAAGCTGCTGATGAGCAGAGCTGGGCGGCTATGCAGGATTTCTTTAATGAGATTTTTAAATAGTGTTGAGTTAAAATTATTCAGTGGCTTCAACCCACCCCTTTATCCCCTCCCAGGAGGGGATATTCATTTAAATTAATTACTAATTAAAAGAAGATACAAAGTCCCTTCCCAGGAGGGGATTTTTAATTAATTCGTAACAAAAGAAAATATAGAGCCTTCTTCATCGAAGAGAGTTTCTATTTGCATTAGCAACTAATAAAAGAAGATACAAAGTCCCTTCCGGGAGAGGATTTTTAATTAATTCGTAACAAAAGAAAATATAGAGCCTTCTTCATCGAAGAGAGTTTCTATTTGCATTAGCTACTAATAAAAGAAGATACAAAGTCCGTTCCCGGAGGGGATTTTAAATTGATTCGTACAAAAGTAAATACTGAGTCTTTTTCATCAAAAAGGTTTTGATTTGGAGTAATTACTAATAAAAGAAATACAAAACCCATCCACCGGAAGAGATTTTTAATAAATTCGTAACAAAAGAAAATACAAAATCTTTTTCATCAAAGAGGTTTTGATTTGCATTAATTACTAATGAAATAATATACAAAGTCCCCTCCACCGGAGGGGATTTAGGGGTGGGTTATCTACCAAATTAACCTAAAATTTATTAACTTCATTTTAATATGAAGAGGCGGAAAATCATTCCATACAACCCCAAACTAAAAGGGTATACAAGAAAATTAAGAAAGGATTCAACATTCACCGAAATATTGTTATGGAATAATTTAAAGCGTAAGCAGGTAAGGGGATATGATTTTGACAGACAAAAACCAATTGATAATTACATTGTCGATTTTTACTGTAAGGAGCTGCAGCTTGCAATTGAAGTTGATGGCGAAAGTCATTATGGAAATGAAGAAAGAGATAGAAAGAAAGATATGCGTTTAAACGAGCTTGGTGTTTCTGTCCTTCGATTTGATGATATGGAGGTAAGGCATCAGCTTGAAAAGGTTATAAGGCAAATTGAAGAATGGATTGATGAGAACGTTTAACCTACCCGCAACCCCTACCTTTGCCGGCAGGCAGATCTCCCAGGAGGGGATTTTTAAACCTTATTTTTTTAATCATTTATTAATATAAGGGCCTATAAATAATAATATTTCATAATTCCTTACCACAGCCAGTGACTTATCCCCTCCTCCGGACGGGAGTGAGGGGTGGGTTTTAGTATCATTTAAACAAAATCAATATTATCTCTAAATATTCGCCAAATTATCCTTATTTTTGCCCTCCTTTCTTTTGTTTTTCTGGGCTCACTTTCCTATATTTAAAGTCACTTTTGTTACAAATTTAATCAGAATAGGACAGTTTAAGATGAAAAAAGGCATTCATCCAAATTACAGACCGGTGGTTTTTCAGGACGGTTCCTGTGATTTTTCAATATTAACACGTTCCACTATTAAAACCGAAGATTCGATTGTTTGGGAGGACGGAAAAACTTATCCGCTTGTAAAACTTGAAATTTCCAGCGGTTCACACCCTTTCTTCACAGGCAAACAAAAACTTCTGGATACTGCAGGGCGCGTCGAAAAATTCAATAAAAAATACGCAAAGAAAAACTAATTTATTTTTCTTTAGGTAAAAATTACATATAAGTTTAGAAATTTAGCCAGCAAAAGCTGGCTATTTTTTTCGGATTTCCCTTTTAACACTTTAAAGTTGTATTTCTAAAAAGTTTTTTCGATCTTCTGTTTCCTTTTTTGCCAGGTAGTCTTCTAATAGCTGGATAATTCATTTTTATTAAACATTTATTTATATGAATAAAAAAACCAAAACTATTGTTATATCGATTGTTTCAGTTGTAATTATTGCTTTAATACTTCTTCCGAAGTTTTTATCAAGCGGCCCCCAGGGTATGCCGGGCGGATTTGCTGCCGGACCCATACCGGTTAAAGCTCACATTTTAAAGCCGCAAAAGCTGAACAATAATGTAATTACAACCGGAACGGTGCTCGCTAATGAGTCTGTTGATCTGAAGTGTGAGACATCAGGAAAAGTAACACACATTTATTTTAAAGAGGGTTCGCACGTAAATAAAGGTGATGTTTTACTTAAGATAAATGATGAAGAACTGCAGGCTCAATTATTAGGCGCAAAGTCAGCTTTAAAACTTGCTGAAGATAATATGGCCCGCGCAAAACAATTGTTGGATAAGCAGGGTATCAGTCAGCAGGATTATGATGCAGCAGCAAATGATCTGAACGTAAAGAAAGCAAATTTCGACCTGGTAAAAGCCCAGATAGACAAGACAGAAATTAAAGCCCCTTTCGAAGGAATAATCGGGCTGAGATATGTCAGCGAAGGCAGCTTTATAAATTCGTCAATTGTCATTGCAAGCCTGCAGGATATCAACCCTGTTAAAATTGATTTTTCAATTCCTGAAAAATATTCCGGTTTTGTAAACCGGGGAGATAAGATAAAATTCTCGGTTGCCGGCTCCGGCAAAAGTTATGAAGGAACTGTTTTTGCGATTGAACCTAAAATTGATGAGATGACAAGATCGCTGAAGATAAGAGCAATCTCTCCTAATACAAAAGGAGAAATACTACCCGGTTCTTTTGCAGATGTTACATTAATTTTAAAAGAAATTCAGGACGCATTGATGGTGCCATCACAGGCAATCATACCTATACTTAAGGGTCAGAAAGTCTATTTATATAAAAACGGCATTGTATCCGAATCGGAAGTTAAAACCGGAATAAGAACGGATACCGATGTTCAATTGACCGGGGGAATCAGTCCACTTGATACAGTTATCACAACGGGAATACTTCAGCTTGCGCCCGGAATGCCAGTTACACTTTCAGACATAAATTAAAGAGTTTTTTATCTATGAGTCTTTCATCTCTCAGCATTAGAAGGCCGGTACTTGCAATTGTTATGTCAACTGTTGTAGTGTTATTCGGGATTATCGGTTACACATATCTTGGTATAAGGGAATACCCGGCAGTCGATCCGCCGATTATTACAGTGAGTACAACATACACCGGGGCAAATGCGGATGTAGTGGAATCAGAAATCACCGAACCTCTTGAAGAATCTATTAATGGAATCGCAGGTATTCGATCTCTTACTTCTGTAAGTCGCGACGGCAGAAGCACAATTACAGTTGAATTTGGGCTGGACGTAGATCTTGAAGTTGCCGCAAACGATGTTCGTGACCGTGTATCAAGGGCGATAAGTAATCTTCCTCCTGATGTTGAAAATCCAATTGTGTCAAAAGCCGATGCAAATGCTTTCCCGATTATCTTTATGAATCTTCAGAGCGACACGCGAAATTTGATGCAGTTATCAGAGCTGGCAAATAATCTTTTTAAAGAAAGATTTCAAACTATACCGGGTGTGGCGAATGTACAAATCTGGGGAGAAAAGAAATATTCAATGCGGCTCTGGCTGGATCCTGCACAGCTTGCGGCTTATCATTTAAGTCCGCTTGATGTCAAAACAGCACTTGCAAAAGAAAATATTGAATTGCCTTCGGGCATAATTGAAGGTAACAACACTGAGCTTTCCATAAGAACAATAGGTCGTCTGCAGACTGTTGATCAGTTTAATAATCTTATTATCAGTGAAAGTAATGGCAGCGTAATCAGGATGAAGGATATAGGTCATGCTGAACTAGGTGCTGAGAATATGAGAACTATTCTAAAGAAGAACGGCATTCCCATGGTTGGAGTTGTCCTTGTAACTCAGCCCGGCGCTAATAACATAGCAATCGCCGATGAATTTTATAAACGCCTCGATCAGATAAAAAAATCAATGCCGGCTGATCTTAAAGTCGGTATCGGTTTTGATGTTACGCAATATATCAGAGATTCCATCTCTGAAGTTGAACAGACGATCTTTCTTGCATTCTCGCTGGTTGTATTAATTATTTTTCTCTTTTTAAGAGATTGGCGAACAACGGTAATTCCGATAATTGCAATTCCTATTTCGCTGATCGGTGCATTTTTTATAATGTATGCAGCAAATTTTTCCATTAACGTTTTAACAATGCTTGGAATTGTGCTGGCGATCGGTATTGTAGTGGATGATGCTATAGTTGTGCTTGAAAATATTTATGCAAAGGTGGAAGAAGGAATGAGCCCGGCTGATGCGGCAACCCGTGGTTCAGCAGAAATATTCTTTGCAATTGTTTCAACAACAGTCGCTCTCGCATCTGTTTTTCTTCCTGTTATTTTTCTTTCCGGCCTTACTGGAAGATTGTTTCGTGAATTCGGAATTGTAATTGCAGGTTCAGTAATTATTTCAGCATTTGTTGCTCTTACACTTACGCCAATGCTTGGGGCAAAAATATTGAAAGCGCGGGACAAAGAAACACACAGCTGGTTCTATATAAAAACCGAACCGTTCTTTGTTAGAATGAATAGCTGGTATCGCGAAAAACTAAATTTGTTTTTGCATAAAAGATGGATAGCATTTGCAATTATGGGCATTAGCGCAGTTATAATTTATGTGTTGTTTGTTTTTATACCCAAGGAACTTGCACCACTTGAGGACAGAAGCAGTTTGATTATGTCGACAACAGCACCTGAAGGTACAACTTTTGATTATATGGATAAGTTTATGGATAAGCTTATCAGCCTGGTGAAAAAAGATGTTCCGGAAAACGATGGAATTATATCGGTCACATCTCCGGGATTCGGAGCTTCAGGCTCTGTAAACTCCGGTTTTATTTATATGATTCTTACACAGCCCGATCAACGCCAGAGAACACAGGGACAGATTGCAAACTCCCTTTCTGTAGATGTCAACAAGCTGACTGAAGCACGAACATATGTTGTTCAGCAGCAGACAATCGGATCCAGCGGATTCGGGTTGCCGGTTCAGTATGTTCTGCAAGCGCCGAATTTCGAAAAGCTCAGAGATTTTCTTCCCAAGTTTGTTGCTGCCGCACAAAAAGATCCGACTTTTGTTTATATAGATGTGAATTTAAAATTCAATAAGCCGGAACTTCGTGTATCAATCGACAGGGAACGGGCAAGAAGCCTTGGCATTTCAGTTGCTGATATTGCACAGACGATTCAGTCTGCCTTCAGTGGTCAAAGATTCGGATTCTTCATCAGGAACGGGAAACAATATCAGGTAATCGGTCAGGTTGACAGGCAGGACAGGGACGCACCAATCGATCTGAGATCTCTTTCTATAAAAAATAATCATGGTGATTTGATACAGCTCGATAACGTAGTTCATATTGAAGAAGAAAGCGCTCCCCCTCAGCTTTACAGATTTAATCGGTATGTGTCTGCTACTGTTAGTGCGGCATTAGCGCCGGGTAAAACTATTGGAGATGGAATAGATGCAATGGATAAAATAAAAGCAAAAGTTCTCGATGAAACATTTTCGACGGCGCTCGATGGTCCGTCAAAAGATTATGCAGAAAGTTCATCGAGCCTGCTTTTTGCTTTCATGCTTGCAATAATTCTTATCTACCTGGTGCTTTCAGCGCAATTTGAAAGTTTCCGCGATCCGTTTATTATTTTATTCACCGTACCCCTGGCAATTGCAGGTGCCTTAATTACGCTTTGGTACTTTAATCAAACGTTGAATATTTTCAGTGAGATTGGAATAATAATGCTGATAGGCCTGGTTACAAAGAACGGAATTCTTATTGTGGAATTTGCAAACCAGCGAAAAGCGCAGGGACTATCAAAAATGGAAGCTATAGTTGATGCTGCCGCTGCACGACTCCGCCCGATTCTTATGACAAGTCTTTCAACGGTGCTTGGAATTTTACCGATAGCGCTTGCACTTGGCGCAGGATCCGAAAGCAGAACTTCTATGGGTATTGCAGTTATTGGAGGACTTATTTTCTCAACGGTGCTGACTCTGTTTGTAATTCCTGCTATATATTCTTATTTCTCGCGGGCGACTGCGACAGTTTCAAATGTAACTGAAGATTTAAAATCGTAATTTTGAAAAATAAAATTGTGAAGTAATATGAATACGTTAATAAAAAAGCATTTTATTCTGATTGCTCTAATAATTATTGTACCTGGTCTGATAAGTGCCCAGGAAGTTTTGACACCGAAAGATGCAGTTTCACTTGCATTAAAAAATAACTACTCCATTAACATTGCAAAAAACTCAAAAGATATAGCTGAAAATAATGCATCATTTGGAAATGCCGGTGCTTTGCCTTCACTTGATCTGACCGGCTCTGCATCAAAATCCGTTAATAACACTTCACAAAATTATTCCAACGGAACATCAATCAATGTAGATGGAGTGGATTCAAAAAATTACGCAGCCGGATTAAATCTTAACTGGACAGTTTTTGATGGTTTAAAAATGTTTGCTTCACTTGACCAGCTAAAGGAAATGCAAAAGGTAGGGGAATTAAATTATAAGCTGGAGGTTGAGCAGAGCATTAGTGATGTGCTGGATGCATATTATGATATTGTACGTCAAAAGCAGGTGCTTGAAACAACACAAAAAACTGTTGCTGTTTCAGAAGAAAGGTTGAAAATAACTCAATCACAGAAAGACGTAGGTGCCGCCTCAAAATTTGATGTTCTACGCGCCCAGGTGGATCTGAATGGTGATAAATCAACTTTGATGAATCAGGAACTTACTTTGCAGCAGGCAAAAACGAGACTGAATCAATTGCTCGGACAGGATGTAAAAACAAAATTTGATGTTATTGATACAATAGAGGTCATGAATGATCTTTCTTATAACGATCTGTTTGGTGTTACTGAGCAAAAAAATAACCAGCTTTTGCTTGCACAACAAAGCAAAAGTGTTGCGGAAGCACAACTCAGGCTGGAAAGAGCCGATCTGTTTCCAGTAATTTCTCTAAATCTTGGATATAATTATGCCCGCTCTGAAGCAGGTGCAGGATTCTTTATCTCTAGCAACACAACAGGAATTACTTACGGTGTGTCTGCTTCTCTCAATCTTTTCAACGGGCTGAATACGAGAAGAAAAATTGAAAATGCCGAGGTTTCAATCAAAAGTAGCGAGCTTGCCTATAATCAGATTCAAGACCAGGTAAAAGCAGATTTTGAAAACACTTTTCTGAAATATCAAAACAGTGTGCAGCTTGTTAAACTTGAATCTGAAAATTATAATGCTGCGGAAGAAAATGCTGATATTGCTTTGGAAAAATTAAAAGTCGGCAGCATAACTCCTATAGATTTCCGCCAGGTTCAGCTTGATTTGATGAATGCAAAAAGCAGACTACTTTCTGCCGAATATGATGCGAAAACGTCAGAGACCGATCTTCTGCGAATTAGCGGGCAGCTGGTGAAATCAACTAATTAGCTTATGCCTCATTCCCTCTTATCTTATGGGCAAATCAATGGGTCAAAATGCCGATTTTGATTACAATTCTATCTGATCCATTATTTCCCTAAAGATTATTACCTCAAAAAATGCTAAATTAAAGCTTAATTTTTCCAAGTGAAATCTATGCAGCTTTGCATTTTTGAAGACAAAAACTGTGCAAATTTTGAGCCTTTGATATATTCGCGCCCGGTTTATGAATTGATCTGCGGAATTTCAACATTGAAGGAAAAGATATTGCGGAATTTTTCCGGAAAGAAATATTCGCTTCATTGCAGAACGTTTCTTGAGCAGGTTGTCCGCCAACATTTGCCTAAAATTCCGGTGAATGAAATAATTGAAAATGAATGCCTGTTTATTAATGGCAGAATCCTGACCGGTAATAATCTTTCAAAACTATTTTCTTCTAAAGAGGATAAATTATTTTTATCAGGTGATACTGTCGCTGCAGCAAGACTTTCTGGTGAACGGCTGGATAATTTTAAGGATAAATTGCCTGAACTGTTCGGTGCAGAAAATTTTTTTGGGATTCCGGTTCAGCATGTGGAACTAAACTTTGTCAAATATACCTGGGACCTGATAAACAATAATGGTAAAGAGTTAGAAAAAGATTTTATCTATTTTACCAGGAAAAGAAAAGCATCTAAGAAAAAATTAAAAAGAAAAATCCACGAAGGAGTTCATTTCGTAAATAAGAAGCAGGTTTTTATTGGTAATGATGTAGAAATAAAACCCGGATGCGTAATTGATGCCTCAGGCGGACCAGTATATATTGATGATGAAGCTTTACTTTACCCGAATGTGGTAATTGAAGGTCCAGCATATATAGGGGAAAAAACCAGGATTAAAAGCGGCGCTACTATTTACAAAAATGTAAGCATAGGAAAAGTCTGCAAAGTAGGCGGTGAGGTTGACGATATGATTATGATGCCTTACAGTAATAAACAGCACTCAGGATTTATCGGTCATGCCTACCTGGGAAGCTGGGTTAATATTGGGGCGGACACAAACAACAGCGATTTAAAAAATAATTACAGTACAATAAAAATCAGTGTAAACGGAAGAGAGGTTGATAGTGGATTGCAGTTCCTTGGATTGATGATGGGTGATCACTCAAAATCATCAATTAATACGATGTTTAATACCGGAACTGTTGTCGGGTTTTCCTGTAATATTTTCGGTACCGATTTTCCGCCTAAGGAAATTCCATCCTTTAGTTGGGGTGGAAGCAAGGAAATGAAAAATTATAAAGTTGAGAAAAGTATAGAAACAGCTGAGAAAGTAATGAACAGAAGAAATATTAAAATGTCTGAAGCTGATAAAAAATTATTTAATGATATTTATGAATTAACCAGCGATGCAAGAAAGAGGAAGGGATATTAATTGTGGAAGCAGTTCAATTTGAAGAACATAAGGTAAAAGATCTTTACGAAGGAGTCAGAGGGCTGGCAGTAAGCATTCTTAACAAAGTTGAGAGAACAGATGCTTATCTTGAAAAGCTACTTGATAATGAATTGAAAAACTCTGAATTAAGCGGTCCGGATAAAGCACTATTATATGAAATTGTTCATGGGGTAGTGCGCTGGGGCGGACGATTAGACTGGGTGCTCAATGGTTTTTACAAGGGACAGTTTTCCAAAGCAATACCAAACCTAAAAAACGGACTGCGTGTTGCGCTTTACCAGATTTTGTTTCTTGACCGGGTTCCCGATTATGCCGCAGTCAATGAAGCGGTTGAGTTTGTTAAAAAATTGCAGGGCCAAAAACCTGCTGACTTAACAAATGCGATATTAAGAAATATTATCCGCAGCAAGAATTCGATAAGGTATCCTGATCCCGAAGCCGATCTTCCGGGTTATATTACTGCCTATTATTCTCATCCACTCTGGATGGTTAAAAGATATCTTAAAAGATTTGGGAGAGAGCAGACTGAAAAACTCATGGCCGCAAACAACGAAAAACCCTACCTTACTCTAAAGTTAAATGCTTTAAAAACTAATCCTGATGAATTTAAGCAGCTGCTTAATTCTGTGAATCTTAAATACAAACAAGGGAAATATTTACCAGAATTTTTTCAGCTTCAAAACTTGACAAATATTACTGCCTGGGAATATTTTACAAAAGGTTATTTTAACATTCAGGATGAAAGTGCTGGTTTGGCGTGCCGTTTGCTCGATGCATCGGCGGGAATGAAAGTGCTTGATCTTTGCGCAGCTCCCGGAGGTAAAACGGCTTATCTAGCCGGTCTTATGAAAGACCAGGGAGAAATAATTGCCATCGACAGATTTGAAAGCAGGCTGAAAATTTTTAATAAAAATATTGAACGGCTCGGATTTAAGTGTATAAAAGTTGTGGAAAGCGATGCGCTTGAATATGAGGGCGGACTTTTTGATCGGGTGCTTGCTGACGTACCCTGTTCGGGCACCGGAACTCTTTCAAAAAAACCTGATATAAAATGGAAACGCGACCTGCTTGATATTAGAAATATGACAGAGGTTCAATATAGACTTTTGAGTAAAGCTTCGGCCCTGGTTAAAAAAGATGGAGTGCTTGTTTATAGTACTTGTTCGATTGAACCTGAAGAAAATTTTGAAATAATTGAAAAGTTTCTGAAAGAGCATACGAATTATGTCCTTAAAAATGCAGAAGAAAAATTTCCTAAGGAAATAGTTGATAAAAACGGGTGCATTCAAACATTGCCTCACATTCATCAGATGGATGGTGCCTTTGCTGCCAAGCTGGTTAGAATAGAATGATTATTCCAATCAGGATTAATTTTGTTTTTAAAAATTAATATTCAGGTTTTTGAATTGTTATGCTAGATGAATTTTCAAAAGAGCTAAAACAAGCGCGGGAAAAAAACGGTATATCGCTTCAGCAGATTGCGCAAAAATCGCGCATCGATTTAAAGTTTATTGAAGCCTTAGACCGTGGAGATTTTGGTTTTCTTCCCGAACTTTATGTTAAGGCATTTATTAAACAATATGCCCGGATAGTTGGACTTGATGAAAATGCTACAATTGCTAAATACGAAGCTGCTAAGCAGGGAAAAACAACGAGAGAATTGACCCTTGAGCCGTCTGAGGAATCAGTAACTAAAGAACAAAAATCAACGGAAGAAAAACCAAAGCCCAGATCAAATCACCGCCGCTCAGTTAAAACCTTTGAAGATAATGTTCAAAAAGATATTGAATCCGAACCGGCTAATTTTATTGAGAGGTTAAAAACGGATAAGATATTGCTTGGATCAGTTATTGCCGGAATAGCAGTTGTTCTGTTTGTTATTATTTATTTCTTCTTTATGAAATCCAGTTCAAATATTGTAGTCGCTGAAAAGCCCTATGATGAAATCAGACGCGAAAACCAGCAAAGATATCTAAAAGAAAATAAGCCCGTTATAAATGACAAACTTGTTGCTCCGGTAAAGATTGATAGCCTGACATTGGTTGTTCAGGCAGTAGATTCCGCATGGTTCCATATTAGAGTTGATAATAGTGAAATTCTGGATTTTGTGCTCTTCCCGTATGCCAAGCGCACTATAAGGGCTGCAACTGGTTTTAAAATGACAATTGGAAATGCCGGTGATACGCGTCTGACACTGGATAACAAAAATCTGGAGCTATCAGGAAAAAAGAAGGAAGTGAAATATGTTCTTATTGACAAGAATGGGATAAAATATCTCCAAACTCCTCCAAACACCGATCAAAAGTAAATGTCCCGAAATATTCAAAAAAGAATAGAAGAACTAAGAGAGTCTATTAGAGAACACGATCATAAGTATTATGTTCTCGCAGAGCCCTCCATTAGCGATTATGCATACGATAAACTTATTAAGGAACTGGAAAAACTCGAAGCTGAAAACCCAGAACTTATCACGCCTGATTCTCCCACGCAACGCGTAGGGAAAGATATAACAAAGGATTTCAAGCCTGTAACTCACCAGATTCCAATGCTGAGTCTTGCAAATACTTACAACCAGGAAGAGCTATTTGATTTCGACAGAAGAGTCAGGGAGGGATTGCCAAATAATGAAAAGGTGGAGTATGTAGTCGAAATGAAAATGGATGGCGCTTCAGTAAGCATAAATTATGTTAACGGATTTTTAAAAACTGCCGCTACAAGGGGCGATGGTGCAGTTGGCGAAGAGATAACTACAAATATTAAAACGATCCGGTCAGTTCCGCTGAAGCTTAAAAAAGTAAACTCAATTCCTTTTAAACTTAATAACATTGAAGTTAGAGGGGAAGTCTTTATGAAAATTGAAGACTTTTTGAAATTAAATAAAGAAAGGGAAGAAAGCGGAGAAAAACTTTTTGCAAACCCAAGAAATTCTTCTGCCGGAACGTTAAAAATGCAGGATCCGAGGATAGTGGCTAAGAGACCGTTAAATCTTTTCGCCTATACGCTTCTCAGTACGCAGGAAGAATTCAATTCACAATTTGAGAATTTGCAGATATTGGAAAAACTCGGGTTTAATGTTAATGCTGAACACAAGTTGTGCAAAAACATTAATGAAGTACTTGAAGAATGCATTAAGCTAGAGAAAAAAAGAAATTCACTTCCGTATGAAATTGATGGTGCAGTTATAAAGGTTAATTCTATAAAACATCAGAAAGTTCTTGGAAGCATTGCTAAATCGCCGAGATGGGCAGTAGCTTTTAAATTTAAAGCAAAGCAGGAATTCACTTACATAAATAAAATTAATTGGCAGGTTGGAAGAACCGGTGCGGTAACTCCGGTCGCTGAACTGGAGCCGGTTTTTCTTGCCGGCTCGACAATAAGCAGGGCAACACTTCATAATTTTGACGAAATAAAAAGAAAAGATATCAGGGAAGGCGACAAAGTAATAATTGAAAAAGGTGGAGATGTAATTCCAAAAGTAGTTTCGGTCATTATTTCTGATAGGAAAAAAAATGTCAGGCCAACAAAACCACCTGAAAAATGTCCCGTTTGTAAAACTTCATTATTTAAACCGGAAGGCGAAGTTGCTTATTACTGTCAGAATATCGAATGCCCGGCGCAGGTAAAAGGAAAGCTGGAACATTTTGCTTCGAGAGGAGCAATGGATATTGAAGGACTTGGTGAAGCATTGATAGATTTATTTGTTGAACAGAAATTTCTGAAAACTTACGATGATATATATGATCTTAAGGATAAAAGAGAAAAGCTGATTGAAATTGAGAGGATGGGAGAAAAAAGTGTCGATAACCTTTTGGAAGCCATTGAAGAAAGTAAAAAAAAGCCTTTTGATAAAGTGTTATTTGCTATTGGTATAAGGTATGTCGGCGCAGGGGCTGCAAAAAAGCTTGCTCAACATTTTGGATCAATAGATAAGCTGATCACAGCAACAGAAGATGAGATAGCCGGAATTCACGAAATAGGAGAAAGCATAAGCAAAAGTGTCCGGGGATTTTTTTCAAATAAGGCCAATAACAGGATAATAGAAAAATTAAAGAAACATGGTCTTATGTTTTCAATGGAAAAGAAGAAAATAAAAAACACTATCTTTACCGGTAAAACTTTTGTAATTACGGGCACACTTTCCAATTATTCAAGAGAAGAAGCCTCAGATATTGTTACTAATTTTGGAGGAAAAGTAACCTCAAGTGTCAGCAGCAATACTGATTTTCTTATTTGCGGCGAAAATGCCGGCTCTAAATTAACAAAGGCTGAAAAGCTCGGCGTAAAAATAATTAATGACGAAGAATTTATGAAACTGATTAAATCCGGTGGAAAATGATTGCATATTTAAAATCAAAAATTGCCAACCTTGTAATAAATAAAAGACTAAGAAATAAGTCTGTCCAGAACAGATCTTTTAAGAACCTTTTGAGTAAATGCTCAAATTTATTTATTATAATGCCTGAAGAGGAAGTTGATTTTCAAAATAGCAAGCAGGTACTAAAGTTCCTGAAAGAAAAAGATAAACGGCTTACTACGCTCAATTTTGATTTCAGAGTAACCGACCTTCAGTTTGAGCATTTAAATGATTCAATCGCGTATGGGCTGGTAGACTATTCGAAAATAAATCTTCCTTCAAAAAAGCTAGCAAATAATTTAAATCAGAAGGAATTTGATGCGGTCATTGATCTGAACAGGGGGGAAAATCTCTTTTGCAGTTTTGCTGCAAATCTTGTCCATTCTGATATAATTATAGGCTTCCGTAAGAACAATTCCGATAAATATTATAATATCCAGATAAATGATATCGAAGATAATCCTGAGATTTCATATAAAAATTTCATAAATTGTCTGCAAATGTTTTAAGGAAAAGTATGAATTTTGAGATTAAGAAAATTGAAGACATCACAATTTTTAAATTGAATGAATTAAGGCTTGACACAAATATATCAGGCCTGGTTAAAGGCGAGTTTACAATGCTTCTCAAAGTTGAAGGTGTATCCAAATTAGTCGTGGATTTGAGCGAAGTTGAATCGTGCGACAGTTCCGGATTAAGTTCTCTTCTCGTTGCAAACAGAATTTTAAATTCAACCGGTGGCGAAATGAGAATAGCCGCCCCATCTGAAAAAGTCTACTCACTTATAAAGATCACCCAATTAGAACGAGTCCTGCCCGTCTGCAAAACTGTTGATGAAGCTTTTGCTGAATTAACAAAAGTTTAGGATAATGTATTGGAAGGAAGAACACTCGATTATATAATAATAATTGTTTATTTAATCGGTGTCGCTGCTTTTGGAATAATTTCCGGCGGAAAGCAAAAATCTGTAAATGATTATTTTGCAGGATCGAAATCGGTGCCATGGTGGGCAGTTTGTTTTTCAATTGTAGCTGCCGAAACCAGTACTTTGACTTTTATTTCTATTCCCGGGCTTGCCTACATCGCAAATCTGAATTTTCTCCAGGTTACAATTGGATATTTATTAGGAAGAATAGTTGTGGCCTATCTTTTTCTGCCTGCTTACGATAAAGGCGATTTAAAAACCGCGTATACATTTCTCGAAAACAGGTTCGGCGGTAAAACAAGATCATATGCATCTATCGTTTTTCTTTTCACACGAACGGCTGCTGATGGAGTAAGACTATTCGCAACGGCAATTCCACTGAAATTAATGCTCGACATAAATTACCCAACTGCAATTATATTAATTGCTATCGTTTCCCTTGTTTATACGTATACGGGCGGGATGAAAGGAATTATCTGGGTAGATGTTATACAAATGTTTATTTATCTCGGGGGTGCAATTCTTGCCGGAATATTTATTCTGAATCTTTTGCCGGAAGGGTGGACCACAGTTGTGAATGCTTCAATTGCTGGCAATAAATTTAACATTTTTAATCCTGGCTTTGGAAATGGCATTTCCGGATTTTTTAGTCAGCCTTACACTTTAATTGGCGGATTAATAGGAGGGGCATTTTTGTCAATGGCTTCCCATGGAACAGATCAGTTGATCGTGCAACGGCTATTATCAACAAGAAATTTAAAGGACAGCCAAAGAGCCGTTATTGGCAGCGGAGTAATCGTGATATTTCAGTTTGCGATTTTCTTACTGCTTGGTGTAATGCTTTACGCATATTATGGTATAATAAATGTTAAGTCTGATGAAATTTTTCCACTGTTTATTATAAAAGTACTGCCTCCCGGAGTTACGGGAATCATAATTGCTGGGCTGTTTGCTGCGGCAATGTCGACGCTTGCTGGTTCAATGAGTTCTCTGGCTTCTTCTACTGTTCATGATCTTTATATTCCTTTTTTAGGGAAAAATATTGATGAAGCAAAAAAATTAAAAGTCTCCAGGATATTCACAATTTTTTGGGCAGCTATGCTGATTTTTGCCGCGATGTTTTTTATGAATACTTCAAGGGCCGTTGTTGAACTCGCATTAAGCATAGCATCATTTACTTACGGTGGATTGCTGGGAACTTTTTTGCTTGGCGTCTTAAATAAACACGCCAAAGAGAAAGATGCCCTTTCAGGTTTCACAGTTGGAATACTTGCAATGATTGCAGTCATTTCCTTAAAGCTTGTAGCCTGGACCTGGTTTACTCTTATCGGTGTTATTGCAACGCTAATTGTAGGTTCGGTTTTAAGCTGGTCAAATAATAAAAATTATAGTAAACAAAATAAATAATGAAGAAAATATTCACACTGATATTTCTAATCTCTCAAATATTCGTATTTCCTCAAAAAAGAGAATTAAGATTTGAGTTAGTCAATTATCAAAGTCTTGACTCTCTCGCTTCATTTAGAGGAATATCTGCAGTTGATAAGGATACAGCCTGGGTAAGTGGAAGCAACGGATCAGTTTATGCAACTTCTAATGGCGGACACGATTGGCGTAGGTTGGAAGTTCCACAAAGCGACAGCCTGGATTTCCGTGATATTGAAGTAATCTCACCCGGAAAAATTATTTTAATGAGCTCAGGCAACGGCAACAATTCGAGAATATATAAAAGTACTGATAATGGGAAAACGTGGATTATAGTTTATCAAAATCCTTATAAGAATGGATTTCTTGACTCAATTGAATTCTGGGTCGAAAAAAACGGAATCGCTGTCGGTGATCCTGTTGACGGGAAATTTAATATTCTGCTAACAAGCGATGGCGGTACCAGCTGGCATGAACCACAAAGGAAAAATATTCCCGACGTATTTCCGGGAGAAGCACAATTTGCTGCGAGCGGAACTTGTGTCTCTGTTATTGGAAAAAGTGTAGCCTGGATCGGAACTGGCGGAACAAGATCAAGAATTTTGAAATCAACAGACTATGGAAATAATTGGAAAGTCTTTCCGGCAGCAATTCTGCAGGGGGCGTCTTCGACCGGAATATTTTCTATTCACTTTATTAACAAAAATGAAGGCATGATAGTTGGCGGAAATTATTTAAATGAAAGCGGTAAAGACAGCACTTCTGCATTTTCAATTGATGGAGGGAGATTGTGGCATTTAAATAAGTCCGGAAATCTTCCTTATCAATCGGCAGTTAAATCTGTAAAGCAAAACAATAGAATTTATTTTATTTCGACAGGACCGGCAGGTACTTATTACACCGGAAATCTAAAGATCTGGAAGCTTGCTGAAAAAACCGGATTTCATTGTATGAGTGTATCAAAAAAAGATAATTCGATCTGGGTGGCTGGTTCAAAGGGTAGGGTGGCAAAATTAATAATTAAGCGATAGTAGAAAAAATGGCAAAGACAAAAGATCAACTATTAAAAACAGCATTCATACTTAGCTTAATTACAATTATTTATAATTTAATTGAAGGCGGTATTTCTGTATTTTTCGGTGCGGGGGATAACTCCCTGACTCTTTTGGGTTTCGGCGTGGATAGCTTTGTAGAAGTGATTTCAGGAATAGGAATTGCTCATATGCTTATTAGGATGAAGACCAATTTAGAAGTTGCACGTGATGATTTTGAAAAGCAGGCATTACGAATAACAGGTTTCAGCTTTTATCTACTTGCTGCTGGACTGGCTGTTGGCGCCATTTTAAATGTCATTGAAAAAGTTAATCCGGTTACCACGCTTCCGGGATTGATAATTTCCATAATTTCGATAACTACAATGTATTTTCTTATGAATGCAAAGATGAAAGTTGGCGGAGAACTTAAATCGGATGCGATAACTGCTGATGCAAAATGCACTAAAACGTGCCTTCAGCTTTCCATTATCCTACTGGCGGCAAGCCTGCTATACCAGGTGTTTCATATACTATATATAGATGTAATTGGCTCAGCTGGAATTGCATATCTTTCTTACAGGGAAGGAAAAGAATCTTTTAAAAAGGCGAAAACCGGCCGAATTGACTGCTGTGATGATGATTAGTTATAACTTATTTTGGGGATAAAGAAAATAAATAATCATGAAAATAAAACTAACCATTTTTATAGTCCTGGCATACTTAATCGCAGGATTTGCTCAAAAAATAGATGAAAATTCACCGAAATACATTGCTCCCAAATATGAAAAAACAGTTGGAAAAGCAGCTGTTTTCATTGATTCTGTTAAAACAAGCCAAAAAATTCCCGGTCTTTCAATTGCCGTTGGTGTAGGAGACAAAATTGTATGGGCGGAAGGACTTGGGACCGCCAGCGTTGAGCTGGAGGTTCCGGTAAAAATTAACACTAAATTCAGAGTTGGAAGTATTTCAAAGACGTTTACAGCACTGGCTATTTGTAAACTAAAGGATGAAAATAGAATTGACCTGGATTTACCCATTCAGACTTATGTTCCAGCATTTCCTAAAAAAGATATGGAATAAATATCCGGCAGCTTGCCGGTCATATAGCAGGCATCAGACATTATAATTATGCGAAAAACGAGTACACGAGCACAGTTCATTATAAAAATGTGACTGAAAGCCTTAACATATTTAAAGCTGATAGCCTGAGATTCAGGCCGGGGACGAAATTCCTTTATTCAACTTATGGTTATGTGCTGCTGAGCGCAGCCATTGAAGGCGCAACAAAGCAAAGTTATTTGGCATATATGGATTCAAATATTTTCAAACCTCTGAGTATGAATAATACAATTGCAGATTTTAGAGACAGCCTTATCATAAACAGAACTCACTTCTATTTACTCAATAATGGAATTTTATATAATGCCCCTTTTGTTGATAATAGCAATAAATGGGGCGGCGGAGGTTTTCTTTCAGCGCCGATTGATATTGTAAAAATGGGAATCGCTCTCGTAAATGATAAATTTCTAAAAAGAGAAACCAGGGAGCTGATGTTTAATTCTCAGAGGTTTGTAAACGGAGGTGAAACATATTACGGTATGGGATGGAGAGTAGGAATAGATTCTAAAGGAAGAAAATATGTGCATCATAGCGGGACACCAATTGGAGGCAAAGCTTTTGTGCTTATTTATCCTGCGGAAAAAATCGTAATAGCTATTGCTGCAAACATTACTGCTAATTTTGACGAAAAAATGATTTTAAGGATTGCCGATTATTTTTTACCCGATAACTGAATTTAACTAATCTTGAAAAGAAGGTGTTTTAAACTTAATTCAGATCAGATGTGAGAAAGATTTTTTATCAACGAGAAAATCTAACCGAGTAATTATACATAGTGTAAAAGAAAATAAAAGGCCATTGAGTTAAAACCAGCAGTCACCTCACTTTAATGCTTTTCAGATGATAAAATTCTTTATGAATGTATTTTAGAAAATCAAAAATGATTCAGATTATTTCACCTTATTAAAAATAAAATCACTTGCTGACAGAATAAAAATAATCCGCTGCAAAAAAATATTTTAAAAATCTTTTCAGAAAATTTTGTCTCTGGTAAAAAAATTATTAGATTGCGTCCGTTCAATTAAATTAATTGAAATCATCGGGCAATTAAATGGATCAACTCACATTATCCTTTCGCGAAGAATTTCTTCTGAAGTTAAAATCTTCTAACTGGGAATTCGAATCCAGGCCCGAAAATCTTGAAAAAGTCTCTCCGGATAAAAAATTTGTTCAACTGGATCAAAGCAGCTCCGATTCCAGACCCGGCAATACAGATAAAAATAACCCCTTAAAAAACACTAAATGACGGATTTCCTAAATTTATAACAGATAATAATTCCTGGATAGATTTACATTATGTACGAACATCGCGGGAAAGCATTATTACCTAAGAAACTTTACTACAAAAGAATCCTCAAACATTTCCTTATTGCATCATTAATCGTTTTTATTTCGCTTGGCGTAGGAATACTCGGCTATCATATATTTGAGGGATATAATTTTGTTGATTCGCTTCTCAATGCATCAATGATACTTGGAGGGATGGGACCGGTTAACGAAGTAAAAACTGATGCGGGAAAAATATTCGCTTCATTTTACGCTTTATTTTCCGGTATTGTTTTTCTTGTAATTGCAGGAGTGATATTTGCGCCTATTTTTCACAGGTTTTTGCACAGGTTTCATATGGATCTCGACGACAAAAAGCCTAAGTGAGCAATTGTTTTCTTTCTAATTAGAAATAATTTATACTCTAAATATTATCACAGGAATTTATCATGCAAATAATCGATTACCTGATCATTCTTGTATATTTTATTTTTTCAATAGGTATTGCGCTTTATTATTCTAAACGTGCCGGTAAAAGCACAGATGAATTTTTTCTTTCCGGCAGAAATATTCCCTGGTATCTTGCCGGGCTATCAATGGTTGCTACAACATTTGCCGCTGATACCCCACTGGCTGTAACGGAACTCGTAACGAAAAACGGAATAGCCGGAAACTGGCTCTGGTGGAATTTTGCTTTCGGAGGATTGCTGACTGTATTCTTTTTTGCGAAGCTCTGGAGACGGGCGGGAATAATGACTGAAGTAGAATTTGCAGAGATCCGTTATTCGGGGAAACCCGCAAGATTTTTAAGAGGTTTCCGCGCTTTGTACCTTGGCTTATTTATGAACCTGATAATTATGGGGTGGGTTAACAAAGCGATGGCGACAATTCTTGTTGGCATGTTTGGTATTCCGGAATCACAAGTGCTTTATTATGTATTTGGCTCAATGCTTTTGGTTGCAGTTTATTCAGCGCTGTCAGGTTTGTGGGGAGTTATTGTTACTGATGCTTTTCAGTTTTTTATTGCGATGGCTGGAAGCATAATTCTTGCAGTTGTAGTTGTTAGCTCGTCACAGATTGGTGGAATTGCCGGGCTACAGTCCAAGTTACCAGCTTTTACATTTGAATTTTTTCCAACAATTACGAATGCATCTTCTATAGGCGGAGCTTTTGCTCTGACTGTCGCTTCATTTCTCGCATATGTCGGAATTATCTGGTGGGCTTCTTGGTATCCCGGAGCCGAGCCGGGCGGTGGCGGTTACATTGCGCAAAGAATGATGTCTGCCAAGGATGAAAAGCATTCTCTGTTCGCAACTTTGTTTTTCCAGATTGCACATTATGCAATTCGTCCGTGGCCGTGGATATTAGTTGCCCTTTCAACTTTGCTTTTATATCCGCATTTAGGACCGAACGAAAAAGGACTTGGCTATATTTATGCAATGAGAGATTTTCTTCCAGTTGGACTAAAAGGATTATTGGTAGCTGCCTTTTTTGCTGCATATATGAGTACAATAGCAACCCAGCTTAACTGGGGGACGTCTTACATCATAAATGATTTCTATAAAAGATTCGTTAAAAAAGGTAAAGACGAAAGCTATTATGTTAAATCCTCAAGAGCTACAACTATATTATTGATGGTTGTATCTGTGTTTGTCACAATGTTCATAACCAGGATTTCAGGCGCGTGGGAATTTATTTTAGAATGCGGTGCCGGAGTGGGGCTTGTTTTGATTCTCCGATGGTTCTGGTGGAGAATAAATGCGTGGTCTGAAATTTCCGCAATGATTACGCCATTTATTATTTTTCCAATTGTTAGATATTACGGAATTGAATTTCCCAATACACTCTTTTACCTTGTAGCGGCGACAACAATTGTCTGGTTAACAGTCACATATTTTACCAGACCAACAGACCAGGAAGTTCTTTTCAGCTTTTACAGAAGAATTCATCCCGGAGGTGTTCTATGGAAGAAAATATCAGCACAGCTTCCTGATGTAAAGAGCGACAGCGGTTTTTTTGCAATGTTTGTTAACTGGATAATGGGCGTGCTGCTTGTTTACTCAATGCTTTTCGGAAGCGGCAGTTTTATTTTCGGTGATATAAAAACTACATTAATATGCCTTACTATAGCTGTAGTCTGTATTTTTATCATTTACAAAAATCTTTCAGAAGCAGGCTGGAAAACGGTGATAAAATGAGGAATCTGACCTAAAATCGGTTTTTTCTGACTGTAACAAGCCCTTATTTTTTCTTAACTTAAGTACCAATAATAGAGTATTGTTGGTATGCCAAAGGAAAAGGAAGAAAATAAAAAATCCGGGATGAAGGTTAAAATACTGATCGGCCTGGCGACTGTTGTGCTGATTACTTTTATGTTTCCGCGGGGAGAATCCATTGAATCGGAGCTAACAGTTGGTTCGGTCTGGACACATGAAGATCTGATTGCTCCTTTCAGCTTCCCGATCAAAAAAGATCCGAAAGTTTATCAGAATGAAGTTAACGCAGCGGTTTCCACGGTATACCCTGTTTTCGTAAAAAGTACCAACGCATCAATCAGGTCGCTTGATTCCTTAGAAAATTATAATGCATACCTGCAGAAAATTTCAAGTGAAAATAACTTAAACGATACTAGCGGGGATCAAAACCCTACTTTTTTAAGCGACGAATCATTTAACACAATTAAATCTTTGTTTAAGAGAGAAAGAACATCTGCAGGCGAGCAGCGAGTTACAGTAAAGAGGTTTATAGATGCAATAAAAGCTGCTATTAATAATTTATATAAGAAGGATATAATTTTAATTCCAGACAATATCACACGTAAGGACAGCGTAGCCGTAAGAACCGGAAATTTTGATAATGTAGATACGGTTGGAAAATATTTAACCATGCAGCACGCTATCGATCAATTAAACAGAATTTTAGAAAAAGAAAATTTCCCATCTGATATTACTAATGCGGCCGAAGAGTATGCCGCTCATTTCGTTTTTCCGGTTTTGGTTTACAACCAGGCATATACTCAGGAGGAAATTTCACAGGCTAGAAATAACGTTTCCAAATACAGCGGCATAGTAAATGAAAACGAAAGAATTGTTGCAAAGCACGAAAGAATATCAAAAGAAACCAAATTAAAAATAGATTCATATAAAGAAGCAAAAGGTGAAAAACTGGCTGATGACAGCGACCTATTGCAGATGATCGGGAAGGGACTTCATATTTCATTTCTTCTTTCTTTGTTGACAATTTATCTCTTCCTTTTTAGAAAAAAAATATTTTATGATAACAGAAAGATTTTTCTTTTTGCTATTAACTTTGTATTCCTTTCTTTTGTGACTTACTTGATAAACCAGATTTCTGTAAACGCACCGATACAATTTTTTATTTTTATCCCTGTCTCTGCAATGCTTCTGACAATTATATTCGATTCAAGAGTCGGATTTTATTCAACGGTAATATTGTGTCTTGTAACTGGAGCAATCAGGGGGAACGATTATTCTTTTATGGCAACAAACTTGTTCGCTTCCGCTCTTTCTGTTTATACTGTAAGAGACATAAAAAATCGCTCGCAGATCTTCAGGTCATTTCTTTTTATTTTATTAGGGTATGTTGTTTCGATTTCAGCTTTCGGATTTGAGCGATTTGCACCCGCTGAAAGTATTCTTATAGAATATGGATTTGCCGGAACAAACGCACTGATAAGCCCTGTGCTTACCTATGGGTTGTTAATTTTTTTCGAAAGAATTTTTAAAATTACAACGGATCTAACATTGCTTGAACTTTCAAATTTTGACCGGCCGCTGCTTAAAGAACTTGCCCGAAAAGCTCCCGGTACGTTTAATCATTCAATGACGATGGGAACCCTTGCTGAAGCAGCAGCAGAAAAGGTTGGTGCAAATCCATTAATGGCACGTGTCGGCGCGTACTACCATGATGTAGGTAAAACAATCTCTCCCCAGAATTTTGTTGAAAATCAATTAAACAGTCAGAATGTGCATGAGAACCTATCCCCGGAGGAGAGTGTAAGCATAATAGCAAAGCACGTTGTTGAAGGAATAAATCTGGCCAAAGAATATGATATTCCGCAGGAGATAATAGATTTTATTCCAATGCATCATGGTACAATGATAATGTCTTTCTTCTATGAAAAAGCAAAAAAACTTTACGGCGAAGAAAAGGTAAATGTTGATGATTATAAATACCCCGGGCCGAAACCTAACTCTAAAGAAACTGCAATAATTATGTTGGCAGATGGGTGTGAATCTGCCGTGCGTTCAATTGATGAACCCGATCCTGCCAAGGTGGAAAACCTAATAAGTAAAATTATTAAATCTCGTGTGGATGATGGCCAGCTGGATGATTCTCCTATTACATTTAGCGATATTAGTAAAATCAAAGAAGCATTTACCGGAATTTTGCTGGGGCAGCATCACAGAAGAATAAGATATCCTAAGCAGGACGAAATGGAAAAAGGGAAGTAGGATGTATGATGCAAGATGGGAAATGGTAAGTGAAAAGCTAAATGTTCGATGATAACAAAAGAATGAATATATTTTTAAAAGAATATTTATCAGTACTAAAACTGGAAAAAAATCTTTCAGATAACACAGTGGCTTCATATAGGAACGATATCAGTTCCTTTCTCCAATTTCTTGAAAACAAAAAAATAAAAGATCCTGAAGGAATAAAGCAGAATCACATTGCTGATTTTTTTAAATCACTAAAAGTAATCGGACTTGCCAGTAGTTCGGCTGCCAGGTATTATTCATCTTTAAAAAGTTTTTTCAGCTACCTTTATTTAAGCAAATATATTACTCAAAACCCAATGGAAAAAATTTCATCACCAAAACTTGGGAAAAATCTTCCGTCTGTTTTATCTGTTAATGAAATTGATTCCATGCTCTCAAAACCTGATACAAAGGATAAACTGGGTTTGCGGGATAAAGCCGTGCTTGAATTATTATATGCCTGCGGGACAAGAGTTTCAGAATTGATAAATATAAAAATTTCTGATCTCTTTTTTGAGGATGAAGTAATAAGAGTATTTGGTAAAGGCTCAAAGGAACGAATAATTCCAATCGGGAGAAGTGCTGTAAGTTGGATAAACACTTATTTAAAGGAAAGCCGGACCTTACTGATGAAAAAAGCAAAAAGTGAAAATTATTTATTCTTGAATAACAGGGGAACAAAACTATCAAGAATGGGAGTCTGGAAAATCGTGGAAAGATATGCAAAAGAAGCAGGAATAGAAAAAGAAGTGCATCCGCATACATTCAGACATTCATTTGCAACCCATTTGCTTGAAGGCGGAGCCGATCTGAGAGCGGTGCAGGAAATGCTCGGTCATGTAGATATTTCAACTACGCAAATTTATACTCACATTGACAGAGATTATATTAAACAGGTTCACAAAGACTTTCATCCAAGAGGATAACCATGCCGGACATTCAGGTCAGCGAAAAACTTATTTCATTTTTAACATTCCTGCCGATTTTTTTTATATCGCTCGCTATTCACGAATTTGCTCATGCATTTACGGCTTCAAAGTTTGGCGATGATACGGCTAAAAACCAGGGCAGGCTTACACTGAACCCGATTAAACATGCCCGATCTTGTCGGATCGGTATTAATGCCTCTTGCATCCTTTGCGTCAGGTTTTGCATTGATAGGATGGGCAAAACCCGTTCCCGTCAACAGGCATAACCTCAGGAATGAATTCAGGGATGATGCTGTTGTTTCTTTTGCCGGGCCCTTCTCAAACTTCGTATTAGCAGTTCTTTTTTTTATTATATTTTTGTTTATGGATAAGGGTACTGGAGGAACATCTGCTTTTTGGCTGAACATAATGTGGTATGGAGTGTTCTTTAATATTTTCCTTTTTTTATTTAATCTATTACCGATTCCCCCGCTCGATGGTTCACATATTTTGTACGATCTATATCCAAATAATCTAACATGGAAATTACTGAATCTTGGATTTTATGGCACAATAATTTTGCTTGTTTTTATTTATAGTCCTTTATGGGGCTTATTTATGAAGCTGGTTAATTTCATACTGAGTTTGTTTCTAACAGTCGGAAATGTGCCTCATGCATAAAATTTTTTTTATATTACTTTTGTTTCTTTTACTTTTAATTGGGTGCGGAGAAAAACCTCAAAAATCTACAGAAACTCCTATTGTAAAAAAAGAAAAGCCAGTAATACAAAAGGATAAATTCGATAGTTTTCTTTTTATTGGTGTAATTATACATAAACCGGGAATTTATGAATATAATGTAGCTAAAAAAAGACGCAAAGAGTTCTGGTCAAATTATAATGAACAGGTAGTTGAATTATCATATTCGCCGGACAGAAAATTCGCTTTTTTTCTGACTGCGGCTCATCTCGGTAAAAAGAGTCTTCTTCCCTTCATAACGAGAGTAAAACTTTATCTGGTTGACATCGCGACTTTAAAAGTGAAATTTGTAAAAAATTTTGGAGATGGAGCACAGGTTTTTACTCAATGGCAAAATGAAAGTAATTATAAAGTGATAGTAAACAGAACAGATAAAATTGTACCGACTTATATTAATCAACAAACATATATTTATAATACTTTTGGTAAGGAATTGCTTGATGAAATTCAGACTTATGACATGACAAAAAGCGGATACCCCAGGCCGCCTCACAGTCCGATAAATTATGCATCGCCTGACGCAGATTATAAAATTATAAACAGATCAGCCGACTCAACAAATTTGTATCTGGAGGACTTTCAGAAAAACAGCTCCTATTTTTTAACATCAAACAGTCAGCAGCTTAATGAATTTGCCTGGTCAGATGATGAGAATTTTCTGATATTTTCAACCATCGATATTACTGTTAGCAATAAAACCTTAAATTCAAAAGCTCCTGCTACGTCTGACCTGTTTATTTATGATATTTCACAGAATAAAATAGTAAAGGAATGGAAGGGAAACGGAGTAAAAAACTTCTTTATTAAAAATGATTTCCTGATATTTGATAATGGTTTTGATGAAAACTCTTCAATCACGATATTTAATTTCAGAACCCTTAAAGTTTACGACGTCATAAAACTCAGAAGCGGGTGCGGGTTAAGAAATATTCCTGAATTTCCAAATATAAAAGCTTAGTGAAAACTTATTTTAGAATATTAAACTATGTCAGACCATACTGGAAACATCTTATTGTTTCTATCTTTTGTACTATCCTTTATGCAATATTAAATGGCGTTTCGGTTTATTTAACAATTCCTTTGCTTGATACTCTTTTTCAACAGCAATCAAAAAAGGTTGCTGTGCAAAACCTTACAACAAATCCCGCAACCAGTGTCCTGCCCGATTGGGTTGTAAATATAGGAAGGGAAGTTTCTCAAAAATTTAACGAGTTAATACTTAGCGGCGATAAGATTGACGCCCTGATAAAAATTTGCATTCTGGTTTTCTTTGCTTTTTTATTAAAAAATATATTCGGGTATCTGCAGGCCTTTTTCCTTGCTACAGTAGAGCAGGGAACAATGAAGGATATGAGAGATGCAGCATATAAGCATCTTCACAAATTACCGATGAGCTATTTCAAAAAAGAAAGAGTAGGAAATTTAATATCGAGAATTACGAACGATGTTAATATTATTCAGGCGAGCATTTCGGCTGCTTTCCTGAATATGATCCGCGAACCGCTGTCAATAATTGTTTTTCTGGGTATCGCAATAAGTATAAGCTGGCAGTTGACCTTACTCGCACTCATTATTCTTCCCGTTTCAATGTTCATAATTACCTGGATAGGATTGAAACTGAGGAAACAAAGTTATTTTATCCAGGCAAAGATGGCTGACATTACAAGCATTCTCCAGGAAACGATTTCCGGTGTTAAGATTGTTAAAGCATTTGGAATGGAAAAATATGAAAATAAAAAATTTATGGATGAAACAAATAATTTCTTCAGAATGATGCTTAAAATTGTTCGTGTAAGGAATGCTTCATCGCCAATTACTGAAGTTCTTAGTACGGCGGTTGGAGTGATAATAATTTATTTTGGCGGAGTACTGGTTTTGAAAGATCAATCATTGACGGCAAGCGAATTTATGGGATTCCTGTTTGCAATATTTCAGCTAATGCCCCCGATAAAGGAGCTGAGCAGCGTTAACAACAGGATACAGGAATCAAGCGCCGCCGGCGACAGGGTTTTTGAAATCATAGATACTAAACCGAATATTAAAGATTCTTCGGATGCAATTGAGATAACCAGATTTGAGAATTCAGTTATCCTTGATCACGTTTCATTTCATTATGAAGATTCAACGGATCTCGTATTGAATGATGTAAACTTTATTGTAAAGCGCGGCGAGATAGTAGCGCTTGTTGGTCCGAGCGGCGGAGGTAAATCTACTCTTGTCGATCTTATTCCGAGATTTTATGACCCTACTGATGGCAAAATCCTGATAGATGGTTATGATATTCAGAAAATAAAAATTGAAAGTTTAAGAAACTTGATGGGGATTGTAACTCAGGAAACCTTCTTGTTTAATGAATCAATTAAAAATAATATTGCTTATGGCCTTGGAGATTACCCTTTCGAAAGAATTCTTGAAGCAGCAAAAACGGCAAATGCACATAATTTTATAAATGAAATGCCAAATGGATATGAAACGGTTATAGGAGAAAGAGGGGTAAAACTTTCAGGCGGACAAAGGCAGCGGCTTTCAATAGCAAGGGCGCTTTTAAAGAATCCGGAAATTATGATTTTTGATGAAGCAACCTCTGCGCTTGATAATGAATCAGAGCTTCTGGTGCAGGAAGCCATAGAAAGATTAATGGTAAACAGAACTACAATTGTAATTGCGCACAGGCTAAGCACCATAAGAAACGCTACCCGAATAATTGTTCTTGACAGGGGGAAGGTAATTCAGTCAGGGAAACATGACGAACTAATCAAGGATAATGATGGCTTGTACAAAAAATTGTATGAAATGCAGTTTAGAGATTAGTTCCCGCAGTTTATAAATTAGTAATTTGCAGATTTTTATGCCCCAAACACGATTTGATATCAGGATCCCATATTATTTAACGATTGGCCTGGTTATCAGCCTTGTAACTTCTCTTTTTTTTATGCAATTATTTGCTGGATTGCTGGGGATATTGTGGCTTATTGAAAAAGCAGAAAACAAAAAAAAAGCTTTTGATGTCTTTACCTGGTTAGTTTTAGCTTTTGGTTTGATAAGAGCAATTTCCGTAATTTTTTCAGTTGATAAATCTATCAGTGTTCAAATTTTTTATAAAGAGATCTTATTTTACTTTGCATTTTTGTCTCTAAGTTTTTACCTAAAAATATTTGATCTGAAGAAAATTCAAGCAGTAATTTATTTTTTTATTGGGACGGCTGCCGCAGTTGCCTTAGCAGGCATAATAAGATTTAACCTGAATCTTGTACAGCGGGCAGAAGCATTTACGACTTATACAACTTTCTCTTCTTACCTTCTAGTTGCATTTTCTTTCGCATTGTCCTTTCATTCTGAAATTGAAACCAGATTTAAAAAGTATTCAGGGACAACTATTCTTGTGTTGCTTTTAAGCGGTATTGTAACATCGCTTGGACGCACAGTAGCGGTAATTGCAATCTTAATTTTTATTGTATTTGTGATATTTAGGAAAGTCAATCTTAAAACAACGGCATTAACTGTAGCAGCAACAGTAATAATTTGTTTTGTGTCATTTAACATTAATAAAGCTGAAGTTTCCAATAGAATAGAAAACCCAACAAATTTATCGGACAGGGACATATTAATTAAAGGCGCTAAAGATCTGGCTGGTAACACTCCCATATTTGGGTTTGGGCCACGAACATTTCACGAAGTGTTCCCCTTTACATCTGAATTTGAAGATAAGGGTATTGGCGGGTGGCACAATGATTTCTTCCAGGTTTATTTTGAATCCGGAATCCCCGGACTGATAAGTTTTCTTTCATTAATAGCCTTCGTGACCTGGATTTCATTTTCGGATGTTAGAAAAAAAAATTACCGGCCGGGAATATCATCAGCACTTTTCCTTGGAATAATTGGGTTATTATTGACTGCCTTTACCATAGGTTTTATAACTCATGTAGTTCTATCAATAATATTTGCTTTTCTTATTTCGCTTTTATCATCCTGTCATTCTCGGAAAACTTCCTGACGCAGGGTGTTGTAAAACTAACATTGGTGTTATTTCGATCCCGCATGAGCGGGATCGAAATGTCAGTCAAAATAGATTTTTATATATTCAGGTTTATAAGGGAATGACAATTGGTTGTCAATTATTCAAAGTAATACCTTGCACCAAACCCGGCATCAATGTTAAAACCAGTGCCCGGAACAAAATTAAGTACGGGTGCAACTTCAAGAAAAACATCAATCGGAACTTTGCTAGCCATCCATGCCAGACCAATCACACCCCTGATACCAAGCACCGCATTATCATTTTTACTGCCTGTTTTTAATTTCAATCCCGGCCCGTAATAAAGAACAAATTTTTCAGTAGATTTTATTGCATCGAACGAATGCCATAAATAATCTGCGTGAATGTGCACATGACTATCATTTTTTGAAAATGAAAATCCAAGTCCAAACTCTAATGCATTAATTTGATTTACCCATGATTTTACGCTGAACCCGGTAGGCTGTCCAATAATTACCCCAACACCAAGTCCTTTGTCCTGTGCTTTTCCTGTTACCAGCCAAAACATAACACCAACAATTATAAAACCAAATACTCTTTTCATCATTACATCCTTATTTTAATCAAATAGACAAATAAAAATACAATTTTTATTTAATATAATAAATCCTTTGCTTGTAAATAGTTACGCCTTTCAGTAATTTTTTGAGCAAATAATGACACTTTACACAAACGGAGTTAACAGGGATGAGCAGCCTCCATAACAAAAAAATTCATCAACTCGCTAATAGTTTTTCATCGAAACTTGAACTATCATCAAAAGAAGTTGCAATAATTCTAGCAGCAGGCCACGGAAAGAGAATTAAATCACAGCGCTCCAAGATGCTTCACAAAATCTGGGGAATACCCACAGTGCAAAGAGTTTTCAATGCATGTGAAAAAGGCATTAGTAAAGTAAATGCTATTATAGTAGTAGGCATCAAAGCGGAAGATGTAATGAAGACTGTCGGAAAGAAAGCTAAAACCTGTTTCGCATTCCAGGAAACACAGGAAGGAACAGGGCATGCAGTTCAGGTTGCATTAAAGAAAATCCGAAGTAAAACATTTGATGGAATCGTGTATGTTCTTCCCGGCGATATGGGATTGCTTGATCAGGAAACTATGAAATCATTCAGGTCCGATTTTATAAGTTCAAATTCTGATATGATGGTGCTGACCGGAATTTATAACGGCGATCCGATGGAAAATTCATACGGAAGGATAATCCGTGTTAAAGATAAAGATGAGTTCGGTATTCCATCTCTTGACAGAGGCAAAGTTATACAGATTATGGAGAACAAAGATATTCATGCATTGCCTGAAGATAAACCTTACAGGATAAGATACGCAGATAGAACATTTTCTTATACAAAAAAAGAACTGATCGAAAATAATGAATTTAATTCCGGTGTTTATGCTTTTAAATATTCCCGGCTGAAGGAGTTAATTAAATTACTTTCAAGCAATAATGTGCAAAAAGAAATATATATAACCGATCTTATTGCTCTGTTCAATGAACACGGATATTCTGTGCAGGCTGTAAGTCCGAAAGAGCAGCACGTTGTGATGGGTTTCAATAATAAATCCGTTTTGAAAGAAATGGAAGCGATTGCCCGGAAGATAGTTTACGAAAAGCTAAAAGATATTATTGAAATTGAAGACCCTGATGATTTTTTCATCGCAGATGAAGTTGTTGAAGATATTTTAAAAATGGATAAAAAGAATGTTCCTCTTGACATAAACATTGGTCGGGGTGTTTATATTGGTCCGGGAGTAAAGCTTAATTACGATATCGAACTTAAGCGTAATGTTAATGTTTCCGGAAATGTTCGTTTCGGGAAAAAGGTTGTTGTGTGGGAAAATGCGCAGCTTTCAACTTTCCCCAGCCAGACTTTTAAAATCGGCGACAATGTTGAAATATTATGGGGCGATATAATAAAAGGAAATATTAAAATCGGGGACCATTCAAGAATTGAATCCAGCGTTAATATGACCGGAAGCGATGAGTTTCCATTATCGATAGGCAAAAAAGTTTTGATAAAAGGAACGAGCTATTTATTTGGCTCGCAGGTGGGGGATAATGTGAACATAGAGCACAGTGTGCTGATTACAAAGAAGGTTAAAAACAACGGCAATGTCAGCTTTTATATTCCGGAAACATCAGGTGCCGAAAACATATCAGATGTTCCTGTAAAAGGGGATGTTAAAAAGAAAAGGATGAGGAAGTAGATCGCATAATAAAGGTTAAAGTCGATTTTAAAACAAAAAAGCCCTTCAGACAGAAGGGCTTTTTCTTTGGTAAATTAGTTATAATCTATTTTGCGGCAGATAAGGAATTTAAATGTTTCGTCAAAGCTGCTTTTTTTCTTGAAGCATTATTTTGGTGAATTAATCCTTTCGTTGCGCTTCTGTCGAGTATCGCAACAGCTTCTTTATATAATTTCTCAGCAGATTCTTTCTCACTTGCAGCCAGTGCTTTTCTAAGGGTTGTCTTAATTCTTGATTCGGCAATCTGGTTTACTGCTCTTTTTCTTTCGTTAGTTCGAATTCTTTTCTTTGCTGATTTATGCGAAGCCATTAAAATCCTTCATTTTGAGTTAAAAAATAGACTATAAATATATGGAATCGGTGGTTTGATGTCAAACATTAGTTTGGTAATTTTATAGACTTATTCTCTGTTTATGAACAAAAAACGGACTTTTGAACTAAATGCTAAAGGTTAACGAAATATACCATTCGATCCAGGGAGAGAGCACAAAAGCCGGGCTGCCGTGTGTCTTTGTGAGACTGACATATTGCAATCTGCGCTGCACTTACTGCGATACTGAATACGCATTTTATGAAGGTAAAGATTATTCAATTGATGAAATAATTAAAGAAGTTAAAAAATACGATTGCCGGCTTGTTGAAGTTACGGGCGGCGAACCGCTTGTTCAGGATGAGTGCCTTGAACTTATGAAAAGACTTTGCGATGAAGGTTATGAATTACTGCTGGAAACCGGCGGAAGTCTGCCGATAAAAGACGTAGATAAAAGAGTAAAGATAATAATGGATCTCAAGTGCCCTTCAAGCCAGATGATGAAAAAAAATCTTATATGAAAACATTGGTCATTTAAAACCGAACGATGAGATTAAGTTTGTAATTGGAAACCGGGAAGATTATGACTGGACAAAGGAAATGATCACCAAGTATAAACTGAATGATAAATGCGAGATTTTATTTTCAGTTGTCTTCGGAATGCTTGAACCGTTAACCCTGGTAAACTGGGTGCTTGAAGATAAATTAAATATCAGATTCCAATTACAAATGCATAAGTTTATCTGGAATCCACAGGCGAAGGGTGTGTAATCACATTGTCATTTCGATCCGCGTTAGCGGGAGAGAAATCTATTTCTAAGATGGAAAGATTTCTCACTCGAAGACCTGCCTACCGACAGGCGGCTCGTTCGAAATGACAGAAAGACAAATCCCGAAAATTAGATATTTATGAAAATAGCAAAAGAATTTAACTGGGAAATGGGGCACAGACTTCCGGAACATTTTGGAAAGTGTAAAAACATTCATGGACATTCATACAAAATGATGGTTGAGCTGGATGGCGATCTGAACGAAAACGGGATGGTACTGGATTACTATGATTTGAAGAAGATCGTCAACCCGATAGTTGAAAATCTGGACCATGCTTTTATGGTTTATGAAAAAGACAAACAGGTAATCGATTTTCTTGAGGGAATTAAATCAAAAAAAGTTTTAGTAAAATTTGAATCTACAGTGGAAAATATTACAACATACTTTCTTTCCGAAATTATAAAGTACGATCTCCCGGCAAATATTCATAAAATAAAGGTTCGGGTTTGCGAAACTCCGGATGATTACGCGGAAGAAGAGGTTGAGTTGCCGCCTAAAAAGATAAACAGGATTACTTAGAATTTACAGATCATTATGAACCCACCCCTGCACCCATCCGGTGGAGGGAATTTTTATAACTCTTTTATGGCAAGATTTAAAATTTATTTAGAGTATGACGGGACACGTTACAGTGGTTGGCAAAAGCAAAAGAATGCCAAAACTGTTCAGGGTACATTACTTAAATTATCCGAGGAAATTTTTAAGGGAAGTGATCCGGATATCCAGGGATGCGGAAGGACTGACAGTGGGGTACATGCTTTAAATTATGTTGCACATCTGGATGTAAAAACAATGCTCGCTCCTGAAATCATTAAATTTAAGCTGAACGACAAACTTCCATATGATATAAACATACTTGAAATAGAAAAAACTAATCCTAAATTTCATGCTCGACACGATGTAATTTCCAGAAGCTATGTTTACCAGATCTCCCGCAGAAGAACAGCTTTCGGAAAACCATATGTGTGGTGGATAAAAGATGATTTAAATTTCAATAAAATGGAATCCGCTGCAAAAAATTTAATCGGGATGCACAATTTTTCTTCATTTGCAGATAATGATCCCGATGAGAAGTCAACAAAAGTGCTTGTAGAAAATGTAGAGCTAAAAGAAGCCGGTGATCTGATTTTAATCAGAATTACAGGTTCACATTTTTTGTGGAAAATGGTAAGAAGAATAGTTGGTGTTCTGGTTGAAATTGGCAGGGGGAAAAAATCAGAAAGCGATATTATAAATTATTTAAAAAATAACAGTAATGAGCCTGCTAAATATACAGCGCCACCTTCAGGATTATTTCTTGAACGGGTCCTGTATAAAGACGATAAGCCTAACAGGGAATTAATATCATCAATTATATTGATAAACAGCGTGATTTTTAGTGGAAAATGACGGATTCTCGGTGAACTATTGAAATAGTTTTTATGTTAATTTTATAATAACAATTCTAACCGGAGTGATAAAAATGCGAAAATTATTTTCTGCTTTTACCCTCATTCTTTTGATTTTAATATCCTCGCTTTCAGCACAAACCATGACATCTTCTCATAAAGAGAATGACAACCATAAACAGCTGCCCGAACACTTTGCTCCAAACAGGGAATTTGATCTTGTGAATATAAAATTAAACCTCAATTTTGATCTGGATAAAAAGAAGCTTAACGGAATTGCCAATGAGACAATAAATCCACTGCGTGATGATTTAAAAATAATTCACCTTAATGCGGTTGATATGACAATTAATAACGTAGCGCTGGGAAGAAAAATTCTTAAATATAATTACGATGGTAAAATATTAACAATTGAATTTGATAAAAGTTACAGTTTAAATGATACATTGACATTTTCAATAAACTATTCCACCACTCCACAAAAGGGACTTTATTTCGTGATTCCCGATGATGCTTATCCGGACAGAACTCCACAGATATGGAGCCAGAGTGAAATGGAAGATGCGAGATATTGGTATCCATGCCATGATTATCCAGATGATTATTCAACCAGCGAACTAGTCGCTACTGTTCCTGATAACTGGGTAGTAGTATCAAATGGATTGCTGAAAAGAGTTGACACAAATAAAATTACCAAAACAAAAACTTTTGATTGGGTTGAAAGTAAACCTCACGTAATTTACCTGAACTCTATCGTTGCAGGAGTGTATTCAATAGTAAAAGATAATTATGGCAACATTCCAATTAGCTATTATGTTTCCCCTGCTTATAAAAATGTTGCTAAGGAGAATTTTTCGGCTACATCAGATATCTTAAAATTTTATTCAACAGTAACCGGCTACCAATATCCCTGGGATAAATTATCACTCGCCGCTGTGACAGATTTTACATTTGGCGGAATGGAAAATGTTTCTGCTATTACTTTAACAGATAATACACTGCACAATAAGAATGATGAACCGCAGGCAAGCAGTACTGGACTTGTAGCCCATGAAACGGCACACCAATGGTTTGGCGATTTAATGACCTGCAGATCGTGGGATCAGGCGTGGCTGAACGAAGGTTTTGCTACATATTTTACAGCATTATATGAAGAACATTTGTATGGACCAGACGAGTATGCGTATCAAATGATGAATAATCACAATGCCGTTATTGGGGCCGATAAAAGAGAAAGAAGACCGACAGTGTATAACAGGTACAACGATCCGGTAGATGTATTTGGAGTATATATTTATTCCCGCGGCGCATCTGTACTTCATATGTTGAGAGGAATTGTGGGAAAGGATTTATTCTTTAAAGCAATAAAATATTATGTGAATAAATATAAATTCCATAATGTAGATTCACACGATTTTCAAAATGCAGTTCAGGAAGCAACCGGATATAATCTATACTGGTTCTTTGATGAATGGCTTTATAAAGGAGGGCATCCGGTATTTGATGTTAGTTATAAATATGATAATTCTAATCACAAACTAAACATGGTGGTTAAACAGGTTCAGAAAGTTGATGATATTACGCCTGTTTACAAAATGCCTGTTGACATATTAATCGAAACCAAATCAGGAAAGATTAATGAAAAAATAGTCGTTGATTCATTGGAGAACAGCTACACTTTTAATGTTGCCGAACAACCGTTAATGGTAAATTTTGATGAAGGCAGCTACCTCTTGAAAGAAATGAACTTTGATAAATCAGTGGAGGAATTAGTATTCCAGTTAAAGAATGATCCTGATGCAGCTGGAAGAATCCGGGCTGCAGATGAACTTTCTAAAAGCAAAAGTGAAGAAGCAGAGAAGGGACTTGCGGAAGGAATTAAAAACGATCCTTTTCATGGTGTAAGATCTACATGTGCAGATGCTCTTGGCAACTATGCAAATGAAGAATCCCGTAAAACTTTAATGGAGGCGTTAAATGACAAGGACCTAAGAGTGAGAGATGCGGCTATTTTGTCTCTCGGCAATTTCAAGGATTCCAATACTCTTAAAACACTGAAAAGTATTTTTAACAAATCTTCAAACGATTACATAAGAGCAGCCTGTATGAACGCAATTTCAAAAATAGATTCTGTTAATGCAATCCCTTTAATTACAGAAGCTCTTAGCCAGAATTCACACGGCCAGGTTGTTGCCGTAACAGCTTTAAGAAATCTCGCAAAAATTTCGCCATCCGAGGCTTATGATAAATCGATAGATTTATCTGAGTATGGACAACCACAAAATATACGAGTGAGTTCAATATCTCTGCTTGCGAAAATTAATAAGGATAATTCAAGGACTTTGGATCTCCTCAAAAAATATGCATCCGATTCTTACATATGGGTTAGAAGAGAAGCTTTGCAAGGTTTGGGGCAAGTCGGCGATAAAAGTTTGATTTCATTCATAAAAGCAAGAGAAAACATTGAAACCGATGGCAGATTGAAGCAGGCAGCTCAAAACGCCATTAAACAAATTGAAAAGCAAGGTGAATAAAATGTTTTTGTATCTTAGCTCATTAAGCTAAGATACAGATATAAATTATTTGAGCATTTTCTTTAGGTTTTCTATTTCATCTCTCAGAGCAGCAGCCTTTTCAAATTCCAGATCTTTTGCTGCATTGTGCATTTCTACCGTGAGCTGTTCTATCAAATCTTTTTTCTGGTCAGCATCCATATATTTTAAAACTGGCTCTGCTACTTTTGAAAAAGCAAATGATTCCTTTTCTTCCTTTTTTCTTACATCGGCAATCGAAGTTGAATTCATTATTTCTTCCATGCTTTTATAGATAGTCTGTGGAGTAATTCCGTGATCTTCATTGTATTTTGTCTGGAGAATTCTTCTTCTCTCAGTTTCATCAAGTGTTTTCTGCATTGAGTTTGTAATTCTGTCGGCATACATAATTACTTTTCCATTAACGTTACGGGCAGTTCTTCCCGCTGTTTGCATTAAAGATCTTTCGCTTCTTAAAAATCCCTCCTTGTCCGCATCGATGATTGCAACCAGTGAAACTTCCGGCAGGTCGAGTCCTTCTCTCAGTAAATTCACTCCTACTAGCACATCAAATTCTCCAAGACGCAGATCCCTTAAGATTTCCACTCTTTCAAGCGATTCAACATCGCTGTGGATATATCGTACAAGAATACCAATTTTATCCAGATAATCAGTAAGATCTTCAGCCATTTTTTTTGTGAGTGTAGTAACAAGAACTCTTTCTTTCTTCTTAGCACGCTCCCTTATTTCTCCAATGAGATCGTCGATCTGTCCTTTTATTGGACGAACCTCAATTGGAGGATCGAGTAAACCTGTCGGGCGGATGATCTGTTCAACAACAACCCCGCCTGATTTTTCAAGCTCGTAATCTGCCGGAGTTGCGCTGACAAAAATTACCTGGTTAAGCATTCCTTCGAATTCCTCAAATTTCATCGGTCGGTTGTCTAATGCGGAAGGAAGCCTAAAACCATATTCTACAAGGTTTTCCTTTCTTTTTTTATCACCACTGTGCATGGCCCGCAATTGAGGAATTGTGACATGAGATTCGTCAATTACCAATAAAAAATCCTTCGGAAAGTAATCCATTAAATTGAATGGCCGGGAACCGGGCTCTCTGCCATCCATATGGCGGGAATAGTTTTCGATTCCAGAGCAATATCCTATCTCTTTGATCATTTCTATATCGAATCTTGTCCTTTGATCGAGACGTTGTGCCTCAAGATATTTTTCTTCTGAATTGAAATACTTTAATCGCTCTTCCAATTCCTGCTCAATGCTATAAATTGCTTTTTGAGTTCTATCCCGATTTGTTACAAAATACTTTGCAGGATAAATAGGGGTTGATTCAATTTCATTTAATACATCTCCCGTAATGGAATCAATAATTGACAGTTTTTCAATTTCGTCATCCCAGAATTCAATTCGTATTGCTTCTTCATATTGGTATGCAGGAATTATTTCAACCACGTCTCCTCTTGCACGGAATGTTCCGCGGTTAAAGTCGTGGTCATTTCTTACAAAATGAATATCGATTAATTCTCTGAGCAATTTTTTCCTTTCAATTTTTTCACCCTTCTTTAAAAAGATGATCTGATCAGCATATTCCTGTGGTGCCCCGATTCCATAAATACAGCTTACACTTGCGACAACAATGACATCACTTCTTCCTTCAATTAGAGCAGTTGTTGCTTTTAGCCGAAGCCGATCTATTTCTTCGTTTATTGCAAAGTCTTTTTCAATATATAGATCGCTTGAAATTACATAAGCTTCAGGCTGATAGTAATCATAATAGCTTATAAAAAATTCGCAGGCATTTTTTGGAAAGAAACTCCTAAATTCAGAATAAAGCTGTGCCGCAAGAGTTTTATTGTGCGAGATAATTAATGTCGGCTTGTTGATTTCTTTTATGACGTTAGAGATTGTAAAAGTTTTTCCACTGCCGGTAACACCAAGCAGAGTCTGGAATTTTTCTCCGCGGCGTAATCCTTCTGTTAATTCCTGAATTGCTTTCGGCTGATCACCTGCGGGTTTGTAAGTTGAAACTAATTCAAATTGATTCATAAAATTTCTGATAAACATTTAAACAATAAATTTACTAATTTTTGGTCTAAGTGTTCAAGATTATTCAGCATAACTTTTTAACTAATCGAAAATAAATATGAAAAACAGTAAAACCTGGATAATAACAGGTGCAATATTTGGCTTCCTGGGAGTTGCTTTTGGAGCTTTCGGAGCGCACGGATTAAGAAACTACCTGACGCCTGAAATGGCTGAAACGTACAAAACCGGGGTTTTATATCAACTTATTCATTCAATAGTTATACTAAGCATTGGATTTTCAGGAAAAGAAAAATTTGGGATTGCTGCTCTATTTTTTACACTTGGGGTTATATTATTTTCTTTTTCATTATATCTTTATTCATTAACGTACACGGTAGCCTTTGCAATAATAACTCCATTTGGCGGCGTTTGTTTTCTGATTGGCTGGCTTTTGATTGTCATCAGGGCTTTGATGACGAAGAATACAATTTAAATTTTTAGTGATTTTTCTAAATCACATTTATTATTTAACTACGCGCAGTTTAAAATAAACCTCTTCGGGCGAGAAAATCCCGGCGAAGAATCTCTCATAAATTACGGGCTCAATATTTACAATTGCGTCCATCCATTTCAGGGCAGTAAAATGAGAAGTGATAAATCTCTTTTCTAAAACTTCAAATTGAGCTTTGCCTCTATAGTTCGTTCTGTGGTTTAATTTCCATTTCTCATAAAACTTCAGTTTGCGATTGCCAAGGAATTCATAGTTATCAAATGTTCTTATTGAAAAAGGGATTTTATGGTCGGGCTCGCCGAAGTATTTTGTGTTGAGAAAAAAAGGAGCATAAACAATGATTGTCCCATTTGGTTTGCTTATTCTATAAAGCTCAGTAACAGTGTTATGAAAGCTATCCAGATGCTCTAATATATGAGAAGCATAAATTTCATCAAATGTATTTTCTTTAAAGGGATACGGAAATGAGTTAATGTTATGTATCTGATTACCGCCGTAATCTACTATATCTAAATTTATATATCCTTCTTTTATATCTTTACCGCAGCCAAGATTTAGTTTTGTCATATTTTATTTAGCTTTAATTGTCTTAAATAATCATTTTTTAGTTAAATTTAATTTAGTTTTCCGAATAGTCTTTCATAAATTAAATATTTAAGCAAATTTAAGAAAAATTCAGATTCAAAGTCTTTTAAAATTAAAAACCCCGACTAGCAGTCGGGGTTTGACCAATTTAATTAACTTGAAACGTATTTATCTTAAAGCCACTACAGGGAAATTTACTCCCTTCAGGCTTATCTGTTCCACATTTACTTTAACAACCCCTCTGCCCATCATACCCAGAGCCAGGGCTGAAGCTTTTGAAAGATCAAGATTTCTGCCCGGAATAAAAGGACCTCTGTCATTTATCCTTACAATCACGGACTTATTATTTCGCAAGTTTGTAATCTTAAGTAATGTTCCGAATTTAAGCTGCTTATGAGCCGCAGTGAAAGCCATTTGATCATAAGTTTCACCATTTGCGGTAAGTTTTCCGTGAAATTTGGGCCCATACCAGGAAGCAATCATAGTACCTTTATTGGTATAATCTATAACTGATTCATTAGTAGAATTATTTGCGTCATTAACAGGAACTACCTCATTCTCTGGCTGATTTGCCTTAGCACTGGAATCCTCATTGGCAACGAGGGTAAATCCGACTAATAAAACCATAACAAAGATGATAAATACTTTCGTTAATGATTTCAAATGTGTACCTCTTTGATTGTTAAAAAATTATTTAACTATACAAATTTAATCCTGGTGCCATGCATTTGCAATGAATTATGATGCCTGGGTAGCTGGAATGATGAAAGGCAGAATAATCGACTTTTATAGTCTTTTAGTCGGGTTTTATCTATTTTTATGCTAGAATGAGACATTAATTAGTGTTTGAAAAGCCTTTTATCGTCTTGAAATATATTTCTTGATCAGTTTTGTAGTTTTTTCTGCTACGCTGTTGACATGCATGAAGCAATCTTACCTGTTGGACGATCTAAGAGGATTTGGAAAATAGTAATTGGATTCGCTAAAATAATATGGTCCAAGCAATTGGTTGCGTTTATTTCATCATAGACAAATTATAATTGGCATTAGGTAAGATTACTCTTCTCAGGCTCGGCACACCCTTCTCTCAGGCAGGAATTTACCTTGGTTCAGCATTTTCGAAAAATGCTAATTAGAGGCCTAAAATGACTGAAATCAAGCCAAATTATTTATTATAAAGCCCGAGGCTGCTTGGCATATATATTGAGAAATCAGAGCTAAAGATATCAGACATAAATTAAAGAAAAAAATATGATCCGAGGAACAGTTCACTTCAAAATAGAAATTTGCAAAGGCTGTGAGCTTTGCATTGTTGCATGTCCGCAGGAGAGCCTGGGATTATCAAACAAAATTAACCTGCAGGGATACAGGTTTGCTGAACTGATTAAAGATAATTGTACGGGCTGTGTAAACTGTGCAATAGTTTGTCCTGATAGCAGCAATAACAGTTTACAGGCAACCAAAATCAGCGATAAAAAAATCTAAAAAAGAAACAGCTGAAGTATAAATAAGTTTAATAATAATTGGTTTTTAAGATGAATCAAACTTTAGAATTAGTTCGTGAAGCTCGATTAATGAAAGGCAATGAAGCTCTTGCTGAAGCAGCTATACGCGCAGGGATTCATGCCTATTTTGGTTATCCAATAACACCGCAATCAGAAATTCTTGAATATTTCACAAGGGAGATGCCAAAGCGCAGCGGAGTTGTACTTCAGGCTGAAAGCGAGTTGGCAGCTATAAATATGATTTATGGGGCTGCAGGAGCCGGAGCAAGGGTAATGACATCTTCTTCCAGTCCGGGAATCAGTTTAATGCAGGAAGGACTATCTTACATTGCTTCAGCACAATTACCTTGTCTTGTTGTTAATGTAAATAGGGGGGGACCCGGTTTGGGTACGATACAGCCTTCACAGGGGGATTACTTTCAGGCAACGAAAGGAGGAGGGCATGGAGATTATCACTTAATTGTTCTGGCTCCTGCGTCCGTTCAGGAAATGGCAGATTTTGTTTTTGATGCAATCACTCTTGCTGAAAAATACAAGAACCCTGCAATGATACTCGCAGATGGTGCTCTTGGACAAATGATGGAAAAAGTTGAACTGCCTGAAGAAGGATCACTTGAGTATCCCGAAAATTCATGGGCAACAGTTGGAAAACCAAAAAGCCGTGAAAGAAATATTGTGACTTCACTTTTCATTCAACCTGAAAAAATGGAGCAAATAAACCTTGAACTCCAGGAAAAATACAGGAAGCTAAAAGAGGAAGTTCGTTATGAATTAATTTCGACGGAGGATGCTGAAATTCTTCTGGTTGCCTTTGGTCTTTCAGCCAGAATTTGCCAGAAGACAATAGAGCTCGCCAGAGAAAAAGGAATTAAACTCGGTCTGCTTCGTCCGATTACACTTTATCCGTTCCCTGAAGAAGCAATTGCTTCGTTTGCATCAAAAGTTGATTTCTATCTTGGCGTTGAAATGAATGCAGGACAAATGATACAGGATGTAAAACTTTCAGTGAATGGAAAAAAACCTGTCTATCATTTACGGAAGAATGGGTGGAATGATATCTTCACCTGAAGAAGTTTTAGCGCGAGTTGAAGAGATCATTGTTCCGAAGGAATCCATTAGGAAGAAACAGTTAGTAACAAATGAATAAAGGAAATTTGTAATGCCAATAGATGATTCAATAGAAGGACTCGAAGTAGTTTATAAAAAACCGGAAACACTGACGGATACACCCCTTCATTACTGCCCGGGTTGTGGACACGGAGTTGTTCACAGAGTTTTAATGGAAGTCATTGATGAGATGGGAATACAGGAAAACACTATAGGTGTTGCACCTGTTGGCTGTTCAGTATTTGCTTATCATTATATGAATGTTGATATGCAGGAAGCAGCACACGGAAGAGCAAGCGCAGTTGCAACCGGAATTAAAAGAGTTCTTCCTGATAAATTTGTTTTTTCATACCAGGGTGATGGAGATCTTGCAGCTATCGGTACGGCAGAAACAATTCATACAGTAAACCGCGGTGAAAACATTCTGATGGTATTTATCAATAATGGTATATACGGAATGACAGGCGGGCAGATGGCCCCAACAACTTTAATCGGACAAAAAACATCTACTTCACCATATGGACGCGATGAAAAATTAATCGGGTACCCGCTTAAAGATTACCGATATGCTATACAATACTTCCCGGAGCTTATTACGTTACCAGGCAGGCAGTACATTCTGCTGCTGCTGTAAGAAAATTTAAAAAAGCAGTTCAGAAATCTTTTGAATATCAGAAGCTGAATAAAGGAACCTGCTTTATAGAAGTGGTTTCCAATTGCCCGTCAGGCTGGAGAATGACACCGGTTGAAGCAAACAAGTGGATGGAGGAAAATATGTTTCCTTATTATCCGCTTGGTGATCTTAAAGTTCCCAAAACTGATGCAAAATTAAATTGAGGAATTTAAAATGAACAAAGCACACGAAATAATTTTTGCAGGATTTGGCGGACAGGGTATATTGTCAATGGGACAGATTATTGCTTATGCTGCGATGATTGAAGAAAAAGAAGTAAGCTGGATGCCTTCCTATGGACCTGAAATGAGAGGTGGTACTGCAAACTGTATAGTGATAGTTTCTGATTCCAGGATTAGTTCACCTATAATTTCAACATTTGATTCTGCAATTGTTTTAAATCAACCCTCGCTGGATAAATTTGAGAAAGCGGTTAAAGCCCGGCGGATTATTGATGTACGAAGAATCTGCAATTATTAATCCTCCAACAAGAACGGATATTGAAATATTAAGTATACCGGCAAATGAAGAAGCTATAAAACTAAATTTGAAAAAGGCAGCAAATATGATTTTGGTAGGGGCATTTCTTGAAAAACGTCCCTTGGTTAAAATCGAAAACATTTTAAATGCGCTTAAAAAAGTCTTACCGGAGAGGCATCATCATTTAATACCGGTTAATAAAGAAGCCCTGCTAAAAGGCAAAAGAACTGGCAAACGAAACCGTTAAGGTCTAAACTATGGAAAATTTAAATGGCATTAGTGCTCAGGGGGTTAATATGATTGAAAAAAATGTAGTTTGTTTACATAACTGCAAAAATACATGTGCTATGCTGAATGAGGCACTGCGCAAAGAAACCACCATAAGCAAATTTTATGAAAGCATTCTCGACCAATGCAATATGCCTGAAGTTAGCAATTTTGTATCAGACCAGATAGATATCAAGCAGAAGAGCATTCTTGCTATAATACAAAAACTGAACGAAATTCATGCCCGTTCTCAGATAATTGACGGAATATCTTCGAGTTTTAATTCCTGAAAATCCTTCGGTAACTGCCAGCCTTTGTAATTATTTACAATGAAACAGATACTTATGGTCTACCCAAAGTTTGACAAGCCAATGAGTTTGGGTATATTAGTAGTCTAAAATCGAAAAAATAAGTCCTTAACTAAAGATATTACATCGCGGGGTGGAGCAATTGGTAGCTCGTCGGGCTCATAACCCGAAGGTTGTAGGTTCAAGTCCTGCCCCCGCTACTAAAAAAGCCTGAATATGAAATGTATTCGGGCTTTTTGCTTTTTAAGCGAGTATGGAAAAACTTGACTGATTACCATTTGATTACTCTAAATTTTAAAGCAGAGTAATTAAAAGTATAATCAATTTTTTAATCACCATACCATCAAATATTCAATGACCTTAGTATAATTGTTGAAGAATAATTTTTTAATTCTCCTTTAAGCCAGCAATTCCCTTGTTTTTTAACAAGATAAAAAAGCAACATTTGATTCATAGTAGAAAAATGAATAGAAATTAGTTCCATCATATTTTCAAGTAATCAAGAAAATAAAGTTGGTAGTAAAAAAGCCGAATCACTTCGGCTTTATTTAGAATAATAAAAAGTTAGGTTACAGCGGAGCTTTTACAACCGCGTACATTTTTTTGCGTGGCAAGTATTTGTAATAAATTCCACCAAATAGATAATATCTTATTTTGCGCACCCTAACAATCTTATAGCCTGCTGGCAGGATAGTTATACTTGCACCGATTGGAGCTTCAATCCTTACATATCCTTCCGGCCTTTTGTCATAAAAATAACCTTCACGATAAAAATAATGCCTGTCCTTTACTGCAACATCTCTGTATTCATCGTTGTTGCGCTTGACTACAACTTCTTTTTTTGTTTTTTCGTGTCTCTTTGCTCTTTCTTTGCGATCTCTTTCCTGCGCATTAATATTTGCAGAAATTGCCAATAGCAAAATAAATACGATTAACGAAAACCCGCTTACTGCATCCAACCTCTTTTTCATATATTCTCCTGTTATTTTGTTAAGTTTCTCATAATTAAAGTTGCACTAAAAAATGAATCACCTTAATACATAAATAAAATAATAATATTTAATTAACAGGAACATTAATAAAACATTAATAAATTTTAATTTTAAATATTGTACATTGAAAATAATCAGCTTAATTTTATCACTATTACAATTGGAATAAGGCTAGCCTCTATCTTTACACCTGGCGCCTTAGGCACAATAATTAAACCAGGCGGCGAACGTATGCCATATACTCTAAAAAATTACGAACCTGTAAGCAAAGCAATTGAGAATGCTGATGGAAAATGTTTTATAATCATAATTGATTCCGGAGTTAATTTGGAATGAATGCTGAAAGATTAATAATTTTGGCCGGGGGTGTATCTTCAAGGATGAAAAAACCGACCGAATCAATCCTGGTGGTTGATGAATATCTGTTAGAACAAAGTGAAACAAAATCCAAGACGATGTTAAGTGTCGGTAAAAATGAACGGCCTTTTCTAGATTATCTTCTTTTTAATGCTTGTGAGTCGGGATATAGGGAAATACTAATTGTTATTGGCGAAAAAGACAATAGTATAAAAAATTATTATGGTGAAAAAAAAGAAGGTAATGAATTTGAAGGCTTGAACATTAGTTATGCAATACAAAAAACTCCGTCCGGTAGAATGAAACCGCTTGGAACGGCAGATGCTCTTCTCCAGGCTTTGCAAAATAAAAGAGACTGGAAGGGAAGCAGGTTTACAGTTTGTAATTCTGATAATCTTTATTCGCAGAATGCCTTTAAATTGATGCTTAAGAATGATTACCCTAATTCAATGGTGGATTACAACCGCGATGCCTTGAAATTTGAGATTTCCAAGATTATGAATTTTGGTGTAATAATAAAAGATAGTGAAGGATATTTACTTGATCTTATGGAGAAGCCCTCAGATAATGAGCTTGAAAAAGCAAAAGGTAAAAATGGCGTGATCGGGGTAAGTATGAATATCTTTAGTTTGCAGTATGATTTAATTTTTCCTTTTCTTAAAAAAATCCCGCTTCATCCGGTTAGAAATGAAAAAGAACTTCCTGTCGCCATTGCAATGATGGCAAAGGAAAAACCAAAATGTCTTTTTTGCTATCCCTTGTCTGAACACGTTATTGATCTTACATCAAAGGATGATATACCTGCTGTAAAAAAATATCTTGATGAAAATTATCCGGATATTTTTATTCCTGATTAAATTAGCCTACTCGTAATTATTAACCCCAAGAATTACTTTTTGGGGAAGTAATAAAATTAAGCAGCAAACGATAAATTAAATAATAATTATTAGATCGGTGAAATGGATTTAATTAGTGTGATTTTGACCGGAGAGGTAAGCTTGTTAATCTTGAACTTAGTTAAAAATAAGGCTAAAAAAGAAAAATGATTAAACCAGTTTAAAATGTATGTGTTGTTTTTGATGAGAACCCACATTCTTTTGATAAATGTTCCACTTTATTTTCCGTATTTGAAAAACTATTAATAGCTTCTTCCATATTATCACAGAGGTTGAAAATATCTAATGTACCTGACATCTCTAAAATGGAGTGTGCAATTGAAGCTGGTTTTATAATGTGAAGTTCTCCGCCTATATTAGCAATATTTTTTAAGCTAACTACCAGTACGCCTATAAATGTTGAGTCTATAAATTCGCAATGGCTTAAATCAATTACTATTTTTTTAAACCGTCTTGCTATATCCTCGTTTATAATTTTTTTTAGCTCAGCGGCCTCCTTATAAGTTGCACGAGTAAGATTTACAGTCTCGACAGCTACATCTGCAATTACAATTTTTTCGAAGTCTTCCATTTTACCTTTTTGTGGAATTAGTTTAACAATATGTTTTTCTATCTACGCAATAGTTCGAAACAGAACAAATAATCAGGACCTTTTTAACAGATCTATTAAAAACCATTCTCCCCTTATTGCAGGGGGAATTATAATTAACGATAACAAGGGACTTTAATCAATTCTCGTTCCAAAAAAATATGGTGATATTTGCTCAAAATCAGCACTTTTTAAACAATATTTGTCTCATATTGATAATTTTATCAAAAAGTTAATTAATCTATAAAAAATTTGATTATTAGTGCGTTAAACGTGATTTAATATGTCATAATGAGAAACCATTTAAAAATTACCAGCTGAGAGACATTTACTGTATAAGAGAATTATAAAGGCCCTAAAATGACTTCTTAAATCTAAATATTACTGGTTGTTAAGAATTTGATTGTGGCTTCTTTAATAGTTGAGGACTATTCATTTTGTGGACTTATAATTTATTATGGGAATTAAGATCTATATGATTCAATGAATTGTTTTTAGCTGAATGTATAACTGAGAAAACAAGAAGTTACTGTTATCGTTATTTTAACTTGCATGTTCTTGTATGTCTGATTATATATTGAGAGGGTAAAATACGATTGCTTAAAAAACATACTCAGAGTGACAGTCATTTTAAATAAACAAAAATTCCCATTATAACTATAAGTTTCATTCGAAATGAAGGCTGATATTACAACAAACTATTTCGACCAAAACTCAGTTTATAAACGAAGAGGTTTGCTGGTATTCCAAATTAATAATTTTGAATTTGGAGTTGAATTAAAAAATGTAAGAGAGGTTATTAAATTTACCGATGCCGAATATTCTACCAGGAAAAGATTGACCTCAGAGATAATTTCAGAAGAAGGTAGTTATACATTGGTTAATATCCACGGAATACTGGAATTTCCAAATGTTAATTATGGGAGTGACAGTAGATTGATATTAATAGAGGCTTTTTCAAAGCAGTTCGGATTTATTGTTGATAGGGTTTTGGAGATAATTGCTGTTGATAAATTGCTAAATGATAACAATCTCGATTATATAATTCCCCACAAAGGGAATCAACGCTTTAGCGGAGTGCTGAGATTTCATAACCGCAGGATTATAATCCTGAATTTGGAAAAAATCACAAGGGAGTTCTATAAGGTTATTGAGTTTCCAAGAAAAATAATAACTTATGAACACATTGACGCGGAAATTAGAAAAAAATTGCAGCGCGCGATGGGTCTGGGACAGGCTTAAATAATTTCGGTATAATTTAATTAAGTGGTGATGGCATGTTGCCATTACACTAATTTAATATTCCAGAATATTTACTTTTCGGACTGCTTGTTTTACTATCCAAAGCCTGGAAATTTTTTATTGCCTGTTCAACATTTTCTGAAATATTAAAAAGATCTAAAGTTCCTGATTTTGCCAGGATTGTGTGTACAATAGACGCTGGCTTAATAATGCGAATTTCACCGCCTAATTTAGAGATACTTTTCAAGGTCACTACAAGCACCCCGATAAATGTTGAATCTACAAACTCACACGCACTCAAATCTATTACTATTTTTCTGAAACGTCTTTCAATATCTTCGTAAATAATTTTTTTAAGCATTCCGGCTTCTTTGTAAGTTGCACGGGTGATATTTACGATTATAACTGAAATATCTTCAATTATGATTTTTTCAAAGTCTTCCATTTTAGCCCTCGAAAGTTTTTTAGTACTTATTTGCAAATTTTTTAAAAATTGAAAACCATAAAATCCACTCATTTAAAATGGTTTACGGATATAATCTCAAGCATGCTATAGTTTTTATAACAATTTGCGTTCCAAAAAAAACATTGTTTCTGATCAGAAAATAGGTTTTTTAAAATGAATTACTTCTCAAATTGATAATCCCGGTCTACTTATGAAATTAACAAAATTTAATATTATTGAAATTTTTAATACAGCATATGTGCGTCAAAAGCTTAAATTGATAATAAAAAATTGCTAATAGTGAATTACTTTGAAAAGTGTAATTTATTGCATTTAAATATGCAAAAATTGATTTTTGTGAAAAATCGGGGTACATTATTACCGTTATTGATTTATATCCCATTTTATTGGGAGGGGAAAATGAACGCATCAAAAACCTTTCGAAACTTAATTCTGGCCGTTATTTTTGTAATTTCTGTAATTAACATTTCAGTTTACAGCCAGGTATATAATAGTGCTCCTATGGATGTAAATAATATTACATCCTGGATATTAAATGACGGATTCCATCCGGCTCGTATTGGCAATGGTGGAGTAGCAGGTACATTCTACAACGGAACATTTCCCAAAGGAACAGCAGGCGGCGTTTATACCGAAGGAATAAATTGGGGAGGATTGGTTTTTGACGGGAACAATCCTCTGGTAAGGGTAAACGGATCAACTTATTTCAATGGAAACTATCCGTTGACCCGTTTATACAGGGTTAGATCATTTTATGATAAAAAATACCTAAGAAATGATGCTGCAAATACTTTTTTAGTACCCGATAGTGCAGTGACAGATTCGATGATAAATGTTATTTATCTGAATTATCAAAAAGACTGGAACGAATGGCCTGCCGATAAAGGTGCGCCTTTTTACGATAAAAATAAAGATGGGAAATATGAACCTGACAGCGACATTCCCGGCGTGCCGGGAGCTTCACAAACTATCTGGATATCTTATAATGACAGGAATTCAATGAACTCATATGGTTCTCCACCGATTGGGCTTGAAGTTCAAGAGACTTATTGGGCCTATGCTGACGAAGACAATTTGAATAATATAATATTCAAAAATGCTAAATTAATTTACAAAGGCTTAAGCAGTTCTGCGTCTGATTCATATGTAGATAGCATGTATATAGTAAATTTTTCGGATATGGATGTTGGAGCATATTATGATGATTTTATAGGATGCGACACGACTTTGAATTTAGGTTATGAATATAATTCTAAAATAAATGATGACGTATATAATAAATACTTCAATTCAGTCCCTGCGATTGGGTATACATTTATTCATGGAGTTGCGCAAAGAACAGATAATCCTTTGGACAGCGCCATTGTAGATCTCAAATGGAAAAAGAGATATAAATATTTTAATTCAAAGCCAATGACCGTCTATATCGCGCATCGCTCAGGAGGTTCTTTTAGTGATCCTGCTGGCCGGAGTTATAATGGCACTTTAGGATTTTATAATTTTATGCGTGGCTATAGTTCAAACGGAGGATATCCGTATAATAATCCATTTGTAGACATGAATGGAAAACCAATCGGAGGATTAGGTACTTACATGCTTCCGGGAGATCCGATTACAAGCACAGGCTGGATTGATGGAATAGACGAAGGCCCTGGCGACAGAAGAATGTGGATGGTAACAGGTCCATTTTCACTAAAACTAGGAGACACGGCAGATGTTTCATTAGCCCTTGTTGGTGGACTAGGTATTGATAACATAAGTAGTATTTCAGTTTTAAGATATTACACGAAATATGCAATTACAGCTTTTAATTATTTAGTAGATCAAAATACATCAGGCAGTGAGTTTAATTATACACCGCCGCAGATAACAACCTCAAATTTACCCGATCACTATACGTTATCTCAGAACTATCCAAATCCTTTTAATCCTACAACTACAATTGAATATGAGTTACCAAAGGATGCGTTTGTTAAATTAATAGTTTATGACATTCTGGGACGGGAAGTACAAACACTTGTAAATCAAGAAAAAGCAGCAGGAAGTTATAAAGTGATATTTGATGGAAGCAATTTATCAAGCGGAGTGTATTTTTATAGAATTACATTCACAAATTCAGATAGCAAACTTGCGAATGATAACTTAAGCAGAGTAAATAAATTGATGCTGATAAAGTAGAACTAAATCAAAATTTGAATAAATTTAAAAACTAAATGTGGATAATCGTTTAGATATCATTGAGTTTGGGGACATGCTGGACATAAATTAGAATACCTGCTTTAAAACCAAACAATTCCTTAAGTTTTGCATATATAATTGAACCTAAAAAAATGGATTTTTAATCCGGATTTCATTAAACTATTGGTCCTAAAATGTTGACAAATAATTACTTAACAATTAAGTAATTATTGAGGGCTTATTGATCGATGTTACAGACTATTTTCATTTCTATTAAAACATATGTTTTAAAATTAGATTTTAGCCCGCACAATTTTAGACAAATTAGAAGTATTTCTACTTATGTGTTTCATAATGATGGAGCTTTTTTATGAAGCAAACACTTTTGCTTTTTTTCGCATTTGTTTGCATAAGCAACTATTTATTTGGACAGAATACAGATATTAAGATCAATAATTCGCTATCCGGAGTTGTAATTTTTTCAGGTGAAGGTGGTGTTACTCTTGGCCAGACCGACTATTCCGAAATAAAGATTAACTATCTCGGCAAGGCATCAATCGAATATGTTTTGGCATCTGAGTCAGCCAGTAATCTCGCTTTTAAATTATTTGGTGGATCAGGATATCTATCCGGATCCAGTTCCTATTTAATTCCAAATGAAATAAACAGCCAGTTTAATTTTGTAGGAGGTGGACTGAGTTTTTTAACACAGTTATCCGAAAATGTTTATCCTTATGCTTCACTTGGGGCTTCATACATGTGGGTCTCACCAAAGGATAATAATAATCATAACTTTATTCCAATGTTTAAATTAGTTGGAATAAATAGTGACCTTGGTATCAGATTTATGGTTAACAGAATTTGGAGTTTTAATTTAGGTGTGGGTGCTATTACAGGTGCTGAAGATGCGAATGATGATAACCTGGATGGACAAATTAGAGGGTCTCATAAAGACTGGATTTTTACAGGGACTATCGGTGTTTCATATTATCTTGGAAGAGATAAAGATTCTGATAATGACGGAGTTTATGATTCAAACGATATGTGCCCGAATACCCCAGCCGGGGTAAAGGTTGATCAGTTTGGTTGTCCTATTGATTCAGATGGCGATGGGGTTCCTGACTATCTTGATAAGTGCCCGGATACGCCAACAGGTGTTAAAGTTGATCCGGCTGGTTGCCCTTTGGATTCTGATGGCGATGGAGTACCGGATTACCTTGATAAATGCCCGAATACACCGGCAAAAGTTCAGATCGATGCAAACGGTTGTCCGTTAGATTCAGATGGTGATGGAGTTCCAGACTATCTCGATAAATGTCCGAACACTCCGGCATTTGTTAAAGTTGATGCAAATGGTTGTCCTCTTGATTCAGATGGAGACGGAGTACCGGATTATCTTGATAAATGTCCTAACACACCAAGAGGAATAAAAGTTGATGAAAATGGATGTCCTCTTAGTGCTACAAAAGAAGTTGGTAATTTTATACTTGGAGTAGACGCTTCCTTCAACTCCGGAAAAGCAGAACTATTGCCGGGTGCTTATCGTAATTTAATTGCTCTTGTAGTTACATTGAAAGAGCACCCAAATTACAGGGCGGTTATTAATGGTTACACTGATTCCATAGGCGGGGAAGAATCGAATCTACTTTTATCGGAGGCAAGAGCAAGAGCTGTCGCCGATTATCTGGTTAGCCAGGGAGTTGATAGAACAAGGCTTGAAATTAGAGCGCATGGTGAAGCAGATCCGGTAGCTTCGAACAGCACTGCTGCTGGCCGTGCACAAAACAGAAGAGTTGATATCAGATTAATGACGAGCGAATAAATTATTCCCTGACATTAGCTATAACTTTACCTATCCCGCTATTATTTTAAATTGTAGCGGGATTTTTTATTCCAGGTAATTGATCTTTGAATAATTAATTTCTTAGTTCATCTTTTATAAAGTAACATTAAATTGCAATACTGGCATTATAAAAAAAGAACTTGAGAGTGATTCGATTTGCGTTTCCTTTAAGAATCTGATTCCAAGATTTAGTCTGCTATTTGTTGACAGATTCGTATAAATACCCGGCACAATATTAATAAAACCTGCTGTCGCTTCACCTCTTTTATCAATAGTTATAACCGTTATTCCAAATGGGTAATATGTTGTGCTTGGAGTGGAGGGAGAATAATCGATAATTGTTTGTGTAAAATAACCCGCACTTAAGAAGAAATTTATCGGCGATTCTTCATATTTTGAATTATATGTAAAAGAAAAGTAAGGATTGAAAGTGGTTTTTTACCAATATCTTCAAAAAAAGTGACACTACTTTCGGTACTACCGCTGTGTGTTATATCGGTTAGCACCACAGATGAAGCATCATAAGAAACTTGTTGCCAGTTTAGTCCAATATCAATCCTTAAAGCACCGTTATTGGACTCGTGATAATTTCCTATTCCAAAATTACCACCGAGTAAGTTTGTTTGACCTTGAACTGAATAATTAAATCCTAGAGATAAAGCAAAAACGTTTGATATTTTAAAATCGGAATTTAAGAATAACGAAAAATCCGGTTGATTCCATTGAAAGTTATTGCCTTTAAAATCGAAATTATTTTTGCCTGAGTCTTTATAATTTCTTTGTCCGTTAATTGTAAGAGTATCCACCTGAAATATTCCGGAACTATTGACTTTGCTGTGGGTTCCGATGCTTCCCTGAATGTTTTTATTTGAATTAATTGACATACCCACTGAGATGCTGGCTTGTTCATTTTTTTTATCCTTCGTAATGTTAAGGGGTGGAGCTTTTATCGGACCGTTTATTCCTACATTTTGCAGATAAATAGTTTGCTGAATAGTCGTGCAGGCTTGCAGCAGGCTCATTATAGGAATAACCAGGATAATTGCAGATAATTTTTTCATTCAATCCCCCGACCGGTTCTACCAATTAATAAAATACATTATAACTTTTAGTAATTCTAATGTAACATATTGGAAATTAAAATTACTTAAATAAGATTCAACAATGATATTAAGATCCATGGAGATTAATTTCCATGGATCTTAAATAGATAATTACCAGATTTGTGGTCTCTTATCTGCAGGTCTCCACATAGGCTGACCCGGTTTAATATTAAATGTTTTATAAAACGCTGGTATGTCGCTGAAAGGGCCATTAACTCTTAAAAAATTTGGCGAATGCACATCAGTCAAAACTTGTTGAGCCAAAGCTTCGGGTCTTGTGTGTCCAAGCCATGAATAAGCGTAGCCAATCCAGAATCTTTGAGCTGGCGTAAGTCCTGCGATTTTTTTGCCTTCCTTATATTGTTTTGTCTTTTTAAAAGCATCCCATCCAATAAGATCTCCGCCATAATCAGCCAGGTTTTCTCCTAAAGTGGCCTTCCCATTAATATGCATACTATCAAGTACAACATAATTATCAAATTGATCAATGAGAAGTTTGGTTTTTTCTTTGAATTTTTCTTCGTCTTCCTTTGTCCACCAGTTTTTCAGATTTCCTTTGGCATCATAAAGTCTTCCTTCATCATCAAAGCCGTGAGTAAGTTCGTGCCCAATTGTTGAGGCTCCTGCGTAGGCATAAGCTACTGCATCATCAACAAGTGAATCAGGTACTCCGGGCACTATAAAAGCAGCTGCAGGAAGTACAATTTCGTTATTTGACGGATTGTAATATGCATTCCAGGTTTGTGGTGTCATTCCCCATTCCTGCCTGTCAACCGGTTTTCCAAGCTTGTTCATATCGCGTTCAAACCAGAAGACATTTGCATTGATTGTGTTCCTCAGATATGATTTTTTATCAATAGATAATTTGGAAAAATCTTTCCATTTATCAGGATAACCTACTTTTTTATTAATTGCATACAACTTGATTAAAGCTTTCTTTTTGGTTGCTTCACTAAGCCAGTCAAGTTTTTTAATCCGGTTAGCGAAAGCATCTACTATATTATCAACGATTTTTTCATATCTTTTCTTTGTTTTCGGAGAATAAAATTTTTCAACATAAATTTGTCCGAGTAGTTCACCCATAGCTCCTTCAGTCGCATCCTGAATTCTTTTCCATCTTGGTTTTTGTTCTTTCACTCCCGACATTACAGTGCCTCTGAAGTGAAAAACTTCATCATCAAAAGGGCTGCTCAATCTGCTTGCAAATGAGCTAATCGTGTGAACTTTAAGATATTCTTTCCATTGTTCGATTGTGAATTTATCAATAGCGGCGTTTAGTTCCCTGTAAAATTCAGGCTGACCAACAATTACATTATCAGGGGTTTTCCCTGCAAAATCATCAAACATTAATTTCCATTGTACATTCGGAGCGGTGTTTTGTAATTCTGCAAAAGTCATCTTGTTGTAATTTGCATATGGGTCTCTTAAATCCTCAAGCTTTCTGCATGAATCAGCAAGAAATAATTCAATATTATATACTGATTCACTGTTAATTTCGGCATCGGATTTATTTTCTCCCAAAAGTTCAAATATTTTTGCAAGGTGGATCTTATATTCCTTTCTTATATTTTCAGTTCTCGCATCCTGCCTGAAATAATATTCACGATTTGGTAATCCAAGTCCGCCCTGCCAAAGGTAAAGAACCATTGCATCGCTGTTTTTCTGATCTTGATCAACAAATAAACTGAACATTAAATTTACACCTTCTTTTTTTAGAAGAGTCGCAGTTTCGAAGAGATCATCTTTATTTTTAATGGAATTAATTTTATCCAGTTCGGGTTTAAGAGGAGTAATGCCCTGTTTTTCAATATCAACGGTGTCCATACCGGAATAATAAAAATCACCGATCTTTTGTCTGCTAGAACCTTTTGGCGATTTGGTTGCGGCCGCTTCGATTAATATATTTTTCAGCCTGTTATATGTTTCTTCATTAACCAGGTTGGCAAGCCCCCAGCTTCTCTCTGAAGGTGGAATCGGATTTTCTTTCATCCAGGTTCCTGTTGCGTATTTAAAAAAATCAACACCTGGATTTACAGTTGTGTCCATAGCTGCTGTTAAAAAATCCCCCGTCTGCTTCTTTTGTGGAAAAATGGAGGTTGTAAACATAACCGCAAACAAAACAAGAACACTGATAAATTTCTGGTTTTTCATTTTAGTATAATGTTGTTTTATAAAATAATTAATTAAATTTTTGTTAAACAATAAAATAACTAAATATGAATTATTATGAATACCATTCATAATAATTATTATAAAAGTAAAAGGGTAGGAATTAACGAATGTTTGGAATTAATTATTGGTTGTTATTGAAATAGAACTGGGCGTAATATTTGCAGTAATTTTAACCTTGGTTTTATTATCTTTTCCAACATTAGTTCCGGTACCTACTAATTTAATGGTTTGAACTTTAACTGTCGCCGTAAACTTGCCGTTTGAATTAGTTGTTAAAGTTGGCGGAATTACCCATCCTGTAAAAGTGTTACCCCCGCCTCCTGATGCTGCAGGTTTCTTATAGTATGAAATTGCTGATATTGCAATATTATTTAAATCACCAATTAATGCGTCCCGGTTGGATTGTTCGGAGTTTGCGTTAAAGAGACCAATACTTACAGCGATGGCTATACCTACAATAATTATTGCAAGCACTATCAGAAGTAACTGTTGTTGTCCCATTGTTAAACCCTCATAAGTTAAAAATCGAGACTTTTAATCTGTAGGAATGTATTAAAATAAAAGTAAATAAAAAAGAAAAATAAAAGGAATGGAGTAATCGTAAATAGCCCGGAAGGATGTTTCATTTGCAGCAATCTTTTTTTTCTGCATTTCTAAATTTTTTAAAACCAATTAATAAAATCAGCAATAAAAAAATAGTAATAACTAAAGCTTTGATCATATCTTAAAATAGGGATAATATCTTTGTGTTAAAAGGAATTCTTAAATGTTAATCTTTATGCTTTTATAGTAAATGATACAAAAATTTCCTGATTGTTTCTCGGCAGATGTTTTATAATATTAATTACACTTTTTCAATAGTTAAATTTTTAATGTAAAAAATAAATGAGGAGTCAACTATGTCCGATAAAAAAATCATTGCTGTTATGGGTGCTACAGGAGCACAGGGAGGAGGACTAGTACGTGCTATCCTTGCTGATAAAAATAGTCAGTTTGTTGTTAGAGCAGTAACTAGAAAAGCTGATTCTGAAAAAGCAAGAGCTCTTTCAAAACTGGGAGCTCAAGTAGTTGAGGCAGATGCGGATAATGAAGATAGCCTTAAAAAAGTTTTTACAGGTTGTTATGGAGCTTTTTGTGTAACATCTTATTGGGAATATCTTTCTCCTGAGAGAGAAATGTCACAAGCCAGGTCTATGGCAAACGCTGCTAAAGCAGCAGGGCTAAAGCATGTAATCTGGTCGACTCTTGAGGATACAAGGAAATGGATTCCTCTTGATGATAACAGAATGCCAACATTATTGGGAAAATATAAGGTTCCACATTATGACGGGAAGGGGGAATCTAACAAATTCTTTAAACAAGCAGAGGTTCCAACTACTTATTTAAATACTTCTTTCTACTGGGATAATTTTATTTATTTTGGATCAGGTCCACAAAAAGGCGAGGACGGAAAGTATGCTTTGGTTTTTCCAATGGGTGATAAAAAGCTTCCGGCAATAGCTGTTGAAGATATTGGGAAATGTGCGTACGCGGTATTTAAAAGGGGATCGGAATTTATAGGAAAGAGTTTATATATATCAGGAGAAAACCTAACCATTAAACAAATGGCTGACGCTATGACTAAAGCCCTTGGTGTTAATATCGGTTATAATGACGTACCACCTGATGTCTTCAGAAGTTTTGGCTTTCCGGGTGCTGATGATCTTGGAAATATGTTTCAATTTAAAAAGACTTTGAATATTATTATAGTGGCGTAAGAGATATTAAGTTTGCAAAATCACTGAATCCCGAATTGTTGTCATTTAAAGATTGGCTGGCAAAGTACGGAAGCAAAATTCCGCTGTAAATAAAAAAATTAAACTATGTTTATACTTTGTAGGGAAGTGTTTAAAACCCTTCCCTACGAAAAGCATCAAAAATAATTATTCTTCTTTCACTTTAATTGAATCGTATTGATCAAATGTTACATCATGTAATTTTTTAACTGCAGCAACTATTGCCCAGATTTGATCATCGGAATGAGTTTTTCCCCAGGCAGGCATTCCAGTCATTTTTATTCCGTTTTTAGTAACCCAAAATAATTTGGCCGGATTCATTCTGAATCCAAACTTATAAAGATTTGGCGCATCCGGATTTAGTCCTTTTGCCAATTCAGTTTCTTCTTTGCCAGGAGCGTCGTGACATGTTGCGCACATTTCCTTATAATGGGCAAGACCTTCCTTAATCATAGCTGGATTGTTTAGGTCAGGCACAGTTATATCCTTTGCCCTCGAGTCAACCGAGTGATCGCTTGTTGTTTCCAGGACCCAGTGTACAATGCCCGGATCAGGGTTCAATGCACTTACATTATAAGCGCCGGTAAAAATAATAATAATTCCTATTATAACCAGACCAACCAAAGTAAAAATAACACTCAGAATTACCTTTTTCATTTCAGGATACCTCATTTTTGATATAGTTTAACTTACAAAAATCCATTGAATTTATGCAAATAAGATTCTAAAAAGGATAGGTTTGCTGAATCCAATACAAAATTAATTCTGAATAAGTTCCAGTAATATAAATGATACCGCATCATAATAATACTACTTTACTTTATATCCGCTTTTAAACAGATTTTCTTTTGCTTTCATCAGCGAAATTTTTTTCAACTTCATTCCGCAAAGGGGACATATCCCGGCTTTGTCTGAAATAACATTATAATCCATCATATCCTGGTAAACTTTTCCATCTTTATTCTTGTCGATTGCATCCAGATCAATTATTCCTTCGCGCATGATAGAATCTTTTTTGTCCGACATTTTATTTTGAGTTGAGTCCATAGTCATAGAATGATTCATCATTTTATGATCTTTCATCTGCATATCTTTATGGCTATTAGAACTATCCTGTTGTGCAAAGGTTAAACCTGCGATTAAGAAAAAAAGACTTAAAACTGAAAACAAAGTTTTGCTTAATAATTTCGTCATTTTACTATTCCTTATATATTAGTTTATAAATTTTATAAATCGTTTATTCACTTGTTTTATTTCATACAACTTTTCCTGCTTTATGGATGCAATAATCTCTTTCATTTTAGTTACCCCCATTATCTTCTGTGAGCATATTATTTTTTGTTAACTCTCTTCTTTTAAGAATGTAAAAAACTGCCGGGAAGATTGTCAATTCCATAATTAAGCTGGTAAATATTCCACCAGCCATTGGCGCTGCTATTCTTTTCATTACGTCACCTCCAAATCCGTGACCAATCAATATTGGAAGGAGTCCAAAGAAGAGAACTAGCACGGTCATCATCTTCGGACGAATTCGTTTTACTGCTCCTTCAAAAATTGATTCTCTTAGGTCAGCAAAGGATTTTAACATACCTTTAGCTTTCCAATTCTCGTAAGCAATATCAAGGTAGAGAAGCATAACCACTCCTGTTTCTGCACTTACTCCCAGCAATGCAATTATACCCACCCAGACAGCAACGCTTAAATGGAAGTTTGCTAAATATAGATACCAAACAGCCCCCACCATTGAGAAAGGTAGAGCAAGAAGTATTATGCCAGTCTTAGTAAATGATTTGGTGTTGAAGTAAAGAAGCATTATTACAATCAACAATGTCAGTGGCAGAACCATTGCTAATTTTTGCGAGGCTCGTTCCAAGTATTCATATTGACCGCTCCAGATTAATGAATATCCCGGCGGAAGCTTTACTTCTTTTGCAACAATTTTCTTTGCATTATTAACGTAAGTTCCAACGTCAATATTTTCTATATCTATGTAAACCCATGAATTAGGCCTCGCGTTTTCAGATTTTATCATTGGCGGACCTTTGTGGATTACTACATCTCCAAGCTCTTCAAGAGGAATATTCCCACCGCCCTGTATTGGAACGAGAACTCTTTTTAATGCTTCAATATTATCACGGTAATCTCTTTGGTAACGAAGATTTACAGGATATCTTTCGAGCCCTTCAACTGTTTGAGTAATATTCATTCCACCGACCGCAGACATAAATACGTTCTGAACATCTTCTACTGTAAGACCGTATCGTGCTATCGCGTTCCTGTCGATATTAAAATCAACATAGTTGCCGCCAACGGACCTTTCAGCATAAACCGAACGAGTATCCGGAATTTTTTTCATTACTTCCTCGATTCTTTTCCCTATGTCCTGCAATACATTCAGATCAGGTCCGGCTATTTTAATTCCCACTGGCGTTTTAATTCCGGTTGAAAGCATGTCGATTCTTGTTTTTATAGGCATCGTCCATGCATTTGTTAGTCCGGGTATTTTCACTGCTTTATCAAGTTCGTCGACAAGTTTTTCACGTGTCATTCCTTCCGGCCATTCGTCTTCCGGTTTTAATTGAATTGTTGTTTCGATCATCGAAAGCGGCGCCGGATCGGTTGGAGTGTCGGCTCTTCCCACTTTTCCGAAAACTGACTTAACTTCCGGGAATGATTTTATGATCTTATCTGTCTGCTGCAAAAGCTCCTTTGCTTCTGTTATCGAAATTCCCGGCAGAGTAGTGGGCATATAAAGAAGATCACCTTCGTACAAAGGCGGCATAAATTCCGAACCTAGCTTTGAAAACGGGATATATGTTCCGAGCACAATTATCAATGATAACCCGATTACCCACCATCTTTTCTCCATAACAAAATCAACTATTGGATGATAGATTTTCATTAAAAATTTTGTGATCGGATTATCGTCTTCTTTTTTCATTTTGCCGCGAATAAAATAACCCATTAATACAGGGACGATAGTGATTGCAAGTATTGCACCAGCCGCCATCGAGTAAGTCTTGGTAAATGCCAGCGGTTTGAACATTCTTCCTTCTTGCGCTTCAAGAGTGAATACAGGGATAAAAGAAACTGTTATTACAAGCAGCGAATAAAATATAGACGGACCTACTTCTTTTGATGACTCAAGTATCACCGCCCAGTGAGGCTTTTGTTTTTCTTTTGGTAATTGCTGGTTATGCAGAATATGCGAGTGAGAGTTCTCCACCATAATTATCGCAGCATCGACCATAGCCCCGATTGCAATTGCAATACCGCCAAGAGACATTATGTTTGCATTTAGACCCTGAAGTTTCATAATAAGTAGCGCAGCAAGAACTGCGGTTGGCAGAGTGAAAATTGCAACGAGTGAACTTCTGAAATGAAGAAGAAAAAGAATTATTACCAGTGCAACGATTATACCTTCTTCTATTAATTTATCGCTCAGATTGTTTACTGCTTTATGGATTAATTCGCTCCTGTCATAAACCGGAACGATTTGCACATCCGAAGGAATAGAGGCCTGTAATTCCTTTAATCTTTGCTTTACCCTATTAATTACTGCAAGACCGTTCTCACCGTAACGTTGAATTACAATTCCGCCCACTACCTCTCCTTCGCCATTTAAATCAGCCACACCCCTTCTTAATTCGGGACCTATATCAATATTTGCAACATCCCTTAAGTAAACAGGCGTGCCGGTGCTTTGATTTTTTCCTATCGCAATATTTTTTAAATCATCCACGCTTTTTATGTATCCCAATCCTCTCACCATAAATTCGGTTTCACCCATTTCCATCAATCGCCCGCCAACGTCGTTGTTGCTTTCCTTTATTGCCATCTTAACCATGCTCAATGGAATTCCGTATGAAGCTAATTTGGTTGGATCAACGTTTACCTGGTATTGCTTTACAAATCCTCCGATGCTTGCGACCTCGGAAACTCCCGGTATGGCAGAAAGTTCGTATTTTAGAAACCAATCCTGTATCGATCTCAATTCCTGCAGACTTCTGGTTTTGGATGTTAAAGCATATTGATAAACCCAGCCCAAACCAGTTGCATCGGGACCGAGTTCGGGAGTTACACCTTCTGGCAAAGAACTTCGCATTGAGTTTAAATACTCAAGCACTCTGCTTCTTGCCCAATACAAATCTGTTCCGTCCTCAAAAATTATATAGACCATTGAAAAGCCGAAGAATGAATAACCTCTCACATCTTTAGCATAAGGAACAGAAAGCATTTTAGATGTAAGGGGATATGTAACCTGGTCTTCAACTATTTGCGGACCCTGTCCCGGATATTTCGTAAATATAATTACCTGCACATCACTTAAATCCGGTATTGCATCTACTGCTGTATTTTTAATTGCCCAGATCCCGCCCATGATGAGTGCAGCTGTTAATATTATTACCAGTATTTTATTGTTAATTGACCACTCAATTATTCTAGAAATTATTCCGTCTTTATTTGGATTACCTGTTATCATTTTAAAACTCCTCAGTTTTTCATTTGTATTATCATTTTACTTTGTAGCCAGCCTTTTCGAGGTAATCTTTTGCCTGGGAAATGGTAACTTCCTTAAGTTTCATTCCGCACAAAGGGCAGACACCAGGCTTATCGGAAATAACATTATAATCCATCATGTCCTGGAAAACCTTTCCATCTTTATTTTTGTCAATTGCTTTAAGATCAATTATGCCTTTCCTTACTCTGGGATCGTTTGATTCAGCTTTCTCTTCCTTCTCCTTATCCATTGAGTTCATATCTTTCATAGTGTCCTTTTTACCCGAACTAAATTGTGATAAGGCCGCTCGTAGGTTGCTTTCTGAATCAATCAGGAATTGAGCGGATGTAACAATAGTATCGCCTGCCACCAGACCATTAAGTACCTGGTATTCACCGTCTGCGTAATCGCCAAGTTTAACATCAACAGGTTTGAATCTTCCGTCACCCAATGAAAGAATTACAATATTTTTTTGCCCGGTGCGTAGCACAGCCTGTTCAGGAATAACGGGGGTGTCTCCTACTTTCCTGCCATTAATTAAAATGTTAGCAAACATTGAAGGTTTCAGCTGATCGCTATAATTAGGCATATCAAATCTTACTTTTATAGTTCTTGTTTTATTGTCAAGTGTGGGATAAATAAAAGATATTTTGCTCTTGAAGGTTTTTCCCGGTAAAAATGAGAAGGTGATGTCGGCCAGTGATCCAACCCTTATTTTAGGTAATTCATACTCATAGACATCGGCAAGCAGCCACAGATTATTTAAGTTTGCTATTTCGAGCAGAGGTGTGCCCGCAGTAATTTTCTGTCCGTCAATAACATTCTTATTAATTACAGTTCCATCTAAAGGTGCGTACAGAGTTATATATTTTTTTATTTCTTTTGTATTCTCTATTCTTTTGATTTCCGAATCGGGAACGTCGAGCAGTTCAAGTTTTCTAACGCTGTTAGTGATCAAATCCTGTCCGCTGCCTGCAATGCTTTTATCGCCACTGTTCATTACAGATGTGCCGTATGCTAAAGCGGTAATTAGTTCCTGCTGAGCGGCCACAAGTTCCGGTGAATAAATGTCAATCAATTTCTCTCCCTTTCTAACCTTTTGTCCTGTGTAGTTAACATACAGTTTTTCAATCCATCCGCTGACCTTTGTTGTTACAACAAATTCTTTTTGCTCATCTATTTGTAGTATTCCATTAGTAATAACCCGTGAGCTTAGATTCTTCTTTTCAACGACAGCTGTCTTTACATTCATATTCTGTTGAACTGCGCCGCTGATTTTTACAATGCCGTCTCCTGATGCTTTGTCTTCGTAAACAGGAACAAGGTCCATTCCCATTTTTGATTTACCGGGATGATCATAAGTTTCGCTGGGATTCATCGGCGCGCGCCAGTATAAAACCTTTCTTTCATTTTGCGTTGTCTGAAATGAACTGTTGTTTATATTGTTGGCTGTGCTGCTTCGCGAATTACTTAACCAGAGATACGACAACACCGCTATTATCATTATGAGTATTACTATTATTATATTTTGCTTTTTCAATTTATTATTCTCCAAAATTATTTCTTAATATAGTCCCGGTCAGAAATTCCAACTCAGCTATTTTTTTAAGGTAGTCGGTTTTTAGTTTGTATAGATTTGTTTCAATTTTATAGAGTTGATTTTGTGCGTCTATAACATTTATGAAATCAACCTGGTTAACCTGGTAACCTGAAAGAGCAGCATTGAAATTTTGTCGTGCCTGCGGGAGCAATCCGGTTTCAAATAAACCAATCCTTCCTTTTAATGAATTCAGATCTGTAACATCTGTTCCAAACACACCATTCAGGTATTGAAAAGCCTGGTAATATTGCTGGTTATATAGTTCCTGAATTGAAGAAGCCTCCTGAACCATTGAAGAAAGTTTCCCGCCATAATTTATCGGGAGGGAAATCCCTACCGTAAATGAAAGAAAATCATTCTGCGACATACCGGTGTTTTGTAATTTGTCTCGTTGACCGTATTGGACTCCAAGTGTAAAATTTGGCAGGTAATTTTTTTCCGCAACAGTTTGGTTCAGCTTTCCTTTTTCCTGTGAAAGTTGTATGCCTTGCAGATAAGGACGATTTACTTTTGCTAGTGAATCCAGCTGTCCAACCGAAATATCAATTGTCTTTATTGAGTCAAACGTTTCCGTGACTATTGTCGTATTTGCATCCTGGAGTAGTAATGCATTGAGGGACGAGAGCGTCGAACCTTCTTTGCCTTTCAAGTCTTCAATTTTATCGGAAATATTTGTAATCTCTAACTGGACTTTAATTACATTCTGCTGACTTGCAGTTGATACTGAATATTTGGTGCTGACCACCTCCGAAATCTTTTCAAGCAGGATTTTGTTTTCCTTAGCATACATTAGACTTTTACGAAAAAAGCTTAGTGAATAATATTGCTCGCTGACATTTTTTCTTATTTCATTTTCTGCATCTTTAATTTCTTTATCGATTATTAAAGTGTCTATCGCTGAAGCATCTTCCATAGCTGATAACTTACCGGGAAAGGGGATTGTTTGCTGCAAGCCAATTACTTTTTGTGTCATTGGTTCTTCATTAAAAGAAAAAGAATTGGTTGGGAGATTCATTAGCCCTAGAGTCAACATAGGATTTGGTAAATTTGATACTTGTGGTATCTGATTTTCAGCAACTTTTCTTTTTGCACGCAGCATTGAAATCTTTGGGCTGACTTTGATTGCTTTATCAATCAGTGAATCCAGGTTTGGCGTTTGTGCATTAGAAATACCAAATCCCGGCAGCAACAAAATTGCTAAACATATAAGAAATATTTTTTTCATTGAAATCCTCAATAATTATATGCGATCATAAATCAATTTGAACTAAATTAATAGGTCGATTGAGTTTAAAAGATTCCTGTATAGACTAATCTATTTCTGGAACTTTGTATAATTATTGGGTTTTCTAGATCAGAAAGACGGAGTTGTAGATATAAATGTGATTACTGCTAATAGAGGGTGGTGAAGTATCTATAAGAGAATAAGTGAAAATTTTCTGAGTAGAGAATACTACCGGAATAATTGATAAAGATATTACTTCTGAAACCGAATTTTTTTGTGGTTCAGTTTTATTTGCAATAAATGAATCTTTAATCCCCGCGATAATTGTCTCGGTCTTACAACAATCCAGTGCTTTCATAGAAACAATATTGTCATTAGCACGCTGCTCATGGCAGGCTTTGTGCATCATTTCCATTTGAATTGATGACATACCCATATCACAGGTTGCGCTTACTTCTTTGTTAACCATATTGCAAAAGTGTACAGTAAGTGGCAGCCCTGTAGTAGAAACAAAGAAAAGTAGTAGAATTGTTAATATGGAAATCTTTTTAATCATTGCTTATTGAAAATAATCATTTCACTATTTGAAACAAATCCATTTTTATGCCAAACAGTAGAATTGAGTATTAACGATAAAAACCAAATGCTAAGATATACTCATTTTATAAATTTCTCATAATTGAGATTACTAAATTCTAACCTTTATTTTATTATTATAAAAATAATGACTAAAACAATTAGGTTTTTATAATTTAAGATCAAAAGTTTATAAGATTTTAAGCTATTTGGAAGTAAGTTATTTTATATGCAAATTTTCATTTATTACTTTCAGTTTAAAATATGGACAGCAGCTCTTAGTAAGGCTTAACTATTGAATAGATTTGTATTATAAATCATTTGGATATTTCATTTTAAAAGAATAAAATCCTAAAATTTTCTTGACACTCTATTAGTATTTTTCCATATTCACATATAATGATTGAGCCTTTAATCAAATTTAATACCTTCAAAACAAAATACATTCAGCACTTGTTATTATAATTCATCATTTTCTTGTCAGCTGGTTATTTAATAGCAATTCCAAAAATAGAGGAACAAAAATTATGAGAAAATTTTCACCTTATATTTTTATAATTATAGCTGTATCATTAATATCTTTAAATTGCCATAAGGAAATAGCCAAAGATAATGATGCCCCGAATCCAAAATTAATTAAACCGGATACAATTCCTCCCGGAAATGCTCAAATTACCGGAGAGGTTATTTCAATTGAACCAAAATTAAGTGAAGGTGATTCATCAGGTCCATGTTCCAAAGCGCCGTGTATAGCAAAAGTTAAAATTGAATCTATCCAATATGGTGCAGGTTTTCCTGTTTTGAATAATAAAGAAATAAGGGTTAAATTTAAATTTACTCTGAGCCCTACAAGTAAAGAGTTATTTCCGAACATGGAGGAATCCTATCCGGGTCTAAATGTGGGGGATAAATTTTCTGCAATGGTAGGATCACAAGCTTCTGTAAATAATGCAGAGCCAGAATTTTTTGTTTATGGTTATTCACTTATTAAAAATTAATTTAAGGGTTAAATTATGAATAAAAGCAAACTACTTGTTTTCCTTGTTGGGGTAATGATTACCACTACGGTGGCTTACTTTGTTTATAAAACAAATGTAAATAAGAGGATTATGATTCTACCATTTAAAGAGGAATCATTTGAATCCGTGGAGGACCCAAACGCAAGAGCGGAATATGAAAGCAGAATGCTCATTGATCCTGCTACCGGACGCATTCCTGATAATATTCGCGAAAAAGAATTAGAGTTTGCCAAAACTCTGCCGAAAGTTGAATCATTATCTCTTTCAAAAAGCAGCGGAGTAAATAACCTGACCTGGTCGGCCAGAGGCCCGATCAATCGCGGAGGAAGAACACGCGCTTTAGGAGTGGATATAAGAACACAAACCCCCGGCAGCGTAACAATTATTGCCGGCGGAGCTTCAGGTGGAATATGGAAATCCACAGATGACGGAGCCACCTGGGCAAATAAACTTTCACCCAACTCTATTCATAGTACAACAAGTATTGCGCAGGATACCAGATCCGGCCACGAAGATACCTGGTATGTTGGCACAGGAGAGAGAGCAAGTAACTTACTTGGTGGTTATTCTACTTTATATCTTGGAGACGGTATTTATAAATCAACCGATAATGGTGAAACGTGGGCCTTACTGCCATCTACTTCTAATGGTAGTCCCCAACAATATTCGTCTGCATTTGATTTTGTTTTTGATATTGCAGTCAATAAAGCAACAGGCAGTGTTTTCGCAGCTGCTTCAAACACAATTCAAAGAAGCACTGATGGTGGTTCCACCTGGTCAACTGTCAGAGGCTCTCTCCAGAATAATGCATATACGGATGTACAAATCACCAGCACGGGTGTAATTTATGCTACTATTCAATCCGGAGTTACAAATCCGGGCATATGGCGATCTTCAGATGATGGGGCTACATGGACAAGCATTACCCCATCAACATGGCCTTCCTCGTATGGAAGAACAGTTTTAGGAATTGCGCCATCCAATGAAAATGTAGTTTATTTTTGGGCTTATACCGGTTCTGGAACTACCAAAACACAATTTTGGAAATACAGTTATCCAGGCAGCGGAGACGGAAGCGGGGATGCTAACTGGACAAACTTAACTGCGAACTTGCCCGCTCCTACCGGAAATGTGGCTGGCATAAATGTACAGGGTGCTTATGATATGATTATTAGAGTTAAACCAGATGATTCACTATTTGTTGTTATTGGCGGAACAAATCTTTATAGGTCCACTGATGGTTTTACAACTGCGGTATCAGCAACAGGTTCAACAGGATGGATGGGGGGTTATGCTATTGCTAATGATGTTACACAATATGCGAACCATCATCCCGATCAACATTCGTTGGTTTTTTTAACAGGTGCAAATACAAAAGTTCTTTATTCGGGACACGATGGCGGACTAAGCAGGACAAATGATGTAACAGCTTCCTCGGTGGTTTGGAACAGCCTTAATCTGGGTTATGTTACATCACAATTCTATTCGCTTGCAATTGATCCTGTAACGGCTAACGACAACCATATTATAGGTGGTTTGCAGGATAATGGAAATTATTTTACCAGTTCTTCAAATTATAGTAATAACTGGACTCAATTAGAACTTGGTGGTGATGGTGGTATTACTGCAATTACTGGAGGGCATACGTATTATTATTTCGAAACCCAGAATGGAAATGTTTGGGGCTTTCAGTTGAATTCAAATACCGGTCAATACACGAATTATGTAAATGTCCAGCCTGTATATAATACAAATTATCTGTTTGTTACTCCATTCATGCTGGATCCAAACAACAGCAGCATAATGTATCTTGCTGCAGGAGATAGCGTATGGAGAAACAGTAATTTATTAGGTATTACCTGGGGAAGTCAATCAAGAACTTATACCAACTGGGATTCACTAACACATACTTCCACGGGTGCAACGATCTCCGCTCTCGGCATTTCCAAAGCTCCGGCTAACAGGTTATATGTAGGCGGATCAAATGGAACCTTGTTGAGAATTGATAGCGCCAATACAGGGGACCCAACTTCCACCAATTTAACTTCAGCTTTAACAAGTGCAGGGGCATCTTCCGGAGCTTATATTAATTGTATTGCTGTTGACCCGTCTAATGCTGATAAAGTTTTTGTCGTTTACTCGAATTATTCGGTGCGAAGTCTATTTGTAACAACTGATGGAGGAACCACCTGGCAGGATGTCAGCGGTAATCTTGAACAAAACTCAAATGGAAGTGGTAATGGACCATCGTGTAGATGGGTTGGATATCTCGATGATGGAGCAAATGGTACTTTCTATGTAGCAACGAGCACGGGGCTTTATTCAACTTCAAATTTAAATGGTAGCTCAACTGTTTGGGCACAGGAAGGTTCTTCGACAATTGGCAGTGTAGTCTGTCCTATGGTTGTTACAAGGCAGGCTGATGGCCTGGTTGCTTTATGTACGCACGGTTCAGGTATTTATAGTGCAAATCAATCTTTTGTTGCAGTTGATAATGTAAAATCAACAACTCCAACTCAATTTGCTCTTAATCAGAATTATCCCAACCCGTTCAATCCATCAACTAATATTAGTTTTGCATTGCCTTCTCCAAACAATGTTAAAATTACAGTTTATGATATAACAGGTAAAAAAATTGCTGATGTGTTAAACCAGGCATTGTCAGCGGGTTTACATACCGTTAATTTTAATGCGGCCAATCTTGCTAGCGGAACATATATTTACAGAATTCAGGCTGGGGATTTTGTTGAAGCTAAAAAGATGGTATTATTGAAATAGTTATTTTTTATGAGGCTCATCCTTAAAGATGAGCCTCATTTTTTATTTTAAATTAATTCTTCTGATATAAACCAATTATATTTCCATCAGGATCTTTTAGCAATGCGTAATATCCCATTGCTGGAATAATTGTCTTCCCTCTGAAAACCTGCCCGCCAATCTCTTTTGCTTTTATCAGCAGGTTGTCAATATCCTTTACGTTTATATGGAAGGTTGTAGTATCACCGCTTCTGACTATTTCAACTTTTCTCAAGCCTACCGTTAAACCCTTATGAGTATTGTAAAGTAAATAGCCCTTGCCAAATGGCTTAAAGTCCCAGTTAAAAAGCTTCATAAAAAATTCCGTAGTTCTATTAAGATTTGTGGACGGAATTTCCACATGCGCAATAAGATCTGACATAAATACCCCGAAATTGTAAAATTGAGAAAATGTGTACTTGTTAAATTAAGATATATTTCAAATAAAATCTTAAGAAAACTGAATAAATTCAGTTTAAAATAAAATATAATAAGATCTAGTTGACATTAAGGTTCGGGGTTTATAGTTTCTTATTGTATCAAAAATAAATCATTTGTTTAACAAGTTCTAAGGAGTGCTATGAACAAAAAACTATGGACAACGTTTATCGTGGTTTTTGTAGTGTACTTTTTCCTGGGCTGGTTAGTAAATGAGGTTTTGTTAGCCTCTGCTTATCAATTGCTTCCTGCAGATATGATGAGGCCTCATGATGTTATAACTTCTTACTTGTGGATTATAGCCGTTAGTCAACTTATTTATACTTTCTTTTTTACTCTAATATTTTCAAAGGGATATGAGGATAAGGGGTGGATGGAAGGAGTGCGGTTCGGGTTTTACGTAGGATTGATGGTAAGCGTTCCGGCCGCCTATATTGCTTATGCTACGCAGCCCATACCATATTCGCTCGCATTACAGTGGTTTATTTATGGAACGCTTTCAAATATTATTATAGGCGTAGTTGCTGCATTAATGTATAAACCGAAAGCTGCGGCAGCATAAATTTTTATAATTCATTTTTGCTGAAAAGCCCGTACGATTAAATAGTGCGGGCTTTGCTTATTATTAAAACATTTAAATTGAAAAAAATAAGCTTTAAAAATATATGGGATAATAATGTGAAAAGATTTGCAAACTGATTAATTAATGAGCATCATTTTCAGAAAATATTTCTATTAAGCTAAACACCTTTTGTATCTCCCTTAAGCATCTGCCAAACTGTTAATAAAATAATCTGAATATCAAGCCAGATTGACCAATTCTCTATATACCACAGATCATATTCTATTCTTTTGATCGTTCGTTTTTTATTTTCATCCTGATCGGGTACATCGCCCCTTAAACCATGAACCTGCGCCCAGCCGGTAATGCCTGGTTTTACCCATGATCTTATTTTAATCTCATCAACCATTTCTTTGTAAAAATTATGAAATGAAATATAATGTGGACGAGGTCCTACAATAGACATTTCCCCTTTTAAAACATTAATAAATTGAGGAAGCTCGTCAATATTAGACTTCCGCAAAAACTTTCCGAATTTTGTTACTCTCGGGTCATTTTCCAATGTTGGATTAAAACCATGGTCAGTTTTATTATTTGGTTTCATTGTCCGAAATTTGTAACACTTGAAAAATTTATCATTCCTTCCCACCCTCTCCTGAATAAATAATAATTTTCCAGAAGAAGTAAATAAATTTATTATATATAGCAAAGGGAAGAGCCACGGAAAGATTAATGTTATTATTATAATTGATAAGACAATGTCCATGGATCTTTTTATAAATCTCCAGTGAGCTTCAGCAAGAGGTTCATCTCTAACTGTGATTACCGGGAAATCACCAATCATATTTACCTGGTATTTTTTTGACAGGAATTTAAAGTAGTCAGGAATAATATGTATCCTCTGGGCATTCCGGTTACAAATCTTAATAATCTCATCAAGTTGATTAGATGCATAAATTGAAAGAGCGATTACTACTACATTAGTTTTATACCGCTTAATTTCTTCTTCCAGTTGCCCAATGCTTCCGAGTACATCTTTATTATTAATTTTATCATCAAGAAAACCTACAAAATGATAACCAAAATCTTCTCTGGTATCTATAAGTTCACGAAAGCCCTGTCCAAGTTCTCCAGCTCCGATAATTAAAACATTTTTTAAATTTTTTTCTCTTGCCCTTATGCTTGTTACTATATGTTTTATAACTTGAATTCTGGAACTAACTAAAACAAAAAGGAAGAACGAATAGAAAAGGATGAAATTTCTAGTGAATAAATCCTCCTTTGCAATAAAAATGAAAAGAATAGCAACTATAATTTGAGCAAAGATATTTTTAGTAAGTCCTGAAAACAGGTATGAAAAAGAGCGGGTGGTAGCGTCCTCATAAAAACCGGTCACATTTGAAAAGAAATACCAGACAAAATTGAGCGCAACCATCAGCACAATCATATATGGTCTCGAAAGTAGTATATGCAGTGATTGAGCGAAGATAGCAGCAAGGGAAAAAGATATGTTTATTACTAAAAGGTCGCTGAAAAGCCTTAAATAATAAATCGATTTTTGGTTACCAAACATTTTAGCTCAAATTATAAGTCTTTAAATTTTCTTAAATTTTTCTTCCAGCTTCTGATCAATAAATTTTTTGATTTTTTCTTCAAAGACCGTTCTATCGAATTGTTTTGCGTATTCTGCTATTGAGGCATAATTAAAAGAGTTTCTTACTTTTTCAAATTTTTCCACTGCATCTTTAATCGCAAGAGCTGATTGATTATTAAAATGTATTCCGTTTACTCCATCAATAACAGTTTCGGCTGTTCCCCCTTTGTTATATGCTATAACAGGTGTACCCGAAGCCATTGCTTCAATAACAGTGATACCAAAATCCTCTTCTGCAGCAAATACAAACGCCTTGGCTTTTTTCATATATTCCTTAAGCTTATCTCCGGTTTGATAGCCTACAAATTCAACATTTTTGCCCGCTTTAGATTTAACCTTTTGTTCATCAGGTCCATCCCCAATGATTATTAATTTCTTGCCAGGCATTAATGAGAATGCTTCAGCGATTATATCAATTCGTTTATAAGGCACGAACCTCGAAGCAGTTAAATAATAGTTGTCTTTCTGATCAGAGTATTCAAAATTATTAATATCAACCGGAGGGTTAATTACTTTCGCCTCCTTGTTGTATATCTTTTTAATCCTGGAGGCAATGTATTCAGAATTTGCAATGTAATAATCAGGTCTGTTTGCTGTTGATACATCCCAAATACGAATGTAATGAAGTGCAGCCTTAGCAATAATTCCCTTTAATCCTTTTGTTAAATTGGATTCTTTTAAATACTGGTGCGTCAAATCCCAGGCGTATCTTATCGGAGTATGTGAATAACATATGTGCAGTTGATTCGAATTAGTAAGAGCTCCCTTTGCAACGGCATGTGAACTTGAAATTATTAAGTCATATTCGGAAAGATCAAATTGCTCAATGGCATACGGGAAAAGGGGAAGAAACTTACGGGCATTGTTTCTTGCAAAAGGTAATTTCTGTATAAAAGAGGTAACGGGCTTTTTATTTTTGGTTACAATCTTTAGTTCTGCTTCATTTAAAAAATTAAATAATACAAAAATATCAGCATCAGGATATAAATTGGTAAATGATTCCACACATCTTTCGGATCCGGAATAGCTGGTTAACCATTCGTGTACAATTGCCGTTTTCAAATTTTCATTTCCTTTAACAAACTTCCATAATTGTTTCTGACAATTTTTTTGAAAAATTATCTCTGTTGAACTTTTTGTAGTTTTCAGTGCCTTTTTTTATCAATTGACTTCTTAAGTTTTCATCAGCGATTAGTTTTTTCATTTGCTCTGTAATATTAAGCGGATTATTTGGTTCAAAATATAAAGCTGCATCTCCACATGCTTCAGGTAAAGATGCCGCAGTTGATGAAATAACCGGGCAGTTGCAAATCATAGCCTCCAATGTCGGTAATCCAAATCCCTCATAAAATGATGGAAAAATTAAAGCAGTTGCAAGTTTATAAAAGCCAACAATTTCATCATTACTAATATAACCTGTAAAAATAACATTTTTATTTAAGTTCGTATCATTTTCAACGATCTCAAATGCTTCTGAATCCTGAGTAATCAAACCTTCCTTTTTCCCAACTATAACTAATTTATAATTATTATTATTTAAAAAAAGCTTAAATGCTAGCAATAGGTTTTTTAGATTTTTATGAGGTTTTATATTGCTTACAAATAAGAAATATTTCTCAGGGAGATTATATTTTTGTTTGATTTTTTTGATCAAGTCAACAGAAAAATTCTTCTGGAAATCTTTCTCATCTATACCACAATAAATCACTTTTAATTTTTGAGGATTACAGGAAGTATATTTAATAATCTCCGACTTAGAAAATTCGGATACTGTTATAATTTTATCTGATTTGCCGGCCGCATAGTTAATCATAAATTTTGCATAAAGTTTTTGTTTCAGACTGAGGTCTTTATGGAAAGCCAGATGAAAAACGTCGTGAATTATTACAATTCTCTTTCTTGCTTTTATTGGTAGAATAGGAACATTATAATGCGGAGAAATAAACACATCACATTTCGGAATTTTCGAATAGAGTTCAATCTGTTCTTTAATTGAGTAAATAGATGATTCGCACTGCAGGATTTTCAGAGTATTTGAATAATCCGTCAATTCACTTTTGTTACCAATCAGAGTCAGTTGAAATTTTTCCGAAAGAACAGGAATCATATTTCTTAAATATGTTCCTATGCCGGAATGGTTTAGCATTCTTGCATCTAGAGCAATTTTTATCATTAAATCAGATAATAATTATATTTTGTTACTTAACTAATGACAAATATTTTTATCTTTAGTGAATTATTAATATCATTTTATTTGGATTGATGATAGAATATAACATTATTTATTGAAAACCTGTTTAACACTTTAATGAAAATATCGATCATTACGCCGACATTTAATTCTGAAAAGAATATAGAAAAAAATGTTACTTCCGTTATTAATCAAAAGTATAAATGCTTTGAGCATATCATAATTGATAATCTAAGTAAAGATAACACCTTAAGTACCATAAATAAAATCTATCAAGAGAATAATTCATTAAACTCACTAAGAATAATTTGTGAACAGGATAATGGTATTTCAGATGCATTTAATAAAGGGATTAGAGCTGCAAAAGGCAATATAATAGCTATCTTAAACAGTGATGATTATTATTATGATTCAGATGTATTTGAAAAGGTTAATTTGGCTTTTAAAAAGCAAAACCTTTTGTTTACTCACGGAGACATTAAATTTATAGATAATACATATGGAACCAACATTAGAAAACCATTGCTTTGTAAAATAACAAAGGCCATGCCGTATAACCATCCAACAATTTTTTTCAGGAAGGATGTCTATAATGACTATGGCTTTTTTAATACTTCATATAAATATGCGATGGATTATGAATTAATTTTAAGGTTAGAAACAACAATTAAAGACTTTCGTTCACGGGGATTATATCTTGCAGGAAACCCAATCACAGTTCAGCTTGCCGGCGGTGAATCATGGCAAAATGAATTGAATAGTATTGAAGAAGTTAAAAAAGCCTTGATGGAGCATTCTTTGTGGAGTGCAGAAGCAGAAAAATATTTTAGACAAAGAGTCTTTAGAACCAAGTTAAAAAAATGGTTAACAAAATTTAATCTCAATTTTATTGTGAAAATCTGGAGAACGGGGAAATGGCAGTATTAAAAACTTTAATTCAAATGGTCGCATTCTACACATTAAAAAATAATTAATTGAATTTAGAAAATATAAAAAGAACAATTAAAACCAGGGAATTCAGTAATTCCCTGTGGAATGTGCTGGATGTAATAATTCTTCCGCTTTTAATGCTCATTGCAACACCATTCTTTATTCATAAACTCGGTCCTGAACATTTCGGAATTTGGATGCTTGTAAATTCTATAATTACAAGCATCGGAATATTTAATGTCGGAATTGGTGATGCAACCATAAAGTTTGTTTCAAAGTACAGGGCATTAAATGATAATACAAATCTAAATAGAATTGTAAATGCAGGTTTTTCAATAAACCTGATTATAATTATTGTAACAATAATTGCTGGCATTACCGTTTCTTATTTTGTTTCTATTTACAATGTTTTCAATTTGTCTCCGTCAAACGAAAAACTTGCTTCAATTATAATCATACTTGGAGCTGCAGTTTTTGGCTTAAAACAGATGGAACAGCTTTCTCTTTCATTATTTAAGGGAATTGAACGGTATGACACTTCATCGAAAATTTCGATGACTTCAAAATTCTTTTTGCTCTCGGGGCAGGTTTTAATAGTTTACTTGGGATACAGGCTTATTGAAATTTTTGTTATTAGTGTTGTTATCTCTGCAAGCGCAGTAATAATTGAGATTGTTTTTATTAAATTCAGATTTAAAGATATTTCATTCATTCCCCAATTTAAAAAAGAATCTATTAAGGAAATTTTTAGCTTCAGTTCCTGGTCGTGGATTCAATCTGTTTTAAGCATTATTGCAAGTCAGGTTGACAGATTTATTGTAATAACATTTGCCGGACCAAAATTTCTTGCTTATTATGCCTTAGCCTCTACTGTTGGTGGACAGCTTCATTCTGTTTTTACAGCCGGAGCCAGTTGGGTTTTCCCAAAAGTATCGGCTAAAACAGAAAGAAAGGAAAGTGTAACAGGTCTTTATTATAAGATGCAATTGTTATTGACTTTAGGCGGCGTACTGATAATTGCCTGTCTGATAATTTTTGATAAACTAATTTTTAAGACATGGCTTGGGCAGGAAACATATGCAAATTCCATTTTGCTGATTAAACTGTTTCTTTATTTAACTATGTTTAATATGCTGTCCATAATACCACATTACTATTTATTGGGCTCCAATTTAATTCGTATTTCAACTTATTTCATGTTCCTGAGTGTAATTTTTACAATAGGTTTTATGGTAGTATGTTATTACTGGATTGGCATCAACGGTCTGGCATATGGAAAAATTATTTCTTCATTTTTTGCCATCCCAATAATGTTAACATATGTACATTATAAGTTGATAGATCAGAGAGGATTATCAGGACTCTTAACTTTCATTCCATTAGCTTTAATAGCCTTTGCGCTTTACTTTATGAATGAAGTATCTATTTTATTAACTGTCATAGCTTTAGTATTATTTGGTGTGGAATACAAAGTTAAAATTTCGGGGCATCAATCTCATAGTAGATCTGAATCATAGTAAAATTAGATTAATATGAAATACATTCTTAAAAATATAATATCAATACTTCCTGGAAAAATCATTGACGAATTAAAGATACAATTAAAATCGCCCCTGATAAATATTTATAAAACGGATTTCGATCGAAATGTATTGATATCATACATAAGAAAACCATTTAAAAAAGGATCGGACCTTACACACACAAATTCAGCAGAAGTTTTAGAGATTGCGAAAGTATTTAAAGAGCTTAAATTCAATATTGATGTTGTTAATTATGATTATGAAGGATTTCTTGATTATGCTAAATATAACGTAATTTTTGGATTTGGCGAACCATTAAACAATTGTTTCGATAAAAAACGCAAGAATACAATAACGATATATTATGGTACCGGGATGCATGTTTCTACTCAGAACCATAATTCGCTTAAGAGAATCGAAAATGTATATAGTAAAAAAGGAGTCTGGCTGATAAGTTCGGGGAGAATAGTTGAAAAGGCCTGGTCTGTACAGACAAGTCTTGTTGATTTTATTATAACTTTGGGTAATAATGAAGTTACAGAAAGTTATAATAAATTTTTTAGTGGTAAAATATTTAATATACCAGTATCATATTATGAAATAATAAGCACTGAGTCCGTTAAAAAAATATTAAATGATAAAAACTATGATGAAGCAAAAAAGCATTTTGTCTGGATTGGGAGTTCTGGACTTATACATAAAGGACTGGATTTGCTTTTGGAATACTTTTGTAAAAATAAAAATCAGCACCTTCATATTTTGGGCCCAATTGACGGCGAACCGGATTTCAAAAAAGTCTATTTTAATGAACTTTATAATAGCAACAATATTCACACTTATGGCTTCATAGATTTGAGATCACAAATATTCTATAATTTAATGGAAAAATGTGAGTTTGTTATATTTCCCTCCTGCGCTGAAGGTGGAGGCGCCTCCGTAATTAATTGTATGGCGAACGGTTTGATACCAATAGTCTCAAGGGAGGCAAGTATATCAATTAAAGATTATGGTTGTTTAATCAAGGACTTAACAGTAGAAGCAATTGATAGTGCTATAAATACCGTTCTTCATACTGAAAATAAATTACTTAAAGAAAGATCTTTAAAATGTATGCTTGATACCAGAGAGACACATTCGATCCAGGAGTTCTCAATTAACTTAAAAGGATCAATTGAAACAGCATTAAACATGAAAAATGAATTGTAAAATTTGCCAGTCTGATACAAAATTTATCTTTAACGCTAAAGTTCTTAAAAAGTACGATGTCAAATACTTTAAATGCAGCAACTGCGATTATTTATTTACTGAAGAGCCCTACTGGCTGGAAGAATCATATAAAAGTCCAATTAATATCTCAGATACCGGGATACTGGACAGAAATCTTTACTTCGGGAAGGTCCTTACTTCATTAATTTATTTCTTTTTTAATAAGAATAGAACCTATCTGGATTTTGCAGGAGGTTACGGAATATTTACCCGTCATATGCGCGATATTGGTTTTAATTTTTATTGGACTGACAAGTATTCAACTAATTTACTTGCGCGCGGATTTGAGGATGAACAGCTGGCTATGCAAGGAATTGAAGCAATAACAGTTTTCGAAGTGTTTGAACATCTTGCAGAACCATTTGAAGAAATTGAAAAAATGCTTTATATATCGTCAAATATATTTTTTTCAACGACATTATTACCTTCGGCGATTCCCGAGCCTGACAAATGGTGGTATTATAATTTTAATCATGGACAGCATATATCTTTTTACTCCCATAAAACTTTAGAAATTATCGCGCGAAAATATAACCTGAACTTTTATAGCTGCGGTGAAATTCATTTATTTACAAAGAAGAAAATTAACCCTTTATTATTTTCGATAATTGTTAAGCTTAGCAAATTTGGAATTGCCGCAATCATTAAAAAATTTGCAGTAAAAAGTAAAACCTGGGAGGACCATCTTTATCTCAAGGATAAAGAGCACTAATGGGATCTATTTATTTTAAAAAAATACTTAATCTTTTTAATTACTTAATATTGCAAATCCTGCTTTTCCTGGTTAAAACAAGCCGGCAGGAAATAAAGAACAAGACGCTGCTTCTGATACGGTTGGATTCAATCGGTGATTATGTACTGTTCAGAAATTTTCTAAAAGAAATCAGTAAAAGCGAAAAATATGGTGATTATAAAGTTACTCTTTGCGGTAATATAATATGGAAAGATTTGGCGGAAACATTAGATAGTAATTACGTAAATAATTTTGTGTGGGTAAACCGTAAAAGATTTTATAAAGATCCCTCCTATAAATATAAACTATTGAGCCGGATTTATAAGTCCGGGTATGAGACCACAATAGATACAACTTACAGCCGGGAAATATTGTATGGAGATGCCGTAGTTAGAGCAAGTAATTCAAAAATTAAAATTGGCAGCTCGGGTTCACTGGATAAGCACGTTTACTGGAAGAGGAAAATATTTTCTCGCTCAACTTATAATGAAGTAATTCAACAATCCAGGGACACTCTATTTGAATTTTACAGGAACAAAGAATTTTTTGAAAAATTGCTCAACAAGAAAATGGATTTAAAATATCCTCAAATTTATGCATCGAAACTTGAGGAATATCGTAATTTACCGAAAAAATACTGTGTAGTTTTTGCCGGATCAAACGATCCGAAAAGGCGGTGGAGCCCGCGAAATTATGCTGAAATTTGCAAATATTTAATATCAGAATTTCAACTGCCTGTCGTTATCCCCCTGGCAGGGAATGAAATTGATATAGCAAATAAATTAACTCAAATAGTTAATGATACTAAATTGATAGACCTTACAGGCAAAACGAGTTTAGTCCAATTAGCTAAAATAATTTCAGATTCTGAATTATTAATAAGTAATGATACAGCAGCAGTTCACATTGCGGCAGCAGTAGACAAACAGTTTTTGTGCATTAGTAACGGTAGTTACCTTGGCAGATTTCTTCCATATCCAAAGGAGGTATTCTCTAAAGGAAACTATATTTTCCCGGATAAAATAGCTAATGCAGTAGATAAACCTGCAGGTAATTATTTATTTGGATCATCAATGGACATTAACGAAATTGCAGTTGATGTTGTAAAAAATAAAATAAAACAATTGCTGAATTAAAAAAAGCCGGAGTATACAATTAAAATATCTTCTATTATAATTGCAAAAAATGAAGAGTCAAACATAGGCAGATGTATTGAAAGCCAGCTTGATTGCATTGACGAAATTATAGTAATTGTGGATTTCTCTTCAACTGATAAAACTTTTGCAATTGCGAAATCTTATCCCGGAACAAAAGTTCAGGCTGTTAACTGGATGGGATATTCTGGCACAAAAAAATACGGCGTTTCGTTAGCATCGAGTGAGTGGATTTTCTGGATAGACGCTGACGAAGCAATGACAAAAGAACTCAGGGAAGAGATTTTATCTTTCAAAAATAATATTCCCGATTATTCGGCTTACTCCGTACCGAGAAAAGCATACTTCCTCGGAAAATGGATCAAACACAGCGGCTGGTATCCTGGCAGAGTGAATCGCCTTTTTAATAAAAATAATGTAAATTTCAGCGATAACGATGTTCACGAGCATCTTGTAATAAATGGATTAGTTGGGGAATTTAAAAGCGATCTTGAACATTACACCGATCCAACAATCCATCATTATTTTGAAAAATTTAATCGGTATACTACCCTTGCAGCAGAAGAATTAATTAAAAAGGGGAAAAAATTCAAAATATCTGACATTTTGTTAAGGCCCCCTTTTATATTTATTAAAATGTATTTAATAAAGCTCGGTTTTTTAGATGGTGTACAGGGATTTATCCTGGCAATATTTTCTGCAACATATGTTTTTACAAAATATTGTAAGTTCTGGGAGTTAAATAAAAAGGGGAATTGAATTAAATGACAAAAAGATCATCAGGCAATAAAGTGAAGAATAATCCTGTTATTGGAATAATTGCAAACACGAATAAGGAGAAAGTTTTTCCTGTTATATCAGATTTTATAAAAAAGCTCAGAGAAAACGATTTTCAGTTTTACATAAGCAGCAGGGTTACAGAATGCAAAAATAAAATACCCGAAAACATAAAAAAAACTGAACTACTTGAAGAAAATGAGCTTTATAAAAAAAGTGATATCATTATTTCGGTTGGTGGGGATGGCACGATGCTGAACACTACCTTTAATGCACAATTTTATGATAAGCCTGTTCTGGGAGTAAATCTTGGCAAACTTGGTTTTCTTGTAGAAACAAATGTTAACCAGATCGACAAAGTAGTAAAAGAATTAAAAGCCGGCAGGTATTCAATCGATGAAAGAATGGTGATAGCCGGAGAATGCATTGGACATGATACGGGTACACTTTATGCCATAAATGATGTGGTGATCGACAAAGGCGGCTGGCCAAAGATGATAGAAATTGAAATTAATGTGGATGGAGAATATGTTACAACTTTTTCAGCAGATGGATTAATTATAGCTACTCCAACAGGTTCTACCGGATATTCTATTTCCGTTGGCGGGCCGATCGTAAGCCCGAAGGCAGAGGTGATAACCTTAAGCCCGATCTCTCCTCACAGCCTCACAATGAGGCCGCTGGTAATTCCAAGCAGCCAGGAAATTATGATAAGAACCAGTTCTTTGCACAAAGAAATTCACGTCAATTGCGACGGACAAAGAGTTTTTTCTTTTCCTCCTCCTCTTGAAATAAGAATTACAAAGTGCAGCAGGTCCGCCAAGCTCGTTCACACAAACCTTACAAATTACTTTAAAACACTGAGGCAAAAATTGCTCTGGGGGGTTGACATCCGGAACAACTCTGGAAACAAGGGGGAATAGCATGAAAATATATTTTGGTATCTTATTGCTGCTGGCTTCTTTGAAGGCTTTTGGGCAGGATGTAAATTTTATGAGCAGGGATCCCCTTAACGGGAAACCAATGCTTTTAGGATATTGCACGCGTGAAGCATTTAATGACACTTCTTTTTCCTGGTGGTTCAACTCTGCTTATAAAATGTATGAAGTAGATTCAACTTCCCTAAATAAAATTTCCGATAAAATTAAAAACACAGATATCACTATTGTAATGGGAACGTGGTGCAGCGACAGCAGAACTTTGGTGCCGGAATTTTATAAAATTCTGGATTATTTTAATTATCCTTCAGACAAAGTAAAATTGATAATGGTTGACCGTGATAAAAAGGGAAGGGGAGACGAAGTTAACGATCTTAATATTCATCTTGTGCCGACATTTATTTTTTATAAAGATGGCAAAGAATTAGGAAGGATAATCGAAGCACCGGCTGAAACTCTTGAAAAGGATATGGTTAGGATTTTGATTAAAGAGTAAATGACCGGAATGATTTTGGGTATCATCCTAAGACATATTATATGGAAAGTCATTTGACCTTAGCCACGACTTGTACATTGGCCATAGAAAATAGTAGCAATAATTTGCATTGCATCAAAATACTGGCAGAACGGTGAAAAAGAAACAGAAATTGGAAACAATTGGAAGTGTAATTGTGCGATAACTTCGTCGGGTGAATAGTTTGAATCGTCAAATTTATTAGGAGGTTAATTTGTTTACTAAATTGCTAAAGAAAAATTTTTGGGAGAATATACTTACAAAGCACTTAAACTTATTACTAGCTCCGTAGAATAATGTGAAAAACTTAAAATTCTTTTTTGTACTGTTTTTTTTACTGTACTATGCTACTGCTTTTAGTGGAGGTAAAAAGTTAGTAAATAGTAAGTACAATTGGATACAATGTATTGGGATTCCGAACATTAGTGTTTCGGGATTAGGTAAGATAGGCAATACTTTAATTGCCGGAGCATTTGTTTCAATATACGTACCCTATGCCTATATTGTCTTATCTACTGATGACGGAGTAAACTGGAATTTAACTGATAGTTTGTACGTATATAATCATCAACCTGGGACTACCTTTGGTTTGATTGTTGGATTACTTTTTTCACGAATGGTACAAATATTTTTGCTGGAATCGGAGACGCTATTAATGGGGATATTTATTTATCTACCAACAATGGCTATAACTGGAGTCATAATGGGATAATCTGGAATGAGAATAGGTCATTTGCCTCAGAAGATATAAACAGTTTCGCTCAAATAGGGAGCAACCTTTTTGCGGGGACAAATCACGGAGTATTTATTTCAAAAGATAATGGACAAAGCTGGAATTCCACTGATACCAGTTTTTCTTATCAGGTAATGAGAGTAGCTGCTATCGGAACATATCTATTTGCAGGGACAACCGGTGAAGGAATATTTCGTTCAACAGATAACGGTGCAAATTGGGATAGCCTTGATAATGGGCTAACAAATCTAGACATATATGGTCTAACAGCTATTAGGAACAAGCTTATATGCTGGTGCTTTTCAGTCTCCAGGGGATTCAACAGGTGGCGTTTTTATTTCCAGTGATTATGGAGAAAATTGGAATATAGCAGACACCGGGCTTACAGATCATAAAGTAAATATACTATACACAGATGGCTCCAACCTTTATGCAGGAACAAATAACTCAGTTTTTGCTTCAACTAACTATGGAAAAAGTTGGATCAATCTTTCCGCTGGTGCGCCATTTGATTCTAACGCAGCAATTATTTCTATTATTAAAATTGATTCAAATCTAATAGTTGGAACTAGTTCGTTAGGTGCCTGGCGATTTCCACTTTCACAGTTAGTAACTGGAATAAAAAACGGCGCAGGTCAATTACTTCCAGGTTTCTCTTTACAGCAAAACTACCCAAACCCGTTTAATCCATCAACAACAATAAAATATACTGTCCCTGTGTTTAGTCATATTTCATTAAAAGTTTATGACTTGCTGGGCAGAGAAATAATAACTCTTGTAAACGAAGAAAAATCTGCAGGAGAATATGAAGTTAAGTTTAATGCAGATGGTCTTTCCAGCGGGGTTTATATTTATCAGTTAAAAGCGAATGATTTTGTTTTAAATAAAAAACTTATTTTACTTAAATAAGCCATTTTTTTTGATTTATTTAAAATTAAGAAGGCGTCCATTGGACGCCTTCTTTTGTCTCTTCCTGTTGGCAATTTAGTTTTCAACCTCTTCAAGAATCGGCAACTCAATCTTTGAGACATCAATCTCCTTAACTTTCGATTTGCCATTCTTCCCTGAAGCCTTTCCATTTTTCTTTGTTTCCGGATTATTTTTATCCTTATAATTCTTATAAACATAAACCTTGTTCTTAAAATTACGAAGGATAATTTTATCCTCATCTTTATGCACGACGTATTCAGGTAAAATTGGAATTTTACCACCACCGCCGGGTGCATCAATAACAAAGTGAGGAATAGCAAGCCCGCTTGTATGGCCTCTGAGATTTTCAATAATATTAATTCCGGTTTCAACAGAAGTACGGAAATGATTGGCGCCTTTTGTTTCATCAGCCATATACATATAGTATGGACGAACCCTGATCTTCAGCAATTTCTGCATCAGTTCCTTTACTACTGCAGGATCATCATTTATACCTTTCATTAAAACCATCTGGTTGCCTACAGGCACACCGGCATTTGCAAGCATTTCGCAGGCTTGAGTGCTTTCAGGTGTAATTTCCCACGGATGATTAAAATGTGTATTAACATAAACAGGGTGATATTTTTTAATCATTTCGCATAGCTGTGGAGTAATTCTCTGCGGAAGTACACAGGGCATTTTTGTTCCCAGCCTGATAATTTCAATATGGGGAATTGATCTCAGTCTTTGCAGAATTTTTTCAAGCATAGTATCGGTAAGCATTAGTGGATCACCGCCGGAGAGAATAACATCTCTTATTTCAGTATGCTGTTCCAGGTACTGGAAAGCGCTTTCGAGACCTTTCATTGAAATTTTTTCATAATCTCCGACTTTTCTTTTTCTTGTACAGAATCGGCAGTAGAGCCCGCACTGGCTTGTGACAAGAAAAAGCGCTCTGTCCGGATAGCGGTGAGTAATGTTTGGAACAGGACTCATTGAATCTTCCATGAGCGGATCTTCCTCAGCGTCGAAATCTTCCAGTTCCATTTTATCGGGTACGCATTGAAGCCAGATAGGATCCCCGGGATACCTGATCAAACTGAAATAATATGGATTAATCCTTGCCTGAAAAAATTCATCCAGATCTTCAGCAACTTTTCTATCAATATTAAATTTTTCAACAAGCTGATCAACAGTATGTATACTGTCGCGTACCATTTGCTGCCATAGTTCCATGACTAACCCTCAGATTGTTATTTTTGCTTATAAAAATATTTTCCAAAAACCATTAAGCTATCGCCGACTTTATAAAAATCATTTATTTCAGCAACTATTGAATAGTTATTTCTCAAATAAAAATTTCGCGTTTTTGAGTAACTATCCTTGGAAGATGTTTCAGCCAGTATCCATCTTCCTTTGTTTTTTTTTACAAATTCCTCAGCATGATCAAGTAATTTCTTTCCGATTCCTTTTTTTCCGGATTCGGGATCTGAGACAATCCAGTAAAGATCGTAAACACCATCTGTCAAAGGACGCTTACCCGTGCAATGATAACCCAGAACAGATCCTCCGTTTTCATAAACAAATACGTTGTAATCTGTCTGAGTTGGAACTGTAACCGCGATATTCACCAGCTCCATAGCGATGTCGACTTCTTCTTTATTAAAGATCGGAATCTTTTTTAATATATTTTCAATTTCAACTGCATCAGCCTGCTTTATTTTTCGTATCATCTTTCTTTCTGTTTAAAGCAAAATTTGCAATTGTGTGCAATAATTCTCCATACGACAATCCGTCAACTGAAGCCGCGCGGGCAAAGCCTGAATCGGTTGAAATGTCAGGATTCGGATTGACTTCAATAACATATGGAATTCCATCATTGCTGAGTCGAATATCAACTCTTGCATAATCCCTGCAATTCATAGCATTGAATGCAGCCATAGCAACAGTCTCAATATTTTTTTTGGTAATTCTATCCAGCTCCGCCGGACAGCTTGGTTGTGTGTTTTCAAAATAAACGCTGTCCTCAATCCACTTACTGTCATAAGTAATAATTTTTGGTAAATTATCCGGTAGTCCCCGGAAAAGTATCTCTGAAATAGGAAGAATCTTATCGCCGAGAATTGCCACATTTAGTTCGCGGCCGTCAATGTATTCTTCAGCAATAACTTCCTGGTTATAAGTAACAAACAAGAATTTTAATTGTTTCTGCAATTCAGAAAAATTATTCACAACTGAAAATTCAGAAATACCAATACTGGCATCTTCCGTTAATAATTTTAAAATCAAAGGGAAATTCAGGTTAAAGCTTTTGTTCGATATTTTATCTGAGGGTTTAATAATCTGCGATTTGGGAGTATTAATATCGAATGAACGTAAAATGTTTTTAGCTCTTTCTTTATTCAGGCAGTTACCAAGTGTCATAGGCGTATTGCCTGTAAACTGATAACCGAGCAGCTCAAATATTCCTGCTATGCAATATTCGTAACTGGCAATACCTTCAATTGTTTCTACAAAATTGAAGATTACATCAGGAGAAATTTTATTTAATTCCGAAATAGTCTTTTCTATATTACTATCAGCTGCGAAAGTTTCAACTTTAGAATAAATTGTTCGAGGCTGCCGGTGATATTGTGCAAATCCTTTTCAAATGCATTTTCGGAAAGATCGTTTACCTGGGAATTTTTCGGCGCCGGCTTACCATTGTAAATCGGGAATATGCTTACGGGAGAATTATAGCAGATCAATATTTTAGCATTTATTTTCATAAAAGCTTATACCTTTTGGCAGCAACATAAAGCACTTTATTTACCATGTCGTCATAACTCAATCCGATTGTTCTTGCAGCTTTCGGGAAACAGGAATTATCCTCAGGATTGGGAAGTATTCCGGGTATCGGGTTTATCTCTATAATATTGGGGATATTATTTGAATCCAGACGGACATCTATCCGGCTCCAGTCCTTACAGCGCAGAGTTTTGTAAGCCCTAAGTACTGTTCTTTTAATTTGAAATTCCAGATCTTTACTTATAATTGCCGGACAAGTAAAAACGTCCAGAGGATTCTCCTTTGTATCCAGGATCCATTTGGCCTCAAAAGAGTAAATTGGTATAAAATCATCCGGGAAATCATTGTAGTTTATTTCAACTATTGGAAGCACTTCAGCTTCATCATCATTTCCAAGAACCGCAACAGTAAATTCCCTTCCGGGCAAGAATTCTTCAATTAAAGCCGGCTGATCATATTCAGATAAAACCCTGCCAACTTCTCTTTCAAGTTCCAGATCATCTTTTACATAAGAAGTCGAAAAAATACCTTTTCCAGAACCCTCTGAATAAGGTTTTACAATCAAGGGGAAATTTAATTTATGCCCATTAATCCTATCGATTTTATCAGCCAGAATAAATTTCGGATTTGCTATTCCATGATAAGTAAGAATTTCTTTCGTCCTCGCCTTATCAAGGCAAGTTGCAAGTGCCAAAGGATCAGAGCCTGTGTAAGGAATCCGGAGCATATCCAGCATAGCTGGTATCTGCGCTTCTCTGCTTATGCATTTTAGTCCTTCTGCAATGTTGAAAACTATATCAGGGCGTATTTCTTTAAACTTTTCAAAAGCAAATTCGTTCGCTTCTACTAATTCAACATCATGGTAGGTTGCCAAAGCATTTTTTATCGAGTTGATCGTTTCCCATGTGTCCCACTCAGCATAAGTATCGACCGCTTTTTCCGCTTGATGCTGCGTGTTTTTCTGAACAGGGGATAATTCTTGGAGGAAAGATTCACTTTCTGGTTTAACATTGAAGGTAAGAGCAACTTTCAATCGAACATTAAAGAGAGAAGATAAAATAATTTCTCCTTACAGATGTTTATAACAAATATAACTAATAATATTTTGAAGTCAACAACTTTTAGAAAATTTTCCAATATGGTTTCTGATAACAATTTTGAACCTATCATAAAATTTATTGGAAGAACATGAAAATCATTAGTTACAATTTTTATTCACCTCAAATTTATAATTAAATTCATTATTAACAAACAAAAATCAAAAATTTTTTTAGGCAGGACAACCGGGTCGTCTTGCTTCATGGAGGGAGAAGTAATAAAGAATTTTAAAATCCTTCAGGCGATTTTAGCATACTCAAGATTTTTAGAATAGTGTTTCAAAAGATTTTCTTTCAGAATAGAATTCGCCTCTAACTTAAGTTGAGGATCATCTTCAATTATTTTAAACGCTGTTTGCTTTGCTTCCTTAATTATTTCAGAATCATTAATGATATCAACGAATTTAAGATCTGGGAAGCCACTTTGCTTTGTTCCAAAAATATCTCCAGGCCCGCGTAGTTTTAAATCTATCTCCGCAACTTTGAATCCATCGTTATATTTTACCATGGTTTGCAACCTTACACTTGATTTATACTTTTCAATCTGAGTGGATGATAAATATTCGAGATCCAGATTGTTATTTTCATTTGCTGCCGCGAAATTATCTCTGGTTACAAGTATACAATAAGCTTGTTTGTTCCCTCTACCCACTCTTCCGCGTAATTGATGAAGCTGGGAAAGTCCGAATCTGTGAGCATCATTAATTAAAATAATATTTGCATCGGGGATATCGATTCCGACTTCTATTACTGTTGTGCTGATTAATACATCGTATTTTTTAGCAAGGAATAACAGCATAACTTCTTCTTTTTCCTGCCATTTCATACGCCCGTGAATAAGTCCTAATTTCAGGCCCTTTAAATCAGTATTCTGCAATTCCTTATAGTACGTTTCAGCGGCTTTTAGCTCCAGTTTTTCTGAATCTTCAACAAGTGGATATACAATAAAGGACTGGTAACCTTCCTTGCTTTTATCAGAAATGAACTTATATATAGCTGTAAGTTTTTTTTCACCGCGAAGAAGTGTTTTTACAGGCTTTCTATTTTTCGGCATTTCGTTTATTATAGATAGGTCGAGATCAGCATAAAGAGTCATTGATAAGGTCCTTGGAATTGGAGTGGCGCTCATAACAAGAACATCCGGAATTTTTCCTTTGCTTTGCAGCTTTGCGCGTTGCGCAACTCCGAAACGGTGTTGTTCATCTACGATAACTAGTCCGAGGTTTTTGAATTTCACTTTTCCCTCGAACAATGCGTGGGTACCTATAATTATATCAGATTCCTGTAGTTCTATTTTTTGCAAGTTTTTTTCTTTTTCAGATTTCCTTTGTCCGCCCAAAAGCAGGCTTACTTTTACTATTTTATTTTTGTGAGCATGTGATAGCCTCTTCATCAAGCCGGATATGTTCTTGGCGTGCTGATCGGCCAGAATTTCAGTAGGCGCCATCAACACTGCCTGGTAACCATTGTCAACTGCAATAAGCATGGCAATCAAAGCGACGATTGTTTTCCCGGAGCCGACGTCTCCTTGCAGCAAGCGATTCATCGGTGCTGTTGACTCCATATCATTTTTAATCTCACTCAAAACTTTCAATTGAGCCTTTGTAAGTTCGAAAGGAAGAATTTTCAGGAAATCCTGCAGCAAATGAGTCCTTACCTTCATTGAGCTTCCGGTCAATCTTGTTCGGTAATTATATTTTCTTAATGCTACAAGCAGCTCAAGATAAAACAATTCCTCAAACTTAAATCTCTGGCTTGCAGCTAAAAATTTTTCGTGGTTTTCAGGGTAATGGAAGTTCTTTACTGCATCGACCAGCGAAAGCAGATTATGCTTAATCAGGATATCTGAAGGAAGTGTTTCATCAAGCTTATCGGCATAATTTTCAACTGCACTGCTTATGATTCTGCGTAGGCTGAAGTCACCAATATTTGTGTTCTTTAATTCTTTCGGTATTCTGTAAAAAGGAATGATCTTTCCTGTATTAAGAAAACTTTTGTTTTCGTCATCTGATATTCTATCAAAATCAGGATGAGTAAATTGAAGATTTCCATATTTGGATTTGGCGGGTTTGCCTGAAACAGCGAAAGTATCGCCTTCGTGAAAAACATTAAGGAAGTATTTTATTCCCTGGTACCAGACACATTCAAAAAAACCGGTTGAATCTCTGAACTGAACTTTAAATATTTCTCTTTTCCCGAATCTTTTTTTCTCAACGTCTTCAACTTTTGCAATAATTGTCAATTCTCCATCATATCCATTAATTACATAGCCATAAGCTTTAGCCGCTGTCAGAGTTGTTGTTCTATCGAGGTGACGTGAAGGAAAATAGAAAAGTATGTCCCTTATGGTTTCGATGCCTATTTTCCTGAAAGACTCAGCGCGTTTTGGCCCGACGGATTTAATGTACTGTACAGATCGCGAGAGAATTTCTTCTTTTGAATTATTCATCGTTGTGAAAAATACTGTAAGGAACAGGCAATTACAATAAGTTAAGGTTTTTAGAAATTGTTTGTTAAATTTACTACAACAATAAAAAATTTAAATATGGAATGGAAAAAGCTTTTATCAAAAAAATTACTTGGCTTTAATGAAGAAAGCTCCAGCGATGGAAGAAGCCAGTTTCAAAGAGACTTTGACAGAATAGTATTCAGCTCTGCATTTCGCAGGCTGCAGGATAAAACGCAGGTTTTCCCGATGCCTGACAGCGATTACGTCCACACAAGATTAACACATAGCCTGGAAGTTTCATGTGTCGGGCGTTCATTGGGAAACGCAGTTGGCGAAATGATATTAGACCGTAATAGAAAACTTAAAAATGAATTCACTCAATTTCATATTGGCGAGATAGTCGCATCAGCCTGTCTTGCACACGATATAGGTAATCCACCATTTGGACATTCCGGAGAGGATGCAATTTCAGAATATTTCAGGAATGGCGCGGGGAAAATTTATAGAAAGGTTCTTTCGCAAAAACAATGGGCAGACTTTACAAAATTTGAAGGTAACGCGCAGGGATTCCGCATAATTACGAGATTGCAGAATCCAACTGTAAAGGGCGGGCTAAGATTATCGTGTGCCACACTCGCTGCCTTTACAAAGTATCCTAAGGAGTCGCTGTTAGAAAAGAACAATAACAAAGAAAAACTTTATAAGAAATACGGTTTCTTTCAATCTGAAAAGGATTTATTTAAAGAAGTTGCTGAAGAAACAGGTTTGCCAAAAAAATCCGGGTACAAAAACTCATTATTTTGGTGCAGACATCCTCTGACTTTTTTAGTGGAAGCCGCTGATGATATTTGCTACAGAGTTATGGACCTCGAAGATGGTTTCCGGCTCGGGATACTTTCTTTTGACGATACAGAAGCATTGTTAATGCCGCTAAAGGGGAAAGCTTCTCTCAATCTTTACAATGAGCGAAATGAAAACGATAAGATAGGTTATCTGCGGGCAAAAGTGATCAGCCAGCTTGTTAAAAGCCTTGCTGAAGTGTTTATCGATGAAGAAGAAAATATTATGCAGGGTAAACTTGATAATGACCTGATATCATTGCTCACAATGTCCGATGCTCTTGAGGAGATTAAAAGAGTTTCAGTTGAAAGAATTTATTCCATTAGAAGTGTAGTGGAAAGGGAAGCCGCAGGATTTGAAGTGCTCGGAGGACTACTGTATGTTTTTATAAATGCAGTAAATGAATTTGCTGAAGAGAAAATCTCGCCCAAAAATAGAACGATTATAAAACTGCTTCCCAAACAATTTCTTGGAGATGACGGGAAACCTGATGAAGATATTTATACAAGATTATTGAAAATCACTGATTTTGTTTCGGGTATGACTGATTCTTACGCGGTTTCTATTTATAGGAGGATTAAAGGAATTTCGCTGCCCAACAGGTAATGGAAAGCAATTATTTTAAAAGTATTTAATTTATTACAACTATTAGTGTAATGCTAGTTCTAGTATAAAGGGAAAAAATGTTTGGTAAAAAATGGTTAGCTCAGAATATTAGTGACTTTTGTAATAAATTGGGCATTGATCCTCTGTTGGCTTTCCTATTATTTTCACTTTTGTTGTCTTTATATTGTGTCAAAGATATAAAGCGTTGGAGGGAAATTTCAAATTATTCTAAATTTGTAGATATAATGATATGGTATTCATTATTAATAATAGTGATACTTGTGTTATTGCATAATTTCTAAAAAAGAATTATATACAAAGAAGTTTTCCAAAGCTAAATAATTAAATTAGAGCTTTAAAAAGTTATAATATTTATGATTTAGTTGATTTTAGAGGAGATCTTTTGTGGTTTAAAAAAATCACTCCATTTTCATATCGCGAGTCATAAGATCGGTAGTTGCTTTAACAGGGTCTTTATCTTCAAAAAGAATTCGATAAACTTCTGTTGTGATGGGCACTTCAATTTTATGTTTTTTAGCAAGGTGTGAAGCTGAGCGGCTGGTTTCAACACCCTCCGCAACCATCTGCATTGATTTTAAAACTGTTTTTAATTTTTTCCCACCGCCAACCTGTTCGCCAACATAACGATTTCGGCTGTGTTTGCTCATACAGGTAACGATAAGATCTCCCATTCCTGAAAGCCCGGCAAAAGTTTCAGGCTGTGCGCCAAGAGCAATTCCAAGTCGTGATATCTCTGCAATACCCCTTGTCATAATTGCTGCCTTTGTGTTATCGCCGAATTTTGCTCCATCAACAATGCCTGCACCTATTGCTATCACATTTTTAAATGCGCCTCCCAGCTCAACTCCCAGAATATCAGTAGTTCCGTAAACTCTGAAATAAGAGGTAATAAATGCTGCTTGTATGGATTTTGTAGCTTCTTCGTTGTTTGAAGCGGCAACAACTGCAGTCGGAATTCTTCTGCTAACTTCCTCTGCGTGGCTTGGCCCGGAAAGTACACCAATTTGGTCATTGTTAAGAGAAGGGATTTCATTTTTCAGCATTTGCGACATCGTCATCAATGAACCATTTTCAATTCCTTTTGCTACGCTGACCATTATTGAATTTTTAACATGTGATGGGGTTACACCTTTTACGACACTTCTTAAAAATTGGGAAGGTACGGCGAGCACTATCATATTTTTATCAACAGTTGATTCTTCGAGGTCGTGTGTAATTAGTATTTCTTTAGGGATCTTTATGCCAGGTAGGTAGCGATCGTTAATTCTGCTCTTTGCCAGAACTTTTGAATAGTGCTTTTTATATTCCCAAAGGGTAACTTCATGCCCGTTATAATGTAGCAGAATAGCAAGTGTAGTTCCCCAGCCACCTGCTCCAAGAACAGAAATTTTCATTACTTATTTGAGGATTTATTTTTCCCTGAAAAACTTATTTTTGTTTCACTGCCATTAATCAATCTTACAACATTTTTGCGATGTGTAAAAATAACCAGCAGAGAAACTGCAATAATAAAAGGTAGTATAGTGTGGTAACCCTGAATGTTTACGTTGAAAACATTTTCACGAACAACAAGTGCTAGGGGAACAACTATTGCTCCGACTATTGATCCAAGGGAAACGTATTTTGAAATGGAAACAACAATTATAAATGCTCCAACCGCAATCAGCATATCCACAGTAGTTATCATAAGTAACATACCGAGAGCTGTCGCAATTCCTTTACCGCCTTTAAATCCTGCAAAGATAGTCCAGACATGCCCTATGACAGCTGCAATACCCGCAATTATCTGAATTAACGTAAAATCATCAAAAGGTGTTGCATTATTAAAAGGCATATCGCCACGGAATAATCTTGCAATAACAATTACTGCCAGCACACCTTTCATTGCATCTAGAACCATTACAAAAAGTCCATGCTTCCATCCAAGTACGCGCATTACATTAGTGCCGCCTGCGTTTCCGCTGCCGTAATCGCGAATATCAATTCCGCGGGCTGCTTTGCTTACAATAATGCTCGTCGGAATTGAACCGATAAGGTATGACAAAACAATTATAGCAATTAAATTGAGCATATTTATTAATCCGTTAATATCTATAAGCATATAAAGTAGAAATAATGGCGGTAAATATCAATATATTTTTAGATACAGAAGTTAGAAATTTAGCAAAAAATGATCTTTTCAATTAAATAAGTTTCTTAAATAGCTCAAAATCGGCTTTTGTGGTGATTTTAAAATTTAGGACGGAACCTTCAACTATATTTATAGTCTTGCCAATTCTATTAACAAGCATAGATTCATCTGTTCCATAAAAATTATCGGCGTGGGCTTTTTTCATTGCCCTTTTCAAATCAGTAAATTTAAATATTTGTGGAGTTTGCACGTTTTGTACAAGGTTCCTATCTATATATTCATTTCGCTCACTGATTTTAACACCCTTAATTAGTGTATCGCCTGCTTTAATGCATACGATTGCATTTCCTTTCAACTTTGCAGTATTTATAGCGCTGGTGAGAACTTTTTGCGGCAGCAGAGGACGTGCAGCATCATGAATTACTATCAAATCATTTTGTTTACCATCGATGGATTTCAATGCATTAAAAACGGAGTCCTGCCTTTTTTTGCCACCTTTAACGATAGTTTTTATTTTCGTTAGTTTATACTTTTTTTTGAGTTTAGCAATGCGACTAAAATAAGCCGGTTCAGCTGAAATAATTATTTCATCGATGGCTTTGTTTTTCTGAAAAGTTTCAAGCGAGTAAACTATTAATTCTTTTCCTTTGAATTTAATATATTGTTTAGGAGTGGGGCTGCCACTCCTAACACCCTTTCCACCTGCCGGAATAATTGCATAGATTTTCATTTAATCAGCATTGCATCGCCATAACTTAAAAAGCGATATTTTTCTTTCAACGCTTTTTTATAAGCTTTCATAAGGAAATCATGTCCTGCGAAAGCGCTTGCAAGCATAACCAGAGTCGATTCAGGCTGATGAAAATTAGTGATTAATCGATCAGTAATTTTGAAATCATAATATGGATAAATAAATTTATCCGTCCAGCCTATTTGAGGTTTTACAAAACCGTCTGCAGTAATGCTTGTTTCAACTGCGCGACATGCACTCGTTCCGACAATAAATATTTTATGTTTTGAATGTTTTGCTTTATTTATTGCGTCAGACGATTTTTGGCTTATCTCAAAGTATTCGGAATCCATTTTGTGTTTTGTTAAATCCTCTACTTCGACAGGCCTGAAAGTTCCCAGACCGATATGCAATATTATCGGAACAATGTTGATTCCTTTCTTTTCAATTTTTTGTAACAACTTTGGCGTGAAATGTAATCCAGCAGTAGGAGCAGCAACCGCTCCATCGACTTTTGCGTAAACAGTCTGATAATTTTCTTTATCAGAAGGTTCCGGATCTCTTTTTATGTAAGGCGGAAGGGGAGTAAATCCGATTTTTTCAACTGCCTTGTAAACATTACCCGGTTGATTAAATCTGACAGTTCTTCCGCGGGAAGTCGTGTTATCAATAACCTCACACCAGAGTTTATCATTGAAGTAAATCTTATTTCCGATTCTGACCTTTCTTGCAGGGTCCACAATTACGTCCCAGATACAGTCCTCGGCATTTAATTCCCTGAGGAGAAAAACCTCAATCTTAGCATTTGTTTTTTCCTTTTTCCCATAAAGCCTTGCCTGGAACACTCGCGTCTCATTAACAACAAGAACATCACCTTTTTCCATATAATTAATAATATCAGAAAAAGTTTTGTTCTCCATTTCCTGAGTCTCCCTGTCAAGAACCATCATTTTGGCCTTGTCCCTTGGAGTTACAGGATGTTTCGCTATATGAGTTTTCGGCAAGTTAAATTTGAAATCTGATAATTTCATTCTAAATAACCTCGTAACTAAGTGAATTATTTATTATTGTGGAGGAGTTTGACCACCCCCACAATAATGTTTTTTAAAATTATTTTTTCTTTACCGGTCTTCCGCCACGGGATATTTTCCTTTTGGATGATTTTTTCCCTTTTGCTTTAACCGTTTTGTTATCCTTCTTAGAACTCATTTCGTGAACAACGGCACGTGCAGCTGCTAATCTTGCAATCGGCACTCTGAATGGTGAACAACTTACATAATTCAAACCTGTTCTGTGACAGAATTCAACTGAAGATGGCTCACCCCCATGTTCGCCGCAGATTCCAACTTTTAGGTCAGGTCTAATCGAACGGCCTTTGTTCGTTCCCATTTCAACAAGTTGTCCAACACCATATTGGTCAATTGCTTCGAATGGATCATTAGGCAGAATATCATTCTGAACATAAAGGGGAAGAAATTTGCCAGCATCGTCCCTTGACAGCCCGAATGTTGTCTGAGTTAAATCGTTGGTTCCGAAACTGAAGAATTCTGCTTTCTCAGCTATTTGATCAGCAGTTAAAGCAGCGCGCGGAAGCTCGATCATTGTGCCAACGAGATAATTTATTTTTTTACCTTTTTCCTGCATGACTTCTTTCGCTACTCTTCTTACAATCTCTTCCTGTAATTTGAATTCATTAACGTGACCTACAAGAGGGATCATAATTTCGGGCTTTACCTTTAATTCCCTTTGCAGCGACATCGCAGGCAGCTTCTATAATTGCCCTTGCCTGCATTTCTGTAATTTCGGGATAAAGAATTCCTAAACGACATCCTCTGAATCCGAGCATTGGATTAAATTCGTGAAGGCTATCGATCTTTTCATTCAATTTATCAACGGATATACTTAATGCTCTTGCAAGCTCTTTTATCTCTTTTTCTTCGTGAGGTAAAAATTCGTGAAACGGGGGATCGAGAGTTCTGATCGTGACCGGATAACCTTTCATTGCTTCAAATATTCCGGCAAAGTCTTCTCTCTGGAGAGGCAATAATTCTCCAAGTGCTCTTTTCCTTTCTTCAACTGAATCTGAAACAATCATTTTTCTAACGGACATAATTCTGTCGCCTCCGAAAAACATATGTTCAGTTCTGCATAGACCAATTCCTTCTGCCCCGAACGCTATTGCGTTTAAAGCCTGATCCGGTTGGTCTGCATTTGTTCTTACGTTCATTTTTCTCAGCTTGTCAGCCCAGCTCATTAAACTTGCGTAAGTTTGATAAACTGAAGAATCATTTGGATTAATTGTTTTAGAAATCAATACCTGGATGACCTCTGAAGGTTTTGTTTCTATTTTACCTTTTATAACCTCTCCCGTAGTTCCATCAATTGAAATGTAGTCTCCTTCGTTGACAATCATTCCTTCTTTACCTTCTATAGTAATTCTTCTTTCACGGTAATTAATTTTTAATGAGCCACAACCTGCGACGCAGACTTTTCCCATTTGCCTTGCGACAAGTGCGGCGTGGGAAGTCATTCCGCCTCTAGCAGTAAGAATTCCTTCCGAAGCATTCATTCCTTTTATATCTTCAGGCGAAGTTTCAATTCTAACAAGAATTACTTTATCACCTTTTGCAGCCATTTCCTCTGCATCCTGTGCGCTTAGTGCAACTTTACCCGAAGCAGCGCCAGGACCTGCATTCAATCCCTTTGCCAGCAGTTTTCCTTCTTCAATTGCTTTTCGTTTCTGATCCATATCGAAAATTGGTCTGAGCAACTGGTTCAATTGGTTCGGTTCAATTCTGAGGATTGCTTCTTCTTTAGCTATTAGTTTTTCCTTTACCATGTCAACAGCCATTTTGATTGCTGCAAAACCGGTTCTCTTTCCAACACGGCATTGAAGCATCCAGAGTTTTCCCTGTTGAATTGTAAATTCGATATCCAGCATATCTTTATAATGCTTCTCAAGATTTTTACGGATAGTTTCAAGCTGTTTATAAATTTTAGGATCATCTTCGTTTAGTTCAGAGATTGGAAGTGGAGTTCTGGTACCGGCAACTACATCTTCTCCCTGGGCATTGAACAGATATTCACCATAAAATTTATTTTCACCGCTTGCAGGATCACGTGTGAATGCAACTCCTGTTCCTGAGTCTTCACCCATATTTCCAAAAACCATTGATTGAACATTAACTGCAGTTCCCCAGCTGCAGGAATTGCATTAAGTTTTCGATAAACGATAGCTCTGTCATTCATCCATGAACCAAATACAGCGCCTACTGCCCCCCATAATTGTTCCATAGGATCATCAGGGAAATCATTCCCGGTTTTTTCTTTTATTGCTGATTTGAATTCAGCCACTAACTCTTTTAGATGATCAGCAGTTAATTCAGTGTCAAGTTTAAATCCATTCTTGTGTTTTTTCCTTTCAAGAATAACTTCAAAAGGATCTTCATCATGTTTATCAACAGGTTTTAAACCAAGGACCACATCTCCATACATCTGTACAAATCTTCTGTAAGAATCATATGCAAAACGGGGATTATTTGTTTTTGCAATCATACCTTGAACGGTCGTATCATTTAAACCAAGATTAAGAATTGTATCCATCATTCCAGGCATTGAAGCCCTTGCGCCGCTTCTAACTGAAACAAGCAATGGATTGTTTTTGTCACCGAATTTAGCCTTCATGCTTGCTTCAACTTTCTTAAGAGCTGCAAGTACCTGTGATTTTAATTCTTTTGGATATTTATTTTTGTTATCATAAAAATAAGTACACACATCGGTAGTAATAGTAAAACCTGATGGTACAGGCATTCCTATATTTACCATCTCAGCGAGATTTGCACCTTTACCGCCGAGCAGTGCTTTCATTTCTGATTTTCCGTCTGCCTTTTTGTCTCCAAAATAGTAAACGTATTTGTTACCTTTAGCCATTTCCTTCACCTCTAAATTTAGTTCTCAATAATGTTTATGAAATATTTTCAGCAATAAAATTTTTGAATTCTATATTCTCATCTATTGCAAGCTGGATTTTCAAATAGAATATATCGATGTCATCAAGTTCCTTTGAAAACTTAGCAAGTTTTACTGCATCTTTCTGGGTTGTAACCACAGAATGAGAATTAGTTGAATAAAACTCTTTTCTTATTTTCTGAATTTCTTTTAAAGTATAATCTTTGTGATCTGAAAAAATCATCTGGTTTTGAGTATCAACCTTGGTTAGTTTTAAAGCATTAATAAATGAATAAGGATTTGCTATTCCTGAAACTACCAGGCTTTTCTGCCCTTTAAACTCTTCTATATTGTACTCAATATCTCTTTTTATGTCAACGAACCCAATTGCCTCATAATAGGCATTAAAAATCTTTTTATGTCCTGTATACTTTTTAAGCGATTTCGGTAAATCTTCTTTTTCGGAAAACTTTCTGTTTACGATTATAGCATCTGCACGCTCGATTGAAGAAAAATTTTCTCTCATAAACCCGGTCGGCAGTAGATTCTGATCCAAAAACTCAGGTGTGTTTAAAAACCTTTGTTCCCAAATTAGCAGATTAACATCGCGATATATCCACCTGTGTTGAAAAGCATCATCCAAAACAATTGTGTCAACACCAGTATCTTCTATCAGTCTTTTTGCCCCCTTTACCCGGTTTTCACTAACTGCTGCGGGAACTTTGCATTCTACGGCAGTATGAAAAATTTCATCTCCGCATTGATCGACTGTTGATAATATATTTTTATTATCAGCAACCAACACATAACCTGAAGATTTTCTTCCGTAACCGCGGCTGAGCACTCCTACTTTTTTCCCCAAATCTTTTATAAGCTTAGACAAATAAATAACCATAGGAGTTTTTCCCGAACCACCGACAGTAATATTTCCAACTGAGATAACTTTTGCCTCTACTTTTTTAGCCTTGAATATTTCGTGGTCAAAGAGCCAGTTCCTTACAGTAACCAATGTTGCATAAAGCGGTACTAAAGGATATAATATGATTTTTAATAAATTCATGCTTTAAAACTAATTTCAGCCTCTTCCTGCAATTGGTTCAATTTTACTTCACAATCATTAATAATTTTTGAAGTATCCTCATAAGAAAGCTCCTTATTAATGTAAATCGGATCTGAATAATTTAAACAGGCTTTTGTAAAAAATTTAGGGACTGCGAACTTATCCCAGCTATTTAGTGATTTGTTTTTATCAATACCTACCCCTGTTAGTATAAGAGGTAAACCACTTTTCTTAGCTGCGATTACTGCCCCGGCTTTTAATTTATGTCTTGGACCTCTTGGTCCGTCAGGAGTTATAGTGATAGAATGATGGTTTTTCCCATAGTCAACCATAATCCCTAATGCAACATCACCGCCTGTTGAACTTGATCCGCGAATAACTCCATATTTCCAGTTTTTCAAAACGCGTGCAAGAAGATCTCCGTCCTTGCTTTTACTGATTAATGCAATCATTTTTTTACCGCGGTGAACATACCAAGGCAATAGCATAGATCCATGCCAAAATGCGAGCACATAATTTTTATTTGTTCTTTCCAGTTCGTCAATCACATACCTGTTTTTTTCTGTGACTCTCAAAGTTTTACAAAGAACATTAACAAGGAGGACCAAAAGAAAATGTCCGATAATTCTTAAAGCACCTTGTTTAATTTTTCTAAGCTTCATTCATTATTTCATAGATTGACTTAGCAGCTCTAACAGATGCTCCTTCAACCCCTAGTTTATCTTTTATTAAGCTAAGCTTTCTTTTAATTTCATTGTATAAAATTTTGTCAGCTAATATTTTCTTGCATTCATTAAAAATATTATTTTCAGAAACCTGGCCCTGAATTAACTCGGGCACTACATTTTCACCGGATATTATATTGGCCATTCCGATGTTTTTAACCTTAATCAGACATTTTCCGATCCAGTAAGTTAAATTGCTTGTTTTATATACAATTACCATTGGCAATTGAAACAATCCTGCTTCAAGCGTAGAAGTCCCTGATTTAACAATTCCGAATTTGGAATTTTTTAACAGGTTATAAGTATCGTCTTTGATCACTTTAAAATTTTTTATAACGCTAATTCTGTTAAAAATATTCTCATCAATATTTGAAGAACATGCTGTTACAATTTGCAAATTAAATTCTTTAGAAACTTTATCTGCGGCCTTAATTACCTCAGGGAATATTTGTTTAACTTCGTGGTCCCTGCTTCCTGGAAGTATTAGCAAAATTTCCTTGTCTTTGTTAAGTCCATACTTTTCAAAGAGCTCTTCCCTTGAAAGGAAATCAAACTCTTTCAATCTTTCTAAAAGCGGGTGACCAACAAATTCAACTCTTATATCATGATCACTATAGAGCTTCTCTTCAAAAGGGAATACCACAAGCATTTTATTAACTAATTTTTTAATCTTATTAATCCTACCGCGACCCCATGCCCATATTTGAGGGGAGATATAGTATACAATCTTTATTTTTAATTTCTTAAATTTTTTAGCAATGCTAAGATTGAATCCTGGATAATCAATAAGAACAACGGTTGCAATTTTTTTTGTTTTGACAATTTCAAGCAAATCTTGCTGTACTTTTTTAATGAAAGGGATATGCTTTACAACCTCGGCAAAACCGAGAAACGCCATCCTGTTAATGTGATAGCTTAACTGCATGCCTGCAACTTTCATTTTGTCACCGCCGATCCCGAAAATATTTATTTCAGGATCAAGCTTTTTCAATTCCTTTACCAAGGATGCACCGTGAAGATCACCCGAGATCTCACCGGCAATTATCAATAAATTTTTATTTGTCATTTATTATTGGTTAATATTCATTTAAACCAATTGGTGAAATTTTCACAGCCTTTGCAAATACCATAAAATAATTATAGTGAATGCCACAATACCGAATGCCTGCAGACTTCTTTTTTCCGATTTTAAACCGGCCTTAAAATTAAATGGGGGCTGCACAGTGTTGCCGGATTTGTATTTTGTAAGTCGCGGAAAAAATCCGGGAACTTTTTGGACATAATTATCAAATTCCTGCCCGAAGGTTTTTCTTAAATAATTTTCCTCTTCACTCACAATGAAAGAGTACTGAATGTAAAAGAAAACAAGTCCGGCAATTTGCAGCCAGGGGAAAAAAGCATATGACATCAGGCCAAGGCCGACATACATTAGTATATTCCCGACATAAAGGGGATTTCTAACTCGCGCGAATGGACCGCTAATTATTAGAAAAGTTCCGCCTACATTCCCTGTTGTTCTTGTTTCACTTCCCGCCCAGCTTACTCCCCACAGCCTGATTAATTCCCCGCAAAGAGCTATCAAAAATCCCGCTATTATGCTCCAGACATTTGCATTAATATAGGCGATCGACAATACAAGAAAAGGTATTGGAGTGTAACTTCTGTATTTAAAAAATGTTGCCGAAATTTCCGATCTTGTCATTATTATCCTCTTAAATAAACCTCACGCCTTTTGAGTGAAGCCTGGTGTCTTTTTTTAAGTCTCTTTTTTGATTGCAGTTCATCGAGTTTTCTCATAACGTCGTGGAAACTTTTATAAGAGAAATATGTTATCCTTTCTTTCTCACAATATTTTAAGAGATCATCTTTTGCAAAGATAAAATCACAAAACTCAGCAGTCTCTTTATCCGAAACACCGTCGCCTATGTAAACGGTAAACTCCTCATCAGCACTATGATTAATTATATGATTGCGCTTGCAGTTTGCCGAACTTTTTGATTCTTCATCAAGATAAGGGAAAAGCGGTGTAAGGTTATTGTTTTCATCAATTAATAATTTGTTTGAATAATAATTAAGATTATCCAGCTTTTCCTTTTTAAATATTTTATCTATATAGTAGTCAAACCCATCACTCAAAACATAATGCTCAAACTTATTATCATTACAATAATTAATGAAGTCATGAAAAGTTGGATCAATATCAAATGACTCAATATATTTATCAAACTTATTGCGGTCTAAATCTTTTATTGAATTGCATAGTAATAACCAACAATCTTTTGCAGTAACGTCATCGTTTAAGTATCTGTCTATAACCTCGGCCACTGCATTTGGTTCTCCAAATTTTTCAAAAATTGCTGAACCAACATCTACTTTAGTAATTGTACCGTCAAAATCAATAAATATTTTAAATACTTTATTATTCATTTTATTTGCTAATTACCATCTTTCGAACGTCGATAAAATCTCCAACTTTCATTCTGTAGAAATAAATTCCCGGATCCAGGTCTTTTGCGGAAAAGGTAATAATGTTTTCACCGGCCGGATAGTTCTTTGAAATATCTTTAATCAAATCCAGATGATTATTATAAAATTCAAAAGTTACATCGGATTGGGCCGGAAGATAAAAACTTATTGTTGTTGAATCAGTAAAAGGATTCGGGCTGTTTTGGCCGAGAGAATAACTCCCGGAGTTTTGAAAATAATTTATTTTTTCTGTTTCCGAAGTCTGACTTGATCCAGACGAGGAATCAATCTCAGAGACTCTGTAATATATCGTTCCAGCTAAATCGGGTTTATCATAGTACTCGTAGTATTTTGATCCTTCTTTTTTTTCACTTCTTATAGTAGCAACTATCTGCCACGGAATAAAAATTGAATCGGACTTTACAGATCTTTGAATATTGAACTTCGTGTTTGATAATTCATTTGCAGAATACCACGATAATTTTACGCTTTCTCCTTTAAGTTCGGAATTAAATCCAACCAGTTGCGATATAAAAGTACCGGAATCAAAAATCCTTTGACCATAAATTTCATTTACACCATTTTGTTTCTCTTTAATTAGTGCAATAGCTCCACTGCTTTCATCAGGCACTAACGATAAATAACTTTTAGGTGAATTGTCATGTGCAAAAAGTTCAACCCCCAACGAGTCCCAGAGCCTATTTCCTCTAGAACTGATTCTCTGCGAATAAATATTAGCAAGTGTAGAATCTTTCCTTCTATCAAACCAGGAAATTATTGCCCCAAATTTCCCATCAGAAATTATTTTTTGCCCAAATTGTGCCCTATGCAGACCAATAACTGTTTCGCCATCTTTATGCCAAACAGGATTTCCACTTAAATTATACTTTTGTATGAAAATATTTTGATCATTTTTAAGTTCGTAAGTCCAGCTTAATATAATGCTGGAATCATTGGCTATTGCCTGAGGATTTATCTGGTAACCTTTTTGGATTGCGATCGGCTTTCCGTTATTTCCCCACAGTAAAGTGCCCTTGTCATTTATGAGCTGGTGATTTATTTTCTTACCATCATTAATTGTTTGCCATGCAGCGTAAGCAAAAGACAAATTTGTATTATTTACTGTATAACTAATCACGTTAGAGTTTTCATCGGAAAGCCTTGTTGGTGTAATTTTCCAGTCAATTTTGCCTTCTTTGTTAATATGCTGAATAAATAAAATGCTTTTGTTCTTATTATTTTCAACCCAGAATGCGTAACAACCGCCAAGGTTATCAGGAACAACCTTTGACATGCTCTCTTTATTTGTTGAATTTGTGACCGTTACTGTTGAGTCAAAACTAAATTTTCCATCAGGTGTTATCTTACAAGATTCGATTTTATAATTATTTTTAACTCCTGGTTCACTTAGTACGTATGAAACAAATACATTTCCATTTTTGTCGCTTGCAATTGAATAATCATAAACATTATAATTACTATCAGTTAGCTGAATGCCTTGTTCATTCCAAAGGTAATCTCCGTTTGAGGCAACACGCTGTACATATAAATTGCCGTATTTATTTTTTGAAAAATCTTTCCAGGCAACCACTGCTGAATTTGGAAGATTAACCGCGCAAACCGGTTCCTCCTTTTTCCCGCTTAGGGAGGATATTTTTTTCCCATCAGCTCTCATACTTACCATTCCATTAGCATCAAAATGAATAAAATAAACCTGATTAATTGAGTCCTTTTTATTATCCTGCCAAAAAATAAATGCACCTCCGTTGAAATCTCTTGCAGAAGAAATATTGACCGGATCGGCAGTATCTATAACAAGCTTAGTGTTTGTTTTGGGGTCATTAACCCACTGGCCTGACGTGGAAGTATAAAAGCCGAACACAACTACAATAATTATTATAAGCTTAAAAATTAAGTTTAAACTGTCGCTGTTTTTAATAAATACAATCTTTAAAAAACTAGAATCATTGAGTAACAAAATCGAAATCCTCATTAAATCGTACGCTTACAAGTTTTGATATCCCTTCTTCCTGCATCGTAACTCCGTACAAAGTTTCGGCCGCTTCCATAGTCCGCTTGTTGTGAGTGACAACAATGAATTGAGTATCCTTGCTAAAATCCTTAATAATTTTAGTAAAGCGGTCTATGTTGGCATCATCAAGTGGAGCGTCAATTTCATCCAGAATACAAAATGGACTAGGTTTTACCAGATATATAGCAAAAAGTAACGCAATCGCTGTTAAAGTTTTTTCCCCGCCTGACAGAAGTTCAATTGAAGTCGGACGTTTGCCCTTCGGTTTAGCAATTATTTCAATTTTTGCTTCAAGCGGATCAGCATCCTCTTCTATTCTTAAATCAGCTTCATCACCTGGATTAAAAAGTCCCCGGAAAATATTTACAAAATTATTTCTGATCTTCTCAAATGTATCTGCAAACTGCGTTTGTGCAGTTGTGTTAATTTCATTAATTGTATTTACAACATCTTTTTCTGATTCCAGAAGATCGTTCCTTTGTTTATTTAGAAATTCAAATCGCTCCTTCTCTTCTTCATACTCGGAATATGCAAGAAGGTTTATCGGGCCAAGATTTTTAACCTGCTGTTTTAAAGTTTGAACTTCTTCAGTTCTGGATTGAAAATCAAAAGTATTAAGATCTTCAAATGATTTATTCTCAAGAGAAATGGAATAATTTTCTTTTATATGCTCGCGCAGATTATTCATCTTCATTCCAAGCTCACTCAGTTTCATTTCAGATGAATGTATTTCCTCTGATAAAGCTTCACGCTCTTTTCTTATTTTGCTCTGCACCGTTTCTTTTTCGGTGATCCCGGCCTGAATCGATTTATATTTTTTGTCAATTTCAGTTTCCTGCATCGTTAAAATATTTTTTTCGGCTGAAAACTGATCATGCTCATTTTTCAATGCAGATAAACTTTCGTTTAAAGTAACAGATTCATTAGTTCCAATTATAATATCTTCTTCTCTTTTTGAAATGGATTTCTTGAGGTTTTCAATGGTTTCTTCAGCTCTCTTTATTGCATTTTCAGTATTTCTCTTTTCCCCGTGTAATCTTTCCAGATCCAAATTTAATTTATTTTGATTTGAAACAGTCGAATTGTAATTCTGTTCAAATGATTTGAATTCTTCCTCTAATTGATTTTGTTCCCGATCTGCTATTGCTTTTTCAAGTTTTAGGGCAGCTAAAACCTCTGCCGAATTATTCCTTTCATTATCGATTTTATTTGATTCCACTACGAGATCTTTTATCTCTAACCTTGCTTTTTCAATTTCATCATTTGCCTTTAGCTTTTCGTATTCAAACTGGGCGATTTGTTTTTCAACGTTTGCAAGATCGTTTAATAACATTCTTTCACTTTCTGAAAGAACTTTAAGATCGATTTCGTTAAGCTTGTTTTCAACAGTTTCGATTTTTGACTTTAGTTTTTGAATTTCTTCTTCCCGTTTGGGGAATTCGTTTTTTAAATTTTCAAGGAGCTGCATTCGTCCGAACATCGATTCGCTCAATTTAGGTTCGGAACCACTCTCAACAACTCCGGAATTATCAATATAATCGCCGCTTAATGTTGCGAAATTAAACTCGCCATATTTTTCGGAAAGAGAAAATGCTGTTTCAAGAGAATCAACAATTGCAGATTTATCTAATATAAGTTCAAAATAGTTTTTCCATTTAGAATCGGACTGAATAAGATCCTTAGCCCATCCGCTAAAGGCAGCTTCTTTTTGAAGTTTTCCGGCGCGCCGCTTCGAGACAACTTCCTTTATTTTATCAAGGAATCCGGAATTTTTTTTATTCAAAAGTGAAGGGACAAAAAATGAAGCTCTGCCGGCTTCTCTTTCTTTTAAATACTGTATTCCGCTTTTTAAATCATCAATTGATTCAACTAATATGTTGTTCAAGTTATTTCTCAAGGCAGCTTCAACTGCAAGTCTGTATTCATCTTTTGTGTTGCCGATGTGTGCCAGGAGTGTTTTATCTCCCTTAGCCCATTCTGATGCTTCAACGAGGGTTTTAGCTCCTTTGGATACTCCTTCAAGATTGTCAATTAGTGTCTGAATGAATCCAATTTTATCCTTTATTCCGTTAATTATTCCGCGGTCTTCAAGCTCTTTTGATTTAAGAGAATTCAATTCTTTTTCAAAATCCTCTTTCTCTTTTTGTTTTCGGGCATAAAGGGTTTCAGCTTCAGATAGTTTGTTAGAAGTGTCTATTCTCTCACGACCCAATTCTTCAAGGTAACCGACTGTTTTGGCTATATTATTTGTTAGTCCTTGTATTTTATCATTAAGCTTTCTGATTTCATTATTTTTAGCTTCAAGAGAATTTACAATATTTAAAAGATCATTTTCTTTATTGGTTATCTCTTTGAACTGCGAAAGCAATTCATCAGACTTTGATTTTAGGAAATTTCTTTTTTCTTTCAGCTGAGTTTTATATTTGTCAACCAGCTCCTTCGATGATACCAGCTCTTTTTCTTTTTCAAAAAGGTTTTGGTCAAACCCGGAAATAGATACAGCGCTGTTTTCTACAAATAACTTTGCCTGTTTAAGCTGGTGGTTAAGTTCTTCTAGCTCCTGTTGGTATCTGCCGATATTTGTTTGAAGGGATTTAATCCTTTCTTCTGTTACCGAAATTTGTTTTTGTGTATTGTAAACTTTCGCAGTCTGTTCGGTCACTTCTTCCCGCTTGATCTTTAATTCAGTTTCTGTTTCGGTCAAGTTTTGTTTTATTGCGGTAATTTCATCTTCGAGTTTTGAAATTTCTGATTCGAGATGAAGCTTTTTGCTAAAGTTTTCCTCTTTAGCTTGCTTGAAATCTTCTTTTTGTTTGTTAAAAAGAGTTAACTCCCTTTCGGCTAAGTCAATTTCTAATTCTCTTAGTTGAGTGGATATTCTGTTATATTTATCTGCTTTTTTTGCCTGGCGCTCTAGAGAATTTACTTTCTTTTCAACCTCCGACACAATGTCATTCACTCTTGTTAAATCATTTCTGACTTCATCGAGTTTTCTGAGTGCAAGTCTTCTTCGCAATTTATATTTGTTTACTCCCGCTGCTTCCTCAAACATCACTCTACGTTCTTCCGCTTTGCTGCTGAGAATTGTTTCGACCATTTTTAGTTCAATCACGGAATAAGCATTTGCCCCTATTCCGGTATCCATAAAAAGATTTGTAATATCCTTAAGACGGCACATATTTTTATTCAGCAGATACTCGCTTTCGCCGGATCGGAAAATTCTTCTTGTAATAACCACTTCGGAATATTCCGTTGGAAGAATGCCTTTTGTGTTTTCAATTGTTAACGAAACTTCAGCCATACCCATAGGCTTTTTGCCTGCAGTTCCATTGAAGATTACATTCTCCATTTTATCGCTTCTTAATGCACTGCTTCGCTGCTCACCGAGACACCATCTGATTGCATCAACGATGTTTGTTTTTCCACAGCCGTTAGGTCCAACAATAGACGTCACGCCCTGGTTAAAATTAACTATCGTTTTCTGAGAAAAAGATTTGAAGCCTAATATTTCTAATTTTGATAGATACAAGTTTTAGCTACATCCCGAAATTGGTTTGTTTAAAAGCTATTTGAAGATAATTAATTACTAAATCATTCATTTGGTAATAAAGCAAAAATCCTCCGAAAATTAATAGAATCGCAAGGATACTGTAAAAATAAACGCCACCTGCACTAACGTCAAAAATTACGTAAATGCCTTTCATAAGACGATAGAAAATCCAAATCTTAAATACAATAATTCCCCAATAAATAAAAATGTTAGCGATATCGGCATTGAGTATTCTGTAAAGAATTATCCCAACAGGGATCAGCAGAACCATTGGAAGAAATGACCAAACGACACTATAAAAAACACTTGAAAAAAACACCCGGTTTTTTACAAAGAAAGATACAGCCTTTATTATAATGGAAAGACAAATCATTAATATCATGTATAAAAGTGTAATCCAGAAGAGAGAGGAAATCGGATGCCATGCGAGATAACTTACGTTTTTTATTAAAGAGTGACTTCCAAATGCCAATAATATTTTTCCAACGGCCACCTCTTCTCTAAAATAAGATAAAAAATTAGCGACTAAAAGAGCACCAACCGCAGAAATTATTACAGCAAGAACCATTGACTGTGAAGAGGACATGATCCGTTGATCTCTGACATCAGAAAAGAAGTTATATGGTCTAAGCAATGCGCGTGATGCATCCTCTCTGAATTTTTTGCCTGAATTAACGAGTATTCCCATTAATACAGCCAGAAGCAGTCCAAATAAAATGAACGAAATAGGTGCATTATCCTTTCTACTTCCTATTGGGATGGTAACTTTTTCAGCGTTATGAAACTTTGAATAAAGAACTTTGTAAACCAGGCGGTCGGTTCCACGGTCTTCATTACATATTCCCGCCCTGTAAATATTATCAGAACTGTAACCTGCGATTAATGATGCGTACTCCCCCCTGTAATCAAACATAGTATTTATGAAAAATCCTGACAGGCCGTTTGTGCCTGCAAAATCCAATAGATCGTCATAATATTTTGCCTGAGCTTCATATGAGCCGGGATTTAAATATCCATCGCTATTGCCGGCATAAACAAGATAGGTAGCCTCACTGATGAAAACTCTCCCAATGCCTAAATTATCCTGAAGAGATTTTAATTTTTCAGATTCTTTTTTTATTGGCGTATTTAATAATTCAATTCCATAATAGTCGATGTTATCAATTAGCGGAATATCATATCCAATAAAGGAAGCATAAATCAGGGAATTGATTTTTCCTTTAACGTACGAAGATATATTTTTGAGGTAAGCAATTTGGTCATCTGAATTGCCTAAATAACCACCTCCAAGCCCAAGTCCGGCGATTGAATATTTACCATATGCTTTTATAAAGTTATTTAGATAATTATTGCTTCTGCTTATAAAGTCCGGATCAATAGCAAGCTTTTCAGGCAATCCGTTCAGAGGCATTTCGATAAAAGCAAGAAGTCCATATTTTTCGCACAGGTAGATGTAATAGGGATTAGGAATCGATTTTGCAAACCGCACTGAATTAAAACCAAGATCTTTTATCATTTTTATATCTTTTTCCATATCGTTGTATGAAAAAAGATTTCCGAATTCACGATTTGAAGGGATGAATGTAACGCCGCTGATAGCAAAATCCTTGTTATTTAATTTAAGCCCGGTTTTTTCGGTGGATAGTGTATAAATGGCAAATTTTCTCTGCACCACATCAATCAGGCTGTTATTCCTCCATAATTCCATTTTTAATGTGTAAAGTCTTGGAGAATCCGGGCTCCATAAATCAGGAAGATTTAATTCCATATTTTGATTTACATTAATATCTTTATTTCTTTTTAATGCAAATGAAAAATCAGTTGGGCTTTGATTATTCAAACCATCAGGGGAATATATCCTGGTCTTTACTATGAGATTGTTTATAGTAGTTAACGTATCCGCCGGTGAATTAAATTCCTGGTTCGATACTTTCGAATTTATCGAAATGTTTACTTTGCCTGTTTTAGAATTTAGAGAATTCGTTATTGAATAATTTGTAAAAGAAACGTTTGGCCTCGTTTCAATGTAAACGTCCCTTAGTATTCCTCCAAAATTTTTAGGAAATAGAAATCGTTGTTTTAGCGGGATAGTATTTTCTGAATCAAGTTTATAATTTACTTTTACGGTAAGAATATTATCTCTGTCAGAATGAAGTATGTCCCTTGGAAGTTCAATCTGAAAAGGTATTGCTCCACCGGTATGGGTGTAAATTATCTTGTTATTAATCGAAATTTCTGCAGAATAGTTAATACCCAAAAATACAAGTCTGAGTTGATGATCCTCTATGTCAAATTGTGATAATGAAAAATTCTTTTCAAATATTAACTCACCATTACCTTCAAATATCGAAGGGATGTTTATATTAATTTTTTTCTTCTCTGCGTCGCTAGCAGAATAAACCTGCCAGGCTCCGTTTAATGGGATTATGTTTCTGAATTGATTGGTTTCAAAAAAAGAAGAATCTGAGAGGTTTATCTTATAACCGGGTAAATCCCTGAAAACTATTTGTGCTTTTAATGGGACTACAAGGATAATTACAATAAAAATTAATAAAAAATTAAGTTTCCTGGGAAAGACCATCCGTAAATTGTGTCCTTTTTGGTAGAAAATAAGCCGACAAATATACTAAAGAATGGAGGGGAAATCAATGTAAATCTTAAGCTCGGTGAACACCAATATGAAAAGAAAAAACCCTATAAGCCCTTTATTTGAAAATATTTAGACTGACTTGATTATGCTGAGAAAGGATTCAGCTTCAAGACAAGCACCACCTACCAAAGCACCATCAATATCATTTTGAGACAACAATTCTGCAGCATTGTCAGGCTTCACACTTCCGCCGTATTGAATTACCAGTTTATCAGCGGTATCACTTCCGAACATTTCTGAAATTAATTTTCTCACGTACACATGCACTTCCTGCGCTTGTTCCGGAGTTGCAGTAACGCCTGTACCTATTGCCCAGACTGGTTCATAAGCTATTATTAGTTTTTCCATTTCACTTTTCGATACCTGTTGTAGTCCTTCAGTAACTTGTTTTTTGATGACTTCATTCATTATTCCGCTTTCTCTTTCCTGCAATGTTTCACCTATACAGAAAATGGGTTTCAGGCCAGAGTTTAAAGCTTTTTTGATTTTCTTATTTATCATTTCATCGGATTCTCCGAAAATCGCTCTCCTTTCAGAGTGGCCGAGGATTACATATTCACAGCCCACACTTTTTAACATCGACGCAGATACTTCACCGGTAAAAGCTCCTTTATCCTCAAAATGCATATTTTGAGAGCCCAGTTTTACTTTTGTATTTTTCGTCAGTATCGAAGCCTCGCTCAGGGAAGTATAAGGAGGACATATAATCACTTCGCATTTAATTTCTTCTTTACTTAATGCATTTGTCAATTTTGTAATTAGGTGTTGTGATTCGCTAAGGTCCTTATGCATTTTCCAGTTTCCAGCTATAACTTTTCTGCGCATGTTTGTCCTCGATAAATGAAATATTAATTGCTAAGCAAATTTACGAAATGCGAATCTCCACTCCAATTTTGTTGAAAAAATAATTTGTGGTTAAAATCTTTTATTGCGATAATTACCCCAAACAATAAATTATATATCGATGTCAAATAAAAAAATTCCACTCCAGGTAAAAGTTCTCGGTTTTGTCAGTCTCTTCACTGATATGGCAAGTGAAATGCTGTACCCGATTACACCAATATTTTTGACTGCTGTTCTCGGCTCATCAATGGCTGTTGTAGGTTTGATCGAAGGGCTTGCCGAAATCACTGCAGGATTTTTTAAAGGATATTTCGGAAGGTTGTCGGACAAGTTGGGCAAGAGATCTATCTTTGTAAGAATCGGTTACAGTTTATCTGCAATTACAAAACCATTGCCGGGACTTTTTCCTTACGTGCCTACGGTCTTATTTTCCCGTGTTACAGACAGAATTGGTAAGGGAATAAGAACGGCTCCACGCGACGCTTTACTGGCAAGTTATGCAGGAAATAATACTGGAGCAATTTTTGGATTTCACAGGGGAATGGATACACTTGGGGCTGCGCTCGGGCCGGCAGGAGCTTTGGTGCTTCTATATTTTTATCCTGAAAATTACATCTTAATATTTCTCGTTGCTTTTGTTCCGTCACTTATTGCAGTTAGTTTTACTATTCCTGTTAAGGATAAGCCAATTTCAATTGTTTCAAAAGAAAAAAGCAATTACAAATTGTTCTGGAAAACTTCGTCTGCAGATTATAAAAAATTGCTTTTGCTTATTACAGTTTTTTCACTTGTAAACAGCAGCGATGTTTTTCTGATCTTAAAATCCAAAAGCGTTTCAGGATCGTCAACACAGGCGATACTTGGTTATATCTTTTATAATATAATTTATGCTTCATCTTCTTATCCGCTTGGAAGGTTTTCTGATAGATTCGGAAAGAAAAATATTTTTATTCTGGGTTTACTGATATTTTCGTTGGTCTATTTTGGATTTGCCTTAACCAATCATGAAATAATTATCTGGATACTTTTTGCCTTTTATGGAATCTATGCTGCTGCAACGGAAGGAGTTGCTAAAGCGTGGGTATCGGATTTGATACCTGATCAGAGCAGGGGGACGGCAATAGGGTTGCTCAGTATGCTTTCCAGCATTGCAATTATGGCAGGCTCGTTTATGACCGGAATTCTATGGGATCAATTTGGAGCGCAGGTTCCTTTTTACCTCTCAGCCGGTGTGAGTTTAGTAGTCGTAATTCTATTCTATTTGTTAAAAACCAGGTAAAACAAAGTCCAATTAAACTCTGAAATCCCTTTATTATATGGTTTCCCTTGCCATTCCTGACTTCATTGTGAGAAGCTATTTTCTTATTTTAGGCTTTATTTTCAATGAAAAAAATGACAAACAAAAAGGAAATAGCGGTAGTAGCAGTAAGCGGAGGTATGGATAGTTGCGTAACTGCTGCAATTGCAAACGAAAATTATGATCTCGCTTTTGCTCATATTAATTATGGGCAAAGGACTGAAGAAAGAGAATTGAAATCATTTAACGATATTGCTGATTTTTATGAAATTGAAAAAAGGCTGGTGATTGATTTCACACACCTTTCAAAAATAGGCGGCTCATCTTTAACTGATAAGAATATTAATATTACAAAAGCTAACCTTACGAATAAAGACATTCCATCTTCTTATGTTCCATTCAGGAATGCAAATATTTTATCAGCCTGCACAAGCTGGGCAGAAGTATTGAATGCTTCCAGAATTTTTATAGGAGCAGTATTTGAAGACTCTTCCGGTTATCCTGATTGTCGTCCCTCGTTCTTTTTTGCTTTTGAGAAAATGATTGAAGAGGGAACTAAACCGGAAACCAAAATTAAAATTGAAACTCCAATTATACATCTTTCAAAATCTGAAATTGTAAAAAGGGGATTTGAATTAAAAGCTCCACTTGAACTAACGTGGTCCTGCTATCAGAATAATGACGAAGCTTGTGGTGAATGTGACAGTTGCGCTCTTCGATTAAAAGGATTTCAGCAGTCGGGGTATGTGGATCCGATTCCTTATAAAATGAAACCGGTCTATAAGTAAAAAGCGAAATGTCAAATGTGAAATAATAATACAATTTTCATCATGAAATATAAATTGAAAAGAGGTTGCAGTGAGTGATAAAATAAAATTGTTGGAAGTTTTTGAAAATGCTTATCCGGATAGAAACTATTCTGTAATACATGAAGCACCTGAGTTTACATCAGTCTGTCCCAAAACCGGTCAGCCTGATTTTGCTACGATCAGGGTTGAATATATTCCTGATAAATTATGCATTGAACTTAAATCCTTAAAGTTCTATTTAAATTCCTACAGGAATGATGGGATTTATTTTGAAAGTGTAACTAATAAAATTCTTGATGACCTGGCTGGAGCATGTAAGCCTCGTTATATGCTTGTTACAGCGGAATTTAATGTTAGGGGCGGAATAGGATCTACTGTTGAAGTTGAATATAAGAGTAATGGCTTTCTTAAGGAATAAAAAAAAGATAATCAAAGAATTATGTCTGCTACACTGACAGCAAAAAAAGAATTTGTTAAAAACAGAGAAGAAATCTTTAGAGATAAATCCTTGTGGATTCATCCTTTTAGGTTCAGTATGGCCTACAGCATGCTGGTTGAAGATTATATCCGCACACTAGCCGGAAATAAAAAATATCATTTTGCAATTACTTCAGCCGGCAGCTTCAGCCGTAGAGAGCTTTCTCCATATTCTGATATTGATATAATTTTTATTACAGATTCAGTTAGGAAAAGTGAAGCAGATATTACGGAGCTGGTTAAAAAATTCTGGGATAACGGAATCGAAGCTTCTCATACTGTGAGGGATTTTTCTGATATAGACAAATATCTCAAAAATGATCTTCATACATTCACACAATTTTTCGAGACTAGGTTGTTGTTAGGCGCAGATAAAATTTATAATGAGTGGAATGTAAAATTGTTTGAAACCATGACTGATAAAGTCAAGACAACATTAATAAAAGGACTATCTCTTGATATTTCAGACAGGTATAATAAATACGGCGGATCGCCCAAAATGCTCGAACCGAACATTAAACTTTCTGCAGGCGGATTGAGAGATTTTCAGGCAATAGAATGGATGTACATTCTAAAAAATAAAACTTTATTAAATAAGCAAAATGAAATCACGCAGGCGGAAAATTTTATCGATCTCTTAAAAAAACAAAAAATAATTAGTATAAAAGAATGCAACCAGTTATTGGAAAGCTACAGGCTGCTTCTCGGGGTAAGAAACCTTTTACACATTATAACTAATCAAAAAAGCGACCGATTTGAATTTTCCATGCAGGAAAAAATTTCTGAAATATTTCTAAATCGGAAAGATGGCCTCTCTCCATTTATGAAAGATTATTTTAGTGCTGCAAACAGTATTTACCGGTTTACAAAACTTACGTCAAGAAAATACAATGAAGAATTTATTAACCCCATTCCTGATACTCTTGGGATTGAACTGGATGGCAATTTTAGAATCAAAGGTAAAATGATTTATTTTACAGGCGATGATGAATTAACGCTTTCCGATATTCTACGAGCATTTTATTATCGTGGTTTGCATTCCGCAATTTTTGAAGACAAACTAATTACTTCGATTCTCGGAATAGTGGAAAAGATTTCTGAAAGATCAATTGAACAGGCGGAGTCCTCTGTTTTTTTTAGAGAAATATTGAAACTTCCTAAAAATGTTGGGCAAACTCTGTCTTTAATGAATGAACTTGGTGTACTTGGCGCATTCATGACTGAATGGAAAGATCTTGTAGGATTTATGCAGCACGGAGTTTATCACTGTTACACTGCAGATGAACATACTCTGATTTCAATTCAAAATATTGAAAAACTGGAAAAAGATAAATCATCACTTGGTAAAATTTTTAATCAACTTAAAAACAAAGAAATATTATATTTGGCTCTTTTATTTCACGATATTGCTAAGCCTATAAATATTGCAGGGCACGAAATAATAGGTTCTGAGATGGCGTCTGCAATAATGCAGAGGCTTGGATATGATGAAGAAGAAATCGATCGTGTTTCCTTTCTTGTGAAAAATCATCTTATTATGGAACAGGTAGCCTTTAGAAGAAATCTGCATGATCCGGAAACTCTTAATAATTTTAGTTCAAAATTTAATATGATAGAAGATCTTGATCTTCTATATCTTGTAACCTATGCAGATTTATCTGCCGTTAATGAAGCTGTTTGGACTTCATGGAAAAGCGATTTGCTCTCTGAACTTTATCGCAAAACTAAAACAATGCTTGATGAACAGCTCAGCGGTGAAGAATTTTTAGTTTCAAATACATATATAATCCCAAAAGAAATAAGTAAACATTCAGAGGCCATATCTGAAGAAAATGTTCAGGAACATATTGAATCGATAAATGATATCGCTTATGCTCATCATTTTTCGGATGAAGAAATTGCTCGTCATATAGAAGAGATTCAAAAAGGTATAAGAGTTTCAGCATTGTTTAAAGAAATTAACAGTTATACAAACATAACTGTGATCACAAATGATTTCCCTTCGCTACTATCAAAACTATGCGGTGTGCTTTCGATTAATGATCTGAATATTCACGATGCTAAAATTTTTACTAGAAAGGATGGAATTGTAATCGACACTTTTAATGTTACAGATTTCCGCACTCACAATATTATAAATAAGGAAAGATACAATAAAATAGAAAACGATCTTGACGCCGTGGTAACAGGGTTGCTAAAACTTAATGCTGAAATTGCAAGAATGAAAAACAGGTGGTGGAGGATAGAAAGCAAATTTTTCAACAGAAGCGGAAAAGTTAAAGTTGTTTTTGAAAAACAGGAAAAGTACACTATAATTGATATTTATTCTCCCGATAGATTAGGTTTTCTTTACCAGGTAACAAGCAAAATGAATGAACTGGGATTAATTATTTATTTTGCAAAAATCTCTACCAGGGGAGATGATATCGTTGACTCTTTTTATGTTCTTGACAGGAGCGGGAAAAAAGTATCAATTAATGATTACCAGTTCATTAAATCAGAATTGATGAAAACTATTTCTCAAATGCTATAGGTAATAATTTGAATTTTATGGAAAAAGAAAAACCGATAGGAGTTTTTGATTCAGGTATCGGAGGGTTAACTGTTGTTAAAAGACTTGCCTCTACATTGCCGAGAGAAAATATAGTTTATTTCGGTGATACTGCGCGTGTTCCTTACGGATCTAAATCAAATGCTACAGTCATTGAGTATGCAATTCAGGATGCTAAATTTTTAATGAATAAAAATGTTAAAGCAATAGTTGTTGCCTGCAATACAGTTTCATCTGTTGCACTTAATGAACTTTCAAAAAATTTTAATGTCCCGATAATTGGAATGATTGAGCCGGGTGCCGGGTTTGCAGTTAAACATACAAAAAATGGAAAGATCGGCGTAATCGGCACAAGGGCAACTGTGAACAATAAAGCATATTCAAGAGAAATCAAAAAGCATAATTCCGAAGTTGAAGTTTTCGAAAAAGCGTGTCCATTGTTTGTGCCGCTGGCAGAAGAAGGCTGGATAAAAAAGAAAGCGACTTATGAAATAGCTGAAGATTATCTTAGAGAATTAAGAGAACTTGGTATAGATACTTTAGTACTCGGTTGCACACATTATCCAATCCTGGCAGATGTTATACAGGAAGTAATAGGCGTGGATGTTACACTTGTTGATTCTGGAATTGCTTCCGCTGAAGTTGTAAGAAATGAATTAAACAGGGTTGGATTTGAAACTAATTCAAATGTTCCAGGGCATCACGATTTCTTTGTAAGTGATATTCCCGTAACTTTTAAAGAGGTTGCTGAATTATTTCTTGGAATGCCGGTAAATAATATTCATAAAGTCGAAATTGAACACATAGCTGTTGATTAGCTTACAAAGATTAATTTTCAGGATTAAGCTGGATTTTTATTTTCAAATATCTTCCTTAATTCCTCTCTGTCTTTAGTTTTCCCCAGTGCAAGGATTAATTTAATTCTCGCCTTTTGTCCATTAAGATATTCAGCAAACATTACACCTATGCTGTGAAGCCATTTACCAGCACCGGGATAACCATATATATCAAGCGTTTCTCCGGCGGGACAACGTGAAACAAGAACCACAGGTATATTTTTCTCTACCGCATATTTAATTCCTTCGAAAGCTGCAGGCGGTACATTTCCGACTCCAAGCGCTTCAACAACAATTCCCTCAACTCCGCTGTCTGCTGAAAACTTGAAAAATTTTTCGTTCATTCCTGCATAAACTGTCAGCATATCAACATTAGTTACTATTTTTTTTGTATCGATTGTTTCAAGTTTAAACGGCGGGCGATTGATGGTAACTTTTCCGTGCTCAACTAAACCAAGAGCACCAAAATCCAAACTGTGAAAAGTGTCGATCTCATCAGTATATGTTTTTGTAACTTCGCTTGCAGCATTGATTTCACCATTGAGGCAAACCAGTACTCCCAAATTTTTGCTGTTTTCATCGAGGCAAACATGAATAGCATCCATTAGATTTTTCGGCCCGTCCCAGTCTGGCTCGGAGCTGTTTTTCATAGAACCTATAAGTACGATGGGAGTTTCTGTTTTAATAGTAAGATCAAGTAAATAAGCTGTTTCTTCAAGCGTGTCAGTGCCATGTGTAATTACAACACCGGAATAATCATTATTTCCAATCAATTCTTTTATTGTCCCCGATAATTTAAACATTAATTCAGGAGTCATATGGGGGCCGGGGTATTTTCCAAAATCATAGCAAGTTATATCAGCAAGTTCCTTTGCCTGTGGAATCTTATCGAGCAATTCTTCACCGGAATAACGTGGCACAGCACCGCCGGTTTTTTCATCAATTTTCATTGAAAATGTGCCGCCTGTAAAAACAATCAGAATTTTTTTGAGGTTCATTAAATTCAGAAATAGTTATTAATGACTGTCAAAATATATCGGCATTTTACTTATCATCCAATTCCCATTTAACAGGATTTTGATAAATGTATTCTCTGATTTTATAAAGTTCGTTTTCGTTTCTGATAACCCGGTCATAAAATGATCTTTGCCAGTGAAATTTTTCCTTAAAGTATTTTGATTCGTTTATCTTTCTGGATGAAAATGTTTTAAAACCTCTGATGATCTCAGGTAATCCGTGTTTTTTTGAATTAATTGTTTTCCCTGTAGGGGCGGGTTTCAAACCCGCCCCTACAACATTAACAGCACCAATATCATTATTTATAATCATAATCCCGTGAAAATGATCTGGCATAATAACATAATAATCGAGTTTACAGTTTTTATAATGTTTAGGTAAATCCAGCCAGCACTTTTTAACAATATTCCCCGGGAAATTTAATTTCATTTTTCCGTTTGAAATATTTCCAAATAATGTTCCTGATTTAATACAAATAGTTATAAAATAATAACCTGCCCTTTTGTAATCGTACTCAACAAGGCGAATTGATTTTCGATTTTTCATTCTGTACCCGGATTTATAATAGAAATATTTTTCTGTAGGGGTGGGTTTCAATCCCACCCCTACAACTGTAAAATATAAAATAAGAAAATGTTTTGACTTGAACCTCGACTCAAATCGGGTTATTTTTAGGCAGTTAATTAAACCAAGGAGAAGATTTAATGTTAATGGTTGAAGATGTAGATTTGACGCCAAACCCGCAGGCTTTAAAATTTATTTTAAATGAAAAGATATTGAGAGTTGAAACGAGGCAGTTTTCAAATAAAAAGGAAGCGGAATCCGATCCGCTTGCAAAAGGAATATTTGAAATTAATGGGGTAGCTTCTGTTTTTTATATGGATAAATTTGTAACTATTGAAAAAACTAAAGAAGCCAACTGGGGACAAATACAAAGACCTTTTATTGATTTTTTAAAAACATTCGATAAAGATTTAATCCCGGAAGAAAAGGGTGTTAAACCGCTTGATGATGAAGCTGATGAATTAATGATTAAAATAAACGATATACTTGATCAAAAAGTGCGGCCAGCCTTAGCCGGCGATGGTGGCGGTTTGCAGGTTCTTGGTATTGATGGCTTTAAAGTTAAAATCCGCTACCAGGGAGCGTGCGGTACCTGTCCGACAGCAATCAGCGGGACTTTAATGGCAATTGAAGGTTTGCTGAAAAAAGATATAAATCCTGCGCTTGAGGTTGAAAGCGCATAATTAATTCAGTTTTTTTTATCAAGGGAAGAGATTTTTAATAATTTCTTCCCTTTTTTTATTCTCTTTTTTATAAATTGAAACCGGGTAATTTATCCGGAAAAATTAAATGAAAAAATCAGAGAATTTATACAGGGCTTCTGCTGTAATCGGGGGAATTAAATTCGATATTTTTTCATCGCGAAAGGGGATTCAAAAAATACTGATGAATAAAAAAGCATCTGAATTGGATACAAAAAATACAACAAAACTTCATCCCGATGATCCTTTTATGTTCAACGTGTTCGGACAGCTAAAAGAGTATTTTGATTTGCAGAGAAAGAAATTTTATGTTTCCCTTGATATAGAGGGCACAGAATTTCAGAAAGAAAGTTTGGAGTGAACTGCAAAAAATTCCGTTTCGGCAAAACTGCTACATATAAAGATATTGCAGTTGCTACTCGGCAATAAAAAAGCTGTGCGTGCAATCGGCAGAGCAAATGGGTCAAATCCCGTTCCGGTTATTATCCCGTGTCATCGTGTGATTGAAACTTCCGGCAAGCTTGGCGGTTATTCGGGAGGAGCAGGTATTAAAGAAAAATTGCTTGAGCTTGAAGGAAGTTTAAGCCTGGAATTGTTTTAATTAAAATGAGGCTCACTTTTAAAGTGAACCTCGCTTAATTCATTTAAATATCAAGCAACCATTTCAGAATCTTCATCTATCTCAAGAACTTCTTCTTCTCATTTCATTTCCGAAAAAGATCTGTCCATTCTGACTTGCAAGTATTCTGTTAAGTTCATCCTGGAAGAAAAACTTATCTTTTCCAAAAGCCGGGCGAAGCTGATCGTACCACGTTGCTTTCGGATCGAACTTTGCGAAGAAAGGTTTTTTGCACCAATCAGGATTTCTTGCCTGCAAAAGGTTAAGTACAAAAACCTTTTCGCCATTTATTTCAGCAACTCCTTCGATCGCTACTTTTCCGGGTAAAGAAGACATTGACGGACCGCGAACAGTTCTGCTCAATCCGGAAACCTGTTTATATGCTTCTCTGTAAATTTCGTAAGCTCTTATTAATGGAATCTCAAAATAATTTTTTGCTCCGGTGTTTCTCTCTACAAAAAAGTAATATGGAATACATCCGAGTTTTACCTGGTCTTTCCACATTTTTGCCCAAACATCAGGATCATCATTAATGTGTTTAATCAATGGAGACTGAGTCCTTATTTGTGCTCCGGTATTTCTTATTCTTCTGATAGCTTCCTGAGAAACATCAGTCGATAATTCTTTCCAGTGATTGTAGTGCCCCATAATTGCTAAGATGTTTTCCCGAAGCAACTATTTCTTCAAATAAACTTAAAGTTTCATCTGCATCGTGGTCGGTAACAAATTTATAAGGCCAGTACGCTACTGATTTTGTTCCGATCCTGATTGTTTGAATGTGATTAAATTCCGGTGCAAGCAGCGGTTCAATAGTAAACTTTTAATTTTTTCAAACTCATTATCATCGGATCACCGCCGGTAAACAGGACATCCGTTATCTCTTTATGCTTTCTCAAATAATCCTGGAAACGGTTGGATTCGTCCGTTGCAAATTTCAGATCGTTCATTCCAACAAATTGTGCCCACCGGAAACAAAATGTACAATAGGCGTGACAGGTTTGTCCGCTGGAAGGAAAAACCAATGCTGTTTCTCTGTACTTGTGTTGAACGCCGGGAACAGGAATGCCTTCCAGAGATGGAACGTTAGCGGTCATTTGTCCTGCGGGATGAGGATTAAGTTCAAGACGAATATCGTTTGATAAATTTTTTATCTCCTCTTCGGAAGCACCGCCTTTTAATAATTCAGCCATACGATCAAACTGATCATCGGTCAGCATTTCTTTCTGCATAAAAGTAAGCTGAAAAATTGGATCGTCGGGTATATTTGTCCAGTCAATTAATTCTTCAACTACATAATTATTTGCTCTGAAAGGTAAAACATTGGATACGACTTTTATTGCAAATCTCTGCTCTTCAGTCAAATCATGCAGTTGAGGGATTTTGTCGATATCCTTTAATCCATAGAATTTCATCTTTTTAGGGGTAATCATGTTAACACCCTCCTTTTGTGAGTAAATCTAACTGCTGTATTTTAGAATAAATTATTTAATCTGAATGAAAGCTTGTTCGTACAAACTTCGTTATTGAAAACCGGACAACGGCCTTCGGATTGATTCTGATAGCAGCGAAAACCAATATAATAATTTTTATAACTTAATCAAGGGAATGAATTTAGGTAAGTTTACTATTTGCTGAATTTGATCTGTTTGGGAAGTAATTTATGAAAAAAAAGCGGTTATGAACCGCTTAATTTTCAAACTTATTTTATATCTGTAACCTTGCTGATATCAGATATTTTTACAAATTTTTCATTGAATTTGTAGGTCCCTTTTGAGGTTTTAATGCTTTTTATCAGTTTTACGCTGATACCGCCCGCTTTTGCTTTTGTTTTGGATTTATCTGCAAAAGATTGTTGTTTAGCCATTTTTAGATTCTCCTGTCAATTTTGGCCTCAAATATAGGTAAGAATGGTTATAAATAAAAGAGCGATGGAGCAGCTAAAACTTTAATACGATTGTTAATTAAGGATATTTATTTAAAATAATTAACTTTCGTAGGGGAGGGTATTATACCCCGCCTACAACATATAAAAAAGAGAAATAATAATTTGATAAAACCTGACTTTTATATAAGCTAGATTAAATCTGAAAATTCGGCTTCTATTAATTTCTGCAGATCGATTGGAGAAATACAAACCTGTGTTCCTCGTACGCCGGCACTCACATAAATTTTTTCAAAAATTCCTGCAGCTTCATCTATATAAGTGGGGAATTTTTTCTTCATACCGATTGGCGAGCAGCCACCGCGTATATAGCCGGTAGTTGGGAAGAGGTCTTTTAATTTCAGCATTTCAATTTTTCTGTTACCACTTGCGGCAGCAGCTTTTTTTAAATTTAGTTCAGCAGTAACAGGAATGCAGAATACGTTTACATCGGTTTTATCCCCAGTTGCAATTAGTGTTTTAAATACTGAATCAGGATCAGCGCCAATTTTATTTGCGACGGTGATGCCGGTAAGATCGTCATCTACTTCATAATCGTGAGTGGTGTGGGGAATTTTGTTTGCTTCAAGAATTCTGATTGCGTTAGTTTTAGACATATAAATAAAAATTATTAAGAATTATAAACTCCCGCTGAATTTTAACTCTTCATATTTCAAGTCATAATTTTCACATTTTAATAGAAATTTTGTGTAATCATTTTTTGGCGAGTTAAATATTTCTTCTGTACTTCCACTTTCAACAATTTCGCCGTTGTACATAACAAATATTCTGCCGGCGAGTTTTCTAAGAATTTTCAGATTATGTGCTACACATATCATTGTGAGATGGAACTCCTGGCTTATTTTTTTAAATAAATTCAAAAGATTTACCTGGGATTCAACGTCCTGGGCAGAGAAAGGTTCATCCAGGAATAGCAGCTCTGGTTTTGCTGCCAGAATTCTGCAAAGCGCCGCACGCTGTTGTTCGCCACCGCTTAATTCAAAGCCCTTTCGTTTTCTGAGTTCTTCACTAAAGCCAACTGAATTGAAAATCCTTTCTTTTTCGATCCTGATATCTGACTTCCCTTCATTTCTTATTTTAATTGCTTCCTCAACGATATCTTCAACATATCTGAAAGGATTTAAAATTTCACTGTTGTTTTGAAAAAGTATCTGCGCCGGGTTGGTCTTGCTTCTTTCCCAACCCTGTAAATCTGAAAAAATAATTTCACCAGAGACAGGCTTTAAAATTCCGGCAATGAGTTTTATCAGAGTCGTTTTGCCGGAGCCTGATTCTCCTGTAATCCCGATTATTTCATTTTTCCCAATTTCTAAAGAAATATTCTTTAGAATTTTTTTTTCATCGCCTTTAGTTAATATGGAATTCGAACTTACAGAATAATTAAGATTTTTTATTTCAATAAACTTGTTCATGTTTCTATCTGCCTGTTAGCATTTAAAAAACCAACCAGCAATGGATCATCTTTTTTATTAAGGAATTCTTCTACCTCATAAAATTTCGATAAATGTCCATCTGCAAGATAGGCAATCTTATCTGATACTTTATTCGCAAAGGAAATGTCCTGCGTAATGAGCAACACAGAATTTTTATTTTGGTTTGTGAATTCCTTTAGTTTCAGTAAAAATAAATTTGCTATGGCTAAATCAATACCGGAAGTAGGTTCATCCAGGATTATAATCTCTGGTGTAGATAAAAGAGCTAAAACAAAACTTATGCGCTGCGCCATTCCTCCGCTGACTTCATAAGGGTACATTTTAAATAATTTTTTTGAATCCGGCAAAAGGAAATAACTAAGTAGATTATCAATTTCATTTTTGTCTTTAGCCAGGAGATCAAAATAATATTTAAGTTTTAGCAAATGATCAAAACTATTCATTGCATCCTGAAATACATACTTGATACTGTTACGTCTTATCTTGAGCAACTCTTCATTTTTAAGACTAAATATGTCCATCCCATTTAGGATTATGGTTCCAAATACCGAGTAAAATTTTTTATCTAAAAGCCCGGTGATTGATTTTGCTAGTGTTGATTTCCCGCTTCCATTTTTCCCAAGTATTGTAAATATTTGGTTTTCCCCAAGATCAAAATTAATGTTACTCAATAACCTCCTTTTTTCCGGAGGAGTCTTAATGGTTATTTCTCTTATTTGTACCTGGAGCATTTTTAAATGTAATTTTTTATTTGTTAAACAAAATAATAAATTAAGTCTATATTTATCAGTATTAATTTAGCAACTACTCAATGTTAATTGTTAGACGTTTTAGTTTATCATATTCAAAGGAAATACGATGTGGGAATGAATAATATACATTTTGATTATTTAATGATTCAACCATTATGGAAATAAATATGATTATAAAGTGCAATTTATGAAAAATGAAACGTTTAAAATTTTATTAAGACGTGTCCTATCTTCCCTTATGGTTTTGTTCCTTTTAATAACATTTGTTTTTATTCTATTAAGGTTGTCGCCGGGCGATCCAGCAGATAAATACATTTCTCCAAAATTAAACCCGCAACTTGTAAATCATATCAGGGAATCATTTAACCTAAATAGTTCAGTATTTGAGCAGTATAAATCTTTCGTAGTTAATTTGTGCAGGGGAGATTTTGGCTTTTCCTACAACTACAGGCTTCCTGTTCTTTCTGTTATTATGGATTATCTTCCGTTCACTTTAATTTTTTCAATAATAAGTTTTTCAATTCAGATAAGCCTGGGTTTTTTTCTTGCAATTATTTCAGTTAAAAAAATAAATGGGTATCTGGATAAAGCTTTTTCAAAATTGAGCCTGGTTGTTTATGCTATTCCTTCTTTTGTTATCGGGGTATTTCTAATTTATCTATTTTCAGCTAGCTTAAATATTTTTCCCTCTTCCGGACTCCGTTCATTTGATTCAAATGATTATTCGTTTCTTCAAAGTTTTCTTGATTATGCAAAGCATATGATATTGCCTTTAGTAACTTTGTCTATGGGAGGGGTAGCGGTTTTTTATAAATATTTGCGCGATAACCTTGAGGAAACATATAATAATCAATTTGTTCTTTATCTTACAGCAAATGGATTAACAGAAAAGAAAATATTATTAAAACATATTATTCCAAATGCTATTGGTCCATTAATCGCAGTTGCCGGAGTTGAGCTGGGAGTATTGTTCGGAGGGGCATTAATTACTGAGGTTATTTTTGCTTTACCCGGAATGGGGCGGTTGACAATAAATGCAATACTATCGCGTGATTATCCGCTTATAATTGGCTGTACTCTGGTCTCAGGAATTCTTGTGGTAGTAAGCAACCTGGCAGCCGATCTTTTAAAGGCCAAAATTGATAAAAGATTGATTAAAGGAATCCTTAATTAGAGTGAAAATAAAAATAAAAATATGGCAATTTGTTTTAGGGTTATGCGGTTTAATATTTATAATTCGCTTTTCCGATATATTTAAATCATTTAACTTGCTTTTCCAATTTTTAATATTGTTCTTTAGTAAAACCTCGGTTGCAATAGATCATCTGAATTTTTTGTTAATTGATAATTTTATCTCAGCTATACTTATAATTTTACTTCCGGTCTTGTTCTTTCTCAAAAGAAAACGCATCAACGTTTTGGAAAAAAGACTAAACTTTACTTCAGCAGTAATTTGTTTATTACTTGCAATGTTTGTTTTTGCTCCCATTGTCTCTGAATTAAATCCTGATTTTGAAAAAAATCTGAATGTAACAAAACTACTTCCTCCATTTAGTAAAATAAAAGTTTTAGATTTAGTAAATCAGGACAATTATTCTGATGATCAGCTTGGGGAATTTTTAAAAATGAGGGATCAGGTTATTAAAAATTCCTATGACGAAAATATAATATATATTGATAGTATTAAATCCGGAAAAATAGTTACATATTATCAAAAAGGAATGGCATTTCAAATTGATAGCGATAAAGTAGTATTTGCAGGGAGCAAACCTCAAATTGATGAAAAAATATTTTTGCTTGGAACCGATGAACTGGGCCGGGATATTTTTTCAAGACTTGTTTATGGAGCGAGAATATCATTATTCGTTGGGCTTGGTGCTGTTATAATTACTATGATTCTTGGTCTAAGTCTGGGTTTTTTTGCCGGCTTTTGGGGAGGATGGATGGATTCTGTTCTAAGCAGGTTTACAGATATGTTACTTGCATTTCCTGTTATCTTTTTAATTGTACTTATACTTGCTTTATTTGGTAATTCCCTGTTTTCAGTAATAATTGTTTTAGGATTTTCAGGGTGGATGAGTCTTTTTAAAATTGTACGCGGTGAAGTAATATCAATTAAAAGTAAAGAGTATTTTATCTCAGCCAAAATGATTGGACTTTCAAACTTCAAATTATTGATTAATGAAGTAATGCCAGTGATAGCAGCATCAATTATAGTAAATCTCATCTTTCAGTATGGAAATGTTATACTTGCGGAAGCTGCCTTAAGTTTTCTTGGTCTTGGCACCGGAAGCAGTTATCCATCATGGGGGCAGATGATTGAAGCCGGGCAGAGTTATCTTACGACTGCATGGTGGATGATATTTTTTCCGGGTATAATTCTTTTCATTACATTATTCGCTGCAAATAATCTTGGTAAAGAGATCAATGTTTATTTTAATCCGAAATTAAGAAACTGATAATGATAAACGAACGATATTTAATAAAAAAGAAATTAGGCCAGGGGAGAAGCGCAGTTTATCTTTGCAGTGATACTGAATTTCCGGATAAAGATCAGGCAATAAAAATATTACCTCCAGAAGCTTCACAGGAAGAAATTCAATCCTTCAATAATGAATATTTTAATCTCAGGAAACTCAACCATCCAAATATTATAAAATCAAACGAACTCGGTACAATTGTTAAAAAAAATGATGCTGATAAAGAAATTTCTGTTGGCAGTAGATTTTTAACTTTGGAATTTTTTAGAGGTGCGGAATTATTAAAATATGGTAAATTGAAAGATGAAAAAGTATTATTGGAAATAATTAAACAGCTTTGCTCAGTCCTCTATTATTTACATCAGTCAAATTACATCTACTACGATCTTAAAACAGAAAATATTTTAATTAACGAAAATAATAACAAACCCGAGATAAAATTAATTGACCTGGGTTTTGCCCAATACCTTCCAGATATAGAAATTGATTCTTTAAGAGGTACTGCAGAGTATATTGCACCTGAGTTGTTGCGTAATGAAGACCATGATCACAGAGTTGATCTTTATTCTCTTGGTATACTATTATACAGAATTCTTTATGACACATTTCCATTTAAAACAAAAAATGAAATTGATATTTACAAATCTCATCTTGAGGAAGAATTTATATTTCCTGCTTCAATTTATTCTGAAAAGTTAATAAATGCAATTAAAAAACTTCTTGCAAAGAATCCAAGTGATAGATTTGCGAACTCTTTGGAAATTCTTGCTGCATTAGAAATTAAAATAGATGATGATATTATTAAGGATTTTATACCCGCATTAACATTTTCGGGAAGGAATGATATTCTAACAATAATTAATACTTATCTGGCTGATAAACAAAGCGGGGAAGTATTTGTGATTAAAGGTTCAGAAGGCGCAGGAAAGACAACCCTGATTAATGAGATATACTATAAAAATTATAATGTTGTTAGTATAACTGATAATAAATTAAAATCGGGTGCCGAGTTTATCAGGCTTATAATGAAAAGGATTATCTACTCTGGATTTGTTTATCCGGATCTTTCACAAGATGATATTCAAAGATCAGAAAATTTGATTAATGAAATACCGGTAAACCTGATTGATGAATTAAAATCTCTAATAGGAAGTATTACCCAGAAATGCAGCTTTATTTTACTTTTAGATGGGTTTAATTTTTACGATGATTTTACATTAGAAGTTCTGGCAAATATCTTCCCAATTCTTCAGGTAAACGGAATCAAAATAATATTATGTGAAAACTCGGATACAAATGATAAGGCAAACGTAATTAATAACATTCGGGAGATAAATCTTAATCAATTTACTGAAGCTCAATTAACTGAATTTATTGAAAGGAGTTATTATCCGGCTTTTCCCGCTGAAGAATTAAGGAAAATAATTTTGCAGCATGCGGACCTCCTGCCAGGCAATATAATGGGATTTATAAAGGATTTATTGATATTAGAAATTATTGAGTTCGGGCCGGAAGGAGTAAAAATTAAGTCCGGCAAAAAAACCGACCTGCTTTTAAGAAGTTCGCATGAAGAAATTTATAAATTAAGAATTAATACGTTAACGCCCGAAGAACTAAACCTTGCAAAATTAATATCCTCTTTTGAATCTACAATTGATATTAAAAGCATTTCATTGTTAGTAGATACAAATATTAATAAAACAATGGAAATCCTTGTTGGACTGCAAAACAAAAATATTATTCAGCAGCTTACCTTAACTTCGAATCCTGTTTTTACGACTGAAAGCCTGAAGCAGTTTGTTTATTCGAAAATCCAGAACAAAAAAGAATATCATGGTGAGTTAGTAAAGGCAATTAAAGAAAAATTGTCGGGGTTTAATATTATTGAATTATCCAGGCAGTATGAGCTTGCAGAAGAATTTTATGAAAGCTATTTAATTATTCATGATGAGGTAACTAAAGCTGAAAGAATTTCGGCATATTCTTATCAAGTTAAGTTATTAAACCACCTACTTGAAGTTTTTCTTCCTGAAAACATTATATTGGAAATAAAATATATATTGTGTAAGGCTTTAATTAAGCTCAACGATTACAAATCAGCAATTGATCTGATAAAAAAATTAGAAAATAATATAATAGATAAAGATAAATTAATTGATTTGGTGGTTTTGAAAGGTGGCTGTTTAATAGGACTTGGTGAATATGAAGAGGGCAAAGAACACTTGGCGTCTTTGATACCAGAGTTAAAGGATAAGAGATTAAAGCAACAGTTACTGGTTGAGATTGTTAAGGCGAATGTAGAATTAAATAAATATGCTGAAGCATCTGACTTATGCGAGGAAATAATTGGTAATGAAGATTCCTCAGCTGTAGAAAAAGGGAAATGTTACAATTATCTTGGCTTGATGCAAATATATAATAATAATAATATGGAAAAAGCTTTAGGCTATTTTGAAAAAGCAGAAAAGATATATGAGAAATATGATCTTAAATTGAGCATTGCTCAAATGGAAATGAATATGGGAAATATCTATAATATGATAGGTAATCATAAATTAGCCGAGGATTATTGGAATAAGTCGCTGAATTTAAATAAGTCATTAGGAAATCTTGCACAAGAATCTAAAATACTAGTGAATTTTGGCGTTTTTAATTTCTATATATCAAATTTTGAAAAATCTATTGAGTTTTATAAACGTGCTTATTCAATCTTTATGAGTCTCGGAAATAAAATTGAACAAGCAAATGTACTGGGTAACATGGGAGATATCTATTTTATAACCTGTGAATATCAAAATGCTATTACACATCTTTCAGAATCTAAAAATATATATGAATCTATTCAAAATTATAATGAGTGCCTTGAATCTTTTTCTCTTTTATGTAAAACATACTTGATTTTGGGAGATTATAAAACCTATGAAAGAATGTTAAAAGAATTTGAAAAATTAGTTGCTATCGAATCTGTTAATACGAAACATAGGATGAATCTTGAATTTATGAAAATATTGATCTTGAATGATGAAAAGGAATTGAAGAATAGCTTGAATAGACTGGAAGACATTAAAAACGAATACTTTAATAATGAAGAAAAATATAATTATTTTTATTGCAGTTCATTTAAGATAAAAATTCTTATCCGACTGAATGAATTTCCTAAAGCACTAGATGAATTAAATTCTGAAGAATTGATTACAGTATGTAAAGAGAATAGTTATTTCGAGGCTGAAAGGCTGTATCTATTAGGTTTGCTCTCTGCTTCGGCAAATGAACCGGAATTAAAGCCGTCGATCGATTATTATCTAAATGCTTATGATATTATTAAGGATTTGGATATTACAGAATTGACCTGGAAGGTTTTATTTGTGTTGGCTGTTATTTATGCTGAGAGAGGAAATTTATCCAGGGCAGCTGATTATCTCGTTTACGTAAAGTCAGTACTTGATTATATAGATGAAAAAATTACTGATGAGAGATTAAAGATGGTTTATTTTGATCAACCGGATAGACAATATGCGCTTGAGACACTTAAACGTATCGCAGAGCAGATGTAAATGTCGGACTCTAAAATTATTATAAAAGTTTACTCTGACACTGAAGATATTTCATCAATTTCATCTTCTGTCAAACAACTTGAGCTAAAGGATTTTTCGGTCGAATTTGTAACATTGAAAAAAATCGAAATAAATCCTGATGAGATATTTATTTATCAAATATCCAGCCTGAGTTCCAGGTATCTGAATAAAATTATAAAATTAAAAGACAGTATTGCTAATGTTATTATTTTCGTAATAAATAATAACGATGCTGTACTTGTAAGCTCGCTAGTTAAACTAGGATTTGTTGATCTATTCGTTCTGCCTTACGAATTGCCCAAGCTTAATGATTATTTATCTGATATAATTACAAGTAAATCATATTTAACATCTAAGAAAGCGACAGCTGAAGCACGAAAAGACGTTCACAATGTCAAATCTATTGTAGGCACTTCTACCGAATTCATCAAAGTATTGAACTTTGCTAAAAAAGTTGCGGATAACCCCGATGTAAGTGTTGTTATTCTTGGGGAAACAGGAACTGGAAAGGGATTGCTTGCGAGACTAATTCATGAAAGCAGTGATAGAGCAGGGGGACCTTTTGTTGATATCATATGTAGCGCTATTCCTGAATCACTAATGGAATCGGAGTTGTTTGGATATGAGCCCGGCGCTTTTACAAATGCCAAAGCCCGAAAATATGGATTATTTGAACTCGCCGAAAATGGGACATTATTTCTGGATGAAATGGCTGATATTAGTCTCAGTATTCAATCAAAGCTTTTGAGAACTATTGAGAAAAAGATTGTCAGAAGATTAGGTGGAATTGTAGATATTTCTATTAATGCACGAATTATTTCCGCAACCAATAATAACCTGGAAGCCCTGATTGAGAGTGGACAGTTTAGGAAAGATTTATATCATAGATTAAATGTAGTTTCATTAGTGATACCGCCTCTGAGAGAAAGGGGCGAAGATATCCTTCTACTTACAAATAAATTTATAAAGGAATTTAATGATCAATTCAATAAAAATATAAAAAGAATTGAGAAGCAATTAGAGGAGTTTTTAATGCATTATCCCTGGCCGGGAAATGTTAGAGAGTTGAGAAATTCAATTGAGAGGTCAGTTCTTTTGAGCGAAGACACAACATTAAGGCTTTCACAATTTTCTAATTTAACTCAAAATATTGATGCCTTAGTTGAAGATAAAAACATAGATGTATCGAACCTTCCAAATTTTGTAAGTTTTAATGTAAACTATACTAAAACAAGAATGCGAGAAATAGAGCGTATGTACGCTCAAAATGTACTGGAAAAAACAAATGGGAATAAATCTAAAACTGCGAATCTTTTAGGGATTTCCCGTCCTAAACTCGACTCACTTTTGAAATAGCATTGCCTTATTATAAGTCAATATCTCATAATAATCCACCTTATTATAAAAGCATAGTTTAATAACCTTTGATTTTAGCTGCTATTTGCACGATTTAGGATTTTAATCTTTGGAATGTAAATTGAGTTATAACTAGCGTTGAAAATAGTTAATTAGTAATAGTATTTAGCACATAACTCAAATTTACAATTATAATGCCTATTTAATAGATAGGCATTATAAATAATAAAGTGCGTTTTTTTGTAAATATCAAATAAACATACTCTGTTTTGTAATATATCTTTACAACTTCCCTAATATTACAGTGTAATTTCGGTAATATTTACCTATCTTCTTGTCCAAAAATTCAAAATCCTTAAAAAACAAATGTTTTTTTGAATGGCATAATGCTTGCTTCACCAAAGGTGCTTAAATAACTATTTTCAATATATATATATATAAGGTGAGTTATGTGCCAAAAACTATTTTCCTCAGCAACTCTTCTTGTATTAGCTGTCTTAGCTTTTAGCATATCAGGCGTTGCTCAAACGCCAAATAATGTTGAAAAAGCTACAAGATTTCACTCAAATTCGGAAGCTGTAACTATTAATTCAGCTTCAGCTACTGAAATCAATACAGCTAGTCAGAATATCCCAGCCTTCGAGAGCAAATCTTCTTCTCAGCTTGAAGCTTTGGGAACCCGCTATTCTTGGGCAAACTCAAACTCACAACTAAGTGAATTAGGAACCCGTTACAGCTGGGCAAATTCAAATTCACAGTTGAGTGAATTAGGAACCCGTTACAGCTGGGCAAATTCAAATTCACAGTTGAGTGAATTAGGAACCCGTTACAGCTGGGCAAATTCAAATTCACAGTTGAGTGAATTAGGAACCCGTTACAGCTGGGCAAATTCAAATTCACAGTTGAGTGAGTTGGGAACCCGTTACAGCTGGGCAAATTCAAATTCGCAGTTGAGTGAGTTGGGAACCCGTTACAGCTGGGCAAATTCAAATTCACAGTTGAGTGAGTTAGGAACCCGATACAGCTGGGCAAATTAATGCTGACAATTAAAGTTTATAGAAAACGGCAATTCTTGAAAGCTATTTCAAGATTGTTAATTCAATAAATTTTTTTTGTAAATTAAAGTCCCGTATAATACGGGACTTTTTTTATTATAAACATTAAGCTGTGATCAATTGATTTTTTCACTTAAAAAGCTAAAAAGAAATTTCATTTCAAAATCATTGTTTTTTTTGGTCTTTTTATTCTTTGCTAGTTTTTATGATATTTATTCACAGGATTGGTACATGGCGGAAAGCCAACATTTTAAGGTTATTTACAAACAACCAGATTCTGTTCTTGTTCCCCATTTACTGGCATCTGGAGAAAATGCGCTTAGTGAATTAACCAAAATTTTCAATATCGAACCTTCCGAAAAAATAATAATAAACCCATATGACGCTTATGATTACGGCTTCGGATCAACAACTACTGTCCCTGAAGATTTTATTAGAATAGAAATAGAACCGCTTGAACCGGGATATGAAAATATCCCATACAATGAAAGATTTCAATGGATATTAAGCCATGAATTAGTACATGTACTCGTAGATGATGAAGCAACAAATGTTGAAAAAACAGCAAGAAAAGTTTTTTCAAAAGTGGCACCTGAAAAAACCCAGCCGGAAACAATTCTTTATAGTTTATTAACTAGTTACGAAAGATATACTCCTAGATGGCATCAGGAAGGGATAGCTGTATTTATGGAAACATGGCTAAGTGGCGGCTATGGAAGAACCCTTGGGAATTTTGATGAAATGTATTTCAGGAGTATGGTTTACGAAAAAAAGGAATTCCCCGGTTATCTCTCTTTGGATACTAAATATTATAACAGATCCTTTTTACTAGAAACGTTATTCTATCTATACGGAACCAGATTTGATTCTTATCTTGCTATTAAATATGGCGCTGATAAGCTAATAGACTGGTACAGAGTGAAAGATAATGATTTTTATTTCGGTTTTAGAAGTAAATTTAAAGATGATTACGGAATTAGTCTTTCAGATGCCTGGGATGATTTTATTGAATACGAAAAGAATTTCCAGGAAAAAAATATTAATAAACTGGAATCTTATCCACTTACTTCATTAAGAGAAATCTCTGAAAAACCTACAGGCTGGGTTACGCACCCATATATTGACGCAACCGGGCAATATATTTATTTCGGATTTCACCGGCCGGACCATCTTGCGGGAATCAAAAGAATAAATTTAAGAACATCTGATCAGTCTGAAATAGCAAGTTTACCTACCCCAAGCTACATTTCGGTAGCATCAACTGCATTTGATAAAAGCCGGGGATTATTCTTTTATACCACGAACAATAATCAGCTTTACAGGGACATTTGGGTGCTTGATACAAAGACGGGGGATTCGAGAGAATTATTTAAAGACTATAGAATTGGAGATCTAACAGTGTCTCCAATTACTCATGAGCTTTGGGGCCTGAGACACTCAGGTGGTGGTGTGGCTCTGGCACATTCAAACTATCCATATAATAAAATAGATCCCGTGGTTGACTTTAACATTGGGGATGATTTGTTTGATCTTTCCGTTAGTCCTTCAGGTAAGTTTATGGCAGCAGTCTATCACAAATCAAATGGACAACAATTGTTAATTTTAATTGATTTGGATAAGTTGAAAGCAGGAGAGCCATTTCAATTTAAAACAATTACCGAAAGCGGAACACCGGAAAATCCTTCCTGGAGTCCGGATGAAAAATATATATACTGGAATGCCTACACAAATGGAGTTTCAAATATCTACAGAACTGATCTTAGCAACAATAAAGTTGAGGCATTTAGTCATACAATTACTGGGTTATTTAATCCGATTTACGTTTCCGCTGATTCTCTATTTGCTTTTGAATTTACAGCAGCAGGATTTCGCCCTGTTATGATACCCAATAAACCAGCGGTTCATTTGCCTGCAATAAATTATCTTGGGCAGGAAATAATAGATAGAAATCCCCAGGTGCTGAACTGGGGTTTAAAGCCGGCTAATGATGATGAGTATAAACTTAGTTTATCTGGCGAAGAAGATTATAATGCAATTGGTAATCTAAAAATTAATACAATGATACCAGTAATAACCGGGTTTCAATCTCAAAAAGTTTTAGGGTTCTTTTCGCACATATCAGATCCTATGCTTATTCATGATATAACGCTTGAATTTGGAATTTCCCCTTTTAATACAAATTCAGACCTGGCGATGCTTCATTTTAAAGGAAAATATGAATATAAAAAAAAATTCGATATCGGAATTGAATACAACGCTCCAGATTTTTATGATCTGCTAAATGATAGAAAACGGGGAATGATAGGCACGAAAATCTCCCTCTCAAATACAAATTACTGGCTTTATGATAATCCCCATAAAATAATGCAGAAAACTGAAATTGATTTGTATACAGGAGTAAAATCTATAAATGATAACCTTGTAAAGGTATCACAGCCCAATTTCGTAACAGCTTCAACAAATATCAACTCCAAAGATTTAAGAAGAAGCATTGGAAGTGTTGACTTTGAAAGTGGTAACGAATTTAATTTTACTTTGAATTCTTTTTTCTCGAATTTCACAAAACCTGATGCAGCGGCAGAGGCACACATTGAGTGGGATAATTATTCAACCTGGATTTCTACTCATAATGTTTTGCATTTTAAAATAGGTTTAGGTTATAATTTTCAGAACGATAACCTTGCCCAGGCGCACTATTTTTTCGGAGGGTTTGGAAACCGTTCATTTGAGGATGCTGAGTTTGTAAAGCAATACAGAGATCTTTTCCGTTTGCCAGGTTTGCCGATTTATAGTCTGGTAACGGATAAATTTGGAAAATTAATGTTAGAAAATAATTTCCCACCCATCCGTTTTGGAGGAGTTGGAATATTTCAGCATTTTATCGATTATATTGATATGTCGGTTTATTCAAGCGCTCTTGCAGCGGAAACCAGCAATTTAAATTATTGGGGAGATTTAGGAATTCAGGCCAACCTGGTTTTTAAACATTGGTTCAACCTTGAATCTACTTTTTCAGCCGGAGTTGCAAAGGCCTGGTTTAATAATGGTAGTTCCTGGGAATGGTTTTTATCTTATAAATTACTTAAAAACTGATTATATGCGAAATCAATGGAGATATTAACCTTTCATCGGGAGTATTTACATTTTATTTGGTTTTGTTTTTGTCAACTTTGAAAAATCTGTTATCTTAATAGTAATTAATCGAGAGAAGTGTGTTAACTATCATTCAAATAATAGATAAACTCCTACAAAATTTTTTTAGTACTGAAGAGATCGCTGAATATAAGAAATTGCTTAAGAAGAATTCTGATTCAAATGAACCTTTTAAAACATCTCTAAACAAACCTAAAAAGAATCAGTTAAAATCTGAAATTGCTCCTACAAAAAATTATCACACTAATGTTAATTTTCTAACCACCTTTGCTGAAAGCAAACTTAAGAAACAAAAATTTATCGAATTTCTGCTTTACCTTGGTGATATATCAATTTCACAGGGAGAATTGAGAACTGCGTTTGAAATATTTGAACACATACTAAGCATAGTAAAAAATGACCCAAAACAGGAAAATGTTAAAGCACATTCTCTTTTAGCTTTTGGAGATATTTTTAGCAGACAGGCCGAATGGGATAAAAGCATTTATTATTTAAAGAAAGCTAAAAAATTATTTGACAAGCAAAAGGATTATAAAGGGGCATTTAGATGTGAAAATACATTGGGAACTATTGCCGGAGATCGTGGAGATCTAAAGGCGGCTAATAAACACTTTGAAAAAAGTTTTATTTACCTCCGTAAAAATAAAGATGATGGTTTAATCGGCATTCTTGAGGTAAACCTTGGCATTTTAAATAATATTCGCGGCGATTATGATACTGCATTTACATATTACCAGAGAGCACTGATTAAATTTGAACAGTTGGAGGATTTCAGGAGAATGACTGAAGTAAGACATAATCTTGGGATGCTGTTTGTTGAAAAAGGAGAGTACAAATCTGCTCTTGCTGAATTTGATTTAAGTATTTATTCTGCTTTAAAAGCTGGCTATTTACCTACCTTAGCATTATCATATTTAAGTAAAGCTTTTATTTATACTCAACTTGAAGACTTTCCTCTTGCTTCTGCTTTCGCTGACAAAGCTATGGAAATTAGCTTTAAGCTAAATGATAGACTATCAATTGCTGATATTTATAAGATAAAAGGTATTATTGAAAGGAAGATTAAGAATTATAAAGGCGCCGAAAATTATTTACTTTCCAGTCTTAGGATTAATGAAGAAATTGAAAATATCTTAAATAAAGCTGAAACATATCTCGAACTTGGAATCCTTTATGCTGAACTAAAAAGGAAAAGGGAAGCTTTAAGTCATCTAAATTTTGCTCTTGATTATTTTAAGAAACAAAATGCCAAAAACACTGTAAAGAAAATTCAGTATATAATTTCGACTATTTAGTAATAATTACTTTCCTTCCTTTCCACTTAATCTTTGTGTTTACTTTATTTCATCGGTTTTTAATTTATCCATACATGCCTTATATTAAATCACCTAATACTTTTTATTTTAAAAAATGAAATTCTCTGAGTTTAAAAAACAGATCGATAATTCCGAAAGGCCTTCTTTTATAAAAGGAGAGTCTTCAGAAAAACAGAAGAATCTCGAACTAATCCTAAATGTCGTCGATAAAATAAATAAAACACTTGTTATTGATGACGTTCTCCAGCTTGTTGTTAATAATGCAATTTCTATTACAGAATCGGATAGAGGTTTTATTGTACTAAGCAACGCAAAAGGGAAACTCGAATTCAAATTAGGATTGGATTCTGAAGGTAAAATGCTATCTGAAGATATGTTCAATATCAGCACTTCTGTAGTAAGAGATGTTTTTGATACCGGACAATCTAAATTTATTGAAGGAGCGCAGAGCGATACGAATTACGATCCGAGCAAAAGTATTTTAAGACTTGAGCTGCAAACCATATTATGTTCGTGCTTAATCACCGAAGGGAAAAAAATAGGAGTAATTTATGTTGATAGTAAGCGACTTCATAAAATCAAGATAAAGGAAGTAACTGATACTTTTGAAATATTAGCGGGCCAGGCAGCTACTGCAATAAGAAATGCGCAGCTTTATGATGGTCAGATTCAGGCTTATAATGCTTTGAATGAAGCTAATATTCAGCTTATACAAGCTGAGAGAAAAACACTCAAAACAAGCATTGATTCCGAAATTGGACAGTCTTTGCAAGGGCTCGTACACCTCGCATTACTTGAAACTGAAAGCTTAATGAGAACAATAGAAAAAACTCATAAGGATCTTGAGGGCCATAAAGCTTTTTCAGATTCAATATTCTTTGACAGGCTCAAACTGAAATCAAAAGTGGCCATTGATAGTATTAGAAATATTCAAAAATATGCTCAAGTTTTGTCTGAAACGGCAGTAATTGCATTAAATAAAGATGCTGGTGATTTAAATAAAACTATTCAGTCTGTTATTAAATACATTTCTCCAATGAAAAAGTTTCATAAAATTTTATTTAAAACGGAATTTATTAATCTGCCTATTTTAAAATATGATTCTGAACAGATACAACATGTACTGGTACATTTATTTAATAACTCAGCTGATGCAAAGCCGGATGCAAGTATAATAATAAAAACCAGCATTGATGATAATGAAGTTTCTGTCCTGGTTGAAGACGATGGGCCGGGATTTCCGCCTGGTATGAAGGATTATTTTTCACAGATACTTTCTTCTAATAAAAATAGTTACGGACTTTATCTTTGTAAAAGCATAATCGAAAGACACAATGGTGAAATTGAAGTATTGAGCAGGGATAAAGGTGCAGCGATACGATTTACATTACCAATAAATTAAAACATGAACGAATCTCCCGAAAAATATTTTCAGCAGCTTTACGAACCGATCTATTTCCCGGTTAAAGTGATCGATGAAAAAGGTAAGATTGTCTATGTAAACCAGGCATTTAATCTGCAGTGGGAATATACCCTACCGGAATTAAAAGAGTATTCAGTATTTACAGATGCAGAACTAAAACGAAATGGAATCATTAAATCAGTAAAAGAAACTATAAAATCCAAAGGATATTGTTTTATAGAAAATTATTCTGATGCTTTGCTTAAATCAAAGAGCATAACAATTCCTATTTTCAGAACAAAACTTTTCCATGCTTCAATAAATGGAAAAAATTTTCTGGTTTTTTTGCACGAGGACCAAACTGAGATATATCTTGCCGAAGAAGAGGTCAAAAAAGCAAGGGATGCAAACAAGGAAGCAGAGAGATTAAAAAACACTTTCCTTAACGTTCTTTCTCATGAACTAAGGACACCATTAAACATTATCCTTGGTTATTCGTCTTTAATTCGCGAGAGTATGAAGGACAAACTTGAAGAAGAGGATAAAGTATATCTTGATAATCTTCATAGCGGAAGCGAAAGGTTGTTTAAAAGTATAACTCAAATGCTTGAGTTTGCACAGCTTGAGGCTGGCACTTATAATCTAAATTATGAAACAGCAAATTTAATTTCCGTTATAAATAATTGTGTTAATAGTATTCAAAAGGAAGCAGTATATAAAAACCTTGAAATCAAAAAAGTTGCTACACATGATAGCATTTATGTAGATGTAGATCTTACCTGTCTGGAAAATGCGATAAATAATATATTGAACAACGCTGTAAAATTCACTCGTCAAGGGTTTATTGAAATTGAAACCGATATTATAGAAGAAAGAGAATTAGTGCTTTGCAAAATTAAAGACTCAGGTGTTGGAATCTCAACAGAGTACATGGATCATTTATTCCGGCCATTTAGTCAGGAAGATCTTAATATTGGAAGGAATTATGAAGGGAATGGACTTGGACTGGCGCTTTCAAAAAGATTTATCGAATTAATGGGTGGATCATTATTGGTTGATAGTATTAAAGGAGTAGGTTCTACCTTTACCTTTACGCTGCCACTTTCCCCAAATGTCGCTTCTAAAACAAAACAAAAAGCCATAACGAAAGCAGGGGCAGTATCAAATAAAATTTTAATGCTCGATGATTCAGGTGAATCACAGGATCTCATAATTGCATTCCTTAAAAAAACTCATTCTGTTGAATCATATAATTTCAGAGATTTTAAACTGGAACTGCTGCGTAAACAGGATTATTCAATAATTATGTTTGATGTTAATCCTGCCAGGTGGGATCAGGGCCTTATTATTTGCCGCGATATAAAAAGGATAGATCCTTTTAAACGGCCGATTGTAATTCTTTCCAGTGAATTTTTTGAAGAAAGGATAAGAAATTTTTACGAAGCAGGAGCCAGCAAATTCTTGGTTAAGCCATTTTCTAAATATGAGCTTATAAAAGTCCTTGAGGAAGTTACGGCAGACTAAAAATTCATTACGCTGAACATATCCAAAGTCCTCTTTTTTTAATAAATTTAAGCATTGTTTATTTGAATAATTATTTCGATTGAACAAATTGAAAAGGTATTTCCTATGGATTTAAAAAACAAAGTGCAAAAGGCGTTTGAAGACTGGGAAAATAACCAATATAAAAAATCCGTGGCAAAAAGACCCGAAAGACAGAAAGAATTTTCTACAATTTCATTTACTCCTATAAAACCTCTTTATCAACCAAATGATTTAATCAGCGAAAAATATCTGGATAATATTGGGTTCCCGGGATGTTTTCCGTTTACCCGCGGAATACAGCCAACGATGTACAGAGGAAAGTTATGGACGATGAGACAATATGCTGGATTTGGTACTGCAAATGAATCGAATGAAAGATACCGGTATTTACTTTCCCAGGGCACTTCCGGTTTATCTGTAGCCTTTGATCTGCCTACTCAGATCGGTTATGATAGTGATGCTTCATTGGCTTATGGTGAAGTCGGAAAAGTCGGGGTTGCAATCGATACACTTGCTGATATGGAAATCCTTTTTAATAAAATTCCACTTGATAAAATTTCTACATCAATGACTATAAATTCAACTGCTGCTATTTTGCTTGCTATGTACATTGCAGTTGCAGAAAAGCAGGGTGTCCCCAAGAATAAAATTAGCGGAACTGTGCAAAATGATATTTTAAAAGAATACATCGCCCGGGGCACGTACATATATCCGCCAAAAGCTTCAATGAGATTAATTACAAATATTTTTGAATACTGTGCAAAGGAAGTACCTCGATGGAATACAATTTCTATTTCCGGTTATCATATAAGAGAAGCTGGATCGACTGCTGCTCAGGAAGTTGGATTCACGCTTGCTAACGGAATAGCTTATGTTGAAGCTGCATTGAAAGCCGGGCTTGATGTTGATGAATTCGCCGGACAGCTTTCATTTTTCTTCAATTCACATAATGATCTTTTAGAAGAGGTAGCTAAATTCAGAGCTGCAAGAAGACTTTGGGCAAAAATTGTAAAGAAAAGGTTCAAAGCTAAAAATGAAAGGTCGATGATGCTTCGTTTTCATTCTCAAACTGCCGGCTCAACTTTAACCGCACAACAGGTTGACAATAATATTGCAAGAGTTACGGTTCAGACATTGGCTGCTGTGCTGGGGGGAACTCAAAGCCTTCACACAAATTCAAAGGATGAAGCACTAGCCTTACCAACTGAAAATTCAGTTCGCACAGCGTTAAGAACACAGCAAATTGTAGCATATGAATCAGGGATAACAAATACTATTGATCCTTTGGCTGGCTCTTATTATGTGGAAGCAATGACAGATAAAATCGAACAGGAAGCTGAGGATTATATCAAAAAAATAGATTCTCTTGGCGGAATGGTAAGTTCGATAGAGAAAGGTTTTGTACAGAATGAAATACAAAGCGCTTCTTACGAATTTGAAAAGCAACTAGAAGCAGGTGAAAGAATTATTGTTGGTGTCAATAAATTTCAGTCTGATAATGATGAAAAACCAGATTTATTAAAAATAGATATGAAGATTCAGGAAGAGCAGGTAAAGTTTTTGAATAAAGTCCGTTCAGAACGAAACAAGGAAAAGGTAGCTGAAAAACTATCGGAACTTGAAAAAGCTGCTTCCGGTGGATAATAATTTAATGCCCTTCATACTTTCGGCAGTTAAAGAATATTGCAGTATTGGGGAAATAAGTAATGCTATGAGGAAAGTTTTTGGAGAATATAAGGAAATAGTGGTTATTTAAATTTATTAATTGAGGAAGCGATGAAAATATCAAACATCGAACATATTGGAATTGCGGTAAAAAACCTGGATAAATCTATTAGATATTATGAAGACGTGCTTGGCTTGAAGTGTTATAATATAGAGGAGGTTTTGGATCAAAAAGTAAAAACAGCTTTCTTCAAAGTCGGAGAAACAAAAATTGAACTATTGGAATCGACTGATGACACCGGGCCAGTAGCAAGATTTATTGAAAAAAAAGGAGAGGGAATTCACCATATCGCTTTTGCGGTTAAGGATATTAATAAATCTTTGAAAGAAGCTGAATTGAAAGGTGTAGAATTGATTACTAAAGTGCCTGTAAAAGGTGCGGAAAATCTTGAGATTGGCTTTCTTCATCCTAAATCAACTTTTGGCGTGTTAACCGAATTTTGTGAACAAATAAAATAAAAGTTATCCGATAAAATTATGAAGTGGCCTTCATTTTTTCACAACAAATATTTCCGTAATGAATTTATTATATCTATTCTGATATTGGTGGTTACGCTTATTTCTTTATCGAAATTTCTGAGTTTCAATGAGAGCAGAAATGGGGTTTCTCTTGAAGATCCATTATTACATTTTTTCAGTGCTGTAAATCTAACCTGGTTTACTTTTGTTCTTATTTATTTATCGATTGTTGCAATTCTGATTACAATAATTCCAAATCCCAATAAACTTGTTTTTGCCATACAATGTTACTCATTAATGATTTTGATTAGAATGTTTATGATGTTCCTGATGCCTTTAAATCCACCGGAAGGAATGATACTTTTAAACGATCCGTTTGTTCAATTTTTTGGTACAGGGAAAATATTAACTAAAGATCTTTTTTTCTCTGGCCACACCGCAACCATATTTCTTTTTTATCTTTTAAGCGAGAAGAAGATATTAAAGTTGTTTTTTTTATCAGCAACAATATTTGTAGGGGCTTCAGTTCTGCTTCAACACGTTCATTATGCTGTGGACGTAGTTAGTGCACCATTTTTCTCCTATTTAAGTTACAGGATGATTTATTTAATGCAGACTAAAAAGCTTAAACTTTCAATTATTCAGGCTTTATAATGGATGGAAATACAGAACTAATCGAAGTTTATAAATTACTATCGAAAGACATGGATAAACTCGGTGTTGGATCTTTGCCGTCAACGATCGAATGGCAATCATTAATAGAATTAAAAATATATTTGATGAAAAAGATATCCGTATTACTTGATACAGATTACGACAAATTAATAAACACTCTGTATTTAATTGATCTGAATGAAGAGAAATTACATAAGATATTTTCCCAACGGGATAGTAATATTATTTCAGATAAACTGGCGGATTTGATAATTGATAGGCAATTGGAAAAGATACATTTCCGAAAGAAATATAAAGAGGGGAAAATTTAATACCGAGGTTTGCTATGTTGAAGTTGAAAGATAAAAATATATTAATGTTTGTGGAAGAAAACTACGAAGATCTTGAATTATGGTATCCTAAACTTAGAATGATTGAAGAAGGAGCCTCTGTCATTGTTGCAGCACCTGAGAAAGGAAAAACTTATGTTGGCAAACATGGTTATCCGTGTAAATCGGATAAAGAATTTAGTAAAATTAATGAAAGTAATTTTGATGCATTAATTATTCCCGGCGGATTTGCGCCCGATAAATTGCGACGTATTCCTAAAATTTTGGAACTGACAAAGTCATTTCATAAATCCGGAAAACTAATTGCTCACATATGCCACGCAGGCTGGATCCCTGTTTCTGCTGGTATTATGAATGGGTATAAATGTACTTCTACCCCGGAAATTAAGGATGATTTAATAAATGCCGGAGCAGATTGGGTCAATAAAAGTGTTGTAGTTGACAGAAATATGATTTCCAGCAGGGGCCCGAACGATCTTCCTGATTTTTGCGCAGCCATTCTAAGATTTTTATCAAAAGAATAGAATACATTTAATTATAATTTGAAAATTAAGTAATGAATGGGTAATTTCACTATTCACATGATGATCTTACATCATTTTAAGTGCTAAAAGGAGCAAAAATGGATTTATTCAAATCAAAACAACTAGAGGAACTTAGAACTGAAAATCAAGAACTTAAGACCAAGTTCCACTTCATGTATGAAAAAGATGAAAAAGCTAAAAGGCTTGATGAAACTATCAACATATTGCGAATTGAAATATATAAGATCAATGAAGTAAAAAAGAGTTTGAAAGAGGATATTGAAAAACTTACAAAGGAAGGTGAGGAAAAGAAGCTACAATTCGATGATTTGAATAGGACTCTCAATGAGCTCGGTGCACAAAAAACAGGTTTGGAAGAAACCATTCAATCATACACAAACCGAATTCAGGATATCGAATATGAACTTAATGGTAAGCAGAATGAACATGCAGAACTAGATCAAAATATTGATGAAAAACAAAAGCAAAGCGAAGAATTAATCAATCTTCAACAAGAATATCAACAACAGGTTGAAGAATACCAAACTAATCTGGATGCGTTAAAACAAAAAGAAGATGACTTAACCAATCGTTTGGCCGAAAAAAAATCAGAGGTTAATGATATCGAAGAAAGGGGTCTAAAATTAATTGAAAAACAGGATGAACTTGCCAGGCAAATTGAAGAAAAAGAAGATGCCCTATCAATGCTTACGCAAAATATAAAGAAGCTTAAAGAAAATGAAGAAGAATATAAAAGGAAAGTTGAAGAACTATCTATTGAGGAAAACAAAAAGAATAGAAGTCTAAAGGAGTTAGAAGAAAAATTAAGGGCCAAGGAAGAAGAAAATTATTCTTTCGAAATTAGTTTTAAAGAAAGGGATAAGGTAATTGAGGATCTTAATAATAGGACCAGGGAATTATATGAACTTGATAAACAGATTGAAGAAAAAGAAGGAATGGTTTCATTTCTTACGCAAAAAGTAAGCAGGCTTAAAGAGGATGAGGAAGAATATAAAAGGAAAGTTGAAGGACTTTCAATTGAGGAAAATAAAAAGAGTAAAAATCTCAAAGAAATTGAAGAAAGTTTAAAAGCGAGGGAAGAAGAAAAGAATTCTCTCAAAAACGCCTTAAATGAAAGAGATAAAATTCTCGAAGATATTAATTCAAAAGCAAAAGAACTTTATGAACTCGATCAATCTATTTCGATTAAAGCTCAGAAATTATCGAAAATGAATTTTGACTTAATGGATGTCGAAAACAAAAATGAAGAGCTTAAAGAGGAAGTCAGGTCATTTGAAAAACTCAGGGGAGAAATTCAAAACAAATTAAAGTCAGAAAAAGAAAATATTGAAAAAATAACAATTGAAAATAAAAGATTGATTGAAGAAGTTCCGCTTCTGGAAAAAAGAAAAACTGAAATGGAACAAAGTAATGCAGAGCTTGAGAATCGTTTCACCCAAATGTTCGAGAAGTTCAGCGTAGAAATGGCCGAGATTAATGAAAAAAGGAGTGTTCTGGAGCAGCAGGTTTTGAAGAAAGAGAAAGATATTGAAGAACGGGATCAGCTGCTATATGAAAAGATTGCAGCCCTTGAAGAAAGTGAAAATGTTTTAGCTGCACGCAAGTCAGAACTGGAAAACATCGAAAAGCTTGTCTGGAACGTAAACCAGCAAAAAGAATTGATGCAAAATGAATTACAAAAGCTCCTGATTGAAGCAAAAGAAAGAAAATCTTTTAACAGTGATATTAGATTTGAAACTGAACTGCTTCAAAAGAAAAGGGAAGTTCTAGATAAGGAAATGAGAGAACTTTTTAACACGATGGTAAATGGTTATGATAAATCAGATGAACGTCGCAAGAAACTAATGACTGAACTCAGTGACTATGAAAGTCAGTTGCAGCAAATTAAAGAAAAAACATCTGATGCAATGAATGAGCTGTTGGAATTACAAAATTCAGTTGCGGGGTTTAAGCAGGAGCAGGAATCACACAAAAATGAGATCTCAAAACTTGTTTCAATCAAAAAGAAATTGCAGGATGAAATTTCCAAGCACCAGATAATTCTTCAAAGATTTCAGAAAATAAGAGATAAGCTCAAAATCGATCAGTCTGTTACAAACAGCAAACAGGCTGCGGGGCCATACCCGGGATCAAGCAGTGGAACAGCTACACGTAACCTTGATGGAAAGAGCAATCCGCCCATTTATAAAATATAATTTTTAAATTATGATCTTTAAATGATATTCTCTCTCTAAGTAATTTTTATCCAACAGTTAGGCAATAGTCCTTTTGCTGAATAATCTTATTGTTATTTTTCATCTGCATACTATCGAAATACCTTCGTAACTTACCAAAATTATTTTTGAGGTACTGAACGCAAAAACGTTCCGAATCTCTTTTGCTCTTCAAGCCTGCATGACCAAACAAGTTCGCCATTGTGGACAGTTATATCGGGGCATCCGTCGCACATGCTTTGTTCACCACCAGGCATAAAATCAACAGGTTGAATGAACATAATAGACTGCATATGAACTTTTTTAAATATTCTTAATGGATTTTTCAACATATTCAATGCTGCATTTCTCACGCGTTTGTCAAATGGGGAAAGAAGTAATAAAGTCGACCTTCCTTTACTTGTCAGGCTGGGAGACGCATATGAAAGATAGGTTCCCTTAAACCAATGATGTCCCGCCATCATAAGTTCCATAAATTTAGGGCCGAGGTATCCATATATTTTATTTTTTGTCCCAGCGCGTTGAGTCAAAAGCCATTTGTATGAGTCCGCTTTTTCAGTTCCGTTAAGATAAGCGCAGGGGGTAAAATCAGGAAATTTTTCTCTGATTTTTTTCAAAACATCAGTCGATAAGATATCTACTTTTCTTTTAGTATCTGAGTGATACATAATGTTTTGCCAATCGATCTTTTGTCCGCCGGCGTACCAGTCAAATGGCATTTGGGGTACAACATGTCTGAATGCAATAAAAACCATCGTCTGCACTATGTCTATATGCTTTGCGGCCCATTCTACCATACCGGGAACATATTGAAGCGTATCTTCATAAACAGTTGAATTAAAAGAGCAAGAAATATTTCCAGCTTCGGCTAGCATTTGAGCATAATGAAAGCGGAGTTCATTTAATTCAAGTTCATTTTTCCCTTTCCATTCGCCAGGGCGTCCCTGTTTGCTGTCAACGTGAAAAGTAAATCCATAAACCCCGGCTATTTTTAATTCTTTCAATAATTCTTTTGTAAGTGCTTTGCCGTTAGTATTTATTATTGGTTTTAATCCTCTTGATTTTATTTCTTTAACAAGATAGATAATATCAGGATAGAGAAGAGGGTCACCTCCCGCGATTGAAATGCAATCGGTGTTTCTATACCTTGCAAAAACATCAAGTTCTTTCTTTACCTCTTCAAAAGGCTTATGAGAATTCTTTTCATTTTCTCTGTAGCATCCATCACAAGCAAGATTACACATTGCAGTAGGCTCCAGCCAGGAAATTGCATTGTCAGGTAATGACCACGGAAGTCGGTATAACTCCCGGTTATTAATCGTAGTTTGCTCCATAAGTACCCCCTAAAAGATAATAGGAATGAAATATTTAATGGCAATAAAATAATGAAAATGGGATTAAAGAAGAAGGAAAAAATCACTATATATTCGAACGTAAACTTGACAGTTTGTTCTATAAATTGTTATATAAATAGAATAGAGAAAAACCCCAAAATTATAAATGAAGTTCACAGGGTTTTTATTAAATTAGAATAATTAAATTGAAATTTTATAGCTTACTTAAAAATTATGGAGATAAACGATGCCTGTTAAAACAAAAGAATTCGATAACATTGCTATTAATACTATTAGATTTTTAGCAGTTGATGGAGTGCAGAAAGCAAATTCCGGCCACCCGGGAATGCCGATGGGATGTGCACCGATAGCATACACTTTATATTCAAAGTATATGCATCACAATCCGGTAAATCCCAAATGGCTCAACAGAGACAGATTTGTTTTGTCAGCCGGGCACGGAAGTATGCTTCTTTATTCAATTCTGCATTTATGTGGCTACGAAGTTTCGATGAATGATCTTAAAAGCTTCAGACAATGGCATAGTAAAACGCCGGGACATCCGGAATTTGGATTGACTGCAGGAGTTGAAACAACAACTGGTCCCCTTGGACAGGGTATTTCGAACGCAGTTGGTATGGCTTTAGCTCAGGCTCATCTGGCTGCAATCTTTAATAAAAATGGCATTAAAATTCTTGATCACTACATTTATGGGATTTGCAGCGACGGTGATCTGATGGAAGGAGTTTCTCATGAATCAGCATCGTTAGCCGGACATTTGAAACTCGGTAAAATAATTTTCTTTTATGACAATAATCATATTTCAATTGATGGTCCAACCAGTCTTTCTTTTTCAGAAGATGTTCATAAAAGATTTGAATCTTATGACTGGCACGTTCAGCATATAACTGATGTGAATGATGTTGACTCTCTGCAGAATGCAATTGAAGCCGCACAAAAAGTAACTGATAAACCTTCATTGATAGTAACTGATACGCACATTGGTTATGGAAGCCCTCATAAGCAGGATACTGCAGGAGTTCATGGTTCACCGCTTGGTGAGGAGGAAGTGAAGCTTACTAAGAAAAATTTAAACTGGCCCGAGGATAAAACATTTTATATTCCCGGTGAAGTAGCATCTTTCTTTAATGATGTAAAAGCAAACGGCAAAAAGGCTGAAGATGAATGGAATAAATTATTTGATCAGTATAAACAAAAATATCCGGAAGATGCAAAAACATTTTTGAACGTGATGAACGGAAAAACCGGAGACGAGTGGAAAAATAAACTTCCTGTTTTTGAAGATGACGGTAAGCCGATTGCAACAAGAAGCTCATCGGGTAAAACTATAAATGCAATCGCACCATATCTGCCGGGATTTTTAGGAGGTTCCGCAGATCTTCATCCTTCCACCGATACTTTTATGAACGATTATGGCAGTCTGTCGGTTGAGCATTACGAGAATAGAAGCATTCATTACGGAATACGTGAACACGGGATGGCGAGCATTACTTAATGGAATGGCTTGTTACGGTGGTGTAATTCCATTTGGTGCTACATTTTTTGTTTTCTCTGATTATCTTCGCCCGGCAATTCGTCTCGGCGCACTTTCGGGTATCCGTCCGATTTATGTTTTTACCCATGACAGTATTGGGCTTGGTGAAGATGGGCCAACACATCAGCCTATTGAACACCTTGCTGCAGTGAGAGCAATTCCAAAAGTGATTGTGATAAGGCCGGCAGATGCAAATGAATCAGCTTATGCATGGCAGGCAGCGATTGAGCACCAGGGAAGCCCGGTATTGCTTATACTAACGAGACAAAAATTGCCCGTAATAAATCAGAAAAAGTACGCCTCAGCAAAAAACCTGCTTAAAGGTGCTTACATTTTAAAAGACAGTAACGGATTACCCGATATAATTTTAATGGCAAGTGGATCAGAAGTATCGATTACTCTATCAGCATCAGAAAAACTTAATGAAGAAGGAATTAAAGCACGGGTTGTTTCATTTCCCAGCTGGGAGTTATTTGAAAAACAATCCGATGAATACAAGGAAAAGGTTTTCCCAAAAGCAGTTCGTACACGACTTTCAGTAGAAGCAGGTGTCAGCCAGGGCTGGGTAAAATATGTCACTGAAGACGGCGATTCAATAAGCATTGAAAAATTCGGGGCATCAGCACCATTAAATGATGTTATGAAAGGATATGGTTTCACTACTGAAAATGTTTATGAGCAGGCAAAGAAAGTGTTATTGAAAAACAAGAAATAAATTTTCTGTTAATAATTAATAGGGGAGGGTTTTAAACCCTCCTCTACATAAATATATTATTTCTTACTCTGCTTTTCATTTAAGATCTTTTCCAAATCCAGCGATCTTACAGCATCCACTGCATATTCAATCCTCCCATCTTCACATAATCCTCTTATTCCTGCTTCTTCATATGCACGAATAAATTCCTTTGCACAGGCTTCCCGAATATTTTCAGCTTTTATTTTTTCTTTGTTGTCCATTATTAATAATTGTATCGTAGGGGAGGGTCTCAGACCCTCCCCTACAAAATTAAATACTTATTGCTTCTTCAATTCTTTCTCGACAATATCTTTTACCTCTTTGGAAACTTCATTCGGAATTGTCATTGAAAGGTCATAATGCTGAATTTTCCAGCCGTCTTTTGTTTTGATCAGAATTCCCGATCCCCTCGCAGGACCAAAACCGGCAACAAGCGTTTCATCAAACCACGCGTAGGTTTTATCTTTAGATAAATAAATATTTCTTTTTGTAGCATAGATTGTCCAGGCAGATTTTCTTTTGAACCACGGTTCAGCCCATTTTTGGAATTCCGCCTTTGTCCAGTATTCCGTTGCATCTGTCCCTATATAAATTGCATTATCCGCAAGGTAACCGAAGTAAGTTTTTGCGTCCGCAACCGCCGCGGCGTGATGCCATTTTGTAAGCATTTCGTCAAGCTGCTTTTTCAAGTCCTTGCTGCTTTGCTGGTTGAATCCAAGCAGTAAGGCTAAAACTAAAATTATTTGTGGCATATTTTTCCTTAAGCAATTATTATCAAATTAGTTAAACTCTTTGCAATTCGCAAAAATAATAATCGTCAAATTCATTTCGTCACTTTGCATTGATATAACACCACTTCCTGCGTAATTTTAAGCATTAAATTTCCCCCGATTTTTGGGGATCAGAAAAATCAATAACGGAGGAGGGAAAAGCCATGTCATTCGACCCTGCTAGCAATATACAAGATTACCTGGTCTTTGGTGAATTCGGTGACGTTAACCCGTCTATAACGGATTCATCTACTTTCACATTTATGAGCCAGCAAAAAATGGAAGAGCTTTTCGATCACGAGATTGAAGGCTGCTTTCTTTATTCACGCCACTGGAACCCGATTAACAAGGAATTGTCTGATGCGCTGGCCCGGTTGGAAAATTCCGAGCTTGCGCAGGTAACTGCGTCAGGAATGGCAGCAATAAGCACAACGATTTTACAGCTTTGTAGTTCCGGCGACGAAGTAATTTCAAGCCACACTATTTATGGCGGTACTTATGCTTTGTTTAAAAACTTTCTGCCGAGATTTGGCATTAATGTAAACTTCGTAAATATGAATAATCTTGACGAAGTCAAAAAAACTATAACAAAAAGCACAAAAGTAATTTACTGTGAATCGGTTAGCAATCCATTACTTGAAATTGCTGACATTCCCGGCTTGAGCGATATTGCAAAATCAAAAAACATAAAGCTTGTTGTGGACAACACGTTTAGCCCAATGATACTTTCACCGCTTGAGTTAGGTGCAGATATCGTCGTGCATAGTTTAACCAAATTTATTAATGGCACAAGTGACTGTGTTGCAGGATGTGTTTGTAGTACTTCAGAGTTTATTCACAAACTTTTGGATATTACAAGTGGTGCTAGCATGCTTCTTGGACCGGTGCTTGATAGTCACCGTGCTGCAAGTATTCTGAAAAATCTTCACAGCCTCCATATCAGGATGCAGAAACATAGTCACAATGGAATGTTCCTTGCAAAAAATCTCCAGGAAATGGGAGTAAAAGTTTTTTATCCCGGGTTGAAATCACATCCTCATTACGATAGAATAAACAAGCTACGCAATCCTGATTACGGTTACGGTGGAATGCTTGCTTTTGATGTCGGTACAAAAGAAAATGCCGGAAAATTAATGATTAGAATGCAGGAGGAAAAAGTAGGCTATCTTGCAGTTAGTCTTGGTTATTTTAAGACCTTGTTCAGTGCACCCGGCCACAGCACTTCTTCTGAAATACCAGCAGAAGAACAAAAAGAGATTGGAATTAGCGATGGTTTAGTACGCATGTCAGTTGGCCTGGATCACAACATTCAAAGGTCATTTGATAGAATAAAAATGTGCCTTGAAGAAGTTGGATATCCTAAAAATGAGATGGCTGGTGTGCAAAAGTAATATTTGTTGATTTAATCCCCTCCCTTTATTAAGAAGGGGATTAAGATATTTATTAAGGTCTTTCGTCTATTATAACTTCCTCATCTTAGAATTTTTATTTATTTTCAATAAACTAATTATAAAATAATATATGAGATTTGAACGCTCCGCAGGAATTCTGCTGCACCCTACTTCGCTGCCCGGAAAATATGGAATTGGTGATCTTGGTCAGGAAGCATACAACTTTATGGATTTTATGGAAGCGGCCGGTCAGAAACTCTGGCAGGTTTTTCCTCTTGGCCCCACCGGGTACGGAGATTCGCCTTATCAATGTTTTTCGGCTTTTGCAGGGAATCCTTTAATAATAAGCCCGGATATTTTGCTTGAAGAAGGATTTCTAATTGGTGAAGATCTGGAAAACATTCCGGATTTCAATCCGGTAAAAATTGATTTTGGAGAAATGATTAAATACAAGCATAGTCTTCTAAAAAAATCATTTGAACATTTTAAAAATAATTCAAACGGGAAGGAAAAATCTTTTGAGGAATTTTGTAATAAGCACCAAGAATGGCTTGAAGACTATGCACTTTTTATGGCCTTAAAAGAACATAACAATGGTGCAGTATGGTCTAAGTGGGATAAAGATATTGTAATGAGAAAAGAGCCCGCATTAAAAAAGTGTAGAGAAAAATTATCAGATTCAATTTTATATCAAAAGTATATTCAGTTCCAGTTTTTTCATCAGTGGAAAAACCTGAAAGACTATGCCAATAAAAAAGGAATAAAAATCATTGGTGATATCCCGATTTTTATTGCATATGACAGTTCCGATCTTTGGAGCAACAAAGAAATTTTTACAGTAGATAAAGAAGGGAACTTAACTTTTGTTGCAGGAGTTCCTCCGGATTATTTTAGCGCAACCGGGCAGCTCTGGGGAAATCCTCTTTACAAATGGAACGAAATGGAAAAGGATGATTTCCTCTGGTGGAGGAAACGAATTTCAGCTTTGCTTGAAATGGTTGACATTATCAGGATTGATCACTTCCGCGGATTTGATGCATATTGGGAAATTCCTGCAGGCTCTACAACAGCTGAACCTGGTAAATGGAAAAAAGCGCCGGGCGAAAAATTATTCAAAACGATAGAAAAATATCTCGGCAAACTTCCGATTATTGCAGAGGATTTGGGCGTCATTACAAAATCTGTAACAGAATTAAGGGAAAAATATAATTTTCCAGGAATGAAAATTCTGCAATTTGCTTTTGGTACAGGAATGGAAGATAGATTTTTGCCTCACAATTTTTCACAAAATTCTGTTGTTTATACTGGTTCACACGATAACGATACAACCCGTGCATATTTTGAAAAAGAAAAGAATAACAATAATGATATTTATGAACATGCTCAGAAATACCTGAACTATTATGGTGAAGATATTGTTGGTGTGTTAATAAGGGCTGCTTACTCTTCAGTCGCCGATATTATTATAATCCCCATGCAAGATATTTTAAAGCTGGGAAGCGAAGCGCGAATGAATTTCCCGGGGAAGGTTGGCGGCTGGTGGTCGTGGCGATTTACGTGGAACCAGGTTGATCCTGGATTGGCTTCGCATTATAAAGAACTATCGGAATTGTATGAGAGACCTTCAACAATAAAGCATGTAGAAGTTAAAATAAAAGTCGAATAATTAAAGGTAGATAATGTTCGAGTATTTTAAAAATATGATAACAACTCAGACTAATGAACAGGATAGCTTTCAGAAAAAGCTGCAGGTTGCTACCTGTGCTCTTTTTTTCGAGATAGCAAAAGCGGATGAAGATTTTACTAATGAAGAGCATGAAAAGATTGTTTCTATAATGAAAACGAAATATGAATTGGATAATAATGAGGCAAAAGATCTAATGTTACATACAGAGGAAAGCATTAAAAAAAGCGTCAGTATTTATGAATTTGCTACTCTTGTAGATCAGAATTTTTCAAAGGATGAAAAGCTTGAATTGATAAAAAATCTTTGGGAGCTTATTTATACAGATAAAAAACTTGACAAGTATGAAGACAATCTCATAAAACGGATCGGAGATATTCTGAAACTTGAACACAGAGAAGTAATTGAATCAAAACTGTTGGTAAAAAGTGAAATGGGTTTATGAGATAAATGCTCTTGACAGTTAGTAAACTCAGCAACCTTCAAAGATCCTGCAAATTATTTTGCTAATTCCTTTTCAATTGCAGAAGTTATTTCTTTGCTATCCGGCGTAATCTTACTCTTAAACCTGGCAACAATGTTTCCTTTTCTGTCAATTAAAAACTTTTCAAAATTCCAACCTATATCTGATTTACCTGTAATATCATTATCAGTCAGTACTGTATAAAGAGGTGATTTTTCGTCACCAAGCACTTTAATTTTATCAAAAAGCTTAAAAGTCACATCGTATTTCGATTTACAAAATTTTTGAATTTCTTCATTAGTACCGGGCTCTTGATGGCCGAAATCATTGCATGGAAATCCAAGTATTTCAAATCCCTTGTCTTTATATTTCTTATAAATACTTTCAAGTGCCTCATACTGCGGTGTGAAGCCGCACTTGCTTGCAACATTAACTATCAACAATACTTTCCCATTGTAGTCTGATAAATTTATCTTTTTGCCGTTCATGTCATTTACTACTATGTCATTTATATTGTCTTTCAATTTATTTCCAGGTTTTGTTTCGTGGTTAATTTCAGTATTTTTCATTCCGGTTAATGCTAAAAAACATATTGAAAAACAGGTAATAGCAAAAAAATAAAGAAATGATTTGCGTATCATTATATACCTTCCTTTTTCCATTAACAAATTTGTTAAGCTAATATGTTTACAAAAAAACATTTTATCAATGCATTTTCTATTCTATTTTTGTTTGTTATAAACATAATTTATTTATATGATAATTCATTCAGTTCGTCTCTTTATCCAATAATTTATTCTCTAATTCTTGTCCTTCTTTTTAGTCTTCTTATATATTATGTAGATAAACGTGTTAGTACACTTGAAGAAATAAATCGAAAGAACTTTTCCTTCTTTTTTCTGAGTATCTTAATAATGTTCATTGCTTTTGAATCCGCATTTTCTCCAAATAAAGGATTGTCTTATTTTACATCATTTGGCTGGTTGACTAATCTGGTAAATGGAGTATATCCTTATAATAATAACTATGCACATAGTCTTCCATTTTTATATTACCTGCACGCCCCGTTTTTCTTACTGGGTAATGCTGGCTTGATAAGCATATTTGGCCTTGCTTTATGTTTCTTCCTGATTTTGGAATTATCAATTACGAAAAAAGAACTGGTTGTAAGAATGATAATATTATTATTACTTCCCGTAGTTTATTATGAGGTAATTACGGGAGGAGATTCCTTAGTAAATGCAGTTATAGCCATTTCATTAATGTTCCTTATTAATAAATATATTAATTCTGAAAAAATCGATATAAGATTTTTCTTTTTAAGTATTGTATTCGGAACTTTACTTTGTACTCGCTTTATAACAGTAATCCCGTTTACACTTTCTTTGCTTTTCTTTTTCAGATATAATCTTAAAAGCCTTCTAATGTTTTTGATTTTATCCATAATAATTTGTTTTGCTTTGATAATACCATTTATCAGATGGGATTATTCTATGTTCAATCTTTTCGGTCCATTTAATGGAAATCTAGCAGGCTTGCCATTATGGTTTTATATATTATTGTTTATAGTTTTATTGTATGCAGGATGGATGATAAGTGATTTGCAGGAATTATTTTTTGCATCGGGGATATTTTATATTTTTTATTTCATTAACTATATTTTTAAAAGGCGGAAATTATTTTGACGAAATGGTATTCAGCATACCATTTTTTATTTTATCGATAAAAGATTATAAGGTAGATAAATTCCTTGGTAAGAAAATATCAATCATTTAAAAATATTAACCCATCAAAACAGCAATTGCCGCAGTATTAACAATATCGTCAACACTGCAACCCCGGCTCAGATCAAAAAATGGTTTTTTCAATCCCTGAACTATCGGACCAATAGCTGCGGCACCACCAAGTCTTTCTGCTATTTTGTAACCAATATTTCCGGAATTCAGATCAGGGAAAATTAGTACATTTGCCCTGCCTGCAACATTACTTCCAGGAGCTTTCCTTTTTCCGATTGAATCAATAATTGCGGCATCAAACTGAAGTTCGCCGTCAACATCAAGATCAGGTCTTTTCTGTTTTAGATATTCTTCATTGCCTCCAAAACTTTATCTATTGATTCGTGCTTTGCACTTCCTTTGGTTGAAAATGAAAGCATTGCTACATATGGTTTATCGCCAGTAAGCTTTTTGTGATTATCAGCTGCAGAAGATGCAATATCAGCAAGCTGATTTGGATCAGGAGCCGGCACTACTGCACAATCGGCAAAAGTGTAAGTCTTTTCCGGAAATGCCATCAGGAAAAAACTTGATACTACTGAAATTCCTTCCGGCATTCCGATACATTGAATCCCTGCTTTTAGCACGTCTGCAGTTGAGGCAAAAGAGCCAGCCACACTTCCGTCAGCCAGGGACTCCTTTAACATCATTGCAGCAAAAAAAAGGTCCCGCTTCATAGTCTCGCGTGCTTCTTCAATGGTGATTCCTTTTTTTCTGCGAAGATTAAAATAAATATTTGTAAAGTCGCTTAGCTTATCGGATTTTAGTGGATCAATAACACGCAGCCCACTTACATTAAGCCCAAGCCTTTTTATATTGTCGTTAATTTTATTTTCATTACCAAGCGTTATTACCGAGGCAATATTTTCATTTAAAAGAATCTCAGCTGCTTTTAATACCCTTTCATCGTGAGATTCCGGAAGGACGATGGTTTTTTTATTCTTGGATGCTTTTTCTTTTATTTCTTCAAGTATCTGTAATTTTCATAAATCTCCCTGGAAATAGAATTGCATATCTAAAAATTACAAAAAATAGAGCAGATTATTATTCATATTATCAAAATAAATGATGGTAGTCAGGTAGTATTTACTTCAAATTTGATAAAATTTTAGATAAAACAACGTTTTTGCATTAACTGTATTATTAAACGAATAATAGTTATAATAATATTCTAATTCGCAAAAGGAAGTATTAAAAAGGCTTATTTTATTGATTTTTAGCCCAAAAAACGATAGATTCACCATCTTGATTTTATTATGATAGCGCAGAATTTACAGATTGTCAGAGACAGGATTGCTGAAAAATGTGCGGCAGTAAACAGGAATGTTTCCGAAATCAGGTTGATTGCTGTTTCAAAAAATTTTGGAATTAGTGATATTAATGCGGCTTTCAATTCAGGTGCAAGGGACTTTGGAGAAAATAAAGCTCAGGAACTTAACAGTAAATTTGAGGAAATTAGTAATAAAATAACCTGGCACTTTATTGGTAATCTTCAGAAGAATAAGGTTAAATATGTTGTTCGTTCCGCAGAATTTATTCATTCGGTTACCTCACTATCTCTTGCTGAAGAAATAAATAAACGGGCGGAGACAATTAATAAAATTCAGAAAATTTTAATACAGGTTAAAACCTCGGATGAAGAAACTAAATCCGGAGTTACTGATGAAAATGAAATAATTGATCTTGTTTTAGCCTGCAAAGAATTCTCAAATATTTCCACTGTCGGTTTGATGACAATTGCTCCTTTTACGAACGACGGGAACTTAATTAGGAAAAGTTTTAGCTATTTGCGTAATTTGAAAGATAAATTAAAAATGCAGGGTTTGGACATTAAGGAGTTGTCAATGGGAATGACATCCGATTTTGAAATTGCTATTGAAGAAGGAGCTACAATGTTAAGAATTGGCTCGGCTATTTTTGGTGAAAGAGATTATTCAAAAAACTGGAAGGAACTATGAAAGTTTCACCATTAAATATAAAAAAGCAGGAATTCAATAAAAGTATGAGAGGCTACGACAAAGAAGAAGTCGAAGCCTATCTTGAAAAACTTGCCGATGAGTTTGAATCTCTCCAGAAAGAAAATGATACCTTAAAGAAAGAACTTGAAGAATCAAATGAGCGATTAACTGAATTCAGAAGAATTGAAAAGAATTTGCAAAATACATTATTAAAAGCTCAGGAGTCATCTTCAAAATCTTTTGAATCAACAAAAAAACAAGCGAGCCTGATAATAAAGGAAGCTGAAATCAAAGCTTCTCAAATTATCGAAAAAGCAAGAGAAAACGCAAATGAGATCAGAAATGCTGTGATACATCTTAGAGAAGAACGTGATATGATAATTTCAAAGTTAAAAGCGATAGTAAATACACAGTCGAAAATTATAGAAACAAAATTTCATCCAAAAGAAAGCGAAGAGGCCCCACAAAAGATTAACCTGAAAAACCGAAGATACTAAAAAAATAGATATTGATGTAGATGACATCGTAAATAAACTTCTTTAATTAATGAACGAACTGATTTCAAAAATAAACGAAACTCTTGAAGTAATAAGAAAGCATACTAACAGAAGAATTATCCTATTGGAATTATTCTAGGAACCGGTCTTGGTGGTCTTGTAAAGGATATAAAGATAGAACACGAATTCGATTATGCAGCTCTTCCTCATTTTCCGCTTTCAACAGTTGAATCCCACCAGGGTAAATTGATATTTGGAACAATCGGCGGGAAAAAAGTTGTAGCTATGCAGGGAAGATTTCATTATTATGAAGGTTACACTATGCAGCAGATTACCTATCCTGTTAGAGTAATGAAATTTCTCGGAGTAAAAACTTTGCTTGTATCAAATGCCTGCGGAGGAATGAATCCTCATTACAGAAGAGGCGATGTTATGATTATGGTTGATCATATCAATATGCTTGGGGATAACCCGCTTATAGGAAAAAATGAAGATGAACTTGGACCAAGATTTCCCGATATGAGCGAACCATACAATCTGGACCTGATTAAAATTGCTGAAAATGTAGCACTGGAAAATAAGATTAAAGTTCAAAAAGGTGTTTATGTTGCTGTTCCCGGACCAAATCTTGAAACAAAAGCCGAATACAGATTTTTAAGAGCAACAGGTGCAGATGTAGTTGGAATGTCAACCATCCCCGAAGATATTGTCGCAAACCATATGGGAATGAAAGTGCTTGGAATTAGTATTAGTAACTGATGAATGTTTCCCGGATTCATTAAAGCCGGTAAATGTTGAAGAAATAATTGCCGCTGCAGTAGCAGCAGAACCTAAAATGACTTTAATAATGAAAGAAGTAATTAAGAGAGTATAATGATGAAATTAAAACAATCATATAAATATTTTACTCCGGTTTTATTGGGAGTATTCATGTTTGCATCAAATTTTCTAAACACAAATATTTTCAAGTTTGGTGATAATAATTTTGCTGTATGGTTTGTTCTTTCTCTACTTTGTTTTGCGTGCGGCTGGTATATAAACAGAACACTTGGCTGGCATTCATGGTGGAAAAGTTGTTTTTGCGACAATAGTTGCTGCCACTTTAATAAGTATTGTTGTAATCACATTCTTCAGGGAATATTTCGTAAATAGTGAATTAATGACAGAAAATCTTATTCTCTACAGCCTACGAAATATTACTCTTGGGCGCAATGGGCATTTTTCGGAATGGCGGTTGTTGAAATTCTTCACATTGCAAAAAGATTATGCTCTTATCAGACGAAAAATTGGAAATGTTTGAAGAATCTATTGATCGATGCAAAGAAAGAAGCAGAACTTGAAATAAGGGAAGCAAATATTAAAGCTAAAAAAATTATAAATGATGCTGAAGCAGAAGGCAAGAAATATTATTATTAAAAAAAGAACGGATTGAAAATGAACTTAAAGAGTTTATTCAGAGCTGAAAAAGAATTAATAAAAAAATATGAAGAAATATAAAAACCCTCTTGAATAACTCTAAAATAGAATTACTAAAATGTTCAAACAAAATTTAGAAAAAATAAATTACCCGGAAATTGAAGAAAGAATTTTAAAATTCTGGGAAGAAAATAAAATTTTCGAAAAAAGCATTTCCACAGGAGCTAGAAGCAAATCCTTTACTTTTTATGAAGGACCGCCTACTGCTAACGGTAAACCGGGAATACATCATGTTATGGCACGTACCTTAAAAGATCTTGTCTGCAGTTATAAAACATTGCAGGGCTACCGAGTTGAAAGAAAAGCCGGATGGGATACGCATGGATCTTCCCGTTGAAATCGAAGTTGAAAAAAAACTTGGCATAAAACATAAAAGCGAAGTTGCAGATTACGGAGTTGAAAAATATAATCAAGCTTGCCGGGATTCCGTTTTTACGTATCTTGATCTCTGGGAAAAAATGACCACCAGAATGGGCTACTGGGTAGATCTGAAGTGATGCATATATTACACTTAATAAATGATTATATTGAATCTGTTTGGTGGGCATCTAAAAACTTTATTTGATAAAGGACTAATTTATAAAGATTATAAAATTGTTCCGCAGGATCCTAAATCTGAAACTGTTCTGTCTTCGCATGAACTTGCACTTGGTTACCGTGAAACGAAAGACCCATCTGTTTATGTTCTATTTCAAATTAAAAGATACAGATGAATATTTTCTCGTCTGGACGACAACTCCCTGGACGCTAATTTCAAATGTTGCGCTCGCTGTTGGTGCTGATATTGATTATGTAAAAATATCTGCATAATGGTAAAAAAATAATTCTTGCTAAAGAAAGACTGTCATATTCATTGATGGTGAATATGAAATTCTTGAAGAGTTCAAAGGCAAGAATTTAGAAAACACAGAATATGAACAGCTTCTTACTTATGTTAATCCTGATAAAAAAGCCTTCTTATGTTGTCTTGGTGATTTTGTAAGCACTGAAGATGGTTCAGGAATTGTTCATATGGCTCCTGCTTTTGGTCAGGATGATTATGAGCTATCAAAAAAATATAATCTACCGATGCTTCAGCCTGTTACCCGCGGCGGATTATTTACTGATGAAATTACGGATTTTAAAGGTCAATTTGTTAAAGATGCTGATACAGGTATTATTCAGAAATTAAAAGCAGAAGGAAAACTTTATCAAAAAAGAAACAATACGTCACTCCTATCCTTTCAGCTGGCGCCATGAAGATGTTCCTGTAATTTATTATGCAAGAGAATCCTGGTTTATCAGAACTACATCTGTTGCCAACAGAATGGTAGAACTGAATAAAACAATTAATTGGCAGCCACCGGAAGTAGGAGCAGGAAGATTTGGAAACTGGCTTGAAGAAAATAAAGACTGGGCTTTATCGACGAGACCGATTCTGGGCAACTCCTCTTCCAATCTGGGTAAGTGATGATGGTGATATGTTTGCAATTGGAAGCATTGAAGAATTGAAAAAGGGATTTATTGATAGAAAATGGCAAAAGGAAATTCTGTTAACTGAATTGCAAAGATATTGATCTGCATAAACCATTTGTTGATAAAATATTATTTTGAAAAGAATGGAAAAATTTATAAAAGAACTCCTGAATTGATTGATGTTTGGTTTGATTCAGGTGCGATGCCTTTTGCTCAATATCATTATCCTTTTGAAAACAAAGAATGGTTTGAGAAAAATGCTCTTCCCGGCAGATTTTATTTGTGAAGGAATTGATCAGACAAGAGGATGGTTCTATACAATGCACGCAATTGCCACAATGCTTTTTGATAATGTTGCTTATAAAAATGTAATTGTGAATGAATTGATCCTTGATAAGACAGGGATCTGAAAATGTCTAAGTCAAAAGGAAATACAGTCGATCCTTTTATTCTATTTGATAAATACGGAGCAGATGCAACCAGGTGGTACCTTGTAACCACAACGCCCTCCCTGGCGTCCAACCCTTTTTGATGAAGATGGGTTGGTTGAAGTGCAGAGAAAATTTTTCGGTACATTGCTAAACACGTATTCTTTCTTTGCTCTTTATGCTAACATAGATAAGTTTAACTATTCTGAAAGAACAGGTTCCCTTATGAAAAAAGACCAGAAATTGACAGGTGGATAATTTCAAAACTAAATTCTCTTGTTAACAGAATATAGCATAAACTATGGATAATTATGATGTAACTAAAGCAGCAAGAGCAGTTTCAGAATTTACCATTGATCATCTTTCAAACTGGTATGTAAGAAGATGCAGAAGACGTTTCTGGAAATCAGAAATGAATGAAAATAAAATATCTGCTTACCAGACTTTATACGAATGTCTGATAAATATTAGTAAACTTACTCGCGCCTTTTTCGCCTTTTATTTCAGAGGAGCTTTATCAGAATTTAAATTCTGTTACGAAAAAAGAAAATTTTGAATCAGTTCATTTATCAAATTTTCCTGTCGTTAGCATATATTGAAAAGGCCCTTGAAGATAAAATGGAAATTGCACAGAAAGTTGTATATCTTACTCGGGCAATGAGAGCAAAGTCAAATCTAAAAGTACGACAGCCTCTTAAAAAAGATGATGGTGGTTGTTGAAAAATCCAGGCAGGATGCATTAAGAAAAATGAAGGATGTAATACTTGAAGAAGTGAATATTAAAGGAACTTGTAGTTCTTAACTGATGATTCCGAAATTGTAAGTAAATCAGCAAAAGCAAATTTCAAATCAATAGGACCAAAGTTCGGGAAAAAAGTAAACCCGGTTGCTAATGCAATTAAAGAATTAGGACAGAAAGAAATTGCCGAGCTTGAAAAAGGAAAAGAAGTTATTCTAAGTGTTGACGGGGAAGAGGTTTACAATTAGCAAAGAAGATGTTGAAGTGATTAGTTCCGAAATTACAGGCTGGGTTGTGGAAAGTGAAGAGGGAGTTACTGTTGCAATTGATACTGAACTTAATGATGAACTTAATTGCTGAAGGATTAGCCAGAGAATTTGTTAACAGAATTCAGAATATGAGAAAAGATGCCGGTTTTGAAGTTACTGATAAAATTAAAATAAAATTTAATGGAAGTGATAAGATTGTCTCATGCAGTGTAATCACATTTAAAAAGTATATTATCAAATGAAACGCTTGCAGAAAATATTGTAAATGTTGAATCATTTAACGGCAGCGTTTAAACAGGATTGGAAAATCGGTGAATATCAATGTTCTATTCAAATTGAAAAGGCTAATTCCTAAATTAAGGAGACCTTAAAATGGCAAAATAGCTATAAAAAAACTGCAGGTAAAAAAGCTGCATCAAAAAGGTAAAAAAGAAAAGGATATGAAAAAGAAAAAAACTACTGGTTGGAAAACCAGTTAAAAAAGCCACCGCTAAAAAATTATCAAAGAGTAAGCAAGAAAAAAGATAACAGCTAAAAAAATCCAAATTGACACTAGGCTAGGAAAAGCTAAAAGCCGCAAAAAGGAAACAGATTATACTCGATGCGGAATGTACCAGCTGCTGACCCGAGCAAAAGCGTTGGACAAAATAAAAGGCTACAGCAAAAAAGATCTGGAACATTTCAAAAAAATTATACTCGAAAAAGAGATGAAATTATTGAACAACTTCAGAATCTGAAAGAACAGATGCTCGATCCGACAACCGGTGAATATATTAACGAAAATTCTCCTTACTCTCTTCATATGGCTGAACAGGGAACGGATGCGATGGAAAGAGAAAAAACTTTCCTTTATGCGCAAAGAGAAAATAAATTCCTGGGTTATCTTGAAGATGCATTGAAACGGAATTGATGCCGGCACTTACGGAATTTGTGTTGAATGTATTGAAGAACCTCAACATCTTTGTGATACCTGTCCTTTAATTCCCAAAGCAAGACTTGAAGCTGTACCACATAGCCAGCTTTGTCTGCCTATTAAACAAAGACAGGAAAAGAAATAGAGTATAAAAGTGAAGCGGGTCTATCGGTGCTTCATATTTCACACAATCAATTAGAATTTAAGGTAGCTTCGTGAAGGTATTATTTATATCGTTCATTGTGTTGATTGTCGACCAGGTTTCAAAATTATTTGTTAAGGGATTAACTATACATTCACTCGGCCTGAAAATTCTGGGTTTATATCCCGGTCAGAGAGTTCCCGTTGTTAGCGATATTTTTGATATCACGTTCGTGGAAAATCCCGGGATTGCGTTTGGTTTGGATTTTGGCGAAACATTTAAATTACTTGTGTCTTTGTTTACACTAATTGCATGCCTTTTCCTAATATATTTTCTTTACAAAAGTAAACATAGGAGCTTCAATTTAAGGCTTTCTCTTGCGCTTATATTGGGAGGTGCTCTTGGTAATCTTTTTGACAGACTTTTTTACGGAGTGATCTATGGTTATGCCCCTCTTTTCTATGGTAAAGTTGTTGACTTTTTTGATATAAGAATTTTTAATCTTTATATGTTCCATCATATGCTTGGCAATTATATTTTTAATTTTGCCGATTTATCAGTTACCATCGGGGTTATATTACTATTCTATGCTTTTAATAAAGAAAGAGTCAAAGAGGAAAATATTGGTGCATCATTAGAAAAATATTTAGCTGAGAATAAGGAATAAATTGAGAGTTTTATTAGTTTCGCTCACCATTGTTATTATTGATCAAATTTCTAAGCTGGCGGTTAAGGGTTTTTCATTCCCACCTTTAAAAATTAATTATGAAGGAATGTACGAAGGTCAGAGAATCCATGTAATCGGAAATTTTTTCAGAATTACTTTTATTGAAAATCCCGGGATGGCTTTTGGATTTGATCCCGGTATAAATTTTAAATTATGGATTTCAATTTTTTCTATAATTGCAAGCATCGGTTTAGTTGCATATATCTACCATGTTAGGAATCAGAGCATGGCATTAAAACTTGCTCTGGCTTTTATACTTGGAGGGGCTATCGGTAACCTGATAGATAGAATGTTTTATGGTGTTATTTACGGATATGCACCGCTATTTTATGGTCATGTTGTAGATTTTCTGGATTTTGATTTTTTCCATTTTTCATTGTTCGGCAGAACATTTGATCGCTGGCCCATCTTTAATGTTGCTGATGCCGCTGTAACTATTGGAGTAGTAATTCTAATGTTCTTTTACAATCGAACGCAGAAAGAGGAAAGCCAGCAAATTATTTTGGAAGGTTCGGAAAATTCTGAAAGTTTAAACTCAGCAAACCAGGAAAACTTACCAAAGGATACTAACGATGGCGAAGCTGATTCAGGAAAAGAAATATCGCTTTGAAATTCCTCAAGGGAAGAAAAAAGAAAGAATAGATGTTTTTCTTGCTTCATCTGTTGAAAATGCAACCCGTTCAAAAGTTCAAAAATTAATAGAAACAGGTAATGTTACTGTAAACGGTAAAATTGTAAAATCAAGTTACCTTGTTTTGCCCGGTGACATTATTGAAGCATCACACCCAATTTCCCCGAGACCTGAGTTTTCAGAACCGGAAGAAATTCCTCTTGATATAATTTATGAAGATGAATTTCTTATTGTTGTAAATAAACCGGCAGGAATGGTAGCTCATCCTGCATATGCTAATTATACCGGAACATTAGTAAATGCTCTGCTTCATCATACCAAAAAGCTAAGCAATTATAATGAAGCTGACAGGCCGGGAATTGTTCACAGGATCGATAAAGATACAAGCGGTCTTTTGGTTGTTGCAAAAGACGAATGGACGCATGCAAAACTTGCAGAACAATTTTCAAAACATACAATTGAAAGAGAATACAGGGCCATTTGCTGGAAGCCTTTTAAAAAATTAAAAGGCGAAATTTCAACTTTTATTACGCGAAGCAAAAAGGACAGGAAAAAATTTACTACGAGCGAAACAGAAGGAAAGAAAGCCGTTACGTTTTATGAGGTCATTGAGAATTATGAATTTACCGCCTTGCTTAAACTTAATCTGAAGACAGGCCGAACACATCAGATCAGAGTTCACCTTTCTTCAATAGGGCATCCTATTTTTGGTGATTCAACTTATGGCGGTACTCAACTTGTAGCAGGCACTAATTTACCAAAAATGAAAAGCAGGCTTGATAACCTGTTAAAAATTATGCCAAGGCAGGCTCTGCATGCCAAAACTCTCGGCTTTATACATCCACAAAAAAAGGAATTTATGAGATTCGAATCAGATTTACCGGATGACATGAAGCTACTGATTAAAAAATTACAAATGTAGATATACGGATTTCTCTCTCTTCTTCGAGGACATTTAGATTTCGTTTCTAAATTGGTTATTTTGGATTATTAAAATATTACTGTATACATAAAATTATGCTAAAACTTTATAACACACTTACTAGACAAAAAGAAGAATTCCTACCAATAAATCCGCCTGAAGTTAAATTTTATATGTGCGGACCAACTGTTTATGATTATTTCCATATCGGAAATGCACGATCATTTTTAATGGCGGATATTATCCGCAGGTATTTGGAATACAAGGACTATAAAGTAAAATATGTAATGAACCTTACTGATGTGGATGATAAGATAATCAGGAAATCGAACGAAGAAAAAATTACTTCTGACAAAGTAGCTGAAAAATACATCAATTACTTTATGGAAGACGTTGAGAAACTTGGAATGAAAAAAGCCGATGTCTATCCACGAGCAACGCAACATATGCAGCAAATTATTGATTTGATTAAAAAATTGGAAGAGAAGGGAATAGCATATAACGTAAAAGGAAATGTTTTTTATGATGTTTCCAAATTTCAGGGATATGGAAAATTAAGCGGTAAAAAAATAGATGAACTTGAATCAGGTGCCCGTATTGAAATAAATGAAGAGAAAAAAAATCCACTGGATTTTGCTCTCTGGAAAAAAGCTAAAGAAGGAGAACCTTTCTGGGAAAGCCCATGGGGCAAAGGCAGACCCGGCTGGCACATTGAGTGTTCAGCTATGAGTTGCAAGCATTTGGGAGAGACATTCGATATTCACGCAGGAGGAAATGACCTTATATTCCCTCATCATGAAAACGAAATTGCCCAGAGTGAAGGCGCAAGCGGGAAACCATTTGTTAAATACTGGATTCACTTTGGTTTTCTAAACATAAACGAAGAAAAAATGTCTAAGTCTCTCGGTAACTTCTTTACAGCGAGAGACATATTGAAAAAATATTCTCCATTTGCTATCAGAATGTTTTTTGCCCAGGCTCACTATGGAGGACCATTAAATTTCAGTGAGGAATTACTTGCTTCCGCCGAAAAGGGACTTGAAAAACTAAATAATCTTCGAGATAAAATAATTGAGGAACTAAAGGATAATAAAATTGATGGCATAAACCCTGAGGTTTGATTTTAAGAAATTCGAAGATGATTTTGCTGCGGCAATGGATGATGATTTTAATACGCCGCAGGGGATAGCGGTTATTTTTGATTTTATCAGGGAAGTAAATCGCGTGATATCAGAAAATGAAAGTATTAATGCTATTTTTTATCAAAAAGTTAAGGAATTTCTTTCAAAAACTACGGTTGGTGTTTTGGGCATATTAAGTTTTGAAGAGGGGAAATCAACAGGTAATGATACACTTGAAAAAGAATTGATCGAGCTATTAATTCAATTAAGAATTGACGCTAAGAAAGATAAAAATTATGGCTTATCAGATAAAATTAGAGACGAATTAAATAAGCTTGGAATAGTTCTACAGGATTCTAAAGAAAAGACTACGTATAAAAAAACTAAAAACTGATCAATTGAAAAATAATTCACAGCCTTTGATCCGTTCTATTCAGTTGTCGAACGAGACAATTCCTTACCTTTTGAAATTCAGCAAAAAGGCTAAATATCTTCGTATGCAGATAAAAAATAGGGGAGAACTTGAAGTTATTTTGCCTCGTGGCCTTCAGATTTCAGATGCGGAAAAATTCCTGCACAAAAAATCGGAATGGATTAAAAAACATATCAATAATAAGAATCAGTATCAAAATAAATTTTATCTGCTTGGGAATGAAATTAAAATCATTCAGGAATATGATTTATTTATAAAAAGACACAAAATATATTTTAGAAATAATATATTAACAATAATTGGTCCTTCCGGTTCAACATATAGTTCAAAAAAACTTTTTGAAAGCTGGCTTAGAAAACTTGCGAAAAAATCACTGGTAGCAAGGGTTCAGAAAATTGCCGATGATTTAAATTTTAGAATTGGTAAAGTCTCAATTCGCGGGCAGAAGACAAGGTGGGGAAGCTGTTCTGCCAAGGGTAATTTATCATTTAATTATAATTTGCTAAAATTCCGAAAAGAAGTTAGTGATTACGTAATTATCCACGAACTGTGTCATCTTAAAGAAATGAATCATTCTAATAATTTCTGGAAACTGGTTGAAGAATTTTGTCCTGATTATAAAGCATTAAGGAAAGAGTTAAAAACTCATATATTTTCTACTTAGTACGCGACCCCAAAATTTTATCATATTCAAAATCATTCGGTTCCCACAATTCGATTTTATTGTTTTCGGGGTCAAGTATATGTACAAATTTTCCATATTCAAATGTTTCTATTTCATCTACGACGGTCACGCCTTCTTTTTTTAATTCTTCAACCAGCGATTCGATATTCTCTACCCGGTAGTTTATCATAAATTCTTTTTCAGAAGGATCGAAATATTTTGTGTCCTGTTTAAAAGTACTCCAGGCTGTGAACCCCTTTTTTGAATTATCTTCAACCTGTCTCCATTCAAAGCTGGTTCCGTACTTGTCATTACTCAAACCAAGATGCGTTGAATACCATTCTTTAATTTTGTCAGGATCTTTACACTTGAAAAATATTCCCCCGATTGATGTTACTCTCTTCATAATTTATTGTTTGAAATATTATTAATTAGTTTTGGCGGTATCGTCAGGAACAAAATCAAGAACAATTGAATTCATACAGAAGCGTTTGCCTGTCGGTGGCGGGCCATCATCAAATATGTGTCCAAGATGTGCTCCGCACCTGCCGCATAAAACCTCAGTTCTGTGCATTCCGTATGAATCATCTTCTTTATAAATTACGCTGTTTGGCCTGACAGTTTCATAAAAACTTGGCCAGCCGCAGGTACTTGCGAATTTGGCATCTGATCGGAAAAGCTTATTTCCGCAGGCCGCACAGTAGTAAGTGCCTTTTCCTTCAAAGTTCCAGTATTTGCCTGTAAATGCACGTTCTGTGGCTGCATGGCGGGCGACTTCGTAAACATCCGGTGGAAGCACTTTTTTCCATACAGAATCCGGCAAATCAAGCTTTGAAATGTCAGTTCTTGAATAATATGGATTGTTCGGTTTTGTTTGTTCTGTCATAGTTTTATCACTTGTTTTGTTTTGGTGTTGTGCCTGACAGCTAGTTAGAGTGAAAGCTACTAGTATTAATATAAGCGATTTTGGTATCATAAATGTTTCTTATCAAATATATTTTCAACTCCCAAAATCAAATTTGGATCGAGTTTCTTTTTTAATTCAGCCATCAGCCTGATATTTTCTTCACCATACATTTCGAGCAAATAACCAGTTTTATTTTTACCTATACCGTGTTCGGCGGAAACTGTTCCTCCAAGTTCGATAGCCTTTTTACAAATGAGGCTGTAAAGTCTTTGTCCAAGTTCAAATTGTTCTTTTGTTTCTGCAAGCATATTAAGATGCATATGAGCATCTCCGAAATGACCATAATTTACAAATTTTAAGCCTCCTTCCGATACAATTTTTTTTGCATATAAATACATTTCCTCAAATTTGTAATACGGAACCGCAACGTCAGTGCCAAGTTTTCTGAATCCTTTTCCGGCCATATATTCATTTATCTTCCATGAGATTGCATGACGAAATTCCTTAATATCCTTTTTGTCATTTTCAGAGAAAGCAAACCAGGTATTTTCTTCATCTCCTTTAAATTCGTTTATTAAGTTCATCCATAATTCAAGTATCGTGTCTTCTGTATCCTTTTTGATTTCCTGTTCGAACCAGATTGCTGCCTCTGCATTCCCGGGTACTTGAGGAAAATCATTAGCCAAAAATTTTAGAGCACCATTATCAAAATATTCCAACGCAAGCGCATCTATTGTATTATTCTGATGGATTTCTCTTGTCTGGTACGACAGTTCTCGTGATTTTTCCAGGAATCCAAGAGCATATTTTTCGTTGCTGAAAAAAACTACACACGAAATTAGTTTTTCCGGTGCTGGAATTATTTTCAATTTAATTTTTGTTATTATACCCAGAGTACCTTCAGATCCGATAAAAAGATCAATCGCATCCATGTCTTTTTCACAAAAGTAACCGGATGCGTTTTTTGTCTGAGGCATTTTAATATCTGGAATATCAAGCTGGATTTTTCTCTCGCTTTCGGTTAATAAATCTAAAATAAAGCCATTCGCCTTTTGGTTACTTCGTTTTAATTTGAGTACCTCACCATCAGCCAGAATAATTTCCAGTTCTTCTACATAATTTCTGGTAGGCCCGTATTTAAAAGTTTTTGCCCCTGATGCATTAGTGGCAATTGTGCCACCGATGAAACATTTATCTTCAGTGGGGTCAGGCGGATATAGATAATTTCTATTTTTTACTTCTGCTAAAAAATCAGCAAGGATAACTCCCGGCTGAACAATGGCGCATTCTTTTTTTGTATTTATCTCAATTATTTTGTTGAGCTTTTCAGTTGAAATTACAATTCCCCCTCGAGGTATTCCGGAACCGGTAAGTCCTGTATGGTTTCCACTAATCGTAACAAGTGTTTTATCATTATTAGCTTTCTTAAGAATTTCAATAACATCTTCCTCCGACTCTGGGAAATAAACGGCATCGCAATAGCCCTTTGTATTTGAAGCATCAACAAGAAAGTTTTGTATCTCGTCAAGAGAAGTTTTAATGAGCATATTTTTATTCTTCTTGTGATTAAGTCTGTTTTTCAAGCTTTCTTAAAAACTCAAGGTATTCTTTCTGAACAGATAATTCAGGAATCATTTCTTTATCCCGCTTAATATTGCATGTTATTTGCATCTTTTCAAACAAGTGATCAATAGCATCAAATGTATTTATATCCGGAAAGGAGTAATCTCTCAAGTGATGAATTAATTTAAGAGTTCTAAATCCGTCAAACCATTGTTTTTTTTGTACTTGCAGCTGTTTTTCAAAGCTTGAGTTATTTAATATTTTATTGAATGATCTGTCAAATTCCTGCTTAATCAAAAATTTATAAAGTTCAGGATGAATTCGTTCTGCCTCCAAAAGATATTCGGATACCAATTTATAATTTGTATTTAGCACAACCAACCATTTCTTTAATATTTCAAATATTTCCGGATCGTATAGTTTGTATTCGTCGCGTTGTTTTGCAAGAAATCTGTTTACTCGTTGTCCAGTGCCAAATGGAACACGCCAGGAGCTTCTTCCTGAGGGGATAACAGTTGTTGAGGAAATTTTTTCAATATCCACAACTTTTGCGAGCTTTTCAAGGAAATAAAAATCTTCGGCCGCTTTACGTTTATTCATTCCTTCAACTTTTATATAACTTTCATAATCACAAACCATTGTTGAGCCTATCGTGTGAAAAGCGTATGGAGACTCTGAATATTTTAATCCTAATACATAGTATCTCAGATAATATTCATAACAAATTATTGCTTTTGTATTTTCATCATTACCTGATATATCGTGCTCATAACTAACAACAGCCGCTGATAACTTGTTTTCATTAAACTGGCTAATAATTTCAGAAAGGTAATTATTGCGAACAGTACAGTCGGCATCAGTACAAATTAATATTTTTTTATTTGTGGAATCATAATCAAAAACAGTTAAAGCGAGATCCATACCAATCTTTCTTGCAAGTCCCACACCACCGTTATTTTCAGGAAGCTCTTTCGCTGCAGAAGCCGAGTCAATTAAACCAATATTAAAGTTGGATTTAATTATTAATTCTGATATTTCATCTGTGGGTTTATTATTTATGACATTGTCCAAATATTTGATTGATTTGGCATTGTCTTCTTTAACTTCTTCCGATGATGAGCTTAAATTATTTATCACAAAAATTATCAGCGTTTCCTTGAAATAGGATGAATCACATTTCAGGATTGATGTTAAAAATATTTTTATATTGTTAAATTCACTTATTGCCGGTACAACTATTATGTCTCTAAATCTTTTATCAGAATTAACTTGTAATTCCCAGCGTACAACTGAATATTTGTTCAAATATTTCTCAACAGGTAAAGGATATTTTTTCATTTATAAAATTGTTTTTCGATTATTTCCTTTACTGACTTAAAATCAGGCCCGTCTATCCAATTAATTTTGATGCCTTCCTTTTCCATTTTTCTGAACCATGTCATTTGCCTTTTGGCAAAATTGTGAATGGCACTGTTCAGCTTTTGGAACATATCATTATAATTAAGCTCCTTTTTCAGAAATAGCCCAATGTATTTATATTCAAGGCCGAAAAAGTTAAGTTTCTCATAAGTGATACCAACTTTTAACAGGTTTTGAACTTCATCTATCATACCACTTTCAAGGCGCTTTTTAAGACGCTCGGTAATTCTTTTTTTGATCTCGGAACGCGTTAGTAATATTCCAATTACAATGGATTTAATATCAGGCCTTTTGTGATTGACTTTTTCGTCAGCCTCAGCAATTATAATCGCCTTTATTAGTCTCCTTTTTTCGATTAGGTCAGTAGTATTATGAAGTGCCGGATTTAATTTAATTAGTTTCTTTTGTAGTTCCTCAATTGGCAATTCATTCAATTCTTTTTCTATATCATTTCCGAAACTTGCTTTTTTAAATTTGTATTCTTGAAGAATCGAGCTTATGTAAAGACCACTTCCGCCAACCAGAAATGGGATTTTCTTTCTCTTGATAATATTATTGTAGCTATCGTAGAAAATGTTGTTGAATTTGAAAAGGTCAAATTCTTCGGAGGGATCGATAATATCAATAAGATGATATTGAATTTTTGTTTCATCAATTCTATAATCTTCAAGATCTTTACCTGTTCCAATATTCATTCCACGGTAGACCTGCCGTGAATCAGCAGAGATAATTTCCCCGCTAAATTCTTTTGCGGCTTTTACAGCCAGCCGGGTTTTTCCTGTTGCTGTTGGCCCAAGGATAGTAATTAAATTATAAGGCATGAAAATCGAACAGTTTAAAAAACAATCGGAAGAGCTACTGAAACTGTGGAACCTTCTCCTAAAACGCTTTCTGTAGCCATATATCCGCCATGGAAAGAGACTAATTTTTCTGCAATTGCAAGCCCTAACCCTGGCTTTTGTTTCTTTCCATGGGTTACAAATGGTTTGAAAATTTTGCCTTTAACAGTTTCAGATATACCCACACCGGTATCCCTGAAATTAATTTTTATAAATTTGCCTTCTTTTTCAGAAGTAACAAAGATATTGCCTTTGTCATTCATTGCATCGCAGGCATTTTTAGCGATCTGATAAAAAACAAGATACATAGCAGTGAGGTCAATATTAATTACCGCATCTTCTTCAATCTTCTTATAAATAACTGTATTTCTAGATTCAACATATTCAGCAAGAAAATTTAGAATTTGCGTAACTGCCTCACTTACTTTAATAGTACTTTGTTCAATAATATTTTTGTCTTTAGCGTATGCATCCGTGAATTTGAGAAAGTCCTCGACTGAATTTATTTGTCCGATTTGTATTTCCAAAAGCTTATTAACTTCCGGTGAAAGGTTTTTCTTTTTGAGCAATGACGAATAATATTTTACTTTGCGTAATGTACTGGTTATATCTTCGCCTATAAAACTTGTAATTTCACCAAGTGAAAGAACCTTCTTCTGTTGAATAAGAATATCCACATAGTGAGCGTTTTCCAGCGCTTTAATTATACTTGGAGAAATCGCGTTTAATAGCTCTATTTCCCGTGAATCAAATTTTTCACGCTCGCTATTATATAATTCAAGTACCGCAATTGGGTCATCATTTATTGTAAAAATTGGATAGTAAATTACATTTTTAATCTTTATGCCGGTCAGGTCTTCAATTACCGGGTTAAAGTTATTTTCTTTTTTCGGTTCATCCAGAACAATGGATCTATTTTCCAAAATTGCAGTTCCCTGAAGCCCATCAGAAAATTTAATTATGATATCCTTAATTGTATTTTCTAATAGTATTTTCGCTCTTAGTTCCTGTGTATCTTTATCTACTAAATATAACAGGCCGCCCGCAGCACTAACAAGTTTTGATGAAGCCTCTGCTATTGCTTCGGCTGTTTCATCTAAGCTAATTTTTGAAAATATGTTTTGTGTTGCTTTTATTAAAGTTTCATAATATTCCGAAAAATCCGGCTCAGTTTTCTTTTCTTCTTCAACATCGCCAACATCTTCGTTCGGTTCAGGAAGTGTATCTAGTTGCGGCTCTACCTGTTCGGTGGATTCTTCAATATCAGGTTTTATATCTGGTTCAATTATTCCCTTTTTTTCTTCATCTTCAATAATAAAACCATCACTATCTTTTAAATTATTTTCATCTTGCTCTTGTTCGTTTTCAGTTTTTTCTATTACTTCGTCCTTTCCCTCTGAAACCTGTTCTACGATATTTGTATCCTTATCAAATATTTCTTTTGTAATAATGTTATCAAAAACACCCTTTTCATCTTCCTGCGATTTTTCTTCTTCAGGTATGGGATTCTGTTTTTCCTTCGTGATTTGATTAATGTCTAATTTTTCAGTAGTCCTTGTTATCTCTGAAATATCAGTATTGGTATCGAGTAAGTCTTTAGTCGTGTCTATAAAATCTTCTTCTGATGAATCGATTGTTTTGTTGCTGAAAAGATTTTTTAGAATTTGCTTATCTTTTTTTACCAAGACCTTTAATTCGTTGAATGTAAATGTGTATAGCCTGCAATCAGTGTCCGCAACCGCGGAAGATTTCCTCTGTGTTTTTCCCAACAATTCCGTTTCACCAAAAAATGAATTTTCAGTTTTACTTATGTAGACATTTGTTCCATCAGGTTCTGTGAACTTAAGTTTTACTGATCCTTCGATTAACAGATAAAAATATTCAGTAATGTCCCCCTTTTGATATATTACCGATCCCTCTTTCTTGCCAATAGCGTTTTTGGGATTAGCAAAGGATTGAAGGATTCCCGGGTTAACTCCATCAAATAAGATGTTTGATTCAAGGTCTGAATTATTTTTATTCTGTGACATAATTTTGAAGTATATTACTATATTATTTTATTATAAGTGTATAAGTATAATGAATTCTATTGAAATAGAAAATGGTATTGACCATATTTACAATAATGACAAGAAGTTAGCGACTATTATAGAGGCAGCAGGTCCATTTTTTCTAAAGCCCCAAAAGGACTATTACCGTGCCTTATTAAGGTCAATAATAGGACAACAATTATCGACTTTTGCGGCTGATATAATCCAAGAAAGATTTTTCAGCTATTTTAAATATAAGCCATTACCAGAATACATTCTTGAAACCCAGGATCAAAATTTGCGAAATTTGGGATTGTCATGGGCAAAAGTTAGATATATTAAAGATCTTTCTATTAAATTAATAAATAAGGAAATACATTTTCGCGGATTGGAAAAAATGTCTGATGAAGAAATAATTGCTAAATTTATCAGCGTGAAAGGAATCGGTACATGGACAGTTCACATGTTCCTTATCTTTACTCTTGGGAGATTAAATGTTTTGCCTGTTAATGATCTTGGGATCAGGAAAGCCGCGAAATTGAATTATAAATTGAGAAAGCTGCCGGGCGAGGACAGGCTAAGAAAATTATCTAAAGAAAACGGCTGGGAACCATATAATTCAATTGCTAGCTGGTATCTATGGAAAAGTATTGATATGAATATTGAGGTATAAATTTTAAGATATGAATGAATCCTTAAATAATGTGAAGCATCAAATTGATGAATCCGAACTGATAAAAAAGGCCAAATCCGGAGATAAGAAAGCTTTGTCAAGGTTGGTAAATAATTACGAAAAAACTGTTTATAATTTCGCATTTAAGATTTGCAGGAATCCGGAAAAAGCTGAGAATACCATGCAGGAAACATTTCTGAGCATGATAAAATCGTTGCGGCAGTTTGATGGTAAATCAAAACTATCTACATGGCTTTACAGAATTGTTATGAACCATTGCCTGATGGAACTGCGAAAGAAAAAACATAATTTTATTTCAATTGATGATAATGAATCTGAAATTCCTGAAGATAAATTAATACCTGACTGGAGCGCAATTCCTTCTGATATAGCTGAAAATGCTGAACTAAAAAATATTCTTGACACAGCAATTAACAAATTGTCTCTTGATTACAGGGTCGTTTTTATATTAAGAGATGTAAATGGGTTATCAACTGAAGAAACTGCGAAAATAGCTGAACTTTCCGTTCCTGCTGTAAAATCAAGATTACACAGGGCAAGAGCATTTTTGCGAAATGAAATAAGCAAAATGGTGGAGAAATGATCATAAAAAAAATTGATTGCAAAGTTGTGATGAATCACATTTGTGAGAGTCTTGGGGAGGAACTGGAATCAAAAAAATGTGTTGAGATTAAAAAACATCTTTCTGATTGCCCTAATTGCAGGAATTATTTTTCCTCGGTAGAAAAAACAATTGAATTTTATAAAAAATACGATTTGGAAGTTTCAGAAGATTGTCATCAAAGATTAATGCAAAAACTGGGACTGGATGATCAATAATTTCAAAAGGAGCCGAAAATCATATCAATTAAACTATTTTGGGAACAAACTTTATAATCAATGAAACTTTTTACATTTTTGTATGTCTAACTTAGAAATAAGAAAGGAAAACTGATGAGATTTAAGATTATAACAAGTTTAATAATATTATTTACCATATCATCGTTTGGAATGGGTATAGATTCAACAACAAAATCGATAACGGTAAATGATTTTAAAAAGGAATTAAAAAACAATAAATCAATTGTTGTTCTGGATGTCAGAATGCAGGATGAACTTACCGGGCCATTAGGGAAAATAGATGGATCAGTAAATATTCCGTTACAAGAACTGGAAAAGAGGATTCATGAATTGGATAAGTTTAAAAGAGAATATATATATGTAATAAGCAGATCAGGGATTCCATCCAAGCTTGCAACTGAAATGTTAAGAGATCATGGATTTATTGCAGTAAATGTTGCCGGGGGAATGATGGCATACAGGCAGAGCTCAGAATAAATAATTTATAAATGGAAAATAAAAAGCCTGAGATTATTCTCAGGCTTTTTTTATGACCTAATCTTTCGGAGCGGGAGTTGTATTGCCCCCATCAAGTACGAATTTCCATTTTCCATTTGGTTGTTTTTTCCAAATAGTAACATAATTCCCGTAAGAATGCTTTTCTTTGCCGTTTTCTTCTTTTGATGTATAAATCCAATTCCCATAAGTATAGCCAAGACTTCCATCGTTTGATACTTCAGCTTTTAAAGGAAACCATTTTAAATTCAAGACATTGCTTTCTTTGCCTTCATACAATTTTACAATTGCTGCTTTGCTTATTGCCGGGAAAGCATCCTGCCTCAGCAATGCGGCGCTATCATCAGCAAATTCTATAAATGCCTGCCCCCAGCCTATCTCTTGTGTTGCATTGTAAAATTCCAGTTCGGTTTTTATCAATTCTAATTTTCCTATTTCAGATAATTCTTTTGTATCCTTGCTTTGTAAATCCTGACAATAATTGTTTATAAAATTGCTGCAAATTAATATTAATACCAGAACAGGGACTTTTATTAACTGTTTCATGCCTAGTCTCTTTCAAAAGTTATTGGTAAATCTTTATCCGGACTTTGATTCTCTGAACCTCTTGTTCTTTTTTTAGGTTCTTTTATTTCAAATGACCGTGATTTTTTTACTCCATTTATTTCAACTTCTAAAGTGTATTTCCCGGGATGTAAATAAGTCTTCTTTGAGTCGGTTTCCTTAACCTGATCTTCTTCACTTTTTGATTTTTCTTTAACAAACTTTTTATATTCTTCAACTTTGTTTGAATCAACTGAAAGATCATAATCAACAAAGTTTAATCCCTTCGATGCTGTGTCAGAAAATGTCCTAATTACATTATCATTTTCGGTTATTATTTTGATATTAGCAACACCATTTTTATCTGAATAATAAACGATCTTCATTGAAGGTTCATTTGGTTGGCCCCAGGCATAGAATTTCTTGCCCCAGGAATCTCTGTAAGTTTCATTTTTAAGCGGAAATAAATGTAGGTTTTCAGCTAATAATTCACCATTTAATTGTTCAACGTAACTTACGTCGCCAATATAAATTGATCTTCCGTGGGTTCCGATAGCAATTTCTTTATCTCTTGGCTGTATCACCAGATCATGAACGGGAACATCCGGCATTCCTTTGTACATTCCCATAAATGTTTTGCCTGCATCAATGGAGACATAAAGCCCATGGTCTGTTCCGACATAGATAACATTTGAATTAATTGGATCTTCTTTTACAACATTAACAGGTTCAGCGGGAAGATCGTTTCCAATCTTTTCCCAGGTTGCGCCATAATTAGCTGACTTATAAACATAGGAATTAAAATCATCCCATCGGTATCCATTTAGTGAGACGTAAACCGTACCCATATCTTTGAATGAAGTAAAAACTCTGCTTACATAAAGATCCTGCGGCAGCCCTGCCGAAATATTTGTCCAGCTTCCTCCTCCATCCTTTGTAACATAAACTAAACCATCATCACTTCCAGTATAAATTAATCCAAATTTTAATGGTGATTCATCAATAGAAGTTAAGGTTCCAAATGGAACATTGCCTTTCTTTGATCCTTTAGTCAAATCTCCTGAAATTGCCTGGTAAGTCTTTCCCTGGTCAAGAGAACGGAATAATTTATTTGCCCCGATATAAAAGATATCATGATTATGCGGAGATAATTTAATCGGAGTTTGCCAGTTAAATCTTAAAGCCTGCTCGCCAAGTTTTCGTTCAGGAGTAACAAGATCAGACTTATCTGTATTTTTGTTTACCCTATAATAAAATCCAAACTGAAAGCCGGTATAAACAGTAGTGTTATCGGTTGTATCAACCTGCACCTGCATACCATCTCCACCCATTATTGCTTTAAACGGATACTGACCGGTCGCATACCATTCATAATTTGGTGTGTAATTACTTGGTCCTGTCCATACCCCGTTATCCTGCATACCTCCATAAACATTGTATGGAGTGTCCATATCAACTGCAACAGAGTAAAACTGTCCAACTGCAGGAGTGTTTGCTTTAAAATAAGTTTTGCCGTTATCGTAAGTAATATTTAATCCACCGTCGTTTCCAATGATTAAATGACCTTCTTTATATGGATCAACCCATATTGTGTGATAATCACCGTGCATGTTATCAGCATCTATTGATTTAAATGTTTTTCCTTCGTCGATTGATTTTAAAATAAATACGCCGCCAATGTAAATTTCATTTTCATTTTCCGGATCAACACGAATCAAACCGAAATAATATCCGTATGTGTAAAACAAATCATCTATGTAACCTTTATTTGTCTTGCTCCAGGTTTTTCCTCCGTCATTCGATCTGTAAACTTCCGCTCCAATCACCGGAGTATTATATAAATCAGCGTTCTCGTCAGCAATATAATCCACTAATGCCAATGGTTTTATTTTATCTTCCTTTATCATTTCTTTTATTTTTTCAGCAGTGTATTCGATCGGGAAATTATTATCGTCTAAAAACTTATTTATATCGTTGTCCTTTAATTTTAAAAAGTCTTCTTTTGATATATCCTTGAGCATTTCCTTTAGTGATTGCCGGTTTTTCTTTTTTCTTTTCTTCCGGACGGTGTGACTGATTATCGACGACCGCATAAATGATTTGTGAATTCTTCGGAAAGATCGCCAAGCCCTATTCTACCGACTCCGTCACCTGTAGGGAAACCACTTTCCTTCGTTGAGATTAAATTCCATGTGTTCCCGCCGTCTTCACTTTTATAAATGCCTGAAGTTTTTCCTGCTCCTTCAAAATTCCAGGCGCTTCTTGTTCTGAACCACATTGCAGCATACAAGATTTTAGGATTATTAGGGTCAATCGCCAGATCGATTGCTCCTGTGTTATCATCAATAAACAATGTTTTTTTCCAGGTTTTTCCGCCGTCAGTAGTTTTGAAAACTCCTCTTTCAGGGATTGGCCGAATACAAATGTCCGATCGCTGCAACCCAAACCGTATTTGGATCGTCAGGATCAATTATTATTTTGCCGGTGTGCTGAGTTTCTCCGAGTCCTACATAATTCCAGGTTTTTCCCTGGTCTGTACTTTTATAAATTCCTGTGCCTGCATACGAAGATCTGCTCGAATTATTTTCGCCGGTTCCAACCCAGATTGTCTCGCCGTGCTTCCAGTCTACTGCAATAGCTCCAATTGTCATAGATGCCTCGTGATCGAAAACAGGTGTGAAAGAAATTCCATTGTCCAATGTTTTCCATAGGCCACCGCTTGCATATGCAACATAAAAATCTGTAGGATCATCCGGGTTAACAAAGATATCAGTAACACGTCCGCTCATAATTGTCGGACCAATTGATCGAAGTTTCACATTTTTTAATAATGAATTTTCCCTCAGATTGGCTCTTTGCTTGAATGCTTCAAATCTTTTTTTCGCGGATGTTGCAGGATAAGGATTTGTTTGCGCATACAAAAAAGTGAAAGAAAATATATAGAGTAAAACAATTGAGAGTATTCTTTTCATTTTAAAACCTTTGATTTTAGTATTTTGAAAATTCTTAAATTTGATTTGCCATAAAACTTATGTGAAGAGCTCCTGGTGAAGAAGGGGAATTAAGGCAGTTATCAATCCTGGCACATATAATTCTGTCCTGCCCAATACGCCATTAGTAAAATATCCAATTGCTCCGTGCTTTTGTTTTGTATTGAATTTATTCTGTATTTCATCCATAACGTCGCCAAGCTCTTTTCCGTTCAACAATTCATCTATAATTCCTTTAGGCAACTCAAAATGTGCAGATGTACCAAAACCCGTCTTTCCGTCTTTATCGGCGATGCACATGCACCCGAAAGCAAACCATTTGGAATAAATCTGAATGATTCCGCCTTCTATTCCAACAAAATAATCTGCATTCAGATTATCCTTTTTATTTTTATTAATTAATTCAAATGCTCTGTTCTTAGCACCCTCAAAAGTTTCTTCGTTTACCGGTTGGTCGGATACCTTGCTATTTACCTTGAACCCGATTACTTCAACATTTTCAAAATATTTTTCGAAGGCATCTTTTACAGAATGGATTTTAACAGGATTTTGCGAGCCTACTAGAACTTTAGTCATGTTAATAATTTTTTAAAAACTTATACAATAGGTTAGCAAGTTAAAAATAAGAAATTTGTATCCAAACAGGTATGTAAAAATGATATATGAAGCGGAAGCTAAAATCTACAGCCGCGTCAATTTATTTATTCCTTTTGGGCTTATACATGTGCGTGCTTTGTCCAAAGAAAGCTTCTGCCGATTCCATAATTGTTTCCGAAAGAGTTGGATGAGGATGAATTGTAAGTTTCAAATCGGTTAAATTAGCACCCATCTCAATTGCAAGAACACCTTCAGCAATTAATTCACCGGCACCAGGTCCGCAAATGCCAATTCCTAAAATTCTTTGTGATTCAGGATCAACTATTAATTTTGTAACTCCATCAGATCTGTCAAGTGTAAGAGCTCTGCCCGATGCTGCCCATGGAAATTTTGCAACTTCATAATTTATTCCTTTTTCTTTGCCTGGTTTTCAGTTAAGCCAGCCCATGCAATTTCCGGATCAGTAAAAACAACAGCAGGAATTGCTAAAGGTTCAAATACAGCTTTTTGACCGGCTATTACTTCAGCCGCAACTCTTCCTTCGTGCGAAGCTTTATGAGCAAGCATTGGTTCACCGGCAATATCACCAATAGCAAAAATATTCTGATCATCGGTTCGCATTTGTTCATTAACTTTTATCCAGCCTCTGTCAGTTAATTTTACTTTGTATTTTCTAATCCCAATCCTGTTGTATCCGGTCTTCTTCCTATTGACATTAGGACATAATCATAAACTTCTTCTATGATTTTTCCATCTTCTGAAGATTGAATCTTTCACATTAATTCCATCTTTTACTTCCTTCATCTCAACAACTTTTGAGTTGAGCATAACTTTTTCATAAGTTTTCTTGAATTTTTTTTGCAAGAAAATTTACAAGATCCCTATCAGCCCCGGGAAGCAAACCTGAAGTCATTTCAACAACAGAAACTTTGCTGCCTAATGCCTGGTAAACAGAACCCAGTTCAAGTCCGATATATCCGCCACCGATAACCAGCAAACTTTTAGGAATTGCAGGTAGGTCAAGTGCAGTTGTTGAATTTAAAACTCTTTTGCTTTCAATATTCAAAGATGGAATAGTTGCAATTACTGAACCGGTAGCAATAATAGCTTTTTCAAATTCAAGTTCTTCTGTTCCGCCTTCAACTTTTTCAATTCTCAATTTTGATGAATTTATAAAACTGCCTTTGCCCTGAATAAAATTGATTTTTCTTTGTCTGCCAACAAGTCCAACTCCGCTTGTTAGTTTTTCAACAACACTGTTCTTCCAATTTCTTAATTTATCAAGATCAATTTTTGGTTTTGCAAATTCAATTCCCCAGTTTTTTGCATCTTCAGTTTCATTTAGAAGTTTTGCAACATGCAATAATGCTTTAGAAGGAATACAGCCTTTATAAAGACAAACACCACCCGGATTTTTATCCAGATTAACAAGGTAACCTGCATTCCTAAATCAGAAGCAAAATAAGCAGCTGCGTATCCCCCGGGCCACCACCAATAACAACAACTTGTGTAGTTAATCATATTAAGAATTCAAAAATTATAAATTATAATTCACAATTATTCTTCAAGAAGAATTTTCATAGGCTGCTCAAGCGCTTCGCAAACCCATCTTAAAAATCTAGCCGCATCTGCACCATCAATTATTCGATGATCATATGAAAGAGAAAGTGGAAGCATTAATCTCGGTTTAAATGTTTTATCAATATAAACAGGTTCATAACTTCCGCGTGAAACTCCAAGAATAGCAACTTCAGGAGAATTTACAATTGGAGTAAATGATGTTCCACCAATTCCTCCAAGATTTGTAATTGTAATACATCCGCCCTGCAGTTCATCCAAGTGAAATTTTTCTTTTTCTGGCTTTCTCTGCGAGTTGCCCCATTTCAACTGAAATTTCAGTTAAATTTTTTCTATCTACATTTTTAATAACCGGAACGATTAATCCATGTTCAGTATCAACTGCAATTCCAACATTGTAATATTTTTTATAAATAATTTCTTTCTTTTCCATATCAATACTGCTATTGAATTTTGGAAATGCTTTCATTCCGGCAGCAATTACTTTAATAAGTATTGAAGTAACAGTTAATTTCCCGCCTGCTTTTTCTACTTTTGGATTATAAGCTTTACGTGCCTGTTCAAGTAGAGTAATATCAGCTTTATCAAACTGAGTTACGTGAGGAATAGTTGCCCAGGCATAGCTTAAGATGATCGGCAGTAACTGTCCGGATCTTGCTCATTGGCTTTCGTTGAAACTTCACCAAATTTTGAAAAATCAGGTAATGGTTCAGCCTTAATTCCGATTCCAACACCTGAGGCTTTCTCTAATATTCAATTTCTTAACATATGCCTTAACATCATCCATTGAAATTCTTCCGGCGGGTCCAGAGCCTGAACCTTATTTATATTAACTCCAAGTTCGCGTGCTAATTTTCTAACAGATGGTGCGGCAGGTGCAGCTCCTCTTTTAATAGGAGGCTGACTTTCAGTTTCAAGTGATTGATATACTTCTACTTCGCCTTTTTGTCTTATTTCTTCTTCAGTTTTAGGAGGTTCGGGCTTTTCTTCCTTTGGAATTTCTATTTTTAATCTTTTCTTCGGTAGATGTCAGCTTGTTTCTATTTTGAATATAATTTGTCCGACTTTAGCTTTTTCGCCTTCCTTTATTAATACATCCACAATTTTTCCACCGAACATTTGAAGGAACTTCAATGGTTGCTTTATCAGTTTCAATTTCCATCAGGCTCTGGTCTTTCTTAATTGACTCACCCTTTTTCACCAGAACTTTTAAAACATCTGCTGTTTCAATATTCTCACCAAGTTCCGGCAATTTGAAATCAATGGTCTTTTTTTCTCCTATTGAAATTTTTTCCTGTTGTATAGATTTGCTTTCTTTTTTCCTTCATGGATTTTTGGGCATGGTTCTTCCTTTTTACCTTTCTGTTTCAGGGGATTTTTGTGTTTCTGTCTTTATCTCGGAAGATTTCCCGCTTTCATCTACTGTGAGAATAATCTGGCCAACTTTTATTTTATCGCCTTCTTTTATCTTTAGCATCGGTTATTATTCCCGCAACAGTAGAAGGTACTTCAATAGTTGCTTTATCTGTTTCTATTTCAATAACTGATTGATCCTTTTCAATTTTATCCCCTGTTCTTTACCAGTACAGTTAAAACATCTGCAGATTCTATATTTTCGCCGAGTTCCGGTAATTTAAATTCTGTAGCCATCTATAAAAACCTTATTATAAAATTTTCAATATCTTCATCTATAGTTCTATTTATGAATTCATAGGATTTCGTTTTTTAGGATCAATATTAAGCTCTTTCATTGCTTTTTTAACAACTTCAGTTTTATCTTTTTCTCATTTGCCAGGGAATAAAGAGTTGCAAGACAATATGCTTTGCATCCACTTCAAAGAAATCTCTCAAGTGATGCTCGTGCTCTCACTTCTTCCAAATCCATCAGTGCCCAAAGAATAAAGATTTCCGGGGAACCATTTTGAAATTGAATCAGGTAAAGCTTTAACATAATCTGAAGCAGCAACAAAAACTCCTTCTTCTTTTGGAGAGTGTTTAGTTATATATGAAACTTTTGGTTTTTCATCTGGATGCAAAAGATTCCATCTTTCAGCTTCAAGTGCATCTTTTCTTAGTTCTTTATAGCTTGTAACGCTCCAGACATCAGCAGAAACTTTGTAATCCTTTTCAAGAATTTCCTGTGCTTTAAAAACTTCATTAAGAATTGTTCCGCTTCCAAATAGATGAGCTTTTAATTTTGAATTTTTCTTGGTTCGAAGGTTTGAACTTATACATTCCTTTTACAATTCCTTCCTTTGCACCTTTCGGCATTTCAGGCATTGCATAGTTTTCATTCATAACAGTGATGTAATAAAAAACGTTTTCCTGGTCTTCATACATTCTTTTAATTCCATCACGAATAATAACTGCAAGCTCAAATGCAAAAGCAGGATCATAAGCAACCAGATTTGGAATTGGATACGCAAGCAGATGACTATTGTCCATCCTGATGCTGCAATCCTTCTCCGTTCAAGAGTTGTTCTTCCTGCAGTTCCGCCAATTAAGAAATCCTTTGCAGCTCATATCACCGGCAGCCCAGACAAGATCTCCAATTCTCTGCAATCCAAACATCGAATAATAAATAAAGAAAGGAATCATATTTATTCCGTGAGTTGCATAAGCAGTACCGGCAGCAATGAATGAAGACATTGAACCGGCTTCAGTAATTCCTTCTTCAAGTATCTGACCGTTTTTAGCTTCTTTGTAATAAAGAAGACTATCTTTATCAACAGGCTCGTACAACTGTCCTGCGTGTGCATAAATTCCTACCTGTCTGAAAAGAGCTTCCATTCCAAAAGTTCTTGCTTCATCAGGAACAATTGGAACAATATATTTTCCAATTTCTTTATCCTTTAAAAGTTTTGCAAGAATTCTCACAAACACCATTGTTGTTGAAACTTCTCTTCCTTCGGTTCCTTTATAAAATTCTTCAAATATTTCTATCGGGCGGAGTTTTTATCGGTCGAATGTCAGTTTTTCGGGAAGGAACAAATCCGCCTAAATTTTTTCTTCTTTCCGTAAGATATTTTATTTCAGGACTATCTTCAGCCGGTCTGTAGAATGGAGCATTTGCAACATCTTCATCAGAAATTGGAATACCAAACCGTGTTCTGAATTCGCCTAATTCATCTTCATTTAATTTTTTCTGCTGATGAGTGATATTTTTTCCTTCACCGCTTCACCTAGTCCGTAACCTTTAATTGTTTTTGCAAGAATTACTGTTGGCGAACCTTTATGTTCAACTGCAGATTTATAAGCAGCATAAACTTTTTCAGGATCGTGGCCGCCTCTTTTCATTTTTTTCAATTGTTCATCGGAAAAATTTTCTACCATTTTTAGCAAGTTCAGGATCAACTCCAAAGAAATGTTCGCGAATATATTGTCCTGTTTCAACAGAATATTTCTGATACTGTCCGTCAACAACTTCACCCATTCTTTTAACAAGTTTTCCATCTTTATCTTTTTCAAGCAGAGGATCCCAATCTTCTCCCCAGATTACTTTAATAACATTCCAGCCGGCACCTCTGAAAGCTGCTTCAAGTTCCTGAATAATTTTTCCGTTTCCTCGTACAGGTCCATCAAGTCTTTGCAGATTACAATTAATTACAAAAATTAAGATTATCAAGTTTTTCTCTTGAAGCAAGAGTAATAGCACCGAGAGCTTCCGGTTCATCAGTTTCGCCATCACCAAGAAATGCCCAGACCTTATTGTTTTTATTATTTTTTCAAACCCCGATCTTCAAGATAACGATTGAATCTTGCCTGGTAAATTGCCATAATAGGTCCAAGTCCCATTGAAACAGTTGGGAATTCCCAGAAATTCGGCATAAGCCACGGATGTGGATAAGAAGAAAAACCGCCGCCGGTTTTAATTCTCTTCTGAAATTTTCAAGTTGTTCAATTGATAATCTTCCTTCGAGAAAAGCCCTAGCATAAATTCCCGGAGAAGCATGTCCCTGGAAATAAATCTGGTCGCCGTCGTAACCTTCACCTTTTCCTCTGAAGAAATGATTGAAGCCAATTTCATATAAAGTTGCTGCTGATGCATAAGTTGAAATATGTCCGCCGATTCCGCTTTCCTGTTTGTTTGCTTTTACAACCATTGCCATTGCATTCCAGCGGATAAGACTTTTAATTCTTCGTTCAATTTCTCTATCGCCTGGAAATGGAGGCTGCTTTTCTCTTGGAATTGTATTTATATATGGAGTATTTGCAGAAAAGGGATATGCTAATTCCGGCTTTAGAGCCCTTATCTGCAATTGGTGAAGTAATTCTTTTACCCTTTCACGACCGCTGTGTTCAATAACATAATCCAGTGATTCAAACCACTCTCTTGTTTCCAGTTCTTTTAATTCGATATCTTTATTATTCTCATTACTCATTTCAGCAATCCTTTAATTAGATTTAATAATTTTGTAAAAGTAACTAAACAGCTTCTGAAGATTTCTTTAAAAACTCATTTTTGTCTCAACACGGGGTAAATGAGATTTGAAATTTCATATTTAACCCGAAAATTGAGGCTACATCGATGATTTTTACATAAATCAGATGATTAACTTAATTGTTTTGGGTAAAAAATACAAGATTTGTTCGACTCTCCTGCAACCCCTGAAATGAAACGGTATAGGGCTTAATAAAGATATTTAGCATACCACTCTTTACGAAGTGAGTCAACCTCTTTCCGGTGTGTTTTGAGATAATGATCATCATTTTCAAAAATTACAACCTTTAGGTCGAATCCTAATTTTTTCAGTTCTTCGGCCATTCTGATTGACTGGCTTTGTGAGACTACATTATCATTACCTCCATGTACAATAAGATAGGGAATAACGGGGAGTTTATTTACAAAATTAACTGCCGATCGATTAAATACTTTTTCTTCAAGATTTTCTTCCCCGATATATTTCTGGTAATTTTTGAATCCATCCGGATTGTCAGTTATATATTGCTGAAGATCAGAAATTGCTCCAACTAACACGGCACACTTAAACATATTGATTTTTGTTAATGCAATATAAGTCATCATTCCACCACGGCTCCACCCTTCAATTCCCCAGATAGATCTATCAGCAACCGGAATTTCATCTGCAAGCGGAATGAGATTTAATATATCATTCACATCTTTACCACCCAGTTCCTCCTTGCCTTCACCTCCGGCATTTCCGCGATATTGAGATGCAAAAACCACATAACCCCAGCTTGCGAGCTGACCATAAATTCCGCGGGCCGTAAATTCATCTATTGCCCCGTGATTTCCATAACCACCACGATTCCAGATAATGCAGGGGTATTTTTTTGCAGAATTTTTTGGGTATGCAATAAAACCTTTAAGTTTTAAACCATCAGAGAGATAAGTAATTTTCTCTACTACCGAATTTTCAAATACGTCTATTCCCCAGCCGCTTTGAGCGAGTTTTGAAAGTGATTCATTTAGCGAGATTGCTTTTCTATCTATAATGAGAGAATTGCTCATTTTAGAATTCAGGAATTACCATATAGTTCATCTTCAACAAGCTCACATATTATATGTGCTGTTGTGATATGTCCTTCCTGTATTCTCTGAGTGTTAGTCGAAGGAATAATTATTGGAAGATCAACAAGGCTTTTAAGCTTTCCACCCGAGCCTCCTAGAAACCCAATTGTTTTCATTCCCTTTGATTTTGCTTTATCAATGGCTTTGATAATATTTTGGGAATTTCCGCTCGTTGAAATGGCAATTAGTATATCACCCTCGTTGCCCAGGCCTTCAACATTTCGTGCAAAAATATTTTCAAAGCCTATATCATTTCCACCTGCAGTAAGGTTTGATGTGTCGGTTGTAAGGGCGATTGCCGGCAATGCAGGTCGATTAATGTGGTGGCTTAATCTTATCATAAGTTCAGTAGCAATATGCTGGCAGTCAGCAGCACTTCCGCCATTACCACATAAAAGCAATTTTTTGCCTCTTCTATATGAGTCGGAGATAAGATTAACTGCGGAAAGGATATCATCTGTGCAACCCTTGAGCATTTTAATTTTAGTTTGTGAACTTTCGTTTAATGAATCCGCTATAAATTTTTTCTTATCCAATGATATGAATCCTAAATTTAGAATAACAAGTGAAGATAAATGAAATGTCCTAAACAGTAACTGGTAATTTTATATGAACCGATTCAGCAAATTCTTTAACCTGATCCCAATTGTCTTCATTTTCAAAGTAATTTCCTGTGACGATTATCTTTGCGCCATACCTCACTTTTTCTCCTGCTTCGGCGGCACTTCGAATTCCTCCGCCAACAATCAATGGTGCAGAGCAATAATTTGATACAGCTTTTATCATTTCATTCGGAATAGTTTGGTGTGCACCGGAACCGGCTTCAAGATAAATTAATTTCATACCTAAATATTCAGCAGCCAGCGCAGTTGCTGCTGCAATTTCAGGTTTATTCCTTGGAATAGGTTGCGTACCACTAACATATTGAACAGTTGTTGTTGTTCCTGATTCAACTAAAATATAACCTGTTGATATCGGCTCTATTCCTGCCTGCTTAATAAAGGGCGCTGCAAGTACGTGTTTACCAATCAAATGTTCCGGGTTTCTACCACTTACTACTGACAAATATAAAATTGCATCAGCTTTAGAGGAAACCTGGTTCACACCGCCCGGAAAAATAATTGTTGGAATTGAACAATTTTTTTTCACCTTTTCGATGAAATCCTCAAAATGGTTACTCATCATTAAGCTGCCACCCAGAAGTAAACCATCGACACCGGATTTTTCGCAATGTTTCACGAACGAAGCCAATTTATCTTGTGAAATTTTATCGGGGTCGATTAATACAAGATATGCAGCCCCTTTTGAGGAAATCGTATTTAATAAATGATTATATGTTTTCATAAATTAAGTGGTTACCATATATGAATATAATTATTTATGTTTTTAGAAAAAAGAAGCTTTTAAACAATTATTCACTGTAAGTAACATACATATAATGCGTTTATATTAGTTCCCTTCTTATTTTACTAATTTAGCAAATGCAGTAAATTAATTTTATTAAATATTAAATAATTTTACATGAACATTATTTAAAAAATGAAGCAATATAAATGAAAAAAATAACAATTTACGAAAAGCCAACCTGTACAACATGCAGAAAAGTGAACAAAATACTCGAGACAAAAGGCATAGACTATAATAAGGTTAATTATTACATCGAGCCATTTACAAAAGAGAAACTCAAATCTTTATTAAAGAAAATGAATATGAAACCAAGTGAACTTTTACGAAAGAATGATAAAGCAGCAAAAAATTTTAATAAAAAAAATCTATCCGAAGATAGGATACTTGAATTAATGATATTAAATCATGATTTGATTCAGCGGCCTATTTTTGAAATGGGTGATAAAGCTATTCTAGCTCGTCCGGTTGAGAAAATTTATGAACTGCTGAGCTAAGACTAAGTTTTGTTAATGTTTATTTAGCTTCTAGTTTTACTTTTGCTGATTTCAAACCTTTCATTTGATCATCTGAAAGTTTAGGATATTGAAGATTTAATTTCTCCATTTCAGCGACTATAACGTCAGATACTATTATTCTGGAAAACCATTTCTTATCGGATGGAACAACGTACCAGGGGGCATGTTTTGTACTTGTTGCAGAAATTGCCTCTGCATAACTTTTCTGATAATTATCCCAGAATTCCCTTTCCTTTATATCTGCTGAGGAAAATTTCCAGTTTTTTGAAGGATTGTCAATTCTTGCCAGGAATCTTTCCTTCTGTTCATCCTTTGAAATATGAAGAAAAAATTTAAGAATCACCGTGCCGTTTTCAAAGAGATACTTTTCGAAATTATTTATCTGTTGATAACGGGTTTCCCAGATTTTACCATTAACAAATTTTGCCGGAATTTTCTGACTCTTGACCAAATCATGAACCCTGACAATTAGAACCTCCTCATAATAGGAGCGATTGAAAATTCCAATACGTCCTCTTTCAGGCAATGCTTTGTTTATCCTCCATAGATAATCATGGTCCAGTTCTTCAGAAGAAGGCTGTTTGAAACTATGAACCTGCGTCCCCTGAGGGTTTAGTCCGCTCATAACGTGTTTTATCATGCCATCCTTTCCAGCCGCATCCATAGCCTGAAATATTAAAAGTAATGAATATTTATCCTGCGCATATAGTTTATCTTGCAACTCTGACATTTTTTTTATATTCTTTTTTAGAATGTCCTTTGCGTCTGATTTAGATTTTAAGCCGCCAGAAACTGAAGTCTTAAAATTGCCAAGTTCTATTTTTGAGCCTGCTTTAATAAGGAAATCATTGGTATTCATTAAATTAATCTCTGTAGTTAATGAATTATAAATTAAAAAGATTATTATAAATAAGCATTTAATTAATGAATCAATTATTGGATTCGTCTTGACCAAATCTCAGGAATTCATAGAATAATTGGTTTTTGCAAAAAAGATTAAATATAAGATGAATATCCTGAACTGAGTATTTTATAAATAGTTATAAACCGCAGATTGCGTTTTTTAAGCCTGAAAATTTACTTTAATAGATAATAGAGGTAAATTTATATATTAAAATCTAAATCATTAGAAATTTATCAATTCAATTAAAAATGGGGATTTTTAAATGCAAATCAAAAAATCAACCGAATTCGAAACAAAATGTGTTCATTCAGGAATTGAAGAAAATGAATTTGGCGCAGTAGTTCCTCCAATTTATCAAACATCTACTTTTAAATTTGAATCGGCACAACATGGCGCTTCCCTTTTTGCTGGTGAAGAAAGGGGATATATTTATACAAGAATGGCTAACCCTACAGTAGAGGCAATGGAAAATGGAATTGCGAGCTCTGGAAGGAGGTTACAAAGCGCTTGGATGTAGCAGCGGAATGGCAGCTATACATACTGTATTTGCCAGCCTAACTTCCGCAGGTGATCATATTTTATGTTCAGCAGCTGTATATGGACCAACAACAACCTTGCTTAACAACGTAATGAAAAAATTTGGTGTTGATTCAACCATTGTGGATACTACCATAATGTAATGAAGTAGAAAAAGCTATAAGACCAAATACGAAAGTTGTATACATTGAAACTCCGGGTAATCCAACCCTGGCAATTACAGATATTAGAGCTGTGGCTGATATTGCACATGCAAACGGTGCTATGCTTGTTGTTGATAATACATTTATGAGCCCTGCATTGCAAAGACCATTTGAATTTGGCGCTGACGTGGTGCTTCATAGTTTAACAAAATTCTTAAATGGTCATGCAGATGTTGTTGGCGGAATTGTTGTTGTGAAAGATGACGAAACTTATAATGCGTTTAGAAAAATTCTAAATCAAATAGGCGGGGTTATTGATCCATTTAATTCTTTTCTTGTTCACAGAGGAATTAAAACTCTGGCCATCAGAATGAAAAAACATTGTGAAAGTGCAATGATAATTGCTGAATATCTTGAAAAACACCCGCTGGTTAAAAGCGTAAGTTTTCCTGGTTTGAAAACCCATCCCCAATATGAGATCGGACAAAAACAACATATCGGGCCTGGTGGAATTATAACCTTCGAACTTGAAGGCGGATTTGAGGCAGGTCAGGTACTTATGAATTCCTTAAAGCTGTGCCAACTTGCTGTTAGCCTTGGAGGAGTAGAAAGTTTAATACAACATCCTGCCAGCATGACTCATTTTTCGATGGGTAAGGATGCAAGAATGGCTGGCGGAATTACAGACGGGCTTGTAAGACTCTCCGTAGGAATCGAAAATGTAAATGATATAATTGCTGATCTTGAAAATGGACTCAATAAAGTTAGAGAGTTAACACTTACAGTTGTTGAGAACGAATAAAACAATTTTATTTTTAGTAAAATTATTAATAGGGAAGTAAATAAACTTCCCTTTTTTATTTCAGTAAATCACTGTTTTTCCTTATTTTACCGATAATATTCGTCAGTTCACCGATTTTCTCTTTAGTATATGTAACATGATCTTTATGTTTATTCCGGATAGGAAATAGTCTATTCAAAGGAGAGTTTATATGGAAGAGATCAAACAGGAAAATTATAAAAGGAACTATGATTCCAGAAGCGTTGTCGGCATTATACTTGTCGTGCTGGGAGGCCTTTTCCTGCTTGACAGTATGGATGTAATCGATTTTAATGTTGCAAGAATTATTTTTTCATTTCCAGCAATTTTAATTATCGTCGGCATCGTTCTAATTTTGAATACCTTCAGAAAATTACTTGGTTCAATAATATTATTAATTGGCATATTCTTTATGATTCCTAGAATATTCCCATGGATTTATTATGACAGCCATATCATTTTCCCTGTATTGCTTATTGCTTTTGGAATTTACATTATTTTGAGAAAGCGAACTCACAGAACGCCTGATGGCGGGTATACACATAAAGAAACTGATCATTCTACTAATAATCCAGCTGGATATAAAGAAATTAATTCCGATCGTGTTGATGATGTATCTATATTCGGCGGCGGGCATAAAATTATTGTTTCCGATAATTTCAAAGGGGGAAATATCACGAATATATTCGGTGGTTCCGAAATTGATCTGCGAGATTGCAAATTAGCATCCGGGGTAAATATTATCGATTTTGTTGCAGTATTCGGTGGATCAAATATTATCGTTCCTTCCGATTGGAAAATATTAATTGACGTGCTTCCTGTATTCGGTGGATTTTCAAATAAAGTCAGGAGAGATCCTAATGCCGTTATTGATCCGGACAGAACCTTGTTAATTAAAGGCTTTGTAATGTTCGGCGGCGGAGAAATTAGATCATAAAATTTTTATGATTTAAGGAATAAAAATGACTGAGAACCCGATTCTTAATTCATCCAAAAGTCTAAATCTGTATTTACTGTTTTGGATGTTAGTTTCAATAACTTATTTCTGCCTCCTTTATTTCGGTCTCAATGGAAATGTAACTTTATCCATTACAGATAGTCTCGTATTTAATATTTTACTAAGCGGGCTAGGGCTAGCCCTGTGGTATCCCGTTCGATTCATGTCTCTAGATTCGAGCCTAACTAAAATTGTATTTAATCACCTTGCGGCAGCAGTTCTGGCAACAACGGCATGGATGGCGATCGGTTATGCAATAATAACCTATGTAATAAATCTTGGTACGCAATTCACTTCCTTTTTTCAAAGCACCCTGGTGTGGAGATTTCTCCTTGGGATACTTTTTAATCTTTTAATTACTTCCTTTTACTACATTATTATTTATTATTCAAACTTTAAAGAAAGGGCTATTAGGGAAACTGAATTAAAGAATCTCGTTACAGAAGCTGAACTGAAAAATTTAAAATTTCAGATTAATCCTCATTTTATTTTTAACAGTTTGAACTCAATGAGCGCTTTAACTGCAATAGATCCGGATAAAGCAAAAAGTATGATCTTAAAACTTGCGGATTTTTTACGCTACACTCTTGCAAACAATGAAAAACAAAAAAATAAATTAAGCGAAGAACTGAAAAACATTAAGCTCTATCTTGAAATTGAAAAAGTAAGATTTGAAGATAAATTCGAATTTTCAGATAAAGTTGAACCGGAATGTTTAATAATTGAAGTTCCAAATATGATCCTTCAGCCGCTGTTTGAAAATGCCATCAAGCATGCTGTTTATGAAACACTCAGTACAGTCGAACTAACATTAAAAGGTAATATCGATAAGGGGTTTCTTGTCTTATCTTTAACAAATAATTTCGAGGAAGAATCGAAAGGAAAAAAAGGCGCTGGAATAGGTCTAAAAAATATCGCTAATCGCCTTGAACTTATTTATGGACAAAAAGATCTAATGAAAGTAGAAAAAGGGAACAATATTTTCAGAGTAACTTTGTACATTCCTGTGTAAATTACATTTGTTATTAAAAAAAAATTCAATGAGAGATAAAATTAGAGTAATAATAATAGATGACGAAAGTCTGGCAAGATCAATCACAAGGAAATATCTGTCAGTCAGGTCCGAGTTTGAAATCATTGCTGAATGTTCGAATGGATTTGATGCAATAAAAAAAATAAATGAGGAAAAACCGGATATTATTTTTCTTGATATTCAGATGCCCAAAATTACCGGGTTCGAAATGCTGGAACTGCTGGAAAATCCGCCCATTATAATTTTCACAACTGCTTATGATCATTATGCCATTAAAGCATTTGAAGTAAATGCTGTGGATTATCTTTTAAAACCCTTTAGTGAAGAAAGATTTAATGAAGCGATTGAAAAGACATTGGTTCACCTGAATGAAAAAACCAGCCAGAATGAAGCTATCCAAAAATTAATAGAAAAGAATGATGAAAAAACTGAATACATTGAACGGGTTATAATAAAGGATTCTGGTAAAATAAATATTGTTCCTGTTGAAAATATTAATTGGCTTGAAGCCCAGGATGATTATGTTATGATTTATTCAGAAGCGGGGAAATTTTTAAAACAAAAAACGATGAAATACTTTGAAAAGCATCTTGATCCGAATTATTTTGTTCGCATTCATCGTTCTTATATGATAAGCGTTGATTTTATAAAGCACCTCGAACAGCAGGATAAAGATTCATACAAAATAGTTTTAAAAAATGAACAGCAGCTGCCTGTGAGTAAAACAGGGCTTTCCAAGTTGAAGAATATTTTATAAAATTTAATATAACCTAAGGGCAGGTTTCAATTTTTTCCGTTTTTGGCGAACCTGCCCTTAAGAGATCACTAATTATTTCAACTCTACTTTCTTATAACTACTAAAAATTGTAAACCCAGAAGCTTCAACAGCTTTCTGAAATTCTGCAACGTCTTTAGCGTAAAGATCATTGTATTCTTTTACAAAACTTTCAGCTAGTTCTTTTGTCTTTTCATATTTAACCTGTGCGTTCTGCATAGGCTTTTCCATAGGATTAAATGAGAGAAATTCAACTTCGCCAATTTCTGATGTCAATACTCCGCTGTTATCAGTTATCCCGTTTGTGTCCAATCCGGAGTGATTTTATTCATCAGCGTTACAAGTTTTTTCTTTAATTCACTTCCTTGTTTTTTAAGAGCCTTTGACTTTGTTGAATCAATGTTATCAGCAAGTTCATCGAAAGTTTTTATTTCGTTAAGCGTTGTTTCAATCTGTTTGAATATTTTTGTTGCTGTTTCGCTCAGTTCACCGACCTTTGTATCGAAATCCAGGTTTGCCTTTAAAATATCATCACTTGCATCAAATCTCGGATCTTTTTTAACATTAAATTCGCCAGTCATTGTCTCGCCATCAGCTTTAATTTTTACAATATATCTTCCGGGTAATACTTTTGCACCGCCTCTTTCCTCGCCGTTTCTTCTTCTTTGTCGTGGAGTATCAAAAGCTTTCCGTCCTTAAATCCCAGTAAGCTCTGTTTATTCCGTTTTTCATTGTACCATGAAAGGTTCTAATAACCGTCGAATCGCTGTTCATGATTTCTATTGTAACTTTTTTTTCTTTTGGGGTATCTTCGAGTTCTTTTATGCTGTCCGGCAGAGTCAGGTAATAAGAAAATCTTGCGCCGTAAGGCTTATTCTCTCCTCTGAATTCCGTATTTCCTGAAACCGGTGCGGATCCTGCAAAAGCAAAATTATATTCAAACGCATCGCTGATAGGGAAGAGGTGAGATTTATCTTTTAACAACTTTTCATTTAGATCCCTTAATGGCGATACATCATCCAGTATATAAACTGCCCGTCCGTGTGTTCCGATCACAAGATCATTTTCCCTTTTCTGGAACGCGAGAGCCATAACAGGTGCTGTTGGCAATCCTGCTGTCCACTTGTTCCAGTGACTTCCGCCATCAATAGTGAAATAAAGCCCGAATTCTGTTCCGAGGAAAAGAAGATTTTTGTCAACCGGATCTTCCATTAAAGTAAGTGCAAATCCATCGATATTTTTTGTTTCAATATTCTTCCAGCTCTCACCATAATCGTGAGTTACCAGAATATATTTATTCCAATTGTGTCTTCTGTAATCATTCATTATCACGTAAGCAGTTGCGGCATCGTGTTTACCTGCACGAACTCTCGGAACCCAGGCACCTTCAGGCGCAAGCTTTTCATCAACAATATTATCTGAAACAAGTTTCCAGGTTTTGCCTCCATCTTTTGTAACCTGAACGTGTCCGTCATCTGTTCCGACCCAAATAACATCTTCTTTTAGAGGACTCGGTGAGATTGAAATTATAGTAGTGTAATTTTCTGCACCGGAGGCATCTATTGTTAATCCGCCACTTTCTGCCTGCTTTTGTTTCGTCGTATCGTTAGTTGTTAAATCAGGACTGATTACTGTCCAGGTTTTTCCTTTGTCTGTACTTTTGTGAACGAACTGGCTTCCGTAATAAATTGTTCCAGGATGAAATGGATCGAGTGCAAGCGCTGAATTCCAGTTATACCTGTCTTTCACTTTGCCTTCAGTTGGACGGATAAGACTCATCATTCCGGTTTTTAAGTTGTAGTGCATCAGGTAACCTTCCTGTGACATCGAGTAACCCTCTTCCGTTATCTTCAGGATCTGGCTTTACATCAAAACCATCACCATCGCCTATACTTCTGCCAGGCGTAATTGTAAATGCTTCTGTCAGAAAGGGAAGTGTTTGGTCCGCGCCAGCAGCCATTATCCTGCAATCCTCCGTAAACATTGTAAGGAATTGCATTATCAACAGAGATGTGATAATATTGAGCAAGCGGCAGGTTTGTTACAAATCTCCAGTTCTTTCCTCGGTCATAACTGATAGCTACTCCACCGTCGTCTCCTGCGATCATAAATTCACCATCGGGAGCAATCCATAAAGCATGATTATCAACGTGAATCGGTCCTTGAATACTGTGAAAAGTTTTTCCGCCATCTTCAGATGCATCAATTGTAAACTGTATTCTGTAAACTAGATTTTCGTTAACAGGATTAACCATTATTCTTCCGAAATAAAAAGGACGGGGATTTACTTCCGGTGTTCACTATTTACAGCTTTCCAGTTGTAGCCTCCGTCTTCGGAACGAAGCAGCACATTTTTTTTTGCTTCTGCAAGAGCATAAACAATGTTTGGTTTATTTCTTGAAATGGACAGTCCGATTTTTCCGAGTTCGCCTTCCGGCAGTCCATCTTTGTCTGTAATTTTTTTCCAGTGCTCGCCAGCATCGATGGAAATATAAAGTCCGCTTCCCGGCCCGCCCGATTTAAAAAACCATGGCCATCTTCTGTGCTGCCACATTGATGCGATTAATTTATTCGGATTTGAAGGATCAATTACCAGATCACCGCAGCCGGTTTTTTCATCGACATACAAAACTTTATTCCAGGTTTTTCCGCCATCTGTTGTTTTGTAAACACCGCGTTCAGAATTTTCTCCCCAGTTTGTACCCAGTGCAGCAACGTAAGCAACATTTGGATTTGTTGGATCAAGTCTAATCTGTGAAATCGTTTCTGTTTTTTCAAGTCCGAGAAATTCCCATGTTTTTCCACCGTCGAGAGATTTATAAACACCTCTTCCAACGCCGGCGCTATTTCTAATATTCGATTCGCCCGTACCAACCCAGACAATATTTGGATTGGCCTGGTAAATAGCAACGGCACCAATTGATGAAACAGGTTCATTATCAAACACAGGAGTCCAGTCAATTCCGCTATTCGTTGATTTCCACACGCCGCCTGTTGCTGTACCTATAAAAATAATTTGATGATCAGGTTCAACGGCATCAATTGATGCAATTCTTCCGCTCATTCCCGCAGGCCCGATACTTCTTACTTCCATTCCGTGGAATAATGTAGTATCAATCTGCTGAGCTTTGCCGGTTGTAAGGAATATTGATAATATGAATGAAAACAGAAGAAGTAATCTTGGTTTCATGGTGTCTCCTAATAAAAGTAAGAAAAGTGAATTTTGATTTTTTTGTTTACTGCCCAAAATGTAATTTAATAAATAAATTGTATTACTTTCCATAATATTGTGATAGTTTTTATAATCGATAAATTCTTAATGCATTTAGTTTCAAGAAACATTAAATTATCTATTATTTCATTTAGATATATTTGTAAACAATTTTTAATCTGGAAAAGTTTATGAAACTTGATAAAGATCTTCAATCAATCCAGGAAGCCCGCAATCTTGCAAGGACTGCAAAAGAAGCACAGCTTGAATACAAACACTTCGCACAACAGCAGGTTGATAAAATTGTAAAAGCGATGGCTGAAGCGGGTTATGCGGAATCTGAAAAACTTGCAAAAATGGCTGTCGATGAAAGCGGTTTCGGAGAATGGAAGGATAAGATTATTAAAAATCAATTTGGTACAAAGAATGTTTATGAATCAATAAAGATCTTAAAACCACCGGTGTAGTTGCAGATGAAGCAAATGGAAAAATTTTAAAAATCGCAGAACCGATGGGAGTTGTTTGTGCATTAGTTCCTTCTACCAATCCGACATCGACAGCAATGTTTAAAGCATTGATTTCATTAAAAACCAGAAATGCAATTGTTGTAAGTCCTCATCCAAGAACATCAAAATGTACAGCAGAAGCATTAAGAATTTTATCTGATGCTGCAGAAAGTGCAGGTGCACCAAAAGGATTAATTCAATGTTTGAGTGAATCCACTATTGAAGGAACCGATGCATTGATGAAAGACAAAAATATTGCGATAATTCTTGCAACCGGCAGCAATCCGATGGTGAAAGCCGCTTACAGTTCCGGTAAACCTGCCTATGGAGTTGGACTCAGGAAATGTTCCTGCTTTCATTGAAAGAACTGCGAATTATCAAAAAGCAGTTGCCGATATTATTTATGGAACTACTTTCGATAACGGTACACTATGCTCTTCGGAACAATCAATGATTGTTGATCTTCCGCTAAATGAAAAAGTAATTGAAGAAGCAAAAGCAAAAGGATGCTATTTTGTTAATGCTGAAGAAAAGAAAAAACTTAGCGAAAGCAATTCAAACAAATTTCAGAATTAATCCGGCGATTGTTGGAAAACCTGCAACATTCATTGCACAAGTATGCAGGATTTTCTGTTCCTGAAAACACAAAAGTTTTAATTGCTGAATGTACTGAAGTTGGGAAGAGTGAACCGCTCTCAATGGAAAAACTTTCTCCGATTTTATCTTTTTATGTTGTTGATGGCTGGCTTGAAGGATGTCATAGATGCATTGATCTTTTACAGTTTGGAGGAATTGGTCACACAATGGTTATCCATTCAAATGATGAGCGAATCATAATGAAATTTGCTCTGGAGAAACCCGCATTCAGAATTCTTGTAAACACAGTTGCATCAATTGGAGCAGTTGGTTACACGACTGCACTTAAATCCCTCAATGACATTAGGACCCGGAACGATGGGGTGGTTCAATTATTTCAGATAATGTAACTGCAAAACATCTAATGAATATTAAAAGTCTGGCATTTGAAACTAATCCAATCAATAAAGGAAACAGCGTCACGTCATTTAAAGTAGATAATGTTCAACAACGAACTTCATCTTCTTCAACTTCATTTATGAAAGAAATTGAAGAGAGGTTAAAAGCCCGGGCAGGAAATTTACCTCAGCGTGATTCATATCTTCCTGTGAAAGGTCCTGATTTTAAACCGACTGAAAAGATTGTTACAGCTGAAAAAAAGAATATCGATAGTGTTGAAAAATCTCTCGGCACAGGAATATCTTTGCGGGAAGTCGATAAAATTATAGGGGAATTTAAACTTCCTAAATAGGTGACAATCAATAATCCATTTGTCCAATGGTTCTGGAAAAATGATCTTATTTCCTCAATGTACAACTTCCGAATATATCTTTGGAAATTTTTTTATAACTGCACTAGCGATGATTTCCGCTGAATCCTTGTAACCCAGCATATGAGTATTCAGTATCAAATGGTAGTGAATAGGATCTTCGATTTCTTTATAGAAATAAGATTTAAGATAACTTCTTCTTGCCTGTTCCTCTCGTCTTATATATTCTTCAGCTTCTTTAAATGACATTTCAAAATATTCCTGAACATGTCTTATTCTGGCTTCAATAGGCGCTATTAATCTAATGTGGAAAACATTTTTCATCTTTGCGGTTAAAATATTTCCTCCCCTACCAACTATTATAACATTGCCCATTTCCGCAAGTTTCAGAATTGTTTTGGTAACTTTATGTATTAGCGTCCAATTGGATTCATTGAACCAGAAAAAGTCCTGAATAAATGTTTCCACATTGGAATATTTATTCTCAATCTTCAGATTAGCAAACAATTCCGGCAGATTGTAATCTGCGAGAACTTTTTCAATCAGGTTTTTATCGAAGTATGTCCATTCGCATTTACATTCAATATCCTGATGATTCATTAATTCAATGAATTTTTCACCCACCATTGCAGCCCCCGCTCCTGTTTGGCGGGAAATTGTTAAAGTCGGGAAATAGCCTTTTGTTTTTATATGCTGATTAAATTCATCGGCGTGTGTAGAGTGGCAGTCAATATATCTTCTGCACTTTTCGTATGCCCCCAGTGTTGTCATATATCCCCCACTTTTAATTCTGTAGCAAATTAAATAATTTAAAGATAATAGATATGAACAAATAAATAGCGGAAATCTAGGGGAGAGTAAAATATTGCTTTATTTTTTCAGCAACTGAGCCATTTGTGTGAATGTTTACGTATTCATTTTTATTCGACAAATATTTGTAATCCTCACTCCAATTCTGAATATTTTCTGCAATTTTTCTTATGGCATCACAGATAAAATAAATTTCATCATTTGTCATTGTAGGATGAACGGACATTCTAACCCAGCCGGGTTTTTCTGAAAGATCACCATGATCAATTTTATCCGTTATGTGTTGAGATTGTTCAGGTGTTACGTGCAAAAGGTAATGCCCATAGGTTCCCGCACAGGAACATCCGCCTCGCATCTGAATTCCATATCGATCATTTAAAAGTTTAACAATCAGATTGTAATGGATGTTATCAACATAAAATGAAATTGCACCAAGCCTATTCTTAATATTACCTGCAAGAATATGAAGGCCATTAATTTTATTCAATTCTTTAAATGCAATATTAACCAGTTCTTCTTCCCGCTTCCTGAGATTTTCAACACCCATTTGTTCTTTTAATTTTATGCACAATGCAGCTTTAATTGTTTGAAGAAAATGCAGGAGTACCGCCGTCTTCGCGGGCCTCAATATTTGATACAAATTTATGATGTCCCCAGGGATTTGTCCAGTCAACTGTTCCTCCTCCGGGATTGTCTGGGACCATATTTTTGTAAAGCTTTGAATCAAAAATCAGAACTCCTGGTGTGCCAGGTCCTCCCAAGAAATTTATGTGGTGAAAAAAATATTGCATCCAGCTTTTCCATTGGATCTTCCGGATGCATATCCATTTTAATGTATGGAGCGGAACAGGCAAAGTCTACAAAACAATAACCGCCGTACTCGTGCACCATCTTTGCCATTTTGTGGTAGGGAGTTTCAATTCCGGTAACATTTGAACAAGCTGTAAATGCGCCGATCTTTAATTGCCTCTCGTTAAATTTTTTTAATTGCTTTTCCAGGTCATTCAGATCAACAAGCCCTTCCTTCGTTGGCCTTATTACTATTACTTCCGCAATTGTTTCAAGCCAGGAAGTATGGTTAGAATGATGTTCCATATGAGTAACAAATACTACCGGTCGAAGATTTCCTTCCAACTTTATATATTGACGAAGTTGTTCCGGCACTTTTAATCCCAGTATGCGCTGCCATTTGTTTATCATCGCGGTCATTCCTGAACCGGCAGTAATTATTGCGTCATCCTTTGAAGCATTAACATGGTCTTTGATTATTTTGTGGGCTTCGTGATAAGAAAGGGTCATCTGAGTACCGGTCTCACTTGATTCAGAATGAGTATTCCCAACCAGAGGGCCGAATATTTTCGAAATCTTTTCTTCGATCGGTTGATATAATCTCCCACTGGCTATCCAATCAGCATAAATTATTTTTTGTCTCCGTAAGGTGATTCGAAAACTGCATTACAGCCAATAGTATTTTCTCTGAATTGTTGAAAATATTTTTCCGGGTTTTCCATGAATATTCCGCTTTGAACTTCAAAATATAAGAAATTTAAGGTGAATTAATTTAAATTTTCTGATGTAACTGGATTTCTTAATTTTTAGCTAATTTTATAAAGGTTTTCATTTCTTAGGTGCTAAATATACGTTTAGTCGATCATTTAGTAGCTTTCGGATGATTTTTCTTGCTTCTAAAGCCTAAAATAATTAAAATTACGCTGCTGCTTAACAATGGATATTAAAAAGAGGGTCATTTTTTAAACCATTTGTATTGAGGGTTTAATTATTATGGCTATATAAATAATCAATATTAAAGTTGTGTGAAATGAGTAAACTATTATAATGTTCATTATTTCAACGACGAATGAAATAGAGCATTTCTTATTAAGGGTTTTTATAATAGCTAAAGGTTTGGGGATTAAAATTATTTTTTATTAATACATATTTAATAATTCAAGGAATTTAAAATTAAGTCTCAAAAATGTTCCGGAGGTTTGAATGAAAAAATATTTACAAATTATTGTGCTTTTATGGGCTACCATTACCTATTTACTAATACAGCGATTCACACAACTGGTGGCTCGAATTTCCAATCCAGTAACCCAATCAATGGCCACTTAGGTACTGGTCAGAATACAGGTACTTTAACTTGTACTTTGACATCAATTCCAATTTTACTGGAGCGATTTATGCGTGAGTTCAGATTTTCTTTACCTTGACAATTTTAACGTTACCGGTAATTCGGTGGGCAATGATGCAAATTCAGACGGCTATTTGATTAGAAATTTCATACAGGAACTAGAAGTACCAGTGCGGATAGATTCATTTAAGCTGCACTTTTCAACCTCTGGGAGCTATTACAGGTCCAATTAATTTTATCAACTTTGGGTTCCGGATCAAGTTAGTTTTACAGGAACTTCTGATGATTTTGATGCACAATATGTTATAGGCAATAAGATTCTAACAAATTTAACTATAGAATATAATGGGTCAGCAGCTCAAAATGCCGCTGCAATAAGTTATGGAGGGCTAAAGATAAATAATGGAAGTGGAGGAGTGTCATTATCTGGTTCGGTAACTGTAAACGGCACATTAACGCTTTCCAGTGGCGCATTGACATTAGGATCAAATACCCTCACTATTAACGGTGTGCTTTCAACAACTGGCGGCAGTTTAACTGGTGGGTCCAGTTCCTCTATTGCCATTGGCGGAACCGGGGCTATTACGCTTCCTGCTCTAACTCTTGGTAATCTGACAATAAATAGAAGTACCGGGGTGACAATGGGTGGCGATATAACAATTACAGGTACTCTTTATCTTGCAAGTGGTAATATTACTTCTACCGGATATAATCTTTCAACTCCTTCAACTAGTGGCGGGAGTTCCAGCAGTTTCGTTAACGGTCCGCTTAGGATCACAGGAGGTTCAGCCACTGATACTTTTCCAATTGGAAAGGGCTCTGATTACAGACCTGTAACTCTAAATTCCCTTACTGGAACAAATGGCTCTACGGTTATATCGGCAGAGTTATTTAATGCAGGTTCCGGAGGAACAGCTTCGGCACCACTTATCAATCTTTCATCTGTTCACTATTGGCTTATTCAGGTCGTAACGCCTCCGTTTAGTTCTACAACTGTTACAGTAGCTTCTGGAACCAATGACGGTGTTTCTGATCAAACTAAGCTTGGACTTGGGCAATCGTCAGCCAAAAGTGGTTCCTATCAAAATTATAGTGGAACGCTTGGAGGCTCTGCGCCCACAACTGGGACGATCTCATCAGATGGAAATGTTTTAACATTAGGTTATTTTACATTAGGAAATATTACAGGTGGAACCAATCCTTTACCAGTTGAATTAACATCATTCACCGGTTCAGTAAATAATAATGCTACACTAAAATGGTCAACAGCAACAGAAGTTAATAATTACGGATTTGATATTGAGAGATCAACTGACAATAAAACCTGGGCAAAAATTGGCTTTGTAGCTGGTTCAGGCAACAGCAACTCACCTAAGAATTATTCATATACAGATCAACCAGACGGTGGTACAAGTTTTTCATATAGGTTAAAACAAATTGATGTCGGCGGCGCTTATAAATATTATGATGCAATAACCGTATCGCTTGCAGGAAGTGATAAAGCACAATTAATGCAGAACAGTCCAAATCCATTTAACCCTAGCACTTCAATTAAATATTATGTGCCTCAGGCTGTGGATGTCACAATAACAATTTATGATATTCTGGGCCGGGAAGTAACAAAAATTATAAATAACCAGGCATCAGCAGGCTACCACGTAGTCTACTGGAATGGAAGGGACAGTTATGGTAATGCGGCTGCAAGCGGCGTTTATTTATATAGACTAACGGCTGGCAATTTTTCAGAAACCAAAAAAATGAATTTGTTGAAATAATAAAACAAATTTTCCAAATTAGTTAAAAATACCCTGGCTATTAGTTGGGGTATTTTTATGACCAAATTGAATGCCAATATTTATTTTTCCAAAAGGGGTATAATAATTGACCGATGTTATTATTTTAAATAAAATAATTCGCGCTTTGCTCCTACAGATTTCGTTCAATTATCGAACGGGTTTTGATTTTGAACAAAAATAGCATATTTTCATTCATCGTAATTTCTGTAAAAATTTAATGGTTTCTTCGTGGGGTATAATTAATTAAATGAAAGTAAAAGCACAGAAGAAAATTCTGGATTTTATATTTGCCTTTCTACTATTAGTTCTATTTTCACCAATAATAATAATCCTGCTGGTTATCATATTTTTTATTACAGCACAATCGCCGATTATAATCCAGGAAAGAAGATTATCGCTTACCGGCAAAAAAATTAAAATGATAAAGATTCGGACTCTTAAGGGAATTGAACCCGAGTGCGAGTCGATAAACAATTCAGGACAGGTTTTATACAGGCACGATTTGAAAAAATATGTGCCGCCTTTTTGCGGATGGTTAAGAAAAAGCGGTTTGGATGAAATAACCCAGCTGGTAAATGTTTTAAAGGGTGAAATGTGTATAGTAGGGCCTCGTCCATTTACAATTGCTGATCTTCAAATAATGAAAAATAAAGAACCTGAGGTGTACCAAAGAAGAGAGGTAATAAAATCAAAGCCGGGAATAACAGGCTATTGGCAAATTTTTGGTGATAGGAATAAGGGGTTCGAAAATATTGTGATGCTTGATGAGTATTATGAAAAAGAAAAATCCATTTTTCTTGATTTAAAATTATTATTTTCTACTGCATTAATAGTAATGATGGCGAAACATTCAGATTCAATAATTGATGGGAAAAAAGCTAAAGTAAAAAGATCACTTATATCTATTCCCATTGACCATAGAGTGAAAAGACCTTTTTCATTTCTTGTTTCTAACAATGACCTGACATAAAAATAGCCCGGATACTAGGCCCTAATAATTCAAGATCTAAAACAAAACATATAACAACCGCATTATTTCAACTTCTTCCTTTTTTATCTATTTTTAACAATTCAATAAATTAATCCCCTCTTTTTATATGAGTTTTTTTATTGGCATTGATGGCGGTGGGTCTGGATCAAGATGCGTCATTAGTGATGCAAAAGGTAAAATTTTGTATCGCTGTAAAGGCGGCCCCACTAATTTTTTAAGATATAGTATTAATGAAGTTTGTAAAACTATTTATGCTCTTTTAATTAAGTGCAAAAAAAATATTAATATCTCTTTCAAAGAGATTGATACCGTAGTAATTGGCACTGCCGGTGCAGGTAGGCAAAAGGATTCTGTATTTCTCGAAAGAAAACTTAAGCGCTATTTAAAGTCAAAAAAAGCTTCAGTAAAATTAATTAAGGTTTTTAGCGACGGGGTAATTGCTCTAGAAGGCGCATTTCCAAATGAACCAGGCTGTATTTTAATCTCGGGTACTGGTTCAATAATATTCGGCAAAAATAAAAATGGTAAGTATTTCAGGCTTGGGGGATATGGAAGAAAAATCGGAGACGAGGGCAGTGGGTATTCAATTGGCAGGCAAGGATTTAAAGCTGTGGCAATGGAATTTGATGGAAGAGGGAGAAAAACCCTACTAACTAATTACACGAGGAAAAATTTAAAAATAAAGTCCGGAATGGAATTAATTGATAAAGTTTATAAAACAAAAATTGACATAGCATCTTTTGCTCCATTTGTACTAAAAGCCGCAAAAAAACGGGATAAGGTCTCAACGGAAATTTTAAGTTATGAAGCTGATGAACTTGTTAAGCATATTAAAGCCATGAAAAAATTAATTAATGCCAGAAACTTTAAAGTAGCTTTTTCAGGCTCACTGATTTCTAATGAAAACTATTTCTCTGTTTTGTTAAGAAAAAAGATCAAGGTTTCTTTGCCAGGTGTTAAAATTATTAAACCTGATGCCTCACCTGAAGCCGGAGCGATTTCAATTGCGCGCAGATATTTTAAAAATTAAAATCAATATGTGTTGATACATTTTCTATAAATGCAGGAAGTAATTGCCTTATAATCAAGCTAAAATAAAAAATCCCTGGAGCTGGGTTCCCACTTTATATTTTGCTGAAGGCCTGCCTTATATAATTGTTATGTCTGTTTCAGTAATAATGTACAAAAGGTTGGGAATATCCAACACTGATATTGCACTTTACACAAGCTGGCTATATTTACCCTGGGTAATAAAACCTTTCTGGAGCCCCGTGGTTGATATTCTGAAAACTAAAAGATTATGGATCATATTAATGCAGGCTGTAATTGGTGTAACATTTGCGGGTGTAGCATTTACAATTCCTGTCTCAAATTTTTTCCAAAATACTCTTGCTTTTTTCTGGCTTATGGCTTTCACTTCTGCTACACACGATATAGCAGCAGACGGTTTTTATATGCTTGCGCTATCAGAACATGATCAGTCCTTTTTTGTTGGCATCCGCTCTACATTTTATCGCGCTGCAACATTGGCTGGCAATGGGTTATTAGTAATCTTAGCCGGTTATTTTGAGGAATCAATTGGCAATACATTGCACGCCTGGACAATTTGCTTTTTTATATTAACCGGACTGTTCGCATTCTTTTCGATTTACCATCTATTGTATATTTCCTTATCCTTATAAAGATAAGCCGGCTGCAGGTAATAATAACCTGAATTTTTTAAAAAATTATTTCAGAACATTTATAATCTTTTTTAAAAAGGAAAAAATAACAATCATATTGATTTATATATTAATTTATAGGATTGGAGAAGCTCAACTAGCGAAAATTTCTCCTTTATTTTTGCTTGATTCAAAATTAGTAGGTGGTATTGGATTATCTACCGAACAGGTAGGATTTATTTATGGCACTGTGGGAGTTATCTTTTTGGTTCTTGGCGGCATTATTGGAGGGATAGTTGCTTCAAATAAAGGATTAAAATACTGGATATGGTGGATGGTTGCTGCAATAAATATTCCTGACATGGTCTATGTTTTCCTTTCCTACACGCAGACATCTAACATTTATCTAATTAATATCTGTATAGCATTTGAACAATTTGGATATGGATTTGGCTTTACTGCATTTTTATTATTTTTAATATTTGTTTCCGAGGGTGAGCATAAAACATCGCATTATGCTATTGCAACCGGCATTATGGCTCTTGGGATGATGTTGCCGGGAATGATTAGCGGGTGGATGCAGGAAATGCTCGGTTATAAATATTTTTTTATTTGGGTTTGCTTATCGACAATTCCGGCATTTTTGCTAACTAAATTTATTCCGCTTGATCCGGAATTTGGGAAGAAAAAGAAATTGCCTGATATGATTATAATTAGAAAATTATTTTTATTGTTTTTTTTATCTCCTTTGATTATTGTTTCCGGGCAACAAAATGTTCAAAATAAAAAGGGAATTAAGAATTATAATTTTGCTAATGTTGACGAAATAATTAACAAGGCAATTATTGATTCAGCATTTCCCGGTGCAGTAGTATTGATTGAACAAAATGGGAAAATAATCTATGAAAAAGCATTCGGACATTTTACTTATGATAAAAACTCGCCTGTTGATAAACTTACAACTCTATTTGATCTCGCGTCACTTACAAAGGTAATAGCAACAACCAGTTGTGCGATGATATGTATAGACAGGGGATTATTCAATCTTGATGATAAAGTTTCAAAATATATTCCTGCATTTGCGCAAAATGGGAAAGAGAATATTACAATAAGGAATTTACTGCTCCACAACAGCGGTTTGCCTGCTTTTAAACCGTATTATAAAATGTTTAACAATGCTAAAGATGTTTTAAATGATATTTTTGCATGCAAATTAGAATATCCGACCGGGACTCAAACTGTTTATTCAGATCTTGGAATTATTACCCTGGGTAAAATCATTGAAAGAGTCTACAGGAAAAAGACTTGATGAATTTGCCCAGAAAGAAATTTTTGAGCCACTGGGAATGAAAAGAACGATGTACAATCCACCTGATTCATTAAAAAAATATTGTGCTCCAACTGAGCTGGATAACTATTGGCGGCACAGACAAATTCAGGGTGAAGTGCACGATGAAACTGCATCATTATTGGGCGGAATCGCCGGACATGCAGGACTTTTTTCTACATGCCGAGGATATTGCTAAAGTTTTAAAAATGCTTCTACAGAATGGAAGATTCAATGGCAAGCAAATAATTAGGGCGCAAACAGTTAAACTTTTTACCAAACGCGAATCAGAAGAAAGCACAAGAGCCCTTGGCTGGGATACAAAATCAAAATCAGGCTCTTCGGCCGGCAATTTATTTAGTGACGATTCATACGGTCATACAGGATTTACCGGCACATCAGTTTGGACTGATCCGGAAAGAAAATTATTTGTTGTGTTTCTTACAAACAGGGTTTATCCTACTAGAGAAAATCATAAAATATTTTTTGTAAGGCCGGAACTACATAATGCAGTAATTGAATCGCTTGAAAGCAAATAAGTTTAATTAATTTTTCTATTGAGTATATTCCGATTAATGGTCAAAAGATCTAATTCAAATAAATTATTATTTAACTTCAGTATTCTACTATTGTTTTTACTGTACCCCTCTGTAAAGCCTGGCACTTTTCTTTATAGTTTCAAAAATAATCACGAAAAGCAACAATTACCCAGCGAAACTAAATATCCTTCCGTATTTCCTTTAACAGAAGATGACAAAATTTGGATTGAGAAAATGCTGGCGAATATGACGCTTAGAGAAAAGTGTGCTCAAATGATTGTACCCTGGGTGCTGGGAAAAAATTATGCTGAAGATTCTGTGGGGCTAGCCAGAATGACTCATCTTGTAAAGGATCTGCAAGTTGGCGGGTTGATATTTTCAGATGGCGATGCGCTTAATGAAGCTATTGATATTAATAAAGCGCAAGCCCTTTCAGATATTCCATTATTAATTTCGGCTGACTTTGAATCAGGACTTGGTATGCGGTTATCGGGCGGTACTAATTTCCCCTATAATATGGGATTAGCTGCAACTAGAAATTCTGATTTTGCTGTTAAGATGGGGGAAGTAGTTGCAAGGGAAAGCAAAGCAGTTGGTGTTAATCAGATTTTATCACCTGATATTGATATAAATAATAATCCTGCTAATCCGGTAATAGGTATTCGGTCATATTCAGAGGATAAAAAATTAGTCTCAGAATTCGGAAACGCTTTTATTAAAGGCTCCTTTTTTGAAAGAATAATAACAACTGCAAAACATTTCCCTGGACAGGGCAATACTTTAGTCGACTCACATATTGATTTGCCTATTGTAAAAGGTGATAGTCTATATTTACTGCGTCATGAGATTTATCCTTTTGTTCAAGCTATTAATACCGGTGTGCAATCGATAATGATCGGACATCTTTATTTGCCTGGTCTTGAAAAACATAAAGGATTGCCTGCATCATTGTCGAAATCAATTGTTACTGATCTATTAAAAAATAAGCTTGGTTTTGATGGCTTGATAATAACTGATGCAATGAATATGCAGGCGATAACAAAATATTATTCAGTTGCGGAAGCCGCTATCCTGGCAGTTAAAGCTGGTAATGATATGCTGCTTATGCCACCTGATGAAGAAATTGCAATTAATTCTTTAGTTAGTGCTGTTCAATCATGCGAAATTGATATTCAGAGGATTAATACCAGTGTAATAAAAATACTTGCTGCGAAAAGATGGTTAAAATTGCAAGAAAACAGATTTACTAATGTCGATAAAATTTCGGAAAATATAGGTACTGAACAAAACCTGAAATTAGCTCAAGATATTGCTGATAGATCAATAACTTTAGTCAAGAACACCAGGAAAGTCATTCCCTTAAATCCTGAAAAATACCATAGTGTAGTTTCAGTTGCTTTTTCTTTTGGAATTCCAGATGACTCGGTGCTAGTATTTCAGTCTCTTGTAAGTGATAACTTTAAAAATTCCAGTATATTTATTTTAAATAAAAATTCCGGGGAAAATGAATTTAATAAAGTCTTGAAATATGCGCGGAGAGCCGATTTAATTCTTTTACCATATTTTATGAGGCCGCCATCTGACAAAGACTCTGAAAAATTGTTTACCAGGTTTAAAAGAGTAATAAATAAGTTGCTGGTTGCAAGACCTCGAACAATCTTGATAAGCTTTGGTGATCCATATTTACTATCGCATTTTACTGAATCAAAAACATATCTCTCCGCTTTTAGTGATGTGCCTGTATCTCAAATATCAATGATGAAGGCTATTATGGGAAAGATAAATATATCCGGAAAACTTCCAGTCTCACTGCCGAATACACCATTTAAAATTGGTTATGGAATAAAAACTAAAAGGTCAAATTAATGATTAAGAAGGTTGGAGAATAAGGGTAACAAGATCAAAGTCTTTTTTTATCATCTAAAACCCACTGTCTCACATTAGTACAAACAAACCGCCAAAATCTTAAAAAAAACCACTAATCTTTTTATCCTGCTCTAAATCAGCTGATGAAAGTTAATATAAAAATTAGATTACAGATCAAAAGTGAAGTTTGATCCGCTCAATTAACCTGTTATCCAATAGAATAAATTTGGTATGGAACTTGAACATTTGCAGAGAGAATAATTTTTTTTAACGCATAATTGTGAACTCATTAATGAAGTCAACTAAATCTGGAACTACTGAAGGAGATCAAGCTGAAATGCAGATTAAGGCAAATGGCACAAATGGCCATTTGGTAAATGGAAAACTTATGAAAGCTAGTAACAAACATAACGGTTATAATAGAAACGATTCTGAAAACAATCCAGCCAGACATGGGAATTCGAGAATTATTCCGCTTAAAGAACACACCACCAACCGAACTATCGAGCGGAAAGAAAAGAAATCCAGAACCGGTTCATATGGGCCTAAATTAGAATTAGATGACAGAATATTTATTACTGTAAATTCGACATCAAGGTTTATTAAAGTGCGGGATATTCAATGTATTAAGGCTGAAAAAGATTACACTTATATCTGCACGGTTGATGATAAAAAATTATTGGTTCTTCGTCCTATGATAGAATGGGAAGAGCGACTTCCTTCAAAATATTTTGCAAGAATTCACAGATCCACAATTGTAAATTTAGAACTCATTGAAAAAGTAGAAAAATGGTTTAACTATTCATATCATGTATATCTTAAAAATGTGGATGAACCATTCCAGATGAGCAGAAGATATGCACTAAAACTAAAGGAAAGATTCAGATAAAAGTTCGAACCTACTAACCTTTCGATATCCCCGATATTTTTCAAATCAAAATCAGATATTCATTTCGTCTTTTAAATACCGCTTAAAATTTATTATAATTCAACTAGTTTAACAATTTAAAGCAACATGAAATTCAATCTTAAAATGGTTAAATTTCCAATTATTAATATCAATTTATAATTGTTAATTATAGAATATGTTCTATAATTATTTTATAATCTGGAGTTTTTATGCAATTGAAAAAATCTAACGATAAAATGGTTGCAGGTGTTTGTGGAGGTATTGCTGAGTGGCAGGCATGGGATCCGACAATAGTAAGAATCGTTTACGTATTGGTCTCAGTTTTCAGCGCTGCTTTTCCCGGAATTTTGGTTTATATTATCCTGATGATTGTTTTACCCCCTGCTGATTTCAAATAAAAAATCAGGAACTATTATGAAAATAAAAATTAAAATTAGACTTTTAATTTTATTCTCTTCGTTGATTTTTACATTTACACTTTCCTGTAATCCGAATAACCACGGAGAAAAATCAAATGACAAAACTGATATAAAGCTTCCGCACGGATTTCATATTAGCATTTATGCTAAAAATATTGAAGGTGCACGGTCAATGGCTTTAAGCCCTGATGGAATATTATTTGTTGGAACCAGAGGAGAAGGAAAAGTATATGCAGTGCTTGATACTAATAAGGATTACAAAGCAGATGAAATTATTACAATTGCTTCGGGCTTAAATATGCCGAACGGAGTAGCATTTCGAAATGGTTCATTGTACGTTGCAGAAATAAGTAGAATTTTAAGGTACGATAATATAGAAGCAAATCTTCACAATCCTCCTACACCTGTTGTGGTATTTGATAAATTTCCATCAGATACTCACCATGGGTGGAAATTTATTCGTTTCGGGCCCGATGGCAAGTTATATGTACCTGTTGGTGCCCCTTGTAATATTTGTGAAAGATCTGATCCTTACGAATCGATTACAAGAATGAATCCTGATGGAAGTGATTTTGAAATTTATGCACGGGGAGTTAGGAATACAGTCGGGTTTGATTGGGATCCACGAACTAAGGAACTCTGGTTTACAGATAACGGTAGAGATTTGCTTGGGGATGATCTTCCTCCTGACGAATTAAATCACGCTGCCAATGAAAGGGATGAATTTTGGCTTTCCTTATTTTTACGGTGAAAATGTTCCCAACCCTGAATTTAAAGATGCCGGAAAAGATCCTTCAAAATATACTCCCCCTGCTCAGGATCTAGGCCCCCACGTTGCTTCTCTCGGGATGAGATTTTATACCGGAAAAATGTTTCCGCCTGAATATCAAGACCAGATATTTATTGCTGAGCATGGAAGCTGGAACAGGAGCCACAAAATCGGATACCGGGTTACGCTTGTTAAGCTGAAAGATAATAAACCAATCAGCTACTCCGTTTTTGCAGATGGGTGGCTTAAAGGTGAAAATGTTTCCGGCAGGCCGGTTGATTTACAAATTATGCTGGACGGCTCGATGCTTGTATCTGATGATTATGCGGGAGTGATTTACAGGATTACTTATTCGAAATAGAGTTTTTGTAATTTTTGTAATTAAATTCTCATAATTTTATTTGACTTATCTAACTTAGTTCCTTATATTTCATAAGTATTTACCCCCACAAGATGAGAAAGTCTTGTGATAACCCCTCAATTGAAGAGGGGTTTCTTATTTGCACCTATGACTAATAAAAAACAAAGAATAATATTCTATATTGATGGGTTTAATTTTTATTTTGGGTTAAAAAGTAAAAATTGGCGTAAGTATTTGTGGTTAGATCTTGTAAAATTCTGTTCCCAATTTGTTCGTCCACATCAAGAATTAATTGAAGTTAATTATTTTACTGCAATTCAATTAAGCAGAGGGAAACAGGATCGTCAAGATTTGTTTATATCAGCAAATAAGCTAAATCCGTTATTTCAACTACATCTTGGGAAATTTCTAGTAAAAGAAATACGAATTAATAATATTATTGGTAAGACATTTGAAGAAAAAGAAACTGATGTCAGAATTGCTGTAAAAATGATTAGGGATGTTGTATTGGATAAATGTGATGTCTCCATTTTGGTATCTGCTGATAGTGATTTAATCCCTCCGATTGAGTTTATAAGAGAATTCAAACCTCATCATAAAGTTTTTGTTTATTTCCCTCCAGCACGTTTTTCATTTGATCTAAAACAAAAGGCAAATAGCTCTTTGTCACTCCAAAACCACGAGTCAAAATTCATTTCTTCAATCTTACCTGAAGAAATAAAACTACCAAATGGTTATGTCCTTAAAAAGCCGCCCAAATGGGTTTAGTATAAAGAAGAAATAATTTACTAAATTGAAAGCTAGAATATTTTTCAATAACTCATCTTTGTCAATTTAACCTTTCCCCTGAAAATCCAGTAAATGCTGACAGTATAAGTCAGAACAAACGGAATTCCTATCAATGCAATGATCAGCATTATTTCCAGAGTCTTCTGGGAAGAAGCAGCATTATAAATCGTCAGACTGTTTTCCGGGTTTGGATTTGAAATAACAATATTGGGAAATAGTCCTATTGCAAAAAGAGCGAGCAGGGCGGCAATTGCAGAAGCCGAAGATAGAAAGGCTTTAAAATCATTCCCTCGGGAAATCTCTCTCGGGATGTTTGCAACAGCAAGCATATTTAAAACTGCAACGATAAAAAGATATGGATATTCCTTAAAATGCACCACCATATGAGGGAAATAAACAAGTGTAGCCATTGTAGTAGTTACATAACAGATAACAAAAAATATTATTGCATTATTTACCCATCCTCTCATTTTAATATGCAATTCGCCTTCGGTTTTCATAACTCCGTAAATTGCTCCATGCATCATAAACAGTGAAACAGTTGTAACACCTACCAGGAATGTATAAGGGTTTATCATTCCCAAAAACGAACCGGCAAATTCACCATTTACATCGATTGGAATTCCTGTTACAATATTTCCGAGTGCAACTCCCATCAAGAAAGCAATAAATATACTTGAAACACTGAATGCAACATCCCACATTTGCCGCCACCATTTCATTTCCTGTTTGCTTCTGAATTCAATAGCAACTGCTCTGAAAATCAGTACGACGAGAAGCAGCATAAAGGCGGTGTAAAACCCAGAGAAAACAGTTGCATAAACATTAGGAAAAGCAGCGAATAAGGCACCGCCTCCCGTTACAAGCCAGACTTCATTTCCATCCCACACCGGGCCTATAGCGTTAATTAATAATCTTCTTTCCTCATCTTTTTTAACTAAAAGATGAAGTGCTCCAATTCCAAGATCAAAGCCATCAAGAATTGCATAACCTGTTAACAGGACTCCGACAAGTATAAACCAGACAATATTCAGATCAATCCCGATTCCCATTAATTCTCCGGTTGGGTTTTATCGTTTATATTATTAATAAATTGTTTTTGATGTTCATATTCAGATTCTATCGTTTCAGAATCTTCAGGCCCATGTTTGATCTTTTGATCAAGTAAATAAATGAATAAAACAAAAAGCAGCAGGTAAACCAATGCAAACAAGATAAGCGAAAAAACAATCTGGTTTGCTTCAACAGCTTTTGATAATGCTTCAGATGTTCTTAATAATCCATATACTATCCATGGCTGTCTACCAACTTCGGCAGTTATCCAGCCTACTTGGTTTGCTATTTGCGGGCCAAGAACCGAAATAACAAATATCCACAACAGCCATTTATGTTTAAACAAGGAACCTCTCCACCAGAAAAATATCCCGAGAATGCTCAATGCAATTAGTCCAAATCCTATTGCAACCATTAAATGATAGGCTTGAAATACAATATTTACCGGTGGAATATCTCCCGGCTTAAATGAATCAAGTCCCTTTACTTGATAATCAGTTGTACCTGAAATTAAATAGCTTAACATTCCTGGTATTGCAATTCCAAAATTAACTTCCTGCTTGTTTTCATTCACCCAGCCAAAAAGATGAAGGGGTGCATTTGGCTGAAGTACTGTATTGTGCCTCCATCGCAGCAAGTTTTGCAGGTTGATTTTTACTAACACCTACAGCGCTTGCATGTCCGGTATAAAGCTGAAAGAGTGAGGCAAACAATGCAAAAACAAGTGCAATTTTTAATGAAGATTTAGCGAATTCAATATGCCTGTCTTTTAAAATGTAGTACGCGCTAATGCTGATAACCAAAAATGAGCCGGCCAGCCAAGCGCCTGATAGAACATGTGAAAGCCTGTACATGCTTGAAGGGCCAAAAACCATTCCCCAGAAATCCGTAATCTCTGCACGCGCATGCATTCCCTGGCCCACAATATGAAAACCTGCTGGGGTCTGTTGCCAGGAATTAGCAACTACAATCCAGACCGCGCTTAACATTGAACCCAGCGATACCATAACCGTCGAAAGAAAGTGGGTTTTGGGGCCGACTTTATCCCACCCGAATACCAGCACAGCAAGAAAACCAGATTCCAGGAAAAAAGCGAAAATACCTTCGGCAGCAAGTGCGCTTCCAAAAACATCACCGACAAACCGGGAATACGTTGCCCAGTTCGTACCAAATTCAAATTCCATTACAATTCCTGTTGCTACTCCCATCGCAAATGTTAGGGCAAATATCTTCACCCAGAATTTTGTCATTTGTTCGTAAATAGGTTTTTTGGCTTTGAGGTAGAGCCCCTCCATTAAAACTAAAATTACTCCGAGCCCGATACTGAGAGGAGGATAGATATAATGGAATCCTATTGTGAAGGCGAATTGAAGTCTTGCTAGAAACTCTGTACTCATCGAATATCACCCTTTAGTGGGAAAGTATCAACAAATAACCGTATCAAAAATAAATAAAATAATAAGCAAGAGAAATAGCAAAGACAATTAAGAGATTAAGTAATGTTTATTGTTATCGTGATCCTGCTTCAGCGGTAGAAGTGATCTGTTATACTAGCGTCAGATTGCTTCATTCCGTTAAAACGGTATTTGCAATTACAGCACTATTAGTTTTATTATTTTTTCTTTTCTTCAATCTTCTCTGCAAACTGATCGCTGAAATCACGTATGAATTTTGAGATATCATTATTGGAAGTTGAACGGAGATAAGTATCAGCCATTTTTTTGAATGTCTGCAGAAAGAAAATGTTCATTTCATTAATGAGCATTTCTTTTGTCCATAGATCAATAGCGAGAGTCAAACTTTCTTCTTTATCCCAGATTGAAAGCATCATTGCCTTGCTTTCCTTTTTACCGTCAAAATTTGCATCGGTAGCTTCCCAATCAATTTTTACAGGCATATTTTTTTCGTCAAGTTCTACGGTAAGATTTATCCTCGATATTTTAGGCATGTCCGTCTCTTTATTTTAAAAAATGTAAATAAAAATAAACATTAATAGTTTCAATTCAGAATAAGCTTTTTAGTATTTGTGATAAGCAGCAAAACCTTTTTTACAAGAAGATCATTTATATTTATAAACTCATCTCCCTCTGTTTTTAGCCAAAGTTCACCCAGATATCTGCCGTACTTCCCCTTTTTATCTTTAAATGTTCCTATAATAATTTCTTTATCAAGAATGAGGCCTCTCAGGAAATCTCGCGAAAGCAAACCCCTGGCTCTTTCTTTTCCTCTTAATTCCGGCGCTTTTATACGCATTGGTCTTATCTTTTCACCACGACCCAGGTATGTAGTCCGAGGTCGATATCGACAGTGCAGGTGTCGCCGCCATAAACTGAGGTTACAATAGCTTTATACTGGTAAAGTACGTTTTGCATATTTTCGCCTTTATTTTTGGTTTTTGTAACTCTATTTTATAAATAGATTTAGAATGAATTTTTGCCGGAGATTTAAAAAGGAATATAAATGAAAAATATAAATATCCAAATAAAAGTAGCCCCGTTATTATTATTTATAATATTCAGCGGAAGAATTTTTGCGCAGGGAAATATCGGAGTGGGCGGATATTTAGGCGGAGGCGTTATAAGCGGAAACTCTCCGGATCAGAGCGCGTTTACTTCTTCGCTGTTTTTTGAATTTAAAACTCCTTTCGGTGAAGATATCATCCCGCGTATAAGTTTTATTTATGCGCAGGACTTCAACAGGCTATTGCCTGGCGCAACAAACAAATATTTTCCTTTCATAAAAGGAATATCGCTTAAAGGCGTTGCATCGCAGGATATTTCCGATAATTATTTTGTGGAAGAGAGTGCGGGATTTATAACAATTAATGATCACACTTTCGCCGACGTTGATGTATGGAATTTTGGCGTGGTTTCTTCTATCCTGATTGGGCTGGATTTTAGAAATGATTTGCACGCCGGCTGGAAGTTAGGCGCCGGAGTTGAGTTTGCGTTTTCATTTGCAAATACTTTTGCAAAGTATTATTCATTTCATATTCAGGGAGAGTATTTGTTTTGAAAAAAAGGACGCATTTTTCAATACGCCCTTTATAGTCAGTACTAAATGAATTTATTCTATTTTACCATTCTGCAATTCATCAGCAATTCTTGTGTCATTAAACATATACCTTATCACCTGCATCAAAGCGTTTGAAGTAACAGAAACGGAACGGTTATTCGTAGGGTCATAAATAAAATTGCCCGGCAAACTTTCGATATTTCCGTCGAATGCAAGTCCAACAATTTCACCATTTCTGTTAATTACCGGGCTTCCTGAGTTACCGCCGATGATATCATTTGTCGAAACCATGTCAAGATGCGTTGCAAGGGCAAAATCTGCAGGTGGATTTTTCCATTTGTCGCTTGCAAATGCCCAGTTTTTATTATCACCAAACGAATAATGCCTGTCATACAATCCATAAAATGTAGTAAATGGCGGCGCTTCTGTACCATTGTAATCATATCCTTTTACAACACCGTCCTGCAATCTTAAGGTAAAAGTTGCATCCGGCGGAATGGAAGTACCGTAAACCTCAAATAATGCGCGTCCCAACTGCTGGTTGTAGGTTGCTTCCTGTGCAGAAAGTTCCTTCGCTTTTTTCTGAAGTTCATCTCTTCTATCTTTTGAGTGAATCGTAAAATATATAAAAGGATCATCTGAATTTAAAATTGCATCCGCTCCTTTGTCTACCAGGGCTTTTATTTTATCGGAGCTGGTCAGAGAAGAATGCGATATAGCATAATCTACGGCCGCTTGCCCTTTGTTACCTCCTGTAAATTTCATTACCATTTCATTGTTTGTTCCTAGATTTTCAATCATATTATCTATTGTCAACTTAAGAAGCATCTTATTTTTTTCTGCGTCAAAGTTCGCTGGGAAAAGATGAGATATTGTAGAATCCAGTTCAGTGCCGCTGTATTCGGCAGATCTTTTATCTTCCGGCATTTTCAATTCTTTTGCTAGATTTACAACATCACTTGCTATTCCGAAATATTCTGATGAGAATCGGGGGTTGACCGTTAAGCCATACAATTCGTTAACAAATGACCTTGCTTGTTTTCTGTTTTCATCAATCTTAGACCAGATATCACCGTACTTTGCATTTAATTCCGAATTTGACTGCACAGCATTTTTAAAATTCTTTTCAAAATCAATTTTCTTTTGCATTAGTATCGGGTCTCTTAATCCGGCAAGATAACCTGTAATTGCTTTTTGCGAATTTGATAATCCAAAAATCATATTTTCGAGCTCGGCTCTTCTGTCCGGATGTTCATTTAAAATAGTTTTATATACGTCAATCAATCCGGCTAATAGGTCCAAAGTATATGGATAAGAAATATCTCTGGTAAATTCTAATTGAGATACCGTGTTCAATCGCGATGTTCTGCCAGGATTTCCCACTACAAATACCGGCTCCCCATCTTTTGCGCCATTCGGGCTCCATTTAAAATAATTGTCAGTTTTAAGTGGTTTACCATTTTCATCATAAACTCTGAAGAAAGAACAGTCAACGTCGTAACGCGGGTAGGTGAAGTTATCCGGGTCTCCTCCAAAATATGCAGCTTGTTCTTCAGGAGCAAAAACAAGGCGGACATCTGTATATCTCTTATATCCATAAAGAGAATACTTGCCTCCATTATATAATGTAACAACTGAGCATCTTAGTCCTGTTTCTTTGCTCTGACTTTCTTCCAATTGATTTATCGCACTTTTTGTTGAATCTGCTTTGGCTTCCGGAGTTGCGCCTTTGTCAGCGGCTTCCTGAATTTCATCAGTAACATCTTTAATTAATACAAGCTGATCAACATAAAGTCCGGGCACAGGTCTTTCATCAGCAAGCGTTTGTGCAACAAAACCATTGTCCATTAAATTTTCACCTTCTTTTGAAACCTGGGTAATACTTTGTCTTCCGCAATGATGATTGGTCATAACCAGTCCGTCTGCGGAAACAAATGAAGCTGAGCAATAATTTGCAAAGCGAAGAGCTGACATCCTAACATTTGCAAGCCAGTCTTCAGAAGGTTTAAAGTTGTATTCTTTTTCGAAGTAATCAACGGGTGGGTAATCAAACGTCCACATTTTACCGTTGTCAAATTTTCCGGCTTTTACAGTATCAAGATTCAGCCAGCTGTAATTTCCATTTGCCGATTTATTCTGTGCAGGAGCATTATAACTTCCTGCAAAAAACAGTAGTGAAACGAACAACAGAAATGCTGTTGATAACCGTTTTGGGTAGCAGTTCATTTTGAGCCTCTTTTATGGTTTGATATTTAATTAGTGAGAAATAGATTCAAATTGTTTTCTGAATTTAAAAGATATCTATTATTAAACTCACCATCAAATTATTTGTGATGTAAGGATTTAAAATAAAAAGCCCCGCCAAAAGCGGGACTAAAATCTCATCGCCCTATATTAGGAATAAATTAAAGATATTATGTAAGAAAATAACCTAACCCGATCAAATATATGAGTCAGGGTGATATAATGGTTCTATTTCCCACTCATCTTCGATGGTGCCATAACAATGTGAGCACTTTGGTACGTTAAAAACCACCTTTTCCTCACTGGTCGTTGCGCGTACAAAATTCAAAATGGTTTTACAGCTTGAACATTGAACTACGTGCGAAGTAGTGGTTTTAGTACTGCATTCCGGACAAATGAAACCCAAATCACCCGGAGTTTCATCCGGGTTGACTAAAAAAATTGAATTACATTTAGAATTATTGCATTTTGCGAAGTGCCACTTAACAGTAATTTTTTTTGTAATAGCGGACTCCCATTTGTTTTTATAACTGTCAAACATAAAAATATATATTAAAAAAGTCTATTGAAAAAAAAATCTCTTTTATATTAGCAATTCTTCAATAATTGATTGAATTATCATTATTTGTAAATTAAACTTCATAAATATATTTCTTTATCTTGTAACTAATAGTTCAATTTAAATTCCACGATCGATTTATGATTGAAATATCAATCTTTAACCGGAGACCAAAAAATGGATAAAATTAAATCTTTTAAAGCCTATGACATTCGGGGGAAAGTACCTTCAGAATTAAATTCTGAGCTTGCGTATAAAATTGGAAGGACATATGCCGATTATTTGAAAGCTAAAAAGATAGTTATAGGGCACGATATCAGGAAATCATCAGTTGAAATTTCAAGTGCGTTGGCAATGGGGCTAAATGAAAGCGGATCTGATGTAATTGATATTGGATTATGCGGCACAGAAATGATCTATTTCGGGACAACATTTTTTAATGCTGATGGCGGAATTATGATTACCGCAAGTCATAACCCTCCGGAATATAATGGGATGAAATTTGTTAAAAAGAATTCGGTGCCGGTCGGTTATGATTCAGGTTTGAATGAAATAGAAAAAAGGATACTGAATAATAATCTGGGCGAGAAAAGTAGAAACACAGGAAAAGTTACCAACCAGGATATTATGGAAGAGTTTATGGCTCATCTTAAGAAATTCTATAATCCTAAAAAGATAAAACCATTTAATGTCGTTGTTAATGCAGGCAATGGCTGCGCCGGTTTGGCTCTCAACGCAATTGAAAATTATCTTCCCATAAAAATGATAAAAGTATTTAACGAACCGGATTCGGATTTTCCAAACGGAGTTCCAAATCCACTGCTTCAAGAAAACAGAAAAGCTACATTTGACGCTGTTGTAAAAAATAAGGCAAACCTCGGAGTTGCCTGGGACGGAGATTATGACAGATGTTTTTTCTTTGATGAAAAAGGAAATTTTATTGAAGGTTATTACATTGTTGGACTACTTGCCAAATCAATTTTAAAAAATCATCCGGGCGAAAAAATTGTTCACGATCCACGTCTAGTGTGGAATACTATTGAGATAGTTAATAAAGCTGGTGGAAAAGCTGTGCAGTCTGTAAGTGGTCACGCGTTCATAAAGCAAAAAATGAGAGAAGTAAATGCTGTATATGGTGGAGAGATGTCAGCGCACCATTACTTCAGGGAAAATTCATATTCAGATAGTGGAATGATCCCCTTCCTTTTGATAATGCAATTAATGTCAGAAGAAAATAAAAAACTTTCGGAGCTTGTCGGGGAAATGATAGAAAAATATCCCTGCTCGGGCGAAATTAATTCTACAATAGAAAATCCCAAAGAGAAATTAAACGACATAGATAATAAATATCCCGGCGGTAAAAGAGATCATTCGGACGGGTTGAGTGTTGAATATGATAACTGGAGATTCAATTTGAGGATTTCGAACACGGAGCCGATAATAAGACTAAATGTTGAAAGCCGCGGCGATATTAAACTGATGAAAGCTAAAACTGATGAGTTGCTGAAAGCAATCAGAGGATAATAAAAAAGATGACATCTTTTATTAAGATGTCATCTTTAATTCAAATATGTTATTTAGCTGAGGTAGTAACTTCTACTTTAAAAGGTATTTTTAATTTATCCCAAACCAGATTTATGTTTGCGGAATTATTCATTCCTGCTTTCTGAACGTTCATATCACTAAAAGTATATTCCAGCCATTCGTGCTGCATCTTTGTTTCAACAGGTTTCACTTTAATTCTCAATTGATCCTGGGCTTCGTTATAAGTAAATGCACCCCATTGATCTGCAACCTTGTTGAAGATTAATGTCCATTCTTTTTCAGTTGGAATGGCGAAAAATCCGTAAGATCCTGCTGGAAGTTTTTTACCTCCAATAATAACATCTTTACTAAAGGTAATTTTTGTTGCCTCGTTTGCACCAGCACGCCATACTTTGTTATATGGAACCAGACCGCCCCAAATTTTTCTTCCTTTTACGCCCGGACGGCTGTAGCTAATCGTTACATCCGTAAAGCCTATTGTCTGAGATACCGAAGCCTTTGGGCTCACCCGAACTTCAGGTTTTTTGTCCTGTGTATTTTGAGCATTCACAGCAGTGATAAGAAGAATACTTAGAAGTAAAATTGAAAGCTGACAAAATGATTTTGAAATTATTCGGATCATTACACGCTCCTGAATTGTTAAAATAATCGATCTCCGTTATTTTATAGAGTTAATTTACTCATTAATAATTTAAATGCTAACATAAAATTATTCCAATGGTAATAAAATATTGCTTTTTATGCCATGCATTAAAGCTCATTTAACTTTAATTTATTATCTTCAATTTTGAAAATTTAAATTTTAAGAGAATTAAATGAAAATTTTTCTGGTAATTTTTTTATTAACAGGATTAGCATTTTCCCAATCGAAATATACAGTTGATGATGAGGCTTTTTCAGCGCATATTAAAGAAATCTGGAATAAAACTAATACGAATAATTACAAAGAGTATTTTACTAATTTGCTTACCGAATGTAATAATTATTTAAAAGTCCATCCAAATTCAGCAATAAAACCGGGAGTGCTCGGATATATTTTTGAAATGAAAGCTGCGATTTCTTCCGATCCCAGGAAAGTAAGCCAGGCAGGCGATGTTTTATTAAAGTATGATGATTCATTTAAAACGAGTTTACGTGTTGCTCAGATTTTAATTGAAAAAAAACTGGATGATAAAAAGGGAATTGAAATAATTAAGGGCATTATAACTAAAGCTACGGCTAAAAGTGACTACTATGATGCGAATCTATTGCTCGCATCAGGTGAGTTACATTTAAAAAATTATCAAAAATCAATAAACGCGCTGAATGCCGCAATTAAAAGTGATTCTTCTCGTGTTGACGGCTATAAGGGACTCGTACAGGTTCTTCCTTTAGCTGGTGAAAAAATCGGACTGGCGGAAGCAAAAGCTAAATTAAATGCCTTGGATAAAGATCCTAATATCGGTGTTGATATTTCTTCATTTTCAATTTATGATATTTATGAAAATAAAGTGGATTTCAAAAACTTCAGGGGCTCGCTAGTTGTAATGATTTTTTTCAGGTTTGAATGCCCCTATTGCAGAAGGGAAATGCCGGTTTTTAGTGAATTAATTAAAAAACATCCTGAGATAAAATTCATATTTGTAAATCTTGAAGAATCTGTTTCGGATATAAAATTTAAATTTTTAAAAGAAGATGAATTTTCTTTTATGAAAGATCAAACAATTGTTAAGTTTATAGATAAGTTTGATAAAATACTCGACATTACCATAACCCCGCAAACCTTAATTCTTGACAAAAATACAATCGTTAAGGTTGATTATCGCGGTTACCAGGAAAATTTTGTAGATAAGTTTGAAAGTGATATTAATGATATAAAATAATTACCAACCACAATCGAATTACTGATGAGTCTCTAATATTTTTTCATTATGCTAACTAATCTGTCACACTCTTCAAATGTATTATAAAAATGTGGAGAGAGTCTTACCATCCCTTCACGTACAGCACATCCTACCTGATTGTTAACAAGATACTCATACACTTTTTGTGCTTCCCGATGTTTGAATGTTACAATTCCTGAAAGATTTTCCTTTTGGCAATCAAAAAGCAAAGTTTTAATTCCTATCTTATTTAATTGAAGAGATAAATAGGATGCGATTTCTATCGTTTGCCTTTCAATATCTGCCCAGTCAAACAATTGAAAAAAATCAAGAGCGCCTCTTAATGCAAAAACGCCAATATGAGAAATAGTTCCGTATTGATACCTTTCTGCAGTTTTACGCGGTATCAGTTCATAATTCAGCATATCCCATGCATTTTCTACTGATAACCACCCTGCATATTTCGTATCTAACTTATTTTGCATGTTTTCCGTTAAGTATATAAATGCCAGCCCTTGTAAACCAAGCAGCCACTTCTGAGTGCCGCATGAAAGAAAATCGATATTACATTTTTGCACATCAAGTTTTAATGCACCCAAACCCTGAATTGCATCCACACAAAAAATAATGCCTCTTTCTCTGCAATATTCCCCGATTTTTTCAATGTTAGTTCTGTAGCCGGTTAGAAATTGCACAAAGCTGACGGAAACCAATTTTGTTTCGTGTTTTATGTTATTGATTATATCTTGGGCAGAAACAATTCCGTTATGTGATTTAACAAAATCAACTATTACACCATCTTTTTGAAGATTTAAAAATGGATAAACATTTGCAGGAAATTCAAGGTCATTCAATAAAACCCTGTCACCTTTATTCCAATTTATTCCCGAAGCTAAAATGTTTATACCGTTTGTAGTGTTATCTGTAAAAGCGATCCTATCAGGTGAACAGTTTAGGTATTTTCCTAAATCTTCTTTATTAGAATTAGCAAATGTACTTACTTTCGGAAAGTTTTCGATCTTTTCAAAACTTCTCTCAGCGGTATATTCATTGATCTTATTTGCTACTAAATTTGAAAGTGGTCCTGTGGCTGCGTGATTAAAATAAATAATACCTTTTTTTGTGTGTGGGAACAAACTTCTTGCCTTTTCTAAATCCATCAAAATTCCTTTATATTAAAATAACCTGTGTGAAAAATTTAAAGCATTATACCAAAATAAATAATTATCCTAATAAATATGTCTTTTAATCAGATAAAAATTTTTTTTATTGAATTTACGATTGAGTCAGTATTTTTAACTTTTTGATATTCATAAGTTTAATGTTTAGATTTTATAACTAGTATTTATCGAAGGTGAACAGATAATATCATTTTCAAATAAATTGCCGCATAAAAATGAAAAACTTAAAAGCTCCAAAACATATAGAATTAAATCCGGAAGAACTTCGCTGGGAATGTAATCCTGATATTTTTGAATTTAAAACTACAGATGAGCTGGAACCGATTGAAGGAATTCTTGGCCAGCAGCGCGCTCTAAATGCGCTTAAAGTGGGGATGGATCTTCGCAGCCCGGGTTACAACATCTATATTGCCGGACTATCCGGAACTGGGAAAGCAACAACTGTAAAAAAAATACTTGAAAAAGTCAGTTCACAATGCCCGTTATTATATGACTATGCTTATGTTAACAATTTTAAAGATGAGGATCGGCCGGTACTCCTTACCTTTATGAAAGGGAATGCAAAAGTTTTTAAGCAGGATCTGGCTTCTTCGATTGAAATTCTAAAATCAAAAATTCCGTTAAGCCTGGAAGGTCACAATTATATAAATCAGAAGAATAAACTCCTAAAGCATTTCAGTGACAAAGAACAAAAATTGATGAGCGGGTTTCAGGAGAAGTTGAAAAAGGAAAACTTCCAGCTTGGACAGATAAAGCAGGGAGAAACTGCAAGACCGGATATTTTTCCAATTGTTGAAGGCAATGCTATTCCAATTTACCAACTGGAAGAATTGGTGCTGCAAAAAAAGATTACTCAGGAAGAAGCCGATAAAATTATTGAGAATTACAGAAAACATCAGCCGGAGCTACAATCCCTTTTTAAAAAAGGTTTGCAGGTTAGCCAGGAATTCCAGGAAAAACTTCTGGAACTAGAAAAAAAAGCGGCTGAAGAAGTTGTAAAGGGAGTTATAGAAAATCTTAAAGAGAAGTATACCGGTACTAAAACAACAAATTATCTTGAGCAGGTTGAAGCAAGCGTCCTTGACAATCTGCAGGTATTTAAGGGTTTGAAACCTCAAGGTGATACAACAGCCGAAGGATTTTATATTGATTATTTCAAAATGTATGATGTAAATATTGTACTTGATAGTACAGATGCAAATTACTGCCCGGTTATTATTGAAACTTCTCCCACATTCGTAAATCTTTTTGGTACAATTGAAAAAATTCATGATGGCAGAGGCGGCTGGTACAGCGACTTCACCAAAATTAAGGCTGGCTCCATGCTTCGCGCAAACGGCGGATACCTGGTATTGAATGTTAATCACCTTTTTGAAGAACCCGGAGCATGGAAAACGTTAAAAAGGGTTTTGACGTATGGGAAACTGGAAATTCAGGATATGCAGAATCTTTTTCAGCTTTCAACTTCTATTCTACAACCGGAACCAATTGAAGTAGATACAAAAGTAATTTTGGTCGGGAGTCAAAAAGTTTATTCAATACTTTCCGAGTATGAAGATGATTTTAAAAAGATATTTAAAATAAAAGCAGACTTCGATTATGAAATAAAACGAACCGATGAAGTCCTCGTGGAATATGCCCGTGTTATTAAAAAATTAATTAAGGAGGAAGGACTTCATGAATTTGATAAATCTGCTATCGCTCAATTAGTTGAAATTGGTGCAAGATATGCCGGTCAAAAATATAAATTGACAACTAGGTTTTCAGTCGTTGCAGATATGGCGCGGGAGGCAAATTTCTGGGCAAATGAAAAATGTGAAATTGAGGTTACTGAAAAACATGTTAGGATGGCTTACAATGCCTTGAGAGAGAGACATGGGCTGACAGAATCCAAAGTTGATGATATGATAAATGATGAAATGATAATGATCGATACGGATGGTGAAAGAGTTGGGCAAATTAATGGTCTCGCTGTTTATGGCAGCGAACTATACTCATTTGGAAGGCCAACAAGAATTACATCATCAATCTCACTTGGCAGCGGAAACATTATAAATGTGGAACGTGAATCGGGAATGAGTGGAAAAACCTACAATAAAGGTGTTCTGATTATCACTGGGTATTTTAAAGAAACCTTTGGCAAGGATCACCCTCTGGCATTTAATGCAAACCTCGTCTTTGAGCAATCTTATGGCGGAATTGACGGTGATAGTGCCTCTTGTGCTGAAATTTTTGCTTTGCTTTCAACTTTATCAGAAATTCCGATTAAACAATCAATCGGTGTAACAGGTTCATTAAATCAGAAAGGTGATGTTCAGCCGATTGGCGGAGTAAATGAAAAAACAGAAGGATTTTTTGATGTTTGTAATTCAAAAGGTCTAAACGGAAAGCAGGGTGTAATTATTCCGATTCAAAATGTTAAGGACCTGATGCTTCGCGAAGATGTTGTTAAAGCCGTGAAGGATGGTAAGTTCCATATATGGGCTATAACAAGAGTTGAAGAAGGAATTGAAATTTTGACAGGAATTAAAGCAGGTAAACTCAAAGGCAAGAATTTTGAAGCTCACACTGTTTTTGGATTAGTGGAAAAAAGGATCAAAGAACTATATGCAAAATCAAAGCCTAAATCAAATAGTGCAGAAAAAAGAAAAACCCGAACGAAGAGAACAAAAACACGGACAAAAAAGAAAAAATGAATTTACCTGTTATTGAAAACTTTGCAAAAACTAAAATTCTCTGCACAATTGGACCCGCAACTAATAATGCCGAAATAATAAAAGAATTAATTTTATCCGGGATGGATGGTGTCCGACTTAACTTTTCTCACGGTGATTATGAATTTTATAAAAATATTTTTGATGAAATACATAATGCCTGCGTTGAAGAAAAAACGCCACTTTCTATTTTAGTAGATCTTCAGGGGCCTAAAATAAGAGTTGGCGAATTATGCGAACCTGAAATTGAGATTGTTAAAGGGGAGAAAATAGAAATAACAATAGAAGAAATTAAAGGCACAAAAAATTTAATCTCAACTTCGTATAAAACTCTCCCTGATGATGCTAATGTTGGTGATCCTGTTTTAATTGATGACGGTCTTTTACGTCTAAGAATTATTGAAAGGGAAAAGAAATCTGTTATTTGCATTATTGAAAATGGAGGTATCTTAAAACCAAAAAAGGGAATGAATTTACCCGGTATGAAACTTTCTACTCCTTCAGTTACTGAAAGGGATTATGAAAATCTTGAATTTGTATTAAAGCACAGAGTAGATTACGTAGCTCTTTCTTTTGTTAGAAGTGCTAATGATATTTCTTTACTCCGCGATTGGATGAAAAGCAAAAATAATGTTCGCCCTATAATTGCAAAAATTGAAAAGAAGGAAGCTTGCGATAATTTTGATGAAATACTGGAAGTGGCTGATGGAATAATGGTTGCAAGGGGAGATCTTGGCGTTGAATTGCCACCGCAGGAAGTTCCAATTATCCAAAAAGAAATCATTAAAAAGTGCAACAGAAAAGGCAAGCTTGTTATAACTGCAACGCAAATGCTTGAATCAATGATTCATAATCCTGTGCCGACAAGAGCTGAAGCATCGGATGTTGCAAATGCAGTTCTCGATGGCACTGACGTGGTGATGCTGAGCGGTGAAACTGCAGCCGGCAAATTTCCTCTTAAGACAGTACAAATTATGAATGATATCATAAAAAATACTGACCCATATTTTAAGCCTTTGAAAGAAAATGAATTTGAAATTCCAAAATCAACCGAGGAAAATCTTTTTGATTCAGTCGGCAGAGCCATTGTATCAATGAGCAGGCAGATAAATGCGTCGGCAATTGTAGCAATAACTTATAAAGGAAGAACAGCGACCAATCTTGCAAAATACAGGCCGAAAGCGAGAATAATTGCAATCTCAAATAGCTTTGACACAATGAATAATTTGTGTTTAAGATGGGGAGTTACTTCAATGTTCTGCGAAGAGATTGATAAAGGGCACCTTGAAATAGAAAAATTTAAAAATATGATTTTGGAAGCTGGTCACGTTAAATCGGGTGACATAGTCATTTTTGCAGCAGGTGCGCCATATTCGGAAAAAAGCAGAGCTAATTGGCTCAGGTTTGAAGTGATATAGTTTTTTACTTTGTTTGATTCACCCGGGTTCGTATTTATTTTGACATTGATCTTTGTCTTGATCTTAATCATAATCTTACTCTTTTTTTTGTAATCTCAATATCATCTTGAAGAGTAAAAAAAAAGAAAATTAAAAAGGTGAGATTATGAATAAGATTATGAAAATTATGATTAAGAATAAGATCAAGAGTAAGAAGTCTAATCGAATGATTAAACAATCTCAAAATATGGTTGAAGCAAAATGGTGGGAGACTACAGAAGAAGGGAAAATACTCTGTACTCTTTGTCCGCGGTACTGCAAAATAGGCGAAGGGCAGCCGGGATTTTGCTATATACGTCAAAACCACGGAGGAAAGCTATACACCACAGGTTACGGCCATCCAACCGGATTTGCAATTGATCCGATTGAAAAAAAACCGTTAAATCATTTTCTGCCCGGCACGACTGTTTTAAGTTTTGGAACCGCCGGTTGTAATCTGGGCTGCAGGTTCTGTCAGAACTGGTCGATAAGTAAAGCAAAGCTTGATGAACTTAATTCAACCGAAGCCTCCCCTGAAGATGTAGTTAAACTTGCCAAAAAATATCAAACACCATCCATAGCTTACACATATAATGATCCGACTATATTTGGTGAATATGTAATCGATATTTCAAAAATTGCGCGCGAACAAAATATTAAAACAGTTATGGTTACAGCCGGGTATATTGATAAAGAAGCCAGGAAGGAAATTTATAAGAATATCGACGCAGCAAACGTAGACCTGAAAGGATTCACCGAAAGATTTTATTTCAAACAAACATTTTCCCATTTAAATGATGTCCTGGATACATTGATCTGGTTAAAAAATGAGACAGATATCTGGTTCGAGATCACAACGTTGCTGATTCCTGAAGAAAATGATTCTCCGGATGAAATAAAAAATGAATGTGATTGGATATTAAAAAATTTGGGAGATTCAGTGCCGTTGCATTTTACTGCTTTCCACCCTGACTTCAGAATGTTGAATAAAACAAAAACACCGGCTGAAACTTTAAACCGATCCAGGAAAATTGCGCAGTCAATGGGAACTAAATATTGTTACGTGGGAAATATACATGATACAGAAGGGCAAACGACTTATTGTCCCAATTGCGGCAATGCTTTGATTAAGCGTGATTGGCACGATGTGTATTTCAATAAAATTAATAATTGTAAATGTTATAATTGCGGAACAAAAATTCCGGGAGTGTTCTGAAATTTTTTATCCTATTTCTAAATACTTTTCAAAATTATTCTTAACTTCAGATGATGTTAAATTATTTAACTTTTATAAAGCGACATTACATGGAGCTAATAAATGGGAATGTTAAAAGGCAAAATTGCTTTTATAACGGGTGCTTCTTCGGGAATTGGTGAAGCATGCGCAATTGATCTGGCCCGTGAAGGTGCAGATTTGATTCTGTGCGCAAGAAGAATCGAGAAGCTAGAAAAAGTGGTTCAGAAAATTAAAAAGGATTTTGGTGTAAAGGTTTATTTTTTCCAGCTTGATGTCAGAGATAAATTTGCAGTTGAAACTGAAATCTCTTCGCTGCCGGATGAATGGAAAAATATTGATATACTTGTTAACAATGCGGGACTTGCAAAGGGTTTCAGCAAAATGGATAACGGAGATGTCGAGGAATGGGAAGAAATGATTGATACCAATGTGAAAGGGTTTTTGTATGTATCCAGACAAGTTTTAGCATTGATGGGGGTAAGAAAAAAAGGACACGTTATTAATATTGGCTCTGTTGCCGGCCATGAAGTTTATCCAAATGGTAACGTCTATTGCGCAACAAAATTTGCGGTACATGCTTTAAGTAAAGGCATTCGCTACGATTTGCTGGATAAAAAAATAAAGGTTACTACAATTGCGCCGGGATTAGTTGAAACGGAATTCAGTGAAGTCAGGTTTTCAGGTAATAAAGAAAGGGCTAAACAGGTTTACAAAGGAATTGAACCTCTTGTTGCAAAGGATATCTCGGATCTCGTTTTATTTGCTGTTACAAGACCCGATCACGTAAACATAAATGAAATTGAAGTTACTCCAACAGCACAGGCCTCTTCGACGCAGGTTTATAGAGAGAGCATTAAAATCTTTTTGCTAGTTCTAAATGTAGTTGAATAAATATTTCAGCGACTCAGATTACTAGATTCTGATAAAATTTCATTTGCAAGAATCAGAGCTAATGCCTTTGCAATATTCTTTTCTATCAAATTTTCTAAACTTTGGTAAATCAGTTTTAAATTGATGTTGACCTTTCGAAAAACTTCTTTCCCGCTTTCATCATAATTAAATATCATCCCGGCATTCGTATCAGTAAGAATACTTTTTACTTCTTCATTATCATTACCGAAAGCAATTATGGGTTTGCCCGTTCTTAAATATTCAAATAATTTTCCGGGTACGTGTCGTTTTTCAGTTGCGCAAACAAGAAGGTAAGTCGCACTGTATCAATTCATTGAAGCAATTGATCGTATAGCAGAAAGCCGACAAATTCAGTATATGGCATCAAGACAATTTTTGCCGATTTCTTCTTTTATGCCGGGGCTTACTGTTCCGATAAATTTTATCCTGAACTTTCTGCCATTTTCGATTTCCTCTTTAAGCATCGTCCAAAACTTTTTTGGGTTTTGAAAATCAAAAATATTTCCTGCATGAACCAATAATTTCAGTTTCGGATTTGTCTTCTTTCTTTACACTTAGCAAAGTTATCTTCATTGTAGCCCCAGTAAAGGACATTACATTTTTCTTTTATGAAGTTCATATTTATTAATATAGTCACTCTGCATTGTTCAGTTACAAAAATTATGGAACTGCATTTTTCATAACCGATTTTTCGAGGTGATTATCTATTGCTCAAAGTCAGACGGTTTCTTTTGAATTCCCTGTAATAAGCTATATCAACCCAGGGATCAATAAAAACAGGAATGTGTGGGATCCTGTTTCTCTTGCTTAAGCTCATCCCAATCAAATGCGCGGTGTGCGGAGGACCAATTGAAATTATTGCAGTCGAACTTTTCTTTTTTCAATAATTTATTTCCTTCCGGCACAGCAGAAAAATACCATCCGACCCTTGCATCCGGAATGAACAAATTCATTCGTAACCAAATAGAGATTTTGTGAGTCAGGCTTTTATTTGTTTTGGAAATTGTCTCCGATGCAACAAGTTGTTCGTATTTTGATTTACCGGTAAATTTTCTATAAAGATTAAATGGTTCAAAAGATTTTGTTTTTATGACGGGCAGATTTTTATCTATTTCACTTAGCAGGCTTTCATCTTTTTGTGTAAAGGTATCTTCGGCAACAGTTAAAACAGTAGGCTGCCAGCCATGTTCCGGTAAATATTGAATCATTTTCAGGGGCCAGTGAAGGGAGGCTTTCCCTGATGGCGGCCAATAATATGTAATGAATAATACTTTTTTCATAGTTAGATTTTTTTACCTACAAACCTGATAACCGAAGCATTGCCGGAATGGAATTTACCTTCGCTTAAAATTACATTCTTCTTTAGATGCAATGATTGGGGTTAAATCCTTAAAAATATTCTTTAAGCTCATTCTAAATAATAAAGCATCTGAAACATTCTGCGGCCCACCGGAATTTCTTCCAACCTGATCTTTTGAATATGCTTCGATAATTATAATTCCTTCCAACCTTAAGTGATTGAACAGCTTTAATAAGAAAAGTTTGTCTCAGTTGTTCATTCAAGTGGAGAAATATTATTCCCACTGCGTCGTAATAATTTTTATGCGGCTCATAATTCAGCCAGATCATTTACAGAATAGCTTAAATTTGTACCCGAATCCTGAGCAAACTGAACAGCTTTGTCCCGGGCTACCTGACTATAATCCACTGAATTTACTATCCAGCCTTTTAATGCAGCATATACTCCGTTTCTCCCTTCTCCATCGCCCGGTATTAATATTTTACCACGGTTTTAAAGCATCTATTTGTGTCTTTAAAAAATTCATTTGGTTCTTTGCCGTAGACCGTAATTCTTCGCTGGCATACCGTTCATCCCAGAATTTTCCATCTATTTTATTCATATTTTTTCCAAATTCTTTAATTAAAAGAAGACTCAAAATAATAAAAATTCGTTTCACAATAGCAAGATATAGAATTTAATTCATCATTGCGATAGCTATTTTACTATAAGATTCTTATCGAGTTTGAATAAAACTTACAGGAATAGCAATGTTAATAGATATATCAACCGCTCTCGCCGCCTTATAAGGTATCACAGCAAATCGCTAAAGAAGAACTAAAAAAAAGAATGGGAGGAAATCGCTGCCATTTCCAGAATGATAGATATGGCCGCACATTATTCCGGAATTGATACGCGTTATGTTGTTGTGCCTGATGCTGATCCCGAAGCTAAAAATAAATTCTTCTCAAATGGAAAAGATTACTTAAAGCCGGATACAAACCAGAGAATGTCTGAATATGAAAAATGGTCAAAGCAACTAACTCCGAAGCTGTCTGTAGATAATGTATTGAAGACAAAATAATTTTGATGCGTCTAATATTGAACGGCTCATCACGATATCGTGTACAGGTTTTTTTGCGCCCGGGTTGGACTATCACTTAATAAGTGAATTCAGAATTCCAGGTTCAGTTAAAAGAACAAACATAGGATTTATGGGATGTGCTGCATCATTGGTGGGTTTTAATTCAGTTCTCGAAGCGATGCAATCTTCAAATGGAAGTGATTTGAATACTTTAATGGTTTCTGTTGAGCTTTGCAGTCTTCATTTGCAAACAGAATCCACTCGCGATAATATTCTTGCGAATACAGTTTTTGCCGATGGTGCTGCAGCTGCTCTTTTTTCAAAATCAAAAAAAGGAAAATTAGAACTGGTTAGTACGGATTCGGCCCTTTTTAAAAATTCAGCAAATGCTATGGGATGGAAGATTGGCAATTTCGGATTTGAAATGATGCTTTCATCCGATCTGCCCAAAATTATTTTGGAAGTTGCCGCACCAAAACTTTTAAGTATTCTAAAATCCAGAAATCTTTCCGTTGATAAAATAAAGCACTGGGCGCTTCACCCCGGCGGCAGAGCAATCCTCGATTCCCTTCAGAAGGGTTTAAAACTTAATAATGAACAAATGCAGCCATCCAGAACGATCTTAAAGAATTATGGTAATATGTCTTCTGCTTCAATCCTGTTTGTGCTGAAAGAAATAATAGACAGCAATAAAATTAAAAAAGATGAGTATTGCTGTGCCGTAGCTTTCGGTCCCGGACTTACAATGGAAGTTGCATTACTGCAAGGGGGTATAATGTTTCTGAAGAGAAGTTACGCCCTTGAAACATGGACGATTTTTCAATTCAGGATGAACGGATCGATCAAGCACTGAAAGAGCTACAAGTTGCAAATAAGTATCTTGGGGGTATTTCAACCACTAAAGAGGGTCTGAACTATTTAATCGACAGAAGAAATCACAAAAATTTATCTGTTCTTGATGTTGGCGCAGGCGCATCCGATATTCTACAATATTTAAGCAATAATTTTCATGTCTTTAACATTGCAGGATTTGATCTTAATAAAAGAACCTGCAGGATTCTCAGAGCTAAATCAATTAAAAATATTATTTGCGCGGATTCATTAAATATCCCGATTAAAGAAAAACAATTTGATGTAATCCATGCTTCATTGTTCTTCCATCATTTTACGGAAGAACAAATTAAAAAAATGATTTCAGAATTCTTGAAGATTTCGCGAACTGGAATTATAATTAACGATCTTCGAAGAACTGTGTTTGCATTACTTGGTATAAAAATAATATCATCCTTATTTTCCAAGAGTGAAATGTTCAAAAATGACGGTCCGCTTTCCGTCAGACGGGGTTTTGAGAAAAGTGATTGGGTGAAAATCTTAAGTGAAATAGGAATTGACAAAATTTATAATAAAGAGAAAATGGGCATTCCGATGGTTGCTGGTAATTTACGCTAGATAAAATGGAAAAAAATAAATTTGATATTTCAATAATTGGCGGTGGTCCCGCAGGTTCATCGACTGCAATACAGCTTGCAAAAGCCGGATTAAATATTTGCCTTTTTGAAAAGAAATCTTTTCCGCGTGATGTTTTGTGCGGTGAGTTCCTTTCAACGGAAGTAATTGAGAGCTTAAAGCAACTGAATCTTTATCAGAAATTCCTTTTGCTAAGTCCCAACAAAATAGATTCATTCAGGTTTATTAATGAAGATTCAAAAGAGCTAAACACTAATTTTCCGTTTGAAGCCTATGCAATGAAGAGGTCAAAGTTTGATGAATTTTTACTGAATGAGGCAAAAGCTTCCGGAGTAATAATTTTCCAGCCTGCGGAAGTTAAAGAGATTAAAAGGCAGAACGGTTTCTTTCATTTAAAAATTAAAAATTCTGAATTCGTAAATGACGAACTAATAACTGAATTTGTTATTGCAGCATATGGTAAACAAAATGCTCTTGATAAAATATTAGAAAGAAAATTTATAAATGAAAAATCGCAATTGAACGGAATAAAGTTTTATGTTGATAAAAGCTTTTTGCGATATCACCCTTCGAATGAAATTCAAATTTATGCTTCTGAAGGAATTTACTGCGGTGTAAATTCTGTAAATGAAAATGAAGTTACCCTTTGCTTTTTGGAAGATCGGTCTAAGTATTCTGCTTCATCCCGCTCTCACTTAATCGAACTGATGGAAAGGAATCATATGTTTGCTGATCTTTTTAACAACCATTTCATTCCTTCAATTAACGAATTTCAGGTTTATGGCACAGGAAATATTTATTTCGGAAAAAAAGAATTGGTTAAAGATGGAATATATATGGTAGGTGATGCAGCGGGAGTTATTGCACCTTTAGCGGGTGACGGGATTGGCATGGCGCTCGAAACGTCTGGATTAATCAGCAAAATTTTAATTGATGGAGTTCATAATAAAATTAAATCTGAAATATTAGAAAGGCGATATATCAGCGATTGGAATAACCATTTTAATAAAAGACTTTTATCGGCAAGCATTTTGCAAAAATCCATATTAGCAAATAATTTGAGAAATTTCGGCATCGGACTTGCGAAGGTTGTACCATCGATTTTACCAAAAATTGTTCAACTTACGCGCGGATCAACATTACAATTTTTAGAATAGTTCATTATCTTTGTATATATAAAAAATAACAGGATCAGGAAATTGAAATTGAAAAGCCTTGAAAAGTTTGTTGTGATTGGTGACAGGGTACTTATCAGGCCGGAGGAAAATTCAGATAAAACAGCCAGCGGTTTGTATCTTCCGCCCGGAGTTTCTGAAAAGGAAAAAATTCAAAGCGGGTACGTGATAAAGGTTGGGCCGGGTTATCCGATTGCTTCGCAGGGTGAAGATGAACCGTGGAAGGAATCAAAAGATCCGATAAAATTTATTCCACTTCAGATTAAGGAAGGGGACCTGGCAATCTTTCTTCGTAAAGAAGCATACGAAATTGAATTTGAAAAAGAAAAATTTCTTATTGTATCTCAGTCAGCAGTGCTTATGTTATCAGGAATGATGATATCGTATTTTAATTAGCTTAACCTATCCGACGCCTTCAATTTCACTTGAAATCCATCAAGTTTTTTCATCCTATTTTTAGTATTTTTGTATAATTAAATATTTTATTGAATATATTCTTAGGAAAAAAATTATGGCAGCAAATATAGATATGATAAAAAAGGTTTATTCCGAATTTGGAAATAAGCTTGATAAAGCAAAAAAAGTCCTTAATAGACCAATGACTTATGCTGAAAAAATTCTTTATACTCATCTGTGGGATGAAGCTACAAAGGAATTAAAAGGAGGAAAAGATTATTCAGAATTATCTCCTGATAGAGTTGCTATGCAGGATGCAACTGCACAAATGGCGCTTCTGCAGTTTATGTCGGCAGGAAAAAAAACAACTGCTGTTCCTATCAACTGTTCACTGCGATCATTTAATACAAGCACAGGTTGGGGCTAAAGATGATTTACTCAGAGCAACTGCAGAAAATAAAGAAGTTTACGATTTTCTGGAAAGTATTTCGCGAAAATATGGAATTGGTTTCTGGAAACCGGGTGCGGGAATTATTCACCAGGTAGTTCTTGAAAATTATGCATTTCCTGGTGGAATGATGATTGGAACAGATTCACACACACCAAATGCAGGCGGACTTGGAATGATTGCAATTGGTGTCGGCGGTGCAGATGCTGTGGATGTTATGGCAGGAATGCCGTGGGAATTAAAATGGCCGAAACTTATTGGTGTAAAATTAACCGGAAAAATGAACGGATGGACTTCTGCAAAAGATGTTATCTTAAAACTTGCAGGAATTCTAACTGTGAAAGGTGGAACAGGCGCAATCGTTGAATATTTCGGTGAAGGTGCTACTTCAATTTCCGCAACAGGAAAGGGAACTATTTGCAATATGGGTGCTGAGATCGGTGCAACAACTTCTGTATTTCCATTCGATGAAAGAATGTCTTCATATTTAAGAATAACAGATCGTGCTGATGTTGCTGCACTTGCTGAAAGTATTGCAGATAATTTAAAAGCTGATGATGAAGTTTTGAAAAATCCAGAAAAATATTATGACCAGGTAATTGAAATTAATCTTTCTGAACTTGAACCACATCTAAACGGACCATTTACTCCTGATAAAGCATGGCCGATTTCAAAAATGAAACAGGCAGTTAAAGAAAATAATTATCCTGATAAAGTAAGTGTTGCATTAATAGGAAGCTGCACAAATTCCAGTTACGAAGATATTGATCGTTCTGCCAGCATTGCAAAGCAGGCACTGGCAAAAGGATTGAAAGCAAAATCTCAGTTCACAATTACACCGGGGTCTGAACAGGTGAGAGCAACAATCGAAAGAGATGGATTACTTGAAGCACTTAACGAAATCGGCGGACTTACTCTTGCTAATGCCTGCGGACCCTGCATCGGTATGTGGAAAAGAATGGATATAAAAACAGGTGAGAAAAATACTATCGTTACTTCATTCAACAGAAATTTTGCAAAAAGAAATGACGGTAATCCTGAAACACTTGCATTTGTTGCGAGCCCGGAAATTACAACTGCACTTGCAATTGCAGGCAGTTTATCTTTTAACCCGATCACAGATACGCTGGTAAATGAAAAAGGAGAAAAAGTAAAACTTGATCGCTCCAACCGGAGAAGAACTTCCTCCGAAAGGATTTGATAAAGGGGAAGAAGGATTTGTTCCTCCTGCAAAAGATGGTTCGAGTGTTGAAGTAATCGTAAAACCTGACAGTGAAAGATTTCAGTTCTGAAACCATTTACTCCCTGGGACGGAAAAGACTTTGTTGATTTTCCTTTACTGCTTAAAGCAAAAGGAAAATGCACAACTGATCATATTTCGATGGCAGGTCCGTGGTTGAGATTCCGTGGACATCTCGATAATATTTCAAATAATATGTTTATCGGTGCTATCAATGCATTTACAGGAGAAGCAGGAAAAGTTAAAAATACATTTACGGGTGAAACAAAATCTGTTCCGGAAGTTGCACGCGAGTATAAAGCAAAAGGTGTTGACTGGATTGTTGTTGGTGATGAAAACTACGGTGAAGGTTCAAGCCGTGAACACGCAGCGATGGAACCAAGATTTCTCGGCGGCAGAGCAATCATTGTAAAAAGCTTTGCAAGAATTCACGAAACAAATCTGAAGAAACAGGGAATGCTTCCGCTTACTTTTGCAAATCCTGCTGATTACGATAAAATTAAAGAAGATGATAAACTCAGCGTTATCGGAATTACAAACTTAGCTCCCGACAAACAGCTTAAAGCTTGTTATCAAACATAAAGATGGTTCAACAGATGAAGCAATGTTAAATCAGACAATGAACGAAGCACAGATTGAGTGGTTTAAAGCAGGCAGCGCGCTGAACCTGATTGCAAAGATGAATAAGTAGTAAAATTTATTTCGTAGAGACGCATCGGCGACTTGCCTACCTACAGGTGCGTTTCTACTAATATTAGCCCGGTTCTGAAATTTCAGGATCGGGTTTTTTGTTTTAAAATGTTATTGCTGTTTAATCAAAATAATTGTAAAAAAGTTGTGTTTTAGATAACTTTCTTGTTAGTAGTTAGAATTCGTAAATTAACAGGGATATTAATGTATGAAGACTTTATTATCAGTAATCATACTGATTCTTACCGCCACCACCTATGCACAAAAGCCTGCTAATGATTTATTAGCATCTGATGTTATCAAAGCTGTAAATCCGTCAGTTCATACTTTAAAAGAGATTCGTGTAATGAAATAGTTTGATTCAACTTTTACAAAAACAATCATCCAATATGAGAATAAAAACGGTAACACTTTGGGATTTAAGTTCGATTTTAATGATTATTATAAATATTTGCGGAAAATAATATTAGGTAATGATGAATTATTCCTAAGGCAATACGCAGCTATACAGATTCCGAAAATATCTTATGAAGGATGCCCTTATTTTAAGAAAGATGTAATATTAGAAAAAAAATGCCTGGAGTTATTAAAGCCAGATGCTTTAGTCTGGAAATTATTTTCCGATGATCCATTAAGCCCGATTTTATTTTTTGGTAGTACATATACAAAGCTTGCGTTAAAAAATATAATTTGGAATAAAGAAAAAAATAAAAAATACTTTGATTACGTAATCAAAAAAGCAATCGAATATAGCCTTAAAATATATAAGGAAAGTTCATATAAAATTGTGAAAGCTAACGCTTTAGTTAACATTATTGATGTTTACTCAGCGAATACTAAGTACCAAAAATCTGATTACTACTATAAAATATTGAAATCTAACTATTCAGATTTAAAATCGGATAATGTCAATTATGCATTAACTAAATATAACCCTGAGGCAAGACTGAGAGTTGGAAAAATCATCCCTCCATTTTCTTTTAAATTAATTGACTCTGATAAAACAATAACTAATGATTTACTAAAAGGTAAATATTATCTTCTGCAATTTTGGGCTACGTGGTGCTCGCCTTGTTTAGCAGAAATGCCTGAAGTTAGAAAAGTATATGCAAAATTGGGAAAATCTAACTTTACAATAGTAAGCATTTCATTGGACGATACAGTCAGTAACTTAGAAAAGTACTGGAAGAAAAATGGCAAAATGCCATGGTACAATGTCCGATTGAATAATGGCTGGAATGATAAGGCTGTAAAATATTTCGGTATAGCAAGCATACCTGTAATCATCTTGGTAGGCCCAGAAGGTAAAATATTAGCTAATATTGGTAATGAAGCTAAAAGTGATTGGTTACAAACAATAAATAATTATATAACTTTGAATTAAGATCAACTTCGGATAAATAAGAAATTAAAATTTATATCCGTTAAAGGTTCAAGACGCGGCATGCCGCGTCTCTACGAAAAAAAGCCATAAATTAAAATGTGGTATTCCGTCCCTTATATCTTTATTTTTCCTCTATATAAAATTGAAATCCCGAACAATAACAAACTAAATGCTATTTCTTAATCCCGCAGTATTATTTGGACTTTTAGCAGCTTCAATTCCGGTTTTAATTCATCTGCTTAACCTCAGGAAATTAAAACGGATTGAGTTCAGTACGCTAGCATTTCTTAAAGAACTGCAGAAAAACAAGATCAGAAAAATAAAGCTCAAACAATGGCTGCTGCTTGTGCTGAGAGTTTTGATTATCCTCTTTTTAGTGATGGCATTTGCCCGGCCAACGATAAAAGGAATTGCAATCGGTGGAACAACTTCCGCCGCAAAAACCACAGCAGTTTTTATTCTCGATGATACTTTTAGTATGTCTGTAGTTGACGCTAACGGCTCCTACCTGAACCAGGTTAAATCAACGATACAGGAATTGCTCAAAAATTTGCAGGAAGGAGACGATGCTGCACTCGTCCTTGTTTCAGATAAGAGCAACAAAGATATAAAAACTACCGGCAACCTAACAGAGTTTGAAAAAGAAGTTAACTCTGTTCAAGTATCTTATTCATCCGGGTTACTGAATACCGCAATCGTAAAAGCAGCAAAAATTTTAGGTGAATCCAAAAACTTTAATAAAGAGATTTACATTTTTTCTGATTTTCAAGCCGGACGTTTATTTGATCCCGGAACGCTTTCAGATTTAAGTGAACTGCTTAATGATAAAGTGAGATTATATACTTTTAATTATTCCGGCAAGGAAGTTTTCAATCTGGGAATTGACAAATTAAAAATTGATAACCAGATTTTTGAAAAGGACAAGCCGGTTAATTTTAGTGTAACAGTTACAAATTATTCTAATCGTCCTGTTAATAACACTGTTGTTTCACTATTCCTGAATGGCGAGAGAAGCAGTCAACAAAGTGTAACAATCGGGGCTGGTGATTCAAGAGTGATCTCAATGCAGGCTGTTCCTAAACAATCAGGCTATATAAATGTGATTGCTGAGCTTGAGGACGATGACATATTGCAGGACAACAAACGATTTGCAAATTTCTACATACCGGATAATATTCCGGTAATAATTTTCACAGATGATCCTGCTGATTCAAAATTTATTGAGCTTGCTTTAACCGCTGGAGATGAACAGAGCGCTATAAATATTACGAATAAAAATCCTTCACAATTATCTTCAATTGATCTGAATCAATTTGACGTAGTCGTAATTGCCGGAGCGGAAAATATTACAGGAACTGATCGTTTAAATTCATTCGTAAAAAATGGTGGTAGTTTATTTCTTATGCCGGGCTCATCAACTTCAATTCAGAAGTTTCAGCTTTTATCCAAAGCTCTGGGGCTTCCTTCTCCTACCGGTACTTTCGGCAAAATAAATTCTTTAGACAATACAGTTGCTTTCGATAAAGTTGAATTCAATCATCCGATCTTTAAGGATATTTTTTCAAACAAGAACAAAGAAAAAATCGAGTCACCGGATATTTATTATAGTTTCAAAATCACAACCGAAGGTAAAGGAGCCAATATTATTACTTTGATGGACGGCTCTTCATTCTTAAGTGAATATAAAATTGGCAGCGGAAAAATCCTGCTGATGAATACTGCACCGGTTTTAAGCTGGTCAAATCTACCATTAAAGGGAATTTTCGTCCCGCTTATGAACAAAGCAGTTTATTATCTTGCTGCAAAAGATAATTCGAATCAGGAATATTTAGCGGGTGATCAAATAGAAATAAATCTTTCCGATAATCTTTCGCCGCAAATTAAAATAGAACGGCCGGATAATTCGGATGAATTTCTGAATCTTGATAAGGATTTGAAGAATAATTATATAAGCTACGATAAAACTCAAAGTGTGGGCAATTATAAGGTATTTTCCGGTTCGCGAATAATAAATGATATTTCAGTTAACACAGATCCTCGTGAATCAGTTACGAAATATCTGGGTGAAAGTGAGTTTAATGATTATCTTAAAAAGATTAATTTTAAGGGCAAACACATTGTGGTTGCAAAAGATCAGAATCCAACCGAAGTAATTTTACAGTCGCGGTTTGGTTCTGAGCTATGGAAATATTTTATTTTGATAGCGCTGCTTCTTGCCATTGTTGAAATGACAATAGCAAGAAATACGAAAAAAGAAATGGTTGCTATTAAAAAATGATTGGAGGAAACTGATAAAACTTGACGAATAAAATGATAAAAGTTTCACAAAAGATTGTCGAGCGCGCTATGCTTGTTGCGTTAATAACAAGAGACCTCGATAAAGAACTTGTTGAAGAACATTTAACAGAACTTGAAGAATTATCTTTAACAGCCGGAGCAGAAACTATTCTAAAAGTCACACAGCAAAAATCTTATTTCGATCCTGCTTTTTATATTGGCAAAGGGAAAGCTGAAGAACTCAAGCAGCTTATCGAATTGAACGATATTAATCTTGTGATATTTGACGATGATCTTACTCCGGTCCAGGTTAGGAATCTTGAAAAATTTTTTGAAAGAAAAATTGTTGACCGAAGCGGACTAATACTTGATATTTTTGCTTCACGTGCAAAAACTAAGGAAGCAAAAACTCAGGTGGAACTTGCGCAGCTTCAATATTTGCTGCCAAGATTAACGAGAGCGTGGACTCACTTATCTAAACAGTATGGCGGAATCGGAACGAAAGGTCCGGGCGAAACGCAGATTGAAACTGACAGAAGAATAATCCGTACAAGAATAAGCCTTTTAAAAAATAAATTAGAGAAAATTGAATCGCAAAGAATCACTCAAAGCAGCGGGAGAAAAGATCATATTAAAATTTCACTTGTTGGCTATACAAACGCAGGCAAATCTACCTTGTTTAATTCGCTGACAAAAGCAGATGTTTTTGCGGAAGATAAATTGTTCGCGACTCTCGATTCAACAACAAGGGCACTGGAAATTGGTAGAAATCAAAAATTACTACTGAGCGATACAGTTGGGTTTATCAGAAAACTACCGCCTCATCTTGGTGCTTCGTTCAAAAGCACTCTAAATGAAGTAAAAGAAGCCGATATAATTTTGCATGTAATTGATTTCTCACATCCTTATTTTGAAGATCATATTCTTGTTGTGGAAGATACTTTAAAAGAATTAAATTGTGAAAATAAAACACAGCTAAAAGTGTTTAACAAGATTGATGCGGTTGAGGACAAAGCAAAGATTGATTTTGTCAGAAATAAATATGATAATGCAATTATCATTTCAGCCCGGCGGGGAATAAATATTACAGGGTTGAAAGAAAAACTAATTAAGTTAACTGAAGAAAGATTCGTAGAAGAGAAGATCGAGCTAGATATTACTAATTCAAAAGCGGCCGCAGCCATACATTCACTTGCGGAAATTCTGAATAAAAAGTATGATGAAAATTCGATTCAAATTACATATAGGACTAACAAAGAAAATTCTGAAAAAATAAAGAAGCTTATAAATGGCAACTAAAAAATTAATAATTAACGGAAGTTCTTTAACTTTCGAAAAAATAGATTTTTTTCTGAAAGAAAATCCTGAGATAGTAATTTCATCTGATTCCGTTAAAGCAATATTGAAATCGAGGGCACTTGTTGAAAAATGGGTGAACGAAGGCGAAGTGGTTTATGGAGTAACTACCGGTTTCGGTGAATTTGCAAACGTTAACATTTCTAAAAAAGATCTTAAAAAACTACAGGAAAATCTTATACTCAGTCACGCTGTTGGATGCGGCGAAAATCTTCCTCCGCATATTGTAAAATTAATGATGCTTCTCAGAGTGAATGCACTGGCAAAAGGATATTCCGGTATTCGTTTATCAACGCTTCAGCTTTTGATAAAGATGATGAAGCACAATATCATTCCGGTTATTCCCTCACAGGGCTCTGTCGGATCGAGCGGCGACCTCGTTCAGCTTGCACATCTTGTCCTCGCGATGATTGGTAAAGGAAGAGTACAAATTGTAAAAGATGTTCTCGATGAAAATGCTGATGATACAAAAATTATTTCTTCTTCAGCCGGATTGAAAAAATTTAAATTAAAGCCAGTTGTACTGGAAGCAAAAGAAGGCCTGGCTCTTATAAACGGTACGCAAATGATGACTTCATTTGCGGCTTATATTTCTTTACGAGCAATGAATCTTAATAAACTTGCAGACGTTTGTGCATCGCTTTCACACGAAGCTCTTCGCGCGACCGATAAAGCATTTGATAAAAAGCTTCATGCGCTACGGCCTTTCCCTGGGCAGGTAACAACTGCAAAAAATATTCTTTCTATGATTCGTGGAAGTGAAATCAGGAAATCCCATTTGAAAAACGATCCGAGAGTGCAGGACGCGTATTCGATCAGGTGCGTTCCGCAGATTCACGGTGCGTCTCGCGATGCGATTGATTATGTTTTATCCAGGGTGAAAATTGAAATGAACTCAGTAAACGACAACCCGATAATTTTCCCTGCTACAAAGGAACATATTGAAGGAGGAAATTTTCACGGTCAGTCAATGGCGCTTGCTATGGATTTTATGGGTATCGCTCTTTCTGAACTTGCAAATGTTTCAGAGAGGAGAACTGAAAGAATGGTGAACGGAAACCTAAACTTTGGATTACCGAGGTTTTTGACGAAAGAAGGTGGACTTAATTCCGGTTTAATGATAGCGCAATACACTGCGGCAAGCTTGGTCTCTGAAAATAAAGTTCTTGCTCATCCAGCAAGTGTGGATTCCATTCCTACGTCCGCAAACCAGGAAGATCATAATTCAATGGGCTCTATTGCAGCGCAGAAATGCTACAGGATTATGCAGAATCTTGAAAATGTTCTTGCAGTTGAACTGTTGACGTCAGCTCAGGCTCTGGAATATTTAAAACCACTTAAACCGGGTGTGGGAACCTCGGCTGCATATAATGAAATAAGGAAAGTTGTGAAGCCACTTAAAAATGACAGATTACTTTATAGTGATTTAAAAAGGTTGGCCGGAATACTAAAAGATAATTCGTTGTTGAATTCCGTTCAGAAAAAAGTCAAATTGAATTAATAGCAAAATTTAAACTTTGTGGGCTTCGTGAAATCTTTGAGAACTTTGTGGTTAAGAAACCGCAAAGAACGCAAAGAATCCACAGAGAAGATAATATATGGATATAATTTATTTAATAATTGGATTAGTAATTGGTGCAACTGCCGCATTCTTTTACGCAAAATCCAAATTTGGAAGCGGGAGTACTTTTTTAACTCAGCAATTAAAAAAGAACGAAGATGAACTAAATGCAGAGAGAGAAAAAGTTATAAAACTTAATTCTGAAAATTCCGGATTGAAATCAGATTATAGAAACCTTCAGGAGAAGCTTTCTGAACAAAAATCAGAAATTGAGGAGCTACAACAAAAATTCACAAAGGAATTTGAGAACCTTGCAAATAAAATTCTGGATGAAAAGAGCAGCAAGTTTACACTTCAGAACAAAGAAAACCTTGATCAAATCTTAAAACCCCTAAATGAAAAAATAAAAGAATTCAAAGAAAAAGTAGAGTTCGTATATGATAAAGAAACACGAGACCGTACAAGTCTTTCGGAACAATTAAAAACACTTTTTGAATTAAACCAGAAGATGACAAAAGAGGCCACGAATCTTACAAATGCTTTAAAAGGTGAAACAAAATCTCAGGGAAACTGGGGTGAATTTGTTTTAGAGAATTTGCTTGATAATTCCGGACTTGTCAAAGATCGCGAATATTTTGTTCAAGAAAGCATTAAGACAGAAGAAGGGAAGCGATTACAGCCTGACGTTATTATTAAACTACCTGAAAACAGAAATATTATTATTGATTCAAAAGTAACTTTAGTCGCTTATGAAAGATATAACTCAATGGATAACGAAGATGAAAAAGAAAAGGCGTTGAAAGAACACATATTATCAATCAGGAATCATTATAAAGATTTAAGCTCAAAGAATTATCATAATCTTTATGGTGTTGATTCCCTGGACTTTGTTTTTATGTTTCTTCCTATTGAACCTGCCTGGAGCTTAGCTTTTCAGAAAGATAACGGTTTATTTCAAGATGCGTTTGAAAGAAAAATTGCAATTGTTAGTCCAACAATGCTTTTAATTAATTTAAAAATGATTGCAAGCATCTGGCGACAGGAAAATCAAAATAAAAATGCGCTTGAAATTGCAAGGCAAAGCGGCGCGCTGTATGATAAGTTCGTTGGCTTTGTTGAAGACTTACAAACGATTGGAAGCAGAATTGAACAAACACAAAGCAGTTACAACGATGCTATGAAAAAACTCTCAGAAGGATCTGGAAATCTTCTAAGGCGTGCAGAAAAAATTAAACAACTAGGCGCCAAAACATCAAAGTCTCTTTCGCAATCTTTAATTGAAGATGAAGAAGATGAAAATTTATTAGAAGAGTGAGAAAATAACAAAAGCAATAGAACGCGGATCTGAATCTTCGCAAATCTGTTTAATCAGTGAAATTCGCACTCCATTTATTTAATATGATAATAACCCAACCAATAACCCCTGAAGAATTTGAAAGATATTACGACCTTCGCTGGCGAATTTTGCGTGCACCGTGGGACCAGCCAAAGGGAAGTGAAAAAGATGATAAAGAAGAAGCGTCAATTCATGTAATTGTTTGTGAAGTAGATAGAATTCCTGTCGGTATTGGCAGGGCACATTTTAATTCCGATGATGAAGCACAGATCAGGTATATGGCTGTTGAAGAAAATCAAAGAGGAAAAGGAATCGGAGCTTTAGTATTGAATGAACTGGAGAAAAAGTCAAAGGAAAAGGGAGCAGAATTTATTATTTTAAATGCACGAGATACCGCAGTTAAGTTTTATGAAAAACATGGATATAAAATTACAAAACAGTCACACACTCTTTTTGGCTCTATTCCGCATTTTGAAATGAGAAAAATATTATAAATGGATAAAAATTATTTCGAAGCAAATAAATTACTCTGGGACAAAAGAACCGAAATAAATTCTAAGTCTGGATTTTATGGATTGGATGAATTTAAAAAAGGGAAATCTTCCTTAAATTTTGTTGAGCTCAAAGCCCTTGGTGATGTAAAAGGTAAATCACTTTTGCATTTGCAGTGTCATTTTGGAATGGATACGCTTTCATGGGCGAGGCTTGGTGCACAGGTTACGGGCGTAGATTTTTCTGAAGAAGCGATAAAGCTTGCGAGAGAATTAAATAATAAATTAAATCTTAATACCAATTTTATCTGCTCTAATGTTTACGATTTAAAGGAAAAGCTAGATAAGAAGTTCGATATCGTTTTTGCTTCTTACGGAGTAATTGGCTGGCTGCCAGATCTGAACAAATGGGCGGGAATAATAAACCATTTTCTGAAACCGGGCGGAATATTTTTTCTTGCTGAGTTTCACCCTGTCATCTGGATGTACGACAGCGAACTTAAAAACCTGAAATATTCTTATTTCAATTTAGGCCAGCCGATTGAAGAAAAAATAAAAGGAACTTATTCTGACAAAACGGCAGAAATTGAGATGACCGAATATGGTTGGAACCATTCTCTGGATGAAGTTTTTAATTCATTAAAAAATAACGGACTGAAAGTTGAAAGCTTTAATGAATATCCCTTTTCATTTTATAATTGTTTCCCGGATATGGTCAAGGGAAAAGATAATTTCTGGAGAATAAAAAGATTTGAGAATATTCTGCCGTTGATGTATTCGGTTAAAGCAATTAAACCTTAGTCGGTCAATAGTTTCTTTCGACGATTAGTGGAGCTGATCGGGATCGAACCGACGACCTGTTCGTTGCGAACGAACCGCTCTCCCAACTGAGCTACAGCCCCGGGAAATTCTACTTTTGATCTCCCATTTTCAAAATCTCATTCCACTCATTTTTTTCAACCGGCATAACTGAAAGACGGCTGCCTTTCTGCACTAATCTCATCTTTTTAAGCTTCGGGTTTGCTTTAATTTTTTCCAGAGTAACAACATTTTTGAATTTTCCTGATAATCGTAAATCAAACATAAACCAGGTTGGATTTTCCTTTTTGGCTTTCGGATCAAAATGCTTATCGTTAGAATCAAATTGTGTATGATCAGGGTAACCACCCTTTACAACTTCGCAAAATCCAACTACTGCCATTGGATCGCTGCTGCTTTGATAAAATAAAACCCCATCTCCTTTTTTCACTTCATCGCGCATAAAATTCCTTGCCTGGTAATTTCTTACGCCATCCCAGCAGGTAGTTTTATTTTTGCTTTTTGCGAGATCTTCGATTGAAAATTCATTTGGCTCTGATTTTACAAGCCAATACTTCTTTGCCATTCGCCTTACCTTTTATGATGTTTTTCTGTTAAAACTTAAAAATATTATCCCAATATTTTGAATAATTAACCAAAGATGCAATTTATTCAGAATTGATATTCGGAAAGGACGTAGATATATTAAAATATGAAGAAAATGATAATATTTGAAGCAATCCTTTTATTAACGGTACTCTGTCCGGCGCAGGAAAAAGGCAGCTTCCAGATAGCACGTTTGAAATATGATGGCGGCGGCGATTGGTATAACGGCCAGACAGAAGAGCCAAACCTGCTGAATTATGTAAGTAAAAACACAGATATAAAAGTAAACCCGGAATACATATCTGTGGATATAGCTACAGACGATATTTTTTCTTATTCTTTTATATTTATGACAGGCCACGGCAATGTAGTTTTTTCTGATGATGAAATTGCAAGATTGAGAAAATACCTTGATGAAGGCGGATTTCTTTATGCTGATGATGATTATGGGATGGATAAATCATTCAGAAGAGAAATGAAAAAACTTTTCCCGGATAAAGATCTGGTCGAGCTGCCTTTCAGTTATGGCCTGTATCACGATTTTTATGAATTCCCGAGCGGTGTTCCCAAAACCCACGAACACAATGGAAAGCCTCCGCAGGGCTTCGGAATTTTTATCGGGAAGAGGCTGGCAGTATTTTATACTTATGAATCCAATCCAAGTGATGGCTGGGATGATCCGGATGTTCATGGTGATCCTCCGGAAAAAAGAATGGAAGCTTTAAAGTTCGGAACAAACCTGGTTGTGTGGGCTTTGAGCCAATGAAGTTGAAACGTCAAACGTGAAATGTGAATATGGGACCTGAATCAACATATTATAAAGAGATAATTTCGAAACTGGAAAAGCTGGTTAAGAGAGAATATTTTCTTTTTGCAGCAATCGGAATTCAAGCAACAATAATTGTTGGAGCTTCAGTCTTTTTGACCTTTTCATTTTTTGAATCATTATTTCATCTCAATTCTGTGATCAGGACAATCCTTTTTATGATATTTCTAATTATGACTACTGGTGTTTTTAGTCTTTTATTTTTGAAGCCATTGCTTAAATATTTTAACTTATTCAGGAAAACCGATTATCACAAAGTTGCAGAAAAGGCAGGGAATAATTTTCATTTCATAAAAGATGATCTTCTGAATGCGATGCAACTTGTTTCTGTGGATGGCGGGAAAGGTAATTACTCGCTTAATCTAATTGATGCTGCATTTTTAAATGTTTATGAAAAAACTAAACTTATACAATTTGAGTCTATTGTAAGTTTTAAAAAGGCGAAAGAACTTTTTAAATATTTTCTGCTTACTGTTATAATTGCTGCGGTTTTGATCCTGGCTATTAGTCCGTTGAATGCCGCGGCATTTAGATTGATAAATTTTAATAAGGAATTTATCCCACCAGTAAAATATTCTTTTGAGATTCATCCAGGGAACGTACAAGTAACCAGGGGGGAAAGTATATCAATAGCCGTAAAAGTTATTGGTGCGGTTCCAGGCGTAGTTTCAATTGCAACGAAAGATGAAGATCAAACCAGTTATGAGTTTCAGAATTTGAAGCATGATTCTCTCGGGTGGTATAATTTTGATGCAAAATCAGTCAGAAACAGTTTCAAATATTTTGTAAAGGCTGATGATATACAGAGTGAAACTTACCTGGTCAAAGTTATTGACAGGCCGGTTATTAAAACTCTTGTTGAAACTATTATTTCCCCTTTTTATTCTAAATTACCAGAAATTGAACAAAAAGATAACGGCAATGTTACAGCATTGCCCGGCAGCAATGTCAAAATAGAAATTAGTTCTACAAAGGATATAAAGACTGCAAGTTTAGTCTTCGGAGATTCAACGACAATAAGACTAAAGATAAATGGAAATGAAGCAAGAGGCGGCTTTAAAATTGAAAAAGATAACAGCTATCAAATTATAATATCGGACAACAAGGGAAATGAAAATCTTTCACCGATAACGTATTCGATTAAAACAATACTGGATGAATATCCGGCAATCAGCCTTGTCTCTCCAACTGACAATATAAATCTACCCGTTGATAACAGAGTTACTTTGCTTGCAAAAATATCCGATGATTATGGCTTTTCAAAAATGACTTTGGATTACAGGCTTTCTTCATCAAGGTATAAAGAGGCAGAGGCTAATTTTAATTCTGTGGAAATTCCTATTGATAGAAATTCAAAAGAACAGGATGTAAGCTACGTATGGAACCTTTCACAGTTACAGTTAGCAGAAAATGATATAGTAACATTTTATCTCGAGGTTTTTGACAACGATAATATAAATGGTCCTAAATCTTCCAAAACTTCTTCACTTACTGTGCGCGTTCCATCTCTGGATGAAATGCTAACGCAAGCGGATAAAACTCAAAATAATGCTGTAAATGATTTAGATGAGACTCTAAAACAGGCAGAGGATCTGAAAAAGGATATGGAGAAAATTGCGCAGGAATTGAAGCAGGATAAAAAAGATATAAATTGGGATGAAAAACAAAAAATTGAAAAGACTCTAGATCAATTCAAAAAGTTACAGGAAAAAGCCAATGACATTGGGAAGAAAATTGATCAAATGAAAAAAGACCTTCAGCAAAATAATTTGTTATCAAAGGAAACTCTCGAAAAATATTCTGAATTACAGAAACTTTTTGAAAGCCTATCAACCGAGGATATGAAAAAGGCAATGGAGAATATGCAGAATCTCCTGCAGTCCATGGACAGACAGCAGATCCAACAGGCTATGGAAAAAAATAAATTCGATGAAAAACAATTCCGGGCAGGTATAGAAAGAACAATGAACCTGCTTAAGCGGATTCAGGCTGAACAAAAAGTTAATGATCTGCTGAAAAGGATTGATGATATAACAAAAAAACAGGACGAACTACTAAAGACTACTAAGAATAGTGATGGTAAAGACAAAAATGAATTAAGTGAAAAGCAAAACAATTTATCAAAAGATTTGAATAATATGAAAAGCGAAATGCAGCAACTCTCGGAAAAGATGAGCGAATTGAAAGATCTTCCGAAAGAGCAGCTTGATTCATTGCAGAATAAATTTGATAAACAAGATAATCAAGAATTATCAAAGGATGCGTCTCAGCAAATTCAACAGAATGAAAAACAGCTTGCAATGAAGAATCAGCAGCAGATAATGCAGAATATGCTGGATATGAAAAAAGGGATGAAGCAATTGCAGCAAAGTATGGCGCAACAAAATCAAATGCAGACATTTGTTGATATGATGAAACTTACAAATGATTTACTTTCTCTTTCAAAGGAACAGGAACAGCTTAAAACAGCATCAGAAAATATGGATCCCAATTCTTCCTCTTTTAATCAGAATTCGGAAAAACAAAACGAAATTCAAAAAAATCTCGAAAAAACATTTCAGCAAATGTCGCAGCTTTCACAAAAAACATTTGCAATAACGCCGGAAATGGGCAAAGCCCTGGGTGACGCAAACCGAGCTATGATGAAATCACTGGAAGCAATGCAAAACAGGAATGGCAGCTCAGCATCGGGCGATCAAGGTGAAGCAATGAAAGGATTAAATGAAGCTGCATCACTTATGAAGAATTCAATGGAAAAGATGATGAGCGGGCAACAGGGGCAGGGCGGAATGATGTCGCTACTTCAGCAAATGGGAATGATGTCACAACAGCAGATGAGCCTTAATAATTTAACGCAAATGTTGCAGCAGCAAATGCAGGGCTCAATGACACTTGAGCAGCAGGCACAGCTTCAGAGGCTGGCGCAACAGCAGGATGAAATAAGGAAAAGTCTTGAGCAGTTAAATAATGAAGCTAAAACTTCAGGTCAATCAAAGTCTTTGGCGGCTAATATGCAAAAAATGCTGGATCAAATGTTGGAAGTTGTAAAGGATATGAAGACTCAAAAGCTGGATGATAACGTTGTACAGGAACAGGAACATATTTTATCAAGAATGCTTGATGCGCAGAAATCTGTTAATGAAAGAGACTACGAGAAAGATAGAGAATCATTTGCAGGAAAAAATACTGTTCGTGAATCTCCTGCTGATCTGAATTTATCTTCTGAAAAAGGGAAAGATAAATTGCGGGACGAATTAAACAAGTCCGTTCAGGAAGGATTTACAAAGGATTATGAAGAATTGATTAGAAAATACTACGAGGCATTGCAGAAGCAAACTATTCAAAATTCAAAGCCCAAAATTCAAAATTAAAATCAAACCGGGTCGATGTGTACAAAAGCTTTTTGAATCTCTTCAATCGATTCTATTGCCAGCTGAACTTTTTTGCCTACCGAATGCGATTCTTCCGTTGACATGTTTTTATCCACTTCAATATGAATTTCAATATGAAATTTATTCCCGACATAATGTGATCTTAAATCATTCATTCCATCAACGCCATCAACTTTCATTGCCCTTGTTGCAATTTCCATTATCAATTTTTCATCTGCCGCCTTGCCCATTAAGTAATCAATATTCTCACGCGCAATTTCGTATCCGGATTTCAAAATAAATAATGAAATCAATATTCCGGCTATACCGTCAATGTATGGAAATCCGATCTGTACCCCAATTACACCGATTAAAGAAAGTGTTGAAGCGAGAACGTCATTGAGGCTGTCTACTGCGCTTGCGCGCAAGCCAGGGCTGCGAAAAGTCCTTCCAACTTTTGATTGATATCTTGTCAAGATTAATTTTACCAGGATCGTAATTATAAGTATAATATAAACGAGTGAGTTTATTTTATACTCTTCCGGATGCAAGATTCTATCAATTGAGGCCTGAATTAAATTTATAGCTACAATTGCAGTAAAAAGAGCGATCAAAAAAACGGCTATTGGCTGGGCGGCATTATGCCCAAATTGATGGTCATCGTCGGGCTTCTTTAGTGATATCTTAACGCTAATCATAATTGCTGCTGAAGAAACAATATCGGTAAGGGAATTGATAGCATCGGATATAACAGCAATTGAGTTTGAGACTATTCCGGCAAATGCTTTTATGAAAAAGAGGAAAATATTTACCAAAAGTGAAAGATTTGCAGCTCTTTTTAGAAGTTTAGCCATAAGTAAAGATAAAAGGAATAATTAACAATTGAAATGAAATGTTAAAAGCTACCTACCTTTAATACCTGCTTGAATCCGGATTTGACAACTTAAATAAATAGTTATTTTGGATTATTTATTAATTGCTTATTTTGAGACATTATATATTATCGCACTAGTCCGTTTCCTAATTACTTTTGCTGTTGAAATTCTGCTGAATATAAGTTAGTTATTCACATATATCGGGTTCGAATATGTGTCTTTTTTTGGAACAGCTATTATTTTAGTTTAGTAAAAATTATTAATTTGTGTTAAAGTGAGATTTTAAAATTTGCGTGAATTAAACCAATTAATATCTGATCACATTAAATTTATTACTTTGCCAAACGCGGAAGAAAAATTTGAACTGATACTTGAAGCATCTGAAGATCTAATATTTATTTTAGACAGTAAAGGATACTTTAAGAGAATTAACAATAATGGCGCGGAAATATTGGGATACATTCCTAAAGATTTATTAGGAAGACATTTCTGGGAATTTGTCGATCCCAAAAGTGACAGGGTTATCGCAAAATCTTTTCAGGAAATTTTAAGTTCAGGAGAACTGACAACCTTTGAGGTAACATTAACTTCAAAATTTGGAAAGGAAATAATCTTCCAGGTTACTGCGAAAACGATTTATGATAAAAGCAAAAATTCAGAATTGCTTGCTGTTGCAAAAGATATTTCAAAACTTAGACAAGAAGCTGAACGTGCTAAGGATTTTTCAATTAAATTAATAGAAGCCAAAAGATTGATAGCCATAGAAAGAAATCGTGCGAACCGAAGAAATACAATCCTTGACGAACTTGCTAATCTAAAAAATGAATTTGCTTCAAATGTTTCACATGAGTTGCGAACCCCGTTAGCTTCAATTATAGGATATTCGGAAGCAATTCTTTCAGATTCGGAAATGTCGAAAGAAATTCAAAATGAGTTCACAAGTATAATTTTAAGGGAAAGCAAAAGACTAGCAAAACTGGTAAATAATATGCTTGACCTTACAAGAATTGAAGGCGGCGGTATTCAACTCGAGCCGGGCAGCTTTAACATTATTAAAGTACTTAATGATGTAATTGAAAAAAATAAACCATTAATTAAGGAAAATGGTCTTGTCTTGAATTGTGATATTCCGGTGGAAGAAATTATTATTAATGGTGATGAAAAAAAAATAAGTTTAGTTTTTGAAGGTATATTAAATAATGCCATAAAATTTACCGGAACAGGAGGTAGGATTACAATTGGTGCGCAAAGCCTGTACAAAGAATTTGAAATAATCATTAGTGATACAGGTGCAGGTATACCAGAAAATGATCTTCCAAATATATTTCAGAAATTCTATAGAGTAAGCAGGCCAGGAAAAGAAATTCCAGGAACCGGCCTGGGTCTGGTGTTTGCAAAACAAATAGTAGATTTGCACAAAGGATTAATCACTGTTAACAGCGAGGTTAATATGGGAACTTCTTTTGTGATCAAATTGCCAAAAGGGATTAAATTTCAAAAAATAACTAAAGGATAATAGTGAATAAATTAGTTTTCATTGTTGATGATGAACATGCAATTTCCAAATTATTATCATACTGGGTAAAGGATAAATGGAAATACGATGTTGAGGTTTTTTCTAACGGAGAAGATGCTCTCAAAAAATTAAATATGCGGCCGGATATAATTCTTCTTGATATTATGCTTCCGGGGCTTGATGGAATTGAAACTCTAAAAAGAGTAAAGCACTTTGATGAAAATCTTCCGGTTATTATTCTTTCTGCCCAGGGCAGCATTGAAGTAGCGGTTGAAGCGTTGAAATTCGGTGCTTTTGATTATTTCCCGAAGCCGATAGATATGCAAAGGTTGGAACCAGCATTAAAGAATGCGATAAAGGCGTACGATCTGGTTAAGGAGCTTGAATTCCTGAAGGAAAATGTAAAGAAGGAATACAGTTTTGATAATATTATTTCCTCTGATGGAAAAATGCAGGATGTATTTAAACTTGTAACAAAAGTTTTGAATAATGAAATAACTGTTCTTATTCATGGTGAAAGCGGAACCGGTAAAGAACTTATTGCAAGAGCTATTCATTACAATGGAAGGCGAAAAGACAAACCATTTATTGTCGTTAATTGTGCATCAATTCCACGTGAATTACTTGAAAGCGAGTTATTCGGGCATGAGAAAGGATCGTTTACCGGTGCTCATCAACGTAAGCTTGGTAAATTTGAAATGGCAAATGAAGGCACTATTTTTCTGGATGAAGTCGGTGAACTTGAAATGCTGTTGCAAGCTAAGTTACTAAGAGTCATTCAGGAAAAAGAATTTGAGCGAGTTGGTGGTAATGAGCTAATTAAGACGGATGTCAGAATAATTTCAGCTACTAACCGGGAATTAAAAGAAGCCGTTGAACAAAAACAATTCAGAGAAGATCTATATTATAGACTGAATTCTTTTCCTATCAATATTCCACCACTGCGGCAAAGAAAAGGAGATGTTTTAGTTTTAGCCGAACACTTTCTGAAGGAATTTAACGAAAAACTAGGTAAGAATGTCAGAGGCTTTACAAAGCGTGCAATTAAGTTGATATATGAATATAACTGGCCTGGCAATATTCGCGAAATGGAAAATACTATTGAAAGATGTCTTATAATAACTGAAAAAGATACTATTGATATTGATGATCTGCCAAATCATTTGAGAAGCGCAGATCCTTCCGCTTCGATAGATTATAACGGGGCGATGTTTAGTGATGATACAATAATCCCATTTGAAAAATTGAAAGAGGAATCCATAAGGCATGCACTTAAAGTAACAAATGGAAATATTGTCGAAGCTGCTAAAAAATTGCAATTGGGTAGAGCAACAATTTACAGACTTATGGAACGGTATAAAATAGAAAACCGGACTTAGAATTGATTACAAATTAAATCAGGAACTCATATGGATTTTACAAAAGAAAAATACGGTGATGTGTTGGTAGAAGTTGTAAGTCTCACAAGAGCCACTCTAAAAGAAGCAGAGGAATTTAAACTTACACTTTCGCAGGATATTGAAGAAGGAGTAAAAAAGATTGTAGTGGATATTTCAGATTGCGAATTTATCGATTCAACATTTCTTGGCGCTTTGGTCGTATCCCTAAAAAAAATCACCAGCCTAGGTGGCGATCTGAGGCTTGTCGGATTTAAACCCGCCGTTCATTCAATGTTTGAATTAACAAGGATGTACAGGGTTTTTGAATCTTATAAAACCAAAGAGGAAGCCATACAAAGTTTTAGCTGATAATTTATATAGATAAATTTGCTAATATATTATTCCTCCAATCATGTCAAGGTTAAATGCAAGAAGAACATAAATCTATTCTGATTATCGATGACGATATTACAGTTCGTAAACTTATAGATCACCATTTAAAGAAAAATGGTTTCAAAACATTGCTTGCCGATGGTTCTGTACAAGGGTTTAAGCACCTTCAGGAAAATAATATTGACCTCGTGCTATGTGACGTAACTATGCAAGGCATGGACGGCTTTACATTTTGTAAAAAAGTTAGAACTAATGAAAAATTAAAAACTCTTCCCTTTGTCTTTGTTACTGCCAAATCGTCTATAGAAGACAAATCAACTGCCCTTGAAGCTGGTGGCGATGATATAATTACAAAGCCGTTTGATATAAATGAATTAATTTTAAAAGTACGTGCATTAATTCGCAAGGCAGATATTTATAAGGAATATGGAGGCGGCACAAAACAGAATGTTGAAGAATCTTTTCAAAAGACTAAAACTAAAATTCTATTAGTGGACGACGATGAGACTCTTTCCAGATTATTTCAATATAATTTAAATAAGGATGGTTTTGAATGCTTTATAGCTGCAAATGCTAAAGCCGGATTTGAACAAGCAAAATCAATTCAGCCTGATATAATCATTTCAGACATAATGATGCCGGATACTGATGGTTTTGAATTTAGAAAACTGCTGCTTCAGGATAATAATCTTAAAGAAATTCCTTTTGTTTTTCTTACCGCTAAAAGCGAAGAGAGCGATATACTTGAAGGCTACGAACTAGGCATAACTGATTATGTTGTAAAAACAGCCGGGCCCAAGGTTGTAGTTGCAAAAGTAAGGGCAATTATAAATAGCCTGGGATCGGAAAGACAAAAAGCTGTTAATGAATTATACCAGGCTGCGGATTCGATGCGTGTGAAAGTTGTTCCCGATGAAAGTCCCAAGTTTAAAGGTTTCGAAATTAACCAATGGCATAAACCATTTCAGGGAATACCTGGTGGCGATTTTATTGATTACTTTAATCTGGATGAGGATAATCTTGCAATAATACTTGGCGATGTAATGGGGAAAAAATGGGGCGCATGGTATTTCGCCTTCGCTTACGCAGGATATGTTAGAAGCGCGGTTCGTGTGGTTCTACAAACAGATAAAGATTTGACGCCTGGCTCTATACTTCAACACGTAAATAAATCCGTATACCAGGATGCAAAAATTTCAGAAGTGTTTGCTACTCTATCTATTCTGGTATTGAATAAAAAGAAGAAGACGGTCAAATATACCGGTGCCGGTGACCTGCCTTTAATCTACCGTGTTGCTTCCAACGGAGCAGTTAAAAAAATAAAATCAAATGGATTGTTGCTTGGGTTTGCTTCAAATGGCAATTACGAAGACATATCGGTTAATATGGAGCCTTACGATTGTATATTTCTGGTAACAGATGGAATAATTGAATCAAGAAATGCAGATGGTGAACAATTTGGTACAAAAAAACTTAATGAAGTTATTAAAAGCTTACAGATTGATGATGATCCTTTGGAAGTTATAAAGAAGGAATTTATTAAATTTACAGCAAATAAATTTGAGGATGATATAAGCCTGATTACGATCAAATCCGTAATTTAAACTTCACCGCTAGCCTGCAGCTTTTCAGTTCTGTCTGCTAGTTTTAGTTGCTCAATCAATTCATCAAGTTCCCCTTCAATGATATTTGATAGATTATAAAGTGTTAGGCCAATCCGGTGATCTGTGACTCTGTTCTGCGGAAAATTATACGTACGAATCTTATCACTTCTATCGCCGCTGCCCACCATTAATTTCCTTTGAGCTGAAAGTTCGGCATTTTGTTCTTTTAGTTTCATATCGTATAAGCGTGCACGCAAAACTTTCATTGCTTTCTGCCTGTTCTTTAATTGCGATCTTTCATCCTGGCATTGTACGACAATACCTGTGGGAATGTGGGTGATCCTTACAGCAGTTTCTACTTTATTTACATTCTGACCGCCGGCACCGCCTGAACGAAAAATATCTATTCTCAATTCATTTGGATTTATATCTATCTGAACATCTTCTGCTTCCGGAAGTACAGCAACAGATGCCGCCGATGTATGAACTCTTCCATTCGCTTCTGTTTCAGGAACTCTTTGAACCCTGTGAACTCCGCTTTCAAACTTTAAATTACCATAGATATTTTCGCCGCCAACGGAAAATACGGCTTCTTTAATTCCGCCACGGCCAGTATCGCTAATGTCCATCAATTCAATCTTCCAGCCTTTTCTTTCCGCAAAGCGTGTGTACATCCTGTATAAATTTCCCGCAAAGAGTGCAGCTTCTTCTCCGCCGGTTCCTGCGCGTATTTCCATTATGATGTCTTTATTATCATTGGGATCTTTTGGCAATAATAGGAATTTAATTTTTTCCTCTAGAGCTTCTCTCTTCTCTTCAAGTTCTTCTAGTTCAGCTTCCGCAAATGATACAAGTTCACTGTCAGCTTTGGAAGAAATTATTTCTTTGTTGCCTTCGATATTTTTAATAATTCCGGAGTATTCCTCATAGGCCTTAACAATCTGCTCAAGGTCGCTTCTTTCCCTGCTAAGATTCACAATCTTTTCTCTCTCATTCATAAACGCTGGATCGGAAAGCTGTTGGTTGATTATCTCGAAGCGGTCTTTAATTTTTTTTAGTCTTTCAATTATATTCATACAAATTCTTTTAATGAGTTTTTAAATATAGCAAAGGAAGCGCATAAAATCTAAATTGTATTGGGAGAACATAAATTAAATTGAAATCAATTTTCCTTCTTTTGATAATTTATGATATATTGATGATGAATGGTATTTAAATAGTTAATTTATAGTTTATCTTAAGTTACTTTATTACTAATTATAAATGGGTGAGATATGTTAAAATCAACTACATTTAAATTACCCCTCCTTATTTTTTCATTTCTTTTAACCTTTTTAACAGCTAGTATTTTTTCGCAAAGTAAAGCAGATAAAATAGATCAGTTGCTTGAAAAGTATTTTGAGTATAAAGCATTTAATGGTGCCGCTTTGGTAGCAGAAAACGGGGAGGTGATTTTTAAGAAAGGATATGGATATGCAAATTTTGAATGGGAAATTCCAAATACACCGGATACAAAATTCAGGCTGGGCTCAATCACAAAACAATTTACTGCTATGTTAATTATGCAGCTTGTTCAGCAAGGTAAATTAAGATTGGATGAAAAGGTTTCAGAGATTTTACCGGACTATCCCAAAGAACAAGGATACAAAATTACCATACATAATCTTTTAACCCACACATCCGGGATACCTAATTACACGAACTTTCCGAGTTACCCAACAGAAGTTATGAGAAATCCACAAACACCTGAACAACTTGTAAAACTTTTTGAGAATAAACCGCTCGAGTTTGAACCATGGAGTAAATTCAGTTACAGCAATTCAGGTTATATACTACTTGGATATATAATAGAAAAGGTAACCGGGAAAACTTATGAAGAGAATTTGAAGGAAAATATCTTTGGTCCCTTAAAAATGAACGAGTCTGGTTACGATCACCATGAAGAAATTATTCCTAAGCGAGCCTATGGTTACGATAGATCAATTCTTAATTTACGAAATACAGATTATATAGATATGTCTGTGCCTTATTCAGCGGGCGGGCTATATTCTACAGTGGAAGATCTCTACAAATGGGATCAGGCACTATACACAGACAAACTATTGTCGCAAGAAAATATCAAGAAATTATTCGGAAAATATATACCAGCGCTTGGGGCCAATTATGGATACGGTTGGCTTGTAATAAAAGCGGCAACCGGTAAAGGCGATAGCGTAAATATTGTAACGCACGGTGGCGCTGTAAATGGATTTAATTCATTGATAGTTAGATACCTGGATGATAAAAATTTAATTGTACTTTTTAATAATACTGGAGGCACCGATCTTCAAACAATTGCCGGCAACATTAAAAAAATTCTTTACGACGAAAAATATCAATCACCGGAGGAACCTGGAATAATTAAACTAGCTGAAATTATTTCAAAAGATGGAATTGATGAAGGACTAAAATATTTTCATGATTTAAATGTAAATGAAAAGAAAAACTTATCAGAAAATGATTTGAATAATCTGGGATATTCATTATTGCGCACTAATAAAGTTGCAGATGCGATCAAAATATTTACACTTAATATTGAACTTTACCCTGGTTCTTTCAACACATATGATAGTTATGCTGAAGCGTTATTGAAAGACGGGCAGAAACAAGCTGCAATTGAAAATTATAAAAAATCGTTAGAGTTAAGTCCTAGTAATGAAAATGCTGTACAGGTGTTGGAAGCCCTCGGAGTGGAGTATAAACCTGAAAAAAAAGCCGTACAAATTGGTCCGGAAGTTTTCGATCAATATGTTGGTGAATATCAGCTTGCCCCAGGTTTTATTATTACAATTACAACAGAAAATAATAGAATTTATGAGCAAGCTACTGGGCAGCAAAAATTTGAAATATTTCCCAGCTCGGAAACTGAATATTACTTGAAAGTCGTTAATGCTCAAATTACTTTTGAAAAGGATGGTTCTGGAAAAGTTGTCAGAATGATCTTGCATCAAAATGGAAAAAATATTCCTGGTGAAAAAATTAAATAAGGAAATATTTGATATCTTTGAACAATAATTATATCAAAATTTAATGTCCTGATGAAGAAGTTCGATATACCGGAATTTTATAAAAGCCCAATAATTACTAAAATCAAAGAGTCGCGCAGGGATATTGATCCCTATAAAAGGGATTTTACCCCATCCTTGCTGGACTTTGGTCCTGTTCGTTTTTATTTAGCCCGTCATTTCGGGTTTTGTTATGGTGTTGAAAACGCTATTGAAATATCGTACAAAACTGTTGAAGAAAATCCTGATAAAAGAATTTTTCTGTTAAGTGAAATGATTCACAACCCCGGAGTGAACGACGACCTTAAAAGCAGGGGAGTCAGATTCATTATGGATACATCCGGCAACCAGCTCATAAATTGGGGTGAATTGAATTCAGATGACATTGTAATTATACCTGCATTCGGAACAACATTTGAAATTCAGAGAAAGCTGGCTGAAATTGGATTGGACGCATATAAATACAACACAACCTGTCCGTTTGTTGAAAAAGTATGGAACCGTTCTGCACAACTGGGTAACCAGGGTTATACAATTATTATTCACGGAAAGCATTACCATGAAGAAACGCGTGCGACATTTTCACATAGCGTTGTAAATTCAGCCTCCTTGATAGTTCGTGATATAGAAGAAACAAAATTTCTTTCGAGTGTGATTCTTGGTGAAAAACCTGGAAAAGAGTTTTACGATTTTTTTAAAGGTAAATATTCACAGGGATTTGACATAAAAAATGATTTGCAAAAAATAGGTGTCGTAAACCAAACCACTATGCTAGCAACTGAGACGCAGGCTATCGCAGATTATTTAAAAGAAACTATGATAAAAAAGCATGGTGAAAAAAATCTCAAAGCTCATTTTGCTGATACACGTGATACACTTTGCTATGCAACTAATGATAACCAGGATGCCACTTATGCCCTGCTTGAAAAAAATGCTGATTTTGCAATCGTAGTCGGTGGTTACAATAGTTCAAACACCAGTCACATTGTAGAGTTATGTGAAGAGAAAATTAGGACGTATTTCATTTCTTCGCCTGATAAAATCATTTCGAAAAATCTAATCAGCCATTTTGATATTCATAAAAAAGAAGAAGCAACAACTAAAAATTTCCTTCCGGACAAAAAACCAGTTGATATACTTTTAACGAGCGGTGCTTCCTGCCCTGATGCCGTAGTTGATCAGGTGCTACGAAAAATCATTTCATTATTTGATGGTGTGAAAAAATTAGAAGCCGTAATTCCTTAAGAGACTTAAATGTTTCTTAATCTTGCCCCAATAAAATCAGAGCAAGATTAAGAATGGCAATATCACTTAAGCTTTATTGAAAAACTGAATGGTTTGCTCACAGGAAATAGGCAGGTTAGATTATTGCACGGCTGATATTGCAATTGACCAGCTACTGTTAGTGACTTTTTATTAAAGTTTTTATTAATTTCTGCTTTCACATTAATAACTGCCTCTTGCTCGTAAAGAGCTAATTCATTATCTGAGAATTGCAGCTTAACCATTTCAGGTGGTGGATAAGTAATATTAATAACTTTATAAGCTGAAGATGAATCTATATTAATAACAGTAGGTGTAAGTGACTGATCGTTCGGTTTATTTGCATTTATATGCCAGGTTTTTTTAATACTCAGAACAAAATTTATATCCGCCTCAATTCCGTTTTTAATTATTTTTACTTTAGCTATCGGGTTTATACTTACAACATCTGTTGGTTTGATGTCCTGGGCCAGCATTCCGGCGGAAAAAAATGCTAATGAAACGTAAAGTAATATCGAGGTTTTCATTATTGTCTCAAATATGTATAATTAAATAAATTATTTTGAACTAAAATCCTTCCCTACATTCATATAAAACGCCTGCAGTATATTCTTTGAATCATTATCCTGTACCCAAACAACTACTGCAAGATTATTATGATCCAATGTATCCGGCCGTGTTTTCCAGCCAGTAAAATTTCCTCGCCAGGATGGATCTTTAGTCGGATCATCGAGATAGGATTTTATTCCGTTCTCTATATTAGTCAGGTCAAATGTTTGACTCACTTTATTATTGTTTTTGTTTACATCAAGTTTTTCTCCGTCAGGTCCGTTTGCGAGATCACGAACTACGAACATATGTTTGCTTATTCCGTTACCACCGATGTATGCTATAGATTTTTCGACAAGAGCGAAATGAACAGATAAGTTTTTGGCTTTAGTACCTAATTTTGTTAATTCAGCATTTACTTTAACATTATTATTCTTGTCTAATTTTGCAGTACCAGTAATTTCATATCCGGGTTTTTCTTTCATATTTTGATTTATAATATGCTCATAAACTTTGAATCTGTTTGGAGCAACAAAATCAGCTCCGCCTCCGATAAGTTCGTTTCCGCCATCGAAGAAGACAGTTGGTGTTCCGAAGTTCCCGCCGTAATATCTGTATCGCTTAAATGTATCAGGATTAGTCATTGGATCCGGTCCGGGAATATGAACGTGATATTCTAACACTACCATGTCTTTTCTTGGATAATATTCTGAAAGCATATCGAACGCTTTATCTGCTGCAACACATGGTGGACACTCGGCACCGGTAAATAATTCTGCCAAAACAACTCTACCGGTGGAATTCTTTTTATCAAATTCTCCTGGTTTAAAAGATAGCATTTTATCTTTCGCGGAATTTATTTTAGTCTGCAAAGTCTTCGGATCGATATTATTTTTAGTCATAAATTCATCAACCGCAGCTTTTACCTTTGGATTTTCATAAGCTACTAAACCTTGAACATAAGAGTCGAAAGCTTTTTCTTTGTCCCCCATATTTTCATAGGATTTGCCAAGCGTATACCAAAAGTCGCTATCATAAGGGCTTGCAAGATCCTTTACTGAAATTAATTCTTCATTTGCTTTTTTATTTTCACCCATAGACGAATAGACTACCGCAAGGTTGCTCTTTAAGGCAATTAAATTTTCAAGTGATGCAGTTTTCTTTAATGCATTATAAGCATCAAGAGCCATCTTTTCAGATTCTTTTAATTCAACACCCATTTTTGCCATGAATGCGGCTGCATTTGAATTATTTAAATTTTTCTCGTTTTGATCCGAGCTTTTTAGGAATTCGTCAACCACAGTTTTAACAATCTTTGTCTTAAGTTCACTTTGTTCCTTATTAGTAGATTTTGCTTTCTTTAACCATTCATTAAATTTTTCCTCTGCCTGACCGGGATCGCCGTACATAATTGCTTTTGCCGAGTGAGTAAGAGCTTCTTGTGTATGTCCGCTTTCCTCCTCATAAAGTGAAAGATAATAAAGATATGAGGGATCATTTTCGTTGCCTTTTATAGCTTCCTGTTCCAGAACCCTTGCTGAATCTGCATTACCTAAATCATAAAGCACCAGGGCTTGTGTGTCAAGTATCATATTTAACATACGGGGGTTTGTATTTCTTGCCATATCAACGGCCTTTTGAGCATAGTCAGCTGCCGTTTTTAGCCCGATTTCCTTTTGAGCAAGAGTATACGCAATAGTATTATATGCATTCATTCTTCCGGCTTCAGGATAGAAGTTCACAAACATTTCGCCATATTTTAGTGCATTGGCTTCATCTTTCTTATCAGCAAAAAGGTTGACAAGATTATAATATGCCCTTGGTAAATAGTTGCTCTGGGGAAATTGGGTGGTAAAATTCTCAAGAGCCTCAATCTCCTTGTTTGAATCAGTTATGGATGAAATTTTTTTAAAGGCTTCCTGGTCTTCGTTTTGTGCATTAATTTCAGCAACTATCAGGAGTGAAAATAAAGCTATCAGTAAAAAATTAAATCTTAAGTTCATTTTTGCCACCTACAATTAATTATCGTAAATATACTAAACTAAAATAACCTGACTAAAATAAAATATAAAAAGGATGAATGGTTAAGGCTCTCTTATTTTTTGGTCCACATTATTCATTGATTCATTTATCTCTTTCAGAAATTTTTTGAAAACTTCCTCAACTGTAATTATCTCTTTTATAATTCCGGAACTCTGCCCTGCTTCCATTTCTCCCTCAATTTCATCTCCCTCAAATATGCCCAGCCTTTCTCTTTTTCTGCCGAGTAATTCAAGAAGCCGTTCTTCGTTCCAGCCTTCTTCTTCAGCTTTAACGGAACGCAAGGCAAAATCGTTCCTTAACATTCTTACAAGAGCAATCTTTTTGAATGCAAGCACAGTATCGCCATCTTTGGCTTCTACTACATTTTTTTTATAATTTTCATGAGCTGAAGATTCAAACGTTGCAGCAAACCTTGTCCCGATCTGGACTCCTTCTGCGCCAAGAGAGAAAGCAGCAAGAATTCCTCTTCCATCGGCGATTCCGCCAGCAGCTATCACCGGAATTTTTAATGAATCCACAAGCTGAGGTATCAAACATAAAGTAGTGATCTGATCAGCTCCGTTGTGACCGCCTGCTTCGACACCTTCGCCAACGACCGCGTCGCATCCGGCAGTTTCTGCCTTATGTCCGAATTTTACAGATGGTACTACATGAACAACAATTACATCTTTTTTCTTTAGCTGTTCTGTAAATTTTGCCGGATTGCCTGCTGAAGAAAAAACTATTTTTATTTGCTCTTCTATCACAACATTTATGAGATCTTCTGCATCTCCGCGAATAAGAGGAATATTGACTCCGAAAGGTTTGCTCGTTGCATTTTTACACTTATGAATATGTTCTCTTAACAGTTCTGGTTTCATTGAACCTGAACCGATCAGGCCTAATCCCCCGCAATTGGAAACTGCTGATGCCAGCTTCCATCCTGACACCCAGACCATTCCTGCCTGAATAATCGGATATTCAATCTTTAATAATTTTGTAATTTTTGTATCAAATTTCATAATTAACAAATTCAAATTTTATTTGGTTATCAATATAAACACTTCCATTAATAGATTTTATTGCCTAATTGCATAAGGCCATAATTTGTTATTCGAAATGAGTTTAAGTATTTTTGTAGTCTATTAACAGATAATAACATTAAAAATTTATGCGAGCAATTATTCCGGTTGCCGGAATCGGCAGCAGGCTCAAACCTCACACATATTCGACCCCAAAAGTGCTATTAAATGTTGGCGGAAAGCCAATACTTGGACACATTCTTGATAAATTATCAGCTGAAGGGATAAAAAAAGCCACTTTTGTAATTGGTCATTTGGGCGATATGATTAAGGATTATGTAAATACTAATTATAGTTCCTTTAAATCCGATTTCGTTGAGCAGGAAGAAATGCTTGGACTGGGGCATGCAATTTATACGGCACTTCCGACGGTTGATGACAAAGAAATTTTTATTATTCTTGGGGATACAATTTTTGATGTAAATCTTAAAGATGTATTTAAGAATAAAAAATCCGCTCTTGGCGTAAAAGAGGTTGAAGACCCGAGAAGATTTGGAGTTGCTGTTACTGAAAACGGCATTATTAAAAAAGTTGTTGAAAAACCGCAGCAGCTCGTCAGTAATCTTGCGCTGGTTGGTTTATATTATTTTTCAAATTCAGAAATTCTTTCAAGAAAACTCAAAGAGCTTGTCGATAAAAATATAAGAACAAAAAACGAATACCAATTGACCGATGCAATTCAATTAATGATTGAAGCGGGGAAGAATTTACTACTTTTCCGGTTGAAGGCTGGTATGATTGCGGAAAACCTGAAACACTTCTATCGACTAATAAGTTTTTATTACAAAGAGACGGCAAGCATAAGAAATATAAAGATGTAGTAATTAATCCTCCGGTTTTTATCGCGCGTGATGCTGTAGATAATAAATTCAGTTATCGGTCCTAATACTTCTATCGATAAAGGATCGGTGATTGAAAACTCGCTTATATCAACAATTCAATTGTCGGAGCGAATGCAAAAGTGACAAATGCAATGCTTGAGAATTCAATAATTGGAAATAATTCGATAGTTAAAGGATCATATAAAAGATTAAATTCTGGCGATTCATCTGAAATAGAATTTTATTAATCATTACTTAAGAAAATAAGGTAAAAAAACATGTCATATTTCTTTACATCGGAATCAGTTTCCGAAGGACACCCGGATAAAGTTAGTGATGCGATATCCGATGGAATTCTTGATGCAATTTATAAAACGATCCAAATGCAAGAGTAGCCTGCGAAACATTTGTTACAACAGGGCTCGTTCTCGTTGGTGGTGAAATAACTACCAACAGCTTATATTGATGTTCAGGAAATTGTGAGAAACACTGTTAAAAAAATAGGATACACAAAAGCAGAATATAAGTTTGATTCTGAATCATGTTCAGTGTTAAATGCGATTCATTCACAATCACCTGATATTGCAATGGGAGTTGATACCGGCGGAGCCGGTGATCAGGGAATTATGTTTGGTTATGCTTGCGATCAAACACCTGAATTAATGCCAATGCCGATTATGTATGCTCATAAACTCGTTAAAAAACTTGCAGATATCAGAAAAAGAAATCCAAAGTTAATGCCTTATCTTCGACCGGATGCAAAATCACAAGTTACAATTGAATATAGTGATAACCATAAACCATTAAGGGTTGATGCAGTTGTTGTTTCGACTCAGCACGATGCTAAAGTTAAGCAAAGCAAAATTAAAGCGGATATAATTAAGCACGTAATTAAAAAAGTTATTCCGGAAAAATACATTGATAAAAAGACAAAATATTTCGTAAATCCCACAGGAAGATTTGAAATTGGCGGTCCGCACGGCGATAGCGGTCTGACAGGAAGAAAAATAATTGTTGACACATACGGCGGCTGGGCTCCTCACGGAGGTGGCGCTTTTTCAGGGAAAGATCCCTCGAAAGTTGACCGAAGCGCGACTTATGCTGCAAGATATATTGCTAAAAATGTTGTTGGAGCAAAACTTGCTAAAGAATGTCTCGTGCAACTTTCTTACGCAATAGGAGTTGCAAAACCGATTTCTGTTTTTGTTGATACGAAAGGAACCGGAAAAATTCCGGATAAAGAAATTTCTAAAATGATCAGGAAGGAAGTTGACCTTACACCGAAAGGAATAATTCATAAGCTGAAACTGAGAAGACCAATTTATCAGATTACTTCTTCTTATGGTCACTTCGGAAGAAAGGAAAAAGAATTTACGTGGGAACAGCTCGATCTTGTCCCTAAATTTAAAAAATATGCAAAAGTTTAATAATAATAAAAGGTGTAAGAATGAGTGACGTAGCAATAAAAGATACAAAGTATGTTAAATATAAAGTTAAAGATATTTCGCTGGCTGAATGGGGAAGAAAAGAAATAAGATTAGCAGAAGCAGAAATGCCGGGGCTTATGGCAATTCGAAAAGAATACGGGCCAAAGAAACCATTAAAAGGAGCAAGAATTGCCGGCTGTCTGCATATGACAATTCAGACAGCAGTTTTAATTGAAACATTAATTGAACTCGGTGCTGAAGTAACCTGGTCTTCCTGCAATATATTTTCAACACAGGATCACGCAGCAGCGGCTATTGCAAAAGCAGGAATTTCAGTTTATGCCTGGAAAGGAATGAGTGCTGAAGAATTTGACTGGTGCATTGAACAGACATTGTTTTTTGGTGAAGATAGAAAACCGCTTACAATGATTCTTGATGACGGTGGCGATCTTACAAATATGGTGCTGGATAAATATCCTGAGCTTGCAAAAGATATTAAAGGACTTTCCGAAGAAACCACAACCGGTGTACATAGACTTTATGATAGAATGGAAAAAGGTACTCTTCCAATTCCTGCAATAAATGTTAATGATTCGGTCACAAAATCAAAATTTGATAATAAATACGGCTGCCGTGAATCACTTGTTGATGCTATGAGAAGAGCAACTGATTTAATGATGGCAGGAAAAGTTGCAGTTGTCTGCGGATACGGTGATGTTGGCAAAGGTTCTGCGCAATCTTTGAGAAGCGCGGGAGTTAGAGTTATTGTTACAGAAGCTGATCCTATTTGCGCTTTGCAGGCTGCTATGGACGGATACGAAGTTAAGAAACTTGAAACTGTTGTAAAGCGTGCTAACATAATTGTAACTGCTACTGGAAATAAAGACATAGTAACTGAAAAAATATTCAGACTTATGAATGATAAGACAATTGTCTGTAACATCGGACATTTCGATAATGAAATCGATATGGCATGGCTGAACAAAAACTACGGCAAAACAAAAGATACAATAAAACCGCAGGTTGATCTTTATAATATTGATGGGAAGGAAATTATCGTTCTTGCCGAAGGAAGACTTGTGAATCTTGGTTGCGCAACGGGTCATCCATCATTTGTAATGTCCAATTCATTTTCAAACCAGACGCTTGCGCAGATTGAACTCTGGAATAATTCAGACAATTATGAGAATAAAGTTTATATGCTGCCGAAACATCTCGATGAAAAAGTGGCAAAACTTCATCTTGCACAGATTGGAGTTGAACTTGAAACATTAACACCTGAACAGGCAAAATATATCGGCGTTAAAGTTGAAGGTCCATTTAAGCCAGATTATTACAGGTATTAAGAGAAATCACAATAGAATTGTAGAGACGGGTCGGCCACCCGTCTTTTTTATTTCAAACAACTTCCCGGCTCAGCCCACCACGGATGAATTTCATAAGCGAGTCTACCAGCCTGGATTGCAGGGTCATTCTTTAGCAAGTCTGCAACTTCTTCTTCAGTCTTAACATCAAAAATAAAAATGCCTCTCCAATTACCATCATCCCCAAAAGGACCGGCAATTAATAGCTTACCTTCTTTCACCATCTTTTTAATGTTATTTAAATGGCCAATCATTAGTTGGTTTAATTTTAATGAATCTATTTTGTTGGCGTTTTCGCCCCTGGTAAGCATTACAAAATAATATTGCTTAATATTGAACTCAGGCCTTTTTTCTTCTTCCTGTGCGTAAGTAGAGGCTATGAAAAAAGGAAGAACCAACACTGCAATCAAAATCTTTTTCATTTTACCCTCACATATTATTTAATTAATAAATTCTTTAAAGCTGAATTTAATCCTTCATATTTGAACTTAAAATTATTGCTGATCAATTTTTCAGGAACCGCTCTTATGCTAGCAAGAATTGATTCAGCAAATTCACCAATTACAATTTTTAGTATAAATTCAGGCGTATTGAAAAACGAAGGCCTGTGTAAAATTTTTCCGAGGGTTTTTACAAATTTATTCATAGTTGTCGGGTTGGGTGAAACCCCGTTAACTGCGCCTTTAATATTCGAATTATCGAGCGAAAAAATATATGCGTTGATTAAATCATCAATATGAATCCAGGGAAACCATTGTTTTCCGTTACCAAGCGGCCCACCTACAAATAATTTAAAAGGCAGAAGCATCTGCTTTAATGCTCCGTCATTGGTGCTTAAAACAATACCTGTGCGAATGCTTACTCTTCTTACTCCTGCTGATTCAACTTTTGCAGCTTCCTCTTCCCATGTTTTACAAACCTGTGCAAGAAAATCATTCCCATGTGAACTATCTTCAGTCAGCAATTCGTTTCCACGATTACCATAGAAGCCAACAGCAGATGAACAGATAAATGTTGACGGTTTTATCTTTGCATTAATTATTGCATTTACAATGTTGCGCGTACTGATTTGCCTGCTTCCCGCAATTTTTCTTTTGTAATCATGATTCCACCTTTTCCCAAATAGATTTGCGCCTGCAAGATGGATAACCGCATCTTTCCTATTAATTTCATTTTCCCATTTCTCCGTATTTCTGTAATCCCACTCTACAAAATTTTTAACTTTTGGCAAAGATATTTTTGCTTCTTCGACATTCCTTGTGAATACGGTTATTTCATCTCCACGTTCGGTTAGTTTTTCGCAGAGATTTCTTCCGATTAATCCAGTGGCTCCGGTAATAATAATTTTCATTCATTTTCCTGATTTTCAATTAACTATAGCATAAGTTACTGAAAATGGTTTTCCGAATCCCCCTCAGTTTCTAATCATTTAAAATTGACTATTCAGCACAAAGACTTTCAAATTTGGTTATTTTTGCAATAATTTTCATTGAACTACAGATATATATCCTTTATATTTATGTCCTAATTTATAATTATGGAAATGGCAAAGAGTAATATTTACATAGAGACTTACGGCTGCCAGATGAATGTAGCAGACACAGAACTTGTCCTTGGTATTTTAAAAAATCACGGATACGAAGTTACTAAGGAAGCAAAAAACGCTGATGTAGTTTTGCTAAATACCTGCAGCATAAGAGAAAACGCGGAACAGAGAATTTATGGCCGGCTTGGTAATTTCAAGACAATGAAAGATTCAAAGCCTGAACTTGTGGTTGGTGTACTCGGCTGTATGGCCGAGAGATTAAGAAAAGATCTCATAGAAGAAAAAAAGATTGTTGACATTGTTGTCGGACCTGATGAATACAGGCGATTACCGGAATTTCTTGATATCGCATTTAATGGTGAAAAGGGGATCGGAGTTAAGCTATCGCGAACAGAAACTTATGATGATATTATTCCATATCGAGAGGACGGATTGCAAGCCTGGATCTCAGTAATGCGCGGTTGCGATAAATTCTGTACATTCTGTGTAGTTCCATTCACGAGAGGAAGGGAAAGAAGCAGAAGTCTGAATTCAGTTATTAAAGAAATTAAGCAGCTTTCGCAAAGAGGATTTCGGGAAGTTACTCTGCTCGGACAGAATGTAAATTCATATCTGGACGGAGAAAATGATTTTGCTGATCTGCTTGCCGCCTGCGCTGAAGTTGACAGAAAGATCAGAATAAGATTTACAACTTCACATCCGCAGGATCTTTCAGATAAATTGCTGTACACTATTGCCGGTCATCCGAACCTTTGTAATTATATTCATCTTCCTGTTCAATCCGGTTCAAACAGGATTCTAGAACTAATGAACAGAACATATACAATTGAACATTATTTGAATCTTATTGATAAAGCTAAAAAAATTATTCCGGGTGTGAGCTTTTCAACAGATATAATTTCAGGTTTTCCAACTGAGACGTACGAAGATCATGTAATAACTCTCGATATTATGAGACGGGTAAGGTACGATGGCGCTTATATGTTCAAATATTCCCCACGTGAAGGGACAAAAGCATTTAATATGAAAGATGATATTACAAATGAAGTGAAATCAAAAAGATTGCAGGAGATAATAGAACTCCAACATCAAATAGCGTATGAAATTAATCAATCGCTGATTGGTAAAGAAGATGTAATTCTTGTAGAAGGCTTGAGCAAGAAGTCGGATAAGTTTTTAGCCGGCAGAACGGATACAAATAAAGTGGTTATCATTCCCGCTGATGAAAAAATTAAAGAGGGCGATTACGTTAAAGTAAAAATTAATAGAGCAACATCCGGCACTTTGTTCGGAGAATTTATTGAATTTTATAATGCTGAAGAACAACTTGCCTTAACAGCTTGATGAGTTAAACCTATGCAAAAAGTTAAAATCATTTTAGTTGCTGTTTTTTTAAGTTTATTCGTAATGGATTCCTTCGCACAGGAAACAGATATCGTCCCTTACCTAAAACAGATTGAAGCGGGGAAAAAACAGGTTGTCCTCAATGAATTGCCTGATTTAAAAAATGACCACCCTAACGATCCTTCACTGCTTTTCCTTGAAGGAATACTTACAGAAAACGGCCAGAATGCAGTGGTAATTTATAAAGAAGTAGTAAATAAATACCCAAACAGTAAATACGCCGACGCGGCAATTTACAGAATATATTCTTATTACTATGCTCTTGGCATTTACCAGACAGCAAAAACTTACCTGGATATGCTTAAAAAAAATTATCCAAATTCACCTTACATTAAAATTGCTGAGAGAAAAATTCCTACCAAAGACGAAGTGACCAGCGAGGCCAATGTAGTAAAGACAGAGCCTCCTGTAAAAACGCAGGATAAACCAAAACCTGAAAATAAAAACCTGGATTATAAATTTACAATTCAGGCAGGCGCGTTCAGTAATTCGGATAATGCGCTTTCTCTTTTGAAAAAATTTGAGGATGCAGGATTTTATTCTGAAATAAAAAAGAAAGATGTAGCAGGAGCCTCATTCCAGGTTGTTTTCATAGGGAAATTTCTTACTGAAGATGAAGCCAAAAATTTTCTTGAGGTAATAAATACAAGATTTAATCTTTCCGGTAGAATAGTTCCCATCAATTGAGCGAAAAATTTGGAAATTAAATTTATAGGAACAGGTTCAGGCAAAACTTCCTTAAATAGATTTCATTCCTCATTTATTATCCTTTCCAATAATTTTAATCTGCTTATGGACGCAGGTGACGGAATTTCAAAAGCACTCCTAAAAAGTAAGATTTCATTTGATCAAATAGATGGAATACTTTTTTCACACCTTCACCCTGATCATTATTCAGGGTTGGCAAGTCTAATAGTACAAATGAAATTAATTAACAGGGAAAAACCTTTAAGAATATTTATTCATAAGAAATTATCGGAAGTTTTAAAAAAATATCTGTTCACTTCATATTTATTTCAGGAAAGAATGACTTTTGATATTTTGTATGTGGAATTTGAACACGATGAAAATGTAAAAGTTAGTGATGAAATTGCTTTTTTATCGAGACAAAATTCGCACCTTAATCCTTATCTGGAATATGATAAAGAGGGAAGATTGAATTTTATTAGTTCCAGTTTTCTGCTGGCATTAAGAAATACGAATGTATTTTATTCCGGGGATATCGGATCAGCAAATGACCTTTACTTGTTTGAAGGTCACGATATTAAAAAAATGATTTTTGAAACTTCGCATTTAGAATTGCCGGATCTGTTAAAAGCGATTGAAAGACTTAATGTAAAGGAAGTGTACTTAACCCATCTTGATGATGATTCTGAACCGCAATTTAAAAAATGGAAAAATTCTATTTCTGTCCAAATACGCTATAAATTCATATTGGCTTATGACGAATTGTCAGTACCTATTTGAGTAACCCTTCATATATTCCTTTAATATAGTCTAAAAATGTGATATATTTGTCAACTTAATTTTATGTATGTCAAAAAGTCATACTTTATTTTATGACAATAAGTGAATTTCAAAATAAATTTGAAATAATAGGGCGCGCTAAAGAGATACACGATCTGATCGATATCTCAATGCAGGTTGCTAAATCTGATATTTCTATATTAATTTATGGAGAGAGCGGAGTTGGCAAAGAGATTTTTGCCAGGGCTATTCATGGCTACAGCAATCGAGCAGATAAACCTCTAATAAGTGTAAACTGTGGTGCCATACCTGAAGGAATCCTGGAAAGCGAATTGTTTGGTCACAGGAAAGGATCTTTCACTGGCGCAGTTGAATCACGTAAAGGATATTTTGAAATTGCGGATGGTGGAACTTTATTCCTGGATGAAATTGCAGAAATGCCTCTGACAACTCAGGTAAAACTTTTACGCGCTATTGAAACTAAAGAATTTATGAAGATCGGAAGCGAAACAGTTACGAAAGTTGATGTCCGTTTTATTGCAGCAACAAATAAAGATCTTCAGCGTGAAGTAGATACAAAAAGATTCAGGGAAGATCTCTATTTCAGATTGAAAGCTGTAACGCTTACAATTCCTCCGTTAAGAAGAAGGCCTCAAGATATTGAGGAATTTGCGCACCATTTTATTAATAATTATAGCCTGGAAAACAAGATCACTCCTCCTAAGATTACAAACGAGGCACTGGATCTGCTTCGCGAATATAATTGGCCTGGAAACGTTAGGGAATTAAGGAATGCTATTGAGACGGCAGTGGCTTTAAATCGAGACGGGACGCTTGATATATCATCATTTCAATCACTAATTAAAAATGTTGATTCTGAATTTTCAAATAGAAATCTGCCTGTTTTCTTAAAAAAATCTTCTGAAGAAGCAGATCGTGAACTATTATACAGAGCTTTATTTGAATTGAAAAAAGATATCCTTGAGTTGAAAGACCTAATCACCGAAAAACACCAGGAAGTTTATACTTCATCCAGCCAAAATCAAACTAGCGAGGTTGTATCACTGGATGACGCACAGCGCGAAGCCATAAAAAATGCTCTTGAATATTCCAAGGGCAATAAAAGAATGGCTGCAGAAATGTTGAATATTAGTGAAAGAACGCTCTACAGGAAGATCAAAGAATATGGACTTTAAATTGTTCAAAATTCGTTATTTTTAGGAAGGTAGTGATGAAGCTTAAACTATTTAATGCAAGTAAGTTATACTATTTGCCCAGAACCAGCTTTATAGTAGTAGTATTTATCTTGTTTATCATTACTCCACTGATTAATTTTACGGGTTGTGGAGTATATTCTTTTACGGGTGCTTCTGTGCCAAGCCACATTAAAACTATTTCTATTCCAATTGCAGATGACAGAAGCGGTTCCGGAGAACCAAACTTAAGAGAGTCTTTAACACAGACCTTGATTCAGAAATTTATTGATGATAACACGCTTCGTGTTACTGACAGAGCAAATGCAAATGCCGTTCTTGAATGTACGGTTACGGGTTTTAGCGATGCGCCTTCGGTAGTTTCAGCCGGCGAAAATGTTACAACGAGAAGAATAACAGTTTCGGTTCTTGTTACTTACAGGGATCTTGTTGAGAGAAAAAATATTTTTGAAAAGACTTTCAGTAATTTCGGAGATTACGATCCAGCGCATCCGATAAGTGAAAGAACAAACGCGATCACAACAGCTGTTGATAAGATAACGGATGATATACTACTCGATACGGTTTCGGGTTGGTAAAAATAAATTAATATAAAGGTAAATAAAAAGAAGATGGATGAGATAGTTTTAATTGGATATTTTGTTTCGCTCTCGATACTATTCATATTTGGTTGTCATGGCTTCATAATGCTTTACTATCATAGAAAATACGGCAAATCAAATCCTGTAGCAAGAACTGACGAATACGAAGATGCATTTGTTACTATTCAGCTACCGCTTTACAACGAACTATATGTTGTTGAAAGATTGATCGACTCAGTTTGCGAAATTGATTATCCTAAAGATAAATTGGAAATTCAGGTACTGGATGATTCTACTGATGAAACAACCAGAATAGTTGTAGAAGCTGTAAAAAAGAAACAGAAAGAAGGTTTTGATATACAACATATCAGAAGAGAAAATCGTGAAGGATTTAAAGCCGGTGCACTAAAAGAAGGATTAAAAATTGCTAAAGGAGAATTCATAGCAATATTCGATGCCGATTTTATTCCGCACAAAGATTTCTTGAAAAAAACTTTGTCATTTTTCACTGACAATGTTGGTATGGTTCAGACACGCTGGGAACACCTGAACGGTGATTATTCTATTTTAACTAAAGCCCAGGCCCTTGCCCTGGATGGGCATTTTGTAATTGAGCAGTCTGTTAGGAACAAAGCGGGATTCTTTATTAATTTTAATGGTACCGGGGGTGTTTGGAGAAAATCCTGTATAGAAGATGCTGGCAACTGGCACGCTGATACTTTAACTGAGGATCTTGATCTAAGTTACAGAGCACAGCTTAACGGATGGAAGTTTGTATTCCTTAAAGACTTTACATCTCCTGCTGAACTTCCTTCTGAAATGAGTGCATTAAAATCACAGCAGTTCAGATGGACAAAAGGTGCTATAGAAACTGCTAAGAAAATTCTTCCTCTGGTATGGAAATCAAACGTTCCAATGAGAGTTAAATTGCAATCAACTTTTCATCTTACCAATAATATTGTATTTCCGTTTATTTTGCTTGCTGCAATTCTTAACGTGCCATTAATTTTTATTAAAAATAGCGGACCTCACGAGGCATACTTTGCTGTTATGTCCTTATTTGTTTTAGCATTTGTTAGTTCATTTTTATTTTATCTTTATTCGCAAAAAGATATCAGAACCGACTGGAGAAAGAAAATTGTACTTTTCCCGTTATTTATGGCCGGAAGTATGGGCTTTGCAGTAAATAATTCCCGTGCAGTATTTGAAGGACTGATGAACCGGAAAAGTGAATTTGTAAGAACGCCAAAATTTAAGGTTGAGAGCATTAAGGACACCTTGAAAGGAAATAAGTATCTTGGGAAGAAAAAAATCGATCTTATGGTAATGGTTGAACTAATTATGGCGATCTATTGCTTAATAGGAATAGTTGCATCAATTTATTTCTTAGAGATTGCTGCACTTCCATTCCAGATATTATTTTTTACAGGATTTGCATTTGTTTCTTATACTTCAATTAAGCAAGTAATTGTAAGAACTAAAAGTTAGAGTTACTTTTGGCTAAAACACCAAATGAAATATTTAATGATAAAGTAAGTTTGATATTTGAATACGATAAATCGTCTCCGTTATTTGTCAGGCAGGCAAACACGGAGATTGATAATAACAATGTTGAACATGCAATTGAAATTTTAAATGACGGTTTAAAACTCTACCCGGATTATCCCACAGCATTTATATTATTTTCAAAAGCACTTTCCATGATTGGTGAGTACGGAAAGGCTCTTCAGCAGGTTAAAACCGCCAGCGATTTGCTTCATTCCAGGAGAACTTATGATCATTATCTTAGAGAAATAGAAAATACTAAAAAGCGAAGCTCACTTTTTACCTCAAGCAGAGGAAGCGCGTTTATTCCTGAATTTAAAAAATTTGAAAAGAAAAGTCAGAATGATCTTTTTGCAGAAGAAGTTGAATCTAGTTTTGATGGAAAATCGGAGCAGACCAATATAGATGAAAGATTAGGGGAACTTGCAAATGAAATCTCTTCAGCCAGAATAAGCGAGTCGGCAACTGAAGATGTTTATGATGAACCGCAAAAAGAAGATATGCCAGGCAATTCAATTATTTCTGAAACCTTAGCAAAGATTTATGCCGCACAGGGAGAATACAAAGAGGCTATTCGTGTTTATGAAAAATTGACAATTAAAACTCCACTGAAAAAAGAAGAATATCTACAGAAAATTAAAGAATTAAATTCACGGCTCGAATCTTAAAAAAGATCTTAAATATTAATCTTTCCTTTAATGAATGTCCTTCTTAATTCTAAAAAAAAACTTCCAAAAAAGTTTTATACACGTGATGTTAAAAATGTTGCTATTGATCTGCTGGGGAAAATACTGGTAAAAAAGAAAGGGAATTCAGTTTTAGCAGGTAAGATTGTTGAAGTTGAAGCCTACGACGGAAGAATAGATCAGGCTGCCCACACTTTTAAGGGAATAACAAAGAGAAATGAAATAATGTTTAAGGAAGGTGGATATTTTTATGTCTATTTTACGTATGGCTCCCATTTTTGTTGCAATGTTGTTACCGGGAAAAAAGACCATGGGACCGCAGTATTAATCAGGGCAATTGAACCTGTTAAAGGCTTGAAAAAAATGATAAAAAATCGTTTTGGAAGAAATTTGTTAAATGAAAAAGAAAGATTTAATTTAACAAGCGGACCAGGAAAAGTATGCCGGGCCATGGGAATCAACAAATCAGATTACGGAGCTGATCTTACTAAAGATAAAATATTTATTCTCGATGCCGCCAGGATAGATAGAGATTTGGTAATTGCTACTAAAAGGATAGGTATAAAAAAGTCAGTTGATCTGCCATGGCGTTATTATATTAAAGATAATCCTTATGTTTCCAAAAAATGATAAAACCCGAAAACTTATTATTTGTTAGAACTGACAGAATTGGAGATGTTATATTAACTCTTCCCCTTGCGGAAATTGTAAAAAAAAGATTCCCCGATTGTAAAATTACTTTCCTTATTCGTGAATACACTAAAAGTCTTGTTAAGGATCATCCCTTTATAGATAATGTAATAATTCTGCGCGAAAAGGAAGGCAAACCTTTAATAAAAGAAAATATTAATAATATTTCTGCTAAAATTTTTGATTCGTGTGTTATTGTTTACCCAACCTTTACACTTGCCTTAATTATTTATCTTAGCGGAATTAAAAACGTTATTGGCACCGGTTACAGGTGGTATTCCTTTTTTTTCAATCAAAAAGTATTTCAGCACAGGAAATATGCCGAAATGCACGAACTTGAATTTAATTTGAAGCTGCTAGAAGTATTTGGAATAAAAGAAAAAATTGAAAAAGGGAAGGCCAATTTTAATCTAAAGGTTGAAGAGAATCATAAATTAAATGAGCTTTTCAATAAGCAATTAGACAAAAATAAAAAGCTGATAATTGTTCACCCGGGCAGTGGGGGAAGCGCTGTTGATCTGCCGGTTGAAAAATTTAAAGAGTTAGTTTCGAAACTTGATAAAAATGATGAATTACAGGTAATTATTACTGGAAGTAAATCTGAATTAAAGTTATGTGAATCATTAAAAATTTCGGATCGAGTTTTAAACTTTGCAGGTAAGTTTAATCTTGATGAGCTTGTATTTTTAATCAATAAATGTGACATATTTATTGCAAATTCAACCGGACCTATACATATTGCAGCAGCCCTGGGAAAAACAACTATCGGTTTTTATCCTAAGCTTCTGCAATGTTCCGCAAAAAGATGGGGGCCATTTTCCAATAAAAGCGTGATATTTGCTCCGCAAAACCAGTGTTCCGATTGCAGTCGGGAACAGTGTAAGAATCAGGACTGTATGAACAGCATCAGTATGGAAACAGTTTATTCCGTAATTTTAGATAAATTAAAATCATCTTAGACGGAGATTCCTGAATGAAAAAAAATAAATTGTTAGCTTTATATTTGGCAACCCTTGTATCCTTTAGCGGAATAATCTTTCCACAGGATAAAAGTGGTGAATATAGAACAATTATAAACCACGCTTTTAAAGTAGGTGAAAAGCTAACATTTGATTTGAAATATGGTTTTGTAACTGCTGGTATTTCTGTTATGCAGATTCAGGACATAAGGAAAATATTTGGAAGGGACACATATCATATTACTTTTACGGTTAATTCTGTTCCAAGCTTTGACTGGATTTACAAGGTAAGAGACACTTATGTAACTTATGTTGATACTCAGGGAATTTTCCCCTGGAGATTTGAACAGCACTTGAGAGAAGGAAAATTTACAAGAGACTTTTCGGCATTTTTTGATCAGAAAAAAGGCAAAGCCATAACCAGCGATGGAACATATGACATTCCAAAATATGTTAATGATATAGTTTCTGCATTTTATCTGACTAGGACTTTTGATTTTTCTAAAATGAAAGTGGGCGATATTGTCTACTTGAAGAATTTTTATAAGGATAAATATTATGATCTTAATGTAAAGTATCTTGGGAAGGAAGAGGTGGATGCACCGGCTGGAAAGTTTAATTGTTTAATTGTAGAACCAATGATTAAAGAAGATGAACTTTTTAAAAGTGAAGGCAGCATATATGTGTGGCTGTCGGATGATGAATTAAAAATACCTGTCAGAGTTAAAACCAAAGTGGTCGTTGGATCAGTAGATGCATATTTAAGATCATATGAAGGCCTCGCAGGCAAGCTTACATCTAAAATATCAAATTAGATTTAAACGGTTTCATTATTGCTATCAAACCTATTATGGGCTAACTTAAATAATTATTCAAAGAATTTAATTTTATGGACGAAAATTTGCAAAATAATGACCCGGAAAATGAACCGGACGAAAATAAAAATAGAAGCGATAGCAATTTGCCTGTTGATTACTCCCGCAAAATTAATCCTATAATTTCCCCGATAACAGCAGCCTTCATTGGATTGTTAGGAGGATTTTTCCTTTACCAGATAGTAGGAGGCTTGTTAACGCTGTTGATTTTTGGTCTTGATATTACAAAAGCGCCTATCAATGGTTTCAGGTTAATGACAATGGCAGGGCAAGTATTATTTATACTTCTTCCTGCTTTGGTTTTCTCTAAATGGTTTTATGAAGATGTGACGGCTGTAATCCGCTTCAGGCCGGCAAAATGGAAGGAAATTTCTTTATTTGTTATTGGTATAATAATTCTAACGCCGCTTCTTGAAAATTTTGTAGTTATTCAAAATTATTTTATTGATAAATGGGCAGCATCTTCCGCAACTATTCACTCAGTTAAAAGTATATTTGACACACTAAATGATAAAGTTGAGTCCACTTATTCAAATTTATTAACCGCACATTCTATTCCGGAAGGTTTGCTTGTCATAATAATTGTTGCAGCTGTTCCTGCTATCTGCGAAGAGGTCATGTTCAGAGGATTTATTCAGAAAAGTTTTGAATTAAAATTAAAGCCATTTTGGGCGATATTAATTACAGCTACCTTTTTCGGAATCTATCACTTCAACCCTTATGGGTTGATTCCATTGATCGGGCTCGGTCTATATTTCGGTTTTGCTGTTTATATGAGTGATTCTATTTTTACATCTATGTCACTCCACTTTTTAAATAACTTAGTGGCTGTTATTATGTTTTTTATTGCAGGAAATGAGGAAATTATCAGTCCAACAATAAACAAGGATGTTGATTTGAAATCCTCAATTACTATATTCGTATCTCTGCTGGTTTTGTTTAGTGGTGTAATTTATATGATAATAAAGTATTATAAGGATAAGAAAAATGCTTAGAAACAGGAGGATTTATGCCCATTTGCCCTGAATGTAAATATGAATATGTTGAAGGAGTAACAATATGCCCTGACTGCGGGAAAACTCTGGTAGATAAATCAAAACTTTTTAGACCAAAGGAGCTTTCTGAAAATGATTGGCAGATTGTTTTCACAACAAATAATGAATATGAAGCCGACATGATAAGAGATAACCTGCAAGGTGCAGGGATTGACGCAACTATACTTTCACAAAAAGACAGAAATTTTCCTGCGCCTGGAGACTTTTCTCTTATTAAATTGCTCGTAAAAAAAACTGATATAAAAGATGCATTAAATTATATAGAAGCTACTAAAAGGCAAAGCACCTCTGATGATTAATTACAGGAATAATATTGAGTAATACAGCAACGCGCGTTTTGGTTTCCATTATAGCAATTCCTATGATTATTGCTGCTTGCTACTTAGGGAAAATATATTTTTTCCTGTTTGTATTAGGGATCGCCTTAATTTCCTTCTATGAATTTTACGTCATGGTGAAGAATAAAGAAGCCAACATTAATTTTTATTTTGGATTTTTTGCTGTGTGGTTCATGGTGATTAATAATTATCTCCATTTGTTCGACAGCCACTCATTTCTCATTATAGTTGTATTGGTGGCTACTCTTATTGAACTTTTTAGAAACAATGGTTCTGCTATTATAAATGTTGGTGTCACGCTATTAGGAATATTCTATATTGGATTATTCAGTTCGGCATTAATTGATTTAAGAGAATTATATCCAAACGTCGGAGATCTGTATTTGCGAGGAGGCTATTTATTAATAGCAATACTTGTAACTATATGGATTTGTGATTCTGCTGCTTATTTTGGTGGGATCTCGCTGGGAAAGCACAAACTTTTTCCGAGAGTTAGTCCAAATAAAAGCTGGGAAGGTGCAATCTTTGGGTTTGTATTCGCAATACTTTCAATGAGCGTCTCGCATTATGTTATTCTAAAATTTATTTCTTTAAATGAATCATATAATTATTGGTATCATAATCGGAATCGTTGGACAAATTGGCGACCTGATTGAATCACTATTTAAGCGCGATGCTGAAGTGAAAGATTCATCTGCTTTGATTCCGGGCCATGGGGGAATTTTCGACAGATTTGATTCATTGCTTTTTACGGCCCCAGTGATCCTCTTATACATGAAATACCTGGCAAAATAACTTTTATGAAATCAAAAGATAAAATTAGCGTGATAACACTTGGCTGTTCCAAAAATACAGTCGACTCTGAAAGATTATTAAATCAGCTAAAGGTAAACAAATTTCACTTAACCGAAGATCCCGGCAAAGCAGATACCGTCATAATTAATACTTGCGGATTTATTGAAGCAGCAAAACAAGAATCAATCGATACAATATTAAATGCCATTGAACTAAAAAAACAGGGAAAACTTAATAAAGTTATTGTTGCAGGATGTCTTTCTGAACGTTATAAAGATGATTTAAAAAGGGAAATCCCAAATGTTGATGCATATTTTGGAACTGAAAAATATGAAGGCATTCTAAATGAATTAGGAGGAGAATTAAAAAACGAACTGCTTGGTGAAAGGTTAATTACTACTCCTTCTCATACTGCGTATCTAAAAATTTCGGAAGGCTGCGATCACCCCTGTTCTTTTTGTGCGATTCCAATTATGCGCGGCTTGCATAAATCTAAACCAATGGAAGAACTTGTACGCGAAACTGAATTTTTGGCTGCAAACAACACAAAAGAATTAATTCTGATTGCGCAGGATACGACAGATTATGGAAAAGATATTTATGGTAAAAAAGCACTTGCTGATCTTCTTAATAGATTAAGTGATGTTTCCGGAATTGAGTGGATAAGATTGATGTATGCATATCCTTCGCAATTCCCTGAAGATGTGATCGATGTAATAGCAAATAATTCAAAGGTTTGTAAATATATAGATATTCCACTTCAACATATTTCCGACGATATTTTAAAATCAATGCGGAGAGGGGTAACAGGAAAAAGGACAAGAGAGCTATTGTTTAAATTAAAAGAAAAAATCCCGGATATCACTTTAAGAACTACTTTTATCGTAGGTTATCCAAATGAGGGAGAAAATGAGTTTAATGAACTTTGTGAATTCGTAAAGGAAATCGAATTTGATAGAATCGGAACTTTTACTTTCTCTATCGAAGAAAATACATCAAGTTATATATTAGGAGATCCGGTTTCCGAAGAAATTAAGGAGAAAAGAAGAGGTATTTTAATGGAGATTCAAAAAGACATTTCTTTTAAGAAAAATAAGAGTTTTATTAATAGAAAATTAAATGTTCTTGTCGAAAATAAAGAGTCTGATTATTACGTAAGCCGTTCTTACAGGGATGCGCCGGAAGTTGATGGAGAAGTCTTGATTACTGAAAATACTGGTAAAATTCATCCAGGTAATTTTTACACAGCTGAAGTTTACGATAATGATGAGTATGATTTGTTCGCCAAAATTGTATAAATCTGTGAGGAATTAAAATGAAAATAATATATAAGACTATTATTTTGTTTCTTTTAACTTCAATGGTTTCACATAGCTTTGCCCAGGGGTTAAATAGGAAGGGTAGTAGTTTTGATGAAAAATCTAATTTTTTTGTAGATCTGCTGCAATACTATAGCGGGAATCCAGACTCAACTTTAGTTAGCGCATTTATTCAGGTTCCTTACGATCAGGTGCAATTCTTTAAAATTGACAATAAGTTTCTTGCAGATTTTACTATTACTGTTTCTATTTTAGATGAAGATAAGAAACACTTGATTACAGAAAATGTATGGGATGAGAAAATTGAGGCAGCTGATTTTGCTCAAACTACTTCAAAAACAAATTATAATATTAGTCTGAAAAAATTTATGCTGGAGCCTGATAAGTATTCAGTAAGAGCTTCGATGGAAGATAAAAATTCAGGGAACACTTACGTTGTAAATAAGGAAATTGATGTAAGGAAATTTTCCTCTGAACTTGATCTGAGCGATATAATGCTGATTGCAAAACAGAAAAGTATCGATGGAGAAAAAAAAATAATACCTAATATCTCCAGGAATGTTGTCTCAAAAAGATCTGGAATCCAAATTTATTATGAATTGAATACTAAGAGTAAAGGTAATTTTTTAATAACCTATGAGGTTAATGCGAAATCCGGTAGCAGGGTTTTCCGGGACACATCTAAATTGGATCTTACAGCAGGAAAGAATCAAATTTATTTTGATATAAAGGATTCAACTCTTAGTCTTGGAACATATACTATCAACATTGACGCTAAAAATTTAAGTACAAATGATGACGTGTCAGTGAAGGGAAATTTTATTTCCCGATGGAGCGGCGTGCCTCAAAACGTAACTGATCTTGATAGAGCAATAGGCGAGCTGGTATATATAGCGACAGACGAACAGCTCGATTACATAAAAAAGGCGCCAAACCGCGAAGAGAAAATTAAAAGATTTGCTGAATTCTGGAAGAAGAAGGATCCTAATCCAAATGACGAAGAAAACCAGGCATTTGATGAATATTATAACAGGATAGCATATGCGAATGATCATTTCTCAAACTATATGGAAGGATGGAAAACTGATATGGGAATGGTATATGTTGTTTTAGGCAAGCCTGATGATGTTGAGCATCATCCGTTTGATTCTGATTCAAAGCCCTATGAGATCTGGAATTATTATTATTTAAATAGGAGTTTTGGTTTTTTGGATGAAACCGGATTTGGTGATTATAGATTAATGAACCCACTGGATTTTGACTACGTTCGTGCGAGAGTAAATTAATACTTTTTTTAGACTATAATATTTAAGCTTTATTGTTTATGATTCTGACTGTGACTATCAACCCTTTGCTGGAACGAAGATTTATATATGATAGTATTACTTATGGAAGTCAGAACAGGAATGGCGAAGAAAAGCTTAAGGCTGGCGGTAAAGGCATAAATGTAAGCAGACAATTAAATAAATTAGGTATTCAGAATCTGGCTTTCACCTTTCTTGGTGGCAACAACGGGAAATTATTAAAAGAAGTTCTTCAGAGTGAAGGGATAAATTTTACATCAGTTAGGACCAAATCCGAAACAAGAAACGCAGCTATTTCCATTGATAAGTCTCACAATTGTATCACTACATTTTTTAGTAGCAACAATGTTATCTCAACTGATGAGGTCAACGAATTCAATTCAAAATTAGAAAAGATGATACAGAATTGTGAGGTAGTGATTTTTTCAGGCAGTTCACCCTGTATAAATACAGATTCAATTTTCCCCTTCGGTATTATAACCGCCAATAAATATGATAAAATTTCGATATGCGATACCTATGGAGAGCATCTTTCCAACTGTATTGATTCAGGCCCTACAATAATTCATAATAATTTGGAAGAGACTGAAAGCTCCTTAAAAATTAAGCTGCGTTCCGAGAAAGAAAAAACGGACTATCTTGATTTTCTATATTCAAAAAATATTAAACAAGCCTACCTGACTGACGGTGCGAGGAATTCATATTGTTCAAATTTTGATTATCATTTCAAGGTTACAATTTCTGAAGTTAGATCGATTGACACTACGGGAAGTGGCGATAGTTTCGTTGCGGGAATTGCATACGGTTGGCACAATAATTTTACTTTTGAAAATTCACTAATGATCGCTTCGGCAATCGGTACGGCAAATTCAGTTAGCTACGATATATCAAATACCTCACTTGAAGATGCACAATCCTACACTGACTCTATTGTGATTAATGCAATCGGCAAAAAAATGAAGACTGTAGATGTTTCACCGGGTTAAAAATCTATCCTTATTAGTATTTCTCCCCATTATTGCAATAAATTCGCAGACCATTCGAAATATTGAATTCACGGGTAATTCAGCAGCAAATAAAAATGAGATCAACAGCTGGATAAAAATTTCCCCGGGACAGAAAGTATTTAATGGAATCATTGATTCGGTAAAATCTAGGTTGGCTTTAAATTATGCTGATTTAGGATTTTTCCATTGCAATTTTAGCGGGACAAAGATAATTAATCTGCCGGACACTCAGGGTGTAAATTTGTTTATTTCAATTGATGAAAATAAACCCACATACTTAAATAAAATCAATTTTATAAATGCTTCATCATCTGACACAATTAATATTATCCCAAAATTTAGTTACCTGGAAGAAAAAGTTTTCGATAAAAATATCATTGAAGAGACTATTGCTTCAGCGCTGACATTTTATGAAAATAGCGGTAATCCTTTTGCGCGAATTACAATTTCATCTGTAAATTTTACCAGTGATAGTGCAAGTGAAAAATATTATGCTGATTTAATTCTTAGCATTGATAGAGGAAAGAAAAGTACTATTGACAAAATAGAAATTGACGGAAATTCAAAAACAAAAGATTACGTAATAACCAGAGAAATGCGATTAACAAAAGGAGAAAATTTTTCCCAACAGTTAGTGGATGAAATTCCTTCTCGATTGAACAGACTTGGATATTTTGAACCTGTTAGCCTTCCCGATTATTATATCAACTCGCATAACGATGGGGTACTTGTCATAAAGGTGAAAGAAAAGCAAACAAATAATTTTGACGGAATAATCGGATACGTTCCAGGTGATAACAATTCCAGCGGTTATGTAACAGGGCTTGTAAATATAAGTCTGAGAAATATGTTTGGTACTGGTAGAGCGGCGGCTATTCGATGGCAGCAACTTGACAGGAATTCTCAGGAACTTGAATTAAAATATCTCGAGCCTTGGGTTTTGGGTTTGCCATTAAATATAAATGCAGGGCTGTATCAAAGGAAACAGGATACAACATACATTCAGCGAACTTTGAACTTTTCTTTGGAGTTCCTTGCAAATGAAAATATTTCTGCTTCGCTTACATTATCCACTGAGTCTGTAATTCCAAGTGATTCTGATACTTTGTCTCTTACCGTTTATAACTCAAATTCTGTTACAACAGGTGTGAACATAAAATTAGATACAAGAGACGATCCATATTCACCGACTCAAGGACTTATTGTTTATCAATTCCTTTTCCTATAGTAGGAAGACAATTAATGGTCCTCAACAATTTATTACGACTGGTCTTGAAACTAATATCGATTTACAAAGATATGAATTCGAATTCAGAATATTTTATAAGCCATTTCAAAGGCAGGTTATTGCTCTCGGACTTAATGGAAAGGAATTGCGGGGCTCGTTTTTGGAAGTCAGCGATCTGTTCAGGTTAGGAGGGACAAACACTTTGCGTGGATATACTGAAGGACAGTTTTTAGGTTCGAGAATTTTTTGGTCAAATCTTGAATATAGGTTTTTGCTTTCTCAAAGGTCATTTATTTTTCCATTTATTGATACTGGTTATTTCCTGAGAAAGGGGGACTTAATGCACAATATTCAGAAAACAGAGGGTTTCAGAATTGGTTATGGTCTTGGCATAAATTTAGAAACCGGGATTGGAGTAATCGGGGTAAGTTTTGCACTAGGCAAAGGGGATACATTCTCAACCGGGAAAATTCATTTTGGAATTGTCAACGAATTTTAATTACCCGGCCTAAAGTTTATAAATTTATTTTCTTGGAAATTTAATAAAAATCGCTGTATTTAAAGGATTTTTAAACATTTCCAAAATATATGTTGCAACTTATAATGTTATAACATATATTTGGGATGTAAAACAAATTAAAAGGAGAAAGTCATGGAAACAACAAAAAAATGGTCAGTTGACGCAGCACATAGTAAAGTACAGTTTTCTGTAAAGCATATGGTTATTGCTAAGGTAACCGGTGAATTTACAAAATATGATTTAAGAATTGATAGGATGAATGGAGACTTTGAATCTGCTGTTGTGGAATTTAATATAGATGCCAAAACGATAAACACTGGCATAGAAGATAGGGACAAGCACTTAAAATCTGCTGATTTTTTTGATGCAGAAAAATATCCTGTAATTAATTTCAAGAGTACTGAAATTAAAAAGATCGATGATGAGACTTACAAGATGACTGGAAATCTGACAATTAAAAACGTAACAAAGCCGATAGTGTTAACGGTAACTTACGGTGGGCAAATAGTTGATCCGTGGGGAAATATTCGTGCCGGATATAATATCGAAGGGAATATTAATAGATTCGATTATGATCTGACATGGAATAATCTTATCGAAACAGGCGGTGCGGTAGTTGGCAAAAATGTAAAGATAAATACTGATATTGAAATTGTAGCGCCAAAATAAATATTAGTAAAGGTGATAATATGATACATAAATTGATTGAAAAGAGATACAGCCCAAGAGCTTTTTCAGACAAACAAATTGAAGAAGATAAAATTGTTTCTTTGCTGGAAGCAGCAAGATGGTCTCCATCTTCTATGAATGAACAACCCTGGAGATTTATTGTTGGTATCAAAGGCGATGGAGATACTTATGACAAAATATTCGAATCGTTGATGCAAACTAACCAGGCGTGGGCAAAAAATGCTCCCTTGCTTATTCTTTCGATTGCCAAAGAATACTACGACAGAAATAAGCAAAATAACAGGCATGCAGAATATGACCTGGGGCAGGCGATTGCACTTTTATCATTACAGGCCACATCGTTAGATTTGTTCTTACATCAAATGGGTGGGTTTAATATAGATAAAGCAAAAGATCTCTTTAATATCCCTGAAGGTTACGTTCCGATGAGCGTAATAGCTATTGGTTACCTTGGGAATGCCGACGAACTACCAGAACAATTTAAATCCAGGGAAAAAGCCATAAGGAACCGAAAAGATCTTTCGGAACTGGTATTCGAAGAATCCTTTGGGCATCCAAGCAAATTAGTACAGAATGAAAGCATATCAGTTAACTAGGAGTTTCAATGCAAAAGATTATCCATCGATCTGAATCAAGGGGTAAATCGGAATTAGGCTGGCTTCATAGCAGGTTCAGTTTTAGTTTCGCCAATTATTATGATCCTGAAAAAATGGGCTTTGGTCTCCTGCGTGTATTAAATGATGATATAGTCGAGCCGGCTACAGGTTTCGGAACTCATCCTCATGATAATATGGAGATAATTACAATTATTTTGGATGGAGCTTTAGAACACAAAGACAGTATGGGATCTGGTTCGGTGATTGAAAAAGGCGAAGTGCAGGTAATGTCAGCTGGATCTGGTATCACCCACTCTGAGAAAAATCCTTCCGCTGATGAGAAGGTTAATCTCTTTCAATTATGGATATTTCCAAAAGAACGCAATATAGAACCTAGGTATGACCAAAAACAATTTCCGTTTGCAGGCAGAAAAAATAAATTAGAAACCGTTGCTTCCGGGTTTAAGACAAATGGATCGTTATATATACATCAGGATGCTGCAATTACACTGGGAAATGTTGAAAAAGGAAAGAAAATTATTTATAAAAATTTTAAGCCCGGTAACGGTTCTTATTTGTTAGTTATAAATGGAAAGATTAATTTATCAGGTGAAGAATTAAAAACAAGAGATGCAATCGGCATTTGGGAACAGGATGAAATTGAGATAAATGCCCTTGAAGATTCCGACATTTTGATTATTGAAGTCCCTATGAATTAATATTTTTATTGTAAATAAAATGAAATTAGAAGACGAAATATCGCAGGAAAAATTCAGGAATGAGTACCATAAGGCTGCTGTAAATTTAATATTTACTTATAGCTGGGTCCGCTCTTATCAGGAAAAAGCTTTCAAACCTAACGGAATTACTATGCAGCAGTTTAATATTCTAAGAATATTGAGAGGTCAGCATCCGAACACGGCAAATATTAAGCTTATCAGGGAGAGAATGCTGGACCGCATGTCGGACTGTTCAAGGATAGTAGAAAAACTTAGAGTTAAAGGTTTAATAGAAAGAACAGTTTGCCCTTCAGACAGGAGGCATGTTGATGTGGTAATTACCAAAAAAGGATTAAAACTTCTATCACAACTTGATCCGATTAGCGAAGAAATTGATAAGTTTTTTTCAAATCTTAATGAAAAGGAAGTTAGCCAATTAAATGAATTACTTGATAAACTCAGAGGATAGCCGATTAGCTTTTAAATATTTTAGAATCTAACTTTTCCCGTTTCCCATCGCAAAATTTCTTAAATTCAGAAAGCAAAAAACACATTGCTTATGAATTACTTATCAAATTTATCTTCTTATATTAAAATTACTCGGCCGGTAAATGTTTTTATTACTTTTATATCCATAATAGTAGCTTCAATTATATCTATAAATGGACATTTCGAAATAAGCAAAATAATCTTTGCAGCTGTTTCGGGCGGATTGACTGCCGGAGCGGGAAATATTATTAATGATATTTTCGATCTGGAGATTGATAAAATAAACAGACCTGCCAGACCGCTGGTATCCGGTAAGTTAAAATTAAATCAGGCTGCTGGACTATATTTATCATTCATCGTCTTTGCCATAATTCTATCAACTTTTATTAATTTAACAGCATTTGTAATCGAATTTGTTACCACAATTTTATTGTTCTTATACTCACTTAATTTAAAAAAAATTCCGTTGGTTGGAAATATTGTTATCGCTTTTCTAACTGGGCTTGCCTTTATATATGGCGGAGTAGCTGTAAATAATTTTGCTTTTGCAATAATTCCGGCAATATTCGCATTCTTAATAAATTTATTGCGCGAACTTGTAAAGGATATGGAAGACGTAAGAGGAGATACTGAAAAAGGAGTTTCGACATTTCCTCACAAATACGGATTTTTGTCAGCCAAAAAATTAATATTTATACTTACATTTATTTTAATACTTGCAACTTTATATCCATTCCTTTTTGATATTTATGACATAAAATATTTTCTGATTATTATGGTGATAGTAAATCCTGTTTTAATTTATTTCCTGAAATCTATATTTGATGATGATTCTACAAAAAACTTGAATAAATTAAGTTTTATTTTAAAATTAAATATGCTGTTTGGATTGATCGCAATTTATCTTGGTACCGTAAGATAAATGAATAAAATGAAGCAATTTGATAACTCGTTTTTAACCAGCCAGGTGAAGCTGGTAGCTGGCGTTGATGAAGCCGGCAGGGGGCCGCTTGCTGGTCCTGTTGTTGCTGCTTCTGTAATATTTTCGCCGGATTCGTTCATCGAAAGAGTAAATGATTCAAAACAGCTTTCAGAAAAGGAAAGAGAAATTCTCCTTCCACAAATTATGGAACGATCAATTGCCTATTCTGTCTCAGTAATTTCACATTCTAAGATAGACGAAATTAATATACTTCAGGCCTCTTTGCTTGCAATGTGCACGGCTGTTTCAAGATTAAAGGTTATTCCTGATTTAGTCCTTGTCGACGGAAATAAGAAGTTTGAATTTAGCAGGCCGGTAATTCCGATAGTCAAAGGGGATGGAAAATCGTTCGCAATTGCGGCTGCTTCAATTATAGCAAAAATTGCCAGAGACGGGATAATGAAAAGACTAGATGGAAAATTTCCGGAATATTTATGGAAGAAAAATAAAGGTTATCCAACAAAGGAACATATTAAAGCTTTAAAGCTGTATGGACCAACTCCCTTACATAGAAAAACTTTCTTAAAAAATATTTTGCCAGAATATTCAATATATGATTTCAAAAAGGAATATAAACCTGCCTGTCCGGTAGGCAGGATAATCGGAGAACGATAATGAGCAAAGCTGCCAAAGAATTCGGAAAGGAAGGTGAAGACCTTGCTGAAAAATTGCTTCGTTCAAAAAATTTTAAAATAATTGAAAGGAATTACAGGTTCGGAAAAACAGGTGAACTTGATATAATTGCAGAGGATCCCGTTACAAAGCAGATGGTTTTTGTGGAGGTTAAATCCAGGAAAAACCTGGAATTCGGAGATCCGATTCTGGCAATAACAAAAAACAAAATGGCGCAGCTTAAGAAAGTAGCAAACGCTTACTTATACGATAAGGAAATCAGGGAGGTTGACTGCCGTTTTGATGTCGTTACAGTTTTGTTTAGAGGGAAAGTTAAGCCGGAAATAAAACATTATGTAAATGCATTCTATTAAAATTAAATGAAACTGACTAAAAAATATTATTGTTATGACGAACGGAGTGAAGTGATCTCTAAATCAGTTTGAAAATCAGAGATTGCTTCGTCGTTTCATACTTCGCAATGACAATTCTCAGACTTTTTAGTCAGTTTCGGCTGGTCGTTCAAATTTAAATTTAAGCGAATTATGAAATTTCTAAAATCATATTTTAAACTGGTAGATAACTTAATTGAAAAAATAGGCTATTGGTCCTCGTGGCTTACTACTTTATTAGTTCTCGTAGTGTGTTATGATGTTTTTACGAGATATATTTTAAACGAAAGCAGCGTGGGCGTTCAGGAACTTGAATGGCACATCTTCTCTGTTATATTTTTACTAGCTGCAGCTTATACCTACAAGATTGATGATCATGTTCGAGTTGATGTTATTTATACTAAGTATTCCGAAAAAGGTAAGGCTTGGATAAATTTTCTGGGAGTTATTTTCTTTCTAATTCCTCTTTGCGCAGTAGTAGTTTATACTTCAGAGCATTTTGTCCTTACTTCTTTTCAAATGGGAGAAACCTCCCCGGATGCGGGAGGACTACCTGCCAGGTTTATTCTAAAAGCATTAATACCATTTTCTTTCATACTAATATTTTTGCAGGGCATATCTGAAGCGTTCAAATCATTTCTAAAAATCACAAATAATTCTGAATCAATTAAGGAAAGCAACTAGATGGAATATCTTCCTATTATTTTCTTTTTAGTTGTTTTGATTTTTCTTTTAATGGGATTTCCCGTTGCATTTACACTCGGTGGAGTCTCAGTTGTTTTTGGATTGCTTACTTTCGGCCTAAATTACTTCAACCTGCTTCCATTAAGAATTTGGGGAATAATGGACAATTATGTCCTGATCGCTGTTCCTCTTTTTATATTTATGGGGGTCATGCTTGATAAATCAGGAATTGCAGAAGAACTTCTTGAAACAATGGCTTTGTTATTTGGCAAATTAAAAGGTGGTCTAGCAATATCCGTTTTAATTGTTGGCGCTTTGTTAGGAGCGTCCACTGGAATTGTGGGAGCCACTGTCGTAACTATGGGAGTTATAAGTCTTCCCGTTATGCTTAAAAGAGGTTATCATCCGCGTGCTGCCAGTGGAATAATTATGGCTTCGGGAACGCTTGGACAAATAATACCACCGAGTATAATACTCGTTTTACTTGGAAGCGTGCTCAATGTGCCTGTGGGAAGTTTGTTTATCGGTGCGGTATTTCCCGGTATTCTATTAGTGTTTCTATATTTTGTGTGGATTGTCGTACTAACCTTTATACGGCCTAAATCAGTTCCGGCAATGCCGAAGGAAGAGCTTGACAAGTTTAAAGGAACAGTAAAGCTTAAAAGAATCATCAATGCTTTTTTACTTCCTTTCTTTTTAATAATAGCTGTTTTGGGTTCTATCTTTGCAGGGATTGCATCACCAACTGAAGCTGCCGCACTTGGCGCTTTTGGTGCAGCGCTGCTTACAATTCTAAGAAAAAGATTCAGCCTTAATATTTTAAAAGCTGTAATGCTTAAGACAACCTCTATAACGAGTATGGCATTTATGATTCTTGTTGGCGCTACAGCTTTCAGTCTCGTTTTCCGGGGAATGCACGGGGATATAATTTTAGCAAACTGGATACTAAACTCTGATCTGGAGCCTCATCATTTTTTAGCAATTGTAATGGTTGTCATTTTCATATTAGGTTTTTTTATAGATTTTATTGAAATTACTTTTATCGTGGTTCCGGTGGTTGCACCGATTTTATTGAGCTATCATTTCAATCTCCTCTGGATTGGAATATTGATTGCAATGAATCTACAGACATCTTTTTTAACACCGCCGTTCGGCTTTTCGTTATTTTATCTTAAAGGAGTTGCGCCGAAGGAAGTGACGACAAATTTTCTATATCGCGGTGTTATACCGTATGTTATCATCCAGCTTATTGCGCTGGCAATTGTAATTGCATGGCCTGATATTGCATTGTGGTTGCCGAAAATTATGAAGCTTTAAAATTTCTCAATGTTGCAGGGGAGGGTTTCAAACCCTTCCCTGACAGAGTAATTATTGTGATACTAAATAATTCTTTTCAGCAATTTCACTCCACTGTGAAATATCTTTGTGAAATTTTGAGTACGACTCATAAATCTTTTTGCTCTTTGCATCACCGGAAACTATTTCATCTATCACTTCTTTCGTTAGCTTTCTGAAAGTATCCAGAACATCTTCGGGGAATTTTTTCAGAGTGGTGTGGTTTTCATTTATTAGCTTAAAATAATATTCAGTGTTTTTTGCCTCGAATTCCGAAAGCATGACGGTGTTCATTCCAATTGCAAATCTTTGGACAATTTCCTGAAGATCTGGAGTAAGACTTTCAAAAGCATTTTTATTAATAATTAGTTCAAGTGGCGGACCCGGTTCCTGCCAGCCGGGATAATAATAATATTTTGCAATTTTGTGGAATCCCATAATATAATCATGGTAAGGCCCGACCCATTCAAGCGCATCTATTACTCCCCTGTCGAGATCTGTGTAAAGCTCACCGGCCGGCGATAAAACAGCCGACCCTCCTGCTTTGGTAATAACTTTTCCACCGAGACCGGCTATCCTCATTTTTAATCCTTTAATATCAGCGACTGAATTAATTTGCTTATTAAACCATCCACCCATTTGTCCACCTGTATTACCGCAGGGGAACGGAACTAAATTATATGGTTCATACAGTTCCTGCCAGAGTTCGATACCGCCCCCTGAAAATAACCATGCATTAATTTCCTGGGCATTCATGCCAAATGGCACGCTTCCGAAAAACTGCGAGGCAGGAATTTTTCCAGCCCAATAATAAGCTGCCCCGTGCCCCATTTCAGCTACTCCCTGCGAAACCGCATCAAATGTTTCAAGTGCGGGAACGAGTTCGCCGCCTCCATAAACGTGAATTTTTAGTCTGCCATTGGACATTTTTTCAATCCATTCAGCCATTCTATCCGGAAGTTCACCAAGGATAGGAAAATGAGGAGGCCACGATGTAACCATTTTCCATTCATAAGTCTTGCCAGTATTAATAGATGCGCTGCTTTTTTTTTCGTCGGTTGAGCATCCGGACAAATATGCTAGCCCGCTGCCGGCTGCTATTGTAGCTAAAGAAGCTGATTTTAAAAAATCTCTTCTCTGTATTTTTTTCATTTATCTTCCTCTATGAATTTTGGCATTAATGCTTAAATTTATTCATTTATTAGGTCTGTTGAAAATATATTTTTATGATTTTATCATTTATAAAAAAGCTAAATTTAGATATAGAAAAAGTTAACTTATCATTATTTGGGAATTATTATTCATTTAGTGATATATTTTATATGCGTCATTATCTGTATATGTTAGTTTTAATTATTATTTTCAATAAGAAATACTTTTACCTGAATTGTCAAATCTAAAAACTAAAATATTCCAGAGTAAACATTATAGCCTTCTTGAAATAAGGCTGACGGAATTCTTCATTACTGTAGGCGGTTTATGGTCATTTACAGTTCTATTCTTTAAGAATTTCATTTTCCCGCCATACGAGTTTGGGGAAGTTAAAAAGCATATGGATGAGCTTGGTGTAAAAACTCTTCCGATAGTTAGTGTAACCGGATTTATTATTGGTTTTGTCCTGGCTATGCAAAGCCAGCCAGTTATGGCAAGATTTGGGGCGGAGTCATTTTTGCCAAGTATGGTAGCACTATCAGTTACGAGGGAGCTTGGGCCAGTTATTACAGCCCTAATCTTTGCAGGACGAGTTAGTTCAGGTATTGGTGCAGAACTCGGGTCAATGAGGGTGACTGAACAGATTGATGCAATGGAAGTTTCCGCAATAAATCCGTTTAAATTTTTAGTAATAACAAGAGTTTTGGCGTGTACTTTTATCCTGCCTATGCTAACTGTTTATGTTGATTTTATAGCTATACTCGGCGGATACGTTGCAGTTGCGCTTCTACTCAATATGAATTTTCAACTTTATGTTAATTCATTACTGCCATCGCTTCTTTTTTCGGATGTGTTGCCAGGTATTGTAAAAACATTTTTCTTTGGATTTATTGTTGGAATTGTCGGGGCATATAAGGGATATACTGCCGAGAATGGGACAGTAGGCGTTGGTAAGGCTTCTACAAGTTCAGTAGTCCTTTCTTCATTATTAATATTAATTTTAGATATGATTCTTGTTAAAATCACAATTATTTTCTGGCCGATATGACCGTTGGAATTAAAAATCTTTCTAAGGCATTTGGTGAACATGTTGTTCTTGATGGCATTTCGCTAAATATCAAGGATGGCGAAAACTTTGTGGTTTTTGGAAGAAGCGGCACAGGGAAAAGTGTATTATTAAAATGTATAGTTGGATTACTGGTTCCGGATGCCGGAGAGATTTTTATAGATGGAACAAATATTTTAAAAATGAAGGAAAAAGAATTAAATAAAATCAGGAAGCATATTGGTTTTGTTTTTCAGAGTTCAGCACTATACGATTCAATGACGGTTAGGGAGAATCTTGAATTTCCATTGATTAGGAATTTTGATTTCTCAGATAAAGAACGGGATGAAAAAATAAAAACTGTGCTGGAAAAAGTCGATCTGCTTGATGCGATTAATAAGATGCCGGCAGAATTATCAGGCGGTATGAAAAAAAGAATTGGTCTTGCCAGGACAATAATTACTGAACCGCAACTCATACTTTACGATGAGCCAACAACAGGGCTTGATCCAATTACGACTAAAGAAATCAGCAGGCTCATAGTAGATTTGCAAAAAGATTTAAATGTCACAGCAATTGTTGTTACGCACGATTTGATTTGCGCTCATATTATTGCAGATCACGCTGTTGTTTTAAAAGATGGAAAAATTAGATATGAAGGCGAACTAAGTAAACTAACTTCGACAAATGATGAATTCCTGAACGACTTTTTTGACAGGGAATTTTTCGCAGAAAATAAAGGGAGTAAATAATGGTCAAGAATGCTGCCCCGGTTAGACTTGGAATTTTTATTTTCTTAGGATTCTTACTCTTCGTAGTAGGAATATTTATGATCGGGAAAAGAGGTGATATTTTCGGAAGCTCGTTCAAAGTGAAAGCTAATTTCTCAAATGTGCAGGGACTGAGAAATGGTGCTCAAGTAAGATTAAATGGAATAGATATTGGTAGTGTTAGTTCAATTAAAATTGTGCCTGACACAACCGGTCGTGTGGAAGTAACTATGGGTCTCTCTACCGATATTCACAGATTCATAAGAACTGACACCAAAGCAACGATTGAAACTGAAGGCCTTGTTGGTAATAAGGTAGTTGTTCTTGAAGTGGGAAGTAGTTCAACTGATATGGTAAACGATGGCGGATATATTCAAACTGTAGAGCAACCTAGTTTCAGTGCATTATTAAATGAAACTCAAGGAGTAGTACAGTACACAAAGGAAATGACAAAAAGTTTGGCTGCTATAACTGAAAAGGTAAACAATGGCGAAGGTTCAATGGGCAAGCTTTTAAATGATAATCGATTATATAACAACGCAGCAGATCTGACTCAGCAGGCAAGCACAAGCCTTAAAGGCATTACAGCTGAATTAGAAAAAGTTACTGATTTGTTTAATGAATTAGGTGTTGGAGTGGAAAAGGTTGTCACAAACGTTAATAGCACTACCGGCAAACTTGATTCTATAATGACAGGCGTACAACAAGGTAAAGGAATACTAGGACAGGTGCTTGTTAATGGTTCGAAATACGATTCTATTTTTGCTGTTACAATGCAAAATATTAATACAACTTCTGAAGCAGCAAGGCTGGCGGCTTCCAGAATGGCAGAAAATATGGAAGCATTAAAACACAATTGGCTTTTCAAAGGCTATTTTGAAAATCGCGGCTATTGGGATAAAGCTGAATATGAAGATGATATAAATAAGAGTCTTCAGGAACTTCAGGATAAGATGAAACTGATAAATGAAAGAATAGATGAATTGAAAAAACTAGAAGAGAAAAAATAAGCAGCTGCCATACCTTGTCTAATCTCTTTCTTTACAAAAGGTTAAGTTTAAATCCTGCTTTACTGGATTTGCATGTCCGGGACCCACGTCAAAACACATTTGTTTAATATTTTTTTGTAACTTTAAATCTTGACTAATTTTAATTTGCTCAATTTTACATTTTAAATGAACAACAACGGCAAAAAAGAAAAAAAGATAGTTATCCGTGGTGCACGAGAACACAATTTAAAAAATCTAACTTTCGAAATTCCTAGAAATAAATTAGTAGTTTTTACAGGTGTAAGCGGCAGCGGTAAATCATCTTTGGTTTTTGATACTATTTATGCCGAAGGTCAAAGAAGATATGTAGAAAGTCTTTCAGCATATGCACGACAGTTTCTGGAAAGAATGAACAAACCCGATGTTGATTATATTCAGGGAATTAGTCCGGCAGTTGCAATCGAACAAAAAACCGGTTCAAGAAATTCACGATCAACTGTTGGAACAACCACTGAAATTTATGATTACCTTCGTTTGTTGTTTGCAAGAATCGGAAAAACTATTTGCTTTCAATGCGGAAAGGAAGTTAAAAAAGACACAACTAGCAACAGTAACTGATTGGCTTGAAAAACAGGAAGAAGGAGCAAAATTCTATCTAACTTTTCCGCTTCACGATCACGAAGGTAGAAAGGTTAAGGAAGAAATTGAACTCCTCAAAAAAAGAGGTTTCTTCAGAATTTATTCTAATGGAAATGTTATTGATCTTAATGAAGAAATAAAAATCCCTAAAAAGAAGAAAGGTGTTAGAGTTGTAATTGAAAGATTTAAAGTTAGCAAAGGAAATATAAGAGAAAAATTATCCGATTCAATCGAAGTGACATTTAAGGAAGGTGAAAACAGGCTCGTTTTAATAAACGCGGATACTCTGTGAAGAAAAAGAATTTAATAAATTTTATGAATGCTGCGGAATTAGATACGAAGAACCGGAACCGCGATTCTTTTCATTTAATAACCCATTCGGTGCCTGTCCTGTATGCCAGGGATTCAGCAAGACAATCGGGATTGATATGAATCTTGTTATTCCTAATCCCGAGTTGAGCATATCGGATGGTGCAATTGCTCCATTTCGTTCAGCTAAATACAGCACAAATTTGCGAGATCTGGTGCAAAATGCAAAAAGTTTTAATATTCCACTTAATATTCCATATAAGGATTTGACTTCTGAGCAGGTTAACCTGATAAGAAAGGGTTTCGGAGATTATGTTGGAATTGATCGATTTTTTCGAAAAGCTGGAAAGCAAAACATACAAAATGCATGTTAGAGTTCTATTAAGCCGGTATAGAGGCTATACTCTCTGTGCAGCTTGTAAAGGTACACGATTAAGAAGAGAAGCTCTGCAGGTAAAAATTAATAGTAAATCAATTTATGATGTTGTTAAACTTCCAATTGAACATTCATTATTGTTTTTTAATGAACTTAAAATTGTCCGATTTTGATATGAAAGTTGGCGAAAGGATTCTGAAAGAAATTATTAAAAGATTGACCTTCTTAAATAATGTGGGAATTGGATATTTAACACTTGGATCGATTGAGCAGTACGCTTTCCGGTGGCGAAACGCAAAGAATAAATCTTGCAACTTCCCTTGGCTCTTCTCTTGTTGGCACTTTATATGTGCTTGATGAACCAAGTATTGGCCTTCATCCAAGAGATAATGAAAGATTGATAAATATTTTAAAAAATCTTCGAGATATAGGTAACACTGTTCTTGTAGTTGAACATGATCCGGAAATGATGAAGGAAGCAGATCTAATTATTGATATGGGACCCAAAGCTGGTAATGAAGGCGGTGAAATAATTGCAATGGGTACTGTATCAGGATATATTGAAAAATAAAGATTCATTAACGGGAAAATATCTTTCAGGTAGGTAAAAATTCCGGTTCCTAAAAAAAGAAATACAAAAAAGGAAAGGGAAATTGAAATAATTGGTGCACGTGAAAATAATCTGAAAAATATTAATGTTAAAATTCCATTAAATAAATTTGTTGTTGTTACTGGTGTAAGCGGTTCTGGTAAAAGCACTTTAATACATGATGTTCTTTATGCGGGACTTGCAAAATATTTGGGAATGCCGGTTTCTGAAATTGGCGCCTTTTCAGAAATTAAAGGTGCAGAGTATATTGATGAAGTTGAAATAGTTGATCAATCTCCGATTGGTAAATCTCCAAGGTCAAATCCGATAAGTTATATAAAAGCATTTGAACTTATCAGAGAATTATTTGCATCTACACATCAGGCAAGAGCCAGGGGATATAAACCAGGATATTTTTCGTTTAATGTTCCCGGCGGAAGATGTGAAACCTGTCAGGGTGATGGATTTATTAAAGTCGAAATGCAATTCCTTGCAGATCTTATATTTAACGTGTGAAGACTGCAATGGAACCCGGTTCAAAAAAGAAATTCGGGAAATTACTTACCGCGGTAAAAATCTTGTCGATGTTCTTGAAATGACAGTTGATGAAGCAGTTGTATTTTTCGAAGATGAAGAGAAAATTGTAAGGTTTATTAAAGTTCTTGCTGATGTTGGATTGGGATATATTAAACTGGGGCAACCTTCAAATACATTGTCCGGTGGTGAAGCGCAACGAATAAAGCTGGCATCTCATCTTACAAAGCAAAGAGAAAGAAGACACACGCTGTTTATTTTTGATGAACCTACCACCGGGCTTCATTTTGATGATATTTCAAAATTGTTGAATTGTTTTAACCTACTGATTGAAAGAAATAATTCTGTTGTAATAATTGAACATAATCTTGATGTAATTAAATGTGCTGATTATGTGATAGATCTTGGGCCTGATGCGGGCGAAAAGGGCGGTGAAGTTATAGCGGTGGGCACTCCTGAAAAGATTGTTTCTGATCCGAATTCCTGGACAGGAAAATATCTGAAAGATTACTTGCAATAATATTCGCTCGCTCCAATTTCTATCCTGAAATTTTCATATTTTAGATCATCACAAAAGTTAATTCAATGAAAGCCTGGATCATTTTATTTATAGCCGGATTATTCGAAACAGCCTGGGCTATCGGGATGAAATATTCGAATGGATTTACAAAATTTTGGCCAAGCGTTTTTACTATTGTTTGTATTTTAATTAGCATGGGTTTGCTTTCACTGGCTTTAAAATGGTTGCCAATCGGAACAGCGTATGCTGTTTGGACAGGCATTGGGGCGGTGGGTACTGCAATACTAGGGATAATTCTTTTCGGTGAATCAAAAGAATTTACCAGACTTTTTTTTATGTTCTTAATAATTATAGGATTAGTTGGGCTTAAGGTTTTCTCATCAAACTAAATATTTGAAATATGAATAAAATCCGATGCGGCTGGTCAACAAAAGATTCACTTTACATTAAATATCATGACAAAGAATGGGGAGTTGCCTGCCACAACGACAGGAAATTATTTGAAATGTTGATACTTGAAGGTTTTCAGGCTGGACTTAGCTGGATAACAATTTTGAAGAAAAGAAAAAATTTTAAAGCAGCTTTTGATAATTTCGATCCTAAAATAATTGCAAAGTATGGTTCGACAAAGCTAAATCAGCTCATGAAAAATGAAGGTATAATCAGGAACAGACTTAAGATAAATGCTGCAAAAATTAATGCAAAATGTTTCCTAGAAGTGAAGCAGGAATTCGGAACCTTCGATAAATATATCTGGCAATATGTAGGAGGTAAACCAATTAAAAATCGATTTAAATATTTAAAACAAATACCATCCAAAACGAAAAAAAGTGATGAGATGAGCAGGGATCTTAAAAAACGAGGTTTCAAATTTGTGGGGTCAACAATTTGTTATGCATTTATGCAGGCAACGGGGATGGTTAATGATCACATAACTGAATGTTTTAGATATGATGAAATAAAATGACATTGTCTGTCTGATTTATAGAGTTTAAATTAGCTATTTAAAATCGGGTGATTTATGATAAGTAAAGAACTTCTTGATATTCTCTGTTGTCCTGAAACAAAAGCCGATCTTGTACTTGATGGAGAAACTCTGGTATCTACTGACAAAAAGACTAGACGCAGATACAGAATTGAGGATGATATTCCAATTATGTTGATTGACGAATCGGAACAGCTGTCCCTGGATGAATGGAAATCAATTATGACTAAACACGGAAAGAAAACAGATTAAAATATTATGGATCCAATAAACATAATTGCCGGATTAAATCTTATTGCTACTTTTGGGGCTAATATATCAAGTGCTAAAAAAGGGCTTAAATCTACCATTACCGTTTCAAAAGAGAAACCTGGTACTTTTTTGCAGAAAACGCCTCTGGTAATATCAGTTCTGACGCTTATTTTATTTATACTTGCAATCTTCCAGGTCGGAACCGTTTCATATAAACAGGATTATCAGGCCATTCGTGTTATAGGATTATTAGTTTACCTGGTATTTTCGTGGGTACAAATTTTTGCTTTTAAAACATTGGGAGACAACTATTCACAGGAAGTGCTTATTTACCGGCACCATAAATTGGTGACAAAAGGGCCTTTCCGGTTTGTAAGGCACCCGCAGTATTTATCTCAAATATTATTGGATCTGGGCGGTGCCACAGCTACATTGAGTTATCTTGTATTTCCCCTGGCAGTTATTCAAATACCAATATTAATAATGCGTGCCGGATTAGAGGAAAAACTTCTAAGTAAAAATTTTAAAGAGGAATTTATAAAATATAAAACCAAAAGCGGATTTATGTTACCGTTCATTGGTTAAAAAATCTAAGCGTATGAAAATTAAATTTTTAATAGCTTTTGCATTACTTCTTTCATTTCAGGTGTTTGCACAGAAATCTACTCTGGAGCTAATAGATGGGGCAAATAGCTATACAATTCCAATATATGAGAGATATAAAACAGTTTACATTTCTTTGGATGCATTTGCTAAGGCGCTTTCTCTAAATTCATATTACAATACAACGGCGCAAAAAATTGAATTAAAATTTAAATATTATGATTTAAAGTTTACGGCTGAAAATCCATTTATAATATTGACTGCTGATTCGGAAAACACTACTAATGTATATCAACTACCTACTTCCACATATTTAATAAACGGGCAAATTTTTGTGCCTTTATTGTATGCTATCAAACCATTGCAAATCGTTCTTGGCAAAAACCTGCTTTTGGATAATAATCATCATCTTGTTCTGACTACAAAATTGGAAGGATCACTAATCAACAAGAATGATAACAGTGATCCGTATAATATTCCTGGAATAACAATAGATGAAAAGGCAAATGGCACATTGATACGCATTAAATCTGATAAGGTTATTCCCAGTTATTCAAGTGATTTTAAAGATGGAGTATTGACGATTCTATTTAGGGACGTACACGCTGACGTTTCAAATATTTCAGAAGAAGGTACAGGTGGATTGGTAAAAAAAATAAAAGTTAAAAACGTCGGGAATGATACTGAATTTAAATTTACGCTAGGGAAGGAATTTACAACAAGTGAAGTACTGAATGCAGATAAATCAGATGACATATTAATTACTTTGCATAACAATACTTTTGAAAAAACAGTTAATAATGAAAAAAATAAATCTAAGTGGGATTTTGATACGATTGTCATTGATCCGGGTCATGGTGGAAGAGATCCCGGAACAATTGGAGTCGGGGGAATTAAGGAAAAGGATATAACTCTTGGTATTGCATTAAAACTTGGAAAACTTATTGAAAAAAACATAAAAGATGTAAAGGTGGTCTACACAAGGAAAACAGACGTGGCTGTTGATCTTTATGAGCGAGGAAAAATTGCAAATGAACAGGGGGGAAAATTATTTATTTCTATCCATTGTAACTCAATGCCAAAAAAGCCCAGCAATGCAGAAGGATTCGAGATCTATCTTCTTCGACCCGGCAGAACTGAGGAAGCTATCGCAATAGCTGAAAGAGAAAACAGTGTAATTCAATATGAAGATGACCCGGCACGCTATCAAAAATTGACTGACGAGAATTTTATTCTTGTAAGTATGGCTCAGTCAGCTTATATGAAATATTCAGAGGAATTTTCAGACCTGCTTAATAAGCAAATGTCAGCTGAATTGAATATTGATTCAAAGGGAGTAAAGCAGGCAGGATTTTATGTGCTTGTGGGTGCTTCAATGCCAAGTGTGCTGATTGAAACGGGATTTTTATCAAATTATCATGATGTAGCTATCCTAAAAAGTAAAAAGGGACAGGAAAGCATTGCAAAAGCAATTTATGAAGCTGTTAAAAGATTTAAAACTGAATATGAAAAAAGTCTGAATGCTGGCTAATCCGTCTTTCCATTCGGTTTTCCACCCACCTAATAATTTCACCGATTAAAAATATTTCCAAAAGATTGATAAAAAAATACTTGACTTGTATTATATCATTTTTGTAGTTTTGGAAACTAAATAAACGATATAAGTTTCCAACATAAAAATATGGATTAAATCAGCTAAATTCGCTGTTTTTTTAAAACCATAAAGGAAACGTTATAAACGAAATCAGTTTCCAAACAGAAGAAGGAAGAATAAAGTGGAAGATATAGAGATAAAAGAACGGATACTTAAAAAAGCAGAAGAAATCTTTTTTCAGTACGGATATACAAGAGTGAGGATGGATGAAATCGCCGAGGCGCTCGGAATCAGCAAGAAGACACTATATAAATTTTTTGAAAGCAAGGAAAATCTTTTAAGAGAAATAATCGAGAAAATAAAAATAAACATCAAAACTAATTGTGATGTAATCTGCAATAACAGTGAGATGGAATTTATTCAGAAACTTAAAACACTGATGAATTACATAGCTAAGACATCCTCAAAATTAAGAGGGCCGCTGCCGGAAGATATTCAGAAGAATAATCCGGAGATATGGAAAAGCATTAATGAATACAGGAAGAAAGAATCATTGGCAAAGTTTGCAGGATTAATAAATGAAGGAGTTGAAACAGGCGCATTCAGAAAAGATATAGATCAGCAGGTTATTGTTCTGACTTATGTAAATGCTGTTTCATCTTTGATAAATCCTGAAATCCTTTCACAGCTGCCATACACAGGTGACCAGGTTTTTGAAATGCTGATAAAAATAATTTTTGAAGGTATTCTTACTGATGAGGGAAGAGAAAAATATGTCTCACATCATAAAATATCCAATATTGAAGAAGGAGTAAAATAATAATGAGTTATAAAATTTCCAGGTTGTTTACAATCGTAATTGGTCTGTTACTAATATCAGTAAGCGGATTTTCACAAGAGCAAAAAAGTCTTTCTATAGATGAAGCTGTAAATATCGGCCTTCAGAACAGCAGTTCACTTCATAGTTCGAAAATGAATATGAATTACGCAGATGCTAAGTGGAGTGAAGTGGATACATACCGCCTGCCCAGTCTAAGTTTGAATGCTTCATATACCAGGTTGAGTGAGGTTTCGCCATTTATTATTAATACGCCCTTTGGTGCCTTTAATATTTCACCATCGATATTTAACTATTATAATGTTCAACTCTCACTTCGACAGCCGATTTTTACAGGGTTCAAACTGGAAAGTAATTCGAACATTGCAGAATATAATTATCTTGCTTCAAAACAGGATTACACGAAAGCAGAAAAAGATCTGATATACAATATTAAGAATACATACTGGGGCTTATTCAAAGCTAACCAGATCAAAAAAGTAACGGAAGAAAACGTTAACCAGATTCAGGCGCACCTTAAAGATGTTCAAAATTTATTTGAGCAGGGACTCGCTACGAAAAATGACGTACTTAAAGTTCAGGTTCAACTTGGAGAAGCACAGCTTAATTTGATTGATGCCAAAAATGCCGTTGAATTAGCTAATATTTCACTTGTTAACTTAATCGGACTTCCTATGTCCACTGAAGTTGAAACAACTGAGAAGGTTGAAAAATCACTTAAAGACGTTGAAGAACTGGATTCATTAGTTTCAAAAGCATATGATGCCAGGCCGGAATTAAAATCAATGCAATATAGAATGAAGGCTGGCGAGAGCAGCATTACAGCCGCAAAATCAGATTGGTGGCCTCAGATTTATCTCGTTGGCGATTATTATTATTCACGCCCTAACACTAGAATTCAGCCCCTGGTAGATCAATTCAATAATACCTGGGATGTTGGAGTTTCTCTTTCCATTAATCTATGGAACTGGGGGGCAACCTCGGATAGAACAGAACAAGCTGAGACTCAATTTGAACATGGCAAAAGATTCATATAAAATTATAAAGGACGGGGTAACGCTGGAAGTAACACAAAATTATCTGAATCTTAAAAAATCGGAGGAGAGAATGACAGTTTCCGAACAGAATGTCGGTCAGGCTGAAGAAAATTATAGAGTGACTGATGATAAGTTTAAAAACGGGCTGGCGCTTAACTCTGATTTGCTCGATGCAGAAGTAGCACTGCTTCAGGCGAAAACAAATTATATCCAATCTATTGTGGACTATGAACTTGCTCAGGCGCAGTTAAAAAAATCAATTGGTGAATAAATAAATTTTAATGAGGGTAAAAAAGTGAAAAGGATAAAAATAATTTCAATTGTTACAATTGTGGCAGTATTGCTCGTTGCAATATTACTTCGAAACAGGGCAGAAATAAGTAAAAATGCAAGTTTAAATGAAATAGATTCCTTTCCCGTTACAGTTGCAAAAGCTGAGATGAAAAAGACCGATACGAATCTTGAACTTGTCGGTACAATCGTAGCTAATAATGATGTACAAATTATCGCTGAAGCGCAGGGAAAAGTTACAAAGGTAAATGCACAGGTCGGCGAATATAAAACAGCCGGTTCAGTATTATTCCAGCTTGATGATGAGCTAAAGCTGGCTGCAAAAAATTCAGCACAGGTAAATTATGAGAAAGCTAAAAAAGATTATGAGAGATATAAAGCCTTATATGCCGGTAATTCAATAACTGATGCGCAACTTGAATCGGCGAAGTTAAATTATGTAAATGCCGAGTCAAATTATATTACCGCAAACAGGCAGTATAACGATACCAAAATAATTACACCGATATCAGGTTATGTAACATCCCGCATGGTAAATATCGGCGATTGGGTAAAGATGAATAATGTGGTTGCAGATGTAGTTGATATATCAAAATTGAAAGTTGAACTGAATGTTGCCGAAAAAGATGTTTTCAAATTAAAGAAAGGTGATAAAGTTACTATAACAACTGATGTTTACCCGGGTGTAAGTTATTCCGGTGTAATAAATACAATAAGCGATAAAGCTGACGATGCACATAATTATCCTGTCGAGGTTATTTTACCAAACAGTAAAGAACATCCATTAAAAGCAGGAATGTTCGGAAGGGTAAGTTTTAATTCTGTTGGTAAGGGAACTGAGCTTGTGATTCCACGCGAAGCTTTGATTGGAAGCGTTAAGAATCCGCAGGTGTTTAAAGTAGAAGGTAACACTGCCAAACTTGTAAACATAGTGATTGGTGAAACTTCTGATAATTATCTTCACGTAATCAGTGGTATAAAAGAAGATGATACTGTTGTAGTAAACGGGCAGAATAATCTTCAGGATGGAAATAAAGTTAATATAATTAAATACTAAAGATTTTAAGGAATGAAAAATTCCGCTATTATAATCCGGAATTTTCTTAAGGAGTTTTAGAATGACGATTACAGAACTATCGATAAAAAGGCCAACGCTGATTGTGGTGATATTTGCAGCTTTAACACTGGTAGGACTCTTCAGTTATACACAATTAAATTATGAGCTGTTACCGAAGATCAGTCCGCCGGTTTTGACTATTGCTACGTTGTATCCCGGAGCTTCGCCAAGTGAAGTTGAAACTTCGGTTACAAAACCGATTGAAGATGCTGTCTCAACACTTGATCAGATAGATAATGTTAAATCAACTTCTTCGGAAGGTATTTCATTTGTATTTATTCAATTTCAACAGGCGGCAGATATTGATCTTGAGCTGCAGGATGCACAAAGAAAAGTAAATGCAATTTTAAGCCAGCTGCCAACTGACGTTAAGGCGCCTACAATCTCAAAATTTGCTCTTGATGAAATACCGATTCTAAGACTGGGTGTAAAAAGTAATTTACCCTCAACGGACTTTTATCAATTTGTAATTGACAGAATTCAGCCGCGGCTCGCAAAAATAGCAGGAGTAGGGCAAATTACATCTAGTCGGAGGCGATGAAAGAGAGATTAAAATTAATGTAGATCAGAACAAACTACACGTGTACGATATTTCAATCCTCCAGGTTTTAAATGCAGTAAAAACTTCTAACCTGGATTACCCGACCGGCAAAATTGAAGGAAGCAAGGATCAATTTGTAGTTCGTGTTGCCGGTAAGTTTAATTCGCTTGATCAGCTGAGAAATCTTGTAGTTGCCAGGTCACGAACAGGAAGTAATATTCATCTTTCTGATATTGCTGAAATTCAGGATGGTAAAAAAGAATATTCCAATATAAGCCGTATCGATGGAAACACCAGTATCGGAATTTTAGTTCAGAAGCAAACTGATGCTAACGCTGTAGATGTTAGTAAACTGGTTCGCGCTGAACTTATTAAAATGCAAAACGATTATAAATCGGAAGGAGTTAATTTCGATATTGCTCAGGACGCTTCCAATTTTACAATAGACGCTGCGAACGGAGTTAAGCTGGATCTTGCACTTGCTGTTATACTTGTTGCAATTGTTATGCTGCTTTTCCTTCACAGCATCAGGAATTCATTCATAGTAATGCTTGCTATTCCAGCTTCAATCATTTCAACTTTTATCGTGATGTATATTTTTAATTTCACGTTGAACCTGATGACATTACTTGCGCTTTCACTGGTAGTTGGTATACTCGTCGATGACTCGATAGTTGTGCTTGAGAATATATATCATCATATGGAGAAAGGAGAAAACAGGCGAACAGCCGCGGTGAAAGGAAGGAATGAAATCGGGTTTGCGGCGCTGTCAATTACTTTAGTCGACGTTGTGATTTATGTTCCTCTTGCTCTTACGGGCGGACTGATAGGAAACATTATCAGAGAATTTGCCATAGTTGTTGTCGTTTCAACACTGCTGAGTTTGTTTGTTTCATTTACCTTAACTCCGCTGCTGGCTTCACGGATAGGAAAGCTTGAAAAATTATCACAGAAAACAATAATTGGAAAGTTTGCAACGTGGTTTGAAAACAGGTTTAAGAAATTTATAACTCAATATCTGAACATTCTTAAATGGAGTCTTGCAAATAAGTGGAAAGTGATAACATTATCGACGGTGTTGTTCGTCTTATCTTTAATGCTTGCGCCGCTTGGTTTTATTGGAGCGGAATTTATCACTCAGTCCGATAGAGGTGAATTTGCAGTAATACTCGAAACTTCTGCCGGTTCAACTCTTGATAATACAAATTATGTAACACAGAAAGTGGAAAAATATGTTTCAGGTCTGCCGGAAGTTAAAAAAATATTTGTGAATGTCGGCGCTTCCAATGAAGGCCTTACTTGGACAATCCGCAAATAATACATCCGAGATAGACGTAACATTGTTAAGTAAAGAAGAAAGAGAAAAATCAACTGAAGAGATAGGAGAAGAAATCAAAAAATTTGCGCAAAATATTCCGGGATTAAAAGTCCGCGTTAATCCAATTGGACTTTTCGGAACAGCAAATCAAACGCCTATTCAACTGGTTGTAAACGGACCGAATAGAAAAGATGTGGAAAAATCTGCTGAAATTTTGATGAACGTTGTTAAAAATATTCCCGGAACTGCCGATGTAAGAATGTCAGCCGAAGAAGGCAAACCGGAAACAAGAGTTGATATTGACAGGCAAAAACTTGCTGATCTCGGATTATCAATTGCAGATGTCGGTTCCACATTACAGGTTGCCCTGCAGGGCAATGATGATTCAAAATACAGGGACGGAAATGATGATTACGATATTCGTGTAAGACTGGACAAGTTTGACCGGAGAAGTATTTCCGATTTGAAAAACCTGACGTTTGTAAATAAAGCAGGACAGCAGATACAGCTGCAGCAATTTGCCGATGTTTACCAGACTACAGGGCCGACCAAACTTGAAAGAATGGACAGGATAAGCGCCATCACTGTTTTCTCGCAGGTAGTCGGCAGGGCAAGCGGTAGTATCGGGGCAGATATTAAAAATGAAATGGCAAAGAAGAAATTGCCAGACGGAGTTAACATTGCCTACTGGGGAGATTTGAAAAATCAATCCGACTCTTTCGGCAGTCTTGGGCTGGCATTGCTTGCCGCTGTAATTTTCGTTTTTATGATTATGATTGCGCTTTATGATTCTTATGTAGATCCGTTTATAATTTTGTTTTCAATTCCCGTTGCAATTGTTGGCGCAATGCTGGCGCTGGCTCTGACGATGAAAACGCTGAACATTTTTTCGATTCTCGGAATTATTATGCTTGTCGGGCTTGTCGGTAAGAACGCGATTCTTTTAGTCGATAGGGCAAACCAGAGGAAACGGGATGGTGAATCGACTTATGACGCAATCATCGATGCAGGAGAAAGCAGGATAAGGCCGATAATTATGACTACAACAGCGATGGTGATCGGTATGCTTCCGCTGGCTCTTGCGCAGGATTCCGGTTCCGAATGGAAATCAGGGCTTGCCTGGGCAATTATCGGCGGATTGATTAGTTCTATGTTTTTAACGCTTGTACTCGTTCCGGTTATTTATGTTAAGATCGAAGGGATGAGAGAAAAAATAGCGATACGCAGAGAAAGAAAAAAAGCCAGGGGAACGGAAGGAGTTGGGTTGGAAACTGAGTGATTAATTGTAAGGGGCGAACTAAGGTTCGCTCCTTACAGCATTTATAAATTATAAAAATGCCGAGTGTGAAAACGCTGTCGGCTTGAGCAACTTGTTGTGTGTTTTCATATCATCATTTTTTTATAATGCCCTTCATATCCGCTCTTTTCAAAAACTAAAGCAAAGGCTTCCTTAAAATCACCATAGTTGAACTCTTTTAGATCAAAAATATTTTGTCCAACAGAATGTGATTCACGGTTAATATATCTACTGAATGCTTGATATTTAGCTGCTTGCAATTGAGGTTTTTGAAAAACATTATATATGTCTGTTTTTTCAATGAAATTAAAAAAATATTCAATAATATTTCGCATACAATTCGCAATTAAAGCAGGAGGTTGTTTGTCGTTTTTAATAATATTCCAGTAGGAGTGGTAATCATTTTGGATTTCTTCATACCCCATTCCGATAATTTGACTGCCATTACTGTTTTTAATCATTCTGAATAACTTTTGATTATTTTTACGCCTTTCGTGTTTTATATCCGTTAATTCATAGAAAAAATACAAACTATGAGTTAGAATAAATATTTGTTCATAAATAGTTGAATTGATAAAATCATTTCTAATGAATTGCCCTATATTAAATATATATATGTGGGATAAACTAGAAATAGGATCATCGATTACAATTATTTTTTTATTTGAAGTCTCCGTAGAACTTTTTTTGCCTCTGCATAATTCACGAAAATATAAGAAACTAATCATCATTTTTTCGCCTTCGCTTAGCGTTTGAAATGCGTGGTCATCATTTTCTTCTCTTGTAATTTTGTAATAAGTATCAGAGTGCTTAACAATCTTAAAGTTATCAATACCTAAGTCAATTAAACCATTATTGATGTTCGTAATCGCCTCTTCAATATTGATAGTATTTTTCTGTTGCTCAACAATTACTCTTTTCTGAGATAAAATACTTTTATCGAGATCAGAATTTACAGTCTCAAGTTCACTAATCTTATTATTAATCACTTTTGAATCTTTTAGATAAATATCGATTGTCTGGTCATAATCCCATCGCATTATAGACCAAAAGTTGTTTTTAATCTTAATCAAAGATTCTTCCACATTATCAATTTTTTGATTATGCACGCTAATCTTTTTGTTCAATTCCTCGATATATGTATTAATATTTTTAATAGTGTCAATAGACTCAATGAGAGATATTTTTTGGCTTGGGGTTGAAAGCTTGGACTCTATTTTGTTTATATTCCCATTTAAGAAACCAATGACCTTATTATATCTGTTGTCAAACTCTATTTTATTTTCAATAATGAGGGGATGAATATCGTAATTCTCTTTCTTCTCAATGGAATTTACGGCTGTCTGGTATACGGAAGATAAATTATTTAATTCTTTTAAGTCTTTTTCATAAGATTCATCAAAATACTCTTTGATACTATCTACTACAGTTTTTGTTATTGTATTTTGCTGACAAAACGGACAAGGTTTGGCTGTATCATTAAACTCATCTACGGAAGGTAAAAAATCCAATCCCTTTTTTACCCAATCAGAATTACCTATTTTTTTAATAAGCTCTGAAGCAACACTATCTTCATTTCCGATAATTGTCTTTTGGAACAATTGATTAGATTCAACATGATGTGCAGTAAAATTCAGTGTAGGAATAGGATCATATTTTTGTGCATTTTCTCCTTTGAATGATTCCACTTCTTTTTTTAAATCATCAGTTGATCTTTCTGGTTTTTGTTCTGGTTTATCAATCCCGCAAATAAAATATAATAGTTTTTCTTTTTGTCCTTTCAAACCCTCAAGGCAATACTCTAAAACTCTGTCACCACCAGTGTAAGTTGTTTTTACTTCCCAAATTTTATTTTCAGCATAAAGTTTTTTTTGTTCTAGTTCTACATTGAGAGACTTAATAGTAACAATTCGTTTCTCTTTGTCATCTTCTAGTTTTTTAATTTCATCATTAGCTTTTGTAATTTTTTCTTCAGTTTCTTTATTCTCTTTTGATAATGTAAATATTCCTTTTAATGAATCCGGTTGATAAAAATAATCATCAATAAAATGCTGATTGTAAACTAAGATTTCTTCATTATCTGATCCTTCAAGGGAACAATCTGCAAAAGATGGATTTTTTAAGTCATATAGATAATCAGAAAGTGTGCTTTTACCAGTTCCATTCAGTCCATAAATAAGATTTACTCTTTTATCAGTCTCCAAAAAAGCTGGATTCTTGAAACTAGTAACTTTATTAAGACATATTTTAGTAATCATTATTTACTCGCAATTCAAAAACACATAACTATCATACAAGCCAATTCATCTATGGATTATTTGGAATGTTATCGAGAAATAAATTCCGTCAATCAGACTTCAGAATAAAAAGGGGAATCTCTTTTTAAGGTCTGGTATGATCCCCGTCATTTGACAAAAATAAGGAATAAGTTGTTAGATAGTCAAGATTTAATTACAGATTTGTAATGGCTTTGTGGGGATGGGCTAATTTTAAGAATAAAACGGTTGACTGTCATTCTGAACTTGTTTCAGAATCCGATCAAATAATGAGATCCCGAAATAAATTCGGGATGACACATAATGGAATGTTCAATCGACAGTGATGCGGTTTGAGAGTTCGTTAGTATCATCTGCTTTAATCGGGAAATGAGTGCTGAGAATTTTTCCCACTTCTTCCACTCCAAAGATAAGCCCTTTGCAAAATTCACCGGTTGAGAATTTTTGCTGGATTTCGTTTTTAATCTTATCCCAGGTTTCCTGCGGGACTTTCGCATTTATTCCGCTGTCAGCAAGTATGTAAAATTTTCTGTCTTCCAGTAAAAGAAAAATCAAAATCCCGGTTTTGTCTCTTGTGTTTGCGACGCCTAATTTAAAAAATTCTTTCTCAGCTAACTCTCTCAAAGATTTTCTCTTTTCAAGAAAGTGCTTTTTCTCTTTTATACTTACACAAATTTCGCCCGCGGTGGTTTTTTCCATTTCCTTAATTTTATTGGAAATGCGGAGAAGCTCGTCGTCGTTTACGAAGTGGTATATTAGCCGGTTTTCCATTCAGGTAAATATAATTGAATTAATAACTATTTAAATATAGTAATAATGTAGGGAAATTTTTAGTGTGGAAAAAAGAAAGGGGTTGTCTGAAAAGCAGGCTTGTCATTTCGATCCCGCTTTAGCGGGAGAGAAATCTAATGTTTTGAAAAGATTTCCCGGTCTCCCGACTCGCCGGGATCCCTCGAAATGACGCCTTCTAAATTTTTAGTTAACTTTTTATTGATTCTTCATAACCTCAATATCACCACCGGAAGTTTTTGCAATTAATTCATTTCCGCCATTATTCAAATCCGCTTCAAATTTTGATGAGGTGATCTTAGCGATGTTATTTGTTTTTAACGAACAGGTTATGCTTCCTCCCGATGTTGAGAGTTTTGCAGATGCGCTAAAATCTTCCGGTAATTTTATAGTAATGCTGCCTCCGGAAGTGCTGAGTTCAATTCCTTTATTTTCTCCTTTATAATTCACGTCTATATCTCCACCGGAAGTATTCGCGTAAATCTTTGAATCCATTCCATCAAGATTTATGCTCCCCCCGGATGTTGAAACGCTGATGTTCCCTGTAAAATTAGTGCTCTTAATATCACCACCTGAAGTGTTGAGATCAGAAGTGCCTTTGATATTTGAAGTTGTAATGTCTCCACCGGATGTAGAAATATTTAGATTCCCATTTACATTATCAATAGCAACATCCCCGCCGGATGTTTTAATATTTTGTTCACCTGAAATTCCGGCAAGATTAATATCCCCGCCGCTTGTTTTTATTTTTGTATTAAAATCAGAGGGCAGTGTGATTTCAAATTTCATTCTGATTCCATTACCAAACCAATTAAAAAAGCTGCCGTGATGATCAGCGATAACCTCAACCAGGTCATCAGTTTGATTGAATGAAAAATCAACTTTTTTCTCAGCTTTTGAGTTTCCCAGAATTTTAATATAGACTTCCGGTTTATCCCAGGTTTTAATTGTTACATCACCTGATGATGCATCCAGTTTTAGTAATTTTCCCTCCGGGTATGTTAAAAGTTTTTTCCTGGATAACTTTAAGATTTTCATCTACAATTCCTCTTGAATCTATCCTGCAGGCCTGCAGCATTGTCGAGGAAATAAACAGCAGCGCGAGCAAAAGATTCATTATAATTCTATTTTTACACACAGCTCACCTCACTTTTTACTTTCTTTTTAGACTGTTCCCTCATTAAAAGGTTACAATTAAATAATGGAAAAACTGTCTAAAATTTGTATTTTATCAAAATGAATTTGGATGTGGGGTAATCTTTAATGATAAGTGAGTCTTTTGTTTGAATGGCACCTGCTCAATTAAGATAACGAAACTTAAAAACAATGCGGAGTTAAAAATGATACGAGAATCACTTGCAAAAACTAATTATGGGAATAGACATGGTTTTCGATGGCGCGGGGAGGAGATAACCCGGCTTGAAGCATTCAGTGATGCTGTTTTCGCTTTTGCCATTACACTGCTTGTTGTTTCACTTGAAGTGCCGAATAATTTTACCGAGCTTCAAAGACTAATGCAGGGATTTATAGCTTTCGGCATTTCGTTCACTTTGCTGATAATGATCTGGCATTCACATTATCTTTTTTTCAGGCAATATGCTTTGCAGGATATAAAAATTATCGTTTTAAATTCGGTCTTACTGTTTGTAGTTCTTTTTTACATTTATCCTTTAAAGTTTTTATTTACTTTATTGATAAATCAGTTGTTTAGTTTAGAAGCCAGACCTATCAGTGATTTTATAAATGGCAATCAGGTTGTAACCTTGATGATAATTTATTCAGCCGGTTATTTTGCTGTGTTTTTCGTTTTTCTTTTGATGCATTTTCACGCTTATAAGCAAAGAGTTTTACTGGAACTAAATGAATTGGAAATTGTTCATACAATTAATAGTATCCGTATTAATACCATTCACATGTGCGTGTCTGCTTTGTCAATTTTGATTTCACTAATTGGCGGAGCAGGGTTCACGGCGATTGCCGGGTTTATTTATATTTTATTAGGCCCTGCTATGGCAATTAATGGAAGTTATTTCGGTAAAAAAATAAGACAAAAAAATATTATTAAGTGATAATAATTATTAAGATTCGATCTAATTAAATTGTAGTTAATTCAAATTTAGAATAAGTTAAACCAGAGCCTTAAAATATTTGTCTCATCAGAGAATTTCCCTAAATTAATATCTTCATTGGAGGTAGCCGTATGAAAAAACTTGCTCTTATGTTCTTAATTTCAATTTTTGTTTTGTCAGTTTCGACGAACGCACAAATGCCGGATAAATTTAAAAACTTAAAAATTCTGCCAAAGGATATTACTAAGGATCAGCTGGATAAAATTATGGACAGTTTTACTGAAGGTCTTGGCGTAAACTGCGAATTTTGTCATGTAAGAAACGATAATACTGATAAGATGGAATTTAATTTAGATACTAAGGAATCAAAAAATAAAGCAAGAATTATGTTGCAAATGACGATGGATATTAACAAAAAATATTTGTCACAGCTTTCGCAGTTCACCGATAATATTGAACAGGTAAGTTGCATTACCTGTCATCATGGAAATAAAGAACCGAAAATGCTTCAGGATGTTTTGTATAGTGTAGTACAAAAGGCAGGGGTAGATTCAGCAATATCAACCTACCATCAATTACATGATCAGTACTATGGTGGATTTAATTATGATTTCAGGGATCATTCGCTTGTCCAGTTAGTTCAGATGCTTGATAAAGATCAGAAATATGATGATGCAATGAAAATTGCCCAATTAAATTTAGAAATGTATCCGACTTCAGGTGTAGCTACTTTTGGATTGGGACAGGTTTATGAAGCAAAAGGTGATAAGGAAGATGCGATAGCTACTTATAAGAAAGCGATTGAATTAATGCCCCGGGCAGCTCGTTTTCTGAATAAAAGGATCGAAGATCTTCAAGGTAAATAACTTAAATATAAAAGTTGCCATTCTTTTATAAGGATGGCATCTTTTTATAGTTCAATTTATAATTGACTTTGTACATTCCATTCGCCAAATTACTCACCTCTTATCCTCTGTCATTAATTTTTAAAGCGAAAATAATTTGTTCTTAATATAACTCTCCTTTTCCTTTATTCAACAAAATAACCAGGAGGTAAATATGTCTAATATAATATGGCTTTGGCTTCCAATTATAGTTTCAGCGGCCTTTGTTTTTATTGTCAGTTCAATTATGCATACCGTTCTTACCTATCATAACTCTGATTTTAAGAAAGTTAATGATGAGGACAACTTGATGGATGCGGTTCGCAAATTTAATATTGCTCCTGGGGATTATGTCTTACCTTACGCAGGAAGTCACAAGAATGCGAAAACCCCTGAATTTAAAGCCAAGCTTGAAAAGGGCCCGGTTTGGTTTATGACAGTTTTTCCTTCAGGTCAAATGAAAATGGGTGCAGGACTGCTACAATGGTTTATTTATTGTATTGTTGTTGGAATATTTGCGGCATATATTGCGGGTCACGCATTGCTTTCAGGCGCACCATATATTTATCGCTTTTCGTTTTGCTGGATGTACAGCTTTTATCGGTTATGGTCTGGCATTAGCACAGAATTCAATTTGGTATAAGCGAGCCTGGAGAATAACGTTTCCTGCAAATTTTCGATGCACTAATTTATGGTCTGGTTACTGGTGCAGTTTTTGGCTGGCTCTGGCCATCAATGTGAAGTAATTACGGAGACACGCCATCAAGTTAAAGTCGGGCAGGTGTGTCTCCAATTTATTTTTGAAGCTTATTGATTGTAGTCATATTCTCACTTCGAATTTCTCATCAATTAAGTTTTATTGAAATAAGATTCTTATCCTTTAAGAATTGAATGCATACACTAGAATTTAGGGCTTTTCTAAATAACTGTTAAAAGTAATATTTTTCCATTTCAATTATGCTGAATAAAGGAAGCAGCCTTGTTTCTAATAGATTCCATTAGCTCCTACCGAACATCTATCTATAAATCCGTTCATGTAATAAACCACTCTTTGGTGGAACCATCTATATATTTTTAAGAGTCTAATAATTATATGTATTGACGGGCATTTGAAGGGCAAAAATCTTCGATGCATTATTTCCCGCAGTTTAGAGCGGGTAAATATTTAATAAATCTAATAACAAATTAACCGGGAGACGTTATGAAATCTTTTAAAATATTATTTGTTTTGCTGCTGTCTGTTCTTTTTGTTTCATCTTCACTTGCTGAAAGCAAATTATCAGATAAAGATATGTCAGCAGTAAAGAAAACCGTACAGGATTATGTTAAGTTTCTGGATACAAGCAATGCTAACGGGATGGAAAATATAATTTCTGAAAATTCTACTTTTGTTCAGGTTATCGGGGTGACAAATAAAACTTCTGAATTTAATTCCAGTGACTACCTCAGCGCGATTAAAAACAAGAAGGTAGGTGGCTGGGAAAGACAGCTTGATATTCTGGATGTAGATGCTGTCGGAAATACTGCTTTTGCTAAAATTCAGGCTAAAGATCCCAGAATGACTTCAACCGGGTTTGTAACTTTATTAAAAGAAAATAACAACTGGAAAGTTGTATGCGCAACCTTTTATATGGAACTAAATCAAACCAGCGCAAGCAAATAATTTATTAAAATGGTGCAGTCCGGTTAAGGCTGCACCATTTCTTATTGTCTAAAAATTCGCATTCCGAAAAACTACCATACAATATCTCCAACTGCTTTTTTCAATTCGTAAGTGTTGAGGATATTTTGATAAATTTCACGCAAGTATAAAAATTTTGCATCAGCTAACCTGGTTTCCGCATCTAAAAGATCGAGGTTTGTTCCAACTCCGCTCGAATACTGTGCTCTGGCTCTTTGCAAAGATTCTTCAGCAAGCTTTATTTTTAGTTCAGCAGTTTTTAATTGTTCAATATTTGAATTTATGTCTTCCGCCGCTGTCTGTACTTCCCTTGCAATTGTTAGTTTAACGTTTTCGGTATTAGTTTCTGAAACTTTAATGCCTGCATCGGCTTCTTCTTCGTTATATTTTCTTTTAAATCCATTAAAAATCGGAACGGAGACTCCAATACCCGCTGCCCAGTTGCCCCTAAGCACATCAAGGTTAGGTTCAAAGCCATTTGCAAGTCCATATTTAACTTGAATGTAAACATCCGGCATATCGCCAAGTGAAGCTAGATTTTTCTTAATTAAAGCAGTGTTTTCCTGATCCATCGCGAGTTTAATTTCCGGCCGTTGTTTATATGCAATGTCAGTTAGTGAATCTAAATTTACGTTTGTTGTAAGAATTGCGAATTCTCCCGATAGCTCAATATTATCCTTATTATTTAAACCCGTCAGGTTTCCCAGGATAATTTTCTGATTGTTTAACTGATTTTGCAAAATTACTTTGTTACTCTGGTAATCCGCTAGCCGGACTTTTGTACTTAACAAATCATAATCCGTTGCAGTGCCGCTTTCAATTTTTTTGTTGGTTATATTTATGTGTTCATTCAAAGTTGCGACATCAGTATCATTAACTTCTATACTTCTTTCAAGAAAAAGTATTGAATAGAATGTCTGCACAGTAGTAAAGGCGAGATTAGATTTTACAAGATCTACATTGTCAACTGCTGAATTTTTATAGGCTTGTGCCAGATTTACCTGTGAGCTCTTTTTACCAAAATCCAATAAATTATAAGTTGCAGCAAGATGTGCATCATAATTGTTTTCGGGTGCAAGTTCAAAAGTCCCCGCTCCCGGCAAACCAATTGAGGGAATGGGTCCGATTCTTGTGTAAGAAGCCTGAGCATTTATAACGGGGTAATTAAAACTTTCCTGCTGTTTAATTCTGGCATCAAATACATCCACATTTTGTTGAGCTTGTTTTATTAGAGGATAGTTCTTGAGAGTCATTGAGATTGCATCATTTAATTTTAAAGCATTTAATTCTCTTTGTTGTGTATAAATATTAATTGATGTAAAACAAAGAATTATTAAAACATAAAGGATTGTTTTCATTTTAAATGTTTCTCCTGGGTTTCTATTCCATAATTTCAATTTTTTCACCTTTTTTCTTATTCCGGTTTTTAACTTTGAAGAAAAATATCGGTACGAGTAGTACTACCGTCATCAAAGTACCGATTCGGAAATCGTCATTTATTCCTTCTATAAATGCCTGGTTGGCTAAATGCTGAACTAAAAGCGCTTTTGCCTGCATAAACATTTCATTCCCGGCGCTTCCATTATTTGATTGAACAAACCTCTGTACTCCATAAGTAATGTGTTTGAATTGTGAAGAATATTCATTTACAGCATTTCCAAATGCAGTAGTGTGATATATTACTCTTTGTGTGAGTATTGTCCCGAGCACAGCAACACCGAAACTTCCTCCGATCTGTCTTATTGTATTGAACAATCCGCTTGCCTGGGCAAGTCTTTCTCTTGGAATATCTAATAGCGCTATGTTAGTAAGCGGTATAAAAATAAATCCTAGAGCGAATCCTCTTAAATAAAGAGGGAGCATAATTTGAGAGTGCATCGAGTATTCTGAAAAAAAGGACGAATAAAACATACTCAGAGTTAACAGAATAATTCCTATAAATACCGGAATTTTAGGATTAGCTTTATCAGAAAGTCGTCCTGCAATGGGAGACATAAACGCCTGTATTATTCCAACCGGGAAAAAAACAAGACCGGCTTGTAGTGCAGTATAATTAAGTGAGTCCTGCAGGTAAAGAGGTAACAGGAAGGAATTTCCAAAAAGGGCAGCTCCAAATATAAACATCATCATCGTTGCAATAAAAAAATTCCTGTTTTTTAATATCCCTAATTCAATAAGCGGATGTTCAACGGATAATTCTGTTATAATGAAAACTATGAAACTAATTGCAGAAATTACAAAACAAGTAATTATAAAATTGGATGTCCAACCGCCTGTATTCCAATCCGCATTACCATCAGCAAATGCCAGCAGCAAGGGAGTTAAAAATAAAGTCATTGAGATTAGACCGATGAAATCAAATGATCTGATATGCTCTGATCTGTATTCACGCTGGATAATATATGTTGAAATTAAAGCTATTACGCCCACAGGCACATTCACGTCAAATATTGCCTGCCAGCTGTAACTATCTACAAGATAACCGCCAATCATTGGTCCCAATGAAACTGATGCGGCAGCTGCAATTCCCCAGAAACCCAAAGCCATTCCTCTTTTATTTGGAGGAAATTCGCGGGTAATTATTGCCAGTCCAACCGGCATAACAAGTCCGGCCCCTGCACCCTGAATTAATCTAAAAAATATTAAGGAATTTTCATCCCATGAAAGGCTGCAGAAAAAGGAACCAAGCGTAAATAATACAAGGCCGATGAAGTAAGTTCTTTTGTACCCGACATGATCAGCAATCCATCCAGATGATGGCAGCATTACAGCAAATATTAATAGATAACCTGTCAATACCCATTCAGCTTTATCAATGCTGGTTCCGAATGAAGCTATAATTTTAGGCAAGGCAACATTTACTATTGTTACATCAAGGACAGCCATAAATGTTCCGATCATAACGCTCCATAAAACCCACCAGCTGAATCCTTTGTTTTCCGGCTGCATAGATGGAAATAACTTTAGTATCCCTTCTCTTAAATGTATGTTGAAAAAGTTCAGCACTTTATTTGCCTTCCTTTACGTCTACTTCAACTGACATTCCGGGTAATAGTTTTGCTTTTTTAGAATTATCTTTTACTTGTTCAATAGAAATTTTTACCGGTACTCTTTGTGTAACTTTTGTAAAGTTACCTGATGCATTATTAGGGGGAATAAGTGAAAATTCGGATGCTGTATTTGTTCCCAGTTGTATTACTTTACCCTTAAAATTCTTATCGGGAAAAGCGTCAACTGATATTTCAACAGAATCGCCCAAGGCAATTCTCGAAATCTTTGTTTCTTCAAAATTAGCAGTAACCCAAATATCACTGTTATCATAAACTGTGAAAATTGGCTGACCTGGTTGAACTACATCACCACTTAAAACCCATTTTTTTGCAACGATACCGTTAATTGGCGAAGTAATTTTAGTGTTCTGTAAATCTATAACCAGTACATTTAACTTTGCCGAAACTGCGTTTACCTGGCTTTCAGAAATAACAAGCTGTGCCTTCATTTCCTGTAATGCACTCAATGCGTGATCGTAATTTTCCTTTGGGATCAGCTTATTTTTATATTGTAATTCTGCGCGATTGAAATCATCCTGAGCTTTATCCAGTTTTACTTGAGCCAGCTTTATATTTTGTTTCGCCAGATTTAATTGTGATTCCGCTTCTTTCTTTTGAGCATATATATTTGAAGAATCTATAACGGCAATTAAGTCACCTGATTTAACTGTATCGCCCTCGTCAACAGTTAGATTAGTAATTCTGCCTAAAATTTTTGAGCTTATGTTTGATCTGTTACCATCTACATAGGCATCGTCGGTGGAGATATGACCAAGCTGCCCCTGATACCAAAACCAGAAGCCGACCAGTGCTGCAATTAATAGTAAAGCAGGTATAAAAACCTTTTTCTTCCTGTAAAGTGGCTTGGAGTTTTCCGGTTTATCATTTCCATTCATATATTTTCCTGTCCTAAATTGTTTTCAAAAAAATGTTATAATAATTTTAAAATTTAATGTCCACACTTAATACCCTGTAAAAAAATTTCTACTGTCATCAACATTTCATCCTTCAGTTCCTTGTATGCCTTCTGATCCATCTGCTGTCCTGTTATTGATCTCAAGCTTCTAAGCCTGAGTCCCTGTAAAATGTGAAGCAAAACCTTGACTATTTTTCCATCAATATCTTTTTTAAATTCATTTTTCTTTTTCCCTTCATCAAAAATCTCATTCATCAGTTGAAGTTCGCGTACTTCAAAGTTTAAGTAATGCTGCTTAAATAAAGATTTGTTTTCTATAAACGAATAAAAGGATAAAGCGCCGAGATTAAATAATTTCTGAAAATATTTTAATCTTAGATCTACGTACTGCAATAATTTATCTTTGGCTCTGGTTTCATTCTTTAATATTTTTTCGATTTCTTCAACAAATTCATTTTGCTCCTGTAAAATTACTTCCTGGAAAAGGTTTTCCTTAGTAGGGAAGTAGTAATACAAAGACGCTTTTCCCATTTCAACATCGCCAGCGATTTCATCCATGGTCACTTTTGAGTAGCCAAAGTGTGCAAATCTTTGTCTTGCGGCTTTTATAATAGAATCTTCTTTTGATTTATCTTTTGTCATATTTTTTTAAGGCTACCAAAATTCGACTATTTTACTTTAACAGTCGAAAACAAAATTAAGTTCCAATTGATAAATTGTCAAGTGTTTAATTTTATTAAATAAGAACCGAATAAAATTGTTGTAAAATTGCCTGTTTTAGGACATTTTTCGTATTAGCAAGAAAGTCAATTAATCATTTTTGCTTAAATTGAATTCACAATCTAATTTAATAGTGGGCCTTACTGAATCGTTTTTAACATAACTGATCTTAGACAATGAGAAAAGCAATAAATAATAGAATCAAGAATTATGTTGAAGGGATCAACAATTAAAAGGAATGCTTTATGAAAAGTGAAGAACTTCGATCTTTGCAAGCGCCGCTAAAGCAACAATATCTGGAGAAACCTGAATCAGCTGTTGTTACATTGAAGGCGCAGGGCCGGATTGGTGAAGGAGTTTCCTGCAGAGTGGAAACAGGCAAAGCTCTCGTTGAAGCAGGTTTGCATCCGGCTACAGGTGGAAACGGGTTAATGGCTTGTTCAGGAGATATGCTGCTAGAAGCGCTGGCCGCCTGTGCAGGAGTTACTATGAGTGCGGTTGCAACGGCAATAGGAATAAAGATTCTGGAAGGTACTGTGCAAACCGAAGGTGATTTAGACTTTCGCGGAACTCTCGGTGTTTCGAAAGAAGCTCAGGTCGGCTTTCAAAATATACGGCTCAAGTTTATTCTTAAAACAAATGCATCGGAAGATGAACTCAATACACTGATTCGCCTCACTGAAAGATACTGTGTGGTGTTTCAAACATTGAGTAACTCTCCTGCAATTAGTATATCGCATCAGCAAATAAAGTAAAAGTTGATTAACAACATTTGCTTATTAAATATTTTAATTGAATATTACATAGAATATTTATAGATTGATTAGCAATTAGTTATTTCAACTTTAGTACGGGGGCTTAAATGAAATCTTTCAAAAGTATTTCCCTCTCGCTTATATTCTTTGCCTTTCTATCACAATCAGCAAATGGTCAATGGGTAAAAAAAAATTTTCCTTACGCAGACTATCTGGGAAAAGTAAGGTTTGCCTCAGAAAATATTGGCTGGGCTTTAGGTAATTATCACGTATATAGAACAACTGACGGTGGAAATAGCTGGGCTGTTCAGGATACTGTGTACACTTTTGGATTAAGTCTTTATACACTAAATGATACTACAGCCCTCTTTTCAGACTATGGACGTGGGATTAGAAGAACATCTGATGGAGGGGCAACATGGTCAACAGTATATAATACTAACTTTTCATTTTACGATATAAAATTTTTAAACGCTTCTACAGGTTTTGCTGTAGGCGACGCAAATAGTTCAGGTGATACTTCTGTAGTTGCTAAAACAACCGATGCAGGTAAGACATGGACGATCATTTCAAAACCTTATACAGGTATTACATCAAATGGCTACTATGATTTTGAGGGCTTATCATTAGTTGATGCATCACATTTCTGGGCAGTAAGTTATGGGGCAAGTATTTATTATTCAACTGACGGTGGATATTCTTGGTCTTTCAACGATAGCATTAGAGTTTCCGATTCAGGTCAACCTCTGAGAGATATACAATTTGTAAATGCAGATAGTGGCTGGGCGGTTGGAGGTATTTCTGGCGATGCTGTTATGGCACAGACTACTGATGGAGGAGCTCATTGGAGTTCATCCATTCTTTCTTATTCATTTTCTGGTGGTAGTATAGAAGAAATTCACATGATTAATTCTCAAAAGGGCTGGTTTGTTAGTAAGTCTAATGGTCCTTCCTGGCTTGCAAAAACCACTGATGGAGGAACAACATGGTCGGATCAGACCCCGGCTTCTGCAAGTGGTTCATTTACTGGATTTTATTCAATGTCTGTCGTTAATGATACGGTAGCTTATGCTGTAGGTAATGTATACCCCAATATTAGCTATGTGTACAAAACAACCAGTGGTGGAGTTACAGCTGTAGAAAATACCAGCTCAGGGAAGATTACTAAATTTTATCTTGCTCAAAATTATCCTAATCCATTTAATCCAACTACGTTAATAAAATATCAAATGCCGAAAGACGGTTTCGTAACAATTAAGCTTTACGATATATTGGGAAGAGAAGTGAAAACGCTTGTTAATGAATATCAAACCGCAGGCAGCTATGATATTAATTTTAATGCAGAAGATTTAGCAAGTGGTGTTTATATCTACCAAATGAGAGCTGGGGACTTTTTATCGAGCAAAAAACTAGTTTTAATGAAATAAAAAATAAATAATATTAGATTAGATAATAAATCCTGCTTCTACTTGGTTTACCACTAATATAAAAGCAGGATTTTTTATATACTTTCATAAATTCTCAATTCTTATCTTAGCAAATTCTCTGTAATGCTTCTGAAGAACTTCTTATTAAAAATTTTAGCATATTACTGCCTAAGTTTGTTCATACTAAATATTAAAAGGGTCTAATGCCTGAATTAAAAGCCAATAAAAAATTAAAAAAAGAGCTTCGCCTGCTGGATGTTTATGCGATTGCAACCGGGACAACACTAAGCGCGGGATTCTTTTTGCTGCCTGGTATTGCAGCACAGCAAGCCGGGGAAGGATTGGTGCTTGCTTATTTTGTCGCCGCATTAGCACTGATTCCCGCGATGTTTAGTATTATTGAATTATCTACCGCAATGCCCAGGGCAGGTGGAGTTTATTATTTTCTTGATCGTTCTCTGGGACCATTCTTTGGAACGATCGGAGGTATAGGAACCTATTTAGTTCTGATTTTAAAGGTTGCATTTTCTCTGATAGGGATGGGAGTTTACATAGCAATATTTTTCCCTAATATTCCAATTATTCCTCTAGCGATAATTCTCGCTATAGTGCTCGGTGGAGTGAATTTTGCAGGCAGTAAAAAGAGTGGAAGTTTTCAAATTATCATGTTAATCTTTTTATTAATTTTACTTACTATATTTATATTTTCAGGGTTATCAAACCCAACTCCCATAAGCTATTCTAAAATATTCAGTTCTGATTTCAAATCCCTGATTGCAACAGCTGGTCTGGTTTACATTAGCTATGCCGGAATAACAAAAGTTACCAGCCTTTCTGAAGAAATACATAATCCTGAAAGAAATATTCCCCTCGGTTTATTCCTTTCATTAGTTACTTCAGTAATAATTTATTTACTTGGCACTTATGTAATGGTAAAAGTAATTCCAATTGAAACGCTGGCCGGCGATCTTTCGCCTGTTGCAACTGCCGGTGGCAAAATATTGGGAAGAACCGGGGAAATAATTTTATCTATCGCAGCTTTACTCGCGTTTATTTCAGTTGCAAATGCGGGGATATTAAGTGCTTCCAGATATCCCCTTGCAATGAGCAGAGATCATATATTTCCTAGATTCTTGCAAAATCTGGGCAGAAACGGTTCTCCTTTGGTGTCAATAATTCTAACTGTTGCAATAATAATTTTTATACTTTTGATTCTTGATCCAACAAAAATAGCTAAGCTGGCAAGCGCATTTCAGTTATTAATGTTTGCCTTTGTTTGTCTTGCTGTAATTATAATGCGCGAAAGTAAAATCCAATCGTACGACCCCGGGTATCATTCCCCTCTCTATCCCTGGATGCAAATAGCGGGAATAATAATTTCATTCTGGTTGATCTATGAAATGGGATTAATGCCGGCTGGGTTTTCAACCGGATTAATTGTACTGGGATTTTTATGGTACTGGTTTTATGCAAAAGAAAGAGTAGTAAGAAATGGTGCTATTTATCATATTTTTGAGAGACTTGGACGCTCACGCTATGGCGGATTGGATAGTGAACTGAGAGGTATTTTAAAGGAAAAAGGGCTAAGAGAGGAAGATCCTTTTGATTTAATTGTTGCAAGAAGTTTTGTCGTTGATCTAAAAGAATCAGTTAGTTTTGAATATATAGTAAATAAAGCATCGCTCTGGCTGGCTCAGTTCGTTGAACACTCTTCTGCGGAATTGGAAAGAGAATTTCTTGAAGGTACAAAAATTGGTGCGACTCCCGTTACTCATAATATTGCCTTACCTCATTTAAGAATGAAAGGATTTCAGCAGCCTGAAATGGTATTAGTAAGATGTAATGAAGGCATAACAATAACTTTAAACAATCCGTTGACAGATTTTGAAGAAAAAAAAGAAGTTGTGAATGCGATATTTTTCCTTGTTAGCCCTGAGAGCAATCCTGCTCAGCATCTGCGGATTCTTGCTCAAATTGCAAGCAGAGTTGAAGAAGAAAGTTTCCCAAAAGATTGGGACTCAGCTAAGGATGAACAGGATATCAAAGAAGCGCTGCTTCATGATGAAAGATACATTTCACTTAAAATCACCAGGTCCGATAAAACTGCTCAGCTAATTAATAAATCTCTTTCTGATATAAATATTCCTGAAGGATGTCTCGTAACATGGATTAGAAGAAGTGATCTGGTAATTGTTGCTCATGGTCATATTTTTTTGCAGGAAGGGGATCAGCTGACTATAATAGGTGAGCAGAACGGAATAAGGGAACTCAGGAAAAAATACTTTTAAAATCCTAAATAATATCTAATTAAGAAGAGTTATGAATAAACCAATGCTTATACCTTATTCAGAATTTATAAAATATTCTGAAGATGAAATGGTTATAAGATCAGAAAAGTTTTTGGAGACAATGAAACGAAGGAGGACAATCCGAGAATTTTCTGAAAAATCCTTCCCCAAAAAAATAATTGAAAATTGCATTATGACAGCAGCCACCGCGCCGAATGGAGCAAACTTGCAACCGTGGCATTTTGTTTTAGTAAGCGATAAAAATATTAAAAAGAAAATCCGTATAGCTGCAGAAGAGGAAGAAAAATTATTTTATTCGCAACGAGCTCCAAAAGAATGGCTGGATGCTCTGACTCCATTAGGTACTGATGAGAACAAACCTTTTCTTGAAACCGCTCCTTATTTAATTACTATTTTTTTAAAAAAATATGATGTTTTACCGGATGGAAGACAGGTTAAGAATTATTACACCTCGGAGTCAGTCGGGATTGCTACTGGAATTTTAATTACGGCAATTCACAATGCAGGTTTGGTTTCGCTTACTCATACACCAAGCCCGATGAATTTTTTAAATGATATTTTAAACCGTCCAGTAAATGAAAAACCTTATCTGATACTTGTAGTTGGTCTTCCTGCAGAAGGCGCAAAAGTACCTGATATTACCAAAAAACCGCTTAATGATATTCTGGAATTTATTTAATATTCAGCTAAAAAAGCGGGCTTTGCCAAATAGCTTGCCACATCTGCGATAAATAACTAATTTTATTTAGCCTAAGTTTCAAATCTATTATTTTATTGATGAATGGAGCATAATATGCAAAATAACCACAGCGTTACTTCTAAAAGAGAACGAAGCTTTTTCGGAGATGTACTTGATTATTTTAACAGGGCTGCGCAATTCACAAAATTTCCTTCCGGCTTGCTTGATCAGATAAAAGACTGTAATAGTGTTTATGAAATGAAATTTCCGGTAAGAATTAAAAATGATATAAAAGTTATTACTGCTTTCAGAGTTGAACACAGTCAACATAAATTACCGGTAAAAGGAGGAATCAGGTACAGCCTTTCTGTAAACCGGGATGAAGTTATGGCCCTTGCAGCATTAATGACTTATAAATGTGCTGTCGTAAATGTTCCTTTTGGGGGAGCTAAGGGAGGGGTTTGCATAAATCCAAGGGAGTATGATGAAGTTGAACTTGAACACATTACAAGAAGATACACTTCCGAATTAATTAGAAAGAATTTTATCGGGCCTGGTATTGATGTTCCTGCACCTGATTATGGAACAAGCGGAAGAGAAATGGCCTGGATTGCCGATACTTATGCTGCTTTTAATCCTGGAACTATAGATGCTCAAGCCTGCGTAACCGGAAAACCTTTGAGTCAGGGAGGAATCCGTGGTAGAACTGAGGCGACCGGTAGAGGAGTATATTTTGGTGTCAGAGAATGCCTGATGAATAAATCTGATTTAAAACAACTTGGCCTCACTCCGGGAGTAGCGGGTAAAAAAGTTGTGATTCAGGGTTTAGGTAATGTAGGATATCATTCTGCAAAATTCTTCTCCGAAGCAGGTGCAAAAATAATCGGGATTGCAGAATATGAAGGCTCAATTTATGATCCGAAAGGTATTAATATTGAAAAATTAATGAAGCATCGAAAAGCCACTGGTTCAATAAATGGTTTTCCTGGTGCAAAAAATTTAAAGAGTAGAGGTGATGCTTTAGAACTTGAATGTGATGTTTTAATTCCTGCGGCGCTTGAAAACCAGATAAATTCAGATAACGCGGATAAAATAAAAGCAAAAATTATTGCCGAAGCCGCTAACGGTCCCGTAACCCCCGAAGCAGAAAAAGTATTATTGAAAAAAGGAATACTTATTATTCCCGATCTTTATCTAAATGCAGGCGGTGTTACTGTTTCATATTTTGAGTGGCTGAAAAATATATCTCATGTGCGATTTGGAAGGATGGGAAAACGTTACGATGAATTAATTTATCAAACTTTAGTAGATTCAATTGAAACTGCAATAGGGAAAAAGCTTGACGATTCTTCAAAAAAAATAATCACACACGGTGCTGATGAAGAAGACATTGTAAATTCAGGACTGGAGGAAACGATGGTATCAGCTTATAATGAAATAAGAGATACATGGAAATCAAACAAAAAAATACCTGATCTGCGTACAGCAGCTTTCGTTACGGCTATTAATAAAATTGCTGAATCATATTATGCTCTTGGGATTTTCCCTTAAAATATTATTAGCAATTATTATCGTTTAGCAGCATGCAATTTTAAGGTCATTTAGACCCAACCCCTTAGCTTGCATGCTTCTGCAACTCTTGCTACTCCAACAACCATAGCGCCTAAACGTGGATGAACATTTTTTTCTTTTACCGCTTCCATTACTGTATGGTAAGCCTTTGTTAAGTTTGTCATCCAATCTTTTATGGACCACCTCTTCATCCCAGAAATATGAATAATTATCCTGAACCATTTCGAAATAAGAAACAGTTACTCCTCCCGCACTGGCAAGAATATCAGGAATAACATGTATTCCATTATTATTTAAAATAATATCAGCTTCCGGAGTGGTTGGACCATTTGCAAGTTCACAGATAACCTTTGCTTTTATATTGTCAGCATTTTTTGAAGTTATAGCATTTTCCAGTGCTGCAGGATAAAGAATTTCAACATCCAGTTCAAGTAATTGTTCATGGGGAATTTGTTTTGCGCCCGGGAAACTCAGCACAGATCCGGTCTTTAATTTATGCGTAACCAGTTCTTTAGGATTTAAACCATCTTTGTTAAATATTGCACCTCGTGAATCACTTACTGCAATTAATTTTCCTCCACCAAGAATTTCATGATGCAGTAACGCAGCACGTTGACCTGCATTTCCGAATCCCTGTATGGCAAAAGTTTTAGTCGGGTCAAATCCATATAATTTGCAAGCTTCACGTACAGTAATAACTCCGCCGCGTGCAGTAGCATCTCTTCTTCCTTCAGTTCCGCCAATCTGTTGAGGTTTATCAGTTAAAACACCGGGCTCGTGTCTATTTATAATAGTTTCATATTCATCCATCATCCAGGCCATAGTTTGTGGATTAGTATAAACATCCGGAGCTGGGATATCTTTATTAACACCAAGCAATGGAGCAATTGCACGAATATATTCCCTCGAAAGATTTTCTAAGTTCCCTTTCAGACATGGTTTTAGGATTGCAACAAACACCTCCTTTTCCGCCTCCAAGAGGAAGATCAACTACTGCAGTTTTCCAGGTCATCCAGCAGGCCAGTGCACGTATTGTATCAACAGTTTCATCAGGATGAAAACGAATTCCTCCTTTTGCTGGTCCGCGGGCATAATTATATTGAATTCTGTATGCGTGAAAAATTTTAACTTTACCATTATCCATTTTAACGGGAAAAGTGAAATTAAATTCCTGTTGGGGTCTGATTAACAATTCAGTAGTTGCTTCATCAAGTTTAAGATTTTCGCTGCTTCCAATATCTGCTGCCGTGCGACTTTAAATGAATTGTATGATTCCATTTGTTTATCCCTTAGGCTTATTTATATCTTTTGCCTTTTCTGGTTTTGGTTCATTTTTAAGTACATCAAGAATTATTCTGTACCAACAATTTTTACAGGTTAGTGCTCTGTCTACCTTCAACAGAACCTGCTGCCACGGACTTAACTTATGTCCGCAATGTGGACAGTATTCTATCGTTTCAATATTTTCTGATGATTTACCGTTTTCCAAATTACCCCTCCGGTTTGTAAATTACCCCTTTATTTTGGTGTCCATTCATTTTAATTACAATTGGTGTATTAAAATGTAAGAGCTTTGTATAATGTCTTTGATGCTTCCGGTTTCTGCTTAAGCAGCCAGTCCCAGTCAATAATTCCCTGCTGTTTCTGGCTATTAACGTGGAAATATCCAATCATAAAAGAAGTAATATTCTGAAAGAAATGTGAACCCTGAGAAGGTTCCACAGCCATATCTTTAAAATTTGTTTCAATAATTGCTTTTGCCCCAGCAATTTGTTCCCAGTTAACTGGAATTCCAAGCCAGGGATCAAGTGAACCCCATCTTCCTACTCCAACCAAAAGATAATGGCGATTCTTCCTGCATTAATTGTCCGTTAAACTGACTAACTTCTTTTGCAACTTCCCGGCTTTTTGCTCTATCAAATAAATTATAATCAACTATAACTATATCAAAAATATCGTTGATAATTCCATTTCCAAGAACCTTTTCGCTGTGGCAAATTAATTTTTCCGGTTCAAATTTTTCAATTGTTAGTTCTTCATGTTCCCGGTTTACAACAAGAGGTCTCATTTGAAGTAATCCAAATTCTTTTGGTTTATCTTTTGACGCTGACATATTAACTGCAAATTCAATTTCAATTGGAGTTCCCATTCCCCAGGTTCCCATATCCAGAAGCAATTCAAGAATTTCGGAAGTGGAAATAATTTATGTTTCAGCATAGGTCCAAATGTTACCACTCTGATTCCCGTTCTTGAAAGCCCGTCATAGATAGCATCATTTTCACGTGAATAAGTTGAACCAAGCAGATTTAATGTTCCATCTTTTTCAGCGACATCCAGTTCATATTTTATTATCAGCATATCATGAGTCACATATCCAAAATCAGCTTTACCATCAAGATTTAAAGCAAAAAAATCTTTCTGGCTGCTGTTAAGAGATTCCTTTACTGAATAAAACTGAATCAGATCGGTCGGATATTTTGGACAGAATCTTACCGTGTTGCCTCCATCAACAACCGTCTTGCCCAGACCAAGAGCAACTGATACTATTCCATCTGTCGATTTTTGAGGAGGAAGTGGATAAAAGTTATAAGATTTTGCAACACCTGAAAAATCAGGATAGAATTTATTATCATGTTTTGCACCAATCATTTTCTGAATTATTACCGCCATCTTTTCTTCTTCAAGTCGGTAGGAAGTTATTTTAATATAATTTTTGGCACTCTGGTAAAATGTTGAAGCATACACTCTTTTTATTGTATTTAATAAGTCATTCAGTCTAATCAGAGGATTTGGATGATTATTCGGAATCATATATGTCTCATAAACACCTGCAAATGGATGATACTGTGAATCCTCCAGAAGACTTGAAGATCGTACTGCTAGCGGGCTGTGAATTAAATCCAAAAAAGCAGCAAGTTCACCTAGTATATCTTCAGGAAATTTTTCCGCTTCCAAAAATCTTTGTGTAATTTCCTCATCATTCTTGCAGTTAAAGCAAAATTTCTGAGATTATTTTCATCAAGAAACTCATCAAATACATTTGTTCCAACTACAACTGCTGGTGGAACATAAATTTGTACATCCTCAAACTGATCCCTGACATTGTAATTATTTATCAGAGTGTTTACAAATCCTAGTCCTCTTGCTTTACCGCCAAGCGAGCCTCCGCCTATTCGGGCAAAACTGCTTTCAGGATCAAATGATTCCTTAACAAAATCAGTGATTATTCCTCTCTGGCGCAGGTTTCTATAATCATGTAGAGAATTAATTAAGTCCCTTCTAAGATCTTCAACTGAGGCATAATCAGAAACTTTTCTTGGTCTTAATTGGTGAGCAAGCCAAAATTCTGTTCTTGCTTTTAGCCAGTTTGAAAAATGATTTCTTTCAGCATGATATTTTATACTTTCTTCCGGGACAATTTTTAACTGTTCTTCAAGACTTTTCAAATCGTTTGCTCTTCCAACTTCCATTCCATCCGGTGTTCTGAAAATAAAATCACCAAAGCTGAAATTGTAATTCATAAATTGTCGTAATTCATTGAAAAGAGGACGGGAATCTTTCAAAATAAATGATGCTCCTATTTTTTTAGCTGCATTTCCATGTTCAAAATTTGAGGTAAGAAGACAGGAATATCGCGATGATCATTCTTTATTTCTTCAGCAAATTTCAAGCCCGGCCATTGAATTTTGAAGCCCATTTTAGGGAAAGTCAATATCCGAAATTACTCCAAGTACAAATCCTTATATTTTTCATAATAATCCCATGCTTCTTCATAATTTGTGCAAAGAAGAATTTTAGGTCTGGCTCGCATTCTCAAAAATTTATGTGTAAGATTTATTCCTTCGGAAATTAATCTCTGTGACTGGTTTAGAATTTCAGTATAAATTATCGGAAGGAAAGATGAATAATATCTTACACTATCTTCAATAACAATAACATTCTGAACGCCAACCATTCTGCTATCATGGTCAACATTCATTTCATCTTCAAAATATTTTACAATTGCAATTATTATTCTAAAATCTCCCTGCCAGATAAAAATTTTATCAAAGACGAGATTTCAGGTTTTAGTAGTAAGTATTTTAATTCTTTGTTGTCGTGAGCTAGCAGTACGATAGGAATATTTAATCCGGATTCTTTTACCAGCTTGGCAAAATTAATCGGATGCATATCTTCGATGTGGAGAGTTGTAATTATCAGGTCAAATCTATTTTCTTCCTTTGCGAGGGCAATTGCATCATTACCGCTTGATACCCTTGTAAGTTCGGGTGAGTGGCTTAAATTTAATCCCTGGTATTCATTTCGAATTAGTTCGTAAAGACGACCGTCTTCTTCGAAGAGATATAGATCATACAGGCTGGAAACAAGAAGAATATCCCTTATTCGTAGCCGCATAAAGTTTTGAAAACCCTGGAATCGGTTGCCATAACCATGTTCAACCCAATAGTCATCAAAACTATCTTTTATTACGTCATTTTTATCTCGCATAAAAGCCCGAGGATATTGACGAATAATCAATTATACTAAATTACTTTTACAATAAATAGAGGCATTCGGTATAACAATTGAATGCCTCTTAAATAGAAAAAAAAAGATAGCTATACTACACCCTGATCCATCATAGCATCGGCAACTTTCATAAAACCACCAATGTTAGCACCATTTACGTAATTTCCAGGTGTTCCGAATCTTTCTGACATATGAACGCAGGTTGTATGAATATCTTTCATAATCATTTTTAGTCTGCTGTCCACTTCTTCTCTATTCCAGGGCAAGCGCATACTGTTTTGAGTCATTTCAAGTCCAGATACCGCAACACCGCCGGCATTAGCTGCTTTTCCTGGTCCATAAAGTATTTTCTTGTCAAGGAATATTTTTACGCCATCAAGTGTGGTTGGCATATTTGCTCCTTCACTAACAACGTAAACTCCGTTTTTAAGAAGATTCTGTGCATCCTTTCCGTTGATTTCATTTTGAGTTGCACTCGGGAATGCACACTGTGCTTTATGATTCCATAGTGGATTGAAATCAGCTTTGGGGTCAATAGAAGTGTAAACAGCATTTTTATATTTGTCAGTGTATTCCTTAATTCTTCCGCGTCTGACATTTTTTAATTCCATTACGAATTCAAGTTTTTCTTTGTTGATTCCCTGCTCGTCATAAATATAACCGTTGGAATCCGAGAGTGTTACAACTTTAGCCCCGAGTGAAATTAATTTTTCGACTGTATATTGTGCAACATTTCCGCTACCTGAGACTAGACAGATTTTTCCTTCAAGAGTTTCTCTTTTGGTATTTAACATTTCAGCTGCAAAATAAACTGCTCCATAACCGGTAGCTTCGGGCCTGATTAGTGAGCCACCCCAGTTCAAACCTTTACCGGTTAAAACTCCTGTAAATTCATTTCTGAGTTTTTTGTATTGACCGAAAAGAAATCCAATTTCTCTTCCGCCAACTCCGATATCGCCTGCAGGAACATCAGTATTGGGTCCAATGTGTCTGTACAGTTCACTCATAAATGCCTGGCAGAACCTCATAATTTTCAAATCACTTTTTCCTTTTGGGTCGAAATCAGATCCGCCTTTTCCTCCACCCATCGGTAGAGTAGTAAGACTGTTTTTAAATACCTGTTCAAATGCGAGAAATTTTAAGATGCCGAGGTTGACTGATGGGTGAAAGCGTAACCCTCCTTTATATGGGCCAATTGCGCTATTCATTTCAATTCTGTAACCCTTGTTGATGTTGACTTCCCCTTGTTCATCAACCCAGGGTACGCGGAAGGTGATAACTCTTTCAGGTTCAATAATTCTTTCCAGTATTTTTGCAGCTCGGTACTCCGGATGTTTTTCAAATACCAGCGAAAGAGATTCTGCAACTTCTTCTACAGCCTGATGAAATTCAGGTTCAGCAGGATTTTTTGCTTTGACTTCCGCAATCAGATCTTTTATGTAACTAGACATGATCGCCTCCTTGAGTTATGTAGTGAGTATTTTTTCAGCGTAAGGTAAGTTAATATATCTACGCCTTTTAGTAGTAAATTTAATCCCCTAAAATTGTGAGTGAAATCTTATTTTCCCGGTTTTAAAATTATTCCTTTATTCTGATGCCCGCTAATTTTTACAGAAACGGACTCTTTAAAATAAAGATGTTTTACATAATTTGTTTCATTAATCGCATTTTGTTTAAGTAGCCAGTCCCAGTTTATAAAACCCATATGAGTGAAGGTATTTACAGTAAAATAGCCTATTCTAAATGAAGTTATATTCTGGAAGAAATGGGACCCCTGTGAAGGTGTGACATTCATATCCTTAAATCCTCCTTCAACAATTGCTATTGCGCCAGAAATTTGATCCCATGTTACAGGGATTCCAAGCCATGGATCCAGAGAACCCCATCTTCCAACACCGATTAAAATATAGGGTCTTTTTTCATTTATCAATTTAGAGTTTATTGTGCTAACCTCGAGGGCCGTTTCCTTTCCTTTTGACCGGTCAAATTTATTTATGTCAACAACAACAACATCATGAATGTCGGTGATTACTCCATTTCCCAGAACCTGTGTACTCTGGCAGATTAAATCCTCTTCAGCTATATTATCAAATTTTAGTTCAACATTTTCTCTGTGAATTACTAGCGGCCTCATCTGAAGCATAGTAAATTCTTTTTTGTGGCCTTCGGGGACATTTAGATTCACGGCAAATTCTATCTCTACCGGAGTCCCCATTCCCCACGTTCCAATATTTAACAGAAGATCTAAGATTTCAGGCAAAGGGAAAATCCCATGCTTTAAAATCGGAGCGAAGGTGACTACCCTAATTCCATCTCTTGAAGTTCCATCATATACTTCTTCATTTTCCAGAGAATAGGTAGATGCAACTGAAAAAAGAGTATTATCTTCTTCGGCACGATGAAGGTCGTATTTTTTCACAAGTATATCAGAAGTTTCATGTACATCAGCTTCAAGATGTCCTTTAATGTCGAGGGCGAAAAAATATTGCTGTGCGTTTTTAATAGTTTCTTTCGTTGAAAAAAATTGAAGTAAGTGCTTTGGATATTTTGGACAGAATCTTATTGTGTTACCACCTTCGACCACTGTTTTACCAAGGCCAAGAGCAACCTGGGCAACTCCATCAGAGGATTTTTGCGGCGGTACAGGATAAAAGTTAAATGATTTTGCAACACCGGAAAAGTCAGGATAAAACTTTCCATTTCTTTCTGTACCTACTAAACTCTGTACAATCACAGCCATCTTTTCTTCTTCAAGTCTGTATGATGTTGCTTTCATATAGTCTTTAGCTTTCCTATGGAAAGTTGATGCATAAACACCTTTAATACATTGCAATAATTCCTGCAGTCTTATCGCTTTATTCGGGTTGCAGTTGGGAATCATGTATGTCTGATAAACGCCGGCAAAAGGTTGAAATTGTGAATCTTCAAGGAGGCTTGAAGATCTAACAGCAAGGGGACACTTTACTAGGTCTAAAAATTCAGAAAGCTTATTTATAATATCTTGCGGAAAGTTAGATGATTCAATAAATGTTTGAGTAATTTTCAAATCGTCATTTTCATTCAAAGCAAAATTTTCAAGGTTATTTTTTTCAATAAAGTAATCAAAAACATCTGTTGCTATGACAATTGCCGAAGGAACAAATACATCAACATTCTCAAATCTGTTTCTTATGTTGTAATTAATTATCAAAGTATTTATGAAACCCAGGCCACGGGCTTTTCCACCGAGAGATCCCCACCCTATTCTGGCGAAGCTGTTCCTGGGGTCAAAATGTTCTTTATCAAAATCAGTTATTACCCCACGCTGACGGGCTTCCAGATAATCTTTCAAAGATTCTATAATAACATTTCGAAGGTCTGTGACAGATTGAAAATCAGAAACTTTAGTCGGGCGAAGTTTATGTGCCAGCCAAAATTCAGTCCTTGCTTTAAGCCATTTTGAAAAATGATTTCCCTCTCCGTGATAAATAATACTTTCGTCAGGAACTTTCTGTAAATATTCTATCATTTCTTTTAAATTTCGAGCTCTGGCAATTTCAGTACCGTCAGCTAATTGGAAAACAAAATCACCAAAACCGAAATTATCAAGCATAAAATCACGCAAATCGTGCAAAAGAGTTGGTGATCCTTTTAAAAGAAAAGAAGCGCCAACCTCGTGGGCCTTGCTCATGTATTCTGCATTACTTGACTGAAGCAAAATTGGAATATCCTTTTGTTTCGATTTTACTTTTTGGGCAAATTTTATACCAGCTTCCGGATCTTTTTCACCATTGTGTTTGAAATTTACATCAAGGATAATTCCAAGAATGAAACCTTCATATTTTTCATAGTAATTCCAGGCTTCCTCATAAGTTGTGCATAATAAAATTTTAGGTCGGGCACGCATTCTTAGAAATTTATGTGTGAGGTTTACCCCTTCAGCAATCAGTCTTTGTGACTGTTTAAATATTTCTGTGTAAATCAGAGGAAGATATGAAGAATAGAATTTTACATTATCTTCAACCAGAATAATCGTTTGAACTCCAGCTGTTTTTGTATCGTTTTCAACATTTAGTCGATCTTCCATATATTTGATGATTCCTATCAGTAAATGATAATCTCCCTGCCAGATAAAAATCCTTTCAAAAATTGAAGTATCGTATTGGGTTACTAGTTCTTTTCTTTCCCTGTTGTCGTAAGCAAGAAGAATTATAGGTGTGTTTATACCAGCCTCCTGAACCATATGGGCAAACCTGACTACATGCATATCTTCAATATGAAGAGTGGTAAGAATCAAATCAAAGTTGATCTTCATTCATTGCAATTTCAATTGCTTCTTTGCCGTTGGTAACGTGAGTAATTTCGGGAGAGTGACTTAAATTTAAATTCTGATATTCCTGACGGATTAATTCATATAATCTTCCATCTTCTTCAAAGAGGTAATTATCATAGATGCTGGAGACAAGGAGAATTTCCCTTATCTTTAAAATGCATCAGCTTTTGGAATTTTTTTATTCTGTTGCCGAAGATGTCATCAGTTTCAATCTGACGAATTCTTTTCCATTTCCAGTGTATTTTTAGTATTGATGTTCACGATGTCTGATTACAAAAAAAGTAAGCATGAGAAAAATCAGTATGAATTAATATTTTAATATAAGAATTATTTATTATAAGCGCCGGATTAATATTCAGGGCTAATTAAAAGTTAAACTAAACCCTGATCCATCATTGCATCAGCTACTTTTAAGAAATCCGGCAATATTTGCACCGTTAACATAATTGCCGGGTGTTCCATATCTTTCAGCAGTTGTTACGCACGTATCATGGATTCTTACCATAATTTCATGAAGTCTTTTGTCAACTTCTTCTTTTGACCACGGCAGACGCATACTGTTTTGTGACATTTCAAGTCCGGAAGTTGCAACACCGCCGGCATTCGATGCTTTCCCGGGAGCAAAAAGAATTCCGGCTTGAGTAAATATTTTATAAGCTTCAATAGTTGTCGGCATATTGGCACCTTCGCAAACACAAATGCAGCCGTTCTTTAAAAGTTCTTTTGCATCTTCTACCTCCAATTCATTTTGAGTTGCACAAGGCATAGCTACATCAACTTTTATTCCCCAAGGTCTTTTACCTTCAAAGAATTCTACCTTAAATTTATCAGCATAATCTTTTACTCTATCGTTTGTACTTGATCTCATTTTTAGCATATAATCAATTTTTTCACCACGGATACCATCTTTATCATAAACAAATCCATCCGGACCGGAAAGTGTAACTACTTTTCCACCTAGCTGATTTATTTTTTGAACTGCACCCCAGGCAACATTACCAAAACCTGAAACCGCAAAAATTTTTCCCTCAACATCATGACCCTTAGTTTTCAACATTTCCTGCGCAAAATAAACCGCTCCATAACCCGTAGCTTCCGGACGAATTAATGATCCACCCCAGTTTAATCCTTTTCCTGTTAAAACTCCTGTAAATTCATTTTTTAATCTTTTATATTGACCAAAGAGAAATCCAATTTCTCTTGTTCCTACTCCGATATCACCTGCAGGGACATCAGTATTCGGCCCGATATGCCGGTACAATTCAGTCATAAAACTCTGGCAAAATCTCATAACCTCATTTTCACTTTTTCCTTTAGGATCAAAATCAGATCCTCCTTTACCACCGCCCATCGGCAATGTTGTAAGACTGTTTTTAAATACCTGTTCGAAAGCAAGAAACTTCAGAATACCCAGGGTAACTGAAGGGTGAAATCTTAGTCCCCCTTTGTATGGGCCAATTGCACTATTCATTTCAATTCTGTAACCACGGTTGATTTGAATTTCGCCCTGATCATCCATCCATGGTACACTGAAAATAATTATTCTTTCCGGTTCAACCATTCTTTCTAAAATTTTTGCAGAACGATATTCCGGATGACGATCCAGAACGAGGCTTAAGCGATTCAACAACTTCTTCAACTGCCTGGTGAAATTCCGGTTCGTTCGTATTTTGTGCTTTAACCTTAGCTATCAGGCTTTTAGTGTATTCGGACATACTGACCTCTTAATAAATATTTTTTAACTTTTCCATTTAAGGTGAGATTCTTGATGATTTATTTGCAGACAAGTGTTTTTGATTTAGCATTGAAGAAATAACCAATAGGAAATCTCAATAATTGTAGCATTAAAATTAGTGATTAATTGCTTAAAGTTCATTAAACAAACTCTTAATATTAATTCTAAAAATTAAATTCAAAAAAAATAATATTGAATTCTAGTGATAATTAAGAAACATATATTATCAAAAAGCTTATTTCTGGTATGTTTTGTGCATATTTGATAAATTGCAACCTGGAATAAACTAGACCTGAACATTAAGGGATTTTATAATGGACAACAAAATTATATTAGAAAAAATTGATCAGGCAATCGGCATTCTTAAAGAAAAAGATATTGATATGTGGATCACATTTGTTCGTGAAAGTTCAATTATGACTGATCCGGTAATGGAAATAATAATAGGGCAGAAGCAGTACGTGGGAATCAACATTTATTATTAATAAAGATGGTGATACAACAGCCATTCTAGGCGAAATGGAGAAGGAAAATTACGAAGGTAAAAGTGGATTTAAGAATGTAATAGGATATGTAACTTCCATTAGAAAACCACTGAAGGATTACCTGAAGAAAAAGAATCCTAAAAATATTGCAATAAACTATTCGCAAAATTCAGTACTCGCTGATGGACTTACACATGGACTTTATCTTAAACTTCTGGAACACCTGAAGGGAACCGGCTTTGAAAACAAATTAATTTCAGCTGAAGAAATTATTTCTGCATTAAAAGGAAGAAAATCCCCGACAGAAATTTCAATAATGACTGAAGCAGTAAATATAACTCTCGGAATTTTCGATGATGTAACAAAATTCATTAAACCGGGAAGAACGGAAAAAGAAATTGCTGAATTTGTTAAAGCCTAAAGTAAAAGAAAAAGGATTTGCACCATTGGCCTGGGAAGAGGAACATTGTCCGGCAGTATTTACCGGGCCTGATACTCAAAGTGCACACTCAGGACCTACAGACAGAAAAGTTGAAAAAGGACATCTTGTTAATATGGATTTTGGAATAATTTATAAAGGATATTGCTCTGATCTGCAAAGAACCTGGTATGTTTTAAATGATGGAGAAGACAAAGCTCCTGCAGAGGTTCAAAAAGGATTTGAAGTTATTCGCGATGCTATTCAAAAAGTTGCTGATAACTGAAACCGGGAGTAACCGGATGCGATATGGATGACATTGCACAGAAATATATATTGTTGAACAAGGTTATGAAGAATTTCCTCATGGACTTGGCCACCAGGTTGGCAGAAGAGTGCACGATGGTGGTTGCGGTTTATTTCCACGCTGGGAAAAGTATGGTAACACTCCTTTTATGAAAGTGGAAGAGAATCAGATTTTTACAATAGAACCAAGACTAACTGTTAAAGGTTATGGAACCTCAACACTTGAAGAAGAAGTAATTGTAACGAGAAATGGTGCTGAATTTATATCCAAACCTCAAAGAGATTTAATATTGATTAGATGATTTTGTAATAGCAGCCTATAATGCAAGAGATGTGTCATTGTCAGAGGTGAAACGACGGGGCAATCTTTTATTATTAGTGCAAAAGCGAGATCACTTCACTTTGCCCGAGATGCCAAAGTTATTTTTTAGCCAGTCTCGATGAAAGTTCATTTTAAAAATCACATTCTTTTTCATAGCATAACTGCAATAACTTATTATATTCTTCAAACGATATCTCTTTAGCACCAAACATTTTTAAATGCGGAGTCATGTATTGAACATCAAGCATTACAAAGTTTTTATTATTAAGATGCTCAAGTAATTTAACCAGTGCAAATTTTGACGCTTGGGGAATTTTTGAAAACATAGATTCTCCAAAAAATGCCCCGCGGTATGAAATTCCGTACAACCCGCCAACAAGCATGCCGCTTTTCCAGGTTTCGACAGTGTGCATGTGGCCAAGTTTGTCCAATTCCAGATATGCATCAATTAATTTGGATGAAATCCAGGTTGCGGATCTATCCGCACATCCATTTACAACTGATAAAAAATTATAATCATATTTAATATCAAAATTAATCTCTTTCATGGTTTTTCTAAATGAACGGGGGATATGATAATCATTCAATGGAATAATAGTTCTAATCTCAGGGAAAAACCAATTTATCTCGCCGGTGATTTCATCAGCCATAGGAAATGCACCTCGTGAATAAAGTCGAAGCATATTGTTTGGCTTAAGCCAATCTTCTTTGCTTGATATTTTTTCTTTCATTGAAGGAAATTTAATAATCAAAAAACTTCAAGAGCTAGACATTTAACACTGCCTCCGCCTTTCAGGAATTCACTCATATCGGCTTCAATTACATTAAAATTATATTTTGTAATGACATTTCTTAATTCATCCGAAATTCCTTTACCGACGAAAACATAATTATCAACTACTACAAGGTTACAGGCTAAAACTGAATTGTCCAATACATTTGTAGTGATTACGTGTTTGAATTTATCATATATTTTCACAAGCGAGTTTTCTGAAAACGCAGTTTCATTAATGATCACAATGTCATCGCTTAGAGGGCCAAAGCAGGTATCTAGGTGGTAGAAATATGGATCAATCAATTCAAGTGTCGTAAATTTCTTGCCGATAATATCTTCAAGATAATCTTTAGCCATTATATCCGTTCGCTGACCCCAGCCCAAAAAATATTTTGATTTTGACCTTATAACGTCGCCCTCGCCTTCAAAAATAATATTTTCAGGAAGATCAAAAATCTGGTAGTCTTTTTCTATGAAATATTTCTCGGCAAGATCAGCCTCGTGTTTACGTTGTTGTGCTTTGAAGTTTGCTTTAACAAATAAATTCCCTTCTACATACCCTGTATTGCAAGAATATACCATGTCAGGTAGACCTTTTATCGGAAAAAATTCATCGATCTTTGCGCCATGTTTTGTAAATACTCTCTTAAGTTCGTCATACTGAGCATAAGCTTTTTTGCTGTTAACTTTTGTGTTAATGTTCATCCACGGATTAATAGAATATTCAACATCGTAATATTCTGGTGGACACATTATTATTTTTTTATCAGGCATTAGTATTCCTATTATTATTTAAGTTCTTATGTAAAATTATTAAAAATCTCAGTAAATCTATTTAAATTGTGATAGGCATTTGAATTTATTTTTATGCGTTATTTAGAAATTTTAGATGAGGTGATAAAATGAAACTTAATTTAAAAGCATTTTCTCTTTCTTTTGGTCTAATTTGGGGATTTGGCCTAATGTTTCTCACATGGTGGGTAATGTTTTTCAACGGAGCCACAGGAAATCCCACAATAATAGGTCAAGTATACAGAGGATATAATATCAGCTTATTAGGAAGTTTAATCGGATTGTTATGGGGATTTTTCGATGGACTGATTGGAGCTGCCATATTTGCATTTTTATATAATTTTTTGGTTGATAAATTCAAGACTTAAGAGCATTTAACCTGATCAGTTGATTTATACTTTTGGGGGCTATTAATTTTAACTATATTACACAGTTAATATAATTTTTATTCAGTTCAAAATTTTTGATAGTAATATGATTTCAAAAAAGCCAGCCTGGTTAAACTTAGTTGTTCGATATCAATTGCCAAGTAATTGGAAAAGTATCTGGCAGCTGGCAAATTCATTTCTCCCATTTGTTGCTCTTTGGTACCTGATGTATATATGCCTGGATGTCAGTTATTGGCTTTCACTTGCAATGGCATTTCCAGCAGCAGGATTTATAGCAAGGTTATTTATTATTCAACACGACTGTGGACACGGATCATTTTTCAATTCAAAAAAAGCAAATGATTTGGTTGGGATGTTCATTAGCATCTTTACGCTAACGCCATATCATTACTGGAGAAAAAGCCACGCCATACATCACGCAAGTGCAGGAAACCTGGAACATCGCGGAATAGGGGATATTTACACTATGACCGTCCAGGAGTTTCTTAAAAAATCAAAATGGCAAAGATTTAAATATCGTCTATACCGCAATCCATTAATTCTTTTTTTAGTAATTCCTACAGTGCTTTTTGCTTTTATTTACAGAGTTCCGAATTTCCGTGAGAAAGCTTTAAAGTCAGTAAATAAAAGTGTGTACTGGACAACCTTTGCAATAACTTTACTCGTTGCTTTAGTTATTTGGCTGATTGGATTTAAGGAATTTTTATTAATTCAACTACCGATAACTTTTATTAGTTCGTCCACTGGTACCTGGCTATTCTTTATTCAACATCAGTTTGAAGATACTTACTGGGATAGCAACGATGCCTGGGATTACACGCAAGCCGCTTTGGAGGGAAGTTCGTTTTATAAGTTACCGAAAGTTCTTCAATGGTTTACCGGTAATATTGGTTTTCATCATATTCATCACCTTAGTCCCAAAATTCCGAATTACATGCTTGAAAAATGTCATAAAGAAAATCCTATTTTTCAGGAAGCAAAAGTTTTAACGCTGCGAACAAGTTTCCGAAGTACTTTTCTCAGTTTGTGGGATGAAAGTCAAAAAAAATTAATTAGCTTCCGCCAGTTGAAAAAACAGAAATTCGAGATGAACGGAATTTCCTGACTCTTCCTTGTTTACTTTTCAATTAAAATGAATTTTTTCTTTCCTATTGAATAATAGGTTGAATAAGTTCTATTTTATGGTACAGATTATCCAAATATTTCATAATTCTGAGGTGGCTTAAATGAAATCTCCATTTCTCAAATTATCTTTATTGTTTTTTCTGATTACTATTTTCCAGATCTTTTTTAATAGCAATTCCACTTGTGCACAGGAAAGATCCGGAAAATATACAATTGTAATACATGGCGGAGCGGGAACAATAAGTAAAAATCTTCCTGATTCAGTTAAGAATTCATACATCGATGCGCTTTCAAAAGCCTTAAAAATAGGACAGGACACTCTTGCAAAAGGCGGGAAAAGTATTGACGCTGTTGAAGCCGTAATAAAATATTTCGAAACAGACCCGAAATTTAATGCAGGTATTGGTGCGGTGTTTACATCCGCTGGAACGCACGAACTTGATGCTGCAATTATGAAAGGAGATGATTTAAGCAGCGGTGCTGTTGCCGGCGTTCAACATATCGCCCACCCGATTGAGCTTGCCCGGCTTGTAATGGAAAATACACCACACGTATTTTTTGCCGGTGAAGGTGCAGATCAGCTTGGCAAAAAGTTTGGCTTGAAATGGGTAAAGAACAGCTACTTTGATACTCCGAACAGAAAAGAAGCATGGGAAAAATGGAAAGCAAAAATGGATAAAGAAAAACACGGTACAGTTGGCTGTGTTTGTCTAGACCAGTACGGGAACATCGCCGCCGGTACTTCAACGGGAGGATTGACCGGGAAGATGCCGGGTAGAGTTGGCGACTCCCCGATTATCGGTGCTGGTACTTATGCAAATAATAATACCTGCGGGATTTCAGGGACAGGTACAGGCGAATTATTTATAAAGAATAACCTGGCTTATAATATTTCCGCATTGATGGAATACAAAGATTATACACTTCAGCAGGCTGAAGATCAAATGATTCATTTCGTTTTAAAACCCGGAGATGGTGGAGTAATTGGTGTAGACAAATACGGCAACTATGCTTTTTCATTTAACACTGAGGGAATGTTCCGTGGTGTTGCCACTTCAACCGGCGTTTTTGAAGTTAAGATTTGGGAGTAGGATTAATTTTAATAAAGGAAAAACATATGCGACCATCAGAAAAAGATTACGCACCATATTACAAGAGCTATATAGAAAAAATAAAAGGTGATAATATCCTTGGCATACTTCAGGAACAGTTGACGACAATTTCTGATTTCTTTAAGAGCGTTTCCGAAGAGAAAGCTAATTACGCTTATGCCGAAAATAAATGGAGCGTGAAAGAAGTTCTGGGGCATATTGTCGATACGGAAAGGGTTTTTGCCCACAGAGCTTTTTGCTTTGCCAGAGGAGAAAAACAATCATTGCCCGGCTTTGAACAGGATGATTATGTTAAAGAGGGTAGATTCAATAAAAGGGAATTAAAAGGTTTGGTGAATGAATTTGCATTAGTCAGAAAGGCCAATCTTGTTTTATTTAATTCATTTTCAGAAGATGATTTGAACAAGAGAGGGATTGCAAACAAAAATGAAGTAACTGTACGCGCAATTTTATTTATCACAGCAGGGCACGCGATGCATCATATTACAGTATTAAAAGAAAAATATGGCGTGTGAAATCAAATAATTTTGTTTATTTCCTGAAGGATTTTTTCAGTAGCGCCAAGATTTTCCTGAACATACTGATGTGATATATCACCTTTTGATTTTCTTAATCCCTTGTTTGCAATTAAAGTCCTAAATCTTCTATATGCATCAATCTTATTATTGACCATAATACCACCGCCTCTTCTCAGTAATTCTTTCGCTTCCTGTGAATTATCAATCCTGGGGCCAAACAGAACCGGGGTACCGTAAACTGCGGCTTCCAGAACATTATGAATATTTTGTTTGAAACCGCCGCCGACAAATGCAACGTCAGCATAAATATATAAAGTTAATAGGATTCCAATTGAATCTACAAGGATTATTCTTTCGTTCTTGTAATTATTCAAAAACGAAAACCTGATTGTTTCTATGCTATTTCTCCTGAATGCCGGTCCGCCTAAAAATTCATTTTCAATATTTTCAAGATGAAGAATTGTAGGTTCGTGTGGTGCGATAATCAGGAGGACATTTTTATCGATCGCTGCCAGTTTTTTAAATACAGGTAAAATAACATCTTCATCCTGCTCCCAGGTACTTCCGGCCACTATAACAATTTTATCTTTCAGGATTTCATCCCGTATCAATTTTCTTTCTTTAGCAATGACACTTCTTTGATAAACCCGGTCGAATCTTGTATCACCCACTGCCTTCAATTGATTGTTAGTGCAGCCAAAATTTTGAAATCCTTTAACATCGTTTTCCGAAACTGTCAATATCTTAGAAAAGTTCTTGTACAAATATTTATGAAAATTTTTAATAAGAGGAAGTTTTCGGGCAGATTTTTCTTTCATGGTTGCATCGACTATAAAACAAGGTATGTTTGCTTTATTCAATGCCCAGATATGATTCGGCCAAACATCATAGCGCATCATTACTGCAAGATTGGGGCTAGCAATTTTAATAAAGTTCGAAGCATTTTGTTTTGTATCAAAGGGAATGTATGAAATCAAATCAGCGTACGGATATTTTTTTGAGTTTTCATAACCGGAAGGAGAAAAAAATGTGACCAATATATTAATGCTGTTATTTTTTTTTAATTCTTTAATAATCGGTTTTGCTTGTTCAAATTCCCCGTAGGAAGAAGAATGAAACCAAATCAGTTTTTTTGTTTTATCTAAAGAAGCAGCATTAAGAATCAACTCTTCAAAAATTCTTTTCCTGCCTTTTATTCCTTTTCTGATTTTTGAATTGAACAATCCGAAAAATTTTACTCCAATATAAAATAAGGGAATGATCAGGTAATTATAAAATAATGTCCAGATATTTTTCATCAGGAGTTAAGCAGCAGGTTTATATTTTTGAATGCAATTTGTGGTGTTATTTCTTTCATACAATTGAAATGTTCTTTAGGACATTCTTCTTTTCCTATATGAGAACACGGCCTGCAAGATAAAGAATTGTTTTCTAATATTAAATTTTGATTATTGTAGGGTGCAAAACCAAATTCTTTTACAGTGGATCCGAAAAAAGTTAAAACCGGAGTTCCGACTGCACAAGCAGTATGCATCATGCCTGAATCGTTGCAAATTATTGCTCTGCATTTTGTCATATCAGCTGCCGTTTGTAAAATATCATCATCATTACATAGATTTATAGATTTAGGAAGAAGTTCACAAATTTCCCTGCAAACTTCTTTGTCGCTTTTCCCTCCTAAAAGAACAACCTGGAAGTCATTTACCAGCAGCATTTTGCATAAATATATGTAGTAATAACTCGGCCACATTTTAGTGAAATGCCGTGAGCCCGGAGCCAGGCCTATATAATTTCCTTCGTCACAAAGTTTAGAGGTTACACTTTCCGGCAAAAATATTTCAAGACCTTTGTCATCAAGACTAAAGTTTTTTAATGTGTTAGAATACCTGACAGGTATCGGCGGCAGGTTCTTCATTCTGTTGATTTTAAATTTGACCAGGAGAAATTTGTTCAGATCATTTTTTTTAAATCGTACTTTCTTTGCTTTACTTTTTGCAATCACTTTTTGAGATCGCAAATTGTTTTGAAGATCGATAACCAAATCATATTTATTTGCTGAAATTATGCCCGGAAGTTCCTGGTTATTTTCATTAAAAATAAAAACTTTTCTTATATGCGGGTTATATTGCATAACGTCCTGGTATCTGTTCTCTCAGGAGAAAATCTATTTCTATTGAGGGGAATTGGCTTTTAATTGATCGGATCAACGGTGTAGAAAGCAATATATCACCAAGCGAGCTTAATCTTACTATTAAAACACTATTTACATTTTGCAAATTTAACAAGCGATTTATCTTAAATTATTTTATATTTCTTATATAGAATTTAATTAATTAGTTATTTTACTTCCAATATTATTGTTTTGCAAAAATTAAACGGGGTTTTTATATGAGTACCTTGCCACCTCCCGATGTCAAAAATTTTCCGGAATCTTCACTTGAAAAGAAAGTTTATAATATAGTTGAAAGTTTCAAAGATTATCTGCCTGTTGTGAATGACCGAAACCGCCTTGGATTCAACCTTTACAAGTACCTAAAAGGCGAGGGCGATCATCCTTCCATTATTGTTAAAAACGCAAAAGTTCATATCAATGGTATAAGTGAAAAAGACCTGGCTGAGAAATTGACAGCCGCCATTGAAAAAATAAGTTAATCTTATTCCGCTTAAAATTTAAAAAGAAGAATACATCCTCTCTTATTATTGATTCTTAAATTATTTTTTAACGCTTTCCGGATTTATTTCCTCTTTTGCCATAAACTCTTCTACAGTTATAACATCTTCTTCGCTGCCTATAAATATCGGCGTTCTTTCGTGCAATTCTTTAGGTTGAATTTCCAATATTCTTTTTTTACCATTGCTTGCTCTTCCTCCAGCTGCTTCAACAATAAATGCCATTGGATTACATTCGTACATTAATCGTAGTTTTCCATTAAGATGTCTTGAATCAGCCGGGTACATAAATATTCCACCGTATAGCAGATTTCTGTGAATATCTGCAACCATAGATCCGATATATCTTGAAGAATAAGGTCTTTCAGTTAATACATCTTCTTCCTGCAGGTACTTAATATATTTTTTTAAGCCGGGATGCCAGTAAAGATAGTTACCTTCATTAATGCTGTAAATTTTAGATTTCTTTGGAGTCTTAATATCCTCATGCGATAAAAGAAATTCCCCGAATGAAGGATCGAGAGTAAACCCGTGAACACCATGCCCTGCAGAGTAAACAAAAATAGTGCTTGAACCATAAATGACATATCCGGCTGCAACTTGCTTTATACCCTGTTGCAGACAATCTTCTAGTGTTCCAGGTTTACCGTCTGCAGTAATTCTCTGGTAAATTGAAAAAATAGTTCCAATGCTGATGTTTGCATCTATGTTTGATGAACCATCAAGCGGATCGAACAACAGAACATATTTACCGATTCTGAATTTTGGCGGAATATGAATTATATCTTCTTCTTCTTCCGAACCCATTACGCAAAGATGTCCGCCATGATCCATTGCTCGGAACATCATATCGTGGGCAAACATATCAAGTTTTTTAACCTGTTCGCCATGAACATTATTGTCACCTGTAAAACCAAGTATATCAACCAATCCTGCTTTGTTTACTTCGAGCGAGATAACTTTTGCGGCCAGGGATAAATCTGAAAGAAGAGTAGAAAGTTCTCCCGTTGCTTCGGGATGCATTCTTTCCCCTTCTATAATATGCCTAGCTAATGTCATAAAACGTAGTTTTGGCATTATAGACCTCCTCATTATTTGTTGAATTTTAGTTAACTAGCCCTAACTAACTTCCTGATCTTTATATTGAAGCTGGTACAATTTATAATAAATTCCCCTTTTAGCAAGTAGCTCCTGATGATTTCCCGTTTCGCGGATTTCACCTTTGTGCATAACAATTATTTTATCTGCATTTTGAATAGTTGAAAGTCGATGTGCAATTACAATTGCTGTTCTGCCGACAAGCAATTTTTCTATTGCCTTTTGAATCAAATTCTCTGTTTCCGTATCAACACTGGAAGTAGCTTCATCCAAAATTAATATTTGCGGATTATATGCGAGTGCGCGTGCAAAGGAGATTAACTGCTTCTGTCCAACACTGAGTGTAGCCCCGCGTTCCATCACTATCTCATCGTATTTTTTTGGAAGAGCTTCAATGAATGGGTGCGCACCAACTAATTTTGCCGAATTAATAATTTGATCTATGGGAATATTTTCATTATCCATGCTAATATTAGATCTAATGGTTCCTGAAAACAAAAAAACATCCTGAAGAACAATAGAAATATATCGCCTTAATTCTTTTTTGTCCATTGAACTGATATCAATACCATCAATATGGATAGATCCTTTTTGAATATCATAAAATCGGGTTAAAATATTTATCAAACTGGTTTTCCCGGCTCCGGTAGCACCGACTATAGCAATGGTTTCACCCGGATTTATATTAAGTGAAATGTTTTTTAAAACGTATTCTTCATCATTATAAGCAAACCAAACATTGTGGAATTCTATCCCGCCTTTTAACTTTTCAGGCATAACAGGGTGTTCAGGATTATGAACAAATGTTTTATTATCGAGCAATTTAAAAATTCTTTCGCTTGATGCCATTGCAGTTTGCATGATGTTATATTTTTCAGAAAGGTCCCTGATCGGTCTGAAAAACATTTCGGTATACTGCAGGAATGCAAAAAGTATTCCTATTGTTAAGGAAGAGCGAACAACTTCGCCGCCCCCGTACCAGATTATTAATCCAACAGCAATAGAGCTTACAATTTCAACACCCGGGTAAAAGACTGCATAATAAAAAACAGATTTTATCCAGGAGTCGCGGTAATCGCTGTTAATATTATGAAATCTTTCTTTTTCATCTTTTTGTTTATGAAATATCTGGACGATATTCATCCCGGTTATATGTTCCTGCATATATGAATTTAATCTTGCAAGATGAAGCCGAACATCTCGGTAACTTGTCCTGACTTTTTTCCTGAAAAGAAAAGTGCCGTAAATAAGTACTGGTAATACTGAAAGGGTAACCAGGGAAAGTTTTACATCCATGAAAAACATAAATGCAAAAATCCATAGAATGATAAAGACATCAGAGAATATCATTACAATTCCGGACGAAAATAGATCATTCAAGGATTCAATATCGTTTGTAACTCTGGTAACTATTCTGCCTATAGGCGTTTTATCGAAAAATCTTAAGGCTAGTTTTTGAGTGTGAGTAAATAACTGGTCCCTTAGGTCAAAAATTGTTTTCTGCCCAAGATACTGTGTGTAGTATGTAAGGAAATATTGTATAACTGCCTGAAGCAAAAGCGATGCAAATAATAAAAGGCCAATTAAAAGTAATCCATGATAGTCCGAATTAGCTATGTATTTATCAACTGCAATCTTAGTTAAATAAGGACGCAGAGGGCCAAGGGCTGCCACAATAATATTTAAAAATATTGCGAAAAATACATATTTCCTGTATGGTTTTACATAAATCAGCAAACGCTTCATTAATTTTGAATCGTACGCTTTACCTAATACTTCGTCTTCACTGCTATAATCGTTTGCCATAATTTTATTTTAATTCTTCCAGTTCTTTTTCGAGCAATTGTTTAAAATGTAAATCAGCGTAAATGCCATTTAATGCAACAAGTTTATCATGAGTACCCTGCTCCGCAATTTTATCATTTGATAGAACAATAATATTATCAGCATCCTTTACAGTAGATATTCGATGACTAATAATTATTCTGGTTCTGTCTCTCATAAATTCTCTAAGGCTATTTAATATTTGTTCTTCCGTGTTAGTGTCGACTGCAGAAAATGAATCATCTAATATTAATATCTTTGGATCGATGGCAAGTGCCCTGGCAAGGCTTGCTCTTTGTTTTTGTCCACCTGAAAGTGTAATTCCACGCTCACCCATAATTGTTTCATATCCTTTGGGGAAAGATTCAACTTCACTTTCAAAATGAGCAATCTTAGCAACTTCAATAACTCTATCTTTATTTACTTCTCGCAGTCCGTAAGAAATATTATTCATAATTGTGTCAGAAAATAAAAAGGCCTCCTGCTGAACAAGCCCGATATTGGTTCTCAAAACTTGCAGCGGTATATTCTTTACATTATTTCCGTCGATCAAAACTTCACCTTTCGTGCAATCGTAAAGCCTTGGTATTAGATTTATAAAACTGGTTTTTCCGGCACCGGTGTAACCCATAATAGCAAGCGTTGATCCTTTAGGGATTGAAAGATTAATGTCTTTTAAAATAAACGGCAATTCGGGATTATACTGAAATGATACGTTTCTGAATTCTATATTACCTTTTATTTTCTTTAGGGATAAATTTGTTTTTTCGTTATCCTGAATCTCAAACGGTTCGTGAAATATTTTGTTTAGTCGCTTCATACTGGCTTCGCCCTGCTGTATAATATTTATTACCCAGCCGAATGCTATCATCGGCCAAATCAACATCCCGAGGAAAGAAATAAAGGCTACAATTTCGCCAAGGTTCATAGTTCCCTGGATAACTTTAGCGCCACCAACCCATATCACAATGATTATTGATATCCCTGTTATAAGAAATAACAATGGCTGAAACAGTGCCTGGATTTTTACCATATCCATATTTCTATTAAGATAATCCCGGCTTAAATTTTTGAATCCTTTAATTTCATTCTCTTCACGAACGTATGATTTAATCACTCTTATACCTGAATAATTCTCCTGAGCTTTTGTTGTTATTTCCGAAAATTTTTCCTGAATCAAGGTAAACTTCTGGTGAATTTTTTTACTAACCTTATAAACCATGAAGGAAAGAAAAGGCAACGGTATAAGTGAATATAAAGTTAAACTTGGATTAAGAGTTAACATTATTGTAATAACTATTACAAGAGTGGTAGTAGTATCTATTGAATACATAACAGCAGGTCCAAGAAAAGAACGAACTGCATTTATATCGTTAGTGGCATGTGCCATTACATTGCCGGTAGAGTTATTCTGAAAGTAACGCATAGGTAATTGCTGAATATGTTCCCAGAAATCCTGTCGAAGATCGAACTCAATTTCTCGAGACACTACAATAATTGTTTGGCGGATAAGGAATGTAAATATTCCTGCAAATATTGCAGAGCCAACGATTAAAGCTGCATACTTTAACAAATGTCCCGCAGATGTATGGTTTGAAAGATCATTTATTGCATCTTTGACAACCAGCGGAATATAAACAGAGCCTGCATTTGAAAGTAATATAAAAACGATTCCCCAGATGAGTTTCTTTTTATATTTTATAAAATATTTTTTGAGTGTTAAAAGGTTTTGCATTTCTAAATAAATTATGATTACCGAAGAGGCTAACTTCGGATAAAATTGCTAAATATTAAAAGCTATTCTATTATTTCAAATCCAGTGTATTTCTGCAGCACTTTTGGTACAATTACTTTTCCTTCAGGCGTTTGATAATTTTCAAGCAGAGATACCATTAACCTGCTTGTTGCAAGCCCTGAGCCATTCAAAGTGTGGAGAAATTCAGGTTTCTTTTTTTCTTCATTCCTGAAACGAATGTTTGCTCGTCTTGCCTGAAAATTTTCAAAGTTACTGCAGGATGATGATTCAAGCCATCTGTTTTCTGCAGGTGACCAGGTTTCTATGTCATAACATTTTGCAGCAGAAAAACTTAGATCACCAGTGCAAAGTAATAATATCCTATAAGGTATCTGAAGTGCTTTTAAAATATCTTCAGCATCGTTTACCAACTTTTCCAGTTCATCGTAGGATGTTTCGGGTTTAACGAACTTCACCATTTCAACTTTGTTAAACTGATGAACTCTTAAAAATCCTTTTGATTCTTTTCCGTATGATCCGGCTTCGCGTCTGAAACAGGGAGTGTAGCCCACATATTTAATTGGCAGATCAGCTTCATTTAGTATTTCGTTTCTGTAAATATTTGTTATCGGTACTTCCGCAGTTGGAATAGGATAAAGTCCATCCTTTTCGATAAAGTACATATCTTCTTCCATTTTGGGTAGCTGTCCCGTTCCTTTCATTGATTCCCTGTTTACAAGAATCGGGGGCATAACTTCTGTAAACCCGTGTTTCTCTAAATGATAATCCAGCATAAAATTTATCAGTGCCCTTTCGAGTGATGCACCTTTACCAAGGTAAAGAGGGAAATCCAGATCCGGATAATTTAGCTCCTCTTTCAAAATCTAGTATCTTTAGTTTTTTACCAAGTTCAATATGGTCTAGTAATTTATCTTCTTTCTTGAATGAAAATCCTTCAGGCAGCCACTGCCTTACCTCTACATTATCTTCTGCTGTTTTTCCCACAGGTACAGAAGAATGCGGAAGATTAGGAAGATACATTAAAATATCTTCAAGATTTCCCTCAACTTCTTTAAGTTGTGAATCAAGCAGGGTTATTTCATCTGAAACAGATTTCATTTCAGCAATAATGCCGGATGCATCTTCGCCGGCTTTTTTCATTTTCCCAACCTGCTGAGAAACCTGATTTCTTTTCGATTTTAGTTCGTCGGTTTTTGAAATTAAGTTTCGTCGTTTTTCATCAAGCTGAAGAATTTCATCAACATGGCTTTTTTCGTTTTTATTTTCGATACCTTTTTTTACAAGGTCGGGGTTTTCACGTATAAATTTTAGATCAAGCATAAATTTTATTTCACCACAATATTATAGATTTTATTTTTCACGTAAATTTCTTTCATAACCTGTTTGCCTTCAGTATGTTTGATAACTTTATCATCCGAATAAGCAGATTTTTTAACAATTTCCTGTTCGCTGTTGAAAGGCATTTCAATTGTTGTTCTGAGTTTTCCATTTACCTGCACTGCAATATTTACGGAATCTTCTATTAAAGCTTTTTTATCTGCTTCAAACCAAACCGGTTTTTCCATTAATTGAGATTTCATTGCCAATTAAATTCCAGCATTCCTCGCCAAGATGCGGTGCAATTGGTGCTAACAAAACTGCAAATCTTTTTAATGAATAAGCTATTGAATTTCTTCAGAACATTTTTCAAGCTGTTTAAACTCATTCAACAATTCCATCAATGATGCAATTGCTGTATTAAATCTGAAATTATTAATCTCTACATCATATTTTTTAATTGTCTGATTTATCTTTTTATATATAATTTTTTCTTCATTATTAAGATTATCAATAACATACGCTTCTTTTGGAGTAACCTTATTAAGCAGATCTTTGTATTTAACAAACAGGTCATAAGATCTTTGAACAAATCGGTCAGTTCCAGAAATTCCTTTATCGCTCCAATCACCGCCGAGTTCGTATGGACCCATAAACATTAAGTAAAGACGGAAAACATCTGAACCAAATTTTAATGTGAAATCATCAGGATTGACTACATTTCCTTTTGACTTTGACATCTTTGCGCCATTGTTTGTAATGGTGCCCTGGTGAAGTAATGTTGCAAATGGTTCATCAGAATTTATCAATCCAAGGTCTCGTAAAAATTTATGAATGAACCTGGCGTATAACAGATGCATTGTTGCGTGTTCTGCTCCACCGACATACATATCAACCGGAATCCATTTATCTGCAAGATTTTTATCAAACATTTCCGTATCGATTTTCGGATTCAAGTACCTGAAATAATACCATGATGAATCCATAAAAGTATCCATTGTATCGGCTTCACGTTTTGCATCACCGCCGCACTTTGGACATTTAACATTAATAAATTCTTCATTTGATAGAAGGGGAGAAGCACCTTCAGATTTAAATTTTACTTCATAAGGAAGTTCAACCGGCAGATCTTTTTCATCAACCGGAACTTCACCGCATTTAGAACAATGAATTATTGGGATAGGAGTACCCCAGTATCTTTGACGGGAAATCAACCAGTCGCGTAATCGATAATTTATTTTTTTTGTTCCGTGATTATTTTTTTCTAGCCACTCTATAATTTTCTTTTTTGCATCCTCAACATTTAATCCGTTTAAGAAATCGCTATTAATTGCCGGTCCTTCCCCGAGATATGCTTCACCTTTGAAATCCTTTGAGGGTTCAACAGTTCTTACTATAGGTAAATTAAATTTGGTTGCAAATTCCCAGTCACGTTCATCCTGTCCCGGCACAGCCATTACGCACCCGGTTCCGTAAGTCAGCAATGCATAATCAGCAATCCAGATCGGAATCTTTTTCCCATTTACCGGATTTATCGCAAACGCACCTGTTGGTACACCTGTTTTTTCTTTTACTGTGGACGTTCTCTCAATTTCAGTTAAAGATTTTATTGATTCGCAATAATCTTCAACACCTATTTTTAAATTCATCTGTTGTTAGTTTATCAACCAAAGGATGTTCAGGAGCAAGAACAACATAAGTAACTCCGAATACCGTATCAGGCCTTGTGGTAAATACAGTAATTATTTTCGCTGCTGCCATCTACATCAAAATTTACTTCAGCGCCAACACTTTTACCGATCCAGTTTCGCTGCATAAGCTTTGTTTTTTCCGGCCAGTTAATTTTATCGAGACCGGAAAGTAATTGTTCTGCATAATCGGTAATCTTAAAAAACCATTGAGTTAAGATTTTTCTGAATTACAACTGTTCCGCATCTTTCGCAGGTTCCGTCCGCCAGCACCTGTTCGTTTGCAAGAACAGTCTGATCATTGGGGCACCAGTTTACAGGAGCATTTTTTCTGTAAGCAAGTCCTTTTTTATAAAGCTGAAGAAATAACCACTGATTCCATTTGTAATATTCGGGCGCACAGGTCATTAATTCGGCATCCCAATCGTACATTGCACCCATTTTTTTTAATTGTGCACGAATATCTTTTATATTCTGCATCGTGCTGTCGTACGGATGAATTCCGGTTTTAATAGCATAATTTTCAGCAGGAAGTCCGAATGCATCATAGCCCATCGGTTCAAAAACATTGCATCCTTTTAATTTTTTGTAACGCGCCCAGCTATCGGTTGGTCCGTAATTGTACCAGTGTCCGCAATGAAGTTTTGCACCGGAAGGATATATGAACATAACGAGGCAATAAAGTTTATTGTCGATTTTATCCAGATCAGTTTTAAAAACTTTTTTTTCTTCCCAGTATTTTTGCCACTTTGGTTCTATCTCGGAAAAGGGATATCGCATATGAAAGATTATCTCGAATTTTTAAAAATTGAAAACAAATTTACCGAAAATGGATGGGAATTCAAATGTGATTAGAAGGGCATTGAGTAGCTTAAATATTTATAAAAGAATTGATTAGCTACATAAATCTTATAATCTTATAAATGAATTTTAAAGGATTATATGCAGCGGTTTTTAATAATAATTGGGGCAATTTTAGTGATTGCCGGGCTTTGCTGGCCATGGTCAAGCAAACTTCCGTTCGGACATTTGCCAGGAGATATTGTTATCAATAAACCCAATTTTAAACTTTTTATACCAATTACTTCTATGCTGCTGATTAGTGCTTTGATTTCTTTCATAATCTGGATAATCAGGAAATTATAATGCTATTTTATCAAGCCCATCATTTTGCTTCCTAGTTTTCCACCGAGTTCGAATCTCAAAATATAACGGTGTTGCAACAATTTAATTTATTACGTTACTGCTGAACAGCAACCTTACATTTATAGCTAAAGCAAAAAACCACACAAATGCCGTTTTGAAAATGGCGACTTATTGATTTGCGGGTTAGGCATATTTTAATTTTATTAATCACCTTCCCAATAAGTGAATTTAACTTCTTTTTTATCATTTATTTTTCCGTTTACAAAAAGTTTAAATTTACCCTTCATCACAATAGTCTTCTCTGGTTTAACATCATTTTGATTCCAAAATTGTCCACGCTTATCAATAAAATTACCGGAAAACTCAAGAACTTTATTCTCCAATAGTTTAATATGGAAAAATAAAGTGTCTTTATTCACGACAATGTCAATTGGTTTAATTCTTTTCTTTGAATCGATCAATGAAATAATGATTTCTGGTTTTACAAATTTTGGATTATCATAATTTAGCTTACCATTTTGATAGTAATCTAGTGTGCGAAGTTCTATATTATCTATTTTAATTCCGCCGATAGAGAATTCAGTCTCTGGGAAATAATATCCATCGGGATCAAAATATTTTTGTTGAATAAATACTGAAATTGAACTAAAAACAAAAAGGAGCAACAAGATATTTTTCATATAACTACCTATAATATTCTAGACGCCTAACTATTACTTATACTTAATTATTTATATACATTTCGACTTTTAATTAAGAAAATTATTCTCATAGATAAACTCTGACAAAATATCAATTTTACTCCTAAATTATTTAACCATCACCATCATTTTGCTTTCTGCTTTGCCGCCTGCATCAATTCTATAGATATAGATTCCGGAACTGACAAGGTTTCCATTGGTATCTTTTCCATCCCAGACAACTGTATGCTTTCCTGAAGATTGTTCTTTATCAAGTATCGTTCTTAATTCCTTTCCCAACCCGTCATAAATTCTTATCAAAACTCTTTCACTCGTAGGGATTGAATATTCAATAGTTGTTGATGGATTAAACGGATTTGGATAATTCTGTGACAAGAAAAAAGATTGGAGAGTGTAATTTATTGCTTTAACATCTGTCGGATTTTCTTTCGTGTATTTGTAAATAGTTATGCCTGAAGCATAAGCTATCGAATCACCAAAAAACTGGAACCGGTTAAGGCTGTTACCCAATGTATCTGATTTCCAGGTCAATCCGCCATTATCAGTCCTCCCTGCAAAAATATTTTTGCCTGTCTGTCTTGTGCCTACCCATCCTGTGCTTAGGTTTATGAAACCAATACCTTCAAGATCATTCAGAATAGGTACATCATATTTATTCCAGCTTTGTCCTCCATCCGTAGTTTTCAAAATTGATCCTGCGTTAAAGTTTTCCACCGATACAAATCCAACCAGGGGAATAGGGAAATTAATTTTCCATCCCCACTCAGGTGTAGTTTGGCCGGTATATCTTGTAAACCAGGAGTTCCCACCGTTAGTAGTAAAAAGTACAACAGCTTTAGTTGTTCCGGTGCTGGGGTCAAAGATGGCATTTGGTGACCCGCCGACAACAAATCCTGAATCTTTATTTATAAAATAGATGTCTATTAAATTAGTAGCATAGCTACTCATATCGATAGATTGCCAGTTTGCACCGCCATCAGTGGTTTTTATAATTACAGCCGGTCCATCATAAGCTCCCGATCCATAGATAATATTTTTATTCACTACAAATAAGCCGCAAATCCTTTTTGGAGAAACAGGAGTTGTAGGTATGTTTGTTACTAAATTCCAGTGATCGCCGCTATCGGTGGTATGATATAATAATTGAGTGTTATCCAGCGTTCCAGCCCAGCCATTTAGTGAGTCAGCAAACTTTACACACCTGAAATATCCACTGATTTGCTTTTGCAGAGTCCAGGAATTTCCGCCATCAGTAGTTTTATAGATTTGACCGCTACTATTTACTGCCCAGCCGAGTGATGGATTTACGAATGAAATATCATCATATCTTGCAGCAGTTGGCAGGCTGGGATCAGCAACAACCCATTTATATGTTAGTATCTGTTGAGGAAAAATCAGGAGGGGGAATAAAAGAGAAAAAATGATTCTCAAAAACATATACTTTGACATTTTCATACCTTTGGAATTAAGTTATGCTTCTATATATAAATAATTTTTTGGAGAAATAACACTATTGTACAACAGATTAAATAATAAAAATTGATGCCGGGCATAATGAACAACAGCATCAAAGAGATAAGTCATATTGTTAGAATAGCACTGAAGAAAAAAGGTATTATTAGTAAAAATGATACTTCGGTAATATTTTATAATTTGGCATCTTTGCAAAAACGATTGAAAGAAATAATAAATGTTTTTCCTAAAAATTCACTTCATACAGTTGCTATAAAAGCTAATCCGTTAATTTCAATTTTAAGATTAGCCCAAAAATCAGGATTCGGCGCAGAAGCAGCCTCGATGCCGGAAATACACCTTGCACTCAAAGCAGGTATTTCTCCAGACAAAATTTTTTTTGACTCGCCTGCGAAAACAAAGGATGAAATATCCTTCGCAATGAAAGCCGGAATAAATATTAATGCAGATTCTTTTGATGAGCTGGATATCATCAGGAACCTAATAAGCAGATTAAAATCAAAAAGTAAAATCGGCCTCAGAATAAATCCGCAAACCGGTATCGGATCTATTGAAGATACTAGCGTTTCAGGTGAGTATTCCAAATTTGGAATACCCATAAAAGAATTTCGTGATGAGCTCGAAGACTACTATTTGAACAACGAATGGTTGAGAAGTGTTCACTATCACATAGGATCACAAGGGATAAATATTAACATGCTTATAAAAGGTGCTGGTATAATTTATAATTTTGCAGAAAAGACAAATTCATTATTGTCGCAAGGTTCAAAATCTCTAATTTCAACAATTGACATTGGCGGAGGAATTCCAGCAAAATATAAGGCTGCTGACAAAGTATTTAACGTTAAAGATTATTCAAATTTACTAAGACGCAGATACCCGGAATGGTTTTCTAATAATTATAGATTGGTTACTGAATTTGGGAGATACATATATGCAAATTCAGCGTGGGCAGCCAGCAGAGTGGAATACGTAAAAGAAAATAAAACAAAGAAAACGATAGTAATTCATATCGGTGCAGATATGTTTGTTCGAAAAACATATCAACCGGATATATGGCACCATAATATTTCAGTTTTGGATAAGGACGGAAATATTAAAAGAAATAAAAAGGAATATAAATACGCTGTTGCCGGACCGCTTTGCTTTTCTGGCGATGCTATTGCGAAGGAAATTATTCTGCCGGAAACAGAGAAAGGAGATATTATCGTAGTTCATGATGTCGGTGCTTATACTTTAAGTATGTGGTCAAGATACAATAGCAGGCAGATGCCGAAGGTGATAGGTTATAAACCAGATAGAGAGAAATTTTATATCTTAAAGAAGCGAGAAGATATTAAGAAAGTACTTGATTTCTGGAGTTGAATATCTTTTTATGCTAAACTGGCAATAAATTATTTGCTATTGTACTTTAACATAGTCACCGGCAACAACACCAATAAATAATCCAATAACGCCATTACCATGCACATTCCAAATTATTTGATCTCCTCCCTGAGAAAAAACATCTGAGACAGGTTGATTATTGTTCCTTGTTAAAAAGTAAGGAAGGTAAGCTGGATCATAGGCATATACCCTAATGTACCATTGATTGAAGTAATTGCTGGATTTATATTCATTTGGAATCACCATCGTAATTACGGGTATAGTAGATGTATTAAATTTGTCGGAATTCTGAACTATCTCTTTAAAATCAATAGCACTGGCTATTATATTATTGGTGCCACTATTGTAAATTTCCCATGCAGCGCCGTAAACGGCTCCCGGTATTGCATAAATATTCGCCTGAAATGAAGTATCAGGGTTAAAGTGTGCTGAAGCAACCATTGGTTTTTCTGGAACTATTGTAGTGCTGTAAACACCAACTCCATTTACATCGGCAAAAAGTTCATAAGTATAACCAGACTGAATTCTAATTCTATCAATAGGCATATATATGCCATTGCCAAAGTGATGCAATGGCACTACTTGTACACCATTAATTTTCATATATGCAGTCACATTTGATGTTATTGCTGCCGTGGTACTGTCATATTGTTGATCGAGAGGTTGAGTTCTTGTAAACTGCACTCCTGTAAAATCCTCATCTGCTACTAGTTCCGCTCTCACGACAATATATTCTTTAAAATTTATGTCAGGATTAACAACGGAAACATTTTCACATCCCGCAAAGAAAAATATAACTGAGAAAATAAATATTTTTATAATACATTTCATAATTGTAATAAATCAGAATTTCATATTAATACCAATTGTAGGTATGAAAGGGAACAGTGATATTTGATTAATTTTCGGAGTTGGTAAAGAAGTCGAAGTAGCATTGGTACTATAAGTCGTATAATAAGCGAATGGATTATTCCTGTTATATACGTTATAAAAACTTAAAAAAGTTTCGAATTTATAATCCTTCCAATCGAATTTGTAAGAAATGCTCAGGTCAAGTTTATGATATGGCGGCAATCTGTAAGCATTTCTATCGCTGTAATTAAATTGCAATGACTGCTGGTCAGAAGGGCCGATAGATTCAAAACTATATTGACCTGTTGGTAATGTATATCCCTGCCCGGTTGCATATGACCAGGTTGCACCCAAATTCCAATGATCACTTAAGGTGTACGCAAGTACTATAGATATATCATGTCGTCTGTCATATTTTGGATAATAAACCTTTCCTGAATTCAGATAGTCGAATTTTCTTTTTGTCCAGGAAAGTGTGTATCCTATCCATCCAGTAAGGTTTCCATATCTTTTGTTAGCAAAAAATTCTATCCCGTAAGCCTCACCCTCTCCTTTTGTAAACAAGTTTGCAACGGACTGATCAATTTCAAATGACGAACCACCTTCAAATTCATAAAGATTTTTCATGTCTTTGTAATAGCCTTCAAGTGAAAATAAATATTGTTTATCATCGGTATTATAATCAAAACCTGCAACATATTGATTAGATTTACTCGGGTCAATATTTTCAGTGGATGGATACCATAAATCCGTAGGAAGCGCAATGTCGTTCCTAATTACAAGATGCAAAAATTGATGTGTTAATGCGTATGCAGTATTGAAAGTTAAATTATCACCTAAGAATACCTGAAATGATATGTGAGGTTCTGGACTGAAATATTTCTGGTCTTTAAAATAGTATCCTCTCACTCCAATATTGGCACGAAGCCAGCTAAAAATTTTACCTTCATTTTCAACAAAGAATGCTGATTCATTCGTGACCAGATCAGGGTAATCATTTAAAGTGCTTTGTAATCTCGGATCGTAAAAGTCACTGTAAAGAAGTGAATATGAATGAAACAGGAAATTAAAACCTAGTTTTAATGTCTGGTTGCTCAGCCAGTGCATTTCCGCATTGGTTTTCACGTCAATGTCCCTGAGCCTCGAATATGAATAATAATTATTTGCTGTCGAGTTTGGAGTATTGTCAAGTAGTATGGAAGTAAATTCATAAGAAACATAGCTGAATGAAGTAGTAATAAATAACGAATTCGAATTAATGTGCAGCCATGTAACATTTGCCATGGAGTTTTTCCATTCAATATCATACGATGAAGTATTCTGGTTTGGACTTGTAAGTACATCGCTGCTGTAAAGACCGCTAAATGTAAAAACATTTTGTTCATTAGGAGTTAGAGTAATTTTCCCATTTAGGTCATAATAATTGTACCGCGGCGATGTATTATTTTTGAGAATATTTTTTTGAATAAAATCATAATACATCTTACGGCCGGAAATCAGAAAAGTTGAATTCTCTCCAAGAGGACCCTCAAACATCATATTTGAGCTAATCAATCCGAGTCCGATTGATCCTTTTTCCTTTTCCTTTGTACCGGATCTTAATTTAATATCAAGTACGCTTGAAAGTCTTCCACCATATTCGGCAGGGTAAGCACCTTTAATTAATTTTATACTTTGTATAGCATTTGAATTAAATGAAGTAGTGAAGTTACCCATGTGAGAGGGATTATAAATCATACTTCCATCAATCAAAGTTAGGTTCTGATCAGGTGAACCACCTCTCACATACAAACCGTTGGACAAATCGCTTTCGACTTTTATTCCCGGTAGCAGTTCAAGTGCCTTAAAAAGATCGGCTTCACCACTCAGAGTGGGCAGTTTAGTTAAAATGTCGGGATTTACTTCTATTGTGCTTGTAATAGGCTTTTGTTCCCTTTTACCTTCAATTACAACTTCATTAAGTTGAATACTTTCACTGACTGCGCTAAAATTAATTTGAATATTCTTCCTCGTTGAATTAATTATTATTTTATCAACAATCGGAGCATAGCCAATATTTCTAACAATTAGGATATAATTTCCTATTTGAAGTTTTGGAATAGCATAAAAGCCATAAGCATTGGTAGTTGTACCGTTGAAGGGGGGTTTATTAGTATTTATGGAATCCTTATATATAAGAATATTTGCCCCGATTAAAGCCTCCCCACTTGTAGAATCGCGGACAAAACCGGATATTGTTACTCCTTCATTTTGTGAAAATAGTTCAGGAGCCAACAAAATAAAGAAAAAGAAAAGGAACTTGTTTATTTTTAATATCAAAATTTGCCCCAATTGTTTAGCAATCAATATAATTAAACGCTGTTTCCAAATCAAAGGTTTTTTCAATTGAATGCCTTAATAACTACTTATTATTTTGCTTATGAAATATTTTAATTCAGATGTATTTATTTATAAAGGCAATAATCTTTATTGTGAAGATTTAGAGGTTAGTTCCGTAGTCCAAAAATCGGGAACACCTGTTTACATTTATAGCAAGAAATTTTTTGTTGAAAGATATTCTGAATTCTCTGAAGCTTTTAAAAATATCAGTCACAAAATATTTTTTTCAGCAAAATCTAATTTCAACATTAACGTTATAAGAATATTTTCGCAATGCGGATGCGGTGTTGATGTTAATTCCAGCGGTGAGCTTTTCCGTGCTATTAAGGCTGGCGTAAACCCGGGAGACATAATTCAGACCGGTGTAGGAAAAACTGAAGAGGAAATTATTTCAGGGATTTCGCATGGAGTTAAACTTATTAAGGCTGAATCATTTGATGAAATCCTTATAATAAATAAAATAGCAGGAAGTCTAAATAAAAAAGTTGAAACTGCATTTAGAGTAAATCCCGATGTTGATGCAAAAACACATCCATATATTTCAACAGGGCTATCGGAAAATAAATTTGGAATTGAATCCAATGAAGCAGTTAAGATTTATGAAGAGGCGGCAAAGCTAAAAAATATCTCGTTGACTGGTATTGATATGCATATCGGTTCTCTTGTTTCCAATACTTTACCATATCTTGAAGCCGTTGATAAGTTGTCCGAGATATTCTTCGAGGTTCGATCAAAAGGAATAAATCTAAAGCATTTCGATATTGGTGGGGGAATGGGAATTAATTATAGTGATGAAAAATCCCTGGATATCAAAGAGTTTGCCGAATTGCTTACTCCAAAATTTAAAAAGCTAAACTGTGAAATTTGGTTTGAACCTGGTCGTTATCTAACAGCAAACGGTGGAGCGCTCATTACGAAAGTACTCTTTAATAAAAAGAACGGTGGGAAAAATTTTATAATTGTCGATGCTGGCATGAATGATTTAATAAGGCCAAGTATATATGGCTCATATCATCATATCCAGCCGATAGAAAAACATGAATCAGGAAAAGAAATTACTGCAGATGTTGTAGGGCCTGTTTGTGAAAGCGGTGATTTCTTAGCAAAAGGAAGAACAATTACTGAAATAAAACCGGGCCAATTTTTTGCTGTAATGTCCGCCGGTGCTTATGGGATGACCATGTCATCAAATTATAATGCAAGAAGAAGGCCACCGGAAGTTATTGTAGATAAAGAAAAATTTTACGTAACCAGGGGAAGAGAGAGTTTCGAACATTTACTTTTTGATGAAAGAATAATTGAAGATCTTCATAAATGATATCTTCTATCCTCTGCACAAATTACTTAGCTTAGACAAGTTGGCCTTTTCTCCCAATGCTATCAGCTTATCACCTTGTTCAATTACTGTTGAGGATTGCGGGTTATAAATAAACCCTCCTTTTGTTTTATTAATTGAAACTATTATAATATTCAGATCTTTTCTGATTGGTAACTCTGCAAGAGTTTTTTGAATTAAGGATGATTTTTCATTCACCATAATTTCTTCCATACTAAGATCAACATTTTTTTCTCGCGCTACCACGTCGATAAATTCAATTACTCCCGGTCTTAATAACAATTCAGCCATTCTGTTACCACCGATTTCGTACGGCTTAACAACCCGGTTTGCACCTGCCTTTTTTAATTTTGATTCTGTCTCTTCTTCGACTGCACGCGCTACTACATATAACCCGGGATTTAAAACTTTTGCCGATAAAGTAGTAAATACATTTTCCGCATCGGTTGATAATACAGCTACCAGACCTTTAGCTTTCATAACGCCTGCGATTGTTAACACTTCATCGCTTGTAGCATCTCCGTTCAGATATAAATAATTCATGTTTATCAGCTTATCTATTTTATCTGATTCATTATCAACGACAATGAAATCCACTTTAGCTGATTCTAATTCTTCACAAATATACCTTCCCATTCTTCCGTAACCGCAGACTATATAGTGATCCTTTAATTCTTCAAGTTTTTTACTCATTTTTTTTCTCCTGAAAATTTGCTTTTCGATCAAAAGCTGGGCAGCCCTTCCTCCTGTATAAGCTATTGAGCCAATTCCCATAACCAGCAAAATGATCGTGAAAACCTTTCCGTATTGTGAAAGTGGATGAACTTCTTCAAATCCGGTTGTAGAGATAGTAATAACGGTCATGTAAAGAGAATCCAAAAAGTCCCAATGCTCTATCAGCATAAATCCAAACGATCCAACGAACAGTGTTACTATCAATATAAATGCGCCGACTTTCAGCTGGTTTAATGTTTTATCAATCATAGATATTACAAATCCCTAAAAAGGGTTTTCCTTTTACTCTAAAATATAAAACAATATTCAAACTAGCTTCACTTATAATTTAAAGTTTGACTAAATTAGGATTATCATCATATAGAATTTGTTTTATAACTGATTTTAAAACATATTTGTTTATAAAAATTAGCAAGGCTAAAAAAGTGAAAAAAAATGTGATCATAATAATATTTGGGATTTTGGCAATATATTTTTTGCTGGTTGCCTGGTGTCTGAAAAGATTGCTTATTCTGTAAAGCTTAACGGGCCAAACAATGGAATAGTTACAATGCAATTTTACAATATTAAATCAAACGCCGACAGCGATAAAGAGTTTCAGGAAGATAAGGATAATTTGTTCAATTATATACTTGATAGCGATAAATTGACAGATCAACTTAAGGGACAGGGTAAAGACGTTATTTCACGAGAATCTTAATCTTAATGGTAATATGCTAGATGGAAAAGCCGAATATGCATTCAATGATATAAACAAGGTTGAAGGCATCCGGTTTGAGGACGGATTTTATTACCTGACATTGGCGCTGGACGATAGTGTTATTTCAACAAATGGACAGATTATTAAATCCAAAGAATATAAAAGAATTTTGTGGGATAAATCTATTAAAGTATTAAAGTTTGAAATGTACAGTTCCGGTTTTGATGACAACACTTTCAAGGCACTCGCGCAATTTTATAAACCAAAGGAATAATGTACGCTGAAATTGTATTTCCCTCTACCATTCAGAAATGCATTTACATACTCGGTTACCAAAAGAACTACAACCATTTACTCAAATTGGTGTAAGGGCTGTCGTTCCATTCGGCAAAACGAACTCTAACCGGTTTTATAATTAATATTTCCGATAAGACTGATGTAAAAGAGAAGATAAAACCTATCACAGATATACTTGACGATATTCCAATCTTCGATAAAAAGCTACTTAAAGTTTTATGAATGGATTTCCGATTATTATCTTTCCTCTCTGGGAGAAGCCCTAAAGCTTGGCGTGCCGTACGGTTCTGATATTGAAACTAAAAGAAAAATAATAATTGATCAGAAGTTATGCGAAAAATTATCGAAGGAAGAAAAAAATAAAAATTCAGTCAGGGCGAAAATATTAAAAGTATTAAGTGAAAGGGATGAAATAAATTTTTCTTATCTTCAAAATTTGGTAAAGAAAAAAAATATTTACTCGCAGGTACAGAGTTTTGAAAAAGCCGGAGTTATAACAGTTCTTGATGAAATTCAATCAGCAAAAGTTAAGGCCAAAACCGCAAAATTTATCGAGCTTAATAAATCAATTGCCGAGATCTATGCATCATTTCCGGAAATTGAAAGAAGATCACCAAAGCAGGTAAAAATTTTATTGGAATTAATTTCAAAGAAAAATGAAAAACAATCTGCTGGCTGATATACTGAAAAAAACAGATTCCTCAGTATCTTCAGCTAAAAGCCTGGAAGACAGGGGTTTGATAAAAATTATTGAAAAGGAAATTGAACGGAACTATTCAGAGGAATACAAGGAAAATCATGAAACGTTTGAGCTAACTAAAAATCAAAAAAGTATAGTTGAAAAAATTTCGGAAAACTTTAAACCGTATAAATTTGCAGACTTATTTGTTGCATGGTGTTACCGGAAGCGGAAAAACTCAGGTTTATATTGAACTAATTAAAAAGGCTATAGAGAATAATAAAACCGCTCTAATACTAGTCCCGGAAATTTCACTTACTCCACAAATCACTTCCAGACTATTTAACAATTTTGGAGAAATGTTACCGTTATTCACAGCAGAATGTCAATGGGAGAAAGATATGATTCATGGAGAAAGATATTAAAAGGAAAATCTAAAATAGTAATTGGTGCTAGATCAGCACTATTTGCTCCATTGAAAAATATTGGAATAATTGTTGTTGATGAAGAGCACGATTCAAGTTATAAGCAGTATGAATCTGTTCCAAAGTATAATGCCCGTGATTCTGCAATTATACTTGCCAAAAATCACAATTGTCCTGTAGTTCTTGGTTCCGCTACTCCTTCAATTGAAAGTATGCATAATGCGTTAACAGGAAAATTTAAATTGCTTGAAATGCCTGAAAGAATTGATGATGCAAAATTGCCGGAAATAGAATTGGTAAATATCTCTGACAGAAAGAAAAAATAAGAGAATGGAAAATATTTTTTCGCAAGTTTCTGCTTGATAAAATTGAAGACAGTTTAAAAAAAAAGGAAGGTGTAATAATTCTTCAAAACCGGAGAGGTTTTTCAACACAGGTTTATTGTGAAGATTGTTCAGAAATTGAAACCTGTGAAAATTGTTCAGTCCCATTGATTTATCACATCAATAAAAATATACTTCAATGTCATTACTGCGGATTTATTAAAGGATGTTCCGCACGCCTGCACAAATTGTGGCTCACTTTCAATAAAATATTTTGGAACCGGAACTGAAAGAGTTGAAGATGAACTTGAATATTATTTCCCGAATGTGAGGGTCAAAAGAATTGATTCAGATTCAATTACAAGAAAGAATTCGCTAAGTAAAATACTTATTAGGATTTAGCAGAGGAGATATAGATATTCTGGTTGGAACGCAAATGGTTTCGAAAGGATTAGATTTTTCCAGAGTTACTCTCGTGGGAGTAATTTCTGCTGAAACTACTTTATGGCTTCCGGATTTTCGTGCTGATGAAAGAACTTTTCAGTTACTTACACAGGTTTCCGGAAGATCAGGAAGAAGTAAAGTAAAGGGTGAAGTAATAATTCAGACTCACAATGAAAAGAATTTTACACTTCAAAAAGTGGTACAGAATGATTATTCCGGATTTTATCAGAAGGAAATAGCTGATCAGTGAAAAAATGGGTTATCCTCCATTTACCCGAATTGGACTGATTGAAGCTAAAGACTTAGATGAAAAGAAAGCAAAGGGAGCAATCACAGATTTTTATAATGAATTAAAAGCTTATGAAAAATATCTAAAAGTTATGGAACCTGCGACTGCTATACTTGCAAGATTAAAAGGCTTTTATCGATTTCATATTCTTATTAAAAGCTCAAAAGAAGTTGACCCGGGTGGAGCTATTTTAAGAAAAGCGATTCTTAATTCTTATACAAATTTTAACAGGAAATCCCGGTTCCGCGATGTAAAGCTTATTTATGATATTGATCCCCAGAGCGTAATTTGAAATACGCTTTTTTGCTAAATCGCCAATTCAAATCTGAAAACAATTATTTTGATTTATCCTTAATTGCCTTTCTATATATTTCCAGAGTTTGATCAGAAGTTTTCTGCCAGGAAAATAGCGATGATCTGGTAATACCTTTTTTTACCAGCTCATTTCTTAATTCAGTATCATCTAAAATTTTAGTTAGAACAGTGATTAGGCTATCCTCATCTTTCGGATCAAAATATAGTGCAGCTTCCCCTCCTACTTCGGGCAATGCAGTATTATTGCTTAAAACCACTGGGCACTCGCAGGCAAAAGCTTCCAGAACAGGAATACCAAAGCCCTCATATAAAGAAGGAAAAGCAAATACTCTGGCCTTTGAATAAATATATGCCAATGAATTATCATCTGTATTAGTTTGTAAAATTTTGTCGGTCAAACCTAATTCATTTATTAGTCTAATTTCGTTTTTATTAAACTTTCCACCTCCAGCACAAATCATATAAAAATTTGTTTTAATCAATAAAACTTTTTTTACTGCTTTTAAGAAAAACCGAAAGTTTTTATAAGTATTCCTTTTACCTACAAAAAGGATAAAATTTTCAGGTAAATGTAGCATAACAGATGGTTTTCTGGCTGTTGCGCTGACTTGCAGATTTTCGGATGCCTTGGCATTCATTAAAGAAATTGAACTTGCGTGATAAACTGTATCAATCTTTGATTCAGGTATATTAAAATTTTTTATTATTTCCTTTTTGGTAAACTCTGATATTGCAATAATTCTATCAGCTTTTAGCGCTAAGATTTTTTTATTTTTTGCAGTAAAGTCCAATTTACTAAAGGATGCCGGAAAATATTCATGAGCGAAATCATGTACAGTCAGAATGAAAGGGTTGTTTTTTATCAGTTCTAAAAAATACGGATCATAATAAGTTGGGTGGAAAATATCAAAATCATTATCTTTATTTAATATCCTTTTTGAGTTTAAAAGGTTTAAATATTCAATAATTTTATTTCTTCCCTTAAATCTATAGTTCGGGAAAAAGGTTCTGGTATTTACATTGTCCGGGATATAATTATTATTTGAATACTTGAGTAATAATATTTGTTCAATACCGGGATTTTTTTGAAAAGATTTTATCAATTCTGAAAAATAGCGGGAGATTCCCCCATACTCCTGAAATGAAAATGCCTGATGGTCAAATATTATTTTCATTAAAAACTTATTGATTTAGTTACATTTGCTTTTTAGTGAGCGAGAATCCGTTAGTGTTTTACTGTGGTTATAAAATTTAATCAGGTTAGGTAATCCTAATAAAGAAATTTTTAATAATGTCGAAAAAAGTAAATTATTTACTTTTTTCTTGGATAATAAATGAAAACTTTTTCCATTTGTGCAAAGATTTAGTCCAAATTTATTTTTAATATAATTTAATGACTCCAACGAATAAAAAGAAATATGCTGACCATGATTAAAGGCGTAATATTCCCATTCATCCGGGTCCGGGGCAGCAGATTTAAATATTTCGGTCGAAAATAAAACATTATCTGAAATATTCAAGATTTTCTCTATTTCATCTATAGGGTTTGTAAAATGTTCAAAACATTCAAATGCAGTTACAGTTTCAACAGACTTAGGAATTATTTCATTTAATTCAAAACCCCTTGCAAATAAATTGTGAGTAAATGGATCGGACCAATAGAAATCAAACCCATAATCGCGCATTAATCTGGTGAAAAGTCCGTAACCTCCCGCAAAATCGAGAAAAAGTTTTTGTCTTTCGAATAGAAAAAAAAGAACTGAGCAAGAGCGTTTCGCGAAAAGAATATTTCTTGATACCAAGCCGGTATCGTCAATGTTAATTGGATTTTTATATGCTTCTTCAAGCCAGTTGGGTTCATCAGTTTGTATAAATCCGCATTTTGAGCACTGATTAAAATTTACATTATATTTAAACAGAATAATTCTATTGAAAATTATTTTTGTTTCATTATTGCAAATCTTACATTTCATTATTTCTTTAAAGTATTAAAACGTAATTAGATAATATTCTTAAAAATTTATAAGCTGTAAAAATTTTCTAAACTTGCTAAGATTCATATGTCTGTTGAAAGTATACCTATCAGCAGCTTTATCTAGTATTATAAATGTAGGGTGAATAATCTCGCCAATATCTTCAGCTGGTCTGTCAGAGAGACTGGAATTTAATCTGGTATGAGTGGCACTATCATCAAAACCAATGTTTGAAACCAGATTTGTGTTAGGTACAATTGAAAGTCCTTGATTATACCAAATTATAAAAGTCCACTGATAATCCCACGTATCTTTTTGATTATTGTAAACTTGCGAAAAGTATTTTTTCCAATAACTTTGTTCTTTGCTACTCGGGAACATTTCTTTAAAAATATCTCCGGTAATAAATTCGGGATAATTCCTAATTTTCACATCGTATAAATCCCAGGCTCTTTTCCAGGTGGCCCATCCCCAAACATGATTATAAATTGAAAAATAATAACTTGCATTACCCCGTTTTATGCCGTCCTGAAAATTTGACCCGCCAATGTGCATTATCTCATTATTTTTGCGATATTTTTCAAGCAGTATGTGGCAAAAACGGAAAAAAGAAGGATCAGGAATGCAATCATCTTCGAGAATAATTCCTTCTGTTACATTCTGAAAGAACCAGGTTATACCTGAACTAACTCCAATTTTGCAACCAAGATTATTTTCATTGAAATTTGTTTTTAATTCACAATCCCAATCTATTTGATCAACTATCGCTCTGGTCTTATTGCAGTTTTCAAGATCGCCATCCTTTTTAATTTTAGGCCCATCAGCTGATACAAACAAATGTTTTGGTTTTAATTCTCTGATTCTTTGAAATACCCTTCTGGTTTTTTCCGGTCTATTATATATTAACATTAATACAGGCGTTTCAATTTCTTTATTATCCATTGATCAGCCTGAAACAACTTCTGTTTGATTTTTTCCTCTGGTAATAAAGACAAAACCCAAACCAAGTAAAATTAAAATATTACAAGTAAGCGTAATATATTTACCAACAAAGAAGCTTTTAGGCTCAACTGAAAATCTTATTTTATGATTCCCTGCTTTGACAATTATTCCCATAAATCCATGGTCGAGTTTATAAATTGTAGTTGGCATTCCGTCTATATAAGCCTTCCAGTCAACTGGATAATAAGTATTCCCGAGGAAAAGCATGTTGTTGCCTGTAGCATTTGCATCAATATTAATATTTTCATCATCAAAGGATCTAATAATAACACTTGCAGAATCACCGGGTTTATCAACATTTACTTTTCCTTCTTCCAGGTATGCAACTTTTTTGGGATCAAATAAATTATCCTTTATCAGGTTTAGCAAATCCATAGGTTTTGCAGTTGCAACACTATCTACAAAGTATGCGCGCGGCAGAGCGTTATTATTTTTGTATACAAAATCTTTTTGATCATTAAACAATTCAGAGAAGCCGGGCAAATTTGCCTGCTTATTCAATATCAAATACTTAACATTTAGCATTCTCCAAAGCGTTTGATTTGCCGGCCCCATAACATCGATCAAATCCTGATAGCTTCTGGGTTTTATGCCTGAGTATCCATAAAAATCTTCCTGGAGGAAATAGACGTAATAGTTGCCATTATTATTAAATGATCCAAGTGATCCATCCTGTTTCAAATTGAGGAGCCTGTACGGAGATGTGTTTTTTTCAGCTTCAATAGCTTTAAGATAGGCAGGTGTAATGAATTTTTGTTTAACTGAAGAATCATCTATATAATTAATACCACGAAAATCAATTCTCCACAGATCAATTAAAACAATAACAAGCACAAGCATTCCCAGCAAATCAAAAGTTATTTTTCCTCTAATGTAAAAATATGCCAACCAGAAAACGCCTGTGGCAAATAAAAGTGCAAAATAAACATCACTTAAAAACATATCACTCATATAATCATATATAGGCTTTAACTGATCGCCATGTGCGGAAGAAGAAACTCTGTCTACAAACCAGCCGGATAATGCCTGGTTTAATATTACTGATAATGCAAGGAGTACGGAAAGAACAATAGCAGTGTTTTTAATTAATTTTTCTCCTTTTAATTCCTTATCATTTTTAAGTGAGAAAATTTTCATTAATCCAAGACCGGCTAAAATAGGCAGGCATAGTTGGACAATATTTAGTATCATTACCGGTGCCCTGAATTTATCGAAGAAAGGGAAGTAATCATAAAATAAATTATATAAGATTGGAAATGTTCTGCCGAAAGAAAGGATCAAACAAATAAATATTAATATTGTCAGGTATCTGACCAAAGGTTCCTTCCATCTTGTAACGATTGCGAACAAACCAAGTAATAAAATAACGATACTCATATACTGTGCTGCATCGACAAAAGGCATCTGGCCAAAGTATGTATTTACCTTAACCTCCTGGTTGTTTGAAAGAGGTCCGCGGTATGTAGAATTACCATATCCGTATGTGGATGGGAAGAAAAACGTACTGATTTCTTCAGGTGAAAAAGACCAGTTTGTAGCATAAGTATAAAAATCTTCTTCTTCTTTTTCAGGAGATTTTTTTTGCAAATCAACGATGCTTTTTGTACCTCTTGTTGAATAGGGAGTGTAATCATAAATCTGTTTAAGCTTGTAGTAATTCATGCCAAGTGCTATAACAGAAATAAGAATAAATGCAGATGCTGATTTTATAAGGTTGGTAGTAAGTAGCTTATCTTTTAGTCTGAAACTCCTGGAGAAATAATAAATATAAAATATACCGACACTTAAATAGATATAGAACATTATTTGAATGTGCCATTGACCGAAAAGAAAGTGCATAGTCAATATAAAAAGTAAAAAGTCAAGCAGCCTGATTTTCTCGTTAAATCGAAGAAGAAAAAATATAATTAGAGGGAATACAACCAGAGATAATAATTTAGTTATGTGACCTATAAAAAATAATAAAACAATTCCGGTACTAAACATGGTGGCAATAGAAACGATTAAACTTATTAATACTGTAGCTTTTAAATAGCGCATTAGGTAGAAATTAAAAATTCCGAGGAATATAAAATAGAATGTCCAGTTAGTGTAAACATTTGTGAAGAGGCTGTAAATGAAAATCACAGATTTTTGGATAGTTTGCAGGAATAAATCAGCCCATCCAATGTTACCAAACATTGGCATACCAAGAAATACATAAGGGTTCCAGAGTAAGTTAGGCGATTCTTTAAAATAATTACTGAAAGCGTAAATGCTGGTAATGTCGCCAGAGTCAGCAGTTTTACCACCAAAGTAAGCCGGAGCGAAAAATACTATCACAGCTAATATTATTACTGCGTGAGCTAAAATAATAAGAGTTTTTGTTGATATATTATTATCAAAGCTAAAACCTATAATATTATTACTTGCTTTTTTTATATTTTTATTTTTAGCCATTCGTTCCTCTTTAAATTATTATTCAGAAGTCAAAAGGCAACTTAAATAATTGGTTTATTGATAGATTAAGTCCGTTTAAATTTTTATTTAATGAAGTCTAACTTAATTATTTAAATGTTTAAAAATGCGATAATAATAATCCATTAAGTGAAACTAATAATTTGATTTAAAAATCAGAGTGTTTACAGTTTTTCCTAGTAGACTATATTCTTTATCTAGAAGAAAATTGAAAGCCAATGATTTAATTGCCTCATTAAAATTAAAAGATAAATCCTCAAATAAAATAATTTCTGGCCTGTATTTCTTCCAGTTATTTGATTTAAGAACTTTATAATCTAATCCCTCGGTATCAATACTTAAAAAATCAATCTTTATATTTTCATCCATATATTTATCAAGTATATTTCCCAATTTCTGGGTTTGCATTTTGACTTTATCAATTACTCTCACATCTTTAAATCCATCTCTTTCTTCTAAAAGATTTTTAGAAAAACCATTTAAGGCCGGTTCATTAAAGAGATAATAGGTAAGTTCCAAGTTCTCATCTGAAACCGGAATTTCAAGGTTTATATCCCTCGGTCTTGTTCTGTTAAATAATTTAGAACTACCAGGTCTTGGCTCAATATTTATTCCATTCCAACCTTTTAAATAAAACAAATAAGTATTTGAAAAGCGCTTTGGATGAAATGCGCCAACATCTACATAATATCCTTTTTCTTTACCATGAAATATTCTTTTAAGAATTAAATCCTCTCCTTCCTGGGAATATGACTTAACATAATTAGAGGCTAAATAATTATTATAAATTTTCATTAAATATTCATGTAACTGAACTGGTAATATTTTCTTAAAATATCCCATAATAGTTACCAGTTTTTAAAATCCAATTTTTTCCCTGCAATTAACCTAACAAAATCAAAAAGTAAAATTGATTTGAACATCATAACCGTTTGTTCCCTGGTTTTTGAATTAAAAAATAGTGAAAAGGTTGCTGCTGAATATGAAATGAGGGTTGCAAATGCTGAACCGGCAATTCCATAAACTGGTATTAAAATAAAATTCAAAATTACATTGATGATCATGCCAATAAATGTTCTATAAAAAGCAATTTTAGTAAAATTTTCTGTAATTAAGAATTGCCCACTGGCGACACCAAGAAAAACGGCAACCCCCGCCCATATATAGATAGTTAAAACAGGAGCAGCAGGAAGGAATTCCGGTTTATACAATATTCCTATAATTTCTTTGGATAAGAAAGTAGTTGGCAAGGCTATCACTATGGCAGCCCAGGCAAGTATGTCATACAACTTCTGCATTCTTGTTAGATACAATTGTTCATTCATCTTTTTAGCATTTACAATTGCGGGGAATAATGAAGTAGTAATAATAGTCGGCAAAAAGTACCAGGCTTCGCATAATCTCACAGCAGAAGCATAATAACCTACTTCCGAATCTCCAAGCATTTGCTTTATCATTACCTGGTCTATTTTCATATAAATAGTAATAACAATACCGGAAAGAATTAAAGGCCAGGAATCTTTTAGGATAGTAAATGCAAGTTTTTTATTAAATCTCCATTTTAAGATTTCAAGGTTTCTGCTTTTATATATAACTACATATGCCAAAGCGAGGAAAACAAATTCAGCTGTAGTAAAAATAACGAAGCTAAATAATGAGGCTTTAATAATTATTAGAAATAATTTTATCAGTGAACTTATAATGAAGGATGAGGATTGAGCAATCACCGAGTATTTCGACAACACCTTTGATTGGAATAAACTGTCAACAACATTAAAAGATTGAAAAATTGGTGAGAATGCAATTACAAATATTAATAAGTTAGTTAGTTTATCCTGACTTGTAAAAATAACCGCGATGCTCAGTAGCACAATTGAAATAATGGCGCCGATGAATTTAAGTCCAAATCCTGTTCCGAGGAGAGTGTCCCTATTATCCGGATTATGGATTAATTCCCGATACAGAATTGGATCAATTCCAAGTGTGGCAATTACAGTAAATATGCCTGCAAAACTTAAGGCGTAAGAATACAATCCAAAATCAGAAGGCCCTAAATAATTGGTAATCGAGATAATAACAAAAGCACCAAGAAGCACCCTTATGATTTTTTCAATAAAAAGCCACGAAGTATTCTTAAAATACTTTTTAAACGAATCAGATTTAAAATTTATTTTTGTATTTATATTATCTTTCACCAGTCGTTATCGCAATTATGGTTGTTGTTATAATTTTTTTGCGATTAGATTTACTCCGGCGCCTATTTTATTATTTCCAGAATAGTCAACATACATCATTAAAAATGTAAAAGGAAGAGTAACTAAATAGTAAAACGGTAATATTAGAAAGAAAAGCTTTGATGCATTTAACATTAACATAGGATATTTGATTCCCAGTCTCCAGGCTTTGTCTCCCCAAAATCCATAAGTGTATTTTTTTTGATATATAGAAAAGCCAATCGGCTTAAGTTTAGCTTCAAGATCCTCAAACGAATAGCCGGTCCTGGCGTGTTCGCCAATAAAACTCTCATCCTCATCTTCGTGCGCATCGCTACCGCCATAAATTGAAGGAGTATTTATAACCAGGAATCCATCTTTTTTTAATGCGTTATAAAAATTTTGAAATACACTTGTATCATCTACTATATGTTCCATTACATCTACGCAGAGGATCAGATCAAACTGACTGACGTGATCTATTTTTGTCAGGTCTTCGATTCCAAATGAAACATTTTTTAAACCTCTTTGAGAAAAAAAACTTTTACAATTATTAATCCAGTCTTCCTTTATATCGACAGCGTAAATATTATCAGGCTGCAATCTCCTGGCCATAAAATATGAATACTGGCCATAACCTGTCCCTGCATCATATATTGATATCTCTTTATCTCCCAATACTTTTCTTAAATTTTTCAATTCCCTTCTTACATACCAGGAACGAAGAAACATCACATCAAGTGTCTTATAAAATAGGACAGTTAAAAAAGGAAATTTTTTAATGGCGGACGCAAAAATATTTTTGATTGGATCGTAAAGCATTTAAAATGATTAATTTTTTAATAAATCATATATTCCTTCTACAAAATTGTTCCAGGAATATTTCTCGGTTTCTTTTTTGATATTTGTTACAAATTGAACTTCCTTTTCTTCATTGTAAAACTTACGGATAGCATCTGCTAATTTTTGGCGATTTTCTTTCTCCACAATAAAGCCGGTTGAGTTATTCGAGATTACTTCCGCTAATCCGCCAACATTTGTTGCTATTACAGGCTTATGAAAATTCATAGCTATCTGTACAATTCCACTTTGAGTCGCATCACGATATGGAAGAATAACAACATCACAGGCGGAAAAATAATATTTAACTTCTGAAGTTGGGATAAAGTCAGTGAAAAGATATAATTGATCTTTTAGTCCTAATTTATCGATAATATCAGCGTATTTTCCACTGTTTGAATAATATTCACCTGCAACAATTAACTTTATGCGCTTATCATCCTTCATTAAACTCATCGCTTGAAGTAATACATCCAGTCCTTTGTAATCTCTTATAAACCCAAAAAATAAAATTAGCTTTTCATTTTCCGGTAACTTTAAAAATCTTTTGGCTTCTAATTTATCTACAGGCTGTCCAAAATTTGAATAAACAGGATGAGGCAAAAATTTATTTTTTGATTTCGGCTTTAGTTTAAGTAAATCTTCCTGAACACTTTTAGAAAGAAGAATAAAGCAATCCACATATCTGAAGAAGTATTTAGTTATTGTGGTATCACCCGGTTTTTTCTCGTGCGGGATTACATTATCACAAATAGTTAAAACTCTAGTGGTCCCATTTTTTTTTGCAATTCTTGAAATCGTACCGAAGCATGGAGCAAAAAAAGGCATCCAAAATTTATAGATTAATAAATCCGGGGAATCTTTTTTAATCTTATTACCAACTTTGAACCAATTGAATGGGTTGATGGAATCAACCAAAACCTCCGTAGGAATTTTTTCAACATTGTCACCAGATTCCAATTGTGATTTACCCGGGAAAAAAAGCGAAGGATATTGTCTTTTAAAAGTTATAATTGAAACATCATTTTTTTTTGAAAGCTCTTTGTAAAGCAATCCAACGAAATGAGAAATTCCTCCCCGTAAAGGATAAGCGGTTGAAAGAATTGTTATTTTCATCAGGCAAGCAAATGTTCTATTGTTTGTAAAACTGTATCTGTTTTCAGATAGTCCATACATTTGTAATCAGGATTTATGCAGGTACCTCGAAAAAAGCATTTGCATTCCTTCTCCGGTTGTAAAATTTTACCCAATCCGAAAAGTTCAAATTCATTTGGATTAAAAATGTTATTGAACAAAACAATTTTTTTATTCAATCCAAGCGTGATGTGCATAGCCATTGTTACCCCGGTAACTACAAGATCGCACTGATTAACAAGATTGATAAATTTTTCAAGTTGAAAATGGCCAAAATATTTTCCGCCGGTTTTTTCAGCAAACATTTTATTTTTTTCATCTTCCTGAGAACCGCCAAGAAAAACAACCTCGTAATTCTTTTTAATTAAAGATTTTGCAAGATTTATCCAATTTTCATCAGCCCAGAGCCGGGAGGTCCAGCGACCGCCGCATCCGGTATTCAAACCGATAATTTTTTTTGATTTATTCAATCCCCAGGAATCTGAAAATTGTTCAAAAGAGGAAAGAATATATTTTTGTCCTGAATATTTGTATCCGCAAATTTCAAAAATTTCTTCCAGATAATTCTTTGTATTCGCTTGGTTAACATCATCAAAAAGTCCAGTGAAAAATTTCTGCTCGGCTGCTTTATCTGTCGGGAATGGCACTCCATCTTTTAGGACATATCCCTTTTTTACTTTTGAATTTAATTTGCTTGTCAAGGCGCAGGCTTCTTTATCTTTATCGAGGTTATAAATAATATCGAATTGAATTGATTCTAAAAATGTTATTCCTTCCAGATTGAATTTCAAAACCTCATCAACTGAGTCCGGAACTACTACCGAGGAATAAGTCAACCAGTAAATTTTCGCTTTGGGATAATCTGATTTAATTGCTTCTAATAGAGGTGTAGTCCTTATAACATCACCAATGGCACCGAGTTTAATTATCAAAATTTTTTCTTTAACTGGTTCGTAGTATTTGCAATCAATTCCTTTTTCATCCACGCAGTGAACGCCATAATTTTTTGATGGTTTACATGGAATGTGACCTTTGAAATAACGGCAGTCAATTTTTATATCGGAAATTTTCATAGCTCTTTGTGATGAGTTCGAAAGAATTGTAAAAAAATATCCCGGACTTCCGGGAAACAGCTACCCTTTATCTTTAATTATATATTCTTTATCGTTTTTTGAATTATGAACCAGCATTTCTCCCAGTAAACCTACTGAAAAAAACTGAACTCCAACAATTATTAATAGTATACCTAAAAATAACATTGGTCTGTTACTTAGAGGCTCTCCAATTATCCATAGATAACTGAGATAACCGTTTACGATAATTCCAACAAGGAAAGCAAATGCACCAAAGAATCCAAAAAAGTGCATTGGTCTTTTTATATATCTTGTTGAAAATAAAACAGTAATCAGATCAATAAAACCTTTAAAAAATCTTGAGATTCCAAATTTTGTTTTACCGTACCTTCGAGGATGATGCTTAACAACTATTTCAGAAATGCTGAATCCTTCCCAGTTAGCCAGTACAGGCATATATCTATGTAGTTCTCCGTAAACCTGGATATTATCAGTAACATCTTTTTTATATGCTTTTAATCCACAATTGAAATCGTGGATTTTAATTCCTGTCATCAACCGTGTTATTAAATTGAAAAACCTTGAGGATATCTTTTTTATAAATGGATCTTGTCTCTTCTTTTTCCAACCGGAAACAAGATCGTACCCTTCTTCCAGTTTTTTAAGAAGATTTGGTATTTCGTTAGGATCATCCTGCAGATCGGAATCCATCGTTACGACAGCGTCACCTGTTGCTTCCTTGAAGCCAACTTGCAGTGCTGCAGATTTTCCATAGTTTTTTCTAAAGCTTACGTACCTGAATCTTTTGTCCGGTTTGCAAATTTCCTTTATTATCTTAAGGGAATTATCTGTGCTTCCGTCATCAACCAAAATAACTTCATAAGATACATTGACTGGTTTTAGGGATTTCCTGATTTCATTTGCCAGTGGCTGCAGAGATTCCTCTTCATTAAAAAGAGGAATTACAATTGATAATTTTTTAAAAACTGTATTTACTTGCTGAAAGCCGGGTGGTCTATTATTTCTTGGTGGATATCTTCGCCTGCCTCTATAATAAGGTTTTCGATAAGTGGTCTTTTTTGAAGCATCGTTCTCAGCTGGCTTTTCCCTTGCCTGGCTATTTTGATTTGTGGAATTTGGTGAATTATCGTTGTTTTTTTGATCTTCCAACTAAGTTTCCGTTTTAATTTAATTTATTCAAAATTAACTCAATAATTAGTTAAATACAATTTTATAAGTTTTTGGAAATCTGTTTAATTGGATCATAATAAGAGAATTTTTGCAGTTATTTAATCTTGACAAATTAGTATAGATTCATTAACTTTCTAACCGGAAACGAAGAAAAAATTAATTTTCTTTTAAAAGCATTAGAATATCTGCTGGGAGTAATGAATGAGTACCACTGAAGTTAAAACAATTGAAGAACTCACTAATAAAGAATACAAATATGGGTTTGTAACTGATATTGAGGCTGATACTCTTCCAAAAGGCCTGAACGAAGATATTATCAGACAGCTTTCCGCGATTAAAGATGAACCGGAATTTTTACTCGAATGGAGATTGAAAGCTTATCGCCACTGGCTGACTATGACAGAACCTCACTGGTCAAATATCAAATATCCACACATTGATTACCAGGACATTGTATTATTATTCTGCGCCAAAGAAGAAGCCTAAACTTAACAGTCTCGATGAAGTTGATCCTGAATTAAGAGATACTTTTGATAAGCTTGGAATTTCACTTGATGAACAAAAAAGATTAAGCAATGTTGCCGTTGATGCAGTATTCGACAGCGTTTCGGTTGCAACTACATTTAAAAAGAAATTATCAGAACTTGGAATTATTTTCTGTTCATTTTCTGAAGCAGTAAAAAATCATCCTGATCTTGTAAAAAAATATTTAGGAAGTGTTGTTCCTTATACAGATAATTTTTTTGCTACGCTTAACTCAGCAGTATTTAGCGATGGTTCATTTGTTTATATTCCGAAAGGTGTTCGATGCCCGATGGAACTTTCAACTTATTTCAGAATTAATGCGGCAAACACCGGACAGTTTGAAAGAACATTAATTATTGCAGATGAAGGAGCTATGTAAGTTATCTTGAAGGCTGCACAGCACCAATGAGAGATGAAAATCAATTACATGCTGCAGTTGTTGAACTTGATTGCACTTGACAATGCTCAAATAAAATATTCAACCGTTCAGAATTGGTATCCCGGTGATAAAAAAGGTAAAGGCGGAATTTATAATTTTGTAACCAAGCGTGGTGCCTGCCGTGGAGTAAATTCAAAAATTTCCTGGACACAGGTTGAAACTGGTTCTGCAATTACCTGGAAATATCCAAGCTGTATTTTACAGGGAGATAATTCAATTGGTGAATTTTATTCAGTTGCTGTTACAAATAATTATCAGCAGGCAGATACCGGCACGAAGATGATTCATCTTGGAAAGAATACAAGAAGCACAATTATTTCAAAAGGTATTTCGGCAGGAAAAAGTAACAACAGTTATCGTGGACTGGTTAAGATTGCTAAGAAAGCGGATAATGCCAGAAATTTTTCGCAATGTGATTCGCTGTTGATTGGTGATAAATGTGGAGCACATACTTTCCCTTATCTCGAAATAAATAATCCAAGTGCACAGGTGGAACATGAAGCAACTACTTCAAAAATTGGTGAAGATCAGATATTTCTATTTTAATCAACGAGGAATTTCAACTGAAGATGCTATAGGTTTAATTGTAAATGGTTATTGTAAAGAAGTGTTTAAAGAACTTCCGATGGAATTTGCTGTTGAAGCGACAAAATTATTGAGCATTAGTCTTGAAGGAAGTGTTGGATAGGAAATTCAAAAATCAATTAAATTCAAAATTTAATAGATAGGGAAATAAATGTTATTAGAAATAAAAAATTTACACGCTAATATAGAAGGTAAAGAAATTTTAAAAGGAATTGACCTGAAAGTTAATACCGGAGAAGTTCACGCAATTATGGGACCAAATGGTTCAGGTAAAAGTACACTTGCGCAAGTTCTTGCAGGAAGTGAAGAATATGAAGTTACTAAGGGTGAAGTAATATATAATGGGAAAAATCTTTTAGAACTTAAGCCTGAAGATAGAGCAAGGGAAGGAGTATTTCTTGCTTTTCAATATCCGGTCGAAATTCCGGGTGTCAGCAATACGAATCTTCTGAAAACTGCAATGAATGAAATCAGAAAATACCGAGGCGAGGAAGAACTTGATGCAATGGAATTTCTTAACTATGATCAAAAAGAAAATGAAATTGGTTGAACTCGATCAGACGCTTATCAGTCGCTCGGTTAATGAAGGTTTTTCCGGAGGTGAGAAAAAGCGAAATGAAATTTTCCAGATGGCAGTGCTTGAACCAAAGTTAGCATTCTTGATGAAACAGATTCAGGTCTGGATATCGATGCCTTAAAAATAGTTGCTAATGGTGTTAACAAATTAAAATCAAAAGATAATGCAACAATAGTGGTTACCCACTACCAGAGATTATTGAATTACATTATTCCTGATTTTGTTCATGTACTTTATAATGGCAAGATAGTTAAATCAGGTGGTAAAGAGCTTGCATTCGAATTGGAAGAAAAAGGTTACGATTGGGTTAAAACAAATCCTAACGAACTGGTTGAAAATTAAGGAGAATAGGATTTCATGAGTGAATTAAATCAATTAAAAGATTGGTACATAGGCGAGTTCAAAAAATTTGAAAATACTCTTAATGGAGAAAGTACATCTTCGATTCATCAATTGAGAAAAGAAGCAATTTCAAATTTTTCCGCACTTAATTTTCCCAACACTAAAGATGAGGAATGGAAATACACTAACATTGCTCCTTTGCTGAAGTATAATTTTAAACCGTCTCTATTAAAGGGTAATATTACTAATGATCAGGTAAATAAATTTTTATTTGACAAACTTGAACATAACCTGCTTGTTTTTGTAAATGGTTATTATGACGAAAAGCTTTCCAGGATAAAAGATTTACCAAACGGAGTTATTGCCGGAAGCATTGCTTCTGCAATAAAAGATAAATCTCCAATTATTGTAAAGCATTTTGGGAAATATGCTGATTATAAAAGCCAGATATTTACTGCTCTGAGCACAGCTTACACAAAAGACGGTGCATTTATTTTTGTACCCGATGGGAAAATTGTCGAAGATGCTTTTCATGTTTTATTTTTAACTTCATCGAATGATGAAAAAATCCTAACCCAGCCAAGAAATTTATTTGTTGCTGGAAAGAATTCACAGCTAACAATAATTGAACATTATGCATCAATAAATGAAAACATTTACTTCACAAATTCTGTAACTGAAATTTTTGTGGATGAAAATGCAATAGTCGATCATATAAAGCTGCAGGAAGAGAGCAAAAAAGCTTTTCACATCGGAAGGATGGATGTTGACCAAGAAAGAAATAGTAATTTCTCTTCTCACGCAATTTCATTTGGTGGTGATCTTTCAAGAAATGATTTCAACACGAGATTTAATGGTGAAGGTGGCGAGTCGAAGCTAAATGGATTATTCCTGATTGATGGTACACAGCACTTTGACGTTCATACAATGATTGACCACGCCAAACCTCATTGCAACAGTCATGAGCATTATAAGGGAATTCTTGATGATAAGTCGCGCGGCGTTTTTAACGGTAAAGTGATGGTAAGAAAAGATGCTCAGAAGACAAATGCGTTCCAGGAAAACAATAATATTATTTTATCAAATGATGCGCTTATAAATACAAAACCCCAGCTTGAAATTTTTGCCGATGATGTTAAATGCTCACACGGAGCAACAATTGGCCAGCTCGATCAGGACTCGATGTTTTATCTGAAATCAAGAGGAATAGGTGAAGATAAAGCAAGAACAATTTTGATACATGCATTTGCTATTGATGTTATTCAAAGCATAAAAGTAAAAGCAATCAAAGATTATATAGAAAAAATTCTATCTAAACGGTTTAGCAGTTAATAGATGTAAAATGAATATAAAAGTAGAAACACGCCAAAATAAAATTGAAACGTACAACGTAGAAAAGTTACGAGGTGATTTCCCTATACTATTGCAAAAAGTACACGGGAAAAAACTTTGTTATCTCGATAATGCTGCAACTACTCAAAAACCTCAATCGGTTATTGATACTGTAAGCCAATATTATGAGACTATAAATTCAAATGTTCATAGAGGAGTTCATTCACTAAGCGAAATGGCAACTCAAGCTTACGAAGGATCGAGAATTAAAGTTAAAGATTTCATTAATGCATCCTCCGAATCAGAGATAATTTTTACCAGAGGTACAACAGAAGGAATAAACCTTGTTGCACAAAGCTTTGGAAGACTGAATTTGAAAGAGGGCGACGAAGTTATTATTTCTGCAATGGAACACCATTCAAATATTGTTCCATGGCAATTAATTTGTGAAGAGAAAAATGCTAAGCTTAAAGTAATTCCCATAAACGAAAACGGTGAATTGATTTTTGAAGAGTTTGAAAAATTAATAAACGAAAAAACAAAAATAGTTTCTGTTGTTTATGTATCAAATTCGCTTGGGACAGTAAATCCTGTTAAAAAGATAATAGACAAAGCCCACAGTTTTGGTATTCCGGTTTTGCTTGATGGAGCACAGGCTGTTCAACATTTAAAAGTTGATGTTCAGGAACTGGATTGTGATTTCTTTGCATTTTCAGGGCATAAAATTTATGGTCCAACAGGAATAGGCGTCCTTTTTGGTAAAAAAACTTTTCTAGAATTAATGCCGCCTTACATGGGCGGCGGCGATATGATTTCAAAAGTTACTTTTGAAAAAACTACTTATAACCAACTGCCGCATAAATTTGAAGCCGGAACACCAAATATTGCAGATACAATTGGCCTGGGAAAGGCATTAGACTATGTAAATCAAATTGGTATTGAAAAAATTGCCGCTTATGAAAAGGAACTTCTTGAATTATGCAACAGAATCTCTTTCTCAAATTGATGGTTTAAAAATTATTGGTCAGGCTAAAGAAAAAAGCAGTGTTATTTCTTTTGTGTTTGATAATGTTCATCCACACGATGTGGGAACATTTCTGGATTTTGAAGGAATTGCAGTTAGGACAGGCCATCACTGTACACAACCGGTTATGGACAGGTTTAATATACCAGCTACAACAAGAGCATCTTTTGCACTGTATAACACAAAGGAAGAAGTTGACATTCTTGTTAGCGGACTAAAAAAAGTTTTAGAGGTGTTTTCATAAATGGATAATGAATTAAGAGAGTTGTATCAGCAGGTAATTCTCGACCATAACAAAAGTCCGAGAAATTTTAGGGTGATAGAAAATGCAAATCATCACTCTGAAGGATACAATCCGCTTTGCGGAGACAGGATAGATATTTATCTCGATGTTGAAAATGGAATTGTAAAAGATATTTCATTCCAGGGAAGAGGATGCGCAATTTCAAAAGCTTCTGCATCATTGATGAGCAGTATGGTAAAAGGAAAGTCCGTCGAAGAGGCTGAAAAATTATTTGGAAAGTTTCACGATCTGATTACAGGTAAGCTTGGTGAAAATCCCGATTATGAGGAGTTAGGAAAGTTAGCTGTGTTTGCTGGAGTAAGAGATTTTCCGGCAAGAGTTAAATGTGCAAGCCTAGCCTGGCATACGATGATCAATGCGTTGAAAGAAGAAAAAGATATTGTAACTACTGAATAAACGAATTTTGCAATGGCTGAATTAAATAAACAGGAATTGGAAGAAAAAATCATTAACGCATTAAAGACATGTTATGATCCTGAAATTCCGGTTGATATTTTCGAACTTGGATTGATTTACGAAATCAGGATTGATGATAATGCCAATGTAACAATTTTAATGACGCTTACATCTCCTGCTTGTCCTGTTGCAGGTTCATTGCCGGGAGAAGTTGAAGCTAAAATTAAAAGTGTGCCAGAAGTAAAGGATGTTAAAGTAGAATTGGTCTGGACCCCGCCCTGGGAAAAGGACATGATGTCAGAAGTTGCAAAAGTTGAATTAGGTTTTATGTAAATAGGAAAAATTTTTAATTACTCAATAAAATAAAAGATAGGAGTAGAAAATGTTCAATATAGTTTCGCGTTCACCAATGTATGATCAGGATGCTGTGCAGCCAATGAGGGATGAATTAACTGCTGTTGGTATTAAGGAATTACTTACACCTGATGATGTTGAAAAGGCAATAGTGGTTAACGATGACAAAACAAAATTGGTTATGATAAATTCTGTATGTGGATGTGCGGCCGGTAGTGCCAGACCAGGTGTTTCGCTTGCTTTGCAGAATAATGTAATCCCTGATAATCTCTTTACTGTTTTTGCAGGTCAGGAAAGGGAAGCTGTGGATAAAGTAAGAAGTTTAATAACTGAATATCCACCTTCATCTCCCAGTGTTGCATTATTCAAAAATGGAAAGTTAATTTATTTTATGCAGAGGCGGGATATCGAAGGCTATAATGCGGAACATATTGCAAGTGAACTTAGAAAAGTTTTCGATGAATATTGCAATACAAAAGGACCATCCATCAGTCCTGAAGATTTTGCAGATGTGGTTAATGCAAAAATGTGCGGATCAAAGATTCCGCCGTATAAAGGGAATTAATTTTTTTGTGCTTTGTAACTCAGTTTGCCTTGACGGACTGAGTTACACTTTATTAATTTTAATAAGTGAAATAAAAATATGAAATTCAGTTCACAGGAAGAATACGGTTTACGTTGTCTGCTTCGCATCGGCAAGGCTGATCCTAAAGCTTTGACTATACCGGAAATAAGTGAAATGGAAGGTTTGTCAATTGCACACGTTGGTAAGTTACTTAGAGTTTTGCGGATCGGGGAATTTATTGAAAGCGAAAGAGGACAAAATGGAGGTTACAAACTTTCGCGTCCTGCAGAAAAAATTGTAATCAACGAAGTACTTTCTGTTCTTGGAGGTCGACTATTCGAAGCAAATTTTTGCCAGGATCATTCAGGGGTTGCTAAAATCTGCACCAACTCTATTGATTGCTCAGTAAGATCTCTATGGAGTAATATTCAGAATATGCTTGACAGTGTATTGAGCAAATTGACTCTCAAAGATCTGTTGGGAAATGAAGAAAACGTTTCATTGCTAGTCGGAAATTATACTGAAGAAGTAGGAACAAGCATTTTAAAAAATTAAAATATTATTGTTTATCGTTTGTTAAATATCCATCCTTTTTTAAGCTGTTGAATGATCTGTATATTTTAATTGTAACTTCATTTGAATTATAATAACCTGTTGATTCAATTTTCACCCCATTTATTTCTTTAGAAAGTTTTACATTTGCGAACAGTTTATTGTTATCAATAAGTTCGCTGCTGAACCTTGATTTGTCTACCGGGATATTTGATAAAGCATAATACATTCCTTTTTTTGCATTTTGAAATGCATAATCAATATTCTCATCATTCTTATTTTGTATATTAATGGCCGAAATAAGAATTATTGGCAGTAAGAGTAGTAATTTTTTCATAAGCTCCTCACAGTTTATTTTTAAAAGAAGATAGTAATTAATCAAAAAAAATAAAAGGGCGGGATGACCATTAATAAAAAAAATATTATTCCGATAGAACAAATAATAAAACCATTTCAATGTTTTCTTGAAAAAGAAGCAGCAGGAGGAATACTCCTTTTGATTTTTACTGCTGCTGCACTTGTCTGGGCCAATTCGCCATTTGCTGATATTTACGATCATTTGTGGCATACTAAATTTTCAATTGGATTTCAGGAATTCAAACTTGATTACACACTTCACCACTGGATAAATGACGGATTGATGGCAATTTTCTTTTTTGTAGTTGGCCTCGAAATTAAAAGAGAATTTCTGGTTGGAGAGTTATCTTCTTTTAAACAGGCTTCATTACCGATTATGGCAGCGCTTGGCGGAATGATTTTTCCGGCATTGTTTTATGTAATTTTTAACTCCGGTTCTGAAGGAATCTCTGGCTGGGGAATACCAATGGCAACTGATATTGCTTTTGCAATCGGCATTCTTGCACTGCTGGGTTCGCGGGTGCCGGTAGCATTGAAAGTTTTTATAACTGCACTTGCTATTGCTGATGATATTGGAGCAGTATTAGTGATAGCTTTTTTTATACCTCCGGAATTTCTTATTTAAGTCTTGGCATTGCGGGAATTATTTTGTTGCTGCTTATTCTTGCAAACATAATGGGATTAAGAAATCTTTTGGTATATTCGGTTCTTGGGTTTTTTCTTTGGCTCGCATTTCTGGGTTCTGGAATTCATGCAACTGTCGCTGGCGTAATACTTGCATTTACAATTCCCGCTTCCGCCAAAATTAATACAAAACAATTTTTATCAGGAGGAAGACAACTTCTTGAAAAATTTGACAAAGCCGGCGAGGAAGGACCTGATGTGCTTACTAATGAAGAAAGGCAATCGTATGTTCAAAGTCTTGATGAAAATTGTGAACAAATTATGACTCCGCTTCAGAGGTTTGAACACACTCTTCATCCGTGGGTTTCATTTATAATAATGCCTTTGTTTGCATTCGCCAACGCCGGAGTTGCAATCAGCAATAATTTTTTGACGGAGTTAACCAATCCGATCAGTGTTGGTATAATTATCGGCCTATTTTTCGGCAAACAGCTGGGGATTTTTATTTTCACCTGGCTATCAGTAAAATTTAATATAGCATCTGTGCCTTTTGGCGTCAGCTGGAAACAGATTTACGCCGCGGGAATTCTGGCTGGTATTGGTTTTACAATGTCTCTTTTTATTGCCAACCTCGCATTTGTTTATGAAGATCTGTTAAATATTTCAAAAGTCGGAATCCTTTCAGCTTCATTATTGTCGGGTTTATTAGGTTTCATAATATTGAGAGGTACACTGAAGCCAAAAATTATTTCAGATAATCTGCAACACAGATAATTTTTTCACTTTAATTTAGGATCGCGGCTGTTTATTTTTAAAAAATGTAATAATTTAAATATGGTTCAAAAACAATGGATTTAAAACTCAAAAAACTGAAAAACTTCAGCGGAAGAAAAGGCCCTCTGTTATTAATTATAATGGACGGTGTTGGACTTGGTAAAGAATACGAGGGTAACGCTGTTTTCAAAGCAAAAACCCCTGTGCTTGATAAACTGATGAAATCAAAATTGTTTACAAAGCTGAAAGCTCACGGTCCTGCTGTCGGTTTGCCGACTGACGATGATATGGGAAACAGCGAAGTTGGACACAATGCTATTGGTGCGGGAAGAATTTTCGATCAGGGTGCAAAGCTTGTTAACAAAGCTATGCAAACAGGCGAAATATTTAAAACAGATATTTGGAAAAACGCAATAGATAGGGGAAAGAAGGGAGGCACTGTTCATTTTCTCGGATTGCTTTCCGACGGAAATGTACATTCAAATATAAGTCAGCTATTTATTTTAATAAATAAATGTGCAGAATCAGGAATAAAAAATGTAAGACTTCATATGCTTGCAGATGGAAGAGATGTTCCAGGAAGAACAGCTTTAACTTACATTAAACAAACAGAAGATCTCTTTGCAAAAATAAAAAGTGAAAAAGGACTGGAATATAAAATAGCTTCCGGCGGCGGAAGAATGAAAGTAACAATGGACAGGTACAATGCCGATTGGGATATTGTTGAAAGAGGATGGAAAGCACACGTTCTCGGAATTGGAAGAAAATTCCATTCAGCAAAAGAAGCTGTTGAAACTTTTTATAAAGAAGATGAAAAAATTATCGATCAGTATCTCGATCCTTTTGTAATAGTTGATGCAAGTGATAAACCAGTTGGTACAATTGAAGACGGCGATTCTGTTGTCTGTTTTAATTTTCGCGGCGACAGGGTAATTGAAATTTCAAAAGCATTTGAGGAAAAAGATTTTAACCGGTTCGACAGACAGAGAGTTCCGGATGTTTATTACGCAGGTATGATGCAGTATGACGGTGATCTTTTAATTCCCAAAAATTATCTTGTCTTTCCTCCTCAAATAGACAGAACGATCAGCGCCTATCTATGTGCAGAAAAGGTAAAATCATTCGCAATTTCGGAGACTCAGAAATTCGGGCACGTTACATATTTCTGGAACGGGAATAGATCAGGTTATATCGATAAATCTCTTGAAACCTATCTTGAAATTCCTTCAGACAAAATTGAGTTTGACAAAAAGCCTAAAATGAAAGCTTATGAAATTACTGCTAAAACCACTGAGTTATTGGAATCAAATAATTTTAAATTTGGCAGAATCAATTTTCCGAATGGAGATATGGTGGGTCATACCGGAAATCTGGAAGCCGCAATAATTGCTGTTGAAACCACAGATGAATGTGTAGGCAAGCTTTTAAAAATAATAGATGAAGTAAAAGGTATTGCGTTAGTTACAGCAGACCACGGAAATGCAGATGAAATGTACACAGAAAAAAACGGCGTGAAAACTCCCAAAACTTCTCACACTTTGAATCCTGTTCCTTTTATTATCTATGATCCGCAATACAATAATGAATACGAACTGGCGGATGTAAAAAATCCCGGTTTGACAAACATAGCCGCCACTATTCTGAATTTATTAGGCTATGAAAAAGTTGAAGATTATGATGAGTCTCTGATAAGATTTAATGGGCGATTAGTTAGAATATTTCTTTAATTCTAATGAAATCTTATTTATAACGAAAAATTACCCTTGTTTTTTTCACTCGATTTATCAATATTTTTTTGTAATTTTGTCTTTACAATAACAGCATAAATCTCGGAGCCGTAAATTTGACTTCTAAAAAGGCTTTTATCCTTTCTTTACTCATACTTCTTTTTGCATCTCAAATTGCATGCTCAAACTACTATTGCAAAATACGCCGGGGAATTTCTAGCAATTGGAGTTGGTGGTCGAGCACTGGGTATGGGCGATGCGTATGTAGCAGCTGCTAATGATGTTACTGCCGGTTATTACAATCCTGCTGGACTAATAAATATTAATTATCCGCAGGTAGCATTAATGCACGAAGAAAGGTTCGGCTCTCTTGTAAATTATGACTATGCCGCGATCGCCATTCCATACGGAACTGATATGAGCATTGGGCTAAGCATAATCCGTTTAGGCATTGACGGAATACCAGATACAAGGAATGCTCTCGTAGATGCTAATGGCGACGGAGTTCTTAATATTCTTGATGACAGACTCGACTATAGCAAGATAACGACTTTCAGTAACCAGGACTGGGCAATCTTTTTTTCGTTTGCAAAAAGACATTCCGAAACTTTTTCTTATGGTGCAAGCGTAAAAATAATTAGAGAAGTACTTGCTGAATACGGAGCTACCGGTATAGGATTTGATGTTGGCGCACAATATAAACCAATGGATAATCTGATTCTGGGTGCAAATGTTCAGGATGTTACAACAACTTTAGTAGCATGGAATACCGGTAGAAATGAGTTAATCTCGCCAACTCTGAAAATTGGCGGAGCATATAGCTTTGAATTTTTAGGTGGTACTTTTATGCCAGTCGTAGATCTAGATATTAGATTTGAAGGCAGAAAATATGCTGCTAATTTTTATATAGGCCCGTTCAGTTACGACAGGAATGTCGGGATGGAATACAATTTCAGAAATATTTTTATGATCAGGGCTGGTTATAATGAAGTTAACCAGTTTACAATTGGTGCAGGAGTTAAATTACCTAAACTGAATATTGATTACTCTTTTGCAAGATTCAACGAATCTTCTGCTGACAGACTACCGGATACTCACCGTATATCACTTATACTTACATTAGAGCAGCCGAAATTTTTGAGAGAAGGTTTATAATATTTTAATCTTCTGTCAAACGCCTTCCGGACAAATTGGCTTATCCATCATTATAAAAAAAATCCTGTATCTATTAAAATAATTCAGGATAAATTATTTAAATGACGTAATATTAATTAAGATCCCTTTAAGAGAGTATCAATTTGATTTTTATAAGTCTCTTTGCTTTGCAATCCAACAAATGATGTTACAACATTCCCTTTTTTGTTAATTATAAAGGAAGTGGGAATAGCTGAAATGTTGCCATATTTCTGAACGACATCATTATCACCGTAAACTATTTTATAATTTATACCGTATTGCTTCATGAATGGTACAACATCACTTTTTGAATCTGTGTCGAGCGATATTCCAATGATAACTAAATTATCTTTATAAGTATTTTTTAATGAAATCAGATCCGGTATTCCCTTTCTGCATGGCGGGCACCAGGTTGCCCAGAAATCCAATATTACTACCTTACCTCTGAAATCAGATAAGGTAACTCTATTTCCTTTTGTATCAGTAAGGGTAAAATTCGGCGCTGTTTCGGCGCTGCTATTATTGGTTGTGTTTGTATAATCTGTACTGGTATTGTTTTTCTGAGGTTCATCATTTACATTTTTATTAGCGCACCCTATAATTGTGAATGATAGTAAAAGCAATGAAAAAATTATCGTGCTAACTTTGTTAAAAGTTCTGTAAATCATTATTTCTCTCCGGTTTGTTATAAATCAAAATTATTTTAGCCTTTCCTGTGCAGCCTTCTGATCATAATTGGGAGGGTAGGGGCCCTGTTTAGGCTCCTTCCGGGTATTATTTATTATGAAAAAAATCAAAAGAATAATAACAACAATTATTGTCCACACAGTATTTTTATTCTTCGGATCTATTAGATGTTTTTTTTCCTCTTTTGGTTTCCCAATAGTGCGATCTTTTTGTCTGTTTTTTTGAGCCATTATTTTTCCGTAAAATGTTAGATTTTGAGGTTAAAAGATAGTATTAATATGCGAGTAATTAAACACATTTGCTTTAGGCTCAGGCTGTAGTTCCCCCACAACTTGATCCGGAACCAGCTGTGCAGCCAAAACAATGTTGTCCGGTAATAATTTCTCTTTTGCTAAGTGAAAAACTGTCAAAGTCGCGAATATGTTTTGGCGATCCATTTGTAAGTGGGAGCTCAAGCATCTGGTTAAAATCGCAATCATAAAGCTGTCCGTCCCAGCCTATAGAAATTGTATTCCTGCACATAACATTCAATGCTGCAGCAGGATTAAATGCCGATATAAGTTTATTCATGTAACTTTCATAATTTCCTGATTCAATCAGGTAGTCAAGAAACCGGCTAATTGGCAGGTTAGTTATAGTATATAAATTATTAAATACTAAACCGAATTTATTCCACAATTCCCGTTTGTAATCTTTTTCAAGTGATTCCTGTTTGGGGGGAAGGAATGCTCCAATCGGATTATAAACAAGATTGAAAATCAAATCACTATTTTCTTTGCCATATCCGAGTTCATTTAAAATTTTCATTGCACTAATTGACTTTTCAAAAACTCCGTCGCCCCGCTGTCTGTCGGTGTTTGAAGCTGAATAGTAAGGTAATGAAGAAATGATTTCTATATTATTGTCAGCTAAAAATTCTGGAAAATCCTCAAAACCATTTGAAACAAGAATTGTGAGATTTGATCTAACAATTATATGTCTGTTTAGTTTTTTAATTTCAGAAACAAACCATTTGAAATCAGGATTTAGTTCAGGAGCCCCTCCGGTGAGATCGACAGTTTGTATTCTGGTTTTTGACAGGGCTTCGATACATTGCTGCATGGTTTCCATAGTCATTATTTCCTTTCTGTCTGGACCAGCATCTACGTGACAGTGTTTACAAACCTGGTTGCACATTTTCCCAATATTTATCTGGAATATTTCAATTTCGTTAGCAAGAAGTTTTTTATCTCCAGTTTCCTTAAACTTCTCCTCAAACTTAGCATGATTACCAGGCTGATTAATTATTTTTAGCTGCTCATTAGCGCTGGCGAGGCTTTCGCCGAATCCTTTCATACTCTTATGTCTCGTTTTAATCATACTAATAATCGTCAATAAATTTATTTGTTTAAGTATTTACATTGTTAGTTTTGAGTGGACGTTTTTCATTTGTACACCATGCACAAGCGAGGCTCCGCCGCGTATTGCGCTTGCAACGTGAATTGCTTCAGTCATTTGTTCAAGATTTGATCCTTTTTCGAGGGAGGCCTGTGTGTATGCATCAATGCAATAAGGGCACTGAATTGCATGTGCAACTGCGAGTGCTATTAATGCTTTTTCTCTTTCACTTAAAGCACCCTCTTCAAATACAGCTCCATACCAGTCAGAAAATTTTTCCCAGAGCTCTGGGTTTCCTTCCTTCATTGTATCAAATTTTGGCAGATCTTCAGGTTTATAATAAGTTTCCATTTTTATACCGTTTAGTTATTAGAAGTTATTTCATTTGAATATGATTCACGTAAAATGAATTTATCCTTTTTTTAAGAGAATCATCCTTTCCATTGGAATTTCTTTCAAACCAGGTTATCAAGGCTTCTTCTGTATCAATATCAATTAATTCTGTCAAAGTAAAATAGCTTAATTTTAAATCATCAATTATTTTTAATGTTTGCGTTAAAACTGAATTAGTGCTCCAATTAATGTTTGAAAAAAGTTCTATGTATAATTTCTTCATTCCAATTAAATAATACCCACCATCAGAACTCGGGCCGATTACTATATCAGATTCATCTAAAGCATTGAAAGCCTGATTTAAAATATCTGCTGAAATGTCGGGTATATCGGTTCCAATAATTATAGTTTTTTCTGATCCGGAACTAATTACTTTTTTAAAAGCATTTAGCATCTTTTCCCCAAGATCTATTCCTTCCTGCAGTTCTAAAAGAAATTTAGAATCAGTCCACGATTTTATTTTTTCCCGATCTTTGTTTTCAGTAAAAAATAAATAGAAAAATACTTCGGCTGAATTGATTTTCAGAACTTCAATAAGAGTATGCTCAGTGCATTCTTTGTGAAAGGTTAATGCAAACTCATTGCCTAGTGTGTTGGCAATCCGGGTTTTAACTTTACCTTCTTCGGGATATTTTGAAAAAACGATTACCGCTTTTTTACACTGGGTTTTGAGGTAATTGTTTTTATTAATCTTTGAATTGTTCGTCATTACGGTTATAAATGAATCGCGATAAATGATTTTAAATTTTTTTTAGATAAAGGCTACACAAATTTTATTTATTTGTAATATTAGAATAAAAACCGGCTACTCAAAAATCAACATAAAATTATTTGTGAAAAGTTCCAATTACCAGTAAATGAAAATTAATCTTTAAATAACTCTGAAAAAATAGTTTTCACAATTATTATGCCTGCCATAATTGTTCCTTTCACTGTTCCGGTAACTTTAGATTTACCTATCCTTTTTCTGTAGCTTACCGGAACTTCTTTTATCTTTAATTTTTTTTTAACCGCTTTTATTTGCATTTCGACTGTCCATCCAAACCATTTGTCCTTCATATTTAGTCCAATAAGCTTGTCAAATTTTATAGCCCGGAACGGACCAAGGTCAGTATATTTTATTCTCCAAAAAATATTTATTAAAATGCCGGCAATTATACTGCCAATTCTTGATTGTAATGGGAGCGCGCCCTTTTCCCGTTTTCCCATCACCCTGCTTCCGATAACAAAATCATATCCTTCATTAATTATCGGATCAAGCAACATATTAATCTCTTCCGGATAATCGCTGTAATCTCCGTCAATAAAGACTATGATATCCACATTTTTATTTTTTAAATATTCAATGCCTCTCAGGCAGCAAGCCCCATAGCCTTGAAATGATTCATTTAGAACAATTGCGCCAGCAGACTGAGCCTCAATTATTGTATTATCCGTTGAATTATTATTTACAACTACAATTTCAGAAATATTTGCGGAAGGAATGGAAGAAATAACTTTGCTAATTGACTGTTCTTCGTTATACGCCGGGATTATTACGCCAATATTCATTTAAATAATGTTTGTTAAAGGTAAGGAAGTATTATTTTTCGATTGAAAAGATATGACTGCGATACCCTTTAAGTTCAACATATAGACCGGGATCTCTTATTTCATCAACTTTACGAATATATTTATCGCCATTCATATTATCTTTTAATGTAATTTTTACTTTTTCAGTTTCGGGGTCAAATATTATCCTGGCCTGTGAAGCGGTGTCAGAATAATTAATTACAATAATCCATATTTCATTTTCGAGTTTCCACATAAATGCAAACAAATCCTCATAAGTATTATTGCCATTTCCAGCCGACCAGGTTTCAAGTTTACTAAATTCACCATCAATGAATATTTTATTTTTTAATATGGACAATATCTTATCGTAATATTCTTTAACCTGTCGTAAAGGTTTTTCTAAGGGCTCACGCCCAAGTTGTACAGGAAGCTTAATTTTCTTTCCTTCAAATTGCCCATCGAAATAAAATTTCATTCCCGGTATTGTACTTATTAATAAAGCAGCAGCCAATGATCTTTGTTCACCAAAGTCTGTAATTGCTCTTTGTTCATCGTGATTTTCTATAAATCTTGCAGATTTTTGCTGGAATGAAAGTTCTGCATTCAAATGCGATTTCACGCCGGAAATATCGTTTGATACAAGTCTGTCCGTTAGTCTTTTGTCATAAGTAAAATCAAAACCTATTTGCTGAAGTTCCCATTCCAGATCCCAATAAGCTTCTGCGAGGAAATTAAAATCCTTTGATTTTTCTTTTACCTTCTTAATTGCCGTACTCCAGAATTCTGTTTCTGGAAATTTAAATCCGGTTTTGTTTAGAACTCCCATCCATGTGTTATTAAAGACATTATTGAGTGCAAGAATGGCCATGTCGCACCGAACGCCATCACATTTATCAGAAATGTTTAATAATTGTTGGGTCATAAAATCGTGAGTCTGATGATTAAAATAATTCAGCTGAATGGTATCGGTCCAGGCGGGGAAAAAAGGATCTCTTCCATGAGCAAAAATATCCTGTTTGTTTTTATCAGGCTTAAAAAAAGTTGATGGATCATTTGCCAAGGATTCTTCATCTCCTTTTAAAAATAGTTCTGGATTTGATTTAATCAACCTTGAGGCAGCGCTAAAATGATTAGGTACAAAATCTAAAAATAGTTTTAATCCCAGTTTATTTAATTGTTCTCTTAGAATTTTTAAATCAGCGGATGTTCCGAGTTTAGGATCAACTTCATAAATATCTATGGAAAATGGTGAGCCTATTACATCTTCTTTTTTCCAATCAGTTAAAGCTTTATTGTAAGAAGATATTAGATCTACAGAAAAACAACATTCGTTTATGACTTCCGGGGTTGTACTCCAGATTCCCATTAGCCAAATGATATCTATTCCTTTATCCAGGAATTGTTTAAAGTATTCATCAGGAATTTGTGAAAGCTTTATATTATCGCCGAAACGTTTAATCCAAACACGGGAATTAATTTCGTATAGTTTTGGATTTCGTATCACCTATTATTTCCCTTTTTGTGAAATGTTCTGCAAAAACAACGTTACAGTTTGCTAAATATAAATCAAATTATAGTCTTGCTATCTTGTAATTCTTTAATGCAAAATAAATTTCCTGCGCTGCTGTCTTCATAACAGAAGCGATTGGAACTGCAAGCAGCATTCCAATCACGCCAAGAAGCTGGCTACCTGCTAATATTAATAAAATAATTACAATCGGATGCATGTCAACACTTTTTGAAAAAACAAAAGGTTGAACAAAACCATTATCAACTGCGTAAACTCCGAGCATAAGCGAAATTATAAACGGCACATGCGAAAGGTCACCATATTGAATTATTGAAAATATAATTGCAGGTACGCCTCCAATTATTGGTCCGAAATAAGGGACCAGATGACCTAGTCCGGAAATAACACCGAGCGGCAGGGCATTATTGATTCCTATAAAATAGTATCCGATCCCGCAGGATATTCCGACAAAAGCAGCATCAAAGACCCATCCACGAACAAATCTTCCCAGTTGAATGCTTACTTTTTTCAGAATCCAGTAAGTTACTTCAAAATATTTATTTGGCATAACGTGAATTATTCCCTTTTGAATAACTCTACTATCTTTTAATAAAAAGAAAGTTATAAAAGGAACGATTATCAGAATCGCAATTACTGAAACAATGCTTGTAAAAATTGTGGATAATTGATCAACAGAGTTAAGCATACCAGTAGAAATAAACTCCTCAATTTTTTTAGAAAGATCCCCGATTTTGAAAAATGGAAGATAGTAATGAATTTGTTTTTCCAGGTTGATTATTTGATCCTGGATTGAATATACCTGCAACGCCCCTATGAGTTGATTTAACTGAATAATAAATTTTGGTATAAAAAAGGAAATACCAATGTATATAAGAAAACTTACTAGAATAAATACAACCAGTGTCGCGGCCAATCTTGAAAATCCTTCTTTTTCAAGTTGTTTTACAAAAGGATCAAAAATAAAGGCGAGCAAAATCGAAACAGCAATAATCACAAATAGAGTAGAAAGAAGGTAAATCAAATATAAAGACAATACCATTCCAATAAGGAATAAACTGATATATCCAAAATTCTTATAACTGCCTTCCATATTTACTTTACGTGGTCTATTTTAAAAAATTTTTAAAATCGAAATATTTTTAAAATTACATTAAAGAGTGTATTAAAGAAAACTAAAAGCTAACAGCTTCCACTCTTCTGATTGCCGGGATTTCCCGCATCAAAGCTCTTTCAATTCCAGCACGAAGTGTCATAATTGACATAGGACAGGAACTGCAAGCGCCGGTTAATTTAACTTTAATAATGCTATCATCCGATATCTCAATAAGTTCTACGTCGCCGCTGTCAGCCTGCAGGAATGGTCTGATTGTTTCAAGAGCTTTTAGAACCTGTTCTCTGGATATATTCATTATTGCACTTTTAAAAATTCATTTTTTATTCATCGTCATCAAGTAGTATCTCAACCTGTGATTCAGGACTTGAATTTCTGATCTCAACCTGGTTTGCTAAATTTTTTGAAATATTAAGAATTACCTTCTCATATTCTGAGCCGGGAATATCATAAACGATCGGAATACCTTTATCTCCGCCAATTCTAATTCGTGGATCAATTGGCATTCCTCCTAAAAAAGGCACATTCAATTCTTTTGATAAATCAGAGCCCCCGCCTGTGCCGAATATATCATATTGTTTTCCAGTATCAGGTGCGATGAAGTAGCTCATATTTTCAACTACGCCAAGCACAGGCACATTTACTCTTGTGAACATCTTCAATGCTTTTCTTGCGTCGATTAGTGAAACTTCCTGCGGAGTTGTAACAATAACAGCGCCGGTAAGCGGAACAGTTTGAACAAGAGTTAATTGAATATCTCCTGTTCCCGGCGGCATATCAAAGATCAAATAATCCAGTTCGCCCCATTCAACGTCTGTCATAAATTGTTTAATAGCTCCGCTAGCCATTGGTCCGCGCCAGATTACCGGTGCGTTATCGTCAACAAGAAGGCCGATTGAAATTACTTTAATCCCATAGTTTTCCAGCGGGATCATTTTCATTGTGCTTTTATCCTGGTAAACTTTCGGTTTTTCTTTTAAGCCAAGCATCAAAGGAATGCTTGGCCCGTAAATATCTGCATCTATCAATCCTACGGAAGCTCCTTCTTTTGCAAGTGCTACTGCAAGATTAACTGCAACTGTACTTTTCCCAACTCCACCTTTGCCGCTCGCAACTGCAATTGTATTCTTTACTCCCGGCAGCAGTGCATCTTTTTTCTGATCTTTGTGTGCAGTTACTTTGCCCTGTATTTGTAAATTTATTTTCTCAATTAATGGTAATTCATTTTTAAGTAAGTCTGAAATCTTTTTATTTAATTCATCGCTAATTTGACTACCCGGCAGAGGCAGTGAAATTGTAAGATCAATTGTCTTATTATTAATTTTGAAATCTTTAATAGAATTTAATGTAAGCAGATTTTTATTAATATTCGGATCATCAACTTTTTTAATAATACTCAGAATCTCACTTTTTGTCATATCTGGCATTTGGTTTCCTTCTTTATTTTTCCTGAAAATTTTCATCTTTAAACTTAACAAAAATACATTTCAATTTGAATGAATTTATAAGTAATGTTTATGGAGTGCAACCAAAGAGTTTAATTTTGCCCTGATTTTGTAGCGAGATTTTCGGCATGATCCATCAGCCATTCCTGGCAATTTATTTTTTTTGTTTTGCCGCCACCATTTCCGTTTAAGCAATATGTCATGTCACCACTTAGAATTCTCGCTTTGATATTATCATGAAGGGCGGGTGTGATTAACGACCGGATTAATTCAGTTTTTAGGATATTATCTTTTATGGGGAAAGCAATTTCAACTCTACGGTCGAGATTTCTCTGCATCATATCTGCACTGCTTAGATAAATTTCTTCTTCACCGTTGTTGTAAAAATAATAAAGCCTGCTGTGTTCAAGAAATCTTCCGACTATACTTATTACGTTAATATTTTCACTTATGTCTTTTATGCCGGGCACAAGACAACAAATTCCTCTAATTATTAGGTCTATTTTTACTCCACTGTTGGACGCTTCATAAAGTGCACTTATTACCAGCGGATCAACAAGTGCATTCATCTTAAATATTAATTTTCCCTCTTTCCCGTTTTTGACATTTTCAATCTCGCGTAAAATTTTTGCTATTATATCTTCCCGCATACTAATTGGAGCAACAATCAGTTTTTTAAAATCCGTTTGCTTGGAATATCCCGTCAAGTAATTAAACAAATCGGAAACATCGGTACAGATATCGTTATCTTTTGTGAACAAGGCCAGGTCTGTATAAATTTTAGCAGTTGTTGTATTGTAATTACCCGTAGATAAATGCACATATCTTTTAACGCCTTCTGATTCTCTTCGAACAATCATAGTCATCTTTGCATGAGTCTTTAAACCCACAAGTCCGTACACAACGTGTATTCCAACTTTTTCAAGTTCGCGCGCCCAGAAAATATTGTTTTCTTCATCAAATCTTGCTTTAAGTTCAACAAGCACTGCAACCTGTTTGCCTCGTTCAGCAGCTTCGATTAAATATTTTATAATTGGTGAATCTGAACCAACACGGTAAAGTGTTTGCTTTATTGCAAGCACATTCGGGTCTTTGGCCGCCTGCTTTATAAATTCAATGACAGGAGTAAATGAATGATAAGGATGATGTAATAGTATATCCTGTTGACTAATAACTGAAAAGTAATCTTCTTCTTCGTCAAAAGCTTTTGGAACAACTGGATAAAATGGTTTTTCTTTTAGTTGGTGTAATGGCAGATCGTAAAGAGATATAACATCACTAAGTCCGAGCGGTCCATCAAAAACATGCACATCATCTTTAGTGATTTGAAGATTTTCCATTAAAGTATCGAGCATGAAATCGGGCATATTATTTTCTACTTCAAGTCGTACAACAGTTCCGAATCTGCGGGCTCTGATATTTTCTTCAATCACACTTAACAAATCATCAGCTTCATCTTCCTGCAGTTCGATGTCTGTGTCACGTGTAATCCTGAATCTGTAAGCTTCAACTACCTCCATTCCAGGAAAAAGCAAATTCAAATTAGCCTTGATCAGATCTCCGAGCCAGATAAACTTTGCGTTAAAATTTCCATTAGTCTGTATTTTCTTCTCCGGGTTTATGATCCTGTCTATCTGCATTAATCTTGGCAGAATATTTGGAACTTTTACTCTGGCAAAATGAGTTTCACCTTTCTGGTTTTTTACCAGGATAGCAAGGCTTAAACTTAAGTTTGAAATATAAGGGAATGGCCTGCCGGGATCGAAAGCTAGAGGAGTAAGAATCGGATAAATTTCTTTTTTAAAATACTCAGTAAGAATTGCTTTTTCATTTTCGGGCATTGAATCATATTTACAAATTTCGATTTTATTTTTCTTTAGTTCCGGTACAATATCATTCAACCAGAAGTTCATAACTTTTTTCAGCATTGGCTGAAGAGTTTTCTCAATTTTCTGAAGTTGTGATATTGGTGTTAATCCGTCAATTGATGGTTCGAGTATATTTGCAGCAATTTGCTCTTTTATTCCTGAAATACGGATCATATAAAATTCATCAAGATTCGTATGAAAAATCGAAATGAATTTTACTTTTTCCAGTAAAGGCAATTCCGGATTTAGGGCTTCCTCGAGAACACGCCTATTAAATTCAACCCAGCTTAAGTCTCTGTTAAAAAAGTTCTTAGGGTCGTTATATTTTTTTATCAGGTCTTTATATTGCATAATTTTGCCATTAAAACAGGGGATGAATATACAGGTTTTTGCGATTACTTACAGCGGAATTTCAACGGGTGGATAGATTTAATGAAATAATAACATTGTAGGACAGGTTGTTAATCTGTCCTACGTAATGTATTAAACTGTAACTTTTTCAGTTGAGTAAAGTTTAGCGAATTCTTTTCCTTTCCTGTTTTTCCAGCTTCCTTTATGGTATGCATAACCGGCGATCAGAGGCATCGCAACTGTAGCTTCGGAATAAACCATTTGTTCATAGGTAGTTTCTACCTTTCCCCAACTGCTCGCTTCTTTTAACGTTGAGCTGGAAAGTGCACCATCTCTTACATCGGCAACTGTTATCTGAACTGCATATTTGTGCATGGATGCTTCGCCATCAAGAATATCTGCTGCGACAACAATATCCTGCGTGAAATTTTTAGGAACTCCACCTCCGACCATAAATATCCCGGTATCTTTTGATGCTTGTTTTATTTTTGTCAGTTCGAGAAAATCTTTTGCAGAATCTATCGAAACGTGTTTGTCAGGATTTTTAGTCTGGTGAACAACAAATCCAAATCCTGCTGAACAATCTGAAAAAGCCGGAACGAAAATTGGGACATTCTTTTTGTAAGCTGTGTAAATTACTGAATCATCAACTTTTGGTCCGCCGTTTTCATCAAGATATTTTCCCATCTCGCGAATTAGTTCTCTTGAAGAATATGGACGGGGTTCAAGTGAGTTCCAGATTTTTTCTGTTGTTTCGTCGCATACCCTTAATTCATCTTCATCAATGTAAGTATCGTATATTCTGTCGATTGCAAGGTCTCTTAATTCGTTATCATTGTTATTGTATGGAGATCCCTTGTAATGTTTAAAACCGAGAGCTTCGAAGAAATCCTGGTCAACCATTATCGCCCCGGTTGAAACAATGGCATCAACCATATTATTGTTTACAAGGTCGAAGACAACTTTTTTTAATCCTGCACTGAACAAACTGCCGGCAAGTGTTAGGATAATTCCGCATCCGGTATCCTTTAACATCATATCATAAATCCTTGCAGCCCGGCTTAAGTCTCTTGCTGAGAATGCCATTTTGTCCATTGCCTCCACAAGAGCGACAACATTGTGTTTCTTAATATCAATATGTTCAATTACTTCTTTTAAGTAATCTTTTTTAGTGGCCATTACGAACTCCTTGCGTGTTATTTTAATCTTACAATTAAAGTAAAATTAATTATAAAGACAAATATATTCTCAATAAAGGAATTAACAATGTCATTTTGGTTTACAAGATATGATTAAATTGAGCGAAAATGAATGTGTCGATGAAATCGACACGTTTTCAGAACGTGTCGAAATTCGTGGGTGAATTTCGACACGTAATTTGCATATGTCGATAAAATGAACTAGATTATTCTGAAAAAAATCGATGATTTTAATGTTTGATAAAGAAAAACCTTATAATGATTTACCGCCGCTACCACCAAAAGTAGATCTTGAAACAAAAGCAATCTTAAAAAGCGCAATCGATGCTAACAGAGCACTTTCAGAACTGAAAGGAATTGCAAACACCATCCCAAATCAGTCAATATTGATAAGCACTTTACCGTTACAGGAAGCCCGCTCAAGTTCTGAGATTGAAAATGTAATTACAACAAACGATAAACTCTACGAAGCAATGGCTTCATCTGCAAATAATTATGATCCCCAAACAAAAGAAGTACTTCGTTACCGTGAGGCTTTGTGGGAGGGACTATAACCAATTAAAAAAACGTGAAATACTAACTACAAATTTGTTTATACGACATCTATCAAATTATTAAAGAAACAGATGCGGGGATAAGGGTAACACCGGGTACAAAAATTTCAAACTCAAAAAGTGAAGTAATTTATACTCCGCCTGAAGAGGAAAATATTATCAGGGAAAAATTGGCAAACCTGGAAAAGTTTATTCACTCCGAAGATGGGCTAGATGATATGATTAAACTGGCTTTAATTCACTACCAGTTTGAATCAATACATCCTTTTACCGACGGAAATGGAAGAACAGGAAGAATAATAAACGTGCTTTATCTAATACTAAAAAAGACGACTTGATCTGCCAATCTTATATCTGAGTAAATTTATAATTGAAAATAAAAACCGATATTATAAACTACTCCGTAATGTTACAGAAAAAGAATAATGGGAAGAGTGGGTGATTTATATTTTAAAAGCAGTAAAGGAAACAGCAGAATATACTGGTGAAAAAATTTTACAAATAAAAGGCCTGTTCGAACAGACAGTAGAAGAAGCAAAAGAAAGGCTTCCATCGCGCGTTTATTCGAAAGAGCTAATAGAAATAATATTTAGTCAGCCGTATTGCAAAACTGAACTTGTTGTAAATGCCGGAATTGCAAAACGCCAAACAGCAGCAGAATATCTAAAAGAATTAGAGAATATTGGTATCCTAAAAAGCAAAAAAGTGGGAAAGGAAGTATTGTATTTAAATAAAAGACTAAACAGCTTATTTAATGTCAAATAATTTCTTTAGCCTAAATCTAAAAAAACATCTTCGCAACTTTCAAAACACCCTGTTTCCACGGAACGCGGTGCGAAACTCCGCTCTGATTTCTGAATTCTTTTTCATGTTCAAGATACCATTTATAATTTCTTACCAGTGCACCTTTGTTGGAATATTTTGGTGAATAACCTAAAATTTTTTCAGCTTTTTCAATTGAGACAAATGAATCTTTTGAAGCAGTTTCATAAACCCATTTATAAAGAGGTGAAAGCTTCATATGCTTCGAGTATTCTCAAAGTCCAGATAATTGGCTTTTCAGGCAGCCCAGTTATTTTTTTACCGTGTTCTGCAAAATCAAGAACCGCCTGGTAATCTTCTTTCATTGTTGTATATTCTTTTGCGCCGATGTTAAAAGTATCGTTCACTTTATTTTTATCCAGAGTTGCGCAGAGATAAATTGCATCACACAGGTCTTCAACATCCAACAATTGATATCGGTTATTCCCGCTTCCGATCATCGGGAAACCTTTACCGTCTTTTGCCCAGTCATAAAGCAAAGCGAAAACGCCAAGTCTTTCGGGGCCGACAAAAGACTTTGGACGGATTATCGGAACGCACATAGTCCTTCTGTATTTCAAACATTCTTCTTCTGCTAATATTTTTGCTTTGCCGTAAGCTCCGACACCGTCTAATTTATCATCTTCATAAAGTGGGTGATGATCCGGTATTCCGTAAACGGCTGTTGATGAAATATGAATAAATCTTTGAACATTATTTTCCTTTGATGCTTCTAAAAGATTTCTGGTTCCTTCAACGTCGGTTGAGAAAATATCTTCATCATTATAAAGAGGTAAGCGCTGCTGCCGTGTGAATAACAACATCAATGCCCATTGTTGCAACGTGTACAATTTGTTTGTCCCTTATATCTCCATTGATGATTGTAATCTTATCATTTACATCTGAATAATTAAATTCAGCGATATCCAGCGAAACCACTTCCTGTCCGCGTTCTATCAGATATCTAACAAGATTTATTCCTAAAAAACCGGCACCGCCTGTAACAAGAAATTTCATTAATTATCCTTAAAATTTTTCATAAAAACAAACTTAAAATTAATGATTTTAACTGTGCTATCAAATTGAAATCGACAATAGGTAAGTGGAAACAGAATATATAAATAATGTGTTAGGTTTATTCTTTTGTAAAATTCACGCGCATTTTGTTTTAACTTATTATGGACATTATCTATATTTGATTTATATATAATAAATTCAGCTTTATAAAATCTAACACTTTTAAGATTAAATTTCATTGAAGCATAAATCATATCTTATATTATTACCATTGCTGAGTATTTTAATTCAGAATTTTGCTCCTGCCCAAAAGTTGATATTCCATAATTATACCATGAAGGATAGAATGATTTCCAACAATATCCATTCTATCTGCCAGGATTCTTTGGGACTTATCTGGGTTGCCACAGAAGAAGGGCTCAGCATTTTTGATAGTAAATCATTTAGAAATCTTACAGCAAGTGAAGGATTATTATATAATAACATTCAGTTTATAACTGCTGATAAATTTAATAAAAGTAGTGTCTGGGTTTGCTATATAAAGGGTGGTTTAGATAAAATCAGTTACAAAAAGATTGAACACTTTTCAGAAATCCTGCCTGAAGGGATGCAAAAAATAAATATAATTTTTCAGGATAGTGACAGCCTGATTTGGTGCGGCACAGATTTATCATTCTTTGCTATTGATAATGGAAATATTATAAAATTTAAAGATAACAAAGAAATCGGGGGAGCTCTTGCATTCGGTGAAGATCTCTCGGGGAATATTTTAATCTCTGGTGAGAACGGGCTTTTTATCTATAATAAAGAAAAGAAAAGATTTTACAGGAACAATATCCTTGCTGCAGACGTTTCAAAAAAGATTATCAGTATTTTTGTTGAAAACGATGGAACCGAATGGTTCTTGTCTGAAAATGGTGTTTTGATTAAAAGGATTGATAATAAATTAAATTATAAAGTACTTGAACCAGGCAGACTTTATCATAGTATTGTTTCTTCTTCAAAAATTAATTTCATATATATTAATTCCGATAATGGTTTATTTAAGGTTAATAAATCAAACCTGAAGGTATCAGGTGTGTTTACAGAAAGATCCGGTTTAACAAGTAATAATATAAGGTGTGAGCTTTTAGGAAGAGAAGGAATCTTATGGCTAGGATTAAATGATAATGGTATATCAAAACTTGTCTACCCAAACTTATATGTTTTTAATCTCAAAAAATATTATACTTCTTTGGTTATAGATAATGATTTGCACGTGTGGATTACCACACCTACGGGACTAAAAGAAATCTGGAAGACAGATAGTGATTCATGGCAGGTTTTTGATCATCCTGTACCAAATATTGTTAAACGGCCGCAGGGTGCTTTTCTCTCTTATAACAGGTATAATTTTAGACTAGTGTTGACACTTGAACAAGGGAAAATTCTTGAATATTCTATAAAGAATAATCATCCTTTATCTGTATTGCCTTCAAACTTATACTTGAAAAGCATAACAGACCTTTCAGGAAAATATAAATTCACTGCACTGTTTAAAAGTTTTGAGGATAGTTATGGGAATATCTGGACAAGCGCACTGGATCTTGGTGTTATAGTATTAAACAAAAATGAAAAGGTAATAAAGATTTATAATGATCAAAATGGAATGCCTGATAATTCGGTAAGATGCATTTATCAGGATTCATCAGGAAATTTTTGGTTTGGGGGATATGATAACGGGTTATCATTTTTATCTAAGGATAAGGTACGCAGAGATCTGGGTATGGATTACAATCCGTCAAATGTAAGTCAAAAATTATTTACAACAAAAAATGGGCTTACTGATAATTCAATAAGAAAGGTAATTAAAGATTTTTTCGGAAATATTATCATTGGAACGCGTTACGGTGGCCTCGCTGTTTACAATAATGGAATTATAAAAAGAATTACGAAGTCAGACGGATTAATAAGCAACGGAATATGGGATATTGCAGACGGGGGAGATGGCGAAATTTGGGTGGTTACACAATCTGGTATACAAAACCTAAAAAAAGGTTTTATACCTTCATATGAACTTAACGAAGAAGTTACGAACAATCCCTATTATACGGTTGCCGTAAAAAATAAACTGGTTGCCTTTTCAAGTAAGACCAGCCTCTACTTATATGACAGGGAAGCATTTCTTGAACATATACCTCCTTCAATTTATTTTACACAAATTTTGGTTAACGGGAAAAATTATGAGTTAAAAGATCATGAGATACTTACCAGCGAACAAAACAACATAACTTTCGACTTTACAGGAATAAGCAATATAGAAGACCAGAATACAACATATAATTATAGGATGCTTAATATTGATAAGCACTGGCATAATTTAATTAATAAAAGCTCAGTTACGTATGCCTCCTTAAAACCAGGCAAATATACATTCCAGGTTAATACTATAAATTCAAATAATATTTCAAGTATCTATCCGGCATCCATCACGTTCGTAATATCTCAACCTTTTTATCTTGAATGGTGGTTTATTATTGGCTGTGTTTTGTTGATAATTACCGGTTCCTATCTATATGTAAATTTTAGAAATAAGAGAAGGCTTGAAATCGAAAAGATCAGGATAAAGATTGCCGGTGACTTGCACGACGAAATAGGTTCGGGCCTTACCAAAATTGCCATTCTTTCGGAACACGCTTTAAAGGAACAGGAAGAGCAAAAACAGGAAGGTAAAATAAATGGGGATCGGCGCTCAAATAGTTCAATTTACCGAGTAGGCAAAATAGCTAGGGATCTCGTAGATCAGATGATTGATGTTATTTGGTCGATTGATCCGAAATATGATTCTTTAAACGATTTCGTTTTTAGTTTTAAGAATTTTGCCTATGAAACATGTGAAGCAAAAAATATTGAACTGTATATAAGTACCGAAAACATTGATAATGTAAAAGTAAATTCACAAATCAAAAGGAGCCTTCAACTTATTGTCAAAGAAGCTTTGAATAATGCTATAAAATATTCTGAATGTACAAAAATCACTTTCTATCTTGGAGTTAAGAATCGGAATATTATTTTATTAATTGAAGATAATGGTAAAGGATTTACAAGGAGTAATATTGTTCCAGGCAAAGGCTTGTTGAATATTGAAAAGAACGTTACCGAATTATCAGGAAAATGTTCAATTGACAGCTCTCCCGGACGGGGAACAAAAGTTGATATCGTATTTCCTGTAGGGAAATAAAAACTACTCAAATGATCAGTTGTAGATTTCGTTTATATAATTGATAATTGAACTCTAATAAGAAGAGAAAATACTAAAGTGGAAGTAAAAGATATAATAAGAGTCGCAATTCTTGATGATGACAGGGATTTCAGAGAAATATTTTCTGCGTTGCTGAATAAATCCGACGGCTTCAAGTGCGTTGGTGCGTATCCGGATTATAAAGAAGCACTGGATAAAATAGAAAATGACCTTCCGGATATTCTATTGCTAGATATCGAAATGCCGGACAAATCCGGGATAGAAACATTAAAAGAATTAAAAAATATTTATCCGAATATACAGGTAATGATGCTTACCGTTTACAGCGATAGTGAAAAAATATTCCAGTCTTTACGCGGCGGTGCAGTTGGTTACTTATTAAAGAAAAGCCCCACTACAAAATTGCTTGAAGCAATTCGCGAAGCTTATGATGGTGGGGCCCCATTTTCTGGTGAAGTTGCACGAAAAGTTCTGGAATATTTTCAAAGCCCCCCAGAAAAAATTAGCCAATCATTATTGTCGGACCGGGAAAAAGAAGTGCTCGAATCATTAATTGAGGGGCACAGCACTAAGGCAATAGCTGAAAAACTTTTTGTAAGCTTTCACACAGTCAGGTTCCATCTTCATAATATTTATATAAAGCTACACGTAAATTCCCGCGCAGAAGCTGTCGCCAAAGCCATTAAAAATAATATTGTATAAGCCACCTTTCTTCTAAAACTGATCAAATGATTAGTTGTATTATCCTCAGACACCTTTTATGTTCTGTGCGGTAGGTTCAACTCAATTTCTAATATCAATAGAAAAATGAGAATTACTTTAATATTATAAGGAGTAGCTAAGATGAAGAAGTTATTATCATTAGCATTAATTGCATTTTTATTCCTGGCATTACCTGCTCAAGCGCAGTTTGGTAATCTTCTAGATAAAGCAAAGAAAAAAGCCGAAGAGAAAGTAGACAAAACCCTTGATAAATCCGGTAATGATAACCAATCTAATAATAACAATCAGAGTAATGCTAACACTTCAAATAATTCTTCGGGAAATCAGACAGCAAATATAAAATCTTATCAGAATTACGACTTTGTTCCCGGAGACAAAATTATATTTGAAGATGAATTTACGGAAGATCAGGAAGGGGAATTTCCCTCTCACTGGGATTTAGAAGCGGGGCAGGCTGTTGTAAATGCAGTCGCAGGCAGGTCCGCTTTTAGTCTTACACAAGGGAACTATTGCAGGGTATATCCACTTATGAAAACCAAATCTTATTTAACTGATCCTTTCACAATAGAATTTGACTATTATCCCAGTGGAGGTGCCTCCGGTCCCGTTCTCTTTTTAAAATATAAAGATAAAGATGGTAATGACGAAGAAGGAGAAGTCAGTTTTAGCAATAGGGGTAGCGTGGAAACGTCTTATTTCCCCAAAAGTTTTAGTGCTGATTACCCGAATGAAGATGATGGAACCTTCTTTAATAAATGGCATCATTGCGCTGTTATTTATAAAAACAATCAGTTAAAATGCTATGTTGATCAATACCGTATTTTAGTTGCTCCTAATTTAGGCGCTGTCCCCCTTGAATTTGGATTTGGAGGAATTGGAGATGCGACAAATCCTATTGTAATTACAAATGTTCGTGCAGCAGCAGGTGGTAATATGAATATGATCGGCAAAAAATTTACCGAAGCTAAAATAGTAACGCATGGCATCACTTTCGATGTCGATAAAGCCGATATAAAACCTGAAAGCATGGGTACTTTGAATATGGTTGCAGGCGTCATGAAAAATAATCCAGATATTAAATTTGAAATTGAAGGTCACACAGATAACACGGGAAACGCTGCTCATAATTTGACTCTTTCTCAACAAAGAGCTGAATCAGTAAAAGCCGAACTTGTAAGCCTGGGAATTGATAGCTCCAGATTGACTACAAAAGGACTTGGAGATACCAAACCAATAGATTCAAATGACACACCGGAAGGTCGCGCAAACAATCGTAGAGTTGAGTTTGTAAAAATTTAAATTCCTGGTAAGTTTCAAGTACCAGGGTACATTTAAAAAGGATAGTGATATGAATTTTTTTAGAACAAAACTTCTTTTTTTTACATCAGTATTAATTTCTTGTTCGGTCTTTTGTTTTGCGCAATCAGTAAGGAAACCGAACGCTGCCGAGAAAAAAGTTTTTAACGAAGCTATTCCTATTATAGTAAGTGAGCTTGATAAATTTGGTAATAATGACTGGACACTTGACCAGAACTGGTACGACGGCAATCCTTTGGTCCCGGTAAATTACAACGACAAAGGCCCAATAGGAATAAATCAGAATTTTGAAAGAGATTACGAGGTGAACCAGCATTCAAAAAGGTTCAACAATATTATTAAACCGCTGTACGATAAATCGCAGGAATTATCAAATAAGATGGTAGCTAAAATAAAAGAATATGAAAAAAATCCTCCCAAGAATAATGAAATGAAAAAAGATCCTCTTTCGGATAGTCTTGATGTTCTTAGTAACAAAATGCAGGAGTTATATGAGTTACATGTTTATGCATATATAAACAGGGCAAATATCAAGGGTAAACCCGCGACCGATGTACATGTGAGTGGTAGTGCAATGATTACAAAAATTAATAAAGGATATATGTCTAATGAATCTTTCAAAAGCTATTTCATTGCATTCGGCGACTGGAAATCAGCGAAATGGAATGCGGAAGATAATTTATATGATTTCAAATTTAAGGACACAAAAACTCCTTCAATACAAAATATAGTTATTATTATGACAGGAGCCCAGGACAGGATGAAAGAACTTATGCAGAAAATAGATTGGAGCGTACTGAATAAAGCGTTAATATATTAAGTATAGCACTATTATCTAAATAAATAAAAATCGGAAAAATCAATCTATCTAAATCAATATTTCTTGTTGTTGGTTTATCTTTCATCATTTGCACAATAACTTTTTCTCAATCTAAAGCTGAAAATACTATTCAGGTAATAACAAGGTTGTTCGTTAATTGCCAAAATCATGATTGGATGTTGTTTGATATACTATATAATGGAAAGCCTTATAAAGAATATAATACGCTTTTTAATGAAAACCCTGATAAGAAAATTGAACATTCTTTATTTTCCCAAAGGGATCAATATTTTAAAGGCGAATTTGGAATTGATCCGAGGTCTGAGCTATCCCAAAAGCTTATTGATCCGCTGGATAAAGAATTTATTAGAATGTCAGGTGAAAATCCTGAGCCGCGGGATAGTATGAACGCAATTACTAAGAGGGAAAGAGAAATATCAATTGTGTATGTTTATGTGTTTATAAACAAAAAGAAAATTGAAGGTAAACAGTTTACGGATGAAAAAATTCCCAGGGCGGCATTAGTTACAAAAACAAACTATGCTTTCAGAGATAGCTGTAATTGGGATAGCTATTTTCTTGCTTTCGGCAACTGGCAAGATGCAAAAGAAAATAATGAAGGCGTATATTCATACAAATTCAAACTGAGGGAAAATTCGCATCGTATTGAAAATTTTGTTGTGGTTTTGACGGGAGCAAAACAAAGGATAAATGAGCCTATGACTAAAACAGACTGGAGTATTTTTAAAAAAGAAATCCTGGATTAAGTGTCAGTTTGAATTAAAAGAAAAGCCAAAGTAATTAATATTTTGTAAGCAGGAAATTCGTTTCCCCTGATAATTAAATTTTTCCATATATTAAAGTGTGTATAATATAAAAGTAAGGAGAAATTATGAAAAATATAAAAATTCTACTGACTTTAGTTGTTTTCATATTATTGACGTTGCCCGCCATATACTCTCAGGATAAATTTGAAGGCAAGGTTGTTATTGAAACAACAAATAATGGTAATTCAAATACATTGAATTATTATTCAAAAGGGGATATGGCACGTTTTGATGTTAATTCGGCCAGAGGCGAGGCAAATATTATATTTGACAGAAAGAATAATAAAATGTTAATGGTTATGCCTGCTATGAAAATGTATATGGAATTCCCAATGAATATGAACTTTGGAGAAGATAATGGTGCTGAGGGAAATGATTCAGGTGAAAAACATTCGATGAAAGATTTTGTTAAAACCGGTGAAATGAAAAATATAAATGGTTATAATTGTGAAAAATGGACAATGAAAGAAGATGATGGCACTTCGGAAGCGTGGATGACAAAAGACCTTGGTGCCTTTGTATTTTTCCAGTCGCCAATGGGCAAAAAACCAAAAGCAAAATGGCAGCAGGATCTTGAAGAGAGCGGGTATTTCCCGATGCTTGTTATACAAAAAGATACAGATGGAAATGAAACCGAGAGGTTTGAAGTTAAATCTGTGGAGAAGACAAAACTTGATGATTCTTTCTTTTCCGTACCGGATGGCTACAACCAAATGAAAATGCCGGGTAGGGATAAGTAAGTTAGTTAGATATCAAAATTATTGATTTTTGGCAGGGCAATTAAATAATTATGCGTATTTGACTTTCTCAAATTCTTGACATTTTCAGGCTTTCAGCCTATCTTTAGTGCTCTTTATTTGGAAAGATTTACAAGGTTTCGGAGGAAATTTACGTGAAACAGGAAAAACAGACAAAGTTTATAAGCACTGAAAATGCACAACGCAACTGGGTTGTGGTTGATGCTAAAGACCAGGTTTTGGGAAGACTGGCTAGCAAAGTTGCTTCAATTATTCGTGGGAAAACAAAACCAACATTCACTCCCAATTCTGATACCGGAGACTTTGTAGTAGTGATAAATGCCGAACAAATCAAAGTAACAGGAAAAAGAGAATTTTTAAAAACCTACGCTCATTATAGTGGTTACCCGGGCGGATTAAAAGTTAGAAGCTATGAAGAACTAATGGCAAAGAAACCAGAATTCATTATTGAAAATGCAGTTAAAGGAATGCTTCCCAAAAATAGGCTAGGAAATCAACTAATAAAAAAATTAAAAGTTTATTCCGGTTCAGAACATCCGCACAAAGCGCAGAAACCGGAAGCAATTAGTTTATAAGGAATAGAGAATGGCAGATCAGATTTATGTTGGAAGAAGAAAAACTTCGGTAGCTAGAGTGATTTTGAGAAACGGTAATGGAAAAATTACTGTAAACGGAAAGGAATTTGAAGCAGCGTTTCCCCAGCTTTTAAGCAGGGAAGATATCCTCGGGCCGTTAAATGTAACAAGCACTGCAGGTAATTATGATGTAGTTGCAAACGTGCGCGGTGGTGGAACTACCGGGCAGGCTCAGGCAATAAGGCTCGGTATTTCAAGAGCGCTTGAAGCGATAAATCCAGATTACAGAAAACAACTTAAACCTGAAGGTTATTTAACAAGAGATCCAAGAATGGTTGAGCGTAAAAAATACGGTCAGCCAAAAGCCAGAAAGAGATTCCAGTTTTCTAAGAGATAATTTTTTAAGTACTTTATTTAATTAACAATCATTCATACTTTCTGATTTACTTCCTGTGTCCCGACAAGTCAGGGTGAAAAGTAAAGTCGACGAAAGTAGAAGATCCCCGAACTTATCGGGGAAAAACAGGAGACACATGAAAAAGCTAGAACTATCACAGCTTATTGAAGCTGGTGCTCATTTCGGTCATTTAACACGCCGCTGGAATCCTAAAATGAAGCCTTACATCTTCATGGAAAAAAACGGGATTCATATAATCGATTTGAAAAAAACTCAAACGATGCTGATTGAAGCAGCTGAAAATCTTATGAACATGGCTGCCGATGGCAAAAGAGTTCTATTCGTTGGTACAAAAAAACAAGCTAAGAACGTTATCGATGCAGAAGCAAGAAGATGCGATGCAAACTGGGTGAGTGAAAGATGGCTTGGTGGTATGCTTACAAATTTTTCAACTATCAGAAAAAGTATCAAGCGATTAAATAATATCGAGAAACAGGAAACCGACGGTACATTTGATAAGATTACTAAAAAAGAAAGACTCTTTTTAACAAGAGAAAAAGACAAGCTGAAAAAGGTTCTTGAAGGTGTTGAGACGATGTCAAGGCTGCCTGGAGCTATGTTCGTCGTGGATATTAAAAAAGAATCTATCGCAATCAAGGAAGCTAAAAGGTTGAACATTCCTGTTTTTGCAATCGTTGATACAAACTGCGATCCGGATGACGTTGATCATATTATTCCGGCTAATGATGATGCCGTAAAGACTATCGAACTTATAGTTGCTTTTATGGCAGATTCAGTAATTCAAGGCGCTGCCGCTGCTAAGGAAAGGAAATCAGAAGAAGCTGCCGAATCGGAAAGGGTTACTAAAGAAACAGATTCGCAGGATAAAATAGCTGAAAATGATGGCAAGACTAAGGTAGAAAAAAAACCAAGAAAGATTGTTAAAAAATTGCACACCGCTCCTAAATCGGAAGTAAATGAAAATAAAGAAATCCCTGCTCCGATAATAAAGGAAGAAGAATCAAAAGAAGAAAATACAGAAAAAGAATAAGGTTATTATTATGACAATTACTGCTTCACAAGTAAATGAATTAAGACAAAAAACCGGCGCCGGAATGATGGATTGTAAAAAAGCCCTTACGGAAGCAAACGGTGATTTTGAAAAAGCTATTGAGATTCTTAGAAAAAAGGGCGCATCAGTTGCGGCAAAAAGAGCTGAGAAATCGGCTAATGAAGGAATGGTAAAAACAAAAATATCCGGTGATAAAAGTACCGGAATAATTGTTGAAGTAAACTGCGAAACCGATTTTGTTGCGAAGAGCGAAGACTTTGTCAGCTTTACTGAAAATGTATTGGAAACCGTAGATTCAAAAAGACCAGCAAATGTTCAGGAACTTCTAAAGGATGCAAACCTGAAAGCCAAAATGTCGGACCTTCTTGGCAAAGTAGGCGAGAAAATAGAAATTTCCCGTTTTGCAATTGAAAAAGCAGAGAACGGAGTAATTGTTGATTATGTACATTTGGGCTCAAAGCTTGGAGTACTAGTAAGATTTGACAACGCTGGTAAAGCTGCTAATGAATTTTCAGAAATGGGAAAGGATATCGCAATGCAGGTTGCAGCAATGAATCCGATTTGTGTAAAAAGAGAAGAAGTACCGACTGATATTATCAATAAAGAAATTGAGATATACAAAGAGATCTCACGAAAAGAAGGCAAGCCCGAAAATATTCTCGACAAAATAGCGCAGGGTAAATTAAATAAATATTACCAGGAAAATTGCCTTATTGAACAGGCTTTTATTAAAGATAATTCAAAAAGCGTTGGCGACCTTCTTAAAGAGTTCAACACAAAACACTCGACGAATGCTTCTATTAAGCTTTTTCACCGGTTTCACCTTGGTGATGAAAATAAATAAACTTAAATAAAAGGTCTTAATTATGTTAAGACCTTTTTTTATATTAATCCCATAATTTATTATTACTTATATGGCTAAACTAAAATATAAAAGAATTCTTCTAAAGCTTAGCGGCGAATCTCTAATGGGTGAAAAAGGATTCGGAATTGATCATAACGTTCTTGAATTTTTTGCAAACGAAGTAAAAAAAGTTCACGATATTGGCGTTCAGCTTGGACTTGTAATCGGAGGCGGAAATATTTATAGAGGATTAAGCGCAGGTGATCAGGGAATTGATAGAGTTACTGGAGATCAGATGGGTATGCTGGCAACTGTTATTAATGCACTAGCATTGCAAAATTCAATTGAACATAAAGGGATTCATACACGACTATTAAGTGCTTTGCATATGGAACAGATTGCCGAGCCTTACATTAGAAGAAGAGCAATGAGGCATCTTGAAAAAGGAAGAGTAATTATTTTGGGTGCAGGTACCGGCCATCCATATTTCAGTACAGATACTGCGGCTTCATTAAGGGCAGTCGAAATAGAAGCCGATGCTATTATAAAAGGCACGCGGGTGGATGGTGTGTATGACTCCGATCCTGAAAAAAATTCTAAAGCATTTAAGTTTGATAAAATTTCTTATCTCGATATTCTCAAGAAAAATCTTCGTGTTATGGATCTTACTGCCGTTAGTCTTTGCCAGGAGAATAATCTTCCGCTGGTTGTTTTTAATATGAATGAAACTGACAATTTATTAAAACTTGTTACTGGCGAAAATATTGGAACACTTGTTCATAATGGGGACTAAAAATTAGTTCATCTTTTGCTGGATGTTTAAAATTTATTTTGAAGTTAATTTGAAATAAGTAAGAGGTATTTATGGATAATATAATAAAGGATGCCAGTGCAAGAATGGATAAAACTCTTGAAGCACTAAGAGCCGAGCTTATAAAAATAAGAACTGGAAAAGCGACTACAGCTTTGCTAGACGGAATAAAAGTAGATTATTATGGTAATATGACTCCACTAAATCAGGTTGGCAATGTTACAGTTCTTGATGCACACACTCTTTCCGTAACTCCCTGGGATAAAACTGTTGTCCCTTTGGCAGAACGGGCAATACTTGAATCAAATATCGGGCTTAACCCTGTCAGTGATGGTACTAACCTAAAAATTCCTATTCCACCCTTAAATGAAGAAAGAAGAAGAGAATTAGTTAAGCTGGTTAAAAAGTTTGGAGAAGATTCAAAAGTGGCGATTAGGAATGTGCGCAGGGATGCTAACGAACATCTGAAAAAAGCTCAAAAGGACAAAAAAATGTCGGAAGATCAATTAAAGGATGCAGAGGATATTGTTCAGAAGCTAACTGATGAGCATACCAAAAAAATTGATGATGTCTTAAAACATAAAGAAGCTGAAATAATGGAAGTTTAATAGAGTATAATTCCTTAATTTTAAACCCACTAGGATTATTCCGGTGGGTTTTTTTATACTATAATATTTGATTAAATATTAGCAGATAAAGGAATATTGAGTTAATTTTTTAGAAATTGCATACTAAAATATCGTTCCTTTTTCATAAGAATATAATGTCTATATGGAACAGCAAAATCAAAATAGAACGGAATTCTCAAGCGGAAGATTATCTAATTATTTAAATATAAATACCTTTAAAAATGTCTTCTTTTTCACCGGCGGTATTATTCTATTTATTACAGGAGTTATTGGATACGGCGTAATTCTTAACCTTCGGACAGTTCCAATAAAAGAATTGATGGCTGAAAAAAAAATAAAAAAAATTGATAATCCTAATATCGTGATTGATAGAAAGGAATATACTCTTTCACTCTTTAATGATACGACACTTATTAAAACTTATAAAGCATATTTCGGAAGAAATGTTCAAACGCCAAAAGTTCGTGTTGGTGATCTTTCTACCCCTGTGGGCGATTATTTAATTTGTGAGATTGATTCGTTATATAAATATGATAAATTTATTAAACTAAATTATCCAAACATTTCGGATATTACTGAAGGATTAAAGAAAGGAATAATTACGCAATCACAATTTGATAGTCTGAAGAGCGAATTAAATAATGGGGGTTGTCCAACTTTGAATACTGAATTGGGAAGTAATATTGGAATTCATGGACTGGGCAGATTAAATTTTCTATTAAAGAATCTTCCATTTGTTTATAACTGGACAAATGGTTCAATTGCAATTAGCAACGAGAGTATTGACGAAATTTATCCACTAATTAAAAAAGGGACTAAAGTTGTTATCAATTAAAAGGGCATTAACCGTATTTGTTTTGCTCCTGCTATTCTTGAATTCTTGTAATAAGAAACAGGGACCGGATCAGGAGGAATTAAATAAAAGTTACAACAATCCTTCTTTTGTTTTGGGTGAAGCAAAGGCATTGCTTGGGAATGATGTCAAACAAACTTTTAAAGGGAGATTTGATAAAGATTCGGTAATTGAGGTAATTGCTGGGACTGAAATTGCAAATAAAGCGCAATGGGGTATTCGATTTTATTTCCTGAAATTAATTGATGGCAAATTAACCAAAGTCTGGCAGACAGAACTTTTGCCGGGTTCGTTTAAGGGAAGCCTTTGTGATAAAATTAAATTTCCTTCTTTTGATCACGAGCTGGTATATTATAATTCTAAGGATTTTTACCTGGGAAGCGGGGGCGGTGAAGTTTTTTCTTATATAATTAATTTTCAAGATAAGAAGACCTATTCTGCTCATCTTATTGACGAATCGAAACCGGTTTCACTTTTTATTTCGGATAATATAGATGTTTCTGAAATACATAATTTTTTCGTAAGCATTTTTAAAAAAGATTATCCTAAACTAAATATTATTGATAAAGATATTCAGCTTAAATATTAAGTTTATAATTTGGTTGGACTTTAATTATTAAGTTGCTATTGAATTTTGAATATTTGTATGCAGAAAAAAAAATTATTTATTATCCTCTTTTTGTTTTTAAACAGTTTATTGCTTGCCCAGGCCACTGAAGAAAAGTATGAACTTAAATCTCTAGATTTTGAAGGTAACAATGCTATATCTACCACAATTTTAGAATACAAAGTATTTTCGCGTGAAAGCCCGATGTGGTTTTGGAAAATACTTCACTCATTAACAGGCCTTGCTAGAGGCACAACTTATTTCGATTCAACAAATATTCCCCTGGACCTGGCAGCTCTTAAAGAATATTATAATGCTAATGGCTTTTTTAATGCGTCATTTTCCTATAATATCAATGTAGATACTTCTTCCAAAACTGTTGAGCTTACATACTTCATTAAAGAAAACAGGCCCTCAAATTATGGTGTACTAAATATTTATGGCCTGAAAGATGTCCCTGATTTCATTCAAAAGAGTATATATGACGATCTTGATATTGATACGACAAAGCAATTTAATCAGCTGCTATTGCAGCAAAACACTGATCGCGCATTAAATACTCTTTTAAATGAAGGATATATGTTTGCGAGATATGACAGCACAATTGTCATTCGCGATACGACAAAATTTAGAGCTGATTTAGATTTATATTTTACATCAGGCATCAGATATGTCATAGACTCATTGGTTGTTAATAAAACTGGAGAGGGAGCTCCACTTGTTGATGATCAGTTGTTGAAAGACATTAGCGGATTTAACGTGGGCGATTTCTATGATCTGGATAAAATGAGAAATAATCAGGTGAGAATGTTCAGAACAGGATTGTTTAATACTATCACTCTTTCTGGTGAAGAAAATGATACAACTGGTAACCATGTGCCGCTGAGGATTGATGGAAATATCGGATTGCTAAACGAGCTCTCTCCGGAAGTTATATTAAATAACCAGCAAAATGCATTTAATATCGGTCTTGGCGCAACTTATGTCAGGAAAAATTTTTTTGGTGATGCAAGGAAATTAACAATAACCTCATCATTTGGTGTTCAGGATATATACAATGTTGATTTCGGACAAATATTTAAAAAATTTTCTTTTCGGGATACCACTTTATTGGGGTATGTTGATTCAAGAGTAACTATCGAACAGCCTTATGTTTTTGAGCAAAATATTTTCGGTACATGGGATAATTATGTTACTATAAACAAACAGAGCACATATAATAATACAATCTATGGGTCAAAAATTACTCTTGAGTTTGAAATGCCGAAATATACTTTCATAAATTTTTTAAGTACCTCATATAACGTGGAACAATCAAACGAAGTTTACAGGACATATCACGATAGCACATCAGTAAAATTAATTTCTGCAATAGATGTGAACATCGGTTCGACAACTGTAGACAGCCTTCTGTTTCCATCACGCGGTTATAATTTTTCTCTTCAACTTGAGGAAGCAAACATTATACCTTATTTAATATCAAAAATTTCAAATTCAGATTATGACGGGGCATTATTTTACAAATTAGTATTGTCGCATTCTTTTTACTTAAGTATGAATGAAAAACGTACTTCAATATTGGCCTTTAAAAATAAAGTGGGATTAATTCAGCCGTATTATGGCGACTATTCGGGAATACCAATAAATAGAACATTTTATGCAGGAGGAGCAAACTCAATAAGAGGGTGGGCCGCAAATGAACTTGTTCCAAGAAATTCTCCGGCAATTCTTGGAGTAATTCAAACGGGGCCCAGCGTAAAAGGAGGTACATTTTTATATGAAGGTTCAACTGAATATAGGATTAGATTTTTGCATTATTATGGAGTAGCCTTTTTTGCCGACTACGGAAACACATGGCTAAACTATAAGCAATTCCGTTTTGATGATGTGGCTGTGGCTGTCGGATTTGGATTTCGATATTACACTCTTGTTGCACCTATCAGAATCGATTTTGGATTTAAATTTTATGACCCGGCAGATAATAAATTTATTTTCGATAAAAAGGTTTTCAGCAATTTCGCATTCAACTTCGGCATAGGCGAAGCATTCTAATTTATGCGCCAAAACCCGCTCGCAAATCAATTTAAGTATATAATAATTGATCTAATTTCTTTGTAAAGCAGACTTAAAATCCTTATTTTAAACACTCTTTTTAAGGTTTATTATGTTATATAGCATGACTGGTTACGGCAAAGGAAGTGCCGGAAGCGGAAAAATATCAGTTGAAGTAGAGGTTAAAAGTGTTAACAGCCGTTACCTCGATATTTTTCTCAAACTCCCAAATTCCCTTATGAATAAAGATTATGAATTACGGGAGCTAATTAAAAGCAAAATTAAAAGAGGAAAACTTACTGTCGTTACCCAATTAAGAATTAATGGCATGGAAGATGAACTTCCGATGCTTGATAAGGAAAAATTAAAAAGTCAACTGGGTGTCATTAAGGAAATAAAAAGGGCGGCAAAACTAAAAGATAAAATTAAACTTGAGCATCTTTTAAATAGTAAGGATATTTATTCAACTGGTGATCTTGACATTTCTGAAACAGAATTTAAATTGGTAAATAAAGCGTTAGCCCAATCGCTGGATCAATTACTGGGAATGAAAAAGTCAGAGGGAAAGGAATTGGAAAAAGATCTGCATAAGCGTCTGGCAAACATTGAAAATTACTTAACGGAAATTGAGGAAGAATCCAAGAGCGGGGGAATAAAAGAATATCACAATAAACTTAGAGAACGGGTTCAGATGCTTTTAGATGGGCAGCAGGTTGATAACGAAAGGCTCGAACTCGAATTGGCGATAATGGCAGACAAAGCAGACATTACCGAAGAATGTGTAAGATTACGAAGTCATATAAAATTTTTTAGAGACAGTTTAAAAAATGATAATGAACCCGGTCGAAAGGTTAATTTTATCTGCCAGGAATTGAACAGGGAAGCGAATACCATATCGTCCAAATCAATTTCCACAACCATTACTCACAAAGCCGTCTTAATTAAAGAAGAAATTGAAAAAATCAGGGAACAAATTCAAAATATTGAGTGATATTTGGAGAATCAAAAAGGAAAAATTATTGCGATTTCCGCTCCGAGCGGAAGCGGAAAAACTACAATTGTCAGAAGGATTTTGAAAGATATTCCTGAGCTTGATTTTTCTGTTTCAGCTACAACCAGAAAGAAAAGAAAGGATGAAAAAGAAGGCGTTCATTACTATTTTATTTCAGAAAACGAATTCAAGGAAAAAATAGAAAAAAATGAATTCATTGAATGGGAAAAATTTTATGATTATTACTACGGTACTTATAAAAAAAATGTAAATAATGCCATAAAAAGCGGAAAATCGATCATTTTAGAAGTTGATGTAAAAGGAGCATTATCACTAAAAAATATTTATCCTGATGCAGTTCTTATTTATATTGTACCCCCCAGTTTTGACGAATTAGTGAACCGGCTTGTAAATCGGAAAACAGAAGATAAAGCCGATTTACAGAAAAGAATTGACAGGGCTAAAATGGAATTGGGGTTAAAAGATAAATTTGATTACTTTATTGAGAACAAGGAACTTGACAAAGCAATTTTAGAAACTGAAAAATTAATTAGAAAGATAATAAGTAAGGAGAAAAAGTAAATGGGTATCACACCGATTGATTTGCGGATTGTAGATAAAGAAGCAGCAAATGTCTATGAAGCGATAATAGTTGCGTCCAAAAGAGCACGACAACTTAATGATGAATATAAAATTGAGTATAATGCTCTCGTCAGTACTATCCCTGTTGCAGCAGGAGATGACGAAGCGGAGGATATTCAAAACCCGGCTCAGTTAAAAATATCGCTTGATTTTGAAAAAAGAGAAAAACCTCATATCCAGGCTCTGGAAGAATTGCTTGACGGTAAAGTTGAGTACAGATATAAAGAAAAAAAATAATCTGTTTATAATATTAATCTGATTCTGACTTTAATAATAATATTTTTACAGGGTCAGTATTTAAAAATTAAAGGTTAAGAGAATTTTTTCTTTTAATCTTTTTTATTTTTTAAAAGTTGTTCGATTACTTAACAGCATTCCCATGCAAAAAGATATTTTACAAGGCAAAAAAATTTTACTTGGAGTTACCGGGTGTATTGCTGCTTATAAATCTACATTTCTTATAAGAGATTTTATAAAACGGGGAGCAGAAGTAAAAGTTATAATGACACCATCTGCTACGGAATTCATCACACCATTAACTCTTTCCACCTTATCAGAAAATGAAGTAATTGTAAATATATTTCCTAAAACAAAAAATGAAAGCACATCTTTAAATACCTGGCACATTGATTATGCTTTGTGGGCTGATTTAATGATAGTTGCGCCGGCAACTGTTAACACAGTTGCAAAAATCGCAAAGGGCTATGCAGATAACGCATTAACAACTTTAGTAGCAGCTCTGAGATGTCCTTTGATAATTGCTCCGGCAGCTGATATTGATATGTATGATAATAAAATAAACCAGATTAATCTGAAAACTATAAGAGAAGTGGGACATTTTATTGTTGATGCAGAGGAGGGCGAACTAGCAAGCGGACTTAATGGAACCGGAAGACTCGCAGACATAAATAAAATTATTGATGCTGCTGAATTAGTACTTTCCGGTTATAAAAAGGATTTGCTTGGTAAAAAAATCCTTGTAACTGCGGGTCCTACTTTTGAGGATATTGATCCTGTCAGATTTATCGGAAATCGTTCTTCCGGCAAAATGGGATTTCAAATTGCTAAAGCCGCATTTTTAAGAGGAGCAGAAGTAACATTAATTTCAGGTCCATCAAAAGAAAATTATTATCCTGAAATTAATTTTCATTAGAGTCCGGTCAACAGGGGAAATGAAAACTGCAGTTGAAAAATCCCTTAAAAATACAGAAGTATTGATTATGTCTGCTGCTGTTGCGGATTACAAGCCGGAAAAGCTTGCTGCAAAAAAAATAAAAAAAGAAGATAAATTAGGTTCTATAAAAATTACAAAAACAGTTGACATTTTAGCTTCTATAAAAAAAGAAGGAAAGATAATTGTAGGGTTTGCACTGGAAACTGATAATGAATTAAACAATGCGAAGAAGAAGCTGCAAACGAAAAAACTTGATATGATAGTTCTTAATTCATTAAAAGATAAGGAAAGCGGCTTTGAATTTGATACAAATAAAATAACAATTATACACCGGAATGGTAAAAAATTTGATTTCCCATTGAAATCCAAATTTCAATCTGCAAATGATATTTTATCGGAAGTCCTGAAATTATTAAAATAAATATTTACACTTAGTTCTAAACTGATTAAATTATTTTCTGAATGTCTCAATCTCTAAAAGATAAACTAATACAATCACTAATTGACCAGAAAGAAATATTCGGAGATGATCTTCTAGAAGAAAAAATATTAAAAGGGAGAAGAACAGCAATCAAAAAAAAGACAGACGAAAATGTAGAAAATCTCTTTGAAGAGAAACGGACTGGCAGCTTACAGATAATCTTGAAGAAATGAACAATTTGATTTGTAATTGCCAGAAATGTCCACTTGGATCAACAAGAAATAAATTCGTTTTTGGTTCCGGTAATCCAAATGCAGATGCGATGTGTATTGGCGAAGGACCGGGTGCGGAAGAGGATGCACAGGGTTTACCATTTGTAGGAAGAGCAGGTAAATTGCTCACAGAAATATTGAAGGCAATAAATTTTTCAAGAGACGAGGTTTATATTGCAAATGTTGTAAAATGCCGTCCCCCTGGAAATAGAACTCCTCTTCCAATCGAAATGGATACTTGTTTGCCGTATTTAAGAAGACAAATTGAACTTATAAAACCTAAAGCTATTCTTTGTCTTGGATTAACTGCTGCGCATGGGATATTGAAAAAAAGAGATTCTCTGACTAATATGAGAGGCAAAATTTTTGATTTTGAAAATACAAAAGTTATGGTAACTTATCACCCCGCTGCCTTGCTTCGTAATCCAAACTGGAAGCGAGGATGCTGGGAAGATGTTCAGAAATTCAGAAAATTATATGATGAATTGTCTAAATAATGTCCAAATTAGGTAAACAAAATATTACGCTTGAAGAAATCAAGCCGGCTAATTTAAAGCCTCCTTACGAACCGGAAGTGGAAGCCGCTGTGCTTGGCGCTATGCTGATTGAAAAAGAAGCGGTTCCAAAAGCTATCGAGCTGCTTACGGCTGATAGTTTCTATCTCAAAGAACACAGAATAATTTTTGAGGCAATGGTTTCACTATTTGAATCAAGTGAACCGATTGATACTGTTACTCTTTATGAAGAGCTGAAAAAGCGTGATCAACTTGAGAACGTTGGCGGTGCAGTTTATCTAAGTAAGCTTTCACAAAATATTTCTTCCGCAGCTAATATTGAATATCACGCTAAGATAATTCTGGAAAAAGAAATACTACGCGGCCTTATTACAAGTGCACATAAAATTGCGCAATCGGCTTATGAAGGTTCAGAAGATGCTTTTGATATTCTCGATGATGCAGAAAGAAGAATATTTGAAATAACTGAAAGCCATCTTAAGCAATCCTTCCGGGGAATGGACAGGGCTGTTAGAGAAGCACTTGAATATATTGAGGCAATTCATTCTACATCCCACCAAAAATTTTCAGTTCCGACTGGATTTTACGAACTGGATGAAATGCTTGGCGGTTTTCAGAAGTCTGATCTTATTATAATTGCCGCACGTCCTTCAATGGGTAAAACAGCTTTTGCTTTAACTCTTGCAAGAAATGCTGCTGTAGATCATAAAGTGCCCGTTGGTATTTTTAGTCTTGAAATGTCAACGATGCAATTAATAATACGTTTGCTCTGTGCTGAAGGAAGATTAAATGCGCACCTGGTAAGAACCGGAAAGTTACCTAATGAAGAAGGCGTCAAGCTTAGCAAGAATGCGCATAAGTTGATCGAAGCCCCAATTTATGTTGACGATGCGCCGGCACAAAGCGTACTTGAAATTCGTGCAAAGGCAAGAAGACTGAAAGCTGAGCATAATGTAGGCTTAATAATAATTGATTATTTGCAGTTAATGCAGGGACCGGCAAAAGCCGAAAGCCGGGAAAGGGAAATATCACATATATCGAGATCTTTAAAAGCGCTTGCAAAAGAATTAAACATTCCGATAATCGCCTTGTCACAGTTAAACAGGGCTGTGGAAGCCCGACCTGATAAACGCCCGCAGTTGTCAGATTTGCGTGAGTCAGGTTCTATTGAACAGGATGCAGACGTGGTCATTTTCCTGAACAGGCCAGAATATTATCAGATAAAGCAGTTCCCGAATGGAGCATCCACCGAAGGTGTAGCTGAAGTAATTATTGGTAAACAAAGAAATGGACCGACTGGAGATATTCAACTTGCCTTTATAAGAGATTATGCGCGGTTTGAGAACCTGGCTCATCAAAGACAGATCGAAGAATACCAGGCACATGCATTGCCCAGCAACGAAGATATTATTTAGTTGAAAGTGTCAGGATAAAAGTTGAAAAGTTATTCCCAAAAATTATTATGCTTCCTTTTTATTCCCGCCACTATTGTTAATGCACAAATTTATACTCAGAAAGATATAAATACCTGCACGGATAAATTTCATCTTGTTATTGATCAAAAGCTAAACCAGAAACCTGTCGGGGAAGTAATGGTTGCAATTGGCAAGAGTTTTATCGGAACTATGTACGAAGCTCACACCCTTGAAATTGCTCAACCGGAAACTTTGGTTGTAAATCTTAGAAATTTTGACTGCACGACTTATGTAGAAAACTGTCTCGTGCTCGCAAGAGTTTCAAAAATGAGGAACCCCACTGTAAAAAAATATATGGAACAATTACAGTATGAAAGATATCGAAACGGAAAGATCGATGGTTATACTTCAAGGCTGCATTATTTTACTGACTGGATTTACGACGGACAGAAAAAAGGAATTGTAAAGGATATTACCAAAAGTCTGGGTGGTGTGCCGTATAAAAAAGAAATTAATTTTATGACTACTCATCGCGAAGCATATAAACAGTTAAAAAATGATCAGTTCTATAAAAAAATAGGCGAGATAGAGAAAGAGCTGAACAAAAGGAAATTATATTACATACCCAAAGACAGCGTTGCGAAGATTGCGAATAAATTAAAGGATGGCGATATTATTGCTTTCACCACAAATATACCGGGGCTTGACGTTTCTCACGTTGCAATGATAATTAAAATAAATAACGAGACCCGGATACTGGATGCCCCTGATGTAGGCAAGCGTGTAAGAATATCTTATGTTCCCTTATCCGAATATATAAAAGGCAATAAAAATCAAACCGGGATTATCGTCTCAAGGCCGCTTGAGCCAAAAAAATAATCTTTTCTTATTTCCCCAAATTATTTTTAATAATATTAATATTTTCCTTGCTACTCAAAATCAAAATCTCATCTTCTGATTTTAATTCCAGTTCCGGATATGGGAAGAAAAGTTCATCATCTCTGATTATAGCAATGATTTTCCATTTGTCATTTTCTTTATTCAGGCATTTTTCTTTTATTAAAGTATTTGCACATGGGCTATCAATTGGGATTATTCCTGCAAATAATTGTTCTTCATCAGTAATTTTAATTGGTACCCTTGATTCAAGCAGCGAAACGAGGTCAATGTTTCCAAATGTTGTAGCATCAATTTTTTTCTGATCTTTTAACATTGTTAGAGCGCGTTTTATATGTTCCATCCTGTGTGCCTGCGAATCGGATCGTTTTTTAACCTGAGCTTCATAAATACTAATGTATTTAACTTTTAACACGCTTGAAAGAAAGTCTTGTATATAATAACCGAGAATAACAGCAAGTGCAGCGGGAACAAGTAAATTGTATCCACCTGTCATTTCAGTGACCATTAAAAGAGTTGCAATTGGAACACGAGCAGAGCTTCCGAATACTGCGGCCATTCCTACCACTGCAAAAGCGGCCGGCGACTGATGAAAAATTTCTGCAATAAAGGCTCCAAGCATTGCGCCGACGAATAATGTGGGAGCAAAAACGCCGCCCGATCCTCCAGATGAAACCGTTAATGCGAATGCTATCATTTTTGCAAAAAGTAGAATTAAGAGAAGTGAGATCGCTAAATTTCCGTTTATCGCTTCCTGTATCCAACCATATCCACCGCCAAGCACTTGCGGGAAGGCAAGAGCAATTAAGCCAACGCCTAGTCCGCCAATAGCAGGTTTGAAGTAATTTTTAATTGGAATTTTTTTAAAGAAATCTCGTGTATAGTAAAATACATTTGGAAGTATTGTACCGATTATTCCACTTGCGATACCTAATAAAATATACCAAGAGTAATCGGCAAAATGTTCAACAATCAGATTTCTAGGTATTTGAAATAGAGGCTCCCATCCCACAAGCACTGAATTAATTGTATACGCAATTATTGACCCGAGCATTGTGTAAATCAAAGCTTCTGCTTCAAACTCCATGTCACTGTAAAGAACTTCAATTGCAAAAATAGCTGTTCCAATCGGCGAGCGGAATATTGCAGAGAGACCCGCTGCCATTCCAACTAAAACAAGTAGTCTTCTCTCCTTATCGGAACGCTTTAAAATGCCAGCGTAAATTGAACCAAAACCGGCGCTAAATAATGCTGTGGGTCCTTCTCTTCCCGCTGAACCCCCTGACCCGATTGTTATTGCCGAAGCCAAAATCTTAATCGGGCTAACTCTTTTTCTGATATTTCCACCCTGCCTGTGAAATGCTTTTACGGCTGTATCAGTTCCGTGGCCTTCAGCTTCTGGTGCATATTTATAAACTATAAAACCAGATATCAGGCCACCTATTACCAGTATAATTGGAATGAATATCAAACCATGTGGTCCGATCTTTTCGACTAGGCTTTCGCCTTCGCTTTGAAGTCCAGGTGGTGAATATTTGGCAATATAATCAAAGAAAAGTTTTTGAAATACTTTTAAAAGAAATCTAAATAATTCGGCTCCTAGTGCCCCGATTATTCCAAGAATAACTGTATCAAAGAGGAGATAGGCCTGTTTTCTCATAGTATCATAACAGTTTACATAAAATACGTTTGAATATTCAATTAAATTAAAACTCTAATAATTAATTAGGATAGTAATGATAAATTTTAGAAGCAATGCAAAAATGGCGTTAAAAATAGAAATGTTGTAATATTTTTAGCGTTTTATTAGTGAAAGAAGTGTCTTAATATTTTTTGTGTCTTCCTTCATCTCTTTTCCCTTTGGGGTCTCGAGTATTTTGGGTATTTTACTCAACTTTTTATCATTCATAATATTAGTAAAGCCTTCCTTTCCAATGAATCCTTTGCCAATATGCTCGTGTCTGTCAACCCTGCTGCCAAGTTCCTTTTTGCTGTCGTTCATATGAAGACATTTTAATCTTTCCAATCCAACTATTTCATCAAATTCCTTTATTACTTTTCTGTACTCTTTTGGGTTACGAATATCGTAGCCTGCTGCAAAAATATGCGCAGTATCAATACAAATTGTCATCCTTTCTTTTCTTTCTACTAAGTCAATTATCTTTTTTAATTGTTCAAATCGATAACCGAGAGTTGTACCTTGTCCTGCTGTTGTTTCCATCATTGAAGTTACTCTATAATTTTTCGTTTTTTCATGACAAATATTTAAGGATTCGGCAATCATCTTAATTCCGTCTTCTTCTCCCTTCCCTCCGTGAGAGCCGGGATGAAAATTTAAATGCAGAATCCCGAGGAGTTCACATCTTTCCAGTTCATCTATGAATGAATTTCGGGATTTTTTTAGAACATATTTATTTTTTGAACAGAGATTTATTAGGTAAGAGCTGTGAGTGAGAATAAACTGAATGTCAGATTTTTTAAGTAGCCCTTTGAATTTATTAATCTCATCATCTTTGAGTGGCTTCGCATTCCACCGATTATTATTTTTGGTGAAGATTTGAATTGCAGTAAATTTCATTCTAATAGCCCGTTCAATTGCAGTATAAACCCCACCTGAAGTAGAAGTGTGGGCGCCAAGTAGTTGTTTCATTTTAATACTCGGTTTTTGTAAGAAAATTTCCATTAATTATTTAATGAGAGTCAATAATATCTCTTTTTATACAGAAAATATCAAAAAACTTACGAAACGAATTGATATATTTAACGTTTAAATACAAATGAATTAGGTACATAAATTGGGAATAAACGAAAAATTATCTAAAATCAAAATAGTTCTTACTGATGTGGACGGCGTATTGACTGACGGCAGTCTTTATTATACGGACGAAGGTTTGGAAATGAAGAAATTTTTTGTGAAAGATGGAATGGGTGCTGTTTTATTGAAAGAGAAAGGAATTGAAGTAGGAATTGTTTCAACTGATAAATCAGAAACCGCAGCAGCAAGGGGTAAAAGACTAAACTTTGATTTAGTTTATTATGGAGTTAAGAATAAAAAAGAAGTTATTAATGAAATTTGTTTTTTGCGAAATGTGAAACTTGAAAACATTGCGTTTATTGGAGATGATGTAAATGATCTTGAAGCGCTTAAATCAGTAGGATTTAGTGCCTGCCCAAGGGATGCTGTCGAATCAGTGACAGACATAGTTGATTACGTGTGTCAAAAAGATGGCGGTAGAGGGGCATTTAGAGAACTAGCTGATCTTATTATAAAAAATAAAAAGAAATAAATCTTATTTCGATTATATGCGTTGGTTTTTGCTAACGTCTTAATTAAATTTAAGAATTATTATTAGTAAAGGAATATGAAAAAGTTTTTTTCCATAATTGCAATATCTCTCTTGATAAGCATAACTGCTTTTTCGCAGGACAGTCAATATTTTGATGCACCATTCGGCGGTGGCATCGGGTATTCTGCCGGCTGGTATTTTCCTAAAATGGATCAAATTAATTTACAGTTGAAGAATTTTGGTGTGCCCGATTTTTCAAATGGTGGTTTTTACACTTCCGGAATTTCCGGTTTTATATACCTTGGATTTATTCCTCAATTGAGAGTCGGGGGAATGGGTTTTGGCGGTTCAACTTCCAATTCAGCCACTGTGGCTGGCGAAAATAGAGAGGCAATTTATTCCTTGGGCGGCGGCGGTTTAACAATTGAATATACTTTACCTTTTGTCCGGGATTTTGGTATTTCAATAGGTGCAGTGATAGGAAGAGGTGATCTTAAAATAGAGTTATATAAAAATACAGGTTCTTTTGATTGGGCGTCAACCTGGAATGAAATTTCAACTTCCCCGACTTCAAATTACAGCAGAACAATAGAAGACAAATATTGGATTTTTACGCCAACCATCAATTTTGATATACCATTCCAGAGGTTTGTTAATTTTAGAATTGGGGCTGGATATCAATTTACTTTTGGTGATAATTGGACAATTGAAAACGATCAGGCTTTAAATAATGTTCCATCCGGATTGAATGGAAAGAGCTTCTTTATCCAATCCGGGGTTTATATTGGATTTTTCTCCTTCTGATTCGGAATTTAATGAATAACATTCTTATCACCGGCGGTGCCGGATTTATCGGAAGCAATTTTATCAACCATATTCTTCAGCAAAGAGATGATTATAATATTGTAAATCTTGATAAACTGACCTATGCCGGAAATCTTGAAAATCTAAAGTATGCTGAAAGCAAAAAGAATTATCATTTTGTGAAAGGAGATATAACAAATCCTGATCTTGTAAGTTATATTTTTGAAAGATTTAAAATAAATTTTGTGATTAATTTTGCCGCAGAATCTCACGTTGACAGAAGCATACTTGGTTCTGAAATTTTTTATCGGACAAATGTAATCGGAACAAATGTTTTGCTTGAGATTGCCCGCAGGTTTGAAGTGAAGAAATTCCTTCAAATATCAACGGACGAAGTTTACGGCAGCCTTGGTAAAGAAGGACTCTTCACTGAAAGCACGCCGTTGTCTCCTAATAGTCCTTATTCATCGAGCAAAGCTGCTGCAGATATGATGGCGTTATCATTTTATCATACTTATGATATGCCGGTGGTAATAACACGTTGTTCAAATAACTATGGCCAGTTCCAGTTTCCGGAAAAGCTTATTCCATTGATGATAATTAATGCGATGAAAAATAAGCAGCTTCCGGTTTACGGCGATGGAATGAATGTAAGAGACTGGATTTATGTTATCGACCACAACAAGGCAATTGATCTTGCTTTTGAAAAAGGTAAAGCTGGAGAAGTTTATAATATCGGTGCAAGCAAGGAAATGACGAATATCGAAATAGTAAAATTAATTTTGAAACATCTTAAAAAATCAGAAGATTTGATAGAGTACGTTAAGGACAGACCTGGACATGACAGAAGATATGCCATTGACTCAAGCAAAATTCAAAATGAACTTGGATGGAAACCGGAATTCACATTTGAAGCGGCAATAACAGCAACCATTGATTGGTACTTAAAAAATAAAAGCTGGTGGGAAAGAATAATATCGGGTGAATATCAGAGTTATTACGATCTCCAATATAAAAACAGATAGAAAATTAAACGGGAACAATAATGAAAAGGCTTCTAACTTTTACAATAATAATGTTTTCAATTTCGATATCATTTTCACAAGTTGATAATAATAAAAGCGGTCTTAATTCAATTTTGTCAAATCCAACTATTAGCGTCACTATTGGAGGAGAATTTCCGGTTACAGGTTCATTCCCGGCCTTTATAAACGAAAGGGTTGATCAGTTTATAACCACAATGTATTTGGATGCCCGTGAAAAAGCACTTTCAAGGGTTACCGATCCGGAGTTGCTAAAACAAATAAATAAAAAGCTTAATGATTATACTCTTAGAAATATTACACTGAAAAGATCTTCTGGCGAAATTTTAAAACTGGATTTATTAAAGTTCAGACTTAATGGTGATTTTAAGAATAATCCTTATTTGAAAAATGATGATGTAATAATTTTTCCTGCTCCTGATATGGAAAGAAATTTCTTTGCAGTTTCCGGTGCAGTAAATAATCCCGGCAAGTTTTATTACGTTGAAGGCGATAAATTATCAGATGCTATTGAATTATCCCAGGGGATTGATAAAGCTTACGAAAATATAACTAAAGCAGAAATAGATAGATTAAGTTATGACGGGCAGATAATGACATCAAAAGTTGTAGATATTAATAGCGATGTAGAATTGCAAAGAGGCGACCGGGTGATTATTCTTGCTGATGAAACACAGAAAAAAGATTTTACAATTACTATTGTTGGAGAAGTAAACAGGCCGGGTAAAATTCCAATAACTAAAAATAAAACAACGTTGCTTGAAGCTATTGAAAAAGCGGGTGGATTTAAAGAAGATGCATCCTTGATGAGATCAAGATTATTTAATGGTAGTAGTGTTGAACCAATACTGGAAAAAGAATATGGCATAACTTTAGCAAAATATCCTGATTTTACTTCTCAGGATGCTCTTGAAAGATTCATGGATTATGAAAATTCCCTTATGATAAGAATGTCTAATTTAACTGAACAGGACACTTCATATTTTTTGATGGAAAATCAAATTCGACTTTTAACTGCCGGGGGATCTTTAGATTTTACGAAGCTTGAAGATACAAGTTCAGAATCCTCAAATTATATTGTTAAAGATGGAGACATAATTATTGTCCCGCGTAAAGAAAAAGTTATATATGTATTTGGACAAGTTACTCATCCTGGAAGGATCAGTTTTGTAAATGGTAAAGATTATAAATATTATATTGATGCGGCAGGCGGTTATGGGGAATATGCAGACGAAGACGTAATGGTTATAAAAGGAGAATCGCGTAATTGGAAATCAGCTGGTGATAAAAGCGTGGTATTACAAGAAGGTGATTATATTTACGTACCGAAAAATCCCAAAAGGTCATTTCATTATTACCTATCTGAAACTGCAAGCTATATTGGCATCATAGGTAGCATCGCTACTATTATATTATTGTTAAAACAATTTAAGTATTAGATTTTTTCTTGGTCGTTGCTATTTATTTTTGTTAAACCGAGCGTTAAGACAGATTCACAAGTTTTTTATTAAACGAATACAGCTTTTAAATTGTCTTAAATAATTATTGCGATTTTATTCAAAAAAACTTGATTATTTAAATAAATCATCTATATTTGAAAGGCTGTTTTGTATTTTGTTATATCCAACAAAAATTTTGAAATTAAAAAGAAATCAAACTTTTTTTGTGAAATACAGGGCAAAGTCTCTTGACATTCTTTGCAGGAGGCAGTAAATTTAAAGCCCTTCTTTAATTTAAGGAAGGTAAGTTTATTTAATGTTCTTTGAAAGAGTGAGTGCATTTAACCAGTCAATGTTAAATGGTTTCAACTAAAGCGTCTAAACGCCAAGATTACAAAAAATTAAACTCTACAACGGAGAGTTTGATCCTGGCTCAGGACGAACGCTGGCGGCGTGCTTAACACATGCAAGTCTACGAGAAAAGGTAGCAATATCTCTGAGTAAAGTGGCGCACGGGTGAGTAACACGTAAGCAATCTACCTTTAGGATCTGGAATAACCCCGAGAAATCGGGGCTAATACCGGATGATGCAGCGGCACCGCATGGTGATGTTGTTAAAGTCTGTAAGGACGCCTATAGATGAGCTTGCGTCCCATTAGCTAGTTGGTGAGGTAACGGCCCACCAAGGCTACGATGGGTAGCTGGTCTGAGAGGATGATCAGCCACACTGGAACTGAGACACGGTCCAGACTCCTACGGGAGGCAGCAGTGAGGAATATTGCGCAATGGCCGAAAGGCTGACGCAGCAACGCCGCGTGAAGGATGAAGGCCGTAAGGTTGTAAACTCCTGTTAGAGGGGAAGAATAGTCTCGATCAAATCGGGATTTGACTGTACCCTCAGAGAAAGCATCGGCTAACTACGTGCCAGCAGCCGCGGTAATACGTAGGGTGCAAGCGTTGTCCGGAATTACTGGGTGTAAAGGGCGCGCAGGCGGGTTGGTAAGTCAGTGGTGAAATCCTGCGGCTTAACTGCAGAACTGCCTTTGATACTGCTAGTCTTGAGTATGGAAGAGAGAGATGGAATTCCTGGTGTAGCGGTGAAATGCGTAGATATCTGGAAGAACACCAGTAGCGAAGGCGGTCTCTTGGTCCATTACTGACGCTCAGGCGCGAAAGCGTGGGGAGCAAACAGGATTAGATACCCTGGTAGTCCACGCCGTAAACGATGGATACTAGGTGTTGGGTCGCAAGGTTCAGTGCCGCAGCTAACGCATTAAGTATTCCACCTGGGGAGTACGATCGCAAGGTTGAAACTCAAAGGAATTGACGGGGGCCCGCACAAGCAGTGGAGCATGTGGTTTAATTCGATGCAACGCGAAGAACCTTACCTGGGCTTGAAAGGCAAGTGACCGGGTATGAAAGTACCCTTCCCTTCGGGGCGCTTGTACAGGTGCTGCATGGCTGTCGTCAGCTCGTGCCGTGAGGTGTTGGGTTAAGTCCCGCAACGAGCGCAACCCCTACACTTAGTTGCCATCAGGTAATGCTGGGCACTCTAAGTGGACTGCCTACGCAAGTAGTGAGGAAGGTGGGGATGACGTCAAGTCCTCATGGCCCTTACGCCCAGGGCCACACACGTGCTACAATGGCCGCTACAAAGGGTTGCAAAACCGCAAGGTGGAGCCAATCCCAAAAAAGCATCCTCAGTTCGGATTGGAGTCTGCAACTCGACTCCATGAAGCTGGAATTGCTAGTAATCGCGGATCAGCACGCCGCGGTGAATACGTTCCCGGGCCTTGTACACACCGCCCGTCAAGCCATGGAAGCTGGGGGTACCCGAAGCCAGTGTCCTAACCGCAAGGAGGGAGCTGTCTAAGGTAAAACCAGTGACTGGGGCTAAGTCGTAACAAGGTAGCCGTACCGGAAGGTGCGGCTGGATCACCTCCTTTCTAAGGAGTAATCTGAAACCGTTTACATGATTGGCATAACACTCACTCTATCATTATTTTTTTGTTCTTATTTATTGTGATGCTCAAGTCTTGAGCTTCAGGCTCGAGTTTTTAAGTTCTTTATATTGTCTAAGCTAGAACTGGGCCTGTAGCTCAGATGGTTAGAGCGCACGCCTGATAAGCGTGAGGTCAGTAGTTCAACTCTACTCAGGCCCACATTATGGGTGTGTGTTACATAACTAAGTGTTAACCAATACCCCATAAAACTTAATTAAGTTTTTGGGGCTATAGCTCAATTGGGAGAGCGCCGGCCTTGCAAGGCGGAGGTTATCGGTTCGATCCCGATTAGCTCCACAATCCGGTATTGTTTGACAGATTGTTCTTTGAAAGATTGAAAGAGTAAAAACTAAATTCGTTTGAATGCAAAGTTTTACTGAGCCTGAAATAGAAATATACTAAATAATAGATCGAGCACATTTTATTGATTATCTGTGTATAAAAATTTTGGTTAAGTTACTAAGAGCATACGGTGGATGCCTTGGCACGAGAAGGCGATGAAGGACGTGACTACCTGCGATAAGCCTCGGATAGGTGGAAACAACCTTTGACCCGGAGATCTCCGAATGGGGCAACCCATCCACGAGTAATGTCTGGATATCTGCATGCTGAATTCATAGGCTGTGAGAAGCCAACCCGGGGAAGTGAAACATCTAAGTACCCGAGGAAGAGAAAACAATAATGATTTCCTGAGTAGTGGCGAGCGAAAAGGAAACAGCCTAAACCGTCTGACATGTTAAAGGAAGCAACCGTTGTGTTAGCGGTGTTGTGGGGCGTGTTCAGGCTGAATTGCCAATAAGCCGAAGAGTAAAAAACTATATTGTTAGCTGAATGTTCTGGAAAGTTCAACCATAGAAGGTGAAAGTCCTGTAAGTGAAAACAATATGGCTCTTTGGAATAGCGTTCCCAAGTACCACGGAGTAAGTGGAATTCTGTGGGAATCTGCGAGAACCATCTCGTAAGGCTAAATACTCTCTCGTGACCGATAGTGAACAAGTACCGTGAGGGAAAGGTGAAAAGCACTCCTAACAGGAGAGTGAAATAGTACCTGAAACCGTATGCTTACAAACGGTTGGAGCATCCCGATGCTTATCGGGAGTGACAGCGTGCCTTTTGCTTAATGAGCCAACGAGTTACTCGTACGTTGCAAGGTTAAGTTCTCTAAGAAACGCAGCCGTAGCGAAAGCAAGTCTGAATAGGGCGATTAAGTAACGTGCGGTAGACGCGAAACCGTGTGATCTACCCTTGGCCAGGATGAAGTGAGGGTAAAACCTCATGGAGGTCCGAACCAGTGTGGGTTGAAAACTGCTTGGATGAGCTGAGGGTAGGAGTGAAAGGCCAATCAAACTCGGAGATAGCTCGTACTCCTCGAAATAGCTTTAGGGCTAGCCTCGGGTAATAGTGTCACGGAGGTAGAGCACTGATTGGGCTAGGGTCGTCACAACGGTACCAAACCCAGACAAACTCCGAATTCCGTATACATGTTTCCCGGGAGTCAGGCGGTGAGGGATAAGCTTCGTTGCCAAAAGGGAAACAACCCAGACCATCAGCTAAGGTCCCCAAATAGTAGTTAACAGAGAAAGGATGTTGGGTTGCTCAGACAACTAGGATGTTGGCTTAGAAGCAGCCATTCATTTAAAGAGTGCGTAATAGCTCACTAGTCAAGCGACTCGGCGTCGACAATTCTCGGGACTTAAACTACTTACCGAAGCTATGGACTCCGATTTATCGGAGTGGTAGAGGAGCATTCTATGTGCATCGAAGGTGTGCTGTGAGGCATGCTGGAGCGCATAGAAAAGCAAATGTTGGCATAAGTAACGATAATGCAGATGAAAAATCTGCACACCGAAAATCTAAGGTTTCCTGAGCAATGTTAATCATCTCAGGGTTAGTCGGATCCTAAGCCGAGGCCGAAAGGCGTAGGCGATGGAAAACAGGTTAATATTCCTGTACCTGGTATGTATTCGTTTGACCGTAAGGAGTGACGCAGGAGTGAAGGTCAGCCACCTGTTGGATTAGGTGGTCTAAGCGTGTAGGCGTGAGAGTGTAGGCAAATCCGCACTTTCGTTAACGCCGAGACGCGAACGGGAGCCCGTTAGGGCACAAACTGACCGTAATCATGCTGCCGAGAAAAACTTCGTATGGGAGAATTGTAGTCAGACCGTACCGTAAACCGACACAGGTAGATGGGATGAGTATTCTAAGGTGCTCGAGTGAGCCGTGGTTAAGGAACTCGGCAAATTAACCCCGTAACTTCGGGATAAGGGGTGCCCCTAGTAGGTGAAGTTCTTGCGGACTAAGCTGAACGGGGCCGCAGTGAAATGGCCCAAGCGACTGTTTAACAAAAACACATGTCTCTGCTAAGTCATCAAGACGATGTATAGGGACTGACACCTGCCCGGTGCTGGAAGGTTAAGAGGAGAGGTTAGCCGCAAGGCGAAGCTTTGAATCGAAGCCCCAGTAAACGGCGGCCGTAACTATAACGGTCCTAAGGTAGCGAAATTCCTTGTCGGGTAAGTTCCGACCTGCACGAATGGTGTAACGATTTGGGCACTGTCTCAACCACGGGCTCGGTGAAATTGTGGTACCGGTGAAGACGCCGGTTACCCGCATATGGACGGAAAGACCCCGTGCACCTTTACTGCACCCTAGCATTGGGTTCGGGTAAAGCATGTGTAGCATAGGTGGGAGGCTTTGAAGCCGGGGCGCTAGCTTCGGTGGAGCCAACAGTGAAATACCACCCTTGTTTTGTTTGAATTCTAACCTCGGTCCGTGAATCCGGATCAGGAACAGTGTTAGGCGGGTAGTTTGACTGGGGCGGTCGCCTCCTAAATTGTAACGGAGGCTCTCAAAGGTTCCCTCAGCATGGTTGGTAATCATGCGTCGAGTGTAAAGGCATAAGGGAGCTTGACTGCGAGACCTACAAGTCGAGCAGGTGCGAAAGCAGGACTTAGTGATCCGATGGTTGCGAGTGGAAGTGCCATCGCTCAAAGGATAAAAGGTACGCCGGGGATAACAGGCTGATCTTGCCCAAGAGTTCATATCGACGGCAAGGTTTGGCACCTCGATGTCGGCTCATCGCATCCTGGGGCTGGAGAAGGTCCCAAGGGTTTGGCTGTTCGCCAATTAAAGCGGTACGTGAGCTGGGTTCAGAACGTCGTGAGACAGTTCGGTCCCTATCCTATGCGGGCGCAGGATACTTGAGAAGGGTCGCTTCTAGTACGAGAGGACCGGAGTGAACGGACCTCTGGTGTACCAGTTGTCACGCCAGTGGCATCGCTGGGTAGCTATGTCCGGATGGGATAAGCGCTGAAAGCATCTAAGCGCGAAACCCGCTTCAAGATTAGGTATCCCTTACGTAAGTAACTAAAGACTCCTCGGAGATGACGAGGTTGATAGGCTACAGATGTAAGTGCAGTAATGTATTCAGTCGAGTAGTACTAATAAGTCGTGAGACTTAACCATTAATTTTTATACACAGATTATTTCAATTGTTATTGACTATCTATATATTGGGCTCAGCTCTTTCTTTCTTTCATTTTATTTTGCTGAATAATTCAAGTTTTAATTTTGGTGATTATAGCCTGGGTGTTACACCTCTTCCCATTCCGAACAGAGAAGTTAAGCCCCGGTACGCCGATGGTACTGCATGCGCAGGTGTGTGGGAGAGTAGGTAGTTGCCAAATTTAAATTACAGCCCTGATTTTTTAGTCAGGGCTGTTTTGTTTTAAAAATAAAGATGTGTGGGAGTCCCGATTTTCATCGGGATACTTGTCCACCTTTGGCGGGAAATCCGGTCGCTGCCAATCCGTCTACGTCCCAACAAGTAGGGACTTCGCCGGATAAAATTTAAATTATAAACTTCATCAAAACTGATCGGGGTTTATTGTTTTAAAGCGTTTCAGGCATGAAAAAAATCTCTTTTATTTTTATATTTCATTAATGGAGGATTATTTATATTATTTTAAAATGAATACGCAATATAAAGCCTAATTTTCAATAATGTGAGAATAGAAGAACCAATTAAAAAACTCATTTTAATTTAAGGTTGTAAAATCCATGCCAATATTTATGGATCGACATAATATACCCGGCGTTACAGCTCAACATGTGGCTGAAGCACATCAGGCAGACCTTAAGGTTCAGAGTAAGTATAATTGTAATGTTCTCACCTACTGGTTTGACGAGCAAAGCGGAGCTGCTTTTTGTCTGGTTGATGCTCCTGGAAAAAAGTCCGTCATTGAGATGCATAATAATGCCCACGGTTTGGTTCCTCATAAAATAATTGAAGTTAATCAAAACCTGGTCAAATCCTTTCTTGGAAGAATCACAGACCCTGAAAATATTAAATCTTCGGAGGCATATAGTACTGCTCTGAATGAATCTGGATTTAGAACTATTTTGAATATTAAGCTAAATGTACCAGCTTTGGCTCTTTCCAAAATCCGAAAAAGAAAAGAGAAAGCCTACGAAGAGATTTGCAATAAAATTATAAGGGAATCATTTAGCAAAAACAAAGGAAATGAAATAAAAGACATGTATGATGGTTTTATTGCAGCTTTTATATCAGTCTCAAATGCATGTGATTGTGCTTTCCAAATTCAACAAAAGATCAGATTTTATAACAAAAATAAATCGAAATTTAAAATTCATTCTGCCGCAGGACTAGGTACCCGGTGCCCCGGTAACAGAAAAAGATGGCCTTTTTGAGAAATCTATAAAAATGACTGAGAGATTAGCTTATATCGCCAGAAACGAGGAAGTTTTGTTTTCATCTACCGTAAGTGAAATTTTAGACAGGAAAAAATTTGTTACTTACGAAAGCAAAAAACCTTTTAAATCTCTAAAGCTTTCCGAAGAAAAATTTCTAAATGAAATTATGGATATACTTGAAACAAAATGGAATTATGCTGAATTAAATACAGATAGTTTTGCCAGACAACTTGGGGTAAGCCGTGCTCAATTGTATCGGAAAGTAACTTCTTTAACAGGGAATTCACCTAATGAATTTATAAAAAGATTCAGATTGAAAGAAGCTCTAAAATTAATTCGAAAAACAGGATGAAAATATTTCTGAAATTGCTTTTGAGTGCGGGTTTAGCAGCCCTTCGTATTTTTCCAAATGTTTTCAAAAAATATATGGTTTTCTTCCTTCCGATTATTTAAAAACATTATCTTGACTTTACTATTTTTTTTATTCATTTTCTAATGAAACAGAATTACCATTATTTGAGATGATTTTATTAGATATGACATTCTCTAAAGTTTATTTTGTGATTGAATCAATTATTTATAAACTTAAAAGGAGATGTTATTATGCCATTATTCATTGATATGCATAAGGGGGTTGAGGGGTTAACTGCGGAAGTTGCAGAGAAGGCTCATAAAATGGATCTTGAGAAGCAGAAGAAGCACGGTGTGAATTATCTGAAATATTGGTATAATGAAAAAGATGGAACTGTGTTCTGTTTAGTTGATGCACCAGACAAAAATTCTGCTTTGAAGGTCCATGAAGAAGCCCACGGACTAATGCCTGAAAACATTTTTGAAGTTAAAGAAGGTAAATAATTCCTTAGGGACTTAGTAAAATAACCTTCGAGGTTTTAAAATAGCCTCGAAGGTTTGAAATTATTAGGTCAGATTTTCATATCTGCAGTCGCCAAAAACTTTGGAGACCTTCTTGCTTTCGTTGCCTGTTCAAATCCATAAGCGATTTTTAATAAAGTCGGTTCACTCCAGGCCCTGCCAAAGAATGAAATTCCAACAGGCAATCCCCAGACAAATCCAGCCGGAACTGTAATGTGTGGATAGCCAGCGACTGCAGCAAGTGAAGAACTTCCGCCAAGAAAATGATCTCCGTCAACCAGATCGGTCATCCAGGCCGGGCTGTCGGTTGGAGAAACAAGCGCATCCAGATTATGTTTGTCCATCATAGCGTCTATTCCTTCCTCGCGAGTCATCCTGTGATTGGTTGCAAGTGCATCTATGTATTCTTTTTCAGTTAATGGACCTTTTTCTTCAGCTTGTAAAAATAACTCCTGTCCGAAATAAGGCATTTCTTCTTTTGCGTTACTTTTGTTAAACTCAATCAGATCTTTCAATGTTTTCATTTTAGTGTTTGGTCCGCGATGTTTGAGATATGTTTCCATATCTGCTTTTAGTTCATACATCAGAACCGTGTTTTCTGTACTCGCCGAATTTTTCAAGAGTATCCATTTTTACAGGATCAATTAATACTGCTCCGTTCTTTTTCAAAACTTCAAGTGATTTTTCCATTAACTCATCAACCTGCGGAAGGAAACCAAAGTATTGACGAAATACACCAATTCGTGCACCTTTCAATCCGTTAGCATCGAGAAATTTTGTGTAATCTGTGTGCGATTTGACTTTACTCTTCTCTTTTGTATATTCGTCTTCGGGATCGATTCCGGTCATTGCCCCAAGCAAAATTGCGGCATCACGAACTGTTCGTGTCATTGGGCCGGCCGTATCCTGTGAATGTGAAATAGGAATTATTCCAGCACGGCTCACCAAACCTATAGTTGGTTTTATTCCAACCAAACCGTTAAGTGATGACGGACTTACAACTGAACCATCTGTTTCGGTATCCGATTGCAACGGCACAAAGATTCGCTGCAGCAGCTGCTCCTGAACCGGAACTCGAACCTGAACAATTCCTATCGAGAGCATAAGGATTTTTTGTAAGCCCTCCGCGTCCGCTCCAGCCACTTGTTGAATGTGTTGAACGAATATTTGCCCACTCACTTAAATTGGTTTTCCCGAGAATTATTGCTCCAGCCGCGCGAAGTTGTTTAACAACAAATGAATCTTTAACCGGTTTTGATCCAAGCAGAGCAAGTGAACCTGCTGATGTTTTCATTCCATCTGCAGTATCAATATTATCTTTTATAAGAACCGGAATTCCATGCATTGGACTTCGCGGTCCTTTTGTTTTAAATTCTTTGTCCAGTTCATCAGCTATTTTCAGCGCATCCGGATTCACTTCAAGTACACTATTTACTTCCGGTCCGGATTTATCAATTTCATTAATACGTTTAATATATTCTTCAGTTATTGAATGAGCAGTGTACTTTCCTGATTTCATTCCTGCTGAAAGTTCATCAATTGTAATCTCATCGAATTCTCCCGCTTTAATTTCTGAAGCAGGGTGATAGAGACTCTCTGTCTTATGTGTAAATGCGAGAGAAGGAAAGGCTGCAACAGCAATTCCCCCTACCAATGATTTTTTTCAAGAAACTTCTACGGCTTTGTCCCGATTGTGTTTTTTTATTTTTGGCATATTATAATCTCCATATTTTAACGATATTGAAAATTATCTCCAGCTAACAATAAATTCAAAAGCTCTAAAGATTCCTTTGCAGATTGCGGAAATAAATTATATAATATAAAGTTGAATTACAATTTCTTGTTTATGTATACTTGCCCTATAATTTGCATCAATTTAGATAGAAATTGTAGTAATAAATCTTACAAATTTAACATTTACAACTATTGCCTTCGTTCCAATTTTTAATATTTAAGGTACCAGAATATGAAATCCAGATAAAGTAAATTATTTAAAGGTGCAAATATGAAAAAACTATTTGTCCCGGGTTTATTGGTTATAATGTTTTTAGCAGGTTGTTCTAACCTGATTCTTAAGCCTACTGATTTTGGCTGGCCTGTTGAGGCCGTATTAAAACCTGATAAAATCGGAATGGTACAGGAAAAAAGATATTCGCTTACCTTTAATGCTAAAGAACTTTTTTATGAGTGAAACGGGTGATACACTGGCATATAATAATAAAGAATTGAGAGTTATCAGAAATCCCGAACGGTTATTACTTCATGGTTGCTGATAATTTTAAGAATGTTTATGTCTTTCATCCAGATGAAGGAGCACTATCATTATCCAAAGAAAATTGAAATCTCGGATTCAACCGGAATTAAAAATCCGGCTCTTAATCAGAGACCTCCATATGTTGAACTAATTTATGATAACAACAAAAAAGTTAACCTGACTAACAAAGGAATAAAGGAGGAGGGTAAATAAATGAAAACATATAAAATTCCTTTTTAGTATAATTTTAGTACTAACAATCTATAGCAATCTTTCTCAAGCCCAGCAAGATTATAAAATTGTTCAGAATTTTAAAGCCAGGTATCACCAGATTGAAACCAATATTAAAAGTGCAGACTCACTTGCCCAGCTAGATCAGCTTGACGCGACTATTAATCAGTTTGAATCTGATTATTCAGGAAACAAAGCTCTGCTTGATAAAAGCCTTTATCCGGATGATTTCAATAGTTCTTTTGAAAAATTAAGAAATGAACTTACTGTTAGGAAAGGGCGATTTTACTCAAATCACAACTCTTTCAACCCAGGTGACTGCTCTCAGTTCACAAATAGATGATTTAAATAAACAAAATGCTGCACTGCTTGTACAGGTGCGCGATCTCACAGAACAAAGCAAAGTTGATAAAGATAAAATATCAAAATTAGCAAAAAACCATTTATGCATTAAGACGTTTCAATGCGTAAACGCGACGAACTTGTAATGGATATGATTGACAGCCTTATGCCTGCTGATCTCAGGAATAAAGGAGTCTTAACAAACCAGGAAAAACAAAATATTTATTCTGAATCGCAGAAGAAAAATATTCTTGAAAATATACGATTGGCTATCCAGGAAAATATTCGATTCCTGCAGGCTACTTCCTTAAAGCCTGATGATATAAAAGCAATAAAAGAAAAACAGCAGCATTTGAAAAAACCTGGCAAAGTTTCGGACCGAAACTAATCGAAATTTATTCCGAACGAGGTAAAAGTGTAGCGGATGCTCAAAAAGTTGACAGCGCTTTTACGGCCTGGCATACTGCAATAATCATGGAAGCATGGAATTCAATAAATAATGATTTTTCTAATTTTGGAATAAACCTGAATAAATTTTCTAATGGTAATGAATTTACAGAGGTATTGAAAAACTTATGTTCAGGATGAAATAAAAAATGCCAAAGTCAAAGGTGAGTCTTCTGCAAAGAGATTATAAGACTTTTGCCGACAGCGCTTGGTTCGGGAATATAAAACCAACATGGGTTCCCTACCTTATAGATAATAATATGCTGACAGAAGCTCAGAAAGATACGATTGAAGCAAATATTGCAAAATGGAAAGATGTAGCAAGTCCGGGAGGATCCTATATGCTTTACATAGTAATTGCTTTGCTGGTAATCATAATTATTGTGATTCTGTTTGTTAGAAGAAAACCAAAGAAACCCATTTTTGAGGCTGATGACTCAGATACACCAAAAACTAAATAAGTAAAACGATTGAACAAAGATTCAAATCTAATACCCCGCACCAGCGGGGTATTTTTTTTCATATAATTGATTTCATTCTTAATATTGAGAATAGAAATTCCCGCTTTTTTTATACTAAGGAAAAAGATCGTAATTTCCTTTAATTATTGCAGAAAATCATAAAATCCATAATTCATTATCAATTCCAAGTGGCATTACAATATGTCAATTCAGCAGAAACTTTTCAGATTAAATACAGCCTAATTAAGACTAATTTGAGATAATAAATTATGCCAATTTCTAAGCCTGATATAAGAAATTCAAATTGCTATCACTGTGGTGAAGAACTGTCCCGATGGAAACTACCATAGTGGAGATAAATATTTTTGCTGTGCTGGCTGCAAAACAGTTTATGAACTTCTGAATGAAAACAACTTGAGTAATTACTACACTATTATGGATATGCCCGGAGTATCATTAAAGGGCGCACAATCTAAAAAGATTTGATTTCCTGGAAGACGAGGAAGTTATCGAAAAGATAGCTGATTTTAGAAACGAAGAACTGACGATTATCACTTTTTACATACCACAAATGCATTGCAGTTCGTGTATCTGGCTGCTTGAAAATTTGTACAAACTAAATCCTGGCGTGAACAGTTCAAAAGTTAATTTTCTTAAAAAAAGAAATTGAAATAAAATTCTATCATAAAAAGATTTCGCTCAGAGAATTGGTAGAACTACTCGCCTCAACCGGCTATGAACCTGTAATTCAACTGGATAGTGTTGAAAAGAAAAAAGCAAACTAAATAAAAAGCTCTACTATAAAATCGGGATTGCAGGCTTTTGCTTTGGTAACATAATGCTGCTGAGCTTTCCGGAATATTTATCAATTGATATTCATGAATACTTTTTACAGGAATCTTTTTGGATACCTCAATTTTATTCTTGCATTACCGGTATTTTTCTATTCTGCTTCAGATTATTTCATCTCTGCCTATAAAGGCATAAAAAGCAAAATTGTAAATATTGATTTCCCCCTTGCGCTTGGCATAACGATACTTTTTGTTAGAAGTGCCTTTGAAATTTTAACTAACAGCGGTGCAGGCTATTTTGATTCTATGACCGGCCTGGTATTTTTCCTTTTGATAGGCAAAGTATTTCAGGAAAAAACTTACTCATATCTAAATTTTGAAAGAAGATACAAATCATATTTCCCGCTTGCAGTCCACGTTAAGAAGGAGGCAAAAAAGAATTATCATTACCGTTTCAAAGTTAAAAGTTGGCGAAAGAATTATAATAAGGAAGAACGAAATAATTCCTGCTGATTCAATCCTATTTAAGGGCAACGGCAGTATCGATTACAGCTTTCGTTACAGGTGAATCAAAACCGGTTCAGAAAGTTTTGGGAGAATTAATTTACGCAGGAGGAAGACAGTTAAAGGTGTTATTGAACTTGAAGTTATAAAGGAAGTATCTCAAAGCTATCTTACTCAGTTATGGAATAATGATAGCTTTTCTAAAAAATCAGGAAGTAGTTTTGAATACTTTACAGATAATGTAGGAAAGTATTTTACTGTTTCAGTTTTGCTAATTGCTTTTCTTTCAACTGCTTACTGGCTACAATATTCAGCTGCTATTGCATTGAATGTATTGACGGCTGTCTTAATAGTTGCATGTCCATGCGCACTTGCTCTTTCAATTCCATTTACATTGGGAAATTCAATAAGAATATTCGGCAATAATAAATTTTATTTAAAAAATATTTCTGTGATAGAAAAATTATCAAAAATTAAGTCTATCGTATTTGATAAGACGGGAACTATAACAGAGACAGGCAAAGCTGATGTAAAATTTATTGGTCCGGAATTAAATCCCTTTCAGCAGGAAATCGTCAGTTCATTAGTAAGGAATTCTACACATCCGCTTAGCAGATCAATTTATGAAGCATTAAAATCTGACAAAATTTATGAGATTGAAAATTTGGAAGAACATTCCGGAAAGGGAATATCCGGGTTTATTCTTGGTAATCTTGTAAAAATTGGATCATTAAAATTTGTAAATGAAGATTTTACGGATGAATTAAATAATCAATTAAATAATTCTGAAGAATTTAATTCGCAGGTGTTTTTGTCAATTAATAGCTCGATAATAGGATATTTTAGAATATCTAATTCTTACAGAAAAGGATTTGAAGGAATAACAAATAATCTTAAAGATTACGAATTGATAGTGCTTTCAGGTGATAATGAAAATGAAAGGGAAAATCTAAAAAAATATTTGGGGAATGAATCAAAATTATTTTTCAGACAATCACCTGCAAACAAGTTACAATTTGTAAAGAAGATTCAATCGAATGAAAATAAAGTTCTAATGTTTGGCGATGGGCTGAATGATGCCGGCGCACTGGCTCAGAGTGATGTGGGAGTTGCGGTAACAGAAAATGTAAGTTATTTCTCACCGGCTTGTGATGCAATTCTGGATGCAAGTTCTTTTGAAAAAATTTCCACATTCCTGATTTTTTCCAAAACCAGCGTAAAAATTATTTACGCAAGTTTTATAATATCATTTATATACAATATAGTGGGATTAAGTTTTGCGATAGCTGGAATGTTGTCTCCAATTGTGGCAGCTATTCTAATGCCGCTTAGTTCAATTTCGGTAGTTACATTTGCGACATTGGCAACGAATTTTTTTGCCAGAAGGAAAGGGTTATAATGTCCGTAATTGTTGTGCTTATTGGAATAAGTTTATTAGTCGCTCTGGGATTTCTGTTTGCATTTTTGTGGGCTGTAAAAAGTGGTCAGTATAATGACACTTACACTCCTTCCATAAGAATGCTTTTTGACGACGAAGATAAAAAGAAAAGCGAAGATGGTTGATGTATGATGGACAGATGTGAAAAGGAAAGCTTGTTGTTGATTATATGGGCCAAAGGGAAATGTCTTTTTTAAATAACATTTTCCATTTACTATAATGCATCGTCCATTTAATATTACAAAATTTATTTTTGAGATTTATTTTTATTGTAAAATCCAAAATTATTAAGGAGAACCTAAATGGAGTTAGAAAGGTTTAGTTACGATAATAAGATCGTGAAACAATTCGGCATCGCCACAATATTTGGGGAGTAGTTGGAATGCTGGTTGGTCTTCTTATTGCATCTCAGCTGTTTGATCCTGCACTTAATTTTAACCTGCAGTATACAACATTCGGTCGTATACGTCCGATACATACGAATGCCGTGATTTTTGCTTTTGTAGGCAATGCAATTTTTATGGGCGTATATTATTCTTTGCAACGACTGTGCAAAGCAAGAATGTTCAGTGATTGACTGAGCAAGTTTCATTTCTGGGGTTGGCAATCTAATTATTGTTGCTGCAGCAATTACACTTGCTATCGGGCTATACAACAAGCAAAGAATATGCTGAACTTGAATGGCCAATTGATATTGCCATTACTTTAGTATGGGTTGCATTTCGGTATAAATATGTTCGGAACAATTATTAAAAGAAGAGAAAAACATATGTATGTTGCAATCTGGTTTTACATAGCGACCTGGGTAACCGTTGCAATGCTGCATATTGTAAATTCAATTGAAATTCCGGTTACTTTCTTGAAAAGTTATCCGGTTTATGCGGGTGTTCAGGATGCACTTGTGCAATGGTGGTACGGACACAATGCAGTTGCATTCTTTCTAACAACTCCTTATCTCGGTTTGATGTATTACTATCTTCCTAAAGCAGCAAACAGGCCAGTCTATTCTTATAAACTTTCAATCATTCATTTTTGGGCTTTGATTTTTATTTATATCTGGGCAGGTCCACATCATCTCTTGTATTCTGCATTACCCGATTGGGCACAATCACTGGGAACAGTTTTTTCAATTATGCTGATTGCTCCATCCTGGGGCGGAATGATAAACGGATTGTTAACACTGCGCGGTGCGTGGGATAAAGTTCGCGAGGATCCGATTTTGAAATTTATGGTTGTTGCAGTTACAGCTTATGGTATGGCAACTTTTGAAGGACCGATGCTTTCACTTAAAAATGTAAATGCAATTGCGCATTTTACTGATTGGATTATTGCACACGTTCACGTTGGTGCACTAGGATGGAACGGATTTTTAACTTTTGGAATTCTTTACTGGCTTATTCCAAAACTGTGGAAGACAGATCTTTATTCAAAGAAACTTGCAAATATTCATTTCTGGATTGGTACACTTGGAATAGTTTTTTATGCCTCATCAATGTACTGGTCAGGAATTACTCAATCATTAATGTGGAAACAATTTACTCCGCTTGGACACTTTACAGTATCCAAATTTCCTTGAAACAGTTATTACAGATTATTCCGATGTATATGATCAGAGCTATTGGCGGAGGTTTGTATTTTATTGGTGTTTTGTGATGGTTTATAACCTTTATTAAAACAGCAAAGCAGGGATCATTTGAAGAGAATGAAGAAGCAGAAGCACCGGCTCTTATGAAAGTTGAAGATCCATTTGTAAAGGGAAACAGGCATCGCTGGCTTGAAGGAAAACCTGTACAATTTTTAATTGTTTCAATGGTTGTTGTTTTAATTGGCGGACTTGTTGAATTTATTCCGACATTTCTTATCAATCGAATATTCCAACCATTGCAAGTGTTAAACCTTATACTCCGCTTGAACTGCAGGGACGTGATATTTATATACGTGAAGGCTGTAATAACTGTCATTCGCAATTGATTCAGACCATTCCGGATCGAAACAGAAAGATATGGTGAATATTCAAAAGCAGGCGAATTTGTTTATGATCATCCTTTCCTTTGGGGTTCAAAAAGAACAGGACCTGACCTTCATCGCGAAGGAGGCAAGTATCCAAACATGTGGCATTATCTTCATATGGAAAATCCATCTTCATATGTCCCCTGGATCCATTATGCCTTCATTTCCGTGGCTTTTGACTCAGGATCTTGATACGTCAACTACTGCTGCAAAAATAAATGCAATGAGAAGCATGGGAGTTCCTTATCCGGAAGGATATGAAAAATATGCTAATCAGGATCTAGCAGCGCAGGCTGATTCAATTTCCAATGATCTGATGAAATCCGGTGTGCCTGCAGAAAACAATAAAGAGATAATTGCGCTGATTGCTTACCTGCAAAGACTGGGAACGGATATTAAAGTAAATAATCAACAAGCTCAGAAGTAGGAGGAGAAAATGTTTAATCATTATTTACAAACCATAGAGGGAGTAGGAATTTACCCGATATTTTCTCTGCTCGTTTTTTTCTTTTTCTTTATGGGAATGTTGTTTTGGATGTTTAAAGCTGATAAATCTTACATTAAGAAAATGAGCGAACTTCCTCTGGAAAAAGATGAAAACCTAAATGAAAATGCCCCTGGAGAAAATTTTAAAAATAAAGTACAAGAAAGAATGAATAGTAAAAATAAATTTTCAACTAAACTGCTATTGGTTTTGTTCATTCTCATTAGTTGGTTCCGGATTTTCCACAATAAATGCTCAAACAACTCAGCCTGAAGGAATTTCTGAAAGTTATATTCAACTTATGTTGATACTTGTATTTGGAATTACTCTTATGGCATTTGCCTTGCTGTTTTATTTTGGAATGGGTGAGGAGAGAAAAGAACCGGATTTTCATCCTTTTGGGTTTCTCAAGAAAATTAAGGATAAGTTAGTTGGTGCAGTGCCGATTGAAAAGGAGGGGGATATACTTCTGGAGGATGATTATGATGGAATAAAAGAACTTGATAATAAAGTTCCACCATGGTTTAATCTGCTTTTCCTGATTACGATTATTTTTGCAATTTATTATTTGCTTGATTATCACGTATTTAAAACTGGCAAGCTGCAATACCAGGAATACCAGGAAGAAATGCAGCAAGCTGAAATTCAAAAAGCTGAATTAATAAAATCAGGTGCTTTTGTAAATGAAAACACTGTTTTAAGACTTAAGGATGCAGAATCGCTAAGTGCCGGTAAAAATATTTTCAAAACAAACTGTGTTCCATGTCATGGCCCGGATGCAGGCGGAGTAATAGGCCCAAATTTAACAGATGATTATTGGATTCATGGCGGTGGAATAAAAAATATTTTTCATACAATAACTTATGGAGTACCGGCAAAAGGGATGATAAGCTGGCAGACGCAGTTGAATCCAAAGCAAATACAGGAAGTAGCGAGTTATGTTATGTCATTGCATGGAACGCATCCTGCAAATCCTAAACCTCCGCAGGGTGAATTATATATTGAACCTGTGGATTCGACAGTTGCAAAGTGAGTGTATGAACTTATAGCCCCGACCTTCAGGTCGAGGTGTTATATAAATTAGTATTTGAAGTGGCTTTAGCCACATATGAATATAAAATGGGGCTAAAGCCCAAATATTTGTGGAAATTAATCCCCCGAGCTAAAGCTCGGAGCTATTGAAGTTTAAATAATGTTTTGATAAACCGATTGTTAGCGGTACCAGTATTATGGAAAATAAAAAAGAAAATACTGAATCCTTTCGCGATTCATTATCGACAGTAAGTAAAGAAGGCAAAAGGGAGTGGATTTTTCCCAAAAAACCTTCAGGGAAATTTTATAATGCAAGAACTATTGTAAGCATAATTCTTCTTGCAATATTGTTTGGTACACCATTTATAAAAACTGATGGACATCCATTTGTCCTGCTTGATGTAATCCACAGGAATTTTATAATATTCGGAATCCCTTTTGGTCCGCATGACTTTTTCCTTTTTGGTCTTGCAATGATAACATTTATTGTTTTCATTTTTTTATTTACAGTTGTGTTCGGAAGAGTATTTTGCGGCTGGATATGTCCTCAAACAATTTTTATGGAAATGGTTTTTAGAAAAATTGAATATTGGATTGAGGGTGATTTCAGGCAGCAGATGGAACTTAATAAAGCGCCATGGAATTCAAAGAAAGTTATTAAGAAAACTTTAAAGCAGATAATATTTTTTTCAATATCTTTTATAATATCTAATTTTTTCCTTGCATACATAATTGGAATGGATCAATTGATTAAAATTGTAACTGATCCGCCTTCTGAACATATAAATGGATTGATAGCGATCCTTGCATTTTCAGGGGTATTCTACTGGGTTTTTTCTTCTTTCCGTGAACAAGCCTGCACAATGGTTTGTCCTTATGGCAGGCTGCAAGGTGTTTTACTTGATCAGGATTCAATAGTTATCTCCTATGATAATATCAGAGGTGAACCACGCGGAAAAATAAACAAGAATGTAAAACAGGAAAGTAAAGGCGACTGTGTGGACTGTCACCTATGTGTGGATGTTTGTCCAACGGGAATTGATATTCGAAACGGAGTTCAATTGGAGTGTGTAAATTGTACCGCCTGTATTGACGCCTGCGATGAAGTGATGGATAAAATTAATAAACCGCGCGGATTGATAAGGTATGATTCATTAAATGGAATTGAAAAAAAGAAAAGAAAAATAATTACTCCCAGAGTGATAGGTTACAGTTTTGTGCTTGCACTTTTGCTTGCATTACAGGGCTATATGTTTGCTAACAGGACAGACTTTAGTATTAGTATATTAAGAACACCGGGGCTCTTATTTCAGAAGCAGGCAGGCGGGACAATCAGCAATATTTATGATGTAAGTATTGTCAACAAAACTTTTAAAAACCTACCGATAGATCTTAAACTCGAAAATCTTAATGGAGTGTTAAAACTTATAGGTGAGGAAGTGAATCTAAAACCACAGGAAATCTATGATGGTAAATTTCTAATCATACTTCCTCAAACAGAAATTAACAAAATGAATACTCCTGTAACGATTGGTTTTTATTCAGATGGCAAACTGCTTCAAAACGTGAAGACCTCTTTTCTTGGACCCGTAGTTAATCAAAAGGATGAAAAACACGATGCAAAAGATGAAAATTAAATGGAACTGGGGATGGGGAATATTTTTGAGCATTGCTCTATTTATGGGTATACTTATAGTAATTGTAATATCAATGATGAACAGAGAAGTCGATCTTGTTACTGATAAATATTATGACAAAGAAATTAAATTTCAGCAGCAGATTGATAAGGAAAAGAGAACAGCCGAATTAAACGACAATTTGAAAATAAATTACTCTGATAATTTCGTTACAGTAATCTTCCCAAAAGATAAAAAGCCAACCGGAGATTTATATTTTTATCGTCCCTCTGATCTTCATAAGGATTTTAAAGTAACTATAGCGCTTGATAATAATTTCAGTCAGTTGCTTGATATAAGCAAACTTGAAAGAGGGTTATGGAAACTTCAAATCAGCTGGTCGGTAAATAGTAATGATTATTACACCGAAAAAACATTAATGCTTAATTAAATGGAAATTATAGCAGCTTTATCAATTGGATTTTTAGGAAGTTTTCACTGCGTTGGGATGTGCGGACCGATTGCTCTGGCTTTGCCACTACCTAAATCATCTAATATCAATTTTATATTCGGAAGAATTGTATACAATTTAGGTAGAATAATTTCTTATGCAGTTATGGGATTTATTTTCGGTTGGCTCGGACAAAAAATATCTCTCTGGGGTTTTCAGCAATTTTTATCAATCCTATTGGGAATAGCTATTATACTTTTCATAATTATGCCGAGAAGGGTTAAAGATATGTTGTTAGCATTTTCACCTGTTCAAAAAATAATCTCACCCCTGAAAATTTCAATCGGTAAATTATTTAAACAGAAATCACTTCCATCCTTTTTATTAATAGGAGTATTAAATGGTTTTCTTCCCTGCGGTTTCGTTTATATGGGATTGGCTGGTGCAATTGCGGTCGCAAATCCTGTTACTGGTATGCTGGTGATGACATTTTTTGGACTCGGCACTTTCCCTGCAATGTTTGCTATTTCTGTTTTTGGAAAATTTATAAATTTAAGTTTCAGACAAAAGTTAAGAAAAATTACTCCGGTTTTTGCAATACTTTTTGCAGTAATTTTTATATTCCGTGGACTTAATCTTGGGATCCCTTATCTCAGCCCAAAATTAGGCGGGTACAATCATATGCAGATGATGCACAAATAATTTTATTACCATTTCTCATTTATTATTTCAAATTATTTTTCGTATTCCTTAAAATTTATTATTTTGAGTAAAATGTTGAATTCAAGTAATCAATAAAATTACCAGGAACGATGAATTATGAAAACTAAATATTTATTTGTTTCACTTATTTTATTAATGTTAATAGTTCTTTCATCCTGCAGCACCGTTCCAATTACAGGAAGAAAGCAGCTTAACCTTATTCCGGACAATCAAATGTTGTCACTTAGCTTCAGCCAGTATGATCAATTTTTGAAATCGAACAAAGAAAGTACTAATCAATTTGATATTGCACTGGTAAACAAAGTTGGGAAAAGAATTGCAGATGCAGTTGAAAAATATTTTGCAGAAAAAAATCTTTCTTCCCAGCTAGATGGATATCATTGGGAGTTTCATGTTATTGAATCTAAGGAAATAAATGCCTGGTGCATGCCCGGCGGTAAAGTAGTTGTTTATACAGGAATACTTCCACTCACAAAAACAGAGGCCGGGCTGGCAGTTGTGCTTGGACACGAAATTGCACACGCTGTAGCCAAGCACGGAAACGAAAGAATGAGCCAGGCTCTGCTTACACAGCTTGGGGGTGTTGCGCTTTCCCAGGCTATTAAAGATAAACCGGATATGACTCAGAATATATTTATGGCTGCGTTTGGAGTGGGAGCGCAGGTCGGTATCTTATTGCCTTTCAGCAGAACTCAGGAAAGTGAAGCTGATCACCTTGGGTTAATTTTTATGTCAATAGCGGGATATGATCCACACACAGCGCTTGATTTCTGGCAAAGAATGGCTGAAGCGCAAAAGGGAAATGCACCACCGGAATTTTTAAGCGATCACCCATCTGATCAAAGTAGAATTGAAGATATCAAAAATGAATTGCCCGAAGCGTTGAGTTATTATAATAAATAAAACATGACACCGCTATTCTAAGATTAATCTTTTTTTTTCAAAGGATTTTTAGGAAATGAGCCATCGTAATTTATTATATCGTTTAGAGGCAGGAAACCTATAATATGCTTGTCATAATCGGAAAAATAAAATGTGTCAGAATAAATTTTAAAACCATACGTATACCATGTTGGTAGTGGCTTATCGCTAAGAAATTTTTTTAAGTTTAAATCATATCTGACAATTGTGTTTTTATAATAATCAAATCCAAATAAGGTATTATTATAGAATTTTAAGTAAAGGATATTTCTTCCAAAACTAATATTTGATAAAAGAGTTAAAGAATCACTTATTGTCGCAAGATAAGGTCCCGGTCCATAAACCACATGGAAAAGGCTATCTGCTGCTGCAACCCCCAAAATATCTAAATTAGCACTATTAATCCCAACTATGCTACTTAGACTTTTTCTTAGATCAACAGTGTCTTTTGCAATATTAAATCTAGATAGAGCATGATGTTCATCATCCACAATTATATATTTTGAATTTGAATCTATAAAATCTCCGCCGATTAAATCAAGTAAGTCTCTTGTCACCCCTGATTTCCTATTATATTCATAAACTCCTTCAGGGCCCAAAGGATGATAATAAATCACATTATTATTCAACGAGAAATCTTGTATGTCGCTATGTGGAATAAAATCTAACCAGTTTATATATACTTTGGTGTTTTTATACGGAAATGTTAGCAGGTCAATATTCTCTTTATATTCTGTAGAATTATTATCACTAAAAATAAATTTTACGAATACTTCAACATTTACCAAGTCGTCTGAAACAGCCAAAGTCCTATCTAATGCAATTGAGTTATTATTTTGATCCGTAGCAAGCGATAGGCTAATAGTATCGGAAATAACTTCTGTATTGTTTTCCAAAGTTCCTATAAAAATTTTATTTACTCTTTTAATGGGAAATGAAGGCAATTCAGCTTTAATTTGGATTGATAAAGTATCGTAATCTATTTGCGTGATTTTGACACCTTGCAATAGTAAATCACTATCAATATCTTGAATTGGTCCAGAAGGCGAGTAACAGCCAAAATTGGTTGTAATGAAAGTAAATAATATAAAAACTAGCCCCTTCATATTTAGAATATATAAAAAAAAAGTATAATTACAAAATGAATATCTTAATTTCCATAATTTTTGCAATTGCTATGGGTTATCTGGAAGCTGCTGTAGTGGTCTATCTCAGAGAGCTATATTATCCTGAAGGATTTTATATTAGAGAAAAAGTAAAATTTCCATTTATAAAATTTGGTCTTGTAGATGAACTAAAGCCATTTCCGCGCAAAATAATTCTTACAGAAATCGGAAGAGAAGCCGCAACAATAATTATGCTGGTAGCTTTTTCATTTATAGTGGGGAATTCTAAAATTTCATATTTCGCATATTTTATGCTCTTGTTTGGGGTCTGGGATATCTTCTACTATGTTTTTCTTAAAATTATAATTGACTGGCCGGAAACATTTTCAACTACAGATGTATTTTTCCTGATTCCTGTTCCCTGGATTGGCCCGGTCTGGCTTCCTATCTTGCTATCAGGAATTTTAATTGCTGTTTCTTTGATTATCTTAATATAAATTTGATTATTCCGCAGTAGAACCTGTTTGAAAACCGCCGGAAGTCAATTACCTTTATAAATTAAAACTGCATATTTGATTAAATACCTTATTAATATTTTATTAAATTTCAGTTGATTAATTAATTTAGAATTATAAAAAGGACAATTATGATTTACCTAATCTGGAAACTATTACACGTTATGGCAGTTATTATTTTTATGGGCAATATTACGCTCGAACCGTTCTGGAAAGCGGCCGCAGACAAAACAAAAGATAGAGTAAAAATTGCTGATACTCTAAAAAACATAATTCGGGCGGACAAAATATTTACAATGCCCTCAGTTACGCTATTGATAATTTTTGGTTTTGGTGCTCAAATGACAATGGGCTATCCAATGGAAACCCCCTGGATTATGTGGGGGCTAACAATGGTAATAATTTCAGCCGCAGCTTTTATGGCAAAGGTTGTTCCTCTTCAGAAAAAGATGTATGCTCTGGCTAGTGATGAAAGTAAATTCAATTGGGAAGAGTATCAAAAACTTTCTAAGCAATGGAATATCTGGGGCTCAATTGCTACGCTTGCGCCTTATATTGCAGTTATATTAATGGTCTTAAAACCCGGTTCTTAATATATTTTATATTGAAGATCGTTTTTCGAAAATAGTATTAAAAATAATTGCTTAAAGTAAGTTTATGTCACGTTGGTCAAAAATTCTGATTGGAGTTATTTCTTCAATATTAGTCCTGGTGATTGTAGGGGGATTTATTTTCTATCGAATGTTGCGTGCCTCGTTGCCTGAATATTCTGGTGAGATTAGATCTGATAAAATTTCAAATGAAATAAAAATTTATCGTGACAGCCTTGCAATTCCTTACATAGTTGCTTCGTCTCAGGAAGACGCGGCATTTGCTCTCGGATTTGTACACGCCCAGGAAAGAATGTTTACAATGGATCTTGCTCGACGTGCAGCCGAAGGTAGATTAAGCGAAATTTTCGGAAATGAAACCGTTCCCTTCGATCAAATGTTTCGTACAGTAGGAATTAAAAACACCTGCGAAAATATCCTAATGAAAATGGATTCTTCATCTCTAAAAGTTTTGAATGCGTATGCTGAGGGTGTTAATCTCTATATAAAAGAAAAAAAAGGCGAATACCCTGTAGAGTTTGATATACTTGGTTACAGGCCGGAAGAATGGAAACCAATTAATAGTTTGGAAATTATTAGAATGATGGGTTGGGAATTAAATATCAGCTGGTGGGTTGATGTTTCTTTCACTGAGCTGGTCCAAAAACTCGGGACTGAAAAAGTTAAAGAAATCCTTCCTGAAAATTCCGAAGATGGGCCGACCATAATTCCTTCTGAAATAAAGAGTTATAAAAATATTAGCAGCAGTTTTATAGAAACTGATAAACGATTTCGCCAGTTTATGGGTTGGTCCGGAACCCACATTGGTTCGAATGATTGGGTTGTTGATGGGAAAAAATCTGTATCTGGAATGCCAATAATTGCGAACGACACTCACCTTGGTTACCGGGCTCCCGGAACCTGGTTTGTTGCTGTTTTGCAGGAAGGCAGCCGGAATGTTTCCGGCTTTACGTTGCCTGGAGTACCGGGAGTTGTGATCGGAAAAAATCAAAATATTTCCTGGGCCTTGACGAATATTATGAATGATGACGCTGATTTTTATATAGAGAAACTGGATTCGAGTAAATCAGAATATTTCTACGATGGTAAATGGAAAAAATTAAATATTTTAGAAGACACTATCTTTGTAAAAAATGATAAACCTGTACCAATTAAGATTTACTCAACCATTCATGGTCCGCTTATTTCCGACATTCATCCCTTCATTTTTCTTTATGCTGATCACCCTCACATTCCTGCATTAAGTATGAAATGGATGGGAAATGATTTTAGCGATGAACTTACTGCAGTACTTGGAATAAATAATGCTGAAAATTGGAACGAGTTTAAATCATCATTAAAAGATTTTGCGGTACCGGGTCAGAATTTTGTTTATGCTGATAAAGAGGGAAATATCGGCTATGTATTTGGCTCGAAACTTCCCATCAGGAATTTTGCAAGCCCCACTTTTGTTCTTGATGGTACAACTGACAAATATGATTGGAAAGGATATGTTCCGCAAAATGAAATACCAACTATTTATAATCCGCCCCAGGATTTTATCGCTTCTGCAAATAACAAAACGCTAAAAGATTATAAATATTATATCACTAATCTATGGGAACCACCTTCGAGGATAGACAGAATTAATCAATTATTAACTTCAAAGGAAAAACATTCTGTAAATGATTTTGAAAAATACCAAATGGATTTTATTTCACCCTATGCCAAAGACATTACAAAATATATTCTTACTGCTTTTCAGAATGTTAAAGTAATCGATAATAATTTAAGCGTAGCTCTGGAATTGTTTAAAGACTGGAATTTTGAGATGAATGAGTATAGCCAGGTACCAGCAATTTATGCAACCTTCTTAAAATATTTGTTAAAAAATATTTATGAAGACGAAATGGGTTCTGATCTATATAATGAATTTGTGTTTGTTGCAAACATACCTTATAGAAGCCTGACGAAAGTATTAAATAATCCAAATTGTTCCTGGTTTGATAATATTAATACTCCGGAGAAAGAGTCCGAAAATGATATTATTAGGAAAAGTTTAACAGACGCATTATCTGAGCTTGAAGAGAAATATGGAAAAGACATTGCTTTATGGCAGTGGGGAAATATGCACAAGGTAACTTTTAAACATGCATTCAGCGGCTTTTCAGGTTTGCTTGATAGATATATAAATATCGGGCCGTATGATATTGGAGGAGATGGTACAACAATTTTTAATACCGAGTATCCATTTTATGAAAGTGTTGATAAATATCCAAGGTTTGAACATGACGAATTTGAAAACAACGCTGGGTCCGGCTATGAGATATATTTTTGATTTTGCAAATCCGGATGAATTTTATATGATTTTAACTACAGGTGAATCCGGAAATGTAATGAGCCGGCATTATAAAGATATGAGTGAAATGTGGCTTAGAGGTGGTTTTGTAAAAGTAAAAACAGATGAAGAATCGATCAAAGTGCCGGGGGCAAAGAAATTACTAAAAATAATCAGGACGGACGAAAGGTAATTTCAGTGAAGTTTGTCTAATATTATATTAAATTTGACCTTTCTATCATTAACTAGAATAAAATGAAAGTAACAGAACATTTAAAAAAAGCGAGTGAACCTTTAATAAGTTTTGAATTAATTCCACCCAAAACGCGGCGGAGATATTAAAAGTCTTCTTTCAGTAATTGATGATCATATCAAAATTCAAACCTCCGTTTATAGATATTACAAGTCATTCTGCTGAAGTGATTTACGAAGAAACTCCGAAAGGAATACAGAAAAAAAGTTAAAGAGGAAAAGGCCAGGTACGCTGGGAATTTGTGCACTGATCCAGAATAAATATAACATAGATGCAGTTCCACATATTCTAACAAAAGGATTTACGCGAGAAGAGACTGAAGATTTTCTGATTGAATTAAGTTACCTCGGAATTGAAAATGTCCTTGCAGTAAGAGGTGATGATAACGGATATGAAAAACCTATCCCTGAAGGAAAAAGCAAAAACAAATATACATCGGAGCTTGTCAGCCAGGTAGTCGCGATGAACAAAGGAAAATATCTGGAAGAAAATCTGCTTGATGCCAAGCCATCAAATTTTTGTATTGGAGTAGGTGGCTATCCTGAAAAACATTTTGAAGCTCCAAACCTTAATGTTGATATAAGATATGCCAAGGAAAAAGTTATTGGCTGGTGCCGACTATATTGTTACACAAATGTTTTTTGACAATAAGGTTTATTTTAAGTATGCGGAACTTTGCCGGAAAGAAGGAATTAATGTTCCAATAATTCCGGGAATAAAAATATTAACTGCAAAATCGCACCTTGTAAATGTTCCAAAGAACTTTTATATAAATATACCTGATTCGCTGGCTGATGAAGTTTATGCCGCCTCTCCCGATAAAGTTCTTGATATAGGTGTTGAATGGGCCGCTAACCAGGTTGAAGAGCTTTTGAGCAAAGGCGTACCTAGTGTTCATTTTTACATTATGCAAAATTCACTTCCTGTGAAAAAATTAATGACAAGGCTTAGGTTATTCAAACATACAGCCTGATTAATATCGGAATTAAAGAATTATTTAAATGAACCTGTAATATAATTTCACACATGATTTTACTCTCATTAGTATAATGGTTGGAATTAAATAAAATTATGAAAAAAGCATCACGATTAAAGAAGATTAAATGGGGAGCTGCCGGATGCGGAAGATTTACTGAATTTTCTTTTATTCCTGCCATTGAATTTCTAAGAAAAAGCTCAATCCATTCTATTTACAGTGGAAATGCAACACGCGCCAAACAAATATCGGACAAGTTCGGTATTTCTAATTACTTTGATAGCTATAATGAGTTTTTAAAATCTGATATAAATGCTGTGTACATTGGCAGTGTAAATGCAAATCATTATGAGCAGGTAATTAAAGCAGCTGAAGCAGGAAAAATATATTGTGTGAAAAACCTCTTGCGATGACTTCCGGGCAGGCCGGGGAAATGATAAAAGCCTGTGAAAAGAATAATGTGCACCTTGCTGTAAACTATGTGCACAGATTCCATCCGCTTGTCACTAAAGCAAAAGAAATTCTTGACTCTCAAATGCTGGGGAAGCTGACTTCAATTAGCATGAATTTTAATATTGACATCCCGCCAACCAATAATTTTCGGTTTAATCCTGAACTGAGCGGAGGAGGTGCGCTCAGAGATTTAGGTACACATATGATAGATTTAATGAGATTTTTTGGCGGAGAGATTGATAAAATTGATGGGGTTCTTGATAACATTATTTATAAAAGTGATGTTGAAGATTTTGCTTCTGCTATAATTAAATTTAAAAATTCTGGTTATGGAAATTTCAGTGTTTCATTCAGCAACAAGAAAGGCTTTAACAGGATTGAAATTTTAGGTCATAAAGGTGCGCTTTCGATTGAGAATTTTATCGCCAAAAAAAATGTATCTTCAAAACTTACTATCCTAATTGACGGAGAAGCAAAAAAAGCATTTAGAAAAAGAGGAAATAAACTAGTTTACCTTTTAAGATCAGTTCAGAATTCTTTCCTTAAAAATGAGCAACCTTTAGTCACAGGCCGGGATGGATATATAAACTTAAAATTAATGGAAGAATTAGAGAGTAAATGTCAGAAATAAGTAAGCTTGTAGATATTTGTCACAAGGTTTATGAAAAAGGTTTTGTGTCCGCTTTTGACGGAAATATTTCAACGATAACACCCCAGAATACAATTTTGATAACGCGATCGGCAGTTTGCAAAGGCGATGTAACTGAGGATGATATAATGGAAATTGATTCAGCCGGAAATATTTTGCACGGCAAAGGGAAGATTTCCACTGAATATAAAATTCATTTATATGCTTATTCAAAAAGGCCGGAAGTAAACGCAGTAGTTCATTGCCATCCCGTTTATGCAACAGCATTCGCAACGACCGGTGAAGGCCTTACCAAAAATGTTTTTCCGGAAGTTATTTTAACACTTGGAAAAGTTCCTATATGCAAATATGCAACCCCCTCTACGGACGATCTCCCATTAAGTCTTGAACCTTATATAGAATACTCTTGGGCGTTACTACTTCAAAATCATGGAGCGGTTACGCTTGGTAAAAGTTTAAGAGATGCATATTTTAAAATGGAAAAGCTTGAACATGCGGCTAAGACAATTTTTATATCCAGAATGCTTGGCGGAGAAACTGAAATTTCCAAAGAGAAAATATTAGAATTACTTAATCTTGCAAAAGGAACTTACGGCCTTACACAGGATGAAAAAAACATTTTCTAATTTTACGAATTAATATGGAAGGATAAAAATTTTTAATGATAAACAACAAACCCAAAATTGCTCTTCTGCTTGGAGGATCTTCTTCTGAACGTAAAGTTTCAAAATCCTCAGGATTTTCTATTTACAATGCATTAAAAGCTCTGGAATATGAAACTGTGTTGATTGATCCGGCTTACGGAAAAAATCAACCTAAAGAGGTTGAAGCTTTTTTTAATGACAAAGATTATTCTGAAGTTTCCACAAGAAATTATTTAGAGGCGGTAAACTCATCTTTATTTGATGATGTTGATCTGGCTTTTCTTGGACTGCACGGAAAATGGGGTGAGGATGGGACAATACAATCTCTGCTTGAAGTGAGAGGAATTAAATATACTGGCTCAAACGTTATGGCAAGTTCGGTTGCAATGGATAAAGCAATGTCGAAAATAATTTTTAAACATTTTAATATCAGTACACCTAAGTGGTTTATGGTTGATAAAAAAAATGCAGATCTAAACTGGATCAAAAAAATGATTGATGAAAAGATCGGTTATCCCTGCATTATAAAACCTAATGATGAAGGCTCTACGGTAGGATTAACAGTTTGTAATAAGCAGGACGAAATTGATGAGGGATTGAAATTATCATTTGAATATTCTAACAGAACAATGATTGAAGAGTTTATTGAAGGAAAAGAATTAACAGTTGCGGTACTTGATAAGGAATCACTTCCTGTTCTTGAGATCAGACCTAAACATGATTTGTATGACTATGAATGTAAATACACAAAAGGAATGAGTGAGTATTTTGTCCCTGCTGATATTCCGCCTGATGTCGCTAAAGCATTGCAGAAAGAATCACTTGATGCATACAATGCGCTTGGTTGTAGTGTTTATTGCAGGTTAGACTACAGGTTGAATAAAAATAATTATTTCTATTGCCTTGAAGCTAATACTCTTCCGGGTATGACTTCGACAAGCCTTGTACCAAAAATGGCAAAGGCAGTGGGAATTTCTTTTGAAGAATTAATTGACAGAATAATTAAACTAAGTCTCTTATGATATCATTTAAAGATCGAAAATTTAAAGTTTACATATTTTTTGCCCTTTTTCTCTGCGGCGTAGTCTTTTTATTTTTTAATGAAAGCGGGGTTATTAAGTATGCTAAACTTGAAAAGGAAGTTAATTCGCTGAATGAACAGGTGATAAAACTTCAGAATGAGAACAAAGATCTGGAAGCTGAAATCGACTCGCTGCAAAGAAAAGTTCCTGCCAAAATAGAAAAAATTGCTCGTGAAAAGTATGGGATGAAACGACCCAATGAGAAGTCGATTGAAATAATTGAAAAATAATATGAGCAAAATCAAAATACCTCAAACGCCTCTGGCAGAAAGAGTGAGGCCCAAATCGATTGAGGAATTCCGGGGACAGGAAGCATTGCTTGGTAAAGGCAAACCTATTCGCCTGATGATCGAGAACGATACCCTGAGTTCATTTATATTGTGGGGTGCACCGGGTACAGGCAAAACCACTATTGCAAGAATAATAGCAGCGCATACAAATTCTGATTTTCACCAGCTAAACGCAGTCTCTTCCGGTGTAAAGGATATCCGATCGATTATTGCAATTGCAGAAGAAAATAAATCCAATAACAAAAAGACGATTTTATTTATTGATGAAATTCATCGCTTTAATAAGTCACAGCAGGATGCTTTACTCAACTCGGTGGAATCAGGAGTGCTTACGCTGATTGGCGCGACCACAGAAAATCCTTCCTTTGAAGTTATCCCTGCATTAAGATCACGCGCAAGGGTTTATATTCTTGAAGAGTTATCCAAAGATAACCTAAAATCAATTCTTGATTCAGCTTTGGAAAGAGACGAGTTTCTCTCCACACTTAAAATTGAACGTATTGATGAGGAGTTTCTTTTTTATTTGTCAGGAGGTGATGCACGTGCACTCTTAAGTATTCTTGAAGCAGCTGTAGTTCAGGAAATGGAATCCAAACAAATTAAGATAACTAAGGAAGTTCTTGAGAATGTAGTGCAGAAAAAAAATATTATTTATGACAAAGCCGGAGAAGAGCACTACAATGTAATTTCAGCATTTATAAAAAGCATCAGAGGAAGTGATCCTGATGCTGCACTATACTGGATGGCCAGAATGCTTGAGGGTGGCGAAGATCCACTTTTTATTGCAAGAAGAATGGTAGTACTGGCATCTGAAGATATTGGGAATGCCTCACCTAATGCGTTAGTTCTCGCTGAAGCAACATTTGGCGCGGTCGATAAAATTGGTATGCCCGAATCCAGAATAATACTGGCCCAATGCGTTACCTATTTGGCCTCGGCGCCTAAAAGCAACGCTTCTTATATTGGCGTTGAAAAAGCCTATTCTGAAGTCAGAAATAATCCTTTATATCCTGTTCCTGTTCATTTGAGGAATGCTCCAACAAAACTAATGAAAGATATTGGATATGGAAAAGAATATAAATATGCACACGATTTCGCAAATAATTTTGTTGAGGAAAATTATTTTCCGGATGAAATGAAGGGCTCGCAATTTTATCTACCATCCGAAAATGGCCAGGAGAAAAGGATCAAAGAATGGCTTAAAAATTTATGGAAAAACTTAAAGAAGTATTAATTAAATTACTGCGAACACTTTTCCCGGGAGTTGCTTTACTAATCCTTTAAATTCCAGCGATAATAAATGAACGAGGCAATCGGAAGTTGAAAGGCTTGCGAGAGATGCAATTTTATCAATTTGAATTTGATCATTGGCAAGAATATTTAATAGTTTTTCTTCAAATAAATTAAGATCGGGCTTTGGCCTTGGTATGTTTTCTCCAATTACAGGCTTCAGTTTAAGATCAAGTTCCACTAAAGCATCTTCCGCATTTTTAATTAATTTGGCAGAGCCCTTTTGAATCAGCGCGTTTGTTCCTTCCGATTGTCTGACATTCAAATTGCCCGGAATTGCAAAAACTTCACGGTTTTGATCGAGTGCAAATTGAGCAGTCTGTAAAGCTCCTCCCGGTACGCCTGATTCTATCACAATAGTTCCAAGAGACAATCCGGAAATTATCCTGTTTCTCTGGGGAAAGTTTCCGGCATCAGGTTGTGTATCCAGCTTATATTCAGAAAAAACGACACCATTATCGGTTATATTTTCAAAAAGCTTCTTATTCTCCGGCGGATAAAATACGTTTAGTCCCGAACCTATTACTGCTATAGTCCTCCCGTTGGATTTTAAGGCAGCAGAATGAGCTGCCGAATGAATCCCGCGGGCTAATCCACTAACAATAGTTATATTTTGTGAAACTAATTCTGAAGTGATTTTTTGAGTCTGAAGTTTACCGTATTCGGTTGGATTTCTTGTACCTACAATTGCGATTGAATATTTGTCCGATTTTGAAATTGTTCCTTTGTAATAAAGCAGTAAAGGCGGATCATAAATATTTTTTAGCAATTCAGGGTAATCTTGATCCCAGATCGAAGTAATTTTGATATTAAGTTCTTCAATACGATCAAGTTCTATCTTAGTATCTTCTTCAATTTTGTCCTTATCCTTAGCAGCATTTAGAATCCTCTGCGCAAGCAATTTATTAATCCTTTCTGTTTTGATTAATTCTTCTTCACTTGCTGCTAATATCTTTTGCGTCGATCTAAATTTTTGCAGGAGGTTTTTAATTTTCCCCGGACCGATACCATCGATTGAAAGAAGTATATTAAGATTTGTTAATTCTTCAAGGCTAAGTTTGGACAAAACGAATTAATAATTGTTTGAAATAATAATTAAGTTAATCTTCAATCCCGGTCAATTAACTTCTATTTTATCGACAACTGCAACTATCATTGTATGAACAGGAGCATTATTGTGTCCGAGTATTTGCTTAACTGCTGCTCCTTCCTGCACGACCAGCACAGTATCTCCAATGCCGGAATTTACCAGGTCTAAAGCGATAAAATCATTTTTGCCTATAAAATTTCCATCAAGCCCGATCTTTTGAGCAATTAAAAGTTTGTGGCCTTTAAGGTATTGATTTTTCTGAGTGGAAACTACGTTCCCCTTAACTTTTGCCAGCAGCAATGTCGCTTCCTTTTGTTACCTCAGCCTCAGTTTTTTTGCGGTAAAAAATTGAAGCGGGAATAACGAAAAGATAACCTATGATCAGTACAATTGGTGAAATAACCAATGATGTAAAACTGTTCCATGGGCCAATTGACATCAAGTAAAAACCAAGGATAATAATTCCTATGCCTGTAAACAGGAGGTAATAATTATTTTTTTCCCAATAAATATTAAATGGTGAAGCAAAAACTTTCCTGGACGTATGTGATTGTTTCTTTCTAGGTTTCTTTGGCATTAAATTCTCCGGTTAATAATAAAAAGCCCAGTGATAGGGATACCACCGGGCTTGACCCATTAATATCAAAGGGCAGGGGAGAACCCTTTGAAAGGATCGGAACTAATATATATTTATCAAATAGATTTGTCAAGAGCTTTAGTAATCATTTATTAATTTGATAAACAATTTTTCTGATTGTATCAAATTGCAGATATGGATACTCTTCCCTGATAACATCTATAGCGTCTCCCGCACTAACCTTGGTCGCCCTTAACTGTTTGAACTTTTTTCTAATCTGATAATCCCTGACGGATTTTTCATCAATTAAGCCATGTGAACTTAATAGTTCAAATATGTCATCGCTAATCAGATCGTTCAGAGGGTTGTCAATTTTTGCTTTAATCGTATTCATTTTACCATCCTTTTTTAATGTTTGCAATGCCCTAATAATGGTATCATTTCATCTATAGACTTCATTCCTCCGAAAATAGTTCCATAATTAAACAACAAAACAACTAAAAAAATTCCCGATATTGCACCGGCACTAAAAATTAACCAGAATCATTAAAATTTACATTTTTTTGAAGAACACTTAATAATATATCCCCTTATTGTCCCTTAAAATATTAAATTTTTTAGTAAAGTCAACAGGGGGGATTACTGAAAGAATTTAAAATGGGAATTAACCTAATTTGATATATCGATTGATAATATCAAAGCTTAGTGTTATATATTAGCTAAAAACATTAACTTTACATATTCATTAAAAAAAACTAAACAGGAATAAATTGGATAATTTAAGTGAAGAAAAAGCTAAAAAAATAGAAGACTTTATAATTATACTTGTAAAGCATAGAAAACTTATAATAGCAAATCTTTTAATTGTTACTATTGCCGCCATAATAATTAGTTTGCTGATCCCTAATAAATACACATCTACAACTTCCTTTATATCCCCAAAACAAAAAGGAGGATTGTTGGGGGATTTATCAAATATTTCCAGTACCATTAAGGACTTATCTAAATCTTTGGGTGCTAATCTTGGATCAGCCTCGGATGAAGCTTATAACTATCTGGTTATTCTACAAAGTAGAAGCGCCTCTGAGGAAATAATTAAGGAATTTAATTTACGCCAGGTGTATGATATCGATTCAACCAAACCGTTTGAAGACGTTATAGATGCATTAAAAGATCATGTTGACTTTAAAATTGAAGATGAAGGGAATGTCATTGTCTCTGTTACTGATAAAAACCCGAAAAGGGCAGCAGATATGGCTAATTATTATGTTAAAGTGTTAAATGAATATAGTACAAAGTTAAGTGTAACAGAAGCTAGAAATAATAGAGAATTTATAGGTAATCGATTAAAGGAAGTTCAAAAGAATATAGCCAACATTGAAGATAGCCTGGAAGTTTTTAGTAGAAAATATAATGTATTGCAATTAGAAGACCAAATGAAAGCCGCAATAGGTGTAGGTGCCGAATTAAAAGCGGAGGTTGAGGTTGCTAAAATAGAAAGAGATTTATTGAAAAATAACTATGGTGAAAGCAGTCCTTTAGTTCAGCAGGCCGAGATGAAGATTAATGAACTTAATAAAAGATTGACAAGTATGAATAGTGGTGAAGAAAAAGATATATCTTCTAATCTAAATTTATTCCTTCCATTTAAAAAGGTTCCGGAAATAGGTGTGAAATATATACGTTTAAAGAGAGATTATGAAATTCAAAATAAAATACTTGAATTTATTTATCCATTTTATGAACAGGCTAAGATTGAAGAACAAAAAGATATTCCTGTTGTATTAGTAATTGATAAAGCAATCCCTGCTGAGAAAAAATCTTCTCCAAAGCGTTCACTTATAGTAATTGCAGCATTTATACTATCTTTATTTTGTTCAGTGGGTTATGTATTAATTGCGGAAGCTTATTCGAACGTACAAGAAGACGACTCAAGATATATAAAAATAAAAAATGGAATAATTGATCCCTTAAAAAATATGTTTAGAGCTAAAAGAGGCAGTTAGATAAGTTAATGTTCTCACTTAATGATTTTTATAAAATTAGATATCTTCTGTTAATTGAAATTTCATTGCTTCTATTATTAGCTTTTAAAGACTATATCCCCTTTCTTATTATAGTATCTTTAATCCTGTTTGTCATTGTCTTCTACCTTGTTTTCAAGTTACCAATAATTGCAATTCATATTTTATTCTTCTCTATCCTGGCAGATTCTTTTGTACACTTTAAAAATGGCGCTGGTCCGAATTTTTCTATAATAGACATATCTTTTGTAGTAATTCTAGCAATCGGAATAATTTGGTTCCTGCTTAATCTTGATAAAAAGATTAAAATACCTTTATTGGTTTTATTATGGATTCCATTCTTGTTGTGGAGTTTGCCAGTAGGGTTAGCCGTTGCAACAGAGAAGTTAAATATTTTAATATTTTGGAAAATTTATTTTGCGGGGTTCTTTGCATTAATCCTAAATTATTTTGCAATTAATAATAAACAGCAATTAAAGTCAGTAATATTTGGTCTTATTATTTGGGGCTTGATTTTATCTTTAATTGAAGTTAATGTTTTGATTGAATTAGGCGGGGTAAAGTCTGGGTTGATAGGTTTGTTTTTTAGGAAAAACCTTCTGGATGTAGGCTGGGGGAGATCAAATTATCTTGCCTCATTCTTTGTTTTAATAATACCATTAACAATTGGATATTTATTCTATACAAAATCTATAAGGTTAAAATTGTTGCTAACTATAAGCCTGATTATATTGTTATCAGCTCTTACTTTAACGTTATCAAGAGGTGCAATACTTTCTCTTTTTGTTGCATTAGTCTTATTATTTTCTAGAATATTAAAAGCCAGAACCTTGGCACCTTTTATAATAATTATGTTGTTGGTTTTAGTAATTGTATTGCTCAATCCACTAACATTTGTTTTAATTGATCGAATTTCGGCAGTGGAGACTAGTGGCTCATACTTTTCTAGAATAAATTTTTATGCCATAGTTTGGAATACATTTATTAGTCATCCAATAACCGGGGTTGGCTTTGGAAATTTAGGCGAATATGCGCAATTTGTATTACCGGCAAATTCCTCTACATCAGCACATAATATAGTATTGGGAATGTTAGGAGAGACAGGAATAATAGGGGCCTTATTTTTTTTCTTGTTAATAGGAACTTTACTTAAAAAAGTATATTCTGAATTCAAATTGGAATCGGAGGATTCTTTAAAAATTCTCAGATGGAGTTTTTTTTGTGCAATTATAGGCGGGTTATTACATTCTATGATGGAACCCACATTGGAAGGTATTCAATACTCAATTATTTTTTGGTCTATAGCCGGGGTGTACTTCAAATTAGATCTACTCAAGACTTTAGACGGTTAAGTTATAGTGCAAATATTTAAATGGTTCTGGTAAAGAAACATCATTGATCTAAGCGACATTAATATAACTGATATCAAAATTTAGATAGTTCCTCAGTTAAAGTTAAATCCCAATGTTTATATTTTTTCAATGAATAAAGAATAAATATTATTTTGAAATTTATAAAAGATATTATTCAGTCGCCGACAAAAGCACTATTATTTGAAAATTTTTTTTCATTAAGTTTTCTGCAGATCTCTAATTATATCCTTCCACTAATTACGCTTCCATATTTGGTTAGAGTTCTGGGAGCGGATAAATTTGGCCTTTTAGCCTTCTATCAATCCTTTATTCAATTTTTTTATATAATTACGGATTACGGGTTTAATTTTTCCGCGACAAGAGATATTTCAATAAATAGGGAAGACAAATCAAAGGAGTCACTTATTTTTTATTCAGTAATGATAATTAAGGCAATATTAGTATTCTTTTCATTATTAGTTATTACAATAATAGTTGTATCAATACCAAAATTTGGTGAGGAATGGTTAGTAGTTTATTTAACATTTGGTGTTGTGGTCGGGCAGGCTTTATTTCCACGCTGGTACTTTCAAGGCGTTGAAAAAATGAAATTATTAAGTGTGATGAGCATAGTGGCGAAACTTTTTTTTACAGTTTTAGTATTTATTATCATTAAAAAAACATCCGATTATGTCTATGTTCCGCTTTTGAATTCTCTAGGACTAATTCTTGTCGGGATTATTTCTTTGATTCTAGTGAGAATAAAATTTAAAGTTAAATTTGTTAAACCTTCATTCGCCGATTTAAGGTATCAATTTGTGGAAGGTTGGCATTTATTTATATCAACTTTAGCAACTAGTTTATATACTACAGCTAATGCTTTTATTCTCGGATTATTTAGCAGCAATGCAGTCGTAGGTTATTATTCAGCAGCCGAAAAGATTATTAAAGGAATACAAGATTTGATTAGCCCAATATTCTATTCGGTTTATCCCTATTTGAGTAGACTTGTCAATGAATCGAAAGAAAAAGCAATTAATTTAATTAAAAAGATATTAAAGTTTGTCAGCATCAGCTCATTTTTTATTGCTATAATAATTTTTTTATCTGCTGGATTGATTTCGAAAATAGTTTTAGGTAAAGGTTTTGCTAGCTCTATTATAATACTCAAAATTTTAGCGATTATTCCATTTATAGGTGGAATTAATATTATACTTACATCACTAACTATGCTCTCATTTAATTATAAAAAAGCATTTTCAAAAATTGTTATCAGTGCTGGATTACTAAATGTTTTGTGCGCTTTTTTGCTTGTTCCTGTTTATCAGGCAGTAGGAAGCAGCATTGCAGTAATTATTGCGGAATCTTATATTCTAATTTCGACTTCATTTTTTTTGAGAAAGCAAAAAATTTACTTGTATTAACTTTAATAACAAATTGCATATATCGGGAGATAATGAGCGATTGCTTAATTTCTACAATGGAATTTCTATTAATTTGAAACAATATGATTCCAATTTATAAAGACACAAAAATTTATATATTATTACCTGCGGGTGCTGCCACAGCTGGGCCGGAAATTCTCCATCAATTAGCTTTTTATTTAAGAAATCATTTAAACTTCAATGCTTATTTATACTTAATCCCAGTTAGGCATAAGGATCCAATACCCAGTCAATATGCTAAATACAATAACCCTATTGAGAATAAAATTGATGATAATGAAAAAAATATTATTATTTCTCCTGAAATATTCCCTCTCTTAAATGAAATGAATCACTATAAAAATATTAGAAAATTAATTTGGTGGCTGAGTCTGGATAATTATTTTTTTCATAAATTTTTGAAGGAAAGCAAAGTTTATACAAATCTATTAAGAGGTATTAATAAAGCATATAAGGATATTTTTGGTATTCACTTGATAGATATTACCGATATAGCGAGAAAAAAATATTCCGGATTTAATTTAGCTGAAGATGATCTGTTGAAAAATGTATTTGCAAATATTTGTTCTGCCAGGCATGTTGAGCTTATGCTTAATAAATATCATTTAAAAAATGTTATTTATATATCTGAATTAATAAATGAGGAATATTTAACGTTACTTTGGGATTCTTCAATGAAAGAGGATATAGTCGCTTATAATCCCGCTAAGGGTATTAGTTTTACGAAGAAAATTCTTAATCAAATTAGCCATATTAAATTTGTTCCTATTAAAAACTTGAATGGGAATGAATTAGTAGCTTTGCTTAAGAGAACAAAAGTCTACATAGACTTTGGTAATCACCCGGGTAGAGATCACCTCCCAAGAGAAGCAGCAATATTAGGGTGTTGTGTAATTACTGGTAGAAGAGGGGGGGCAGCACTATTTGAAGATCTGGCGATTAATGATGACTATAAATTCAAGGAAGATGAAAAAAACATACCATTTATAATTGAAAAAATTAATGAGTGTATTAATAATTATAATGAAAAAATTAAAGATTTTGAATATTACAGGCAAAGCATAAAAGATGAGCCATCTAATTTTTTAAAAGGACTGAAAGAGTATTTTAAGGATTCTTTAACCAAGCTCTAATTACTTAAAAATAATATTAATGTAATTTAATTATCAAGTTTATTTAAAAAACCAATACATTTATTTTGTAATTAATCCTTGCTGCATAATTCTTCGTATAACATTTTATATTCTATCCCCATTTTATCCAGGGAAAATTGTTCCCTTAATTGATAGTTACGATTGCTGAATTTTAAGGGATTATTTTTTATAATCAATAACTTTTTTATAAACTCATCTATATCATTTAATGTAAAAAGTTGTTCAGCATTGACAATCTCTGAATTACCACCAACATCGGAGGCAAGAATTGGAACGCCTCCCCAAATTGCTTCGATAAGGCTTATTGAAAGCCCTTCATATCTCGACGGTAGTGAGAATATATCGAAAGCCTTAATAAATTTATATGAATCCGGGATAGCGCCTACTAAAAAAAAATCGTTTTGTAATCCAAGCTTAGTAATTTGTTTGCTTAATCTTTGATTGTATGGACCTGCACCTATTATTATTGCTTTCGCTTCAGGAATCTTCCTTTTTATTTGATGAAAATTTATTATAAGGAATTCGTAATTTTTGGGATAGGCCAGCCTTCCGATTGAACCTATAAGAAAACTTTTCTTAATATTAATCTTAAATCTTGAGCTGAAGTATTCTCTAGCATCTTCTTTTTCCAGATATTCTAAGCTGTTTTCTCCAAGTCCATTATATATAACTGCTGCATCATTTATAATATGGTTCTGTCTGGCCTTTTGATAATTAATTGAGCTAACAAATACACTTTTATCAACCATTTTTAGCAAAGATTTGAAATATAACTTTGCAAACGGTTTTATTAAAAAACTCACACTGAAATTTTCATCCAAAAAAGATAATCCGTGAAAAGTAAATACCATTTTAGGCTTCTTCTTCAGAAATAATGATGCATAAGCACCGACTAGAGTATTAGAACTATTAAGATGGACTATTAAATAGTTATTCTTCTTTAGCAGTTTTTTTAATGCGAATATAAAACTGAGTGAACTAAAAACACTGAAATTTCTTTTCAGGGATTTGAAATAGTAATAAGGTATATCGAACTTTTGAAGTTCTGTAAAAAGATATCCACCTTCACCAGCAACTACTTCTACTTCTATGCTTTTGGCTCTCAAGTAACGCGCAAGATTAATTACAAAAGTTTGTGCACCGCCTATTTCCGACTTTGTTATTACCAATAATACTTTCATATAAAATTAATTTAGTACTTATCAACCTTAAAATTATTTATTTTTTCCGGCTATTTTCAAAATTCATTTACTTCATCTCTAGTTTATTGAAAACAGTAACAATCTTTTGAGTAACCTCTTTTATATTAAACTTTCTTGCTTGTTCTAGCCCTTTAGTCTTCATCTGCAAGTAATATTCATTATTTTTTTCTAATTTTAATATATCATCTGCAAAACTTCTATAATCATCGGGATTATGCATTATTCCCCCCTCACCAACAACTTCTTTAAGGGCCGATGTATTAGATGATAATACTGGAATGCCAGATTGCATTGCTTCTAGAGGTGGAATGCCAAATCCTTCGTAAAAAGAAGGAAAAATAAAGGCAAAAGCACAATTATATAAAAAGGCTAAGCTCTTATCATCTAAGTATTCAATACGCTTAATATAGTTCTTGCGTTTTTCTATAAGAGGAGAAATATCGTCAAAATCGTGGCCAGTTTTACCAACAAATATTAGTTCAAGTTTACTTCCTTTTTCCCGGATCATATCCAATATAGAAATAATCCCTTCAATATTTTTTCTTTTTTCAAGCACTCCGACATGTAATAAAAATTTTTGTGGAAGAGATAATTGCTTAATAAATTCATTCTTCCTTTCAACTTTGATTGTTCGGGGTTTAAATAATTTTGAAGCAGTATTGTAAGTAACATCTATTTTATCAGGAGAAACATTGTAGTACTTTATAATATCTTTTTTAGATTGCATGGATACTGTAATTACTTTATCGGATTTTCTTAGAGAAATGGGAAGAAAAATGGATAAATATTTTTTGTAAAAATATGGATAATATTCTTTGTATATCTTAGGAATAACGTCGTGGACAACAGAAACGCTTTTGCTTTTTAGATTAACGATTGGAATAAGTATGTTTGGTTCGAAAAGTAAATCAATATTATATCTATCTACAGCTCGAGGCAATACATAATTGAGCCATATCTGGGAACTTACTTTCATTGGCATAAATGATGAACCAATATTTACAATCCGAAAAAATTTGTTTTCTACAACTACCTTATTATTCGTTAAAAGAAAATATTCATTTGAATTATCCAAATTTGGTAATTCGTCCAGAATATTTAGCAAGTATCTTCCTGTCCCAGTTATTGCTCTATCTAATACTCTACCATCTATAAGGATTCGCATAATAAATTTTGTTTAATTTTAAGGGACGCACTACTTTAGTAACTAATGGGAAAAATTAAAAATACTATATCTAATTTATTCATTTTTTAATCATTAATAGCAGGGTTTGCTCTAAATCTTGGGTAGATAAGAATATGAATATTATTGATATTTAATGGATGATCATACTGTTATTGGGGCTATATTGGGCAAGATGGAGGATGCAAAGTAAGCGGTTTTTATAATTTTAATATCAAATATTCATATTCATTGAACTTCTCGATACTAACTTCAATTTAGTATATTTGTAAAAACATTCTTTTCCCAATTGTTAATTAAAAAATTCGAGATGCAACCAAGAGTAAATATCGTTATTCTAAACTGGAACGGGTATGATTATACTTCAGATTTACTAGAGTCGTTAAAAAATATAACATATCAAAATTATAAAATAATAGTAGTTGATAACAACTCCTCTCAGAATGATGTTGGTAGGCTAATATCAAAGTATGGTGACACAATCCAATTAGTTTGTGAGAAAGAAAACTTAGGCTTTACTGGTGGAAATAATGTTGGTATCAATATATCATTGAAGCAAAATGCAGATTTTGTTCTATTGATTAATAATGATACGATAGTTGAAAGTGACTTCCTTAACAATATGTTGCTTAAGTATGACGCAAGTAACAATATTGGTATTGTTGCACCAATGATTTATTATTTTGATAATCCGGATAGGCTATGGAGTTCTGGCGGGAAGATCAGTAAAATCAGAGGTTCTGGATTTATTCCTTCGAGTTTATCAGGTTCAAAAATTGATAGGTATAATAGACAAGTCGAATTTGTCTCCGGTTGCTGTATGTTGATTAAAAAAGAAGTATTTGAAAAGGTTGGCTTGCTAGATGATAACTTTTTTTTATACATTGAAGATACAGATTTTTGCTACAGAACTATCAATGCTGGCTACGATATATATGTCAGCAGTGTTGCGAAAATATATCATAAGGTTAACGGCTCAACGACGAAGAACTATTCAACGCTTCCATTGTATTATTCTGTAAGGAACAGATTATTTTTTGCGAGGAAAAACTTTCCTGAGGTTTACCCGTTTACCATGGCTTATATAATTTTTTCCCTATTTTTAAAAAGTATTTTTTGGTTGCTTTCCGGTAGAAGAAATAATATTACTGCCATTCAGAATGCTATTAAAGATTTTTTTTCACAAAATATGGGCAAAGCAAAATATTATTAATTATATCATGGCCAAAGTAATTGAATCTTAATTAAAAGTAATTGAATCTTAATTAATTGTTAAACTTATTTATATCTAAAACCGAATTTTAGCAGATTTGATTTATGATATAAAGTTCCTGTAAAAAGGATTAATCTCTTAAGTGAACAAACGCGCAGAAAAAATATTAATACTTACAATAGATTTCCTTACAATAAATCTTGCAGGTATCTTATATTTTCTGCTTAGAGTTGAATCGGGGTTTTTTAGTTTTAGAATTCACCCTGAATTTCTTCCGCCTCTAACCGTAATCTACCTCTATTGGCTGATAATTTTTACGTTTGTTGGAATGTATCGCACGTGGTTTGCTTCATCCCGCTTTGATGAAATTTCAACCTTGTTCAAAGCTTCTTTTGTGGGAATATTCATTTTATTTTTTGCAATATACCTTGATGACTCAATTCAGGGCGTTTCCTCTCATTCAAGAATTCTTTTATTTATTTATTGGGGAATGTTCTTTCTATTTGTCGGAACTGGAAGAATTCTGGTTAGAAGTTTTCAAAGGAATCTTCTTGTAAAAGGCATTGGCAGAAAAAATACAATTATTGTCGGATTCAATAAAAATGCTTTTGAAGTTTGCGATCAGATAACTGATCATAAAGCGCTTGGACTGGATGTAAAAGGATTTTTATCTGCGAAGGATAAAAGTGATAAAAAAGATTATAAAGAAATTCCAATTATCGGCAAAGCGAATAATATTATATCAATAATTGAAAAATTTAATATTCAGGAAATTATAATTGCTCTTGAGAAAAAAGACGATGATCTTTTGATTGAATTGATCGGAGTTGCGTCAACAAAAAATATCGGACTTAAAATAGTTCCTAATCTTTATGAAATACTAAGCGGTCAGGCCAGAACTTCCCAGATATACGGTATGCCTCTTATTGACCTTATACCTCAATTAATGCCTGAGTGGGAAAGAAAATTAAAAAGGCTTTTAGATATAATTATTTCATTTATCGTTTTAGTAGTTACAATCCCATTGAATATAATAATTGCTATTGCCATAAAACTTGATAGTCCCGGTAACGTGTTTTTTATTCAAGCAAAGATGCGGCAGGGATGATTCAGTTTTTAATATGATAAAATTTCGTTCAATGTTTGCGGATGCTGAAAAACACAGCGGTCCCGTCTGGTCGCAAAAAGATGATCCACGAATCACACGAGTTGGAAAAATAATGAGAAAATTCAGAATGGATGAAATTCCGCAAATGCTGAATGTTCTTAAAGGCGAAATGAGCCTGGTTGGACCACGGCCGGAAAGACCATACTTTGTTGAAAAATTTTCAAATGAAATTCCTTATTATAGAAGAAGATTAAAAGTCCGGCCCGGAATAACAGGCTGGGCACAGGTTAAGCATAAATATGATGAATCAATTGAGGATGTAAAAGCTAAGTTGCGATATGATCTTTTTTATATTGAAAATATGTCTATAAGGATGGATTTTAAAATTCTTTTCAGAACTATTTTCGTGGTTATTTTCGGTAAAGGGCACTTCGAATCATAATAATAAATCTAATTTTAACCGTAATAATTTTTGAAATTATATTATCTTGTAATATCAAATAACGAACTAAAAATATTCTAATATGGCTGAAAAAACATTAGTTATAATTCCTACATTACAACGAATTGGAAAATATTACGGATCTGATTCCGGATATTCTAAATCGATATAAACATCTTGAATTGGATGTTCTGATTGTTGATGATAATTCGCCGGACGGAACAGGTAATTATGTTGATGAATTAAGCAAAACTAATGATCGTATAAAATTAATTAGTCGCGAGGGAAAGCTTGGTCTAGGTTCGGCATATATTGCAGGTTTCAGATATGCGTTGGATAATAAATATGATTACATCTTTGAAATGGATGCTGATTATTCGCACTCTCCAAAAGAAATTAAAAATTTTCTCAAATGCCATAAAGAAGTTCGACCTGGTTCTTGGCAGCAGGTATGTGAAATGGTGTTAATGTTGTAAACTGGCCGATGAAAAGATTATTGCTAAGTTATTTTGCGAATCATTATACAAGGATTATTACCGGGCTTCCTGTTTTTGATGCCACAGGCGGCTTCAAATGTTTCAGAAGAGAAGTACTGGAGAACAATAGATTTGAACAAAATAAAATCCAATGGATATACTTTTCAAATTGAAATGACTTTTAAAGCCTGGAAGAAAGGATTTTTAATCGGCGAAATCCCGATCATTTTTATAGATCGCACTGCAGGTCAATCAAAGATGTCAAAAAAAATTGTGCGCGAAGCAATATTTATGGTCTGGAAATTAAGAATTCGAAGTATGTTCGGATTACTTTAATTTGCTTTGGACATTGAACTCATAAATTTAAACCACAATGGATCTATCCATAATTATAGTTAATTATAATGTAAAAGAATTTTTACAAAATCTTCTTCATTCTATTGACAAAGCCGCTCAGAATATTTCACACGAAGTAATTGTAGTTGATAATGCTTCCGATGATGGCAGCGTTGAATTTCTTCAAAAGAATTTTCCAGAAGTTAAATTAATCATTAACAAACAAAACCTGGGATTTGGAAAAGCGAATAATTTAGGAATGAAAATTGCAAAGGGGAAGTATTTCCTTTTGTTAAATCCGGACACGCTGCTCAGCGAAAACACCTTACAGGAAATGATCAGGTTTCTTGAAAATACTCCAGAGGCAGGAATAGCGGGATGCAAAATTTTAAACCCCGACGGTACATTTCAGCTTGCATGCAGAAGAAGTTTCCCTGGTCCATGGACTTCATTTTGTAAAGTTACCGGTCTAAGTTCGCTTTTCCCAAACAGTAAAATTTTTGCACGCTATAATCTAACTTATTTAAATTCGAATCAAACCTATGAAGTGGATGCGATTTCCGGTTCATTTATGATGATGCGAAGAGAGGCTTACGAAAAAACCAGGGGTTTTGATGAAGATTTCTTCATGTACGGTGAAGACCTTGACCTGTGCTACAGAATTCAAAAAGTAGGCTACAAAGTTTATTATGTCCATTCAACACAAATAATTCATTATAAAGGAGAAAGCACAAAACGAAGTAGCATTGATGATACAACTTTATTTTATGATGCAATGCATCTTTTTGTAAAAAAACATTTTTCAACCTCTTTCATTGTTGAGATCATATTGCAGACAGCAATAATATTTAGAAAATTTTTTGCTTTTCTCGGGAAAAGAAAATTTATAATTATTCCTGTAATTATAGACGTAATAATTTTTAACCTGGCTTTACTTGGGGCAGAAAAAATATACTCGTCCAGTACTACCTGGAGAGGATTCCCACAATCAACTGAATATATCATTTTTACAGTTCCACTTTTTTTGCAGATAATGATTTCTGCTTTTAGCGGAGTTTACAGGAGAGATTCGCTTTCAGTACTAAGGACAATACTTTCGGTGCTTATCGGATTTTTTATTTTGTCATCGGTAACTTATTTTTTCAAGCAGTTTGCATACAGCAGGGCAGTATTGCTGATTTCTTATTTGCTGATACTTTTCCTTTTTATAAGCTGGCGTATAATTTTAAAACTGTTTTTTAAAATCGGAATTGAAGGCGGTAACCCGGATAATAAACGAACGTTAATTGTTGGTAAAAATGATCTGACGATTCAAATTGCTGAAAAATTGCAGAAAAGAAGTTCGGATTTTCATCACGTAATTGGGTTGATAAGTTCGTCAAAAAAAGATATTGGCGAAAAAATTAAAAATTTTGAAGTACTTGGAACTGTTGATAATATTATCAAGGTTATAAGAAATTTTAATGTTAATGAGATTGTATTTTCTTCAAATGAAATCTCATACAGCCAGATGATGCAAATCGTATCGGTTTGCCAGAATGAAAATGTAGAATTCAAGCTTATAGGAAAAAACCTGGATTTTATTGTTGGAAAGACATCTGTCTCAATGCTGGACGATATTCCTGTTATTGAGATCAAATACAATATTTCCAGGGCTATGATCAGGCTTGTTAAAGTAATTTTTGATTATGCTGCAGCTACCGTAGTTTTGTTTTTGATTTACCCTTTCATATATTTGGCTTTGCGGGTCGGTAAAAGGGCAACCAATTTTACAGATTTTATAGTTAAGGTTCCTTTAGTATTTGCTGGTAAAATTAGTTTTGTTGGTCCGCAAGAAATAAAAAACGATTCAAATGTTTATTTGGGGAAAAAAGGTTTAACAGGACTCTGGTATATTGAGGACTTTTCTGACAAGGACGCGGAGAAGTTAAATATTTTTTATGCAAGAAATCAAAGCCTCTGGTTTGATCTTGAAATACTTGGAAAAACATTAATAAAAATGTGGAACAGGAAATAATTATCAAAAATGGCGAAAACTATTTTAGATTTTGAAAAACCGATCTTTGAGCTTGAAGAAAAGCTTGAAGAAATGAAAAATTTATCGGACTCTTTAAATATTGACAGCGAAATAAAAAGAATCGAAGTTAAAGTGAAACAATTAAAGGAATCAGTTTATAAAGGGCTGACCAGATGGCAGAGAGTTCAGCTTGCAAGACATCCGGACCGCCCATACACTCTGGATTATATCTACGCAATGACAAATAACTTTGTCGAGTTACACGGCGACCGTGGCTTTAAAGATGATAAAGCAATCGTTGGGGGATTTGCTTCGATTGATGAACACAAAGTTATGATAATTGGTCATCAAAAAGGAAGAGATACAAAATCAAATCTTTACAGAAATTTTGGAATGCCGAACCCTGAAGGCTACAGAAAAGCTCTACGTTTAATGAAACTCGCAGAGAAATTTGATAAACCTGTAATCACGATGATCGACACGCCCGGCGCTTATCCTGGTCTTGAAGCGGAAGAAAGAGGTCAGGCTGAAGCAATTGCAAGAAATCTTTTTGAAATGAGCCGATTGAAAGTTCCGATTATAGTTGTAATTATTGGTGAAGGTGCGAGCGGAGGAGCTTTGGGAATTGGTGTGGGTGATAGAATTTTGATGCTTGAAAATTGCTGGTATTCTGTAATCAGCCCGGAATCCTGTTCAAGTATTTTATGGAGAAGCTGGGACTATAAAGAGCAGGCAGCTGAAGCACTCAAATTAACAGCTCCTGATCTTCTAGAGCAGAAATTGATCGACAGAATTATTCCCGAACCTATGGGCGGAGCTCATAAGGATTTAGATAAAGTTGCAGCTACATTGAAAGAAACTTTAAGTGAGGAACTTACAAGTCTTAAAAAAATTAAGCCGGACAAACTAATAGAACAAAGACTGGAAAAATTTGGAAAGATGGGGTCTTTCATAGAATAGCAAATAAATAAACACTATTTGCTTTCCTGCTTTAGTTTTAATCCCTTCCGAAAAATTATGTTAACCTATAAAACAGAAATTAGAATAAGATATGCGGATACAGATCAAATGCAGTTTGTTTACAACGGCAAGTATCTTGAATATTTTGAAGTTGGCAGGACAGAGTTACTGAGGAGTACAGGTTTATCTTATAAAAAAGTTGAAAGTGAGGGTTACCAGCTTCCCTTGGTCGAAGCACATTTGAAATATATCTCGGCGGCCTTTTACGATGATATCCTTATTATAGAATCATTTCTGAAAGAAATCCCAAAATTAAAAATGAGAATTGACTACAGGATATTTCGAAAAGGAAATGATGTGCTTGTAACTGAAGGTTATACCGAACATGTCTTTATCAATAGGGAAAGTAAAAGGCCGGTCAGGCCTCCTAAATTTTTTATTGATGCCATAAGAAAATATTATGAACATTGAATTTAATTGGATAAGGTTTCCTTATTATTTTCTCGCCAAACTTTATTAAGTTACAGCCCTATAAACAAAATTATAACTAATGTTTGCTAAACTAAAAGAACTTTCGAAAGATACTGCAATTTATGGCGTCAGTACAATGGTTGGAAGGTTTCTAAATTTTCTTTTAGTTCCATTCTATACACACGTATTTTCAGATTATAATTACGGGATAGTTTCAAATCTTTACATTTTCATAGCAATATTTAATGTAATTTTTATTTATGGTATGGATGCAGCTTATTTAAAGTATGCTGCGGTTCCATCTGAAAAAGAAGATAAAGAGAATTTTTCTACTCCATATTTATCTGTTTTAGGTGTAGGAATTATTTTTGTTGTACTAATATTGGTCCTTAAAAAGGCTGTTTTTGTGGCATTCGATATACCATTCAAACACCTTGAACTTATCTATCTTGTAGTTCCAATTTTATTTATTGATGCGCTGAATGTAATTCCTTTTATCAGGTTAAGAATTGAACGTCAGGCAAAAAAATTTGCAACTTTTAAGATCCTTAACATAGTTGTAAATGTAATCTTAAATTTATATTTAATACTAAAATTAAAGTGGGGAATTGAAGCGGTTTTTATCAGCAATATTGCAGCATCGGCATTTACATTTGTTTTATTATTCCCGACTGTACTTAAATATATTAGATTAAGATTGCATTCTGATTTGTTGATAAAGTTTTTAAAATTTGGCATTCCATATCTGCCCGCCGGACTTGCATCAATGTTTATACAGGGAATAGATCGGCCGATACTTGGGCATCTGACGAATTTAAGTGTTGTAGGAATTTACAGTGCGAACTATAAGCTGGGAATTTTTATGATGCTATTTGTCAGTATGTTCCAATATGCCTGGCAGCCCTTCTTTCTGCAGAATGCTGAAGAAAAAAATGCCAGGGAACTTTTTTCAAAAGTTCTTACTTACTTCACAATTGCTGCCGGATTTATATTAATAATTGTTTCTCTCTTTATTAGTGATATTGTGAAAATAAATTTATTTGGTCATACATTAATTCAAAAGGATTACTGGGTGGGCTTAAACATTGTGCCAGTAATTCTATTTGGATATTTATTTAATGGTCTCTATGTTATTTTTACAGCCGGCATTTTTATTAAAGAAAAAAGTATTTACGTACCTTTTATTACCGGTTTGGGTGCTGCTGTAAATATTGGTGTTAACTTTGCCCTGATACCAATTATGGGAATGATGGGCGCAGCTCTTGCAACGCTTGCGGCATATTTTGCAATGGCATTAAGTTTATATATCGTTACTCAAAATATTTATAAAATTGAATATGAGAATACTAAAATATTTAAAATATTTGTATCTATAATAATATGCGGGACAGCTTATTACTTTCTATTATATTCAGGGCACTTATTATTTATTTACAAGATAATTTTGCTGGCAACGTTTGTAATATTTATGTACATTTTTGTTATTGATAAGAAAGAAATAGAATCTATAAAAAATAAATTATTAAAGAGATAAAAAATGCCGGAAGAAATTAGAATAAAAATAAAAAGATTGTCAGGGGAATTTGGGGATATTCCATTACCGGCCTATGCAACCGAGGGTAGTTCGGGAATGGATGTTCGGGCAGCTGTTAAAGATGATATTATTATTCCTTCAGGCAAAGTAGCTCTTGTGCCGACTAGTTTTTCAGTTGAAATTCCGGCCGGATATGAAATTCAGGTAAGACCCAGGAGCGGTCTTGCGGCCAAGCACAACATCGGAATTTTAAATTCTCCCGGAACGATTGATTCCGATTTTCGCGGAGAAGTTAAAATTATTTTAATGAATTTCGGAGACGAGGATTTTAAAATTACCCGTGGAGAAAGAATAGCACAACTTGTTGTTTCAAAGGTTTATATGGCTTCCTTAATTGTATGCGATGATCTTGAAAGCAGCAAAAGGGGTGAAGGTGGATTTGGACACACAGGGAAAAGTTAATATAACTTGTATAATAAAAAATAATTACCAAATTTCAAGCTGTATTTTGAAATAATTATTGATTAATATACTTCCGCAGAAAAAATCTTCTTATATCCTTCTATCTTTTTTACATTATGTCAGATTTTATTCATTTACACAATCATACTCACTACAGCCTTCAGGATGGAGCCTGCACTGTGGAAGACCTTGTTGAAGCTGCGAAGCGTAACAATATGCATGCGGTTGCTCTAACAGATCACGGAGTGATGTATGGAATAGCTGAATTTTATAAGAAAGCAAAAAAAGAAGGTATAAAACCAATTGTTGGAATGGAAGCTTATGTTGTTTCAGAAGGAAGCAGGAAAGATAAAGGAAGTGATTCAAACAATGGAAGAAAACGTTCCAAACATTACAACCACTTAATTTTACTCGCAAAAAATAAACAAGGTTATAAAAATCTTTCAAAATTATCCACACTTGGGCACACTGAAGGATTTTATTACAAACCAAGAATTGATCTTGAACTTTTAAGGAAATATAATGAAGGATTAATCTGTTCTTCCGCGTGTGCAGGCGGAGTTGTTTCAGTTCATTTAAGAAACGGGGATTATCAAAAGGCAAAAGAAACCGCTCTTATCTACAAAGAAATTTTCGGTGATGATTTCTATCTCGAAATTCAGGATCACAATATGGATGTAGAAAAACCAATTCTCGAAGGAATGCCTAAACTTTCAAAAGAACTCGGGATAAAACTCGTTGCAACTAATGATTGTCACTATATCGAACGTGATCACGCAATAGCACATAATATACTATTACTTCTGGCTGATAAAACCGGCCAGGATTACAGGAATCTTCGATACGGAACAGACCAGGTTTATTTTAAATCTCAGGAAGAGATGGTGAAGCTCTTCAAGAGATATAAAGGAGCGATAGAAAATACTCTCGAAATTGAATCTAAAGTTGATCTAAATCTTGAGTTTGAAGGTCATCATTTCCCGGTATTCCCTATTCCAAAAGATTCTCCGGCAAAAACTTTGGACGACTATTTTGAATTGCTTGCTAAAGAAGGACTACATAAAAAATTTGATAAAATCACTGATGAGATTCACGAACGGTTTGATTTTGAAATTGATACAATAAAACAAATGGGATTTGCCGGATATTTCCTGATAGTTCAGGATTTTATTAATTCATCAAGAAAAATGAATATTCCGGTTGGCCCCGGCAGAGGCAGCGTAGCAGGGAGCCTGGTTGCTTACACTCTTGGAATAACAAATATAAATCCCCTTCAATACGATTTGTTATTCGAAAGATTTCTTAATCCTGCAAGAAAATCAATGCCAGATATTGATGTTGATTTTGCTGATGATAAAAGAGGCGACGTAATTGATTATGTAAGAGAAAAATATGGAGCCAACTGCGTAAGCCAGATAATTACATTCAATAGGCTTTCTTCTAAAGCAGTTATTAGGGATGTTGCAAGAGTCTTAAAGATCCCTATTCCCACTGTAAATAAGATCACAAAATTTATACCGTCCAAGTTTGGTAAAGTTTTTACTATTGATCAGGCTTTGAAAGAAGTACCTGAATTAAAATGGGTAAAAGATTCCAAAGATCCGAATATTCAAAATCTTATTAAATATGCAAAAGTTTTGGAGGGAATGAATAGAAATGCTTCAAAGCACGCCGCAGGAGTTGTAATAACACCCGGTGATGTAAGTGACTATGTTCCGCTTGCAAATGCAGTTTCGCAAACAGATATCGTTACTCAATTTAATATGAAGGATATTGAGAGTTCAGGATTATTAAAGATGGACTTTCTTGGTCTTCGAACTCTCACAATAATACGCGATACAATAGACCTGATTAAAAAAAATCATAATGTAGAAATTAATATTGATGAAATTCCTTTAGATGATGAAAAAACTTTACAGCTGTTTTCAAAAGGACAGACAACTGGCATATTTCAGTTTGAATCCGGGCCAATGAGGGAATATTTAAAAAAATTGAAAGCATCAGGGATTAATGATCTTGCTGCAATGAACGCATTATACAGACCAGGTCCGATGGAATTTATTGATGAATTTATTGATAGAAAATATGGTAATAAGGAAGTAACCTATCTTCATCCGATTTTGAAGTCAATCCTCAAAGAAACATATGGGATTATTGTTTATCAGGAACAAGTAATTCAGATTGCAAACAAAGTCGGTGGAATAAGTCTTGCTGAAGCAGATATTCTTCGACGAGCAATGGGTAAAAAAGATCTGAAAGCAATGAAAGACCAAAAAGAAAAATTTGTTGCAGGTGCAATGAAAAATAGTATTCCTAAAAAATCAGCCGAAGAAATTTTTGAAGCGATTGACAAATTTGCAAATTATGGTTTTAATAAAAGCCATGCTGTTGCTTACAGTTTAGTTGCATACCAGACGGCATATTTAAAGGCTCATTACACTCCTGAATTTCTTGCAGCAAATTTAAAAAATGAATTTGGGAATTCAGATAAAGTAAGGAAATTTCTTGAGGATTGCCGTAAATTAAAAATAGAAGTACTACCGCCCGACGTCAATTCACCTTCAGTTTATTTTGATGTTGATAACGGAAAGATAAGGTTTGGTATGTCAGCAATAAAAAATGTCGGTATTTCTGCAGTTGAGGAAATAATTAAAATCAGGGAAAAGTTGGGTAGAAATTTTACAAGCATTTTTGATTTTTGTTCAAATGTAGATACAAGAATTGTTAATAAAAGATCGCTTGAAGGACTTGTGCTGGCCGGTGCATTTGATTCAATTGATAACCGAAGGTCGATATTATTTGCAGCGGTTGAGGATGCGCTAGATTTTGGTCACAAAAGTCAAAACTCAAAACTGAATTCTGAAAATAGTCTTTTTGGAAATATGGAAGAAGTTAAGGTGACAGAACCCGAATTGCCAAATATTCCCTTATGGAGTCAGAAAGAAAGGCTGGCGAGAGAAAGGGAAGTTATTGGTTTTTATGTTACAGGACATCCTCTCAGAAATTATGAATTGGAGTATAATTCGTTCACAACTATTCAACTTGGAGAAACTGAAGTGCTCGAAGAGGTTGATAGCGTAAGGGCTTGCGGCGTGATTACTTCTGTGAAGACTAAAATAGATAAATCTGGAAGGTCAATGGCATTTTTTACTCTGGATGATTTTAATGGCTCCTGTGAATGCCTGATGTTTGCAAAAACTTATGAAAAATATGGACAATTTATTAATGAAGAAGAATGTATCTTCATAAATGGTAAACCCGAAAGTTCAGGTGATGCTATAAAAATTCATATAGATGAAGTAGTTCCACTGAACGATGCAAGAGAAAAATTTGCCCAAAGTGTAAAACTAAAAGTTGATAAACAAAAAAATACTCCTGAAAATTTTGTTGAATTAAGAAATATTCTTTCTGCAAATAAAGGCAACATTCCTTTATATGTGCAGCTTGCAAATAATGGATCAAGAGAAAGACTTTTTTTCCTGAAGGATTTTAAAGTAAAGCTTACAGATTCCTTCATTAATTCAGTAAATAATTTATTTGGGGAAAACTCTATTGTGCTGGCAAAAAAATAAGCTTATCAAAACACTCTGATTTGTAGCCATATTTCAAGATTCGCTTAATATTGCAATTGTAAATTGTTGAATAACTAGCATCTATTTTGTATTATTTGTATCTAATTTAAAACCAACATGAATTTAAATGAGCTAATTTTATGAGAAACGATGACAATAAAAATTATTGGGCACTTATATTAGGGGCTTCTTCGGGTTTTGGCGAGGCAACTGCCATTAAATTAGCTGAAGATGGGTTCAATATAATTGGAATTCACCTTGACAGGCAGGCAACAATGCCGCACGTTGATGAGATTACAACTAAAATCGGCGCGGCTGGTTCGAAGCATTTATTTTATAATGTAAATGCCGCCGATGATACCAGGCGTGAGGAAATTGCTTCCGAGTTAAAACAAAAATTTGACGGCAAGGCTGTTGTTAAGGTATTAATGCACTCGCTCGCATTTGGTAGCTTGAAGCCGTTTATATCAAAAGATATTGAGCAGACTATTACAAAAGCTCAGGTTGAAATGACTCTTGATGTGATGGCTAACTCGCTGGTTTACTGGACACAGGCACTTGTAAAAAACGGACTGCTTGCCAGGAAATCAAGAATTTTTGCTATGACAAGTTCAGGTGGCCACACAGTGATTCCAAGCTATGGAGCTGTTTCAGCGGCAAAGGCTGCACTTGAATCTCATGTTCGTCAATTAGCTGAAGAACTGGGATATCTGGAAGTTGGTGTAAACTCTATAATGGCTGGAGTAACAGATACACCTGCATTGAGAAAAATCCCGGGTAATATTCCAATGATGGATGTTGCGAGAAGAAAAAATCCACGCGACAGGTTAACTACAACTAAGGACGTTGCGAAAATAATTTCTTTATTATGCATGGATGGAGGTGAATGGGTTTCCGGCGGAATAATTCATGCTGATGGCGGTGAAGATATTGTAAATTTTGTTGGACAAGGTAAACAAACAGAAGACTATTAATCTAAATAAAAAATAAGGAATATATGAAACCTGTGACAATTTCGGACGATAATTTTGAAAACGAAGTATTAAAATCAGATAAACCAGTTCTGATTGATTTTTGGGCTACCTGGTGCGGGCCATGCAGAACAATCGCACCGGTTGTTGAAGAGCTGGCAACAGAATACGATGGAAAAGTAAAGATTGGTAAACTTGATGTTGATAATAATCAGCAGACAGCAATTAAATATGGCGTTAGAAGCATCCCGACCTTGCTTGTTTTTAAAAACGGACAGGTTAAAGAAACTATTATTGGGGCAGTTCCAAAAGGACAAATTGTTCAGAAACTGAATTCTGTTATCTAAATTAAATCGAAAAATACTATTCGCGAAAATGCTACCACTAAAATTAAGTGTGGTAGTATTTTTGTTTTTAAATAATTCTCTCATTTTACAATTACTTCTCTTATAAATATGAAAAAAATTCTAATCTCGGATCCGGTTGATCAAAAGTGTATGGAAATTTTGAAAGATGCTGGTTTTGAAGTTGACTTCAAGCCGGGTATATCCAAAGAAGATTTAACTAAAATTATTCAACAATATCACGGTCTTGTTGTTAGAAGTGAAACCAAAGCAACCGCCGAGTTGATTTCCCAAATGAATAAAATGGAAGTAATTGGCAGGGCCGGAACGGGAGTCGACAATATTGATTTGGATGCAGCTACTCGTAAAGGTATTATAGTTATGAATACTCCCGGCGGCAATACTATTTCGACTGCCGAACATACAATGGCTTTAATGCTATCAATGTTCAGGAATATTCCCCAGGCAAATCTTTCATTAAGGTCCGGCAAATGGGATAGGAAAAGTTTTAAGGGAACCGAACTTTATGGAAAGGTCATAGGAATAATCGGACTTGGAAAAATCGGCAGAGAAGTTGCTTCAAGATCAAAAGCATTTGGAATGAAGGTTGTCGGATATGATCCGGTTTTATCAGCAGATATTGCAAACAAGATGGGAATTGAACTTTTTGATATTGATGAAATTTTTTCACAGTCTGATTTAATCACTGTTCATGTTCCTTTATCAGATGAAACAAAACATCTTATTAATTCTGATTCGCTGAAAAAATGCAAGGATGGCGTAAAAATAATTAATTGTGCACGTGGAGGAATTATAAATGAAGAAGATCTGTTAATTGGTTTAGAATCAGGGAAAGTTTCATCTGCCGCATTTGATGTTTATGAAATTGAGCCTCCAGATTTAAAGAGTAAATTATTAAATCATTCCAGAGTTGTTTGTACACCTCATCTTGGTGCATCAACGGAGGAAGCTCAAATTAAGGTAGCTATTCAAATTGCTGAACAAATAGTTGACCTCTTTAAAAACGATAGAATTTCCGGTGCTGTTAATGCATCTTCAATAGAGGCGAGTAGTAACAAAGAATTAAGTTCTTATGTGCGACTTGCGGAAGATCTCGGTTTATTGCAAGCTCAAATGATAAATGGGCAACTGAAGCAGGTTAACTTAAATTATAGCGGTGAGCTTCTTCACTCGTCAACTAATTTGTTATCAACCGCAATTATGAAAGGTTTCTTGTCAAGGATGAGGACAGAAACAGTTAATTATATTAATGCACCATTTTTTTCAAGAGAAATGGGAATTGAAGTTAATGAAACAAAAACCGGAGCCAACACAAATTATAAAAATTTACTTCATGTGGAATTTGTGACTGAAAAAGAAAGACACTCTCTTTCAGGAACTGTTTTTGGCAATAATGAAATACGGCTTGTAAATGTGGATGGTTTTTACCTTGAATTAAAACCGGAAGGTGATATGTTGTTTTATTCGAATGTTGATCGGCCGGGAGTTCTTGCATCAGTCGGAAAAATTCTTGCTGAAGCAAACATTAATATTGCTGGCCTTTCTCTCGGGAGACTTGGCAAAGGTCAAAAAGCAATAACCGTAATTAATGTTGACAGTCCGATAAATAAAGATATTTTAAAAAGGATTTCGGAAATCCAGGGTGTTGGTAATGCTTTTGTTGTAAAGGTTTAGAAGCACTAATTACTTCACTAATTATTGTCCTCCCTTTAAAAGTGTGGAATCTTTGAATTCTTAATTTTATATTCTTTATTATTCATAGGTAAAATAGGCAGCAAACATTATTTAATAACCAATTATTTCTGATTATCATGAAAAAATTATTTTTACTAATTGTATTCTTACCATTTCTATATACTGCGGCTCAAAGTAACTTTAACTTTAATATTGATTACGCCAGTTTCAAATATGATTCTTCATCAAATTATGTGGAATTTTATTATTCATTCCCATCGCCCCAATTAAAAGTAGTGAACAATAGCGGCAATTTGCAGGTTGAGGGATTATTTCATTTAGAAATAAAAAACGATTCAACTGGCGAGGACCTTGTAAATAAAGGTTGGAAGATTCCTAATTTGGTTAAAGATACCGCTCAAACATCACGATCAACTAATTTGATCGGAGTAATAGGGTTTGTTATTCCCAAAGGTAAGTACACTTGTATTAGCCAGGGATCTGATTTTAATAACCCTGATCAAAAAAAGTCCTATCAATTTCAGATTGTTGAAAATCCATTTGGTACTGAAAACATGACTATTAGCGGTGTTCAGTTAGCGTCTAATATCAAGCAGGAAAGTGCCGATAAAAATTCGATATTTTATAAAAATACTCTTGAAGTTATTCCGGCGCCAGCCGATATTTTTGGAGAAAATTCACCCGCGCTTTTTTATTACGGAGAATTATACAACTTGAATAAAATTCCTGACCTCTCAGGGGTTAAATTTAAAACATTAATATATGATTCAAAAGGTAATCAGATTTATTCCCGCATTAAGACTGAAATGAAACCGGTGCCAGCCGCGGTTGAAGTAGGTGTTATTAACGTTTCAAAATATATTAGCGGAAAATATTATCTGATTTTAACTTTAAGCGACAGTTTAAAAAATGAAACTATTTTATCCAGGAAAGAATTTTATGTCTATAATCCTGAAATAAAAGATACGGCTAAAGTTGATATACATTCAAATACAGCAAATGTATTAAGCAGTCAATTCGCATTTTTATCTGCAGAAGAATGTGATGATATATTTGCAAAGTCTCAATACATTGCAACGAAGGATGAAAAAGAACAATATAAAAAAATACATAATGTTGAAGGTAAGAGAGAATTTCTGTATAAATTCTGGTCGAAAAAAGCCACTGAAGAAGATAAAGATAAAAGATACGACTACACAGAATATATGAATAGAGTTAAAATCGCTGATGAAAAATATAGAAACCTGGCCAGGAAAGGCTGGTTAAGTGATATGGGGAGAGTTTATATTATGTATGGTGAACCAAGCGAAATTGAAAGACATCCAAATGAAGGAGATACGAGGCCTTATGAAATTTGGAAGTATAATGATATAGAAGGAGGAGTACAATTTATTTTTGCTGATTTTACAGGGTTCAAGAATTTTGTTCTTGTTTCCTCTACCAAGCGAGGTGAGATTGAGGACACTAATTGGCAGCAAACTATTTCAACCGTTAATTGATTTTTTAATTTATTTGTTTTTTTTAACAGCCTTAATCTTAGACTTAAGGCTGTTTTTATTTTAAATAAGCTGAAAGTATATCATACATTTAGCTACATAATCAAATATAAAAAATTAGTTATCTTTATATATTAGGAAAAATATCAAAGCGCGATTCAAATATAAATGCAAAATAGAATTGAATATATACTTTTTATAGGATTTAGTTATTTAACAAAACTATTAGGGTTAAAATTATCCAGAAAGTTTGCTGAAGCAGTGGCTTATGTTTTTTATTTTTTAATTCCTATAAGAAAAGAAGTAGCCATTCAAAATATAAAGTTAGCTTTTCCAGCCTACTCTGATAAAGAGGTTCGAAGAGTTGCATTGGGGGCGTATAAAAGCTTTTCTATTACAATTATTGAAACTCTCTATATACCTCATATTAGCAAAAAGCAAATGATTGAATCTGTGAAATGTGTGAATATTGATCTACTCAGAAGAAAAGTATTTGGAAAAAAAGGAGTGATACTTTTAACCGCTCATTTTGGAAATTGGGAATATTTAGCCGCTTCAATTGCACTTCAGTTGAACTATCAAATGCACCTACTGGTTAAGGTACAACGCAATCCTTATGTGACTGAATTTATGAATAATGCCAGGACAAAATGGAATAGTATCGTTATTCCCCTCGGAACTGCAGTTAGACAAATTTTCAAAGCTCTGAAAGATAATAAGGTTGTACTTATGGCTGCAGATCAAAGAGGCAATGCGGATGGATTAAGAATAGAATTTTTGGGTCGAATGTCCGCGGTTTATACAGGACCAGCGTCAATAGCTTTAAAAACCGGCGCAGATATATTTAATAGCGATAAGCGTTAGAAATCCTGATTATTCTTATAGTGTTGAATTTTCTGAATTGCCATGTGATGATCTTCCCGAAGATGAAGATGCAAAGATCGAGGAAATCTGTCGAAGATATTTAAAATTTCTTGAAGAACTAATCAGAAAATATCCTGAACAATGGTTATGGATGCATAAAAGATGGAAGTATTAAATCAATGAATAAAGTCCTTGTAATTCAAACAGCATTTATAGGCGATGCCATATTAACGCTTCCAATGATCCAGAAGTTAAAAGAACTCTTTAGTGAGATTGAACTCCATGTTTTATGTATTCCTTCTACGGCAGAAATATTTTCAGCATCAAATTATGTCGATAAAGTTTTTGTATATGATAAAAGAGAAAAGGAAAAAAGTCTCTATTCCTTACTAAAACTAATTTTAAAAATCAGATCTGAAATTTATTCCAGGATATATTCACCCCACAGATCCTTTAGGACTTCCCTGATAGTTTTTTTTTCAGGAGTAAAGTTAACTTTTGGTTTTAGCAACAGCGACTTAAAAAGCATATATGGTAACCTCATAAAGTATGACGGATCAAAACACGAAATTCAGAGAAATCTTGATTTGATAGGATATTCATATAATTCAGAAAATTGGAAAATAAAGCCTGAGCTAAAGATTTCACCGGATTCGGTAATTCATTTAGACAAAATTTTTGTAAATTATAAGACTAAATCGAAATATGTTGTGATAGCTCCGGGAAGCGTCTGGAATACAAAGAAATATCCATCTGAATATTATTTGGATTTAATTAAATATTTAGAAAGCAGAAAATATTTTGTATTGTTAATTGGCGGAGAAAATGACCAGCTTTTATGTGAAGATTTGGCAGTTAGATTCAGTGAGAATGTTAAATCGGTTGCTGGTAAATTTAATCTAATTGAATCTATTTCGCTTTTGTTAAATGCTGAAATATTAATATCCAACGACAGCGCTCCAACGCATCTGGGAATGATCGCAGATATTCCAGTTCTGACGATTTATTGTTCAACTGTTCCGAGTTATGGATTTTATCCATATAATCATAAGAGTAGTTTTATCAGTTACGATGATCTTTCTTGTAAGCCTTGCGGAATTCACGGATATGAAAAATGTCCGATTGGCACATTTGAATGTGCGTATAAATTAAAACCACAAATTGTAATTTCTAAGATTGAGGAAATGCTAAATGGTAGAAACTAAAAAATGTGAAATAATAAATATTGATGACGAATTTGATAACTCAATTCAACTTGCAAAAAAATTGTACCTTGACGGCTCCGTTTTTATTTATCCCACAGATACAATTTATGGAATCGGGGCAAACCCATTTAACCAGGAAGCAGTTGAAAAAATAAACAAGATAAAGGGACGTGACCTTGGAAAGAGATACATATTGCTAATAAACGATATTGAAAATTTGCTTAAATATGTAGAGATCAAATCGGAAAAGCACCTTGATTTTTTGCTCTCAATATGGCCCAATCCTGTATCTGTTGTTTTGCAATTAAACTCAAATACAAAAAAACTTTTGGGAGCGCAAACAGCTTGTTTCAGAATACCTAATCATAGGTTTTGCCTGAAATTACTATCTGAATTAAAAATGCCTTTAATTTCAACAAGTGCGAATCGTGCAGGGCATCAGCCAATTATTGAGCCGAGCGTAATTAATGAAGAATTCTCAGCCGTTGCAGATGCTATTTTCTATACCGCAAAAAAATCATACATTGAAGCATCTACTTTAATAGATTTGAACGATTCTAAACCAGTTTTGTTGCGTGAGGGAAAATTTAAATTTGAGGATATTTTAAAAAAATTCAAATAAGAAGAAAACAGTGTTTGATAAATTTAGTTTAGATTTAAAGCGATTAAAGGAAATCAGAAGTTTTTCTTTCCTAATTGTTCCTGATCAATCAGGAATGCAAGCAAAATCGCATAAACTTTCAATTCAAAAGATTGCAATGCTACTGGTATCTTATAGTATACTGGTATTTTTTATTAGCTACCTTATCCTTGCATTTACTCCTGTAGGCTACATCATGAACGTTTCGGGAGTTACTTTGAGTAAGGAAGATATGGCAGAAGTTAAGACTTTAAACGAAAGAATGATTTTCTTAGCCAGGGAAGTAGAGCAGATGAAATCAACTAATGAAAAATTACGATATGCAATTTTTCTTGGAGACTCTGTCGCAATAGATTCTCTAACAAGATCCGACTCATCTGAAAATATGCCAAAGCAAAAAGTTAAATCGATTAACAAAAAAGGCGGAGATATATTTTCGGTATTCAACGATTTATTCTTTTCGGATAATGCTGTTCAGGTTAAAGGAATAATGTTTAGTAAACCTGTGAATGGTTTTATAAGCCGTGAGTTTGATCCGGATAAAGGTCACTTCGGGATTGATTATGTTGTTAAGACCGGGACGCCTGTTTATGCAGCAAGCAGCGGCTATGTTGTATTTGCGGATTACACTGTTAGAGATGGATATATGATTATTATTAATTCTCCTGATGATTACGTGACAGTTTATAAACACTGCTCATCATTAATTATAAAGTCACGTGACATAGTTACCGAAGGAGAATTAATTGCACTAAGCGGCAATACAGGTGAAATCACTACCGGGCCACACCTGCACTTCGAGATATGGAAAAATGGCAAACCAATAAACCCTAAAACATTATTAACTAATTATTAATTATGGAGACACTTGTGAAAAATAAAAATATAACACCGGGAAAAGACGAAGTAACTATAATAAGTTCAGGGGTGAAACTTGAAGGTTCATTAACAAGCGATGGAAATGTAAGAGTCGACGGTTTTATAAAAGGTGACATATCAGCTAAAGGTGATATATCTATCGGTGATCACGGTGAAATTAAGGGTAACGTGCACGCAGATAATGTTGTAGTAGGAGGTAAAATAATAGGAACAGTTACTTCAGTTGAAAAACTAGTTCTGGAATCTAATGCATTATTGCAAGGGGATATTTCTGCTAAAATTTTAGTGATAGCTCCAGGGGCAAGATTTGATGGAAACAGTAAAATGATTACCGGTCCAAATGATAATAACTCATTGAGCGATAAAAGCGCTCAACATCAACATGATAAAAAAAACTGATCAGAAAGATGAAGAATCAAGTCAGGAACAGAAATTTGGAGACCTGGGGAATTATTTAGGCTTAGGATTACAACTTGCTATTACTGTAGGCGTCATGGTTTTTGTGGGGATCTGGCTGGATAATAAATTTAATACAAACCCTTGGTTAACTGTAACTTGCTCTTTCCTGGGAATATTTGCTGCTCTATATTCATTTATTAAGACTGTTCTTAAATCCGGAAAATGAAACACATAAAAAACCTTGTAGGCATTAGTCAAATATTTGTCATCTTCATTTTTGCTATAATTACATATTTTAAGGAGTAATGGAGAAATTAATTCAAGATTTTTATTATGCATTTCTTATAGCCGGAATAATCACTACAGTTAACTTCAATCTGGGGGTATTATCGATAAAATTAGGACTTAGAAAACCAGTAAATACATTCTTGATTCTATTTCTCGGTGGAATGGTATTAAGGCTGTTTTTGATGCTAATTTCAGTATTTATTTGCTTGAAATTCTTGGAATTAAAGGGGAATAATTTTATATTTTCAGTCTTCATTTTTTATGTTTTTTATCAAATTATTGAAATTTTTTACGTTATTTATCGAAATAAATAACTTTTGAACCTTATGACTTTAATCAATTTACCAGATACACTAAAAGTTGTTGCAGATACTGTCAAAGCTGGAAAAGAAAGCGGCAGCGGTTGGATATTACACCACGTAATGGATTCAAATTATATTGAATTTGATCCGTTTGGAAAAATTTACCTGCCTCATTTACAATTTTTTGGAATTGATATTTCAATTACCAAAAACGTGGTATTTATGTGGCTTGTTGCTGTTTTGTTAATAGTATCATTATCTCTCGTTTCCAGAAAATATAAGTCATCTCTCATTCCAAAGGGTTTTGTTAATTTTTTTGAAATTATTGTGCTTTTTGTTAGAGATGAAATTGTCAGGCCAACAATTGGTAAAGGATCTGATAAGTTTCTTCCATACTTACTTACTTTATTTTTTTTCGTAATTACTGCAAATTTCATGGGGCTTATCCCTTATTCTACTTCGGTAACAGGAAATATAGCAGTTACTGCTGCTCTTGCTGCAATCTCATTCATCGCAACTCAGTTAAGTGGTATTCAAAAACATGGTTTCTTTGGATATTTCAAAGGATTAATTCCTTCTGGCATGCCAATTTTAATTTTGCCTCTGATAATAGTTGTTGAAATTTTAGGACTGTTTACTAAACCTTTTGCGCTCTGTATCCGTCTTTTTGCAAATATGATTGCTGGACACGTTGTGATTTTTTCGCTTATCGGTTTGATCTTCATTTTGAAAACTGTGTTTGTTGCACCGGTTTCAGTTGGGTTCGCACTATTTATTTATTTGCTTGAATTGCTTAGTCGCATTAATACAGGCTTATATATTTACAATGCTGACGGCTTTGTATATTGGAATGGCAGTTCACCAGGAACATTAATTACTTTTTTATACAATATAAAATAAAAACAGGAGAAATAAAATGGAATTAGGATGGTTAGGTGCTGGTATAGGCGCCGGTATAGCTGTAATCGGTGCCGGGCTTGGAATTGGTAAACTTGCCGGTTCAGCATTAGAAGCTATGGGAAGACAGCCTGAGGCTGCTGGTCCAATCAGAACTACATATGATTATTGCTGCTGCGTCTGATTGAAGGTATTGCATTCTTCGCACTGGTTATTTGTATTCTTTTAGCAGTTAAGGGCTTAAAACTTTATAATTGCAGGCAGACCGTCTGCATATTTATAATTTTTAAAGGAATTAATTTATGCTAACAGCATTTGGTTTATCAGCAATTGCACTATTGGAAGAAGGCGGCGGAAGTTTAGTTGATGTCAGCCCGGGTTTGATTTTCTGGACAGTGATCACTTTCGTGATTCTATTAATTATTCTAAAAAAGACTGCCTGGAAACCTATTCTTTCAGCTCTTGATCAACGTGAAGCGGCTATTAAAGATTCACTGGAGAAGGCAGAAAAAGCACAGGAAGAAGCAAGAAAAGTGCTTGAAGAGAACAAAGCAAATATTCAAAAAGCTGAAGAAGAATCTAAAAAAATCATCAATCAGAGTCGTGAGTATGCTGAAAAATTAAAAGATCAGATGCTGCAGGATGGGAAAGAGCAAGCGAAAAAAATTGTTGATGATGCAACTGCTGAAATCGAAAGGAAAAAAGATGCAGCCTTTGAGGAATTGAAAACCCAGGTGGCTGAAATTGCAATACAGGCTGCTGAAAAAATAATGGATGCCAATCTCGATAAAGAATCCCAGAAAAAAATTGCAAATAAATTTATCGGGGAGATCGCGAAGAATTAATTATGAATGAATCAAAAGTTTCAATCAGGTATGCAAATTCTTTGTTAAGCTCAGCCTCAGAGAAAGGAAATCTTGAAAAAGTTGCTAAGGATATGGAGTTGGTTTATGGGGCGATTAATTCAAGTTCTGAATTAAATAGAACTCTTGCAAGCCCCATTGTTAAGCCAGAACTCAAATCTTCGATTCTTGAGGAAATCTTTAAAAAGAAAGTTAGCAAGGAGACAATGGATTTTTTGAAATTCGTTGTTGAAAAAAGCAGAGAAGACCTGCTTGAAAGTATTGTTAAAAAATTTCTCGAGTTAAGGGATCAAAAACTTGGGACTGGTACATGTAAATGTGAAATCTGCGGTTGCAATGACTGACGATCAAAAGAAAAAGCTAAAAGAAAATTTTGAAAAGCTTTTAAAGAAAAAGGTAAAATTTAATTTTGTTATTGATCCTGGTGTTGTCGGTGGATTTGTTGCAAAAGTTGGCGACACAGTTTATGATGCATCATTAAAGAATCAACTTGGAAATTTTAAAGAAGCGATTTCTAAAAGGCGGAGCTTCATTAAATTAAATAATTTAATAAGGGAAAAATTATGGCAGAAGTTAGACCGGATGAAATATCCGCGATACTAAGAAAACAATTATCTGGTTACGAAAGTGAAATAGATATTTATGATGTAGGTACCGTGTTGCAGGTTGGTGATGGTATTGCCCGCGTTTACGGGTTATCTAAGGTTATGATGAGTGAGCTGGTTGAATTTCCTAATGATGTATTTGGAATGGTTCTAAACCTTGATGAAGACAGCGTTGGTTGCGTTTTATTCGGTGAGTCTACAAAAGTTAAAGAAGGCGACACCGTTAAAAGAACTAAAAGAGTTGCTTCAATGCCGGTTGGTGAAGCAATGCTTGGCAGAGTAATTACTCCGCTTGGTATTCCAGTCGACGGTAAAGGTGCAATTAATACTGAAAAATATTTACCTATTGAAAGAAAAGCACTTGGAGTAATACAAAGACAGCCGGTAAAAGAACCATTGCAAACAGGTATTTCAGCTATTGATGCTATGATTCCAATTGGTCGCGGACAAAGAGAATTGATAATTGGTGACAGGCAGACCGGTAAAACTGCTGTTGCTGTTGATGCAATTATAAATCAAAAATATACACACACTGAAGAAGCAAAAGAATTAGGGGTTAAACCTGTTTATTGTATTTATGTAGCAATTGGCCAAAAAAGTTCAACAGTTGCACAGGTTGTTGCAAAATTGCACGAACATGGAGCGATGGATTTTACAACTGTAATTGCTGCAACAGCATAAGAACCGACCCCGCTTCAGTTTATTGCTCCTTATTCCGGTGCTACTCTTGGAGAATTTTTCCGAGATAATGGCAAACATTCCCTTGTAGTTTATGATGATTTATCCAAACAAGCGGTTGCTTATCGTGAACTTTCACTTCTTCTTAGAAGACCTCCTGGACGTGAAGCTTATCCTGGTGATGTTTTTTATCTTCACTCAAGATTATTGGAGAGAGCTTCAAAACTTAGCGATGATCTTGGAGGCGGAAGCTTAACAGCTTTACCAATTATTGAAACTCAACAGGGTGACGTTTCAGCATATATACCGACTAACGTGATATCTATTACGGATGGTCAGATTTATCTTGAATCAAACTTATTCAATGCCGGCGTAAGGCCAGCTATCAACGTGGGTATTTCTGTATCTCGTGTAGGCGGTAATGCACAGATAAAAGCTATGAAGAAAGTTGCAGGAAGTTTGAAACTTGATCTTGCTCAGTACAGGGAACTTGAAGCATTCGCTAAGTTTGGTTCTGATCTCGATAAGTCAACCCAGAGAACACTTGCAAAAGGTGCCAGACTTGTCGAGTTGTTAAAGCAGGGACAATATTCCCCTGTGCCAGTTGAAAGGCAGGTAATAAGTATTTATTTGGCAACAAATGGTTATCTGGATAATATTGCAGTACATGATGTTAAAAGATTTGAAAAGGAAGTTCTGGAATATTTTGAGGTAAAGAACAATAAGATTTTTGAAACTATTAAAAAAGAAAAGCAACTAAGTGATTCTACAATTGCTGGAATCAAAAAAGTAGCGGATGAATTCCTAACAATATTCAAATAAAATTCATACAGAATTAATGGCAACATTACGAGATATAAAGACAAGAATTAAAGGCGTGCAAAATACGCAGCAGATTACAAACGCAATGAAAATGGTTGCAGCTGCTAAATTAAGGCGTGCGCAGGAGAATGTTGTTAATGCAAGGCCTTACGCAAAGCAGATTTCGGCTTTACTTTCCAATCTGGTAAATGAAGACTTGGTTGCAGAAAATGAATTTATTATTCAGCGCAACATTAAAAATGTCGCTGTTGTTGTAATCTCTGCCGACAGAGGTCTTTGCGGTGCATTTAATACGAACCTTGTTAAGGAAGCTGTTAAATATATTAATGAAGAACTTAATCCGGAAAATATTGGAGCCCAGCTATTTTGCGTAGGGAAAAAAGGTCTGGATTATTTTAGTAAAAGAAATTATTCTTTAATTGGGAAAAGGACAGGCTTATTTTCATCATTAGAATATAATTCCGTAATTAGTATTTCCGAAGAAATAATTAAAGGATATACTGAAGGAAAATTTGATAAAGTAACTATTATTTATAACGAATTTAAATCGATTATTAATCAAAGGATAGTCGTAGAACAATTTCTACCGGTTCCTATTAGTAAGAATTCGAATGGCGATAAAAAAATAAATTCCGATTACATTTTTGAACCTGACCAGGGATATATTTTTAATTACCTGTTGCCCAAACATTTAAAAGCGCAAGTTTGGAGAATTTTGCTGGAGTCCAATGCCGCGGAACAAGGCGCACGAATGACAGCAATGGATAATGCTACAACAAATGCTAAGGAATTAATACGTACATTAAGGATTAAATATAATAAAGAAAGACAAGCGGCTATTACTAAAGAAATTCTTGAAATTGTTTCAGGTGCCAATGCACTTAAGTCAGAATAGGATCCTTAGCCTTTTGAAAAGAGTTATCAGGAAAGATAGAATTTAATGTTTGAAGAATTATCTCTTAAGCTTGAAACGACCTTAAAAAAGGTTCGAGGTCAGGGGAAATTAACTGAAAAAAATATTTCAGATTCCCTCAGAGAAATTCGACGTGTTCTTTTAGATGCTGATGTAAATTATAAAGTTGCAAAAGAGTTTATTGAAAAGGTTTCTTCCAAAGCGCTTGGTAAGGAAGTTGTAAATTCAATTACTCCCGGACAATTAATTACTAAAATAATCTACGATGAACTAGTTTCTCTACTGGGTAGCAATCAGAGTGAAATCAAATTAAGTGGTTCTGGATTAACTGTAATTTTAATTGTCGGACTTCAGGGTTCCGGTAAAACAACATTCAGCGCAAAGCTCGCTAATAAGCTGAAACAAAACGGAAGAAAAATTTTGCTCGTTGCTGCAGATGTTTATCGACCTGCTGCTATAGATCAATTAAAAACTCTTGGCGAACAGATTGATATCCCTGTTTTTTCAATTGATGAAAAAAATGCAAGAAAAGCTGCTGAAGGATCTTTAAAATTTGCTAAAGAAAATAATTACAATACCGTAATTGTTGATACTGCAGGCCGTCTTCATGTTGATGAAGAAATGATGAATGAAGTTGCTGATATTAAGATCCTGGTCCATCCTAATGAGATTCTTTTTGTAGTCGACTCAATGACCGGACAGGATGCAGTGAACTCAGCTAATGCCTTTAATGAAAAAGTAAATTTTGATGGTATTGTTCTTTCAAAATTAGATGGTGATGCGAGAGGCGGAGCAGCATTATCAATCAGGGCTGTTGTTGGAAAACCGATAAAATTCATCAGCAATGGTGAAAAACTGAATAATCTTGAAGTTTTCCATCCGGACAGGCTTGCTTCCAGAATTTTGGGAAAAGGCGATATTGTAAGTTTAGTTGAAAAAGCCCAACAAAGTTTTGATGAAATAGAAGCAAAGCAACTTGAAGAGAAATTACGAAGAAATAAATTTGATTTTGATGATTTTCTTAAGCAAATTAAAGCAATTAAGAAAATGGGTTCTTTGTCATCACTTTTAGGTATGATTCCCGGGCTAGGTGCCCAGGTAAAGAATGCTAAAATTGATGATAATGCTCTTGTAAAAGTTGAAGCAATTATTAATTCGATGACGATTGGAGAAAGATCAAAACCGAAAATTCTAAATGGAAGTCGTCGAAGTAGAATTGCAAAAGGAAGTGGAACATCCATTCAGGATGTTAATCGGCTTTTAAAACAATTTGCCGAAATGCAAAAAATGATGGGCCGGCTAAATAAAAAAGGATTTGGCAGCTCTTTGAGAAACATGCCTACTGGCAGGTAGATTTATAAAAAAGTGGAAAATTTTTAAATTAAATAATAGAAAGTTATTTCTGGAGGTTAAATACTTTGGCTGTAAAGTTAAGATTAAGAAGAATGGGAAAGAAAAAGCAACCTATATATAAGGTTATTGCTGCTGATTCCAGAGCTCCACGTGACGGGAAATTCCTTGAATCAATTGGATTATATAATCCATTAACTAACCCGCACACACTTGATATAAATGAAGAACGTGTAATGTATTGGTTGAATGTTGGTGCCCAGCCTACTGATACAGTAAAAAGTTTATTAAGTCAAAAAGGAATTATTCTCAAAAGAGAATTAGTTCGCAGGGGACTATCTGAAGATAAGATAAGTGCTGAATTGGAAAATTGGGAAAAGATGAGAGAGGCAAAAGCAAGCACTATGGCTGCAAAGAAAAAAATATCAAAGAAAGCTGCAGCTAAAAAAGAAGTAGTCTCGGAAGAGAAAGTTAAAGAGGAAATTAGTAATGATAGTACAGCAGAAGTAAAGGGTGCTGCTTCTGAAGAAAATACTACAGAAAAAGGATAATTTTTTTCGTTTTATTTTCCTCTGTACTTTATTTCCAATGCTGCCCTTTTCTTAATATAGGAGGCTTCTTTCCATGAAAGAATTCATTGAATTTATCGCAAAACATCTTGTGGATACTCCTGATGCAGTTGTTGTTGAGGAGAAAACCCCAGAAGATAATAAAATTGTTCTTGCTCTTAAAGTTCAATCTGATGATGTTGGTAAAGTGATTGGGAAGCAGGGCAAAACTGCCCAGGCAATGAGAACGCTGCTAACTGCGATTGCCGCTAAGGAAGGTAAAAGAGCAATACTGGAGATTCTGGATTGAGAAATTTGAATTACTTTTAATTTGAGTGAATATTATCTAATTGCCAATATAATTTCTGTTCACGGCAAAGATGGGTTTGTAAAGATTAGTTCTTATTCAGATTTTCCTGATAGATTTTTTAGTCTTGATAAAGTTTACATTGATTTTTTTAAAGAAAAAAAAGAATTTATTGTTGATAAAGTTTTAGAACAAAAGAAAAACTTTATTATAAAATTCAGAAATTTTGATAACGAAAATGATGTCCAGATACTTATAGGGAAAGATGTTTATGTAGATGAAGAAAGAGTAATCAAACTTCCAATTGGATCATATTTTGTTCATGATTTATTAGAAAGCAAAGTCTACAGAAACAGCAAACTAATTGGGATATTAAAAGATGTTCTAAGTCCTCCAGCTAATGATGTTTATGTTATTGAGGGCTTGCTTGGTGAAGAAATTTTGATTCCGGCCACAACGGAATATATAGAAAGTTTTGATAAGGAGAAGAAATTCCTGATCTTAAGGCCGGGTAATGATCTATATGAAGATGATGAGAATTGATATTATTTCTGCTGTTCCGGATCTGCTTTTAAGTCCGCTTAATTCCAGCATTATTAAAAGAGCACAGGATAAAAAGAAAGCATCAATTCATTTGCATAATCTTCGGGACTATGCGAATAACAAGCACAGACAAATAGACGATAAACCATTTGGCGGTGGACCCGGAATGGTTCTAAAACCAGAACCGTTCTTTGAATGTATTGAAAAATTACAGAACGATGTAAAATATGATCATATAATTTTCACTACACCAAAAGGAAAAATATTTGATCAGAAAATGGCTAATAAGTTATCGTTGGCCCGGAATATATTGTTAGTTGCCGGTCATTACAAAGAAATTGATGAGCGAGTAAGAATAAAATTTGCGACAGATGAAATATCCGTTGGAAATTTTGTACTTACTGGCGGCGAACTTCCGGCGTTAATGATAATTGATGCCGTAATCAGGTTAATTCCAGGTGTTCTTAATGATAGTGAATCAGCTCTTGAGGATTCATTTCAGGATGGCGAAAGAATAGCTGCTCCTTATTATACAAGGCCTGCAGACTTTAAAGGTCTTAAAGTTCCGGAAGTTCTTTTGTCAGGCAACGAGAAAGAAATAAAAAAATGGAAAGAGGAACAGTCAAGATTATTGACTGAGCGGTGGAAAAATTTTAATAATTAGTGGAGTAAATAATGGTAGACATAAATAATATATTGCCCGATCAAACCCGTACGGATATTGCAAAATTTAATGCAGGCGACCATGTCAGAGTTCAGGTCAGAGTTGTTGAAGGGGATAAGGAAAGGCTTCAGACTTTTGAAGGCGATGTACTTAGCATTCGCGGAGAAGGCTCAAACAAAACCTTTACTGTTAGAAAAATATCTAGCGGTGTTGGTGTAGAGAGAATATTCCCCATAAACTCGCCAAAGATTGCTAATATCGAAGTTCTGAAAGAAGGTAATGTAAGGAGAGCTAAGTTGTATTATCTTAGAAATCTTTCAGGAAAAGCTGCTCGTATCAGGGGAAAGGAAGCCTGATAATAACATTTTCATTATAAGAGGCGTGCATATCACGCCTTTTCCATTTATTAATAATTAATATTTCCTTTTCTTTTTAATTTCGAATTATTTTGTTTAAATTATTAAATAAATTGAGCTTTTAAGTCATAATCTATAAGCATAATTTATTTCAATTTTTTAACAAATAAATGAGGTAATAATGGGTCAGCAACAATTGCTTTTAATTGTCCTCGGCGTCATTTTAGTCGGAATAGCTGTTGTTGTCGGGTTGAATTTATTTTCATCTAATGCGGTAAGCGCGAACAGGGATCAGCTAATTTCTGATATTAATAATATTGCTTCGGATGCTCAAGTTTATTATAAAAAACCTGCAGATGTTGGCGGCGGTGGCGGTAGTTTTGTAAATTATACCATGCCTACGTATTTTCAAAAGTATGTAAGTGGGAAACTTAAATTCAAGATTCAAAAGAAAAAAAATCAGGTTGTAATTACAGGCATAGGTACAGAAGTCGGGAATGATGGAAAGTCTAAAATTAAAATTAAAGGGACTGTCACTCCCCAAGATGTAAGCATTAACATATTAAATTAATACTATTCTTATTCTCCTTTTCTTCGTTTGCTATTAATCCTCAATTACTTACTATATTTTATGCAAAAATCTGTTTTGCGGTTGTTGGAATTTTTGTAATTTCATTTCTCATATTAGTAAAAATGATCAGAATAATAATGGGAAGAAGTTACATTGAAGTTTTATAAAAATCCTTTATTTTTGCTTTTATTTGTCAATTACCTGATTTTTCCACAAGGCAACTCAATTCGGTTTGAATCCCTGTCACTTCAAAATGGCGTTTCGCTAAATTTAACTTATTCTATTCTGCAGGACAGGCAGGGCTATGTCTGGTTTGGAACAATGTATGGACTTGTTAAATATGATGGCAGGAATTACACTACTTTTAGAAATGATCCAATGGATTCAACTTCTATTTCCTTTGATGATATAATCTCACTTTTTGAAGATAGCAGGGGAAACATTTGGGCAGGCAGCTGGGGAGGAGGCCTAAACAAATTTAATCCTGCTACTGAAAAATTTACCCGGTTTCTTTATGAAAAATCTCCGGATAAAGGATTGTGTGATAATATTGTCTGGTCAATTAATGAAGACAACTATGGGGACATTTGGATAGGAACTCAACGTGGAGGAATTGATAAGTACAATACCAAAACAAAAAAATTTACTCATTATTGGAATTCCGGATATTCAAATAAGAACCTCCCCTCAAATATGATTACCCAGATTTATAAAGATAAAAATGGAACCATGTGGATTGGCACGCAATCTGGTTTAGCCAAATATTTGCCTGGCTCAGATTCATTTCAGATTTTTAAAAATGCAATTAAGCCGGATAAAATTAAAGAAGCTAATATAATTCATAGCATTTTTGAAAAAGATGATAATAAATTATGGATCGGCACAAACGCAGGCCTTTTTATTTTTGATAAAAGAACCAATAACTTTTTCCAATACAGTTCCAAATTAAATAATCCTTTAAACAATTTTTACATTTCAAGCATTTGTAGGGGTAAAGGAAAAGATATTTGGATAGGAACTGGCGATGGGCTAATAAAAGTCATTGAAGACAACCGTGAAAACCTGGAGATTTATAGGCATAAATTTGGTGTTCCGAATTCTTTGATTGGCAATACAATATTATCTTTGATGATGGATAAATCAGGGGTCCTTTGGGTAGATGCATATCGGGATGGAGTCAGTAAATTGATCCGCACTTCTAAAAACTTTGTCAGTTACACTTATAACCCGGAAAATAAGAACGGCCTTGGAACTTCATTGGTTACTTTTTTTGCTCAAGACGAAAAAGGATATATATGGATTTCCGGATACAGCAGCATTTTAACCAGGTATGATTCCAAAACTAATTCCTTTAAAAGGTTTCCTCTTAAATTGACAGGAGCAAGAAAGGATACCAAATTTTACATTACCTCAATTATTCGGGATAAAAATAATTTGTGGGTCGGTACAACTGGTGGAATTTTGCTTTTTGATTTAAATTCTGAATCTCAAAAAGAACTTCCACCTGAAATGAAAAAAATTACAGATATGATAAATGGTAATATTACTTATCTACTTATCTCTTCAGATAAAAGGCTTTGGGTTGGTGTTTATGAAAAAGGGATGTTTTCATATAATCCGGCTGATTTTTCCTATAAGCAATTTATGAATACTCCATCGGACCTTACTAATTATATGAAAAATATCGTTCAGGTTATTTATGAAGACAATGAGAAGAATATTTGGGCAGGAACAATGGGGGGATTATTAAGGCTGGACCTTTCAAATGGGAAGTTCAAGAGCTATTCTCATAGCCTATCGGACCCTAAAAGTTTAAGTAATAATTATGTTTATTACATATTTGAAGATTCAAAAAACAATTTCTGGATTGGGACGAGCAATGGATTGAATAAGATGGATAAAAAGAATAATACCTTTAAAGGTTATTTCGAAAAAAACGGCTTGCCAAATAGCGTTATAATGAGTGTACTTGAGGATAAAAATGAAAATCTGTGGATAAGTACAAATAAAGGTATTTCAAGGTTTGATCCTGTTAAAAATACTTTTAAAAATTTTGATGTCAATGATGGATTACTGACTAATATCTTCTATGCTCAGTCTTCCTTTAAAGCAAAGGACGGAAGGTTTTATTTCGGAGGAAATAACGGCTTTACAATGTTTGATCCCAAAGATATTAAATTGAGCCCCTACATTCCCCCGGTATATATTACTAGTGTAAAAGCCGGTAAAGATATTGGTACACTTAATTCAATAAACGCATCTAGTAAAAAAATAGAACTTTCCTTCAGTGAAAATTTTATTCAATTAAGTTTTGCATCTTTGGACTACACAAATCCTGAAAAGAATGTCTATAAATACAAATTGACTGGAGTGGATGAAAATTGGATTTATTCGGGTAATAACAATGCGGCTATTTATACTGATTTATCTCCGGGTAAATATGTTTTTCAAGTTAAAGGCAGCAACAGCGATGGTATCTGGAATGAGAAACCTGTATCAATTGAAATTAATATACTACCGCCATTCTGGAAAACATGGTGGTTTGCATCTTTGATTTTGGCTATCATTATTTTGTCTTTTTATCTTATCCACCTGATGAGGGTTCAGCATAAAATTAAGCGTGCAATTGAATTTGAAAAAATAAGATCTGAGGAAAGCGATAGGGTTCGAAAACAAACTGCAATCGATTTTCATGACGAACTTGGGCATCGGTTAACAAGAATTTCACTTCTAACAGAAATTGTAAAGAGAAAACTGGGAGACAATTATCACGATATCCTTCCATTATTGAGGAAAATATCTGAAAATTCTATACAGCTTTATGATGGAACGAAAGATTTTATATGGGCTATTGATCCTCAAAATGATTCCTTATACGAACTACTTGTAAGACTTAAAGATTTTGGAGATGAAATTTTTAATGATTCGAATATAGATTTTTTTGTTAAAGGGATTTCGACTGAACTTGAGAAAACATCTTTATCGACTGATATGAAGAGGCACCTCACTTTAATATTTAAAGGAGGCATGAACAACTCTTTGAAGCACTCTCATAGTAAAAAAGTCTCTCTTGAATCCAAAATTATCGGTGATGAAATTGAGATTACATTGGAAGATGATGGCACCGGCTTCGAAATTAATCGAGATAACCATGGAAACGGAATCAAAAATATGATCAGAAGGGCTGAAAAAATAAAAGGACATCTCCAAATAAATACAACACCGGGAAAAGGAACCCGAATTTCATTCAGGGGTAAAGTTATTCAAAAATAACGGCCAATCGGTTACATTACTTCATTTTACATTATCTAATCTATTCTATATTATATACTACAAATTATTAATCATTATTGCATTATGTTTGAATATTATGTCTGACAAATATCCCATAAGAGTGATGATAGTTGAAGATGATGAGATTATCCGAAACAGCTTTGTATCATTGCTGGGTACATCAGATAAATTTGATTGCGTTGCTAATTATGATAATTGTGAAATTGCAATTAAAAATTTATTAAAAGATGATCCCGATGTAATTCTTATGGATATTGAACTCCCTGGTATCTCTGGAATTGATGGTATTACAAAAATTAAGAAAATTAAACTTGATATCGACATAATTACCGTAACAATTCATAACGATGACGATAAAGTATTCCAGGCACTTTGTGCGGGAGCATGCGGATACCTTACTAAAAATATCTCGCCAGAGAAATTAATGGATTCAATTGAAGAAGCGTATAGGGGTGGTGGACCGATGAGCACTAATATTGCGAGGATGGTTGTTCAATCTTTTCAAAGGAATACAATGTCGCCGCTTTCACCTCGTGAAACTGAAGTATTGCAGTTACTATCTAAGGGGAAAAGCTATACTATGATTGCTGATGAATTATTTATAAATAAAGAAACTGTAAGGTCCCACATTAAAAATATCTATATTAAACTCGAAGTTAATTCTAAGTCTCAGGCTATAGAGAAAGCTACTAAAGAAAGACTGATCTAAAATAATTATCACAATATTTTACCGCTCATCTAGTCAATTTTAACAATTCCCCCAATTTGTAGGATACCGGGATTCCACTAATTAATTTAATATGCTGCCGGAGAGAAGTTAATTCCCAATAAAAAGGAGGTAGCCTTATGGAAAACCTACAAAACGCGCTGCAGCGTCAACCGAAACACAGCAGCAGAATAGTAAGCCGAAATTCGCAGATTCGAAGCGATTATCGTGAATTAAGAGAGAAAGGATTAAAAAATTGGGAAGCATTCGTAGAGCTTTCTGATAAATACTTCCTTTCGGAAAATACAATCGATAAAATAATCTATTCGAAATATTAATTTGCTGATATAAAAAGGTGCTTTATCGGCTGGCTAATCGTCAGTAAACTATGTGTTAATTAAATAAATAACAATAGGCAAACAGCTGGTAAAGCACTTTTAATTTCCTACCGTTATTAAGAGCTAATTTTATTTAATTCTGCATTTTAATTAGCTTACATAAACCAAAATTAAACTTTAATAATTATCCTGGCAATAATTCATATGGAAATTTATTTTCCTCAAAATATTTTCACAGATCTAATCAAAAAATCAATGTCTGAAGAAACAGCTTCTAATATTAAATTTTTGCCTTCTTCATTAATTACAAATGAAATATTAAAAGTTCCAAATTCAATTGGATTAATTCCAACACTTGATTTAATAAAGCATAGAGAACTTTATGTCTCCAGGCTATTTGGAGTTTCTTTCGAGGAATCGTTGTGCAACTCATATCTTTATTATGACTCTGAAAAAAGAACTATGAATGAATTAAATCTTTTCGGAGATATTTCTTCAAACGAGGCTATAGGTGCGAAATTGATCTTTAAAGAATTGTATGGTACTGATGTTCAAATAAATCTTTCTACAGGTAATAATAAAATAACAAAGAAAAATATCCTGGCTGTTGGTGATAGCAATTTCGAAAATGATAAATATTTAAAGGGAGTTAGTTTTGCTGAAGAAATTATAGAAGTGCTTTCTCTTCCGTATGTCAATTATGTTCTTGCTTCTACAACACACGACCAAATCCACAATTTTCACAAACATATAAATGATGTTCAGTCAAAAATATATGAGCATGTTGAAAATGAAAATTATAGTATAAACTTATCAGAGGAAGTAAAGCAAATGCTGAAAGAGAACATTCCATCATTTGTTTGTATCCTGGATGAGCAGGATGTTGATGGCATAAATCAGTTGTTGAGGCTTCCATTTTTTCACAAAATTATTCCGGATATAATTGAGGTTAAGTACATATAAAAGGCTCAATATTTAATGAGCCTTTTTGTAATGTAATAATTAGATAGCTACGTGGGATATGCTTAAAATATCCGGATTCTCATTCATTTTTTTCAGCATGTCAGTACTCACAGGATTTATCAATTTCATAGTACAGCAGGCCGCAGTTCCGCCTTCAAAAATAATATTTTCAATTTCTTCTATATTGATTTTAGCATCTCTTATAATATCCAGTATATTTGCCAAAACGCCGGGTTTATCAAAATGTTTTACAACCAGTTGATATTTAGCATCAGTTATTTTTGCTCTATTAACCCAATGGGCAATTACGCCACTGGTAGTATAATCTTTAATAATTCTAATAGTTTCTTCTGCAACTGCATTTTGAGCTTGTTCTGTTGAGGCGCCAATATGGTGCGTCACATAAATATTTGGAGATGATTGCAGTTTTGATTTTACTTCTCCCGTTTTATCTTCAGGTTCCCCCTTAAAAACATCCATAGCAACTCTTATGTTTTTTTCTTTAATAGCCTCAAGCAATGCATCTTCATCTATTACATCTGCCCGGGATGTATTAATTAAAAGTGCATTTGGTTTTAGGTAACTGAACATTTTTTTATTAAATAATCCTTTTGTTTCGGGCGTAGCCGGGAGATGAATCGTTACGATATCACACATTGGAAGCAATTGATCCATTTCAGAAAAGTCCTTAATCATTACCCCCTCTATTCTTGAAATATCTTTTCCGTACACTTTCATCTCAAAAGCTAGTGCTCTTTTTGCAACTTCTTTTCCAATAGCTCCGACGCCGATAATTCCAAGTGTTTTTCCTTTTAGTCCTTCAGCTTTAGAATATTCACCTTTATTCCATTTCCCATTTTTAAAGTCAATTACATTGTCCGGAATTCTCCTATCTAAGGAGATCATTAATCCTATTGCAAGTTCAGCAACTGCAACTGAATTCATTCCAGGACAATTTGCAACATATATTCCTTTTTTATTTGCTGCCGGGATATCGATGTTATTTACGCCTGCGCCTGCCCTGATAATTAAATTCAGATTTTTGCCATTTGCTATAGTACTTGCGTTCACTTTTGTTGATCTTACAACAAGAATGTCTGTGTCTTTAATTTCATTTGGCAGGTCGTTTTCACCTAATTTAGGAGAATAGGTTACATCCAGATCCAGATCGTTCATTTGTTTTATGTACTGATCTGGAAATTTATCAGCGACTAATACTTTAACTTTCATTTTTTAATCCTCGCTTATTATTTTTCGGCTTAGTCCAGAGAATTCAAATTTATTTAATGCAAAATTACTACTTTAACATAGGAATTTTAACACCATGATTTTTTGCATTCTCGATAGCTCTTTCATATCCTGCGTCACTGTGGCGCATAATTCCCATTCCCGGGTCGTAGGTAAGAACCCGGTTTAATCTTTCTTCGGCTTCTTTTGTACCGTCGGCAACAATTACCATTCCGGCATGAATTGAATTTCCGATTCCGACTCCACCGCCATGATGAACTGAAACCCAGCTTGCACCGCCGATGGTATTCATTAATGCATTTAATATGGGCCAGTCTGCAATAGCATCGCTTCCATCTTTCATTCCTTCGGTTTCGCGGTTGGGAGAAGCAACCGACCCGCAATCAAGATGATCTCTTCCTATAACAATTGGCGCACTGATCTTTCCCGAAGCTACGAGATCATTAAATATTATTCCCATCTTTGCTCTCTCACCGTAACCAAGCCAGCAGATGCGCGAAGGCAATCCCTGGAAGTGCACTTTCTTTTGTGCAAGATCAATCCACCTGCAAAGAAGTTTGTTTTCCGGGAAGGTATCCTTTATTGCCTGGTCAGTTACAAAAATATCTTCAGGTTTTCCAGAGAGGGCAGCCCATCTGAATGGCCCTTTCCCATCACAGAAAAGCGGCCGGATAAATTCAGGCACAAAACCCGGAATGTCAAAAGCATTGACGACTCCATTATCTTTTGCTTCACCGCGGATATTATTTCCGTAATCAAAAGCTTTTGCACCACGTTTTTGAAATTCGAGCATTGCTTTTACATGTTCAACAATTGTTTTTTTTGATTGAGAAATATATTTATCAGGATTTGACTTCCTTAATTTAAGTGCATCCGCAAAACTCATTCCCATAGGGACATAACCATTTAATGTATCGTGTGCTGAAGTCTGATCAGTAATAACATCAGGGATAATATTCCTTTTCAAAATTTCAGGTAATACTTCTCCTGCATTTCCGACAAATCCAACGGATAAAGTTTTCATCTTTTTTTTTGCGTCAAGAACTAACTTTAATGCTTCATCTAAATTTTCAGAAATGATATCCAGATAACCAGTATCAATTCGTTTTTGTAATCTTGATTTGTCGACATCAATTCCAAGAAATGCAGCCTCATTCATTGTTGCTGCTAGAGGTTGAGCACCTCCCATTCCTCCGAGGCCTGCTGTTAAAATAAATTTCCCTTTAAGAGAACCATTAAAATATTTTGCAGCGCACGCAGCGAAAGTTTCATAAGTACCCTGAAGAATTCCCTGTGTCCCAATATAAATCCAGCTTCCTGCAGTCATCTGTCCATACATTGTAAAGCCAAGTTTTTCCAGTCTTCTGAATTCATCCCAATTAGCCCAATTCGGAACCAGCATTGAATTTGAAATGATTACTCTCGGTGCATTAGTGTGGGTTTTGAAAATACCTACCGGTTTCCCTGATTGAACAAGCATTGTTTCATCATTCTCAAGATTTTTTAATGTATCAATAATTGCTTCATAGCAATCCCAGTTACGTGCTGCTTTTCCGCTTCCTCCGTAAACTATTAGTTCAGAAGGGTTTTCGCCCACATCAGCATCAAGATTATTCATTAACATTCGCATTGCTGCTTCCTGTATCCAGCCTTTGCAGGTTAATTTATTGCCTGTGGGAGCTTTAATTTTTTTTCTTTCTTCCGGAGATAGCATCATTAATCCCTGAAATGATTTTCTAAAATATTTTCATACTGGTTTGACATAGAACGATACATCCATTTTTTAATAAACCAACTTTTCTTTATTTGATCATTTAAATATTTGACATTTTGTTCAAGTTGAAATTTTAGTTTTGTTCGTTCATCTTTTGTAAGCTTTATTACTTCTTCTGAGCCGGAGAGTTTTGTTAGTAGAGAATTAAAAGTTTTAGATTCGGCAAAAAATCTGTTATCCCCTTCAACCTGTTTGAGTGTCTGCTTGCAGAATGTTGTTAGTAATTTTTTGTCGTTACTTGTAAATTCAAAATTATAATTTGTGAAAAGTTTCTTCATTTGTTCTCAGTGATTTCAGTGAAAGTAGTTTTTCCCGCATTGTTTGATATCCGGGTTTTATAATCTTATAAATAAATTCTAGCCTTTTTTTGTAAGGAATAAATGCAGATTTCATTGAGTTGATAGTAATCTTTTCAATATCTTCAAGACTTAGATTAAAATTTTCTATTGCTACCATAAACTCTTTAGTCATTGTAGTATCACTCATCAACCTGTCGTCAGTATTTATTGTAACTCTGAATTTTTCCTTAAATAATAATCCGAAAGGATGATTTTCAATTTTATCAACTGCGCCCGTATGAACATTGCTCAGCAAACAGATTTCCAGAGGTATTCTTTTATCAAGAACATATTGAGCAAGATCACCAAAGCCTGCAATATTACCTTTATCATCAAAAATAAAATCTTCGCGGAGATGGGTTGCATGTCCAATCCTGTGTGCTCCGCACCATTGGATAGCCTGCCAGATTGATTCTTTACCAAATGCTTCTCCGGCATGTATTGTAATATTAAAATTTGCTCTTTGTATAAATTGAAATGCTTCGATATGTTTTTTGGGTGGATAGCCGCCTTCTTCACCTGCGAGATCAAATCCGACAACACCCTGATTTCTAAAATTTACTGCGAGCTCGGCAATCTCAAGAGTGTTTTTCATATTTCTCATTCCACATAATATCAACCCATAGCCAACGCCGAATTTCTTTCTTCCTTTTTCCAGACCATTTAATACGGCTGATACAATATCTTCGTGGTACAAGCCTTTTGAGGTATGAAATACAGGTGCGAATCTTGTTTCAACATAGCAAACTCCGTCATTTTTCATATCTTCCATCATTTCATATGCAACGCGCTCGATGCCTTCTCTGGTTTGCATAACAGCACAGGTATGTTCGAATCCCTGAAGATATTCTACCAGATTGCCTTTATTTGCACCTCTGTGAAACCATGCACCAAGTTCACCAGGATCAGTTGTAGGCAGTTTGTTATATTTTAATTCTTTTGCAAGTTCAATTACAGTGTGCAGGTCGCAAGCCTCCGTCTAGATGATCGTGTAATAATACTTTAGGAACAGATCTTATTATTTCTTCTGTTGTCAATGAATCCTCTTTTTTTATACTTCAAAATATTCTTTTTAGGCTGCAAAATCAATTTAAACTGCTGTGCAAGATTCGCTGAGTTTATATCAAAATGGATTCAAAAAACTAATAATTATTAATGAAATTGCTTATAAATTAGACTTTTCTTGATTTTATATTGGCAATAAATTCTTGACTATAGAAACTTAAAATACTAATTTTAATTTCATTTAATTAGCAAATCATTGGAGTAATAATGCAAAAATCAAAACTATTTTCAATTGGTATGATCCTGGTTGGACTAATGTTAACAGGGTTTGCCTGCTCATCTTCAAGCCTTACAGGCGCAAGATTGTATATACAACAAAAAAAATATGATAAGGCTTACGAAGTATTACAAAAAGAAGTTACCACTAATCCCGCAAGTGATGAGGGATGGTATCTATTGGGATATGTTGACGGCGAAAGGGGACAAATGGATAGCATGGTTGTGGCATTTGATAAATCGCTTGCCATCAGCAAACAATATGAAAAAGATATTAACGATTATAAAAAATTTCAGTGGGCAAATGAATTCAACAAAGGTGTAAATTCTTTTCAAAAAGGGAATAGTCAAAGTAATGCAGATAGCATTAAAATATTTTACGATGAATCGATTAACGCTTTTAATAATGCTATAATGATTGAACCTGACTCAATGGCCACTTATAAAAATCTTGCTTTTGTTTATATGAATGCAGGCAAATTTGATGAAGCTATAAGTCCGCTTCAAAAAATTATTGATAAGGAAAATTCCCGTGACGGATACAGGTTCCTGGGCGAAATTTATTATGATAAAGCTCGTAAATTGAAGAGCCAGTATCAAACATCAAAAGATGTTCAGGATAGTCTGGGTTATATGGAATACTATAACAAAGCAATTAAAGTTCTTGAGGCCGGAAGAAAGAATTATCCGAGTGATTCTGATATACTTGTAACGCTTTCTAATTCCTACATTGGTGCCCATAAGATTCAGGTTGCAATGGACGCATTTAAAGCCGGAGTGGAACAGGATCCCAATAACAAATATTATCATTATAACTATGGCGTTCTTCTTCTGGGGGCAAATGATTTTCAGTCTGCTATTGATCAGTTTCAAAAGGCTGTTGAAATTGATCCAAATTATACAAATGCACAATACAATCTTGGTGTTACCTATTTGAAATGGGGTGACTATCTGAATCAAAAAGCTGATTCAGCCGGGATCAAGAGCGATGAATATAAAACTAAAATTGAAGCCTCCATTCCATACCTCGAAAAAGCTGTTCAGCTTGATGCGAATCAGCCGGATATGTGGGAGACTTTAGGAAAAGCTTATACTATTACAGGAAAACAAACTGAAGCTAAAAATGCTTTTGATAAAGCGGATCAATTAAGAAAATAATATTTAGAAATTTATGGATATGTAAATGAATAATAATAATCAGGAACAGGGACAACAGATTAACATTGAGTTAGGCGAGAAAGAAGCAGAAGGTATATATTCAAACCTTGCAATCATAACGCATTCTCCGGCTGAATTTATAATTGATTTTACTAGAATTGTCCCTGGAATTCCAAAAGCAAAAGTACATGCTAGAATTATTTCAACTCCTCAGCACGCAAAAATGCTCCTGAAGGCTTTGGAAGATAATATCAAAAAATATGAAGCGAGATTTGGAACTATAAACATAGATAATGCACCCAATCAGCATTTTGGTTTTGTGCCTCCTGTTAAAAAGGACGAAAAAGTGAACTAATTAAGGAAAATATGTGATTTATTAAACCCTTTGAAATGAAACAATTTCAAAGGGTTTTTTTAAGGAACCTCAGATCGTTTCGATAGTAAAATAAATCTGGGAGGATTAATTATGACAAAAAATATTTACTTTTTAACACTATTTATATTACTTATTTTTGCAGGTCAATATCTAATTGGCAAAAATTCAAGAAATGAACTAATCGTTAACACAAACTCAATTTCACTTCAGCCACTTAGTCAGGATTCAACGGAAGTAGGTGCTGAGAATTATAATTCTAATAATAATATACTAAAGCAAAATTACCCCAATCCTTTTAATCCCTCAACAACCATTTCATTTAATTTACCTGAGAGATCATATGTTGAATTAAATGTATACAATGTGCTTGGTGTGAGACTGGCCACATTAATTCAAGGTGTGAAAGATGCTGGCTTATATTCTGTCCAGTTTAATGCATCAAAATATCCATCTGGTCTATACATATACGAGTTACAAACCAACAAATTTAAGCTGACCAGAAAAATGATTTATATGAAATAAATTCTGATAATTAATCTCCTAATTATTTTCTTATAAAGAAGTTAGGGGGATATTATCCAAATTGCATTTCAAACCCTCAATAGTTAACTTTAATATTCAATTTTCCAACGGAGTTACGACTAATAATGCTAAACTTGATTAAAAAAGTTTTTGGTGATAAAAGCACTAAAGATATTAAACTGCTATGGCCTATTGTTGAGCAAATAAATGTTGAATATGAAAAAATTAAAGATCTTTCAGATGAACAATTAAAAGCTAAAACCCAGGAATTTAAAGAAAAGATTCAGACTGAAACTGCCGAATTGAGGGGAAAAATTGCAGAATTAAGATTGCAGCTTCAATCAAATGATGAAAGCATTGACAGGCATTCACTTTACGATGAAGTTGACAATTTAGAAGAAGAACTTAATGAGAAATATGAAGATGTTCTCGCCGAAATATTGCCTGAGGCATTTGCAGTAGTAAAATCAACCTGCCAGAGATCTGGTTGGTAAGAGCTGGACTATAGCGGGGAATAAGCAAACCTGGAATATGGTTCCATATGATGTTCAGTTAATGGGGGGAGTTGTTCTTCATCAGGGCAAAATTGCTGAAATGGCAACAGGTGAAGGTAAAACTCTTGTTGCAACTCTACCGGTATACCTTAATGCCCTTACCGGCAGAGGTGTTCATCTTGTTACTGTAAATGATTACCTGGCTCTGCGTGATAGCGAATGGATGGGTGAGATTTATAAATTCCATGGTTTGACTGTAGGATGTATCATAAATACAATGGATCCCAATCAAAGAAAAGATATGTACGGACTTGATATAACCTATGGAACAAATAACGAATTTGGATTTGATTATCTTCGCGATAATATGGCTGTTGATAAAGAGCAGCAGGTACAGAGAAAATATAATTATGCAATCGTGGATGAAGTTGATTCTGTTTTAATTGATGAAGCGAGAACTCCATTGATAATTTCCGGTCCTGTTGATGTAGATGATCAGAAATTTGATGAGATGAAACCAAAAGTTGAAAGGCTGTATCGACTTCAGGCCGGTCTAACTGCAAAATTGGTGCAGGAAGCGGAAACTCTATTGCAGAAAGGAGATAAAGAAAGTAATAGAGAAGCCGGAATTCAGCTGCTTCGTGCTTACAGGGGATTACCTAAAAGCAAACGAATCACAAAAATGTTAAGTGATCCGAATTATAAAAAACTCATGCAGGATACCGAAATGGAGTTTCTTCGCGAACAAGCGAAGCACATGCATATTATCGATGACGAACTTTATTTTGCGATCGATGAAAAAAACAATACAATTGATTTAACTGATAAAGGAAGAGAAGAGCTTGCAAAGGGATCAGGGATGGAAAAAGATTATTTTATTCTTCCTGATCTTGGAACTGAAATGAGTCATCTTGAAAATGATACATCATTAAGTGAGCAGGAACTGATTAAAAAGAAAGATGCACTATATTCCAAATATTCTGAAAGCAGCGATCGAATTCATACAATTCATCAGCTGTTAAAAGCATACACATTATTTGAAAAAGATGACGAATATGTGATTACTGAAGACGGGAAAATTGCTATAGTAGATGAGTTTACAGGCCGTGTACTTCCGGGAAGAAGATATTCAGACGGCCTTCATCAGGCAATTGAAGCAAAAGAAAATGTAAAAGTAGAAAGAGATACGCAGACTTTAGCAACAATTACCCTTCAAAATTATTTCAGAATGTACAACAAACTTGCAGGAATGACCGGTACAGCTGAAACCGAAGAAGGAGAATTTTATGAAATTTATAAGCTGGAAGTGGTTGTTGTACCAACAAATAAGCCTGTTGTAAGAGATGATCAGGATGATGCGGTTTACAGAACGAAACGTGAAAAATACAATGCAGTTATTGAGCAGATTGAGGAACTAAGAAAAGCCGGAAGGCCTGTACTTGTTGGTACTACTTCTGTTGAAGTTTCGGAAACATTAAGCCGGATGTTAAAAAGGAAAAATGTTGCTCATAATGTGCTAAATGCAAAACAGCATCAGCGCGAAGCTGAAATTGTTTCACACGCTGGAGAAATTAGTGCTGTTACTATTGCAACAAATATGGCTGGTAGAGGTACTGATATTAAATTGGGTAATGGCGTCGTTGACAGAGGCGGCTTGTTTATTCTTGGAACAGAAAGACATGAATCAAGGAGAATTGATCGCCAGCTAAGAGGTCGCTCAGGTCGACAGGGAGATCCGGGAACTACAAAATTTTACCTTTCTCTTGAAGATGATCTTATGAGGTTTTTTGGAAGTGAAAGAATATCATCAGTTATGTCCAGAATGGGAATTGAAGAAGGTGAAGTGATTCAACATCCGTTAATTACAAAATCTGTTGAAAGAGCGCAGAAAAAAGTTGAAGAGAATAATTTTGCTATAAGAAAAAGACTTCTTGAATATGATGATACAATGAACCAGCAACGAGAAGTAATTTATACTCGAAGAGAGCATGCCCTTGAAGGTGACAGATTAAAAGGCGAAATGTTAGATTTGCTGGAAGAATTTGTAGAAGAAATTGTTGATAGAAATTTTAATGAAGTGCAGGTTGAAAATCTAAAAGAAGAGATCAGGCATAATTTTTTAATCGAAGTTAAAATTGAAGCAAACGAATTTGAAGAATTAGGAAAGGAAGGATTAAAGGATAAAATTCTGAATGAAGCTAAATTATTTTATAAGAAAAAAGAAGAAATGCTTGGTTCTGATTTGATGGCCAGACTTGAAAGATATGCAACTTTAAGTGTAATAGATCATAAATGGAAAGAACATTTAAGAGAAATGGATGATTTGAAGGAAGGGATTGGACTAAGAGCTTATGGGCAGAAAGATCCTCTTGTAGAATATAAAACTGAAGCGTTTCAATTATTTTTAAATCTACTTACTGAAATCAGAAATGAAGTTGTTTCATTTGCATTTAAATTTTTTCCTCAGGCTCCGGAAGAAATTCAGGAAAAACGGAAAAAATCATCAGGCAGAATTATGGCAATGAAACAAAGTACTGATAATATAGGAATGTCCAGCCAAAATAGACAACAAGGTGGAGAACAAGTGGCGGGAAAACCTCAGCCTGTTCAGGTGCAAGAGAAAGTAGGCAGAAATGATCCCTGTCCTTGTGGATCAGGTAAAAAATATAAACATTGCCATGGTCGTTAAAAAAGTCGGAATTCAATATGAAGAAAATTGAAGCTATAATTCGCCCATTTAAGCTTGATGAAGTCAAAGAAGCTCTGGTAGAAGAAGGTGTCAGAGGTCTGACTATTTCAGAAGTGAGAGGTTATGGCAGGCAAAAAGGTCACACCGAAACTTATAGGGGCAGTGAATATAGGATAGAATTTATTCCTAAAATAAAAATTGAAGTGGTAGTAGAAGATAACAAAGCGGACAAAGTTGTTGAAGCTATACTAAAAACTGCCAAGACCGGCCAGGTCGGCGATGGTAAAATTTTTATTTCGGAAATAAAAGAAGTAATTCGCATACGAACAGACGAATCCGGAAAAGACGCGCTGTAAAACTGAGTACAGACAGGCAGGATATTTTACCTTTTACTTTTCTAACAACTTTTATACTATTTTCTATGCTTTTTGAAGAACTAATTAAAAAAAATATTTTTTTGCTTGTTTTCTTATTTTTTCTGGCGGGTTGCGGAATCTGGGGTAATTTTACTACTTATTTTAATCTTTATTATAATATAACACACATTTTTAATGATGCTGAATCTGATATTTTAGCACAAAGAACGGATTTATTTTCGCCTATAATTCCTCCCATAAATTCAGCTACTGATCAAAAATTACAAAGTGTAATTGAGAAATGTTCTAATCTTCTGCAATTTAAATCTGAATCGAAATATGTAGATGATGCTCTTCTAATATTAGGTAAAACATTTTATTATCAACAAAATTATTTGAAGTCTGAAAGAGAGCTTCAGGAATTGCTTGATACTCAAAAGGATAGTGATTTACGATTGGAGGCCCAATTATGGCTTGGTAAATGCCAAATGAAGCTTGATGTAACAACCGGACTACAGACACTTGAGAGTGTAATAAAAGAAGCCTCTAATGAAAATGAGAATGAAATACTCCAATCAGCACTAATTGAAGAAATTAAATATAAGGTAACGACGAACGATTATCAGGGTGCAATACAATCCTCGCAGGATTTTCTAAAGGTTTCAAACGACAATTCAATTGATAGCAAAGTAGCTTTTGAACTCGGCAAACTTTACGAATTAGTAAACGATGAAGAGTCTGCAGCAAAAGCATATGGAGAAGTCTTAAATTATTCTCCATCCTATGATATGGAGTTCAATGCAAAGACTGCCTATGGAATAGCGCTTCGCAAAGCAGGACATAAACAAGAAGCATTTAATATTTTTGATGACATGAGTTCACAGGATAAATATAAAGATGTATTTGACCAGATAAATTTTCAAAAAGGAGTTACCTTAATTGATCTGGGTAAATATAATGATGCATTAAATGTACTTACAGTGGTTGATACTACATATAAAAATACACAATATACCGGCGCAGCAAGATTTGAAATAGGGAAATTGTATGAAAATTATTTGAATAATTATGATAGTGCATTTGCTTACTATATGAAAGCAAAATCTATTTTAATTCCGCCCGAATATTTAGAGTCCCTTAACAAAAAGAATGAAAAATTTAAAAAGTACTTCGACCTCAAGGATGCAGTAAGATTTGATAAAACTCAACTTGCATATTCATTGAACCCGCATGAATTTGAGAAAGATTCGATTGCATATGTTCAAATGAAAGATAGTATTCAGCAATACAATAAATCGCTGCAGGAAAATTCAAATATTAATGCAAACCAGTTTACTCAAAATGCTAACGAATCCAGAAGGACTTTTGATCCATCATCAGTTTTAACATCCCAGCAATCCCAGTTGATAAATATATTGAAAAGTAGACCACCTGAAAGGCCTGTTATTACTGCAGATTCGATAAAGAATAAAATAGTATTTGCTGAATATGAATTGGGAAATTTATTTATTACGGACTTTAACAATCCAGATTCGGCCTATTATTATTATTCCGATATACTCAGTAATTATCCAAATTCTGATTATAAGTCGAAAACGCTTTTTGTACTTGGTAATTATTATTTAGAAGTGGGAGATACTTCCAAAGCGGATAGTCTTTTTAATTACATTTATGATAATTACAAAAATGATCGTATAGTTAATGCCGCAGCAAACATTTTGAATAAACCATTAATTGATTTTGATTACGATCCCGGAAAAAGTATATATGTGCAGGCTGAATCAGAACTTAATAAGAAAAACTATTATTCATCAATCTCGCAACTCAATAATATTTATAATAATTATCCTAAATCCCAAACAGCTCCAAAAGCTCTTTATGCCGAAGGCTGGATATTTGAGAATATTTTTAACAAACCTGATTCAGCAGTAATTTTTTATGATTCTCTTGTTGCCAAATATCCCAGGTCTGAATATGCAGCTAAAATAAACCCCAAATTGAATTACTATCATACTGAAAAACAGAAGCTTCAAAAGGCAATACAAGATTCCCTGATTGCGAATCAAAAGTTAAAAGATCAGAATGTTCCAAAAGATTCTACTAAAGCTATAAAAAGTGTTTTGCCGGATAGCGTCAAGAAGGGATTAAATGATGAAAAAATTATGCCTCCATTGTTGAAAGAATCAATCAAAGATAGCCTTAAGGAAAAATCAAAAATGTCAGGGCATGATTCGCTAATGATGCAGGAGAGCAAAATGAAAATTAAAGATGAAGCCCCGTTAGGAGATTCCTTAATAAATAATAACATTAAAGTTCCTGTGGATTCTTCAAGAATTAAATAATTACTTGTTAATATTTTTTAGCATTTTAAAATAATCACCTGATAAATTATCTGATGATTAGTTCACAATTTCCTGAAAATGAATTAGCAACTTATTTTGATAAATTGCTTCCCTTGATAAATAGGAGAAAGACTCAGAGCTTACTGTTATACTTTTTATTTATCCTTTATTTTAGTCTACCTTCATTTCAGATCCCATTATTAGAATATAATCATTTCAGAATAACATCATTAATGCAGCAGCGGGCAATCGAGCACAAATTAATTTATTATCCGGGGCAATCCTGGGTAAGCATTGATGACGTAAATCCATATCTTTTGAAATCAATTATTTCAATGGAAGATGGAAGTTTCTTTACACACAAAGGTATTGATTGGGAGGAGCTTAATAATGCTTTAAAGACAAATAGGAGAAGGGGAAGAACAATTCGAGGCGGAAGCACACTGACTATGCAGCTTGCAAAAAACTTGTACCTGACAACTGAAAGAACAGTCCTCAGAAAAGCAAAAGAATTTGTTATTACATTTAGAATGGAAAAAGAGTTATCCAAGAAAACCATTCTTGAAGATTACATTAATGCAGTTGAATGGGGCGACGGAATTTTTGGAATAAAAAAAGCGTCTGAGATCTATTTTGACAGGGAACCCGATAAATTATCTGTTAATCAATGTGCCAGATTGGCCGCAGTTATTCCTTCCCCGCTGGAACATGCGCCTGATGTTAATTCTTCTTACGTAATTCGCCGCTCTTCGATTATATTAGGGAGAGTGAATGATATAATGCTTTTTCCAAAATCAAAATAATGAAAAGAAAAGATTTATTAGAACTTATAGAAAAGGGAGAAAATTTGACCTGCGAGTTTAAGCGTAAGTTTTCGACTTACGAAAAGATCGCAAAGGAGATGGTGGCTTTTGCTAACACAAAAGGTGGCGTTATTCTGTTTGGCGTTGATGATGATAAACAGGTCATTGGAGTCGAAAGCGAAAAAGCTGAAGTTGAACTAGTAAGGGAAACTGCTGAAAATTATTGTGAACCGCCACTGCTGTATAATGTTGAATTTATTGAAGTTAGCGGAAAAGAAATTGTGATCGTAGAAATCCCTGAATCGGAAAATAAACCACATCGACTTCAGGACTTTGAAAACGACTTTGATATAACAAAGGCAGTTGTCTGCATCAGAGTAAACGATAAAAGTGTTCAGGCGAGTAAAGAAATGATACGGATATTAAGAGCGGAATCCGAGGATCTACGACTAAAAAAATATTCACTTGGTGATAATGAAAAAAATGTTTTTGCCTATCTTGATAAAAATGAAACTATAACAGTAAAAGTTCTAAGTGAGCTGGTAAATATTTCTGCAAGAAGGGCTTCGCGAACATTAGTAAAAATGGTTAGGGCTAACTTATTAATGATACATACTAAGGAAAATGGCGAGGAATATTTTACTTCAAGAGCTTAAATCAAATACTTTTCTCAATTCAAAAATTGCAATGCCGTAAGCTACTGCAACATTTAGCGACTGCTTTATTCCGTATTGAGGAATCTCAATTGAAAAATCACACATATCAATTAACTCCTGCGAAACGCCTGTAATTTCGTTTCCTACAAGAAGGCATAAAGGTAAATCAGTACTTGAGATATCATAATAATTTTTGCTATTATCAGTTAGCTCAAGAGCACATATTTTTATGCCCTGGGATTTTAATCTTAGCAGAACTTCTTTCGGGTCTTTCACATATTCCCAGGAAACACTTTCTGTTGAGCCCAAGGCTGTTTTTAAAATTTCTTTTTTAGGCGGGTGAGGAGTATATCCGCATAAATATAATTTCTCAATCATTGCCCCGTCTGATGTTCTAAAAATAGATCCAACATTATAGTTGCTGCGGATACTATTCAAAATCACTTGAACTGGTAGTTTTTTTACTTTGTGTAAATTATCCAGTGTACTTCGGTTTTGAGATATTTCGTCGTGAGTAAGTTTTTTCATAAATAAATAGAATGGACTACTTAAATTTTATTGCCAGTTGACCACAGGCAGCAGCAATATCATCACCTTGTGTATTTCTTACAAATACCGAGATGCTTTTTTCTCTTAGTTTATTTGCAAAATCTTCAATCCGGTTTTTGGAGGTTGGAGTCAATTCAGCAGCATATCCCGTCGGGTTCATATGCTGCAGAGAATTAAATGGGATAATGTTTATCTTAGATGGTATTAATGAACAGAGTTTAAAAAGTGCATTTATATCTTCATCCCTGTCGTTAATTCCTTTTAGCATTACATATTCAAATGTGATACGAGTGTTAGTTTTTTGATGATAGTATTTAAGAGCTTCGATATTTTGTTTCAGTGTATATTTTTCATTAATCGGCATAATTTTATTTCTTATATTCTCGAAACATGAATGAAGTGAGAAAGCTAGTTTTGGTTTTAACCCGGTATCTGCTAATTCTCTGATTTTGGGAGCGATCCCTGCGGTTGATACTGTAATTTTCTTAAGGCTGATTCCTGTTGTCAGTTCTTCGGAAAATATTCTTAGTGATTTTACCGTAGCATTAAAATTTAAAAGCGGTTCTCCCATTCCCATGTAAACGATGTTAGTCAGCTTATCTTTCCCATAATCATTTGCGGCCAATAAATACTGATCGAAAATTTCTCCCGGTGTCAGGTTTTTTTTGTAACCCATTAATCCTGTCGCACAAAACCGGCAATCAAGGGGGCAACCTACTTGTGTTGAAATACATAAAGTAGTTCTTTTTTCCTCAGGTATAATTACAGATTCAATTTTATTTCTTTCAATAGTTTCGAAAATAAATTTCTTCGTCCCGCTTGACGCTGATTCTTCAGACTCAGTAGTATTTAATGTTATCAAATTAGTTTTTTGCTTTAGCAAGGAACGTAATTGTTTCGGGATATTAAGCATTTCGTCGAAATCAGTAACAAGATCATTGTACATCCATTTAAAAACCTGTTCACCACGGAACCGATTTTCACCAGTTTCTACAAAATATTCTTCTAATTCCTCTAGGCTCATTCCCTTTAGCTGCGGCTTTCCTTTAGAAAAAGTCGGTTTGGTTTCGGTCTTTTTTAACACTTCTAAATTGTTATTCATATTGCAAATATACCAATAAATGCAGTTCCTTTAAATTTGCGAAGTAGCTAATTGTAGAACTAATCATTATGAACTTACGTTGCTATCGAAATATTATTACTGTATTTTTGTTTATAAAGATTAAAAATTAATCCATTCTGTTCTGAGGAAACTTTCTTTTTAATGCCTACCGATGAGGCACAGAATTATAAAATGATATATTAACAGGGAGAATTTTAAAAATGAATTTTGAATTAACAGAAGATCAGGTAATGATTCGGGATTCAGCCAGAGATTTTGCTCAGGCTGAGGTTGCGCCCACATCTGTTCAAAGAGATATAAATGCTGAGTTCCCGGGAGATATAGTAAAAAAATTAGGAGAGCTCGGCTTTTTAGGTATGATGGCATCTCCTGAATATGGAGGGGCAGGGTTAGATACTATTAGTTATGTTCTTGCAATGATTGAAATTTCAAAAGTTGATGCTAGCGTTGGCGTGATAATGTCAGTAAATAATTCACTGGTATGTTACGGGCTTGAGGCATACGGATCAGATTATATTAAACAAAATTATTTAATTCCGTTAGCCAAAGGAGAAAAATTAGGTGCATTTGCTTTGTCTGAACCTGAGGCAGGCAGTGATGCGACAAAGCAAAAAACAACTGCCGATAAAAAGGGTGATTTTTTTGTCCTTAACGGAATGAAGAACTGGATTACTAACGGAGTTAATGCAGATTATTATCTGGTTATGGCAACCACGGATAAAGAAAAAGGACATAAAGGGATTTCCACTATTCTTGTTGAAAAGGGCACTGAAGGATTTTCGCATGGGAAAAAAGAAGACAAATTAGGAATTAGAAGTTCCGATACCTGTTCACTTGCTTTTGAAAATTGCAAAGTTCCTGTAAAAAATCTGTTTGGGAAGAAGGCAAAGGATTTAACTTTGCAATGAATACATTAAACGGGGGAAGAATCGGGATTGCTGCACAGGCAATTGGAATTGCGGAAGCTTCGCTTGAAGCGGCGATAAAATACGCTAAAGAAAGAAAAGCTTTTGGACAAACCATATCAAATTTTCAGGCAATCCAATTTAAAATTTCAGATATGGCTATGAAAGTTGACACAGCAAAACTGCTTACTTTCAGAGCGGCGGCATTAAAAGATTCCGGTAAAAAATATTATAAAGAAGCGGCAATGGCTAAACTTTATTCTTCAAAAATTGCTGTTGAATGTGCATTGGACGCAATCCAGATTCACGGAGGCTACGGATATGTAAGGGAATATCTTGTCGAAAGATATTTGCGAGATTCAAAAATTACTGAGATTTATGAAGGTACTTCAGAGATTCAAAGAATGGTGATTGCTAGAGCTCTTTTAGATGAGAAATAGGCAAAGGCATTTCAAATTGGAAATTGTTTAAAAAACAGTTTAAATTGATAGTGATCATTATTAAAATATCAAAATATTATTTTCTTTCTTAAATGTGTCTGGGGATTTGGAATAAATCGGGCAATTTATTCTTCAATTTTCTAATCGCTTTAGAGGAGGTTGGATGAAAAAAGGGCTGGTAATAGGATTATCGATCGGGGGAGGATTAGTATTATTATTAATTATACTATTTACTTGGGGAAAAAATGTTTACAATAATCTTGTAACATTGAACGAATCTGTTAATCAAAGTTGGAGCCAGGTTGAAAACCAATATCAACGGAGAGCAGATCTTATTCCTAATCTGGTTAATACAGTTAAAGGATATGCTAATTTTGAAAGAGGCGTATTAACTGATGTTACAAATGCCAGGGCGAAAGTTGGGCAGATGAACGTATCCCCTGAAGTTTTAAATGACCCGCAGGCATTTCAGAAATTTCAATCAGCGCAAAATGAACTAAGCGGTGCTTTATCACGATTGCTAGTTACTGTGGAAAATTATCCTGATCTAAAAGCTAATGAAAACTTTTTGCAATTACAGGCTCAACTGGAAGGTACGGAAAACAGGATCTCTGTTGAGAGAAGAAGATTTAATGAAACGGTTCAAAGCTATAATACTAATATAAAATTGTTTCCAAATTCTATTTTTGCCAACTTGTTTGGTTTTAGAGAAAAACAATATTTTAAAGCAACTGCAGGTGCTGAAACACCACCTAAAGTAGAGTTTTAGATTTGGCTAAATATTTTTTTGCTTTTCTTTTTTCTTTTGCATTTGCATATGCCCAACCGAAAGTTCCTCAACTTGAGCAATGGGCAAATGATCTAACCAATACACTGTCATCTTCAGAATTAAATACGCTGGATGCAAATTTAAAAACTTACCAGGACTCAACTTCTAATCAGCTTGTATTCCTTATGATTCCTACTCTTAATGATTATCCATTGGAATATTACAGTATGGATGTTGCTGAAAAAAATAAGATAGGAACAAAGGAACACGATAATGGTTTGCTATTTTTGGTGGTTAAGAACGACAAAAAAATGAGAATAGAAGTTGGATATGGATTGGAAGGTGTTTTACCTGATGCATTATGCAGTTCAATTATAAGGAATGTTGTTGCCCCGCATTTTAAAAGGAATGAATATTATGCCGGTATCGCTGATGGTCTCAATGCAATGATCTCTGCAATAGCGGGTGAATATAAGGCTGATAAAAATATAAATGATAGAAACCGCGATAAAGGTTTTTCAGGCATTGGAACATTGATGTTTATAATTTTTGTAATAATTATGTCTTTGCTTAGAGGCGGAAGAAGGGGAGGGGGATTTATATTTTTCCCTGGTGGATTTGGCGGTGGTTCGGGTGGAAGTTTTGGCGGAGGAGGAGGGGGCTTCGGTGGATTTAGCGGCGGCGGCGGCGGATTTGGAGGCGGAGGTGCCAGCGGAGGGTGGTAATATTCCGCATGTTTAATTTCTGTAAATGTTCAGTTAGGATTACTAAAAGAAAATTTTTAATTTAAAAAAGGCAAAATAATTATTCTTATCATTTAGGAATAATTTTGAAATAGTAAAGGAGATTTTAATGGCGATTTATATAACTGAGGAATGTATCAACTGCGGCGCGTGTGAACCTGAATGTCCTAACACTGCTATATATGAGGGGGCACAGGAATGGGAACTTGCAGGCACTACTTATGGCGAAGGAAAAGTTTCACCTAGTGGGGCTGATGGATTCTTTTCTAATGATTTCTTTTACATTGTGCCTGATAAATGTACAGAGTGTAAAGGATTTCACGATGAACCACAATGCGCTGCTGTATGCCCGGTTGATTGCTGTCTTCCAGATCCAAAACATGTTGAAGATGAGGCAACACTTTTAAAAAGAAAAGAATATCTGGATGGAATCGGCAGATAAATTAGTCATATCTTTTTTATAATAACAATGGTTGTGTATTTTGCGTAGCCATTTTTATTTTTAGGACCTCCCAAAATATTAAGCTTTATCCTGCTATTCTTACATCAGAGAATCCCTGGCTATCAATTCTTAAAAATTGTATATATTTTGATAATAATGGCCGTTTTGGCCATTTTTGATAAAGATATTGGTAGTTCAGGACTGGCATAAAATTGGTAATTATATGGATAAATAAACGAATACATATAATTTAGTAGTCTTTTTAAAATTAGATAAATGGAGGTCTTAAAATGGCAATTAAAATAACCGATGAATGTATAAATTGCGGTGCTTGCGAACCAGAATGCCCGAATAATGCGATATACGAAGGCGGATCACAATGGGAATTTAATGGTCAAACATATGGCGAAGGGGATGCAGCTCCCTCAGGAGCAACAGGATTTTACTCAAATGATTTTTTCTATGTTGTTCCTGATAAATGTACCGAATGCAAAGGGTTTCATGATGAACCACAATGTCAAGATGTTTGCCCGGTTGACTGCTGTATCCCTGATCCCGCACATGTAGAAGACGAAACAGCTCTCTTAACAAAAAAAGATGCATTGGATGCAATACGTAATTAAGATTTTATTTTCTTAATTACTTTCCATGTTTAAATGGCTTTAATTATTTGATTAAAGCCATTTTCTATTTAAACTATTATACTTACTATAAATACATACCTTTTACATTTCTCCTTAGTTGCTTAACTTATTATTCAAAATGAAAATTCTCTAATAAATTCAACAACAATTATGCAAATAGGAAAATATAAAATAACTGTAATTAATAGTGGATATTTTCGGCTTGATGGGGGTGCAATGTTCGGAATTATTCCCAAAAATTTGTGGGAAAAAACAAATCCGGCTGACTACCAGAACAGGATAAAACTGACTACCAGGAATCTTTTACTGGAAGAAGGGAAAAGGAAAATATTGGTTGATACCGGCATGGGAAATAAATGGAATGAAAAAGCAAAAGCAATTTATGATATCGACCAAAGCAGTTCTTCTATGGAAAAATGTTTAAGTGAGTTAAACATAAATTCAGTAGATATTACTGATGTGATACTTACTCATCTTCATTTTGATCATACAGGTGGATCCACAAAAATTGATAATGGAAAAATAGTTCCTGCTTTTCCAAATGCTACTTATTATGTACAAAAGCGAAATTACGAATGGGCGGTTAATCCATCGGACAGGGATAGAGGAAGTTATATTAAAGAAAATTTCTCTCCGCTCTTTGATGAAGGCGTATTAAAACTAATTGATGAAGATGATAAGATCGATGACGAAATCGACTTTATAATTGTTAACGGGCATACTTTTTCACAGCAACTTTTGAAAATTTTTGATTCGTCAAATACTATTTTATATTGTTGCGATTTGTTTCCAACAGCTTCGCATATCCCGGTGCCTTATGTAATGGGTTATGATCTTCAGCCCTTGGTAACGGTTAATGAGAAAAATAAAATTCTTCCGCTGGCCGCAAATGAAAATTGGAAATTATTTTTTGAACACGATTCTGAAACTGTATGCGCGACTGTAACAAAAACTGAGAAAGGATTCAGGCTTAAAGAGAGATTTGATAAACTTGAATGAAACAAATATTAATGGATTTACAAAAATTTGCTCTCTTGATGATTTAAAAGAACGAGCAGGCAAGAGATTTATCGTAAATGAAGTTGAGGTTGCCATATTCAAGCTTGAAGGTAAGATTTATGCTTTAAGCAATATTTGTCCTCATCAGCATACTTCGATGATATATGATGGATTTATAGAGCATGGTTGTGTTATTTGTCCCGCACACGGTTGGATATTCGACCTTCAGACTGGGAAAACTCCAATGGGAAGAAAAGGACTGGATACCTACGAAACTAAAGTTGTTGATAATTATGTCTTTGCTAAAGTTTCCCCGAAAGATTTAAACTGGTAAAAGTTATCTAATAAAGCCATGAATTTAACGAACGAAATAGTAATAAAGGAAGCAAAGTCTGCTGGTTTTGATCTGGTTGGCTTCGCCAAGGTTGAGGAATTAAGTTCAGAAATCGGGAAATTAGAAGAATGGCTACGAAGGGGATTTCAGTCAGGGATGACGTACATGGAACGGAACCTTGATAAAAGAAAAAATGTGAATAAAATTCTGCCGGGTGCTAAAAGTGTAATATCACTTGGCCTTAATTATTATACTAATGAAAATTATTCGAATGAACCTGACAATGGTAAAATATCTCGCTATGCCTGGGGTAAAGACTACCATCTTGTAATTTGGGATAAACTTGTAATTCTTGAAAATTCACTAAAGCAAATTGATCCAGCGTTCGAATCTATATCTTATGTAGATACCGGTCCGGTTATGGATAAAGTTTGGGCGAAAAAAGCAGGGCTAGGATGGATAGGAAAACACACGAACCTAATCAATAAAGAATTTGGTAGCTGGATTTTTCTTGCGAACGTAATCACAAACTATGATTTCAATTATTCAAACCAGATAGAAGATTATTGCGGTTCGTGCACAGCCTGTATGGATGCTTGTCCTACAAAAGCAATTGTAGAAGAATATGTTGTCGATTCGAATAAATGCATCTCTAATTTAACTATTGAAAATAAAGGGGAAATCCCAATTGAATTTAAAGGTAAGTTTGACAATTGGCTTTACGGCTGTGATATCTGCCAGGATGTTTGCCCCTGGAATATAAAATTTTTTCAATTAACATCCCTTCAGGATTTCAAACTGAGAAACGGAAACAAAGAAATTCCAATCGATGAGGTTCTATCAATGAATGATGAGCAATTCAATGAAAAATTTACATCCAGTCCGGTTAAAAGGACGAAATTAAAAGGACTAAAACGGAATGCAAAATTCTTAAAACCTGAATCCTTTTAGTCAAATCTGAATCTCATTTAAACTAAAACAAATTTATTGAAAATAAATATTCTTAAATTTATTAATTGAAATTATTCGAATTCTGAAATTGGAGAGATAATGAATGATAATCATCACAAAATAATAATTATAGGATCCGGCCCAGCGGGATTCACTGCTGCATTATATACAGGTAGAGCAAATCTAAACCCGATAGTATTTGAAGGAATTCAGCCAGGAGGCCAATTGACCATAACAACTGAAGTTGAAAATTACCCGGGATTTGAACAGGGAATTCAAGGACCTGAATTAATGGATGTAATGAGAAAACAGGCACAAAGATTTGGGGCTAAATCAATTTATAAAGAAATAACTGAAGTTGATTTTTCGAAAAGGCCGTTCACTTTAAAAACTTATGAAGGGGAGGAATTTAAATCAGATGCTGTAATCGTTTCAACAGGAGCATCAGCAAAATTATTGGGCCTTGAAAGCGAAAATAAATTTATGGGTTTCGGAGTCTCTGCCTGTGCAACCTGTGACGGGTTCTTCTTTAAAAATCAAAAAGTTTTGGTGATCGGAGGCGGAGATACTGCAATGGAAGAGGCTAATTATTTAACCAAGCATGCTGCTGAAGTTATTCTCGTTCACAGGCGTGAGGAATTCAGGGCTTCAAAAATCATGACAGAAAGAGCCAAAAAAAATCCGAAAGTAAAATTCCTAACAAATAAAATTGTGAAGGAAGTTTTAGGTAAAGAAGAGAACGGTAGAAAGATAATGACAGGTGTTTTGCTGGAAGATACTAAATCTGGAAAAACTGAAGAAGTAAAAGCAGACGGTTTATTTATAGCTATTGGTCATAAACCAAATACAGATCTATTCAAAGGCATACTTGATATGGATGAGACCGGTTATCTGAAGGTAAAGCAAGGAACAACTTACACAAATATCCCTGGGATATTTGCAGCAGGAGATGTTGCGGATAAAACTTACAGGCAGGCAGTTACTGCCGCTGGAACAGGCTGTATGGCTGCTATAGATGCCGAACGATGGCTGGCAGAACAGGAAGATTAAACAAATTATAAATTATACTTATAATTAAAAGGCACCTTAAATAAGGCGCCTTTCTTTTATCAGGGAAATAATTATTGAAGCTTTTTCTGATCCATTTTGCGTGCGGAAAGGTTAGCAACAATAAAGCCGAGTCCGGTAATTGTAAACAGAGCAAACGGAACCCAGTAATCGGCACGTGTATAATCTTCAAGCATCAATCCAATTCCCAGACCAAGGCCAAAGAATACACAAATTACTCCGAATTTGAACAACCTGTATGGATCATAATTTTTCTTATTGTTAAAGAATTCTTTGATCGCTTCAGCATCAAGGTTTTTCTCAATTAACATTTGTCTTTCTTTTGATCGTAAATACAGATATACAACTGCAACCAAACCTGATACCAAGAATAATATTATTGGTATAAATACCGCCACTACTCTTTCATCCATTTTATTTCTCCTTCTATTTATATTTTGTCTTTAAGACTCTAATTTCTATTCGGAAGTTACGGTCCCCGCATATCAATTATCTTTGTTCTAAAACTTATGACAAAAGTTCGTGCCTGAAGGTTACACTTACTCAGGAATATTCTAAATTGGACAATATTCGGTACAATTTGATTTTATTAGGTTTTAGTTGTTTATTTATAATTAATCTTACGTATTTTCTTCTTTTATTCTACTGTTTAGTTTTCTGTAACCTTTTAATTTTGGAATTAGTCTGAAGATAATGATGAAGAACCTTACGGATTTAGAAATAATTGAATCGGTCAAAAAAGGTAACCAGGCAGATTATGCAATCATTGTTGACAGGTACAAAAACAAAGCCTTATCTCTCATTAAGCGGATGCTAAAGAATCAAATGGATGCGGAAGAGGTTCTTCAGGATTGTTTTATCAAGGCATATGATTCGCTTAAAACGTTCCGGCAGGAGTCAAAATTTTCAACCTGGTTTTACAGAATAGTTTATAATACAACGTTGACAAAACTCTCAAATACGAAAAGAAAAATTGAATCAGAAATGTCATCCTTAGATGACCATTTTGATCTTGAAAGTGATTATGATTTTAAGGTTTCAGAAAAAAAAGATATGTCAGAATTTATAAATACTGTGATTGAAAGGTTACCCGGTAATTATGCAACAGTGATAACAATGTTTTATTTAAATGACTTGAGTTGTGAAGAAATAAGCGAAACTATAGGTGCTTCAGTTTCAAATGTAAAAGTTATGCTGCACAGATCGAGAAATGCTTTAAAAGACCTGATTCTTAAAAATAATTATGCTGAGGAATTATTATGAATAAATTGTCTGATGAAATATTAAACAGGTATATAGATAATGAACTGGATCAGGCAACATTAAAGATGGTTCGTGACCAATTGCAAAGTTCAGATGAAGACAGGAAAAGATTGCGCACTTTGCAATCAGTTGATAAAACTTTAAGAAATATGAATGTGGTGTCTGTATCTCCAAACTTTACATCTTCCTTGATGAAAAGGATATCAAAAAAATCAAAAGTTAAAAAAGAGCAGCAAATATTTATACTTTCCGTTTCCTCTGTTTTTGTAATTATAGCATTAGGTATTTTGGGATATGTTCTCTCGTTAATACTAGCATCTCCTGTTTCACTGAACGGAACAGTAACAGGTTCGAAAGAAACTATTAGCATACTTGAAAATATTTTAACACCAATCAGAGACTTCATTAGCAAGATAAATTTATCTATGATTGGAAGTATTTTCTCGCTTGGTCTTTTAATCTCGGTTTATTTTGTTTTTGATCTTATAAAACACACAAAGGGGAATCTGAGCAGGCTGCATTAATAGCTTCCTTTGGTATACTTTATTGAACGTTATTGTTTTCTCTGCTGCCTGATTTAATATCAAACACTCAAATAATTATTTTATTGTTAGTATATTTGTAATGTGTAATTTATAAATAGCGCTAATTATGAAATTAAAAGTTGGATATGTCACAATTATCGGACTTCCTAACGCCGGAAAGTCAACTCTGCTTAATGCTTTGCTGGGACAGAAGCTTTCGATTACTACCAGCAAACCACAGACAACACGTAAAAGATTATTAGGAATTTTATCTGATGACAATTATCAGATTATTTTTCTTGATACGCCGGGGATTTTAAAACCCGCCTATCTTTTGCAGGAAAAAATGATGGATGCAGTAGTCCAATCTATTAAAGATGCAGATGTAATTTTATTGATACTTGATGTTGCTCTTGACCCTGGAGGTGAAAAAACATTAAAAGATGCCTTTATTTACGATTTGTTAAGCAAAAGCACAAAACCCAAGATTTTACTTCTAAATAAAATCGATCTTTCCACTCAGGAACAGGTTTCAGAATTAATTTCAAAGGTTGAAAAGACAAACTATTTCAAAAAAATAATTCCAATTTCCTCTAAATTAGCTTATAATATTCACACTGTGATAAGTGAAATAATTGAGTGTTTGCCGGAAGGACAGAAATTCTTCCCGGATGAAAATATTTCGGATGAAAACGAAAGATTTTTTGCATCCGAAATTATTAGAGAGAAGATTTTCGAGAGATACAAGGACGAAATACCCTACAGTTGCGAAGTAGTAATTGCGGATTTCAAGGAACGTGATGGAAGGAAAGATTTCATCCAGGCAGAAATTATTGTTGAAAGAGAGAGTCAAAAGGGCATTTTAATCGGCAAGCAGGGGGCTGCCCTTAAAAAAGTTGGAGAGGAATCCAGGGCAGCAATTGAGGAATTTCTGCAAAGGCCGGTTTATCTTGATCTTCATGTTAAGGTTAGAAATAAATGGCGAACCGACGAAAAAATGCTTAAATCATTCGGCTACTCAAACGAGAAGGAATAGCCTTTCGAATCTAAAATACTCATTCCTCAAATTATAATAATTTATATATGAAGAAATTTTTTGCTGAAGGTGCGCTTTTACTCACGACATTTCTGTGGGGCGTAACTTTTGTAGTGATAAAACTTTCTTTAACGGATGTTTCTCCCCTGCTTTTTGTTTCGCTTCGATTTACACTTGCTGCATTAATTATTTTCCCATTTATGCTGAATATTTTAAAAACTTCTAAAAAGGAAGTTTTGATTGGCGGTATAATTTTAGGCATATTAAACTTTGCAGGTTATGCTACACAAACCATAGGCCTTAAGTATACCTCAGCAACCAAATCTGGTTTTATAACAGGAACTTTCGTGATATTCACCCCTATACTGCAATTGATTATAGAAAAAAGAGCTCCGAAAAAAGAAAATATCATCGGAATTTTTCTTGTGCTTTTGGGTCTCGCATTTTTGTCGAGTAAAGGAAATGCAATCTTCGATATATTCAAAGAACTTGGAGAAAATTTTAACATCGGCGATTTCTTTACCCTTTTATGTGCAATCGTTTTTGCAGCCTACATTGTTTACCTTGATATGATCAGTCACAAAATTGATTATAAATTACTTGTTTTTTTTCAGATTGCAGTTACTGGAATTTGTGGCTGGATTTTCACATACTTTTTGTCAGCTTCAGGATTGGAAAAAATAAGTTTTACCGTTAGTGGTACTGTAATCTTTGCTGTGATTTATACTGCCCTTATGGCAACTGTGATTGCTACTACTCTTCAAACTAAATACCAGAAATTCGTCACACCAACTAAAGCTGCTATTATATTCTCATTTGAGCCAATCTTTGCTGCTCTGTTCGCTTTTTTAATTATTAATGAAAGAATAACAAGCTTTGGCTTTATCGGATGTATTTTTATATTTACAGGACTGTTGGTAAGTGAATTATTTGGGAAAAAAGAAGAAAAAGATGAGCGTAGATGAAAAAAGAGCGGAAATCTTAGTGAATGGATTAGTACAGGGAGTAGGTTTTCGATATTTTGTTTATCGTGAAGCCGAAAGGCTGGGACTTAAAGGATACGTAAAAAATCTATATTCGGGAGAAGTTCTTACAGTTGTGGAAGGCGATAAAGCATTGATAGAAGATCTTTTTAAGATTATTAAAGTTGGTCCATCTCATGCATCGGTAAGAAATGCCAGGATTGACTGGGATGGAACAAAAAATGAATTTACAAATTTTGAGATAAGACATTGAAAAATAATTTTAGAACAGGCATAGGATTTGATGTTCACGCCTTAGTGGATGGAAGAAAGCTTATCATTGGCGGAATAGAAATTCCAAACCAAAAGGGTTTGCTGGGTCATTCTGATGCAGATGTTTTGTTGCACGCTATTAGCGATGCATTACTTGGCGCACTTGCACTTGGAGATATAGGTCAACATTTTCCCGACAACGATCCTAAATACAAAAATGCCGATAGCAAAGATCTTCTAAAAAAAGTTTATGAACTTGTTAAAAATAATGGCTATGAGCTGGGCAATCTCGATACAGTCATTGCTATGCAGAAGCCTAAACTTGCGCCTTTTATTACGAAGATTCGTAAAGTCATTTCCTTCTTGCTAGAAACGGAAATTGAAAATATATCTATAAAAGCCACCACTACGGAAAAACTTGGCTATGTCGGAAGAGAAGAGGGTATTTCGGCTTTGGCAACTGTTATATTAATAAGAAAATAAAGTATGTTTGAAAATATTCTTTCCGATATATCCAGGCTGACGCCGTTTTGGTTATATGTTGTCTTATTTTTGTTTTCATATATTGAAAATATTTTCCCCCCATCACCCAGCGACCTTGTAGTTGTAATAGGCGGTTCATTGATTGGCACAGGGACAATTCATTTTATACCAACTTTAATTATTACTACAGTTGGAAGTGTGCTTGGATTTATGACTTTGTTTCTAATAGGTTCTTTGCTGGATAAAAAGGTTTTACATGCCGGGAAAATTAAATTTATTTCGATTGAAGGTATCGATAAAGTTGAAGGATGGTTCAACCGATATGGATATGGGATTATTCTAGCAAATAGATTTTTGCCCGGAACACGCTCTGTAATTTCCTTTTTTGCAGGAATGAGCAAATTAAATTCAAAAAAAACGATTGTCTATTGTTCTTTCAGTGCTATTGTATGGAATACAGCCATAATATATCTTGGAATAATTTTCGGACATAACATAGAATTGGTGGATAGTTATCTTTCTACATATAATAATATTGCAATTGTAGCAACCATAGTAATCGTGCTATTTTTTATTCTAAGATATTTCTATAAGAAGAAAAAAATAATATCCAATTGAAAAAAATCTTTTTTAAAAACACAATGTCTCTCTCAGCTGAAGAGAAAAAAGAGAGAAAAAATCAAAGGTTTCTTTTGATCCTGAGCGGCTTAATGCTTGGCATTTCTTTCCCTCCGTTTCCAATTCCCTTTCAATTGTTTATGTTCGTTGCTCTTGTACCTTATTTTTTTGTAATTGAAAAGAAAAAAACTTTGGCTGAAGTAAACCGATCCACCTACCTCACATTTTTTGTTTTTTCTTTGATTACTATTTACTGGGTGGGTAGTTGGCAAAAAGGAACTGATCCGTTTTTAATGATTGCTGGCGGGACATTATTGTTTTTTAACCCGCTTTTATTTTTGATTCCTTCAACCCTTTATTATATGTGCAGAAAAGCATTTAATCCCAATTTTGCTTTACTCGCATTCCCATTTTTCTGGATTACCTATGAATATTTGTATATGCTAACAGATATCAGCTTTCCGTGGTTGACTCTCGGAAGCGGGCTATCTCATATGATTTTATTTATACAGGTAGCAGATATAATCGGCGCAGTTGGAATTTCAGTAATTGTAGTTTATATAAATATTCTTTTTTATAAAACGTATATCAATTACAAAAAAAACAATAAGTCATACATTAGTAGCCTTGCTGCAATAATTTTAGTTTTTATAGTTGTTTTATCCTACGGTGCATATAGGCTCTCTGATTTCAAAGTTTCGGACATTATAGTCAAAGTAGGATTAGTTCAGCCTAATATTGATCCCTGGGATAAATGGCAAGACAACAATCTTGACGAATCATTGCACGAATATTTAACACTTTCGAGAGAAGCAACTAATAAGGGTGCAAATCTAATACTTTGGCCCGAAACTGCATTGAATGCCTATTTAACTACAATAAGATATCTCCCGGAAAGAGATTCCATTTATAATTTCCTTCGATCTACAGAATCCTACCTGTTAACAGGTATGCCGGATATTCAATTCTATAATTCTTTGCAAAAAATACCAAACGATGCAAAATATAATAAGCTGGGTGATTATTATTATTCAATTTATAACGGTGTGCTATTATTTTCTCCATACACAATGGATATTCAAAGATATGGAAAGATGAAACTTGTTCCTTTTGGAGAAAAGGTCCCCTTTGCAGATCAATTGCCGTTTCTCGCAAAATTTTTTAGTTGGGGGGTTGGTATTTCCGGCTGGAATGTTGGAAGGGATACAACGGTTTTTAGTTTCGATATCAATATAAAAAAAGATTCAACGACGGTAAAATATCCATTAAAGGTTAACAGCCTGGTCTGCTATGAATCTGTCTACCCGTATTTTGTGGCTACATTTGTAAAGAAAGGTGCTGACCTAATTACCATTGTAACTAACGATAGCTGGTATGGCAAATCAAGCGGTCCATATCAACATAAAGAAATTGCAGTTCTTCGTGCGATCGAGAACAGAAAATCTGTCATTCGAGATGCAAACGGAGGAATAAGCTGCATAATAGATCCACTGGGTAGAACACTAAAAGAATCAAAACTTTTTACCAAAACAGTTCTCGTTGGAAATGTACCTATTCAGGAAGGGGAAACTTTTTTCACAAAATATCCAATGATATTTCCATATGCAGCATCATATTTTTCTTTGGCTATGTTTTTGTATTTTTTATTTCTAAAAGCCAGAAAGAAGTTAAAATAATTAAATGATGTTATTTGTATGTTCAAAATCAAATTTAAAATAGAAAACTAAGTAATACTTATGGAAAAATTTATTGATCTCAGAAGTGATACAGTGACCAAGCCATCTCCGGAAATGCGCAAAGCAATGTTTGAAGCTGAAGTAGGGGATGATGTTTTTAGGGAAGATCCTACTGTTAACAAGCTTGAAAAATTTGCAGCAGAACTTCTCGGAAAAGAAGCAGCTCTTTACGTTTCCAGTGGTGTAATGGGCAACCAGATATGTCTAAATGTTCTAACAAACCCGGGAGATGAAGTTATTTGCGAAATTGATTCGCATATTTTTAATTATGAATCAGGTTCACCTGCTGCCTTGAGTGGAATTCAGTTAATGCCAATTAAAGGTAAAAGAGGAGTATTCACTCCTGAACAAGCTGAAGAATTTATTAGGCCTGCAAGCGCATATTATATGCCTCGTACAAAAGTAATTGAAGTAGAAAACACGCATAACAGAGCTGGCGGTACAGTCCACCCGATTGAAAATATTATTGCTTTAAAAAATCTTGCAAAAAAGTATAATCTATTTCATCATCTCGATGGCGCGCGGCTCTGGAATGCTTGTGCTGTGACTGGTATAACTCCTGCAGAATATGCATCACATTTTGATACTGTTTCTTGCTGCCTTTCTAAAGGTCTTGGTGCACCTGTCGGATCAATAATTGCCGGTAATAAGGATTTCATTAAGGAAGCCTTTCGCGTTCGCAAAGCATGGGGCGGGGGAATGAGACAACTAGGAATTTTAGCAGCTGCAGGATTGTATGCGTTGCAAAATAACAGAAACAGGCTGAAAGAAGATCACGAAAAAGCTCAAATATTAGCAAATGCTATAAATGAAAATCCAAATCTTGAGATTGATAAGGAATCTGTTCAGACAAATATTCTGATTTTTAAACCTTTAAAAATTTCTGTTGAAGAAGCACTGAAAAAATGTAAGGAAAAAAGTCTGCTACTTTCAATTGGGAAGATCGATTCTCTGAGGGCTATCTGCCATCTCGATATTTCATTCGAAGAGATAGAAAAAGCTAAAAAAATATTTGAGGATGTATTTAATTAGCTATAATCACAATCTTTAACATGCAGGCTATTAAAGCGAGCAAAAAATATTAAGTAAATTTAAGCGATGAAATAAAGCAGCATAATCTAAGAAGATTCATCTTCGATGATTTTCTTGAGTCTCTGTTCAATCTTTTCGAGTCGAATCTTATTTTCGAAGGTACTTGGTCCAGCAATTCTTTCCTTGCAATCAGAAATTCCACATCTCTCGCAAGTATCATTAACAATTTTAGAAACTATAGAAGGATGGTTTGTGAATGATATTTTTTTTCTAAAATCATCAGTTACTAAAAAGCCGAGCGTTACACTGTAATTAGTATTCTCAAGTAACGTTGAGTTTTTAGCTATCGATATAGTTAAATATTCATTACCGGAGCTCTTAAATATAGATTTTTGAACCTTTAGCGATAGGTTTGATTTGGTTTTTCTTTTGTTTTTCTAATTCCAATATTATATCTATTGCAAGCCATCTTCTGCAGTAATGCTCAGTTGTTTGATAGCCCCCGGGATTTTCTTTTGTATTTAATCTTATTTCTTTGGAAAGATAAAATACATTTGATCCTCTTACCGAGTTGAATCTGTGAAAGAAAAATGAATTTATGTTAAAATGTTTAGATAAAACATTTGTCATCCGTTGCAACAGCATTTCAGGTGAAGCATTATATTTGTTCAGTAAAGAGAGCAGAAATTCATCGTTAAAATATTTTTCTCCAAATAGTTTTGTCATATCATCAATTAAGGCCGCTTTATTTATCATAAATGCGGTGGAAAAATAGGATGCTTTTAAATTATTAAGAAGCTGGTCGAATGAATCCAGTTTTAAACTGGAATAAATAAGTGACCGGTCGGAAATATTCAAAAAGTTATATGCGATCTCTTTCCCAATTATAAATGCTTTTTGCGAGTCGGTTAGTTTATTATTTATAAGAATTTTCCTTTTCTTTCCATTCAAAATACTGATACCTCTTATCATGTTTAATTCGTTTGAATCACCGATTGCATTTCCATCTACAGAATATCCAAATTCTTTGGTTATAATATCTGAGAGCTTCTGATAATTAAGTGGGGGTTCATTTTTGAAATTTATTTTTTTACAAAATTTTATTACAGCCTCTTCAAGTTCGGGAAAATAATTATCATTAAATTCTTTGTAAGTCCTGATTGCAGTTTTGCTAAAATTATTTTGACTCATTTCAAGACTCTTAGCCATTTCGATAAGTGTCGATACTAACGCGCTCAATTGAAGGGGAGCCTGGGATATCTGCAGAAGCAGTTTGTATACGTCAATTCCGTAATGATCCAATGGCAATTGTTCCAATAAATTGGACTCTAAAAGCTCACTAATAGGGGCAAGGCTTTTTGTAAGCTTCAATGAAACTAATTTGTCATAAGATACGTCAAGCGCATTCCGCAAGTGCAGCGATTTTTTCTGATTTGGGATGTTTCTTACCGTTTTCGATTTCATTCAAGTATGAAACTGAAAGTGAGCTTTTTGCTGCCAGATCCGTAAGGGATAAGTTTTTCTCCAACCGCAATTGTTTTAATTTTAGCCCAAAAATAAGCTTTATATTGTTTTCAGATAATTTCATACATGACGAATTTAATTATCAGTACTTTAATCAACAACCTAAGCAATATAACGATTTTTTAATATAAGCAAAAATTCTTTAATAGCGAATTTTCGCTTGATATTTAAAACCCTTCTTCTTATTTTCATAAAGTAAGATTAAACATTCGGGGGGTATATTTTGAAGCGGCCCATATTGTCAAAAAATAGGTTAATAGACCTGATGCCTTACCAATTGGAAAATTATGCCAACACTAAAGCAATAAGTGATAAAGTAACCGGGACGTGGAGAAGCTATAGTTCAGCTGAAGTAAAAAGAATAATAGACGATTTAAGTTTAGGTCTGCTGAAACTCGGTGTAAATCCAAAGGATATGATAGCGATAATTTCAAGGAACAGAGTTGAATGGAATTTTATTGATCTTGGTGTTTTGCAGATTGGTGGGGTGGTAGTTCCGTTATATCCGAATACAAGTGAAGATAATTATAAGTTCATATTTGATGATGCTAGAATTAAGATTGTTTTTGTAGAGGATAATGAACTTTATAAAAAGGTTCAAAGGGTTAATAAAAAGTTAAAAAACAAAATTCAGGAAATTTATACTTTTGATAATGTTGATAATGCTCCGAACTGGACCGAGGTTCTAAAACTCGCAGATCAGAAATATAGGGATAAGTTAGAAGAAATTAATAAAAGTATAACTCAATATGATCTTGCTACAATAATATACACTTCCGGAACAACCGGTATCCCCAAAGGAGTTATGCTTTCTCACAGAAATATTATGGGAAATGTTAATTCCCTAACACAATCAATGCCTATCCAATATTTTAAAAGAACAATAAGTTTTCTTCCCTTGTGTCACATTTTTGAAAGGACTGCCGTTTATTTTTATTTGCTCCTGGGTTCATCAATTAATTATCCTGAAAATATGGATAAACTCGGAGAAAACATAAGGGAAGTTAAGCCACATTATTTTATTACTGTACCAAGGTTGCTGGAAAAAATATTCGAAAGGATCATGGCTGAAGGTTATAAACTGAACTTTGTAAAGAAAGCAATATTTGGTTGGGCAGTAAACCTTGGGCTTCATTATGATGACCGTGGAAAAAACAATTGGTTTTATTGGTTCCGGCTATTCTTTGCAAGAAAATTAGTTTTTATTAAATGGAAACAAGCGCTTGGGGGAGAAATAAAGGGTATAATAAGCGGCTCCGCTGCTTTGCAACCGCGTATTTCAAGAGTTTTTATCGCCGCCTGCATACCAGTTATCGAAGGCTATGGCTTGACAGAAACTTCTCCTGTTTTAACATGTAATCGGTTTGAAAAAAAACACAATTACATCGGCACCGTAGGATTTGCTATTCCTGATGTTCAAATTAAAATTGCGGAAAATGGTGAAGTCCTTGGCAGGGGACCAAACATAATGATGGGTTACTATAATCATCCTGAAGCAACAAAAGAAGCAATAGATGAAGATGGTTGGTTTCATACAGGTGATATAGGCGAATTAATAGATGGATTATATTTAAAGATAACAGGGAGGCTGAAAGAAATATTTAAAACCAGCGGAGGTAAATTTATTATTCCCCAACCTGTAGAAAACAAAATGAAAGAATCATTTTTCATTGAGCATATAATGGTAATAGGCGAAAACCAAAAATTTGCGGCTGCTATTATTCAGCCTGAATTCGAGTTTATCAGAAAATGGGCAAGGGGGAAGAAAATTGATCTTGTAAGCAGGGAAGAAATTGCAGCTTCTAAAATTGTTAAAGAAAGAATCTGGAAAGAAGTTGAAAAGTTTAATAAGCGATTCGGACATATTCAAAGAGTAAAGAAAATTGCGCTTGTACCTGATCTTTGGTCAATAGAAACAGGCGAACTTACTCCAACGCTAAAAGTTAAAAGGGATGTAGTGATCAAAAAGTATGAAAACGTTATAGACCAGATTTACCATGAAAACCTGGATAAGCAGATTGCTTGAAAATAAAAGTTAAAAAATATTCCCCCAAATAAACTGAGATCTCAAAATGAACAGAATAATTAAAAAAGTAGCGGTGCTTGGGTCGGGAGTTATGGGTTCAAGAATTGCATGTCATTTTGCAAATATTGGCTGCAGTGCTTACCTGCTGGATATTGTCCCGAACAAGTTAACAGATGATGAAACTAAAAAAGGGTTGACGCTAGAAAGCCCGGAAGTTAGAAACAGAATAGTTAATGCTAATTTGCAAAATGTACTTAAACAAAAACCGGAATCACTTTACGATGAATCTTATGTATCAAGAATTACAACAGGCAATTTTGAAGATAATCTAAATTGGCTTAATGATTGTGACTGGGTAATCGAAGCGGTTGTTGAAAACCTTGATATCAAAAAATCAGTTTTTGAAAAGGTTGAAAAATTTAGGAAAGCAGAAACACTGATAACTTCCAACACATCAGGAATTCCGATTCATTCAATGCTTGAGGGAAGAAGCGAAGATTTTCAGCAACACTTTTGCGGAGTACATTTCTTTAATCCGCCAAGATACCTGCCACTGATGGAAATTATTCCAACGGATAAAACCAAAAAGGAAATTATAGAATTCCTAATGCATTACGGCGACGTTTATCTAGGTAAAACCCCCGTTTTGTGTAAGGACACACCTGCGTTTATTGCAAACCGAATAGGTGTCTTCAGTATGATGGCGGTTTTTAAATTGATGAAAGATCTCGGATTAAAAATAAAAGAGATTGATACACTTACTGGTCCGCTTACCGGAAAACCGAAATCAGCTACTTTCAGAACAGCAGATGTTGTGGGCATTGATACGCTTGTGAAAGTAGCAACAAATGTTTATAAAGATTGTCCGAATGATGAATCGCGCGAATTATTTCATATCCCTGATTTTGTAAATAAATTGGTCGAAAAAAACTGGCTCGGTGATAAGACAGGGCAGGGATTTTATAAAAAGTCAAAAGATAAAGATGGTAATAAAGAAATACTTGAACTTAAATGTTGATACTTTTGAATATGTGCCTTCTGAAAAAGTTAAGTTTGGATCAGTTACTGCGGCCAAGCAGATTGATAATTTGAAAGAAAGAGTTAAAACGCTTACTCTATCAAAAGATAAAGCAGGTGAATTTCTAAAAAAACTTTCCTTTTTGATTTTCCAATATTCTTCAAACCGCATTCCTGAAATTGCCGATGAAGTTTACAAAATAGATGACGCACTTCGTGCCGGATTCGGATGGGAACTCGGTCCATTTGAAACCTGGGATGCTCTTGGACTGGAGAAGTCTATTAAATCAATGGAAGAAGAAAACCTTAAACCGGCAAAATGGATTTATGATATGCTCGGTAAAGGCTTTTCTTCATTCTATAAAATTGATAACGGAAAGAGACAGTTTTATGATATAAAATCCGAAAGTTATAAAATCATTCCTGGTAAAGAAACATTTATAATTCTCGATAATTACAGAGCAAATAAACCTGTCTGGAAAAATGTTGGCGCAACTTTGCACGATATTGGTGACGGAGTCTTGAATCTTGAATTCCAGACAAAGATGAACTCAATCGGTTCAGAAATACTGGAAGCAATTCAAAAATCTATTGACATAGCTGAGAAGGATTTTAAAGGACTAGTGATCGGCAATGACGGGCAAAATTTTTCAGCAGGCGCTAATCTTGCAATGATGTTTATGCTGGCAACCGAACAGGAATATGATGAAATAGATATGGCAGTCAGAATGTTTCAGAAATCTACGATGAGAATTCGTTATTCTGCAGTTCCCGTTGTTGCTGCACCACACGGTATGACTCTTGGAGGCGGATGCGAAGTATGTCTGCATTCCGATAAAGTGGTTGCTGGTGCGGAGACTTATATAGGACTTGTGGAGGTTGGTGTTGGAATTATTCCGGCAGGCGGCGGCACTAAAGAAATGACTTTGCGTGCATCCGACAGCTATCAAAAAGATATGGTCGAGATGACCATCCTGCAGGAAAAATTTATGAATATTGCGATGGCAAAAGTTGCAACTTCCGCGCAGAAAGCTTTCGGACTCGGTATTTTCAAAGAAGGCAGAGACAGATTTGTTGTAAATCAAAATAGAGTAATACTTGAAGCAAAACAAGCTGTACTCGAATTAAGCAATCTTGGCTACACTCAACCTGAAGAAAGGACAGATATTAAAGTGCTCGGAAGATCGGCATTATCAACCCTGTTGCTGGGCGCTTATTCATTTTATAATGCAAAATACATTAGCGAACACGATAAAAAAATCGCGGAGAAACTTGCATATATTATGTGTGGCGGTGACTTGACAGCCCCTGCTCTTGTTTCAGAGCAATATTTACTTGACCTGGAAAGAGAAGCATTCCTTTCTCTGATAGGCGAAAAGAAAACTATGGAGAGAATACAAAGTATTTTAACCACAGGAAAACCTTTAAGGAATTAGATGTCATTTCGAAGGAGTCCGGCTGTTGCCGGAAGACTGAGAAATCTTTTTTGTTTTCAAATGTAAGATTTCTCCCTTCGGTCGAAATGACAAATCAGAAAAAAGATAAAAAATTTTTAATTATAAAAACAGAAGTAAAACAATGAAAGAAGCATATATAGTAGCCGGATATCGTTCCGCAGTAGGTAAAGCTAAAAGAGGCGGGTTCAAAAATTATCGGCCTGATGATTTAGCTTCAGATGTAATAAAATATTTATTAAATAAAGTTCCTCAGCTCGACGCAAACAGAGTTGATGATTTAATAGTTGGAAATGCTGTTCCTGAGGCAGAACAGGGTCTGCAGATCGGCAGAATGATTGCCCTGCAGTGCCTGCCAATGAGAGTACCAGGAATGACGGTAAACCGTTACTGCGCTTCCGGTGCAGAAACCATTTCAATAGCATTTTCAAAAATCCGTTCAGGGTTGGCTGATTGTATAATTGCTGGCGGAACAGAATCTATGTCCCTCGTTCCTACAACAGGATGGAAACTTGCGCCGAATTATAAATTTGCGAAAGATCATCCGGAATATTATTTGGCTATGGGATTAACTGCAGAAGAAGTTTCAAGGGACTATAAAGTCTCCCGTGTGGATCAGGATAAATTTGCTTATGAATCTCATATGAAAGCGATAAATGCAATTAATAAGGGGTTCTTTAAAGATGAAATTGTTCCGATTGAGATTGAAGAAATATTTGTTGAAAAAGGAATAAAGAAAAGCAAAAAATATGTTGTGGACACTGACGAAGGTCCAAGGGCAGACACAAGCCTTGAAGCGCTAGCAAAATTAAAACCTGTTTTTGCTGCTGGTGGAACAGTTACAGCGGGCAATGCTTCACAAACATCTGATGGCGCTGCTTTTGTCCTTGTAATGTCTGAAGAGATGATGAAAGAGCTTAATTTAAAACCTATTGCTGTGCTAAAATCATACGCTCTTGAAGGAGTTGATCCACGAGTTATGGGAATTGGTCCGATTGCAGCTATACCCAAAGCTTTGAAGCAGGCAAATATGAAACTGGACGACATCGATTTAATAGAACTAAATGAAGCTTTTGCTTCTCAATCCCTGGCTGTAATAAGAACTGCCGGATTAAATCCTGAAAAGGTTAATGTTAATGGCGGGGCAATTGCTCTTGGGCATCCTTTGGGTTGCACAGGTGCAAAATTATCTATTCAAATTTTGAATGAATTACGTAGAAGAAAGAAAAAATATGGAATGGTAACTGCTTGTGTCGGAGGCGGGCAGGGTGTAGCGGCAATTTATGAATTACTGAAGTAGTAGTTCTTATATTTTATGATAAGCTTTTAGTTCCAATGTCATTTCGAGCGGAGCGAGAAATCTTTTGTACTAAAAAGGTTTCTCATCCCACTAAAGCGGGATTCGAAATGACAATAGGTATTATTGCAAAAACAATTTTTGGTAGAAGAAATTAAAAATATTTATTAACAAAATATCTTAAGAAAAATGGAAAACACAATAACAAAAGAAGTATTAAAAGGCGGGGAATTCCTCGTTAAAGATGCTGACCCTGAATCGATTTTTATTCCAGAGGATCTTTCAGAAGAACAAAGAATGATGGCTGATTCTGCAAGAGAATTTGTTGAGAAGGAAATCTGGCCGAAGCTTGATGCGATAGATAAGCAGGAACCAAATCTGACAGTTAGCTTGATGGAGAAAGCTGGTGAACTTGGTTTGCTCGGTTCTGCAATCCCTGAAGAATACGGAGGACTTGGTGAAGACTTTAATTCCAACACGGCAATCTCAATGGAAATAGGGAAAAGCCATTCGTTTGGAGTTTCATTTGCAGCACATACTGGTATTGGAACTTTACCAATTCTTTATTACGGAACAGAAGAACAGAAGAAAAAATATCTTCCAAAATTGGCAAGCGGAGAATTAAAGTCAGCTTATTGTTTAACAGAACCCACTTCCGGATCTGACGCTCTTTCTGCAAAGACCACAGCTAAACTCTCCGATGACAAAAAATATTATATACTTAACGGACAGAAAATGTGGATCACCAACGGAGGTTTTGCTGATATTCTGATTACTTTCGCCCAGGTTGATGGGGATAAATTTACCTGCTTTATAATCGATGCTAAATCTGAAGGATTTAACCGCGGTCAGGAAGAAAATAAAATGGGAATTAAAGGTTCTTCTACTCGAGCTTTATTTCTTGATAATGTCAAAGTCCCTATCGAAAATATTTTAGGTGAAATTGGAAAAGGTCATTACATTGCATTTAATATTTTAAATGTGGGCAGGTTTAAACTTTGCGCAATGACAACAGGCAGTGCAAAAAAAGTTGCGTCAACTGCTATTGAGTATGCTACCGGAAGAAAGCAATTTAATCAGCCGATTTCAAATTTTGGAGCTATAAAACACAAACTTGCAGAACAGGCGATAAGAATTTTTGCTTCAGAATCAGCTACCTATCGCGTAAGTGATTTAATCAATAAAAGGATTAAAGAGCATCAGGCACAGGGCGAAAAATACGAGGAAGCTGCTTTGAAAGCTGCGGAAGAATATGCAATCGAATGCGCAATGCTGAAAGTTTACGGATCTGAAATGCTGGATTATGTAGTTGATGAAGCGGTTCAGGTTCATGGAGGCTACGGTTACTCCGAAGAATATCCTGCCGCCCGCGCTTACAGGGATTCCAGGATTAACAGAATATTTGAAGGCACGAATGAAATCAATCGACTTTTAACTGTAGATATGCTCGTTAAAAGATCTATGAAGGGGAGAATCGATTTAATGAGCCCGGCAATGGCAATTCAAAAAGAATTAATGTCTGTTCCTTCGTTTGAAAATGGCGAAGATGAATTGCTCTCCTTAGAAAAGAAAGCTATAAAAAATGCTAAAAAAGCTATTCTAATGATAGCAGGTAGCGCTGTTCAAAAACTTATGGCAAAACTTAAAGATGAACAGGAAATAATAATGAATGTCACAGATATGATGATTGAAGTTTTTGCGTGCGAATCTGCATACCTGAGAACTATGAAACTTTCGAAAATCAAAAAAGGTGATGAACTTCAACCATATATTGATATGACGAAGGTATACATAAATGAAGCAATTGAAAAAATAAATCTTTATGGAAAGCATGCAATAGCCGCTTTTGCAGATGGCGATGAATTGAAAATGCTTCTTCTCGGACTGAAACGCTTTACTAAACTTGAACCGGTTAATACAGTTAAATTAAGAAGAAACGTTGCTGATAAGTTAATTGAAGAAAATCAATTTTGTTTCTAGATTTGTTTTGGAATCGTAAAAAACAAAACCCAATTCATTATTTAATGGATTGGGTTTCTTATATTTAATAAAAAAAACAATAGAGATATATTTATGAAAAATTATTCACAGCCGATGTTGAAAGAAGATGCGCTTAAGGGAAAAGTAATAGTAGTAACCGGCGGGGGAACAGGACTTGGCAAGGCTATGAGCAAATATTTCCTTGAACTCGGGGCCGCAGTGGTAATAGCAAGCAGGAAAATTGATGTACTGAAAGAATCTGCAAAAGAGCTTGGAGAACAAACTAAAGGAAAAGTTTTTCCTGTTGAATGCGATATAACAGACTACCAACAAGTTGAAAATTTATTAAAAACTACATTGGAAAAATTTGGCAAAGTTGATGTACTTGTGAATAATGCAGCAGGAAATTTTATCAGCCCGACTGAACGACTTTCAAATCGTGCTTTTGATATAATTATAAATATAGTTCTGAAAGGCACATACAATTGCACATTAGCTTTTGGGAAACACTGGATTGACAAAAAATCTGAAGGCACTGTTTTAAATATTGTTACAACATATGCCTGGACAGGTTCAGCTTATGTTGTGCCATCAGCGTGCGCTAAAGCAGGTGTACTCGCATTAACACGCTCACTTGCGGTTGAGTGGGCGAAATATGGCATTCGGTCAAATGCAATTGCTCCTGGCGCTTTTCCTACAAAAGGCGCGTGGGACAGGCTACTTCCCGGAGACCTGAAAGACAAATTTGATTTTAAAAATAAAGTCCCGCTAAAAAGAGTTGGCGAGCATCAGGAACTTGCAAACCTTGCTGCTTTTCTTGTCTCTGATTTTTCTTCCTTCATAAATGGTGAGGTAATAACGATTGATGGAGGAGAGTGGCTGAAGGGTGCAGGACAATTTAATATGCTAGAAGCCATTCCTGAAAATATGTGGGACCAGATTGAAGCGATGGTAAGAGCAACAAAAGGAAGTAAATAATAATTATGAAACCGCAATATCAGAAATCAAAATTCAAACATATTTACACTGTTAAAGTAAGATTCAATGAAGTGGATATGCTCAGGATTTTAAATAACGCAGTTTATTTAAGCTATTTTGAACAGGCCAGAATTCATTATGTGAAAGACGCTGGGTTGCTGCCAGAAAAAGGAATTTTCAGCGATAACAGGCTTTACTATATGGCACGAAACGAAATAAATTATTTGAAGCCGGCTTTTTTTGATGATGGCCTTAATATTTATTCCAGAATATCTTATATTAAAAACTCAAGCTTCGGATTTGAGCATATTGTTGAAAGACAACGTAACGGTGATATACTCGCTGAAGGAAAAGGAGTTCTTGTTCACGTTGATCCGGTTACGAAAAGATCAGCTAAATTGCCGGATGAGTTTTATGAAAAGATTTCCTCTTTTGATCCGGGGGTTGAATTAATCAAAAAATAAATTAGGGGCAATAAAATGCGCACATTAATTTTTGATATAGAAACCTCAGCCTATCCATTTGAATCTCTTTCTGAAAGCCAGCAGGAATATTTGTTAAGGTATGCAAATAGAGAAAACGATCCGGGAGTAAAGGAAAAAATGGAAAGCGACGCTGTCCGGTATACGAGTCTTTATCCCTTTACTGCTAAAGTTGTTGCGATTGGTTTATACGATGTTGAAAAGAAAAAATCCTTTGTTTACTATGAAAATGATGAACCGGAAGAATGGGTATCCGAAGAGAACAATACACAATACAAAGGACTGCCCGAATCAGAAATGCTGCAATCTTTCTGGAAGATTATTGAACTTGCAGATAGAATTGTCACATTTAATGGAAGGAACTTCGATGCGCCTTTTCTTATGCTGCGCTCGGCCATGCTTAAATTAAAGCCTTCCCGGATTCTCATTACTAACCGTTATGACAAAACATTCCATATCGATCTTCTTGATCAGTTTACTTTTTATGGTTTAACGCGCAAGTTCAATCTCGATTTTTATTGTCATGCTTTTGGAATTGAATCTCCAAAATCGAAAGGAATTTCAGGAATTGATGTCAAAACCAACTACGATGCCGGGAGGGTAAAGGAAATCGCTATCTATTGTGGCAGGGATATTTTAGCTACATATGAACTTTATAATATTTGGGAAAATTATCTGAATTTATAACATTTGTTTGATAAAGAATTATTATTATAATTGACCGTTAGTCTAAGAAAAATTTGCAATTTCCCAATAATTAGTATATTTGATGTGTGTTTTGTGTGCCTATATGTAGAGGAATGTTTGCAGTAACAATTAATAATTATCTGGAGGATCAGTGAAAAAGTTAACCTCAATTTTGTTTTTGTGTGGCATTCTTTTCTATTCTTTTCTGGCTATGCTCAGAATGGTTCCGGCAATGGAAACGACTTTAACAGTACAATTCAAGAGTCTTTCCTCTGATGCAGCAAAAGGATATGTCGGCCCTATAGTAAGCAGCTTTGGATCAAACCTTAATACCGGATGGGTAACCAAAGTGCCTTCTCCTTCAAAACTTTCATTTAGTCTTGAACTAAAAGTAATTGCAATGGGTACTGTTATTGATGATGCTCAAAAAACTTTTTCGACTGTGGGTTCTTTTAATTTTACAGATAGCCAAGCGGGTGATATTGCATCACAAGTAGCTACCAAATAATACTTCTAGCACAGCAAAATATTAAAAGTCAATTATTGAGTAAGGCTTGGACATTAGGAATTTTCCGGTCCTACTATTATGGGATCAAAGGATCAGAAATGTTATGCTTGATTTTCAAGGTCAGAAAATTCTGATACTACTGGTCAGGATTACACAATTCCTAATTACACTTTGTCAGGCGTATCCGGGTTTCTTGATAATTTATCATATGTTTCCGACTGCAACACTTCAGTTAGGTATAGGGACATTTATGGGAACTGATTTTGAAATAAGATGGTTTCCAAAAGTAAATATTAAAGATCTTGGAGATTTTACTTATTGGGGTTTTGGCTTTACCACAATCCTGCTGTATGGTTTCCTGATACACAATTTCCGGTTGATTTTGCTGTAGGATATTTTTATCAGGATCTTAAAGGTGGGAACCATATTTGAAACCAAAGCAACTATTTTTGGTGTATACGCAAGTAAATCGTTTGGTACTATCATTGCTTTTACACCTTATGTGGGGATCACAACAGAATCATCTACTACAACTGTAAATTATGATTATACTTATTCCGAAGATGTTAATGGTAAATCCTGTCAGCATACCACAAATATTAATTTTGAACTCAAAGGCGCAAATAGTATGGCATTTACAATAGGTGCAGCATTTAAACTTGCCATTCTTAATCTGAATATTGATTATAAATTAGCAAGCGTAAAAACTGTTAGTGCCGGGTTAACTTTTGGTTTTTAAAATATATCTCTAATAAAGAATTATTTTAAGCCGCATAACTTTGCGGCTTTTTTATTTAATTCATTTCTTTCTTGTGCTTATAATTATTTGTATATTGTTCCAAATACAGCCTGCCATAAAAATCATATAGAATTATAATTCAGAATTATCTATAATTGGCGTGCTAATTATAAAAGGAATATTACAATGATTTCCCGGGTTAAAATTAGAAATGTATTGCGCTCTGATTTTGAAGCAATCAGAACACTTCAGCATAAGGTTTACCCTCATTTGAAACCCTGGTCTATAGAGCAACTGGAAAACCATATTAAAGTTTTTCCCGAAGGTCAGTTAGTCGCAGACTTCGAAGGAAGAGTTGTCGGAACCGCTAGTTCATTAATTATTTTCTGGGAGGAGTACGGCCCTTTGCATAATTGGGGAGAGGTTACAGGAAAAGGTACCTTCGATACTCACAACCCGGAAGGTAAAACTCTTTACGGTGCTGAAGTTTGTGTGGACCCTGATTTAAGAAAAAAAGGAATCGGTAAAAAATTATATGCAGCAAGAAAGAAGCTTTGTAAAGACTTTAATCTTAAAAGGATAATCGCCGCAGGAAGAATTCCCAATTATCATAAATATGCGCATAAGTATGATGCACATACATATGCGATGCACGTGATATGGGGGGATATTTATGATCCTGTTTTAAGATTTCAAATGAAGGAGGGCTTTCAATTTTGTGATATAATCGATAAATATTTAACAGGAGATACTGATTCTCTTGAAAATGCTACGCTGATTGTGTGGCTTAATCATGATTATAAACCTGAAAAAGGAGAAAGATATGAGAGTTAGAATAGCTGCAATTCAATATAATCTTAAGAAAATAAATTCATTTGAAGATTTTGAGCAGCAAGTAAATTTTGTAATGGAATCTGCGGCAGAATATAATCCACATTATGTAGTACTTCCTGAACTCTTTACTACTCAATTATTGTCTTTTGTTCAATCGAAGGAAGCATATTCAGCAGTAAGAAGACTTGGTGAATATACTGATCAATATATTAAATTAATGAAGTCTTATGCTATGCAGCATAAATTTTATATAATTGGTGGTACTCACCCTACTAAATTGAATGGTGGTGTTGTTAACAGAGCTTATTTATTTACACCAGATGGTAAAGTCTTTACTCAGGATAAAGTACATAGAACCAGATGGGAAAAAGAACTGTGGAAAACTGAACCTGGACACGAATTTAAAGTTTTTAAAACTGAATACGCCCCAATTTCGATAATGGTGTGTTATGATGTTGAATTCCCTGAAGCTGCTCGAATGGTTTCTGAAGCCGGTGCAGAAATAATTTTTGTACCTTCCTGTACCGACGATAGACAGGGATTTTTGAGAGTCAGATATTGCTGCCATGCGCGGGCAATTGAAAACCAGGTGTTTGTAGTTATGACAAGTACGGTGGGTAATTTACCTGTCGAAAATATGAACCTTAATTACGGACAGGCTTGTATTATTACACCTTCAGATTTTCCGTTTTCCCGTGATGGAATTGCTGCTGAAGGTGTTATAAATCAGGAACAGATTGTTATTGCTGATCTTGAGCTTGATTTGCTGGATGAGAACAGATTGAAAGGGTCGACAATTCCACTGATGGATAAAAGAAAAGACATATATATAAAAAATGCTGTTATAGAAGATACGCGATAATCTAAGCCGCTGCCAAATTAGCCATTTGTTCTTTTATTACTTTTATTTTCCCCTCAGTTTTGAGTGATTTGAAATAGTTTAATGCTTCTGTAAACATTGATTTACTTCTTATTGTATTTCCAATATTCTTGTAAAGAATTCCAAGCTCATAAAATGTTTCAGCTTCGTTTAGTTTATTGCTATATTCTTTATTTATTCGCAAGCTTGTGTTAAAACAATATTCAGCTTCAGCATAATTTTTCTTTTCACTTTGAATTATCCCTTTTATTTTGTAAACATTTGCTGCTGAAAGCCTATCACTTGTTTGATTGCAAATTTCCAATGCTTTATCGGCAAATGCTTCTGCAAGGTTATAATCATTTTGAAGAGTGAATACATATGATTTAGAGAGGTATGATATTCCGAGAGTTGGTAAATAACCGATCTTTCTGGAGGTTGAAATATTTCTATCGAATTCCAACAATGCTGTTTGTAAATTCTGATTTTTTATGTGCAGCATTCCTATATTATGCCTTATTTCTGCGATGCGTTCAAAATTAGAATTATTATTATAGGTTATTAAAGCCTGGTTCAAATATGATAAGGCCTCGTGATAGTTACCAAGTTTATCATTTATAATTCCTAGATTTATTTCAATCATGCCTTTAAATTCAGCATCTCTGGAATTATGAAGCAAGCTTAAACTGTTTTCAAAATAATCGCGAGCTTTTCTGAATTTCCCCTGCTCGCCATAAATAGTTCCAATAATATTAAAGCAGCTCGCAAGACCTTTAGTATCATTGTTCCTCTTGTAAATATTTGTGGCCATCTTTACATAGTTAAAACTTTCCTGCCACTGTGCTTTTAGCCTGTAAATTTCTGTAAGATTTAAATAAGCATCCGCCTTTAATATATACAAATTATTTTCATCCCCAGAAGCCTCAATAATCCTTTCAAAGAGCATTATTGCAGCATTTAGTTCACCAATTACAATACAGTATTTGCCAAGATTCTGAATGAAAAGTAAATACTTGTCAGCTGAGAGTTTTTCAGAACCATAGGTTATCAAAAAATCAATTTGTTCATAGACTTCATGTCTATTATCGGACTTTAGATCTATTTGCTCTTTTTCTTTTTTAGGTAAAATTGAATTAGCTACTTCCGATTTATTTTTTCTTTCGGAAACCAACTTTTGAAAATGATTTATATCAGCTTTACTAAAAAAGATTGTAATAATTTCATCAAGCATAAAACCATAATTTACCATTTTTGTATCCACACTAACATTGCATTCCCTGGTTTTATTCATTTGCATTACTAATTATGGAATGAACTTGTTCGAAATTTGTCATATAGCTCTATATACCTGAACTATCTTAATGAGCCCAGGCATATCTTGAAAAATGTTTCAACTGAGCGCCTGTAACGCTCACTGTTCCTGTATTTTTATCCAAAGTTATTCCACTAGTTGTTATAACCTGCACATCTGCATTAGGATCATCTGGAACATAAACGAATTTTAAAGGTGAAGAATCTGAAGCCAGGTCTGTAAGATCGATACCCTGTATAGTTGCATTTACAGTTACATCGCCATTGAACTGAGATATATCCGGATAAAAAGTAACAGTTGCATTATCAGGATCAACGACCATATAAATATCCTGATTTCCATTAATTGCATTTTTACTAAAAGTTACATCGCCGCTTACTGTTGCCGTATTTCCGTAACTGGTGTTAGTGTTATACGGATTTAATTTAACACTACCGCCTGTTGAACCTGCTATTGTATTTTTTATTAATACAGAATGACCGGATGCATTATATAATTTATTATATAATCCATTCCATTTGCTTAACTTCATACTTGAAAAATCTATCTTGTCTAGTGTAACTGGTGTGTTGTCAGGTAAAGCTGATATTGACATATTTGCATTCAGGGGTGAAACAGGATTAACATTTGAATCCTGGCATCCCACAAAGAAAATCCCGACAAGCACTGTTAAGAAAATGATCTTTTTCATTTTGATCTCCTATTGATTACTAAAAGCCTTCAATTTCAATTTTCCTTAGCAATATGGTTGCTAAGCGAGTTAAAGTTTTAATAGGTTATTCTATAAACGTGCCATTGTGGATTCGGTAAATTTTGCTCGCCGTTGGTCGAGTATGATTGGTTTAGGAAATAATTACTTCGAAATGAGTGGAATTTTTACTGATTAATTTTGGGAATGTGTCTCAAAAGAAAACAGTTTCATAAATTGCTATAACTTACATTTATAATTAAGGTTAGGGAAAAACCAAGGAAGGAATTGCATATCTTATTCGACTTCCGAAACACCAATTACGCCGGCAAGAATTAATCCGCCTCCGGCCAAACCGGTATCTTTAAGAATATTTATCACTGAGATTTGCATAATATTTGGATAGAACAAACCAGGTATATGAACTGCAAACACAACAAGTATCAGGAATATTGAAAGAATAAGACAGGTTACTTTTGTATATCTTTTATAAATTAAACTGATGGAAGCAGCTAATAACAATGTACCAATTAAATAGACCCAAAATACACTTCCAGGAAGAAATGTTGGAATATATCGCAGGTAATTTCCCGGATTGAAAATATGCTTCATGCCCAATAATGCAAAAAGTATTGCATAGATTAATCTAACTGGTTGTGATGCTAAATATTTCATATTCTTTTGGTTAATAATTCACTTAATAAGTGGGCGGATAATTCCGCCCTGATTTAGTTAAATATTAAAATCGATAATTAAACCCAATCATTGTTCTTAGGACGATTTTGGGTTGATTTATTGCTTGATCAGCGTTTGCATATGTATAGTTGTGTGTAGGATTAATACTGGTTCCGTCAGGACTGTACGAAGTATCATGCCCATCAAGAGTGCTATTAAAATAATAATCCGCTGCAGCGGTAAATACAAGATCAAAACCTGGAACAAGCGTAAAATAACTCTCTCCTCCTAATCCAAGTCCCCACTGATTGCTATCAATTTTAAAGAATTCATTTCCATCAATAAAATCAAACTCTCCCGAGAATGAAGAATACCTTACGCCTCCAAATAAATAAAACCTCTTAAGTGATAAGAAAGGAACGCGGTATAGTAAGTCCATACGCAGTGTCCAATCAGTGCCATTAGTTACAGGAACACCATTGGTGGCATCATTTATAAAAATACGCCTGGCAGCCCAGGGATCACCTGGATTGAGAGTGGAATAACCCAACGCAAATCTTGCAGATAATGGGAAATCTTGTGCAAAATTCGATATTAACAAGCTTCCCTGCATACCGAACCCTCCGCTGTAACCAACTGAAATTCCACCAGATAATATTGGTTTTGCTGAATAACTCATTTCGTTCTGCGCTTTAATTGAACAAAAGCAGAAGAAAATACCAATCAAAAAAACATACAGTCTTTTCATATAAAGCACTCCTGTGAGTTAATAAATTATACTAATCTTTTGAAAATAGTTTTAAGCGGCATTCCCGGAAAGGATTCGTACCTAAAAGGCACAGCCTATTATATTAAAATTATGTCAAAATGTAAAGTTAAATTTAAGAGGCTATCGATTATTTTTTGTAACTAAAAGAATGAAAATATTGTAGCTTATTTTATGATTTTGGAAATTTGCTTGAATTCGTCGGTCCCGCTAATACGCAGCATTTCAAATAAAATAGATTCTGTTGATGTAATTTCAACGGAGCGATTTCTCATTCGGTTTATTGCAGTATCATAATCAATTATGTGTCGCGAAGAAACAGCATCAGCAGCCAAATTTACCTGGAAATTATTAGCAATTAAATCAAGAGCAGTTTGCTGAACGCAAACGTGAGCCTCAATTCCAGCTATAACGATTTGTTCAGCTTTAGCTTCTTTAAGTTTATAAAATAAATTCTCCGCACAAATTCCACTAAAGCTCATTTTCTGAAGCGGATTAATTCCATGTAGCTCATTTAAAATATCCTTTTGAGTTGGACCCAGTCCTTTGGGATATTGTTCTGTTATGAATATGGGAGCACCAATTATTTTAAAACCTTTGATAAGTTTTAAAGTGTTTGCAACGACTGCTTCAATATTCTGCATTACTGACAGGATTTTTTCCTGAATATCTATTATTAAAAGAGCAGTTTTATTTTTATCAAGAAGTATAGGATGACTTTTAAAATTATTATTCATAAAATATATCCATTAGTAAATCGGATCCATTCCGTATTTTCCGCATGCATACATCATTAAAATTGATGATAAATCAACCAAAGCTTTTTTCTGATCTTCGGAATGAATGACAAGATCATATACGTCAGCCATAAATTGTAAATCCTTTAAAAGTTTATCAAGTTCACTGTAGGTTGGATTGCCATGCCAGTAAGCAACTTGTTCAACAAGCATTTTTTCATTGCGTCTCAAGAATTCATTAAATGATATAACACTTTTTGAATTCGGATAACGCGGACGACAAATGGAAATTAAATCATTAAAATATGTATCCCATTTTACCGCGAGTCTTTTATTTCTATCCTGCATTACATATCTTGCTTTTTCCAGTGTAAAATTTGGTTTGGTAGATGGTTTAGTATTTGGTATCAGAGCATACCCGTCATAACTAATATCGCCTGTATCCTCATCAATGTATTTCCACCTGATAGCAAGTTGCCTTGCCCCATAAATCACAATTACTTTATTAAGAATACTATCAAATACAATAAATTTCCCTTTTTGAACTTTTACTACCGATATCCAATGTTCCCAGCTGTCAACGCTTAGAATGCAAGGCCATCCTCTTTTTAAATGCCAGGTCAAAATCTTTATAGCTTCGTCAGGTGTTTCACGACGAAAATATTTCATTTTACAATCGAATGTTTTTGCTGCTTTTGCTAATCCTATCTCATCGGTGCCATACCACCAGGTGCTTCCGGCACGTTTGCCAATTGTTCTTTCATTTTCAAAGCGGCCAAGCATTACAAGACCATACTTTAATGCGAAAGGTCCGCACTGATATTTATAGGGCTGGGGATAAAAGCTCATGTTGGAATTTATTTTTTATTTTCAAAACTCAGTTTCAAGCAATTAGTTAAGTTTTACTTAAAGTACATATTTACGTATTTTTATATTCAATATGAAGAAAAAACTAAAAGTTGCTGTAATTTTTAATGAAGCAAATCCAGACCTTTACACTAAGCAGTCCAATAAGTCTTTGGATGATGCCGCCTTTATCCCCTATTTTGAGGTAGATGAACTAACCCCGATAGAAGAATTTGAACAGCTTGCCGCCAGGCTTACAAAAAAGGGAATAAATGCCTACGCTTTAAATATCAAAGACGATATAGATATACTACTAAAGAATATCAAAAAACACAAACCCGACGTAGTCTTTAATTTTGTTGAGATATTTAAGGACGATTCAAGGCTGGAAATGAATATGGTCGGACTCCTTGAATTGCTGGGAATCCCATACACAGGGGCCCCACCCATGGCTCTGGCCAATTGCCAGAGCAAGATCCTGGCTAAGCGCCTTTTAAATGCAGTTGGAATACGAACCCCGCAATTTATGGTCTTTCGTAAAGAACAAAAGCAATACAGACATAATCTTAATTTTCCACTAATCATCAAACCCGCCTTTGAAGATGCCAGTGCCGGAATTGAAAATGACTCAATTGTTAATAATAATCAGGAGATGAGGGCCAGGATAAAATATGTCCTTACTAATTTTACTCAGCCTGCCCTGGTTGAGGAGTTTATTGAAGGTAGAGAACTTAATGTCGCCGTTATGGGTGATAAAAATCTTGTAGCTTTACCCATTAGTGAAATAGATTTTTCCGAAATGCCGGAACACTTGCATAATATTGTAAGTTACCAGGCAAAATGGGATCCTCATCACGAATCCTATCATAAAACGATTCCTATTTGTCCTGCTGAATTACCTAAACGAATAGAAAAAAAAGCTAAAGAAATTGCGATTAAAGCTTTTAAAACTATGAACTGCCGTGATTATGCCAGAGTAGATATTCGCCTTTCTAAAGACAAAAAATTATACGTACTTGAAGTGAATCCTAACCCTGATTTAACTGAAGGTGCTGGTTTTATGCGCTCTGCAGAAGCGGCAGGATTTTCGTATACCAGCGCATTGAAAAAAATTATCAGCTATGCATGGAAAAGAAGAAAGAAGTCGGGTAATTCGAAAAAGTAATAATAATTTTATTAACTGTTATACAACAATTTCATTTCTGAAAGAGTCTGAATCTCTGCGAAAGGTTTTATTTTTTGCTCTCCTGTCAATGGAAATTTAGTCTTGCCCGAATAGATTAAAATTCCTTTACCTCCAATATTCTGGGCAGCACTAATATCGGCTTCGATATCATCTCCAATCATTATAAATTCTGACTTTTGTTGAAAACCCAGAATCTTCAAAGCTGAATGGGAAAAAAAAGGTGATGGTTTCCCAATTAATTTTGCTGTTTTGCCTGTTGCATATTCTATTGAAGCTATGAATGCGCCTGCATCCATAAAAAGATTATTTCCATCTGGTTTCCAAAATTTATTTTTCTGCATTGCAACCAAGTCGGCTCCCTGATAAACTTTCCTAAATATTTCATTCAGGATATCATAAGTCCAATTTTTCCCCAGGTCTCCGACTATAATTGCTTCAGTGTTTTTATCAGTAATTAATTCTGAAAATATTTCTCTGATTTCTTCAGAAGCATAAACCGAAACACTCCTGTAATTATTTTTAACAAAATTTAAAGTTGCATCTACCGCTGACATTGCAGGCAAATTAAATTTAACTCCATTCGAATTAAAAAACTTTATTATTGATTGGCCTGTTCTTAAAGTTGAGTTGCTCAATACGCAAGCGGGAATTCCGTTTTTTTCTATAAAATCTAAAAATAGTTGAATGCCTACGGCAGGCCTGTCTCCTATTTTAAGAACTCCATCAAAATCAATGAGTAACGGTATATTTGAATTTAATGTCATTTTAAAATGGAAGAGACGATCCATCGGATCGTCTCTTAATAATCTGCGAATTACTTTTAATTATTAAATTTTAACTTTAGCCAATTCCGGGAATTTTGCCTTTGCAATTTCAAAAATTCCGAACATTAAACCGACATAAAAAAGGTCTCCCAATAATGTATAACTGAAAAACGGGATTGCTGCTGTGTAGCTTTCCACAATACCTATTAAATTCTGTGGATATATTGAATTAGGTGGAAACAAAGCAAAATTTGTAATGAGAAAAAAAGCTACCGAAGCAGATATTGAAGCTAAAAGTATCTTCCCGGGTTTCTTGTTTTGACCAATCTGCATGCCTATCAGAACAATGAGGGCAAAGCTTAAATAGACAACCCACATGCCGGAATAGAATCCCAAAAATAGATCAGATAATAATAAAGCGGCCATTGGTACTATAAAAGCCAAATATTTTTTTGAAAAATATGCGCCGCCAAATAATGCCATTGCTCCAACTGCTGTAAAATTTGGGTAATGTGGAATTAGTCTTGTAAAAGCTGCGGCAAGTATCATCAGGCTGAGTGCCCAAAATTTCGGGTTAATTAAATTTTTACTCATTGTTAACTCCTGGGTCAAATTTGATTTTCTGTTTTTTTAATTAGGATAATATAAAAAGAATAATGGTAGCATTCAAAAGACATATTTGTCCTGGTTGCTGATTAAAGTAAATTAAGTCTCATACCTAAATAACCAGACCTTCCGGCTGTCCCGTACCCATAAACTTCTTCATAATCAGCGTCCAGCATATTAATAATTCTTCCATAAAATTGTATAATATTACTTATTTTGTATGAAGTTGAAATATTTATCAACGTATAACTTTTTAGTGTTACGCGTGTTGCAGGATAAGTTGAAAAATTTTTATCATCTCGCTGCCCTACCATTGAAACATCTGAATTAAAGCTTAGTTTTTCAGATAAGTTATAGTTAACGTTTATAGAAGCTTTATTTCCGGGTATTCTTAAAATGGGCATATTTTCATCAACACTGCCGGGACTTAAATCTTTACTGTCGGTATAAGTGTAATTTGCATGCAAGTTCAGGTTATTGGTGAGCTTAATATCTAAATAAAGTTCAATGCCTTTGGTTTCAGATTTATCAACATTGATCGTTTTAAAATTCTGATCAAAACCAAAAAGATCTGTAAATGTATTCTGAAAATAATTTAGTCCAACAGTTGCTTTATAACTGAATAAATATTGTTCAACTCCGGCATCCCAGCCTTTACTTCTCTCAGGTGATAGATCAGGATTTCCGTAAGCAGGGTCATATAAATAAAATAGTGAAGGTGCTTTAAATCCTGTACCGAATGTTGCTTTTATTTTTGTACCAGTATTCCAGATAATATATGCGGGAGCGATTTTATATGTTATGACTGAACCAAACCTGTCGTGATTATCATATCTAATGCCAACTGAGCTGAAAAAATTTCCGTTCAGTTTAATTTGATCTTCCGCATAAATTCCAGTTGTACGAGCACTTTTTTCCGGAAATTGACTTTCATATGGACCGAAAGAGTCGTTGTAATAATAATCACTTATAGCAGATTCTTTAAATGTTTCAATTCCCAGAGTAATATTATTATACTGAGTTTCGTAATTATTCTGCCATTCTAATTTTATAATTCTCCCGTCGTAGTTACTTCTTGATGATGCTGGATTAAATAATGTCGAATCAAAATCATAACTCCTTAGATTTTTCGTAAAAGAAATTCCGAATTTCTGATCCAATTTTCCATCCAGTAATTTTAAATTTCCTTCTAATCTATAGGCGCCTTCTTCAAGATGATATTTGTAAGTCGGGTCATCTCCGTAATAGCCACCATGCTGATCAAGATCAGTATTTGCCTTTGTAAATCTTCCGAATAAATTCAGGTTAAAATTTTTTGTAATATCATATCCAAAACGTGTGGAAACTGTGTAATTATCAGTTCCGTCCTTTTCTGTATTACCGTAATCAGTGCTGGCTGATGAAAATCCGTTCGATTTAAATTTACTGACTGTAGCTGAGTAATTAAATCGATTGAAACTTCCCATAAATCCCAAAAGACCCTTATAAGTATTGTAAGATCCTCCTTCCGTATTCAGATATAAATCTCCTTTGCTTGATCCTTTTTTAGTTATTATGTTAATAACACCAGCCATTGCATTTGAGCCGTATAGTGTTTGTGGTCCGCGAAGAATTTCAATTCTTTCAATATTATCAGCGGAAAGATCTGCAAAATCGTAGGTATTAGCTGGGTCGTTAGCCATATTCATATTTATTCCATCTATGAGTATTTGTGTTTGGGATGGATCTGCTCCTCGAATATAAACTTGTGTAATTGAACCGGGCGCGCCCTGCTGTGTAATACTTACTCCATATTGATCGCGCAATAAATCATAAATATTAGTTTTGTGCGAATTTGCTATTTCAGCTGAGTCAATGATTGAAATTGAACTAGCTACTTCGAAAAGCGGAGTTGCAGTTCTGGTTGCAGTGATTACAATATCGGAAAGTTCATAGGATTTTAACGTATCAGGATCTATATCCTGCGCCCAAATAAAAATAAGAGGATAGAAAAAAATGAATAAAACAACAAAACGAAAAAAAGTTTTAGCCATAGAAGTTACTCCTTTAAATTATACCGAACTCTGCGGTATATTGATAATTAGGTTGTAACTTCGTGGGAAAGTGATGATTGAAAAAACGTAGTGAAAGCTAACGTTAATCCTACCTTGCCCGCGAAGGTTGATTAAAATTTGGATTCATGGCAGGTCTCCTGACTTAAGACATTAACAGCACCTTCCCGGAAAAAATTAGCTCCAGTGGTTTTATGCTGATAACTGCTGAATGCTGTCTTTAACAGTTGCGCGACAGTACCGGACTCTCACCGGTTTCCCTATTCTTCCCGATTTTATTCGGGACACCATAAATCATTATTAAAAGAACTAAGCGAAGATATAAGCTATTTCTTAATATTCAAAATTAAATATTAGTTTTTTCTGATTTTCGGTGTCACGAATAGAATTTTCAATTAATTTGTGAATTTACTCTATTCATTTAAATTGATTTTATAGACTTTTATCGATAATTTTGACAAGTGAAGTTACCTGCATTGATTACAGATATTGCCTCGCTTAAAGCATTATCTACAATCAGCAAAATCGCTGAATTACTAAGGGGAACTTTTCGTTCTTTCATTATTCTGATCAAAAAAGATTATCAGAATTTCTGATTTCACATAGGAGAAACTCAATGGGCTGGTTTATAAAATTTATAGACTCCTCTCTTGGCAAAAAACTAATAATGGCACTTACAGGCTTGTTCCTGTCTCTATTCCTGATTGAACATTTAATAGGAAATCTGCTTTTGCTTAAAAGTGATGGCGGGGAAGCATTTACTGCTTACGGAGAATTTCTGGCAAATCCTAATAATTATGTGGCGAGAGTTTTAGAGATTGGACTGTTCTTAGTATTTATTTATCATATTGTTAACGGACTCCGGCTATGGTGGTCAAACCGGAAAGCGACACAAGTTAGATATAAATCTAATAATCCTTCTGCTAACAGCACTTTCTTTTCAAGGTTTATGGTATGGAGCGGAAGTATAACTTTTATTTTTCTGGTTATTCATTTAAGGTCTTTCTTTTTTCCCTACCGATTTGGAGATCCGGGAAATACGATGTATCAAGGAGTGGTTGAAGCTTTTTCAAACCCGGTTTATTCGATCTTTTATATTATTGCAATGATCCTTCTTGCATTTCACCTGGTACACGGTGTACAAAGCGCTTTTCAAACTCTTGGAGTAAGACATAAAAAATATACACCAATTATTAAAAAATTCGGGATCTATTTTGCAATAATTATATGTGCTGCATTCGCAATAATACCGATTCACTTTTTATTGACGGGAGGGAAGTAAAATGTCGATGAAACCAAAATCCCGAATAGAGGATAAACTAAATGCTAAAATTCCGGATGGAAAACTGGAAGAAAAATGGACAAATCATAAATTTCATTTAAAACTTGTTAATCCAGCAAACAAAAGAAAATATGATATTATTGTGGTTGGTACCGGTCTTGCCGGAGCATCCGCAGCAGCATCACTTGCTGAACTTGGTTATAATGTAAAATCTTTTTGCTATCAGGATAGTGCAAGAAGAGCACACAGCATAGCTGCACAGGGAGGAATCAACGCAGCAAAAAATTATCAAAATGATGGCGATAGCGTTTTCAGATTATTCTACGATACTGTTAAAGGCGGAGACTACAGATCGAGAGAAGCAAATGTTTATCGTCTGGCAGAATTAAGTGTGAACATTATTGATCAGTGCGTTGCTCAGGGTGTTCCTTTTGCCAGGGAATATGGAGGACTGCTGGATAACAGATCCTTCGGTGGTGCACAGGTTAGCAGAACTTTTTATGCGCGTGGACAAACGGGCCAACAATTGTTACTCGGGGCATACAGTGCATTAATGCGGCAGGTTGGTCTTGGCAAAGTTAAGTTATATTCGCGTCACGAACTTCTTGATGTTGTAATAGTTGATGGAGCCGCAAGAGGAATAGTTGTTAGAAATATGGAGACCGGGAAAATTGAATCACATTCAGCGAATGCGGTAATACTTGCTACAGGTGGATATGGAAATGTTTATTATCTTTCTACAAATGCAAAGGGATGTAATGTTACCGCATCCTGGCGGGCTTATAAAAAGGGGGCATATTTCGGCAACCCATGCTATACGCAAATTCATCCAACTTGTATTCCTGTAACCGGCGACCATCAATCAAAGTTAACTTTGATGAGCGAAAGCTTAAGGAATGATGGCAGGGTTTGGGTCCCGAAGAAATCTGGTGACAAACGAAAGCCAAACGATATACCCGAAAATGAAAGAGATTACTACCTTGAAAGAAAATATCCCTCATTCGGTAACTTAGTCCCAAGAGATGTTGCTTCTAGAAATGCTAAAGAAATGGTTGATGCGGGAAGGGGCGTTGGAACCAGCGGAAAAGCTGTTTATCTTGATTTTGCAGAAGCAATAAACAGGCTAGGTGCTGATGCGATTAAAGACAAGTACGGAAATCTATTCGACATGTATAAACAAATCACGGATGAAGATCCATATAAAGTACCCATGAGAATTTATCCGGCGGTCCACTATACAATGGGAGGACTGTGGGTAGATTACGATTTGATGACTACTGTTCCAGGTTTATTTGCACTTGGTGAATGTAATTTCTCCGACCACGGAGCAAACAGGCTTGGAGCGAGTGCTCTTATGCAGGGGCTTGCTGATGGTTATTTTGTTATCCCCTATACCATTGGCGGATATCTTGCAAATATGAAAAACGACAAAATTAAAACGGATCAAAAGGAATTTATCGAAGCAGAAAAATTAGTTAAAGAGCGAATCAAAAAATTGCTATCAATAAATGGCAAAAAAACAGTTGATGAATTTCACAGGGAACTCGGTCATGTAATGTGGGAATATGTTGGAATGTCGAGAAATGAAAAAGGTCTTAAAACTGCGATTAAAAAAATTCAGGAGATCAGAACCGATTTCTGGAAAAATGTAAAAGTTGCAGGCGAGAACGAAGAACTAAATCAATCTCTTGAAAAAGCCGGGCGTGTAGCTGACTTTTTAGAACTAGGTGAATTAATGGCTGAAGATGCGCTGCATAGGAAAGAATCCTGCGGAGGACATTTTAGAGAAGAAAGCCAGACTGAAGAAAACGAAGCAAAACGTGATGACAAAAATTTTTCATACGCGGCTGCATGGGAATACACTGGCGAAGGTAGCAAGCCAAAACTAAACAAAGAAAAATTAGAATTTGAATACGTTAAACTTACTCAAAGGAGTTACAAATAATGGAGAAGACCTTAAATTTACATTTGAAAGTCTGGCGTCAGAAAAGTAGAGACGCTCAAGGACAATTTGTTGATTATAAAGCAAAAGGTATTTCTACAGAAATGTCATTCCTTGAGATGCTCGACGTTGTTAATGAAGGACTAATTCATAGTGGTAAAGAACCGATAGCATTTGATCACGACTGTCGTGAAGGTATATGCGGAATGTGCAGCTTGTTTATAAACGGCAGACCTCACGGACCCAAGAGCGCAATCACTGCCTGTCAGCTGCATATGAGAAGCTTTGTAGACGGCGAAACGATTGTAATTGAACCGTGGCGAGCAAGTGCTTTTCCTGTAATTAAAGATCTAATTGTAGATCGTTCAGCTTTCGATCGAATAATGGCTGCGGGAGGATTTATTACAGCAAACACAGGTGGTGCTCCGGATGCAAATGCTATTCCAGTATCTAAAAATGTAGCCGAAGAAGCATTCGATGCTGCAACCTGTATCGGCTGCGGTGCGTGCGTAGCTGCCTGTAAAAATTCTTCTGCAATGCTGTTCGTTGGAGCTAAGGTTGCTCATTTAGGAAGACTTCCGCAAGGAATGGCTGAGAGAGATAAACGAGTAATTGCTATGGTTAATCAAATGGAAGAAGAAGGTTTTGGTGCCTGCACAAATACAGAGGCCTGTTCGGCTGAATGCCCTAAAGAAATTTCTATGGATGTAATAGCTATGCTCAGAAGAGAATATTACAGAGCATCGTTAAAATCTGATGAATAGAGGTTTTTTTTATTTCTCTTTAAGGATCTTCATCCTGTTTTTTAACAGGAATTGAGATTAATTTAGGTTTATTTATATATTATCCCGATTTTTAATCGGGATTTTTATATTTTATATATGTTAAAGTTCATGGATTGGTAATGTTTGAAAAAGAAATAAAATATATATCTGATAATTCGTTAAACAAGATAAAAAAACTAGGTGCCTATTTTACTATAGATCAACTGAGCACCTCAGATCTTCATCCTGCAATAATTAAGTATATTAATTCAGAAATGGATTATCTAATTTATATTGACAGGAAAGATTTGGTAAAAAAATCAGCCTTTGATTATTCAAATCCGGAAATTGTAAGATATTTAAATCTCATTGGCAAGGAAATAAAAAGCAGTAAGAAAATTTCATTTGAAGATGCTAAAAACCTGATCGTACAAGCTGTATCTTTTACAGCTAATTTTCTGGTAAGGCCAAAATGGTCACTTACAAAATTTATTTACAATGAAGACCAGTTAAAATCAGTTGATGAAATTAAACTCTCACTTAATTACCTGCATTATTATGAATATTTGAAAAATGTTCTTATAACTTATATAGAAAAGAAACAATCTTTAAATTTAAGTCTAATAGATTTTGAAGTAGCACTAAATAAAGTTGACAAGGAATTGTTCTCAAAACATACACAGGAACTTGTAGACAATGCGCTTTATTCCATCGCCGATTTTTTCAGTTTGGCAGGAGTTGAAACTAATAAAATTTCTCCCAGCTGTGTAGAACTTTTCTTAAAAGAGAAAGACTTGATTGACCAACTTTTCAGATTAAGAAGATCTTTGCCCGTTAATGCTAAGCCTGTTTACAAGATAGATGATATAAAAAAGATTATATATACCTCAACCGGCATCAAGAAATCCCAGATACTGCCTTCAAAAACTAGAGAAGAAGAAAGTAGTGAAACTGATATGCCAGTTAAATTAATAATTGATAAACAGGAACCAGATATTATTATAGAAAATAAGAAGGAAGTTATTGAAGAAGAAGTATTTGATTTTAAAGATGACGATAAAATTGTTGATAATGAGATTATGTTTGAAAAAGAGGAAGAACATAATGATGAACAATCTCCGGGAATTGAAGAGATAAAAAATGATATTGAATCAGAGCACGACTCTGAACAGGAAACTGAGATTGAACTAGAACCTGAATCTAATATTATCGCTGAATCGGGGACTCAAATTGAATCCAAAGATAGTAATGATCAACAACCAGAAAAAATTGAGGGAGAAAACTTAAATAAGGAACTTGATTCATTACTAGATGAAGAATTATTAACAAACCTTTCTTCAGATGATGATCTATTAGACGCTTTCGATTCCCAGCTGAAAGCATTGGAAGAAGAATCCAATCTGCTTTTAACCGAAAGTGAAGAACTTGCAAATGAAAATGATTCTCCTGGTGAGCAAACCGAAAATCAATCTGATAAATCAAAAGATGAAGTAAAAAATCAACCAGAATTACATGATGAAAGTATAGATAGCAATGAACAGCTAAAGATTGAATTAGAGACTGAAGAGAAGAATGAAATCGAAGATAATTTATTGGAATTTAAAGAAAATCCGGATGAAGAAAATTTAAAAGAAGATTGGGCAGAAAGTTTAAATACTGAACAAAAAATAGGAGAGGAGAAGAGGTTAAGAAAGAGGGCTCCGCAACGAGAAAAAGATTTGTTAAGTTTTATAAGTAATAAAGAAATTGAAAAAGTCGTTGTGAATGTATTTAATGAAGACAGAGAAGATTTTGCAAATACAATGGAAAAAATAACAGAGTGTTTTGATTATGATGAAGCTACAGAAATTCTAAAAGCAGTTTTCTTTTCATACCGCGTTAACCCCTACACAAGAGATGCAGTCACATTAACAAACGCAGTCTCTAATTATTTTAGCCAGGCCACCTAAAAATGTTCATAGATTATGCAGAAATTGAAGTGACTGCCGGAAAGGGCGGAGATGGTGCTAGTAACTTTCAGAAGAGAAAAATATGTTCCTAAAGGGGGTCCTTCCGGTGGTAATGGTGGAAATGGTGGGAATATTATTCTAAAAGCTGATCCAAACTTATTTACATTGCTGGATTTCAGATATAAAAAAAAATACAAAGCGCAAAACGGCGAGCCGGGTGGAAACTCCAGGAAGGACGGAAAATTCGGCGAAGATGTTATTATCAGAATTCCGGTCGGTACAATTGTAAAAAATGCTGAGACAGGAAAAGTCATTTTCGATTTGAAGCAAAAAGGAACAGGAATTTGTACTTGCAAAAGGCGGTAAAGGTGGTAAAGGAAACAGCAACTTTGCAACTCCAACAAATCAGGCTCCACGAAAGGCCGAACCCGGAAGAGAAGGCGAATCGCTGAAAATTATTCTTGAATTAAAATTAATTGCTGATGTGGGACTTGTTGGATTTCCGAATGCAGGTAAATCAACTTTGATTTCTACAATTTCAGCCGCAAAACCAAAAATTGCCGATTATCCTTTTACTACGCTTGACGCCAAATCTGGGAATTGTAAAATATAAAGAATATAAAAGCTTTACAGTTGCTGATATTCCCGGGATCATTGAAGGGGCTCACGAGGGTAAAGGATCTAGGATTAAAATTTCTTAAGCATATTGAAAGAACAAGGATACTTCTTTTTTTGATTGATATTACCTCAGAAAATTATCAGAAAGATTATGATGTACTTTTTAATGAATTAAAAAGTTACAGCAAAAAACTTATCTGAAAAGAAAAAAATTGTTTCGCTTTCCAAAGCTGATTTAGCCGGAGAACTTGATTTGAAAAAACTAGCCAGAGAAAAACTGAAAAATTCTGATTCACCAATTTTAATATTTTCATCAGCAACCGGGCAAGGGATATCAGAGCTACTGGATTATTTATGGCACGAGTTAACAGATTACTTAAATTAGTTTATCGCAGCATTAAGAATAATAGGCTTGAAAAATTTCCGAAATAAGATAAAATAGACTTAGCATATGTCATTAAGATAAATTCTGTGCTACCGGTAATATCAAAAATTCTTTGAAAATAAATTGATTTGTGCCTATATTTACCAGCTAAACCTCTCTACCAATGGCAGAATTAAAATGTGGCGGGGTAGCTCAGTAGGTTAGAGCAGTGGAATCATAATCCACGTGTCGGGGGTTCGAATCCCTCCCCCGCTACAAAAATTGAAAAGGAGTTAAATTATGTATACATTTTTAGTTATTGTTATCTTCCATTATAGCAGTATTTTTAATGATAATTGTATTAATGCAATCGAGCAAAGGTGGCGGACTGGCGGGAACATTTGGTGGTGCCGGCAATATGGGATCAATGTTTGGAACAAGAAGAACCGCTGATTTTTTAAGTAAAGCTACCTGGTGGCTAGGAGGAGCTATGGCTGTTCTGGCAATAGTAATTAACTTATTTTTCTTACCCGGACAAACGACAAAGCAACAGAGAGAAAGTATTATTCAAAATTCCGGACAGCAAGTTCCTCAACACCCAACTTTACCGCAGCAACTTCCCCAATCAAATCAGCAGCAAAAGCCTAATCAATAGTAATTTTAATTAGTTTTTATAGAACAAGTCCTGAGATTTATTCATCAAGACTTTTACTTATTTATTCAGTTACTTCAACAGAAGTCAGTGCTTCGACAATTTTATCTTCAATTCTTCTGTAATATCTTTTGCCACCTCTGGTGAATTGAAATATCATGCTGATAATTATTTCATCATCACTATCCGTAGTAAGATATCCGGATAGGGAAGTAACTCCATTTAAAGTTCCGGTTTTACCTCTGAAAATTATTTTCGGCTTTAGTTCCTATCATTCTGCTTTCAAGAGTTCCGTCAACGCCAGCAATGCTTAATGAATTATAATAATCTTTAAAATGTTTTAAATCGAAATACATCTCTTCAAGCGTACCAACTATTGCGCCTACAGTTATTTGATCAAAACGTGAAATACCAGACCCATCAACAACTGAAGTGCCTTTTGAAAATATTCCATGATCGTCAATAAAATTTAATACTGCCTGTGTAGCATAAAATGAATTACCTTGCTTACCGGATGTTTCCGCGCCCAATGTTTTAAATAAACATTCAGCTAAAAAATTATCGCTGTGTTTATTTGTCTGCTTTATAACCTCACGAAGTGTTACAATTGATTCGCCAATTAAATGTGCCGATTTGGGAGTAATTCCTTTAGTAGCTTTTCCCTTTACTTGAATTCCTTCTTTTTCAAGCCTTTTTTTTCAAAACTTCGGCTGCATTAAGTGGAGGATCACTTACATTTGAATAGTACGCACGTAGTCTTCCCCTTCTTTTTCTATAAGTTATCTTTCGATTTCTATCTAATACCAGAGCAGAAACGGGAGGTAATCTTACATTAGCTTCTTCTTCATATATCCAATCTTTGCGGCTATAGATATTGTCAAAATAAGTGTCGTCCCCTACAATATCTCCGGTAATTTCTTTTATACCCCTGCTTACCATCGAGCCAATGAGCGAATCCAAATCGGACGTGGTAAATAGGGAATTTCCGAATCCTTTTATATAAAGATTTCCATTTAATACACCATCTTCTATATTCTTATCATCAGATAGAATTTTTGTAGATAAGGTAAAATCACCGCCGAGAATTGAGAGCGCTGCAGCTGTCGTAAAAAGTTTTGTATTTGATGCAGGTATCATTGATTCGGCTGGATTTAATTTAAATATTGTATCCTGGGTTAAAGGCTTTATTATCAATAAAGCTACTTTTGTTGAGGAAGGCAGTTTTGCCAGGATTGATTCAATTTGTTTCCTGACTTCTTCATTATTATTAGCTAATGCGTGAAGAGAAAGGAAAAGTAAAAAGAAAATAATTTTTTTCAACATCAATGAGTTTAAATTTTAAAAGATGTTATTTTAATACTAGAACAAAGTTAAATATTATTTCTAATAAAATTGAATAAATTAAGGTAGCGATTGAGCTTACAGCCAGCCTTGCTTATTATTCATTTCGTTTGACACTCAAATATCTCAAAAAGGATTATTATGGCAAAGAAAAAAGATACACTAAAAGCATATGAAGACCATGATTTTTTAAATTCCCCGGATGGCAGAATTATTAGAATACTAAGTGAATTTCTCCAGCCGCAATCGAGGTTTAAAAGACATAAAATAGTAGATACAATTGTCTTCTTTGGCTCAGCCAGATTAAAATCGAAGAAAGATGCCATGGCTGAGTACAACAAGCTTAAAAAATCAGATCCTAAATCCGTTAAAAATTTTGCAGAGGAATTAAGAAAAGTTCAGCACCAGGTTGAATTGTCAAAGTATTATGAAGATGCTGTTGAACTGTCCAGAAGATTAACAAAATGGTCGCTTGGGACTTGATACAGAAGGACGAAGATTTACTATTTGTACCGGTGGCGGACCGGGAATAATGGAAGCCGCGAATAAAGGTGCAAAGCTTGCCGGCGGAAAGTCAATTGGTTTGAATATTAGCATTCCTTTTGAGCAATTTGTTAATAAATATGTCCCGCCTGATCTTAGTTTTGAATTTCATTACTTTTTTATGAGAAAATTCTGGTTTGCATATCTTGCTAAAGTCCTTGATGGTTTTTCCCGGGCGGATTTGGTACAATGGATGAGTTCCTTGAGATTCTTACCTTAATTCAGACTGGTAAAGATTAAGAAGAAAATGCTTCTGCTTGTTTATGATGAAAAATATTGGGGAAATATAATTAATTTTAAAGCGCTTGCCGATAACGGAATGATAGGTTATGAGGACAAAAAGATTTTTTCATTTTGCAATATGTTGATGAAGCATTTGAAATGATTACAACTTTCTTTGAGAAAGCTTATCTAAGTAAAAAAGAAGAGAAAAAACTTGAAGAGCCGGTTATGCATTTGGAATAAAAATAAAAAAGCCCCTTACACAGGGGCCTCTTCTTAATCATTATAATCTGATCGGTGGGCTCTTCTTGCAGCTTTTATCTTTTCCATTCTTTTCTTAATGGAAGGCTTTACGAAAAATGTTCTCTTTTTATATTCTTTTAATATTCCGGATCTTTCGTATTTTTTCTTAAATCTTCTAAGAGCCTTATCAATGGATTCGTTGTCTCCAACAGTTATCCCTACCAAATTATTTCACCTCGCTTTGTTCTCCCTATGGGAGCGGTCTTTTTAATTGTTTACTGATTCAATTAATTTCTTAGAGCCTGATTTCTGAAATTCAACTGAGATAGCTTTTTGGCCATTTGACATTATTTCTTTTGAAACAACTTTCCCAAAATCATCCCAGTTTTGATGATAAATCGATTCTCCAACATTAAAGCTTTTATCAGGGGCATAGGTTGTGCAATCACCGTTTTCTATTCCTTCCAATGAAACCTTAGTTTTCTTTAACATCTTCTGTAAGATCAATAATCATGGTTTGTTTGCACTTTTTGCATTTAGCCCAACGTTTTTTCCCCTGTTCCCCTTCAACCTGTGAAACTTCTCCAGCTAACTCCATTTTCCGCATAGTGTTACAGACGCTGCAAAAAGCCTCAACATTTTTAATTCTAGCCATTTAAAATACCTTCCTTTGGAATAGTCGGACTTTAAATATATCAAACCTTTTAAGGATAATCAAGTAATTTGGAAGGTTGTAATATTGCTTCTTATAGGATTAATCCTATAAAAGGTTGCGAATCGCTAAGATTTTGCTTATTTGTTCAGGATTTTCTGCTTGTAATTCTTTATCTATAAAACGTCAGAATATGGGCAAATTCCTCAAATCGAAAATATTTTTACTTAGAGATAATAAAGGCGCCAAGATTATCTTAATTAGAATTAGAAATTTTCCGGTATTTCTGAATCGGGAAGATTAGAAACCAGGGCGAGCACGTTTTCATTTCTCCTTTTGAGGATGGTAGTGTAGTTCTTTTGTTTGATTTTGTAACACTTGCCGCTTTTAAGGAATTCCTGAAGATCATTTGATAAACGGATAATGCTGTCTCCTTTGAAATAGCTTTCATGAACCTGAAAAATATAAATAAATTTTCCACTCTTCGAAGAATAAACGTGATGAGCTAATTTGACTCCATTATGCTCAGTTACTGATGCGCCGGTTAGGGAATAATTTTCATACGATGGTATGAAAGTAATATACTTTACCCCTTGTGAAAGAAAGAAATTTCTTATTTCCTCCGGATTATCTGAGATGAACTGGATTTTATTATTCCCATTGATAAAATTTTCAAAATATGATCCGGCAAGAACAAGCATATTATTATTACCGGTTTGTTCTGAAATATTAATATTTGTCTGATCAGGTCTGTTTAGCAAAAGAAGCAGAACCGCAAGTAATATAATTCCCATAGTGCTGTATGAAATAAACTTTTTTGAATAAATTTTGGATACTAAAGAACTATTCCCAACAAGAGAATTATTCTCTTTAGACAATTTATTCAGAATATTGTTTTTTATACCATTCGGGGTAGGTTTTCTAGTGACTTTCTTTTTTAATAATTCCTTGGTCAATGATTCTGCCTTTAAATCAAATTGCAAAGATGGATCATCATTAATTTGCATCTTATAGCTATTTAACTCTTCCTGGCTTTTTAGTTCATTGTCCAGGTAAGCTGTGATTAATTCTTTATTTTTTTTGTTTTGCATTGTATTTAAAGTCTATTGGTGTCTATCATTTGACAGGTAGCCTTTTCCTTGTGCATATTTATAAAGTTTAGTAAATAAAATTTTTCTCGCCCTATGCAATCTTGATCGTACTGTTCCGATCGGACAGTCAACAAAGTCAGCAATTTCCTCGTAAGTGAATCCCTCGATATCACACAGAATCACCACTGTTCTAAAATCTTCAGGAAGTGAATTAACGGCTTCAGAAATTTCATCATCGAGTAGATTATCATATAAATCCTTCTCCAGGTGCGAGGTGTTTGTCCAGGAAGATTTTATGTTCTCATAAAAATTTTCGATTTCTTCATAATCAACTTTAGCAGGTTCTTTAACCTGTTTTCTATAAGAGTTGATGTATGTGTTTTTCATTATTCTAAACAACCAGGCTTTACAATTAGTTCCTTTTTCAAATTTATCGAAGAAACGGAAAGATTTTAGATAGGTTTCCTGAATAAGGTCATTTGCATCGTCTGTGTCTCCAGTCATTCTCAGCGCAAAATTATAAAGGGAATCCATATGCGGTATGGCTTCTGTTTCAAAATCTGCGTATATCTGTTTTCGGTCGTTCAGCATAACAAAAGGTAAGTAGAAGATTATTTCTTAATTTAATCTAAAAATTCTAATAATATAAGAAAATAGGCAGTAATATTGGGAAATTTTCTAATAAATTAGCCCGTTTTTAACTTCGCCGGAATAATTATTTACACTAAATAAAAAACCATTTATGGCAGCATACTTAACTTCGGAATTTTTTCTGAATATTAAGTTTGCCGGAACATCAACTTTGATGCTGTTTGGTAATTTCAATGTTTCATTGCTGATAACGTTTATCGGAAATTTGCTGAATTCCCACAATTCCGAGTTTTTGACGATTATGTTCGTATAACCTTTTTTATAAAGTTCAGTAAAATTTAATCCTTTTAGTTCATTTACCTCGTAGCTTCTGCCAGAGTATGTTTTTCCATATTCTACAGTTAAGCCCTTAAAATCATGGTCTTCATATCCAAAATAGCCGTTAAGGTCACCAATATCTTCAATCACTGAACTGTAATAGTAACTATTTGAATCATACTATTAACTTCATTAAGGTTGACTGCTAAATCAACCAGACACTTTTTACCATTTTTAACGTGGAAATGTTCCTGAAGATAATATCTCTGATAAACTCCTTGTTCATCGGGATGGCATCATATGTTTCAATTTTTCATTCTTATGTAGCTTTTTTCAGCGATACTTTTGAAGGAGCTGAACAAAGAAATAAAATTTAATTTTCTGATAAATTGTTTTTCAGGATCATTTTTCCAACCGCCGGATTCGATCAATATTGTAGATGTCCCGAATTTTTGTGAAAGATCTCCAAATGCTCTTGGTTCATATTCGTCTGAGTATTTTGCAATGTGTCCGGGAATATAAACTGAGAGTGTTTTATATAGTTTTGAAATAAGTTTTGCAGCATTTTTTCTAACTGCGTTCATTTTCCGTTTTTCATCAAATGGAGGAGCAAGGAATGAAATTGTTGCGGGTTTGAATGTTTTCCCAACCGAATACCTTGTGCTCTGGTCGTGAAGGTTAAAACCAAAATCTGCTTTTAATTCTTTAAAGTATTTCACCAAGTACTTTAGCTTCTTCGGACTGCAAACGAATCGCATCGCGGTTGATATCTATGCCTGCAGCATTTCGTCTTTGAAAAACCTCAGCTCCATCGGGATTAAGCATCGGCAAAAAATAAATTGTAAGATTATTCTCAAGTTTGTTTCTAATTTCTTCAAAATCTTTTTCTGAAGACAAAAAATTCAAAATATCAAAAATTGCCATTGTTGCGGTTGCTTCATCACCGTGCATTTGTGACCAGAGGAAAATTTTAGTTTTACCTTTTCCGAATGAAATAAGTAAATAATCTCTTCCTTCAGTTGAGATACCTGCTTTTTTAACTTTAAATTTATCAGTATTTTTTATTTTGTTAATAAGCGGAAAAATATTGGAATGTTTAAATCTTCTGTTTACAAGATTTGTTTCAATATAATCTTCGTGTTCATAATATAAGCGTCTTGTAAATTCGGAATCGGATATCATATTATCTATTATTATAAAATTAAATTTCCTACTGGAATCAAATTTATTATAACTTTAATTATAAACTAAACAGATATAGAAATAATAAAGGGGGGATAATAATGGCAACAAAAACATTAAGAATAGGTTCATCAATGCCTTCCTTTGAGCTAAAGGGAGTAGACGGCAGAATTTACGATTCAACATATTTTAAGGATAAATATGTTCTTGTAATTATATTCAGTTGCAACCACTGTCCTTATGTACAGGCATACGAGGACAGAATTATTTCACTTCAGAACGAATATATGGGAAAAAGAGTCGCAGTTATTGCAATAAATTCAAATGATGATTCCCAATACAAAGATGATTCATTTGAAAATATGGTTTCCCGTTCAAAACAGAAAGGATTTAATTTCCCATATCTAAGGGATGAAACTCAGGAAATAGCAAAGAAATTTGATGCCACTCACACCCCGGAAATATTTGTATTTAATAATGAAAGGGAACTGGCTTATCATGGAAAGATAGACGATAACTGGAAGGAACCGGAAAATGTTAAATCCAATTATCTTAAAGATGCCTTGGATGAACTGCTTAATAGGAAGAAAATTTCTGTACCTGAAACATTTTCAATAGGGTGCACAATTAAATGGAAGAAAAACTGATCAATAAGCTACTCCCATTCTTTCCTCGAAATCCTGAATTAGCTTAAGTGGATTTTGGGAAATTGCAAAACTATAAATCGGATACAAGTTTCGAAAAGGTTTTTATAGATTCATTCAGAAAGGCCGGAGACATTATAGATTTTCTGTTTTTATCATAATCCTTTTGTAACAGAATATATTCAAGCTCGGCAAATTTTTCGAAATGTCTATTTAGGTTAACTTTTTTTTGAACAAGGTCTAAATCCTTGCCAAATGTACACAGATCGAACTGATTGTTAAGCTTATATCGATTAAATGTTTCAATTATATCCTTTGCGATACATTTGCAGATTTGAGTTGAAGTATAGATCATCACCTTTAGAATTGTTCAAGAAACATTCCATATTGCATTCCGTATTTATCAAAATAGACGAAGAATTCGCTATCCATTTTGAATCTACCGAAATGGATCAGAAAATAATTCCTGTAGGGATTTCCTTTAGCGAAGCGCATATCTTTATTTATGCGCATCAGGGTTTTATTAAATTTTGGTTCTGTTCTTATTGAGGGATTTAAATAGTTAAAAAATTCACCGATTGCTTCAACATATTCGCGGGCGGGTTTTACCAGTACTTCCTGGTATCGTTCACGGTTCTTAGAAAACCATTCTAAATTATTATTCCTTTCCAGTGCGCTAAAAAATTTGAAAATTCCTGAATCAAATCCTTTAAATCTTTTTTCGGATTCGCTCAATACATAAGCCCGATGCTTAGCGAAATGAATATTCCGCCAAATTGTTTCGTTGGTTGGTTTATGAGACTTTCAACTCCTCCATTGAAAAGCGTTATATAATAATAGCGCAAATTTAAACCAACAAGGCTTGATTTATCCATTCCAAAATTAGCTCCGATTCCTACATAACCTCCGGCAGCGATATTGTTATGCGCAGAACCAAAAGCTTTCAGGAATTCCGTATCATAGGGAGTAGTTAGCACAAAGCTTGGTCCTGCTCCGAATTCCACAAACGGACGAAGGTTATCTGAAAGTGATTCAGTGAACATCCTTATTTGTAATCCTAAAGTAAATGGGATTAAAAAAATTCTGTTTACTTTACCATAGGTATAGGTTTGCAAAGTGTAAGGATCAATATAGCTAAACTCATTACTTGCCTTTGCTTCTGAAACCGAAAATGTACCAACCAGGGTAATTTCGTTTGAATATGAATGCCTGTAAAATCCTCCGAGTCCAAAACCACCTTCTGTAAAAACAAGATCTCCGCCCAATGCATTTGGAGGAAAAGTTTCAGGCGGTTTTACCGGTACAATTTTGCCGATTTCCTGTGCATTTACATTGACAAGGCTAATTAGTAATATTGCCAGTAGAGATAACAATTTCATATAACACCAATATTTTTACTATAAAAATAATGAACCATAAAACAATTGCAACATATAAAAAAAGCAATTTAATTGTTAGTGCGTTGCATTTTTTGCTGCTTTTTCAGGAAACGTACTATTATAATTTGTTACCGGTAAACTTATAATTTCAAATCCATTTGCTAATAAAGTTTTAAAAAAATCATGCCCCAAAATCTTGAAGTAAAAATAAAGCTGCATTCTTTTAATGATATCAAAAAATCATTAAAAAAGATTGGAGCAGAATTTACAGCAACACTCAACCAAAAGGATATTTATTACAAAAATGCAAACGGCTTGTTAAAATTAAGAATTGAAAACGGCATTGAAAGTCTTATCTGGTATAACCGCAATGAAAATTCAAAAAATCGATGGTCAAACTACCAGGTTGTAAAATTTACCAATGGCAATGCAAAAGTGTTTTTCAGCCGGATATTTGAAATTGAAACCGTTGTTGATAAGAAAAGATTGCTATATATGTATGATAATACAAGAATTCATCTTGATTCGATAAAAAAACTCGGTAATTTTCTTGAACTCGAAACGCTGGTGTTAAATGGACAAAATAATGCAAAGAAGAGATTCCAAAAAATAGCTTCTCTATTAAAACTTGATTTGTCAAAGCAGGTTAAAAAATCGAATAGGGATTTAATGCTGGATAACAAAAAATGATACTTACTAAAAGCAAAAGGAATAACTTTAATGTCGATTTTGAAGTTGATGAAAAAATCAAGAGTAAAAAACTAAATGAATTACTGATTATTGTCCCGACTAACCGAAAAATCAGGGATTTAAAAAAGCAAATCATTTCAACTGCGCCGGACAAATCAACTGGAAAAATAAATCTTGAAACAATCGGCACATTTTCCACAAAACTATTTTTTAACGATCCAGATATTAAAGGAACAATCCTGAGCGAAGCAGCTTCCACAGTTTTACTAAATCAATGCATTCAGGAAATTAAACTCAAGTATTTTTCAAATTATAAAGATCAAATTCCATCAGGAACACTTGAGCGAATTAAAAATGTTATATCTGAATATAAAAAGAACGCGATTACTGCGGTCACGTTAAAGGCGGAAAGTAAAAAACTCGAAGGTTCTGAAAAACTTAAAGCTGAAGATATTGCCTGGACTTATGAAAAATACCAGATTAAGTGTGATGAACTTTCTGTTAAAGAAATAGGTGATGTATATAATCAACTTAATAGGCTTAATAAAAACGAGTTTGCAAAAAACTTTAGAAATTTTTTCCCTGATGTAAAACTGGTTATCGTTCTTGGATTTGACGAGTTTACCGGTCCGGAAATTGAAATTCTTAGCGCAACATCAGAATTATCAGATCTTGAATTATTTCTATCATTTGATTATTACCGATTTAACTCTTTAATGTTCTCTCATCTTGATAAATGCTATGATAAGCTGGAGAAAAAAGGTTTTAAGCCGATTAATGATTCAGCTGAGTTACAGCAAAATAATTTTCATTTGGCTGTAAGAGAAAAATTGTTCAAGTCGAAACTGGAAAAAAAAATTCCAGATTTTAAAGGGAGGATTACAAAGATAATTGCTCAAAACCGGGAGAAAGAAATCGAACTGATCGCGAAAGAAATCAGGGATCTGATTACCGGGAATAAAGTTCAGCCAAATGAAATTTGTTTAGCTTTTAATCTCATCCAAAAATATTCACCAATTATCAGGGATATTTTTTCTGTTTACAAAATTCCTTTTAATCTCACAGATCGTTTTTCGCTTAATGCTTCGCCACCGGTTATATCTATAATTAATGTACTTGAAATACTTGAAAATGATTTTTATTACAAAAATATTCTTCGTGCGTTGTCGGGCGGGTATCTTGATTCGATAGGAGTTAATCAATCTAACCTGATGAGAGTATCCGTGGAATTAAAGATTATTTCAGGATATCAGAACTGGAAGAACTCAATTAACGATGCTCTTTCTCAGAAATTTGAAGAAGTTGATGAGGAATTCAGTAGCCTTTCATATAATGAAGATGAATACCTGGAGGCATTAAAGGATATTGAAACGATTAATGAATTGCTTCAGCCATTCGATAAAAAAATGATTCTTAAAGATTTTCTAACAAATTTCACACATCTGATTTATAAACTTAATATACCCCTTAAACTTGTCAGGCAGGACGGAGAAAGAGTTGAAGAAAATGTAAAAGCAATAACAGTTTTAATTGAAACAGTAACTGAATTACTTGAATTATTTAAACTTGAATTTGGAGAAAAGGAAAGATTCAGCCTTAAATTTTATCTAAATCACATCAGAACTGCTATTAATTCTTCAAGATATAATATTAAAGAAAGGCAGGGTTACGGTGTACAGATTACAACTTTAAGTGAAATACGCGGACTAAAATTTGATTACCTGTTCATTGCAGGATTGTGTGACGGCGATTTCCCAACTCGTTATACCCCTGAAATTTTCTTTGCACCGACCTATATGAAAGATGAGTTCAAGCATCAGGGAGAGGAAAGATATCATTTCTATCAATCGCTTTGTTCCTGGAATAAAAAATTATACTTCTCCATTCCTTCCAGTGATGATAGAAAAGAGTTAATTGAATCTAATTTCCTGACAGAGTTTACAAATGTTTTTGAGATCACGGAGAAAATTGAAAAGGATTATAAAGATACACTCTATGCACGAGCGGAAATGCTTGAGTACATAGGAAGCAACGGTGCAAATGTTTTCAAAAATAATAATGATATTAAAGAATATGATATCGATTTTAATCTGATCGATAAAGCAATCAATATTAATAATCTGCGAATAAGCGATCCATTCGGTGAATCGGAATTTACTGGAAATATTTTTGAAAGCCTCACGGATGAAGCAAAAACAAAATTAAAAGAATATGAGAAAAGGAATTACTCTATTTCGCAGCTTGAAACATATGCAAAATGCCCGTATAAATATTTTGCCGAAAGAGTATTAAAATTAAATCCGGTGGAAGAACCAACAGAAGAAATTGAAGCCCTCGAAATGGGTACACTGCTTCATTCAATCCTGTTTGAATTTTATGCTGAACTAGACCGCAAGAAAATTGTACTTCAAAATTCTTCAGGGAAAGATTTTGATTTTGCATATAAACTGATTTTTAAAATAGCCGAAGAAAAAATTGAAAAGGCAAATTTCAAATCACCTGTTTCCTTTTTTGAAAAAGAAAAGGTGATTGGAATTAATGGCGATAAAAAGAACTCACTCTTGTTTAAGTTTCTGATTACCGAAAAGGAAAATGCAGATGGATTTACCCCGAAATATTTTGAAAAATCATTCGGGCAATTTGGGAATGGAGATGCCTCAAATTCCTCTTTAGCCGATTTCACTGTGAAAAACATAAAAGTTAGAGGTAAAATAGACAGGATCGATTTTGACGGGATAGATAAAAAATTCAAAGTAATAGATTATAAAATCGGCGGGAAAATGCCAACTTCGAAGGACTTATCTGGATGGTATTTCGCTTCAGCTTCCTCTTTATATGTATGCGGCAAAAGAATTAATAAAAGCCCAGCTTTCTGTGGATTCCGAACCTGCTTCTGCTGAAATTTATTCATTGAAATTTTCGGATACTGACTTTGGCAGGAAGAAAATAAAAAATTCGGATAGCAGAAAAAGAAATATTCCGGAAGATGAGTACATTTCGGCAAATAATGAGTTGATAGAAATTTGTATGGATTCAATTGAAAAATATGTTTCGTCGATAGTTAATGGGAAATTTAATCTTACAAAGTTAAAGGATCGTGAGAACAAGGTTTGCAAATATTGTGATTTTAAATCAATTTGCAGAATACAGGAAGTAAATTAGTCAGTGAACAGTTGGGGGGATTATTTATGAAAAAATTTTATTTTACATCTTGTTTGATTTTTTTCACTATGCATTTGCTTTATTCGCAAACATTTTATAATGACCTGATTCAATCGGAGAAACTTCAATATCAAAATCTAAACAAACTTTCAAAAGTTGAATATCCCGGCGATTCAACAATTGATGTTACCTATTATAAGCTTGATCTGGCTCTTACTTATCTGCCTCAGCATTTGCAGGGGATAGTTACTGTTAACTTCAAAAGTAAAAGTAATTCATTGACAACATTTTTTCTGGATCTGCAAAATCCGCTTACTGTTGATTCTGTAATAATGAATGGAAGCAAAATCTCATTTTCTCATTTGCCAAATATTCCTGAATTAACTATCAACCTGCCTTCTGCATTGAGTTATGAACAGGCAGGAAGCGTTACCATTTATTATGGGGGCATACCAGGTTCCAGCGGTTTCGGAAGCTTTACTTTCGGTACTGACAGATCAGGGGGCGAGGCAATATACACGTTGAGTGAACCATATGGAGCGAGCGACTGGTGGCCCTGCAAGGATACACCAGCTGATAAGGCCGATTCATCTGACGTCTGGATTACTGTTGCTAATAATTTAACCGGAGTTTCAAACGGACTTTTGCAGCAGGTTATTGATAACGGGAACGGAACTCACACATTCAAATGGAAAAATTCTTATCCGATTGCTCAGTATTTGATCTCTCTTGCTATAGCTGATTACGCAAAATACAACACGTATTTTAAATACACAGCAACCGATTCGATGCCGATCACGAATTATATTTACAGGGCTGACTCCACTCAAAACACGATTAGCCTTCTTGATCAAGTAGCAAATATGATAAAAATATTTTCGGATCATTACGGCCCCTATCCCTTCTTAAAAGAGAAATATGGGAATGCTGAATTCGGATGGGGAGGCGGAATGGAACATCAGACTATAACTTCACTCGGAAGTTTTTACGAAACTCTGATTGCGCATGAACTAGCTCACCAGTGGTTCGGTGATAAAGTTACCTGCAAAAGCTGGAATGACATCTGGCTTAACGAGGGTTTTGCAACTTTTTCTGAAGCTCTTTATTATGAAAATGAATACGGCAGACCAGCCTATGATTCCTATATCATTAGCCTGATGAGCACGGCAAAAGGCGATAATAAACATTCGGTTTATGTTACTGACATAAGCTCGGTTAATACAATTTTTAGTTACCCTACTACTTACGCCAAAGCTTCGATTGTTCTCCATATGCTGCGGGGTATTGTCGGTGATACCACATTTTTTAATATTCTTCGTTCATACAATAGTGATCCGCGTTTTGCATATGGTGTTGCCGCTACATCTGATTTTGTATCAGTTGCAGAAAATATTTCCGGAATGAACCTGGATTATTTTTTCAATGAATGGCTTTATGGGTTAGGTTATCCTAATTACAGATACAGCTGGAACTACACCTATGCCGGCTCGGGCAATTACGAGATAAGTTTTGAAATTAATCAGGTACCTCACTCGAACCCGTCTTTCTTCACAATGCCCATTCAATTAAAGATAACTACTGAATCAGGTGACACCGTTTTGACCGTATTTAATAACCTGAGCAGCCAGTCATTCAATCTGATTGTAAAGGGAATCCCAACCGAGTTGGTATTTGATCCGAACAATTATATAATGAAAGATGAGATGCTAACTGCACAGCCGCAGGAACTTATTCCCAGCGAATATGAACTTGATCAGAACTATCCCAACCCGTTCAACCCTGTGACAATCCTCAGATACCGGTTACCAAAAAGAACTCAGGTAAAACTTTTTATTACGGATGCAACCGGGAAAATAGTAACAACTCTTGTTAATGAAGAACAACTTTTAGGGAGCTACTCCGTTCCTTTTAACGGGGGCAGGTACGCAAGCGGCGTTTATTTTTACACACTTCAAACTGATGATTTCCAGCAGACTAAAAAGATGGTTTTACTAAAATAATTCTTAGTAAACACTAAACCGTTCCCTCAATGAACCCTACCGTTTACTCAATGGAATGCTCCGTTTAACCAATGAATTGTATCATGTAATTTATTGGTTTTTGGGACTTCGGGAATTGTAATTGATATTGCGACAATTATTTTTTATGTTATTTCAATATTAAAAGTCAGGTAATCCAACGTGGATTTCCTGCAGGTGCTAAGATGTTAATTCATATTCGATTAAGATCCATCCTATTTTTTCTTTTCGTTATAGTTTCCACAATAAAAGCGCAATGGAATTGGCAAAATCCTTCACCAACCGGAAACAATTTAAATAATCTTTTTTTTCTGGATTCTTCATTAGGATGGTGTGTCGGTCAGGTAGGCACAATAATTAAAACATCAAATGGAGGTGTTTCCTGGGAAACACAAGAGAGTAATACTGATTCTGATTTAAATGGAATTTATTTTATTGATGAATTGAACGGTTGGATTGTTGGTAATGGCGTAATACTTTCAACAATAGATGGAGGGGAATCCTGGAACTCCCGGTTGCTGAATCCTGCAATTAATTTTAACTCGGTTTATTTTATTGATAAAGAGAATGGCTGGTGCTGCGGCGATAGTTTAGTATATTCAACAACAGATGGAGGAAACACCTGGAACAGTCAGGGAATTAAATCATCTTCAAATCTTAAGTCAATAACATTTTTGAATTTACAAACTGGATGGGTGGTTGGTTATAATAATGCTTTTAAAACTACAGACGGGGGAAAAACCTGGAATGCAGTTTCTTTGCCAAATCAATTTCAAAATTCTGATCTTCAAAAAATTGAATTTGTAAGTCAGAGTGTCGGATGGATAGTAGGATCAAGATTTAAGTATTTATGCTGTAATTCCAGCAGCCTTTCAGGTTCTATCTGGAAAACCGAAGATGGTGGTTCCAGCTGGAATATTGTCTTCTTTGATTCGACAGCATTCAGCTTTTATTACCCGCGTTATTACTTTACAGATATAACATTTGCAGACAGCGAGAATGGTTTATTTAATTCTATTTATGGTATTTACTCAACTAATGACGGTGGGATAAATTGGAATTTTACGAGTAATAATTTGTCCAGTAGTTATTTTATGGCTACAAATAATATAGTATATGCAGCTGGCCTGGAAGGAATTTTATATAAGAGTACTGATACTGCAAAAACCTGGCAAAAAATTTCAAAAGGAGATAGAGTTAACTTAAATAAAATTCAGTTTTTCGATTCACTAAAAGGAATTGCAGCGGGATATAGTGATTACACAGCAGGTTCTTCCGTTTTAAGAACCTCTGATGGCGGAAGGAATTGGAATTCAATAGACTTTTTCTATAAGAAGAAAGTTGGAATAACAGATTTAAGTTTTATAGATTCTTTAAAAGGCTGGGCTTCTTCAAGAGAATTTTATCAAGGGACAAATTATTCCTATAACAGTGGGGTTATTTTCAGTACAACTGATGGTGGAGATAATTGGGCTCAAATGACAGATGATTCATCATACTATGGTCTTTTTGCTATCAAATTCAGAGACTCTAAAAATGGAATAACAGTCGGTGCAGGAGAAATTCTAATAACTACTGACGCAGGTAAAAATTGGAAATCTTCATATTATGGTTTTGGAGGAGAGCCGGAATTTTATTCCCTTGCTTTTCAGGATTCAGAAAGAATATGGGTTGGTGGACTCGAACCTTTGTTCTATACTATCAATAAAGGTTTAACCTGGCAAAGAGATTCTGTGCTGGCTAGTATGGGATATTACACTATCAGGGATATTATATTTGTCAACTATTCTACTGGTTTTATTGCCGGACTTGATGCTTCAGATCAATCAGGTTTCATTCTTAAAACCTCTGACGGCGGTAACACCTGGCTAAACACTTTAAAGGAGCCTTCGGTATCCTTTAATAGTCTTTTCTTTTATGATGAAAATAATGGTATCGCGGTTGGAGATAGTGGAACAATCGCCGTTACTACTAATGGGGGCTCATCGTGGAGTGTACATAAAATTCCCCATGTCAGAAATAATTTATTTAGCATCTCTACAACCGATCCTCTTAATATTTGGATCGCAGGGGGTAATGGTGCTATTATAAAAGGAAAAATTCCTTCAATAACTTTTGTGAATAATATCAGGGGATCAGGATTACCCGATGATTATCAACTTTCACAAAACTATCCCAACCCATTTAATCCAACAACAACAATAAGCTACTCTATTCCAAATGAAAGTTTTGTAACGATTAAAGTTTATGATATACTCGGGAGAGAGGTTGAAACACTGGTTAATGAAGAAAAAAATGCGGGGAATTATAATGTAAACTTTAATGCAGGTAATTTAAGCAGCGGAATTTATTTCTACAGGATGCAGGCAGGAAATTTTATTCAAACTAAAAAGCTATTGTTATTAAAATAAATGGATATTCAAAAAATATATACAAATTAATACAAAATGCAGGGAGGCTATTTGAAATGAAAAAACATACAGGATTATTGGTCATTCTCGCAAGCATTATTTCTACTACTTTAGTATGTGGCCAGGTTAAAAACAAGGATGCAAATAAAAATTCGCAGACACAGTTATTATCGAAAACAGCCGCTGATCCGGTTTCTACAGTTATGAATATTAACAATATTACCAGCTGGATTACGGCAGACGGATTTATGCCCGTCGCAATTAACGGGAGCTGGAACGGATCATTTCCTAAAGGTAAATCTGCCGGAGTTATATATCAGGAAGGTATTGTTTGGGGAGGCCTTGTAAATGATGGAGCTAATCCAGCAGTAAGGGTATCCGGCAATGACTACTACTCAGGGACATCACATCTGACAAGAATTTTCCGGGTTCGTCCGGATTATAATACTGCTGACCTTACGGAAGACGCAGCAAACTACTTCTTGGTGTCAGTTGCTTCTGTTACTTCCGGCCAAATAAACCAGATAAAAGCGCAATACGCAAAGGACTGGACAGAGTGGCCTGCAAGTCTTGGTGCTCCATATGAAGATGTAAATCATAATGGCGTATATGATTCAGGCGTTGATATACCCGGTATACCGGGTGCATCACAAACAATATGGTTAAGCTACGACGATTCAACTTCATCGAATGCTTATGACTCGCCTCCTATCGGAGTTAAAGTAAATGAAACTTTGTGGGCTTACGCCATTGCTAACCCGCTTGCAAATGTGATTTATAAGAAGGTCGATTTGATTTATACTGGCACGACAAACTCCGCAGCAAATTCGACAATAAATGATATGTATATAGTTCAATGGGCTGATCCGGATGTGGGTTTTTCAGGCGATGATTTTGCAGGATGTGATACGACTTTGGGTTTGGGATATGCATATAATTCTACATATAATGATGCAGTTTATCTTGCAATTGGTTCAGCTCCTCCAGCGGTCGGGTATGATTTTTTGCAGGGTGTTTCACAATTTACAGGGAACCCTGCCGATAGCGCAGTAAGAAACTTGCGGTGGGTTCATGGATATAAATCTGTGGACAATAAACCTCTCTCGACGTTCATTTATACTCCACCCGTTTCACCTTTTAGTGATCCTGCGCCACAGTTATATCAGGGGACTTTGCAATGGTATAGCTTAATGAGAGGTTATCAATCTTATCCTTATCCGTTTATTTATTCATATCCTACAAATGATTCAGCGTTAACAGTTGGCGGCAATGGAACTTATTTAGTTCCCGGTGATCCGGTAACCGGCACTGGCTGGATAGACGGACAGGTTGAAACCGCCGGAGATCGAAGATTATGTAATATTACTGGTCCGTTTAATTTAACACTGCACGACACAGCAGAAATAGTTGTGGCGCTTGTTGTTGGTCTAGGTCCTGATAATCTAAGTAGTATAACTGTATTAAAATATAATGTTGGTTTTGCAACGTCAAAATATTTTGACCTTGTTAATAGCCTGACTGATCACACTACCGGTATAAGTAACTCCGGACCATCGCGGCTTGATTTTAATTTATTACAGAATTATCCCAATCCATTTAATCCATCGACAACAATTAAGTATGAAATTCCTAAAAATAGTTTTGTAACGATTAAAGTTTATGATGTGCTTGGGAGAGCGGTAGCCACGTTGGTTAATGAGGAAGAGAGTGCCGGGCAATATAGCATAAATTTTAAAGCAGGTAGTTTAAGCAGCGGGATATATTTTTATTCAGTTGTAGCCGGTAGTTTTCACCAGACTAAAAAGATGGTGTTGGTGAAGTAAGAATAATATTTTGGCTTTACATTATTTGCTTGATTGAACCCGCCAGGTTTTTATGAATTCCTCGGCTGTAGAGGTTGTAATTTTACTATAACCGTAATCCGATTTATTCCTGGTAAGAATTATTTTAATTCCGTTATTAACTGCTGTGAAATATTGTATTGCATCTTCAAAATCTTTGAAGCCTGAATTCAATGCTTGTTCTACTACTCTTGAGTCTATTGGTAAAATATTTATTAGTGTTTTTAATTTTCTGAGGCTTTGGAGCGCAATGTTATTTGATTTTTGTTTCTTTAATATATAATGAAGATTTGCAAAAATTAATGGTGATGTAAATCCCTTTATTTTCTTTTGATCGATAAGTGTAAATAATTCGGCAGCAAAAATATAAAAAGGTTCTCTTTTGGCAAGCAGGTCTAATATTATATCGGAATCGATAAATACATTCATCCCTTTCCGTATTTTCCTTCTATATGTTTTCCGTACTCTGCTTTAGGATCATAATTTTTATCCAGTTTAATAATTCCGGATAGTTCCATTACGTTTGGAGATATTTCCAGTTCGGCGGTTTTTTCTTTTTCTGAAATCAGATTAAAATACTTCTCAACAAGCACTGATAAGCTTTGATTATGGCTCTTCGCATATTTTTTTGCTCGTTCTATAGATCTCTTATTAAGCTTTAAAGTTAATTTTGTGTCCATTTATATACCAAGGTTGTACGTAATAATTCTTTCTAAACCTACGTATTAACATTATTAAAATCAATGTTTTTTTAACTGTACACCCAGGACGATTTTCGTAAGAAAAAAATGGTGCTGGTGAAGTAACAAGATTTACTTAATGAATCTTATCGCTCGCAAAATAGTTATTGATTTTAAGAAATTAAAATTCTATGTTTCTCGTGTATTAAAGTCGAGATCATCCACCCTGGATTTCTCGTAAGGGGTTATATGTTTACTCAAAATATTTTCCTTTTTTCTAGCTTCCCCTCTATTTTATTTAAAAATGGCCATAATTCTTGTTTTCTCATGGTTGTTTATTCTAATAGTAGTTGAGTGTTTTAAACTACCTAGGAAAATAGTTAAATAATAATAAACACTTTCCTTAAAATTAAACTGGATATTTATGAGAAACATCATTTTGCTGTTATCAATATTCTACTTCAATTCATTTGCGCAATCTAATTTTTGGGTTCAAACAAATGGACCATTCGGTGGCACAGGTCTAGGTATAAGGGGGATTGCTATTAATTCTCTTGGAGTGTTATACATAGGCACTTTGCGGGGCGTTTATAAATCAACTGATAACGGCGATGCCTGGATATCAGTTAAATTAGGGCTTACAGATACTTTGATAAGTTGTTTAGCTGTAAATAAAAGCGATTACATTTTTGCAGGCACCAGTAGCGGTATCTTTATTTCGACAAATAATGGCGGCCAATGGACGAAAAGTAATTTGGTATTGACTAATAATAGTATTACCTGTATTGCTATGAATGGGAATGGAAATATATTTGCAGGAACTTTTAATGGTGGAATTTATCGTTCAACGGATAATGGCGCTAGCTGGAATACAGTAAATAATGGTATTGGCTATTATGTTATCCTTTCACTAGCAATAGATTCAAATGGAAATATATTTGCCGCCGCTTATAATGGTGGAGTTTATCGTTCTACAAATAATGGGGCTAACTGGACTTCAGTCTCAAGTATTTATGCTAGATGTGTTGCTATAAATTCAAAGAATGAAGTTTTTGCGGGGACTGATTTTGGAGGAGTTTATTACTCTACTAATAGCGGAACAAATTGGAATGCAATAGGTAGCCCTTCATTTTCTTTATATACTATTGTGGGAATGGTTTCTGATTCAAATAATTACTTGTATGCTGCTACAGATGCAAATGGTATATGGGGTACTTCTGATTATGGAGCTGATTGGTCTCATATAAGTAATGGTTTGGATACTGATATAAAAACTGTAGCTATAAACAAATCGAATGATATATTTGCAGGTACAAATAACAGCGGAATTTTTAGATCAACAAACCAGGGTGTAAATTGGATTGAAATTAATAATAACCTTATTTATGGCAGTGTTCGCTCATTAAGTATTAGTGCTAACAATTCAATCTTTGCTGGCACTACTACCGCAGCTTTTCGGTCTACTGATAATGGAAACTCCTGGAAAGAAATAAATGATACACCTCTGTCCTTCGAAGTAAGCCCGGATAGTAATTTATATGCTTTTAGAGATGGCGGAATCATCTATCGGTCGACAGATCAAGGTGATACATGGGAATTAAAAAATAATGGACTGAATTATCATTCCATATTTAGTATGATAATAAATTCTTATGGTGATATTTTCGGTTTTTCAGGCAATGGAATTTATGAATCTACAGATAAGGCGGAAAACTGGACTTTAGTAAGTTCAGATTTTCAAAATACTGACCTCCATTTTTTAGGGAAAGATAAAAATAATAATCTGTTTGCTGCGGCATCTTATAAAGGATTATTTCTATCAAAAGACAATGGTGTTACGTGGGATACACTGGCCAATAGCAGTTTATTTAATAATGTTACTTGTTTAGCAATTAATTCGAAAGGATATATTTTTACAGGTTCTTATGGTGTGGGGATGTTCCGATCTAGCGACAATGGGCAAAATTGGACTCAATTAACCAATGGGTTACCCGGTTATTTTTATCCGATGTCTATCTTAATAAATTCCAACGACGATGTATTTGTGTGTACAACAGGTGGCTATGGAGTATACAGATCAACTGATGCTGGTGATTCTTGGGAGCCAATAAATAGCGGTCTTTCGAATGGGTTTGTTAATTGCCTTGCTATTACTTCAAACGGCACATTATTCTGCGGCACGGAAGGGGGTGGCGTTTTTAGTAGCATAAGCTCTACTACCGCAATAAATAATTTTTCATTAGAAATACCATCTAAATTTAAATTGCAACAAAACTATCCCAATCCATTTAATCCATCGACAACAATTAAGTATGAAATTCCTCAAAAAAGTTTTGTAAAAATTAAAGTTTATGATGTGCTTGGTAAAGAAGTTAAAGTGCTGGTAAATGATGTAAAGAGTGCTGGAAATTATAAAGTACTATTTAATGGAAGCAGTATTGCAAGCGGAGTTTATTTTTACAGAATTACTGCGGTATCTTCGGAGGGTAATAAGGAATTTGTTAGTACCAAGAAATTTATGCTTATTAAGTAGTTTAATAATATAATATTGTGCATAAATATTTTAGCTTACATTGATGTAATACATAGTTAATTAATCCTATTTTATCGGCAACTAATGTCACTCATCTATTTATAAATTGGAGGGGGTATGAAAAGAATAATTACGATTATGTTGATTGGCTTATTGATATTCGCTTCTAGATTATATCCCCAAATTAAATCAAATGGTATAACTCAAAATAATGATTTAGGACGCTCGCCTATAATTAATCTCAGGGCTAAGATAGACCCAGTGATAACTAAGCAAAATGATTTTAAATTAAATAAAACCAAAAATAGCAAATATCTTTTATCAGAATATTTAATAATGACCTGGAATGGTGCGTGGATTAATCACAATAAATATTTCTACACCTATGACGCTAGTAATAATAATCTAATTAACTTACGCCAGAATTGGGATGGGGTAATTTGGTATAATTCTTACCAATTTAATTATTCTTATAACAATAATAACAATGATACTTTAAAAGTAGGGCAATATTGGAGCGATAGCTCCTGGACAAACGACACTAAAGTTTCTATAGCATATGATATGAATAATAACATCAGTGAGATTATAAATCAATCCTGGCTAAATTGGGCTTGGGGTAATACCAGTAAAATATTATACACATATAATGGGAATATCAAAACAAATGCCTTGAATCAGCTTTGGACTAATGCGCTGGGTTGGATTAATGAAGTAGATACCATATACAGCTATGATTCAAATAATAATAAAATTGGTATGCTAACGCAGTTTTCGGATGGTACAAGCTGGTTTGATCATACAAATGAAGTATTTACTTATGATATTAATAATAATTTAACGGTATATTTTAAAGAGTGGTGGGATAATTCTGTTTGGTTAAATGCGGATAGAGATTTGTATGATTATGATGCAAATAATAACAATATTGAAATGATAGAGCAAAGTTGGAATGGTTCTTCTTGGGTAAATTATTATAGACATCTATACACATATGATTTAAATAACAATATTGCTGCATGGTTATACCAAAAATGGGGTGGCTCAGAGTGGGCTAATTATCTAAAAGATTCTTTGAGTTATGATGCGAATAACTACTTGATAGAAGAATTATATCAAGAGTGGGACGGTGCTAATTGGATTAATTCTGAAAAGGATTTATATAATTATACTGTTACGGCAATAAGCCAGCAAAATGAGCTTACACCTAAAGAATTCGCATTAGATCAAAACTACCCCAATCCATTTAACCCAACCACAACAATTAACTATTCTGTTCCTAAAGCAAGTTTAGTAACAATTAAAATTTATGATTTGCTGGGTAGAGAGGTAGTTACTTTAGTTAATGAAGAAGAAATCGCTGGGAATCATAACATTAGCTTTAATGCAAACAACCTTTCCAGCGGAATTTATTTTTATGCCATTACTGCCGGAAGTTTTCGACAAACAAAAAAGATGGTAATGATGAAGTAGGCTTTATAGCAATTGAATTATTAAATATTAATATTTATTTTCATAAAAGATTGAATAAGGAGATTTCTATTTTTTAACCGACACGAAACAAACTTATACCTATAAATCATACCAAATAAATCCATACTATTTATTTCCTAAAGGGGCATTTATGAAAATTATATCTTTCGTTCTACTTTTTGCTTTATTTGCAAAAGCACAATTTATTTTAAAAAATCCATTTAATACTTAAAGCGAAATATCTATTTCCGAAAAATTGCAGCCATCAGGTATCGGAAGTTATGGATTTAATTCAAAAGTCAACTACTTTAATCCTAATTATTTTGCAGAAGATAATCAACTAGGAATAGTTGTCTATGGAACTTTGAATATATCTGCAAAGAAAAATTTTGTAAATGGTGCAAATCAAACAATAGAATATGTAACAAATAATGCGAGGTTATTACCTGATTTTAGCATAAATTTTAAATTTGATGATTACATGGCAAATTTATGCTTTGTGAATAATTTTCAATTTAATGGCAGTGTAAATAATCATAATGAACTATACTTTTCTGCCGGTCAGGGTAGATATTTGCTAATTCCGGCAAATTCGTTATTAAACATTAAAAATAGTGTTTTGCAAATTTCACTATCAAAAAAACTAGGGGAAAACAATTCTATAGCATTGGGAATAGCTACTAATTTTTTCGATTATAATTATAGTTTTAATAATAGCCAAATGACTAATATCTTGAGTAATTATTATAATTATGAACTGAAAACTACCAGCTTTAATAATTACCAAGTTCTTGTAGCATTCAATCATGTTAACAATGAAGGTCTTTCATTTTATCTTTTATATAAAAGCCCTATTTCACATTTAGGTTTGGAACCAACTAATATATCTATAACCGATACGTTAGGTTTTATACAACATTCAGAAATGTATTATCCGGAATATCTGGCATATGGAATAAAATTCAATCAGCTAAAAAACTTTAGCATTTCAGTCGAAATTATGCATGAAGAGGAAATTGCAACTACTTCAGCCATTGATACAAAAGTTAGTTTGGGATTCGATTCTCATTTATTTTGCCCGTTTCAATTTGGACTATTAGGAAGCATATATATAAATAAACATTACGATTTAAATATGGATCCGGACGGAATTACTAGCTTTTATAATAATTTTGATAATTCTAAATTTCCCTATAATTTTAACTTTTTTGTCGGATACCCAATTGACAAATTAGAATTTCATTTAGGTTATCAATATGCAGCTGGTACCACTGATGTTTTTAATAATTCATCAAGTACTCTTTATATAGGAATGGGATATGGCATATAACTTAAATGTTCATCTTGATTCGATATTAAAAAGTAGCAGACAAAAAGCTGTAAGGTGACTCAACTGCTAATAACAATTTAGTAGGCAAATTTTATTGCTAATCAATTACAGTTGGCAGTTTCAATCAAAACCTAATTGAAGGTTTTGATAATATAATTACTTCTTGACAACCCGCCCTAAATTTTATATTTTTCATCTCGCCACTGCCCCGAATTTCCGGGACAGTGGTAATTTTTTTTAAAAACCTCAACAATAAAAAGAGTTTTTAACTATGGCAGACGCAAATTTTGTTTATTTAACCAAAGAGAGATTGGTTGAACTTGAAAAAGAGCTGCAGGATCTTAAAACCAACGGGCGTAAGGAAATAGCCCGAAAAATAGCCGAGGCACGCGCTCATGGTGACCTTTCAGAAAATGCGGAATATGATGCTGCCAAAGAGGAGCAGGGACTTTTCGAGTTAAAGATCAGCAAGCTGGAAAATGTTTTGTCCCGTGTAAGAATAATTGATCCGTCCCAATTTCCTGAGAATGAAGTCCATATTCTTTCTGAGGTGAAAATCAAAAATTTAAAGACTTCCAAGATATTCAACTATATACTCGTTTCTGCGGAAGAAGCAGATTTTCAGGCAGGAAAAATTTCGATTACTTCACCGGTAGGACAGGGATTGATGGGGAAAAAATCAGGAGAAAAAGTTAAGGTGAATGCGCCGGCAGGTATACTGGAGTTTGAGATTTTATCAATAAAATAAAAACTAAATTGACAGACGAGTCCTATATAAAGCTCGCAATTGAGATAGCAAAAAAGGGAAAAGGAAATGTAAGTCCAAATCCGCTGGTCGGATGTATTATTGTAAAAGATGAAAGGATAATTGGAGCAGGCTATCACGAAAAATATGGTAGAGATCACGCAGAAATAAATGCGATTAATTCCTCGAAGGAAAAAATTGAAGGGTCTACTTTATTTGTTAACCTCGAACCATGCAGCCATCAGGGGCTAACTCCTCCCTGTGTTGATAAGATTATAGAGAATAAAATAAAACGCGTAGTTATCGGCACACTTGATATGAACCCGCTCGTTTGCGGAAACGGAATAAAAAAATTAAAGGCGGCAGGTATCGATGTTAAAGCAGGTATTCTCGAAAAAGACTGCATAGCGCTGAACAAGTTCTTTTTTAAATATATTACTAAAAAGATTCCTTATGTAACATTGAAGGTTGCTCAGACTATCGATGGAAAGATTGCAGACAGCAAAGGAGAATCAAAATGGATTTCGTCGCTGCTTTCACGAAGATTTGTTCACGAACTCAGGTCGAAATATGATGCTGTACTTGTTGGTCTTGGCACCGTTCTTAAGGATAAACCCGGTCTGACGGTCAGGCTTACTGAAGGACGCAATCCCAGAAGAGTTGTTCTCGATACAAAACTTAAGCTCAGTACGGAGCATAAATTATTTTCCAGCAACTCTGATAAAAATCTCATAATTGTAACTTCTAAAAAAAACAAGAATAAAGAAAGAAAAATTAAAAAAATAAAATCAAAAGGAGCCGATATAATTTTTGCACGGGAGGATAAAGGCAGGATAAATTTGAAGTCTGCACTAAAAGAGCTTGCAAAGAAGAAGATTTCCTCGGTTCTTGTTGAAGGCGGAAATGAGATATTCAGCAGCTTTATCAAGGAAAATTTATTCGATGATATGTTTGTTTTTATTTCACCGAAGATAATGGGGAAAGGCCTTCCGGTTGTTGGTGATATTGGAATAAAAAGTATAAATAAATCATTAAAAGTAAAATTCGTAAATACTGAAATAGTCGGCGAAGATATTTTAGCCGAATTGACAAAATAAATAAAGGGGCAAAAATGTTTACCGGATTGGTTGAGGAAAAAGGATTTATTAAAGAAAAAATAAAAACAGGTGATGGTATTCGGTTTGTAATTTCGGCAAAGAAAATTATGGATGACCTGAAGATCGGTGACAGCGTAGCTGTAAATGGAGTGTGTCTGACAGTTGTACAAAAAGAGGGTAATACATTTTCAGTTGATACTATTGAGGAAACATTAAAAAAGACTAATCTCGGCAGCACAATATTAAAAGAATTTGTTAATCTTGAGCGGCCCTTGAAAGCAGATGCCCGTCTGGGAGGACATTTTGTTCTGGGGCACATCGATACAACAGGTAAAGTAAAACAAGTAAATGAATTGAGTAATAGCCATTTTATTACTATCTCATTTCCCGGAAATTTCAGCAAGTATTTAATTCCTGTGGGTTCTGTTGCGATTGACGGAGTTAGCATGACTGTGGCTGAATTGGGGAAAAATGAATTCTCTGTTGGCGTAATTCCTCACACGTGGGAGGAAACAATCTTTGCAGATAAGAAAGTCGGCGATACGGTAAACCTGGAGTTTGATGTGCTTGGGAAATATATAATTCAACTGACTGAGCAGGGGGAAGTTAAGGGCGTGATGGATAATCAATAATAGATTATTATTGCCACGACCTTTAGGCCGTGGATTTTATTGAGAACTAAATATGGGCTTTAGCCCCATCCTATTTATTATGTGGCTGAAGCCGGTTATTACTCAAATTATTTTCCCACGGCCTGAAGGCCGTGGCTATAAATATAAGTATGAAAAAGACAGAACAAAAAATTCTGAAATTTATTAGTGATAAAAAACTTATTGCAAAAAATAATAAAGTACTTATTGCTTTTAGCGGGGGACCAGATTCTGTTTTTCTTTTCCATTTACTAATTAAATATAGAAGAAAGTTTAAAATTGATTTGGGTGCGGTTCACATTAATCACAAATTAAGAGGTAAAGATTCGGATGGCGATGAATCATTCTGTAAGGAATTTTGTGATAAATTTTCGATACCGATTTATTTGATCAGGAGGGATGTTAAAAAATACGCTAAGAAGAAAAAAATGTCGTTGGAAGAAGCTGGGAGAGAAATCAGGTATTCAGAATTCGTTAAGATTGCGAGAGCAAATAAATACACAAAAATCGCTACAGGTCATAATTGCGACGATAATGCCGAAACTGTTTTTCTTAATCTGATTAAAGGCACAGGGATTAAAGGACTTGCCGGAATTCCAGTTCAGAGAGAAAATATAATTCGCCCAATGTTGATTCTAACCAAAAACGAAATTTTAGATTATCTTAATATAAATAATATCGAATTCAGAATAGATGCTATCTAACCAGGAATCAGAATTTGATAGGAATTATCTCCGTAACGAAATTTTCCCGCTCATCCGAAAGAAATTGAACGCTTCTTTTGAAGAAAAATTATTAAATACATCTTCCTTAATCAGGGATTTTTCGAAACAGATTGACAAAATTATAATTACTGCCGCGGATGAAGTTTCTGAACATAAAGACGGAAAGTTATTAATTTCTATACCTGTATTAAAAAAATATGATAAAGAAATTTCCGGTGATATATTTAAGAGGTCAATTGAAAGCAGTTTTGAAATTAGCCTGGGCTTTAATAATCTGAAAGATCTATTTTCTCTCTTATCCGGTCAGACCGGGGATAAAGTTAATCTAACTAATAATATTATCGCTTTAAAGGAACGGAATGAAATTCTTGTTTTCAAAAAGGACAAGGTAAAAAATTATCATGAGATGGAAATTAAGCGCGGTGAAACTGTTAAATTATTTTCTAAAAAGCTATCTATTGTTAATTGCATAAAGAAACCGCTGGAATTTTCATCGAATAGAAAAAGGGAATTTATCTCCGGCGATATGATAAATGAAAAATTCCTACTCAGGAAATGGAAACCCGGCGACAGATTTTATCCAATAGGAATGAAAGGAACAAAAAAAATTTCTGATTTTTTGAATGAACAAAAGATAAGCTCTTTTGATAAAGAAAATCAGCTGGTACTCACCAATAATGGAAAAATTGTATGGGTAGTGGGGTTAAGACTCGACGATAGATTTAAAGTAACAAACAAAACAAACAGGATTTTTGAATTATGTCTGAAATAGTTAAAAATACCGCCGGTCAAATAGTTATTGGAAAAGAAATCTTTGTTCCCTTTATTGAAGAGAATAAAATAAAGGCAAGAGTGAAGCAACTTGGTAAACAAATATCGAAAGATTATAAGGGTAAAACTCCGGTTTTTATTGGGGTGCTGAACGGATCATTTCATTTTCCTTTCAGATTTAATTAAAAACGTTAATATTGATTGCGAAATTGATTTTTTTAAGCTATCAAGTTACGGGGATGAGAAGATTTCATCGGGCAAAGTTACCTTGCTGAAGGAATTGAACTGTGATGTCGCAGGAAGAGACATAATTATTGTTGAAGATATTGTTGATTCAGGTCTTTCGATCAAATTTATTGAGGACCTGATGATGCAGCACAAACCTGCAAGTATGAAGGTCTGTTCATTGCTTGTAAAGCCTAATAGCCTTAGATATAATGTAAAAATTGATTATATTGGCTTCAATATTCCAAGTAAATTTGTGATTGGTTATGGTCTGGATTATGCCCAAAAGTACAGAAATTTAAGCTCAATCTATGTATTAAGTGAATAAATGGAGAATTGATTTACGAATGAATAAATTTTGAAAATATAAGCTTTTAATGGCCGAAAATAATAACGAAAATGGTAAGCAGAAACCACCAAATTCATCAAAAATGGAGGCGGTCCTAATAAACCTGATGATAATTTTGATTGGTCAAAAATAATTAAGACTTGTTTTTGGATGGGGAGCCGTAGTTGTTGCTGCTGTAATTGTTATGCAGCTGTTGAAAACCGGAACTACCAACTATGTTGATGTACCTTACAATCAATATGAAAAATTATTGAATCAGGATAAAATTGCTTCCGCAAAGATTACTAAAATCAGATGTAAATGATTATTACTTCAAAGCTGATTTGAAAAGTGAAGAAGAGGTAAACTCGGGGGAAAAAATCAAAAGGTTAAAAACATTTCGGTTTATATACCTGAACCTATTATAAAAGATCAGGAAGCCGTATGGAAAGAGAAGGGAATTAATTATTCATTTGAAAAAGAATCCAGCGAATGGCTGAATATTCTGCTTGGATTTTTTCCCTGGATTTTGATTATTGGAGTCTGGATAATGATTATGAGAAGAATGCAGGGACAGGGAGGCGGTTCACGCGGCATTTTTTCTTTTGGAAAAAGTAAAGCTAAATTAATTTCTCAATCAGGAACAAAGATTACATTTCAGAGATGTTGCCGGTGCTGATGAAGCAAAAGTTGAACTTCAGGAAATAATTGAATTTCTTAAAGAGCCTTCTAAATTTCAAAAACTTGGTGGAAAAATTCCTAGAGGTGTTCTTCTATTAGGACCTCCGGGAACCGGAAAAACTCTTCTTGGCCAGAGCAGTTGCCGGTGAAGCCGGTGTACCATTCTTTTCTATAAGTGGTGCTGACTTTGTTGAAATGTTTGTTGGAGTTGGTGCAAGCCGTGTTAGTGATCTTTTTGAACAGGGAAAGAAAAATGCACCCTGTATTATTTTTATTGATGAAATTGATGCTGTTGGAAGACACAGAGGTGCAGGTCTTGGCGGTGGTCATGATGAAAGAGAACAAACTTTAAATCAATTACTTGTTGAGATGGATGGTTTTGAACAAAACAGCGGAGTAATAATAATTGCTGCAACAAACCGACCCGATGTTCTTGATCCGGCTTTACTCAGACCGGGAAGATTTGACAGACAGGTAGTTGTTGATCAGACCTGATGTTAAAGGAAGAGAAGGAATATTAAAAGTTCATACAAGAAATATTCCTCTTGAAGTCGATGTAAATCTTGAAGTTCTTGCAAAAGGAACTCCGGGTCTTGCCGGTGCTGATCTTGCTAATCTTGTAAATGAAGCTGCACTTCTTGCTGCAAGAAAGAATAAGAAAAAAGTTCAGATGATTGATTTTGAAGAAGCAAAAGATAAAGTAATGATGGGAATGGAAAGAAAAAGTCTGATTATATCTGAAGAAGAAAAGAAAACAACTGCCTATCATGAAATTGGTCACGTACTTGTTGCCAGAATGATACCGGAAGCTGATCCGGTTCACAAAGTTACTATTATTCCTAGAGGAAGGGCTCTTGGAGTTACAAGCTATCTTCCGATTGATGAAAAGCATACTTATTCAAAAGAATATCTTGAAGCCGTAATAACTTATGCTTTAGGTGGAAGAGCAGCTGAAAAAATTATTTTTAATCATTATACAACTGGTGCCGGTAACGATATTGAAAAAGCAACCGGACATTGCAAGGAAAATGGTTTGCGAATGGGGTATGAGTGACAAATTAGGTCCTCTGAATTATGGTGCAAAGGAAGAAGAAATATTCCTTGGAAGAGAAATTCAAAAGCATAAAGATTACAGCGAAAAAACAGCTGTTGATATTGATGAGGAAATCAGGAAAATTGTTAGCAGTTCGATGGTAAGAGCAGAAAAGATATTAAGAGATCACATGAATCTTTTGCATAGACTTTCAAAAGAACTTCTCGAGAGAGAAAGCCTGGATTCATCGGAGATTGATACGATAATCCAGGGAGGCGAATTGCCTATCTATACTAAAGATGACGGCAACGGCACTGCTAAAAAGGGTGAGGAAGTTCCTGATCACGTCAAGAAATTAATGGAACAACGTAAAAAAGAGTCTGCTCCTAAAGATGACTCCAACTGATAATGCAACAATTCATTACAGAGATGAAGTAGTTCGAAAACTAATTCATCTCTGTTCACTTTCAATTCCAATCGTCTATTATTTCATCTCTCAAAGAGATGCAGTAATTATTCTTAGCATAATTTCTTTCATAGCATTAACTGTTGATTTGCTAAGGCATTATTCAAGTGGTTTTGGGAAAATATTTTATTCTATTTTCGGAATTTTATTGCGAAAACACGAGCTTGATGAAACAAAAAAAAATTTAAATGGTGCGACTTATGTATTAATTTCTGCTTTGGTTTGCGTGCTGCTTTTTCCAAAAGTATTTTTTGTAACAGCTTTTAGCATTCTTATTGTTAGTGATTCAATGGCAGCGCTTGTAGGCAGAAAATTTGGTAAGCATAAATTTTTATCCAAATCGTTAGAGGGAACATTAGCTTTTTTCATAAGTGCAAGCATAGTAGTACTTTTTACGCCCAAGATTGAAGGGCTGCTGCTGGAATATATTATAGGCATTATTGGGGCTGCCGTAGCAGCAATTGTCGAAAATATTTCACAAGGTTGGATGGACGATAATCTTTCAATACCGGTTTCAATTGGTTTTGTGATGTGGGGTTTGTATCTTTTGTTATTGCCGCATTTACAGCTCATACTGCCAAACGTTCCGAGGTAATTATGCAGAAAATTTTTACACTTTTAGTGGTTTTTATATCAGGATTGATTCTTGCTTCGTGTAATGCATTAAAGCCTGCCAGGGGACCGGAAGATGAAATTTATGTAGTAGCTGATTCCGCTGAATATGCAATTTTGAAACCTGTACTGGATTCTACATTTGAAAAAATTATTTACACACCTCTCCCTGAAAAAATATTCAGTATTAAAAGAATATCTGTAAATCAAATTGATAATTTTAAGTATAGAAAAAATATAATTTTTGTCGCGCCGCTGAATTCCGGATCAGAGACTTCAAAATTTATAAATACAGTTGTTGATTCAGCTGTTCGTAATAAAATAATGACTGACAGCAATATTGTGGTTAGAAAATATGACCTTTGGGCGAAAGATCAGCTTGTAATGGTCTTGTCAGCTCCTGATATGCAGAGCCTCATTTCAAAAATATCCCATAATTCAGATGATCTTTTATATTCATATCAAAAAATATCGGATAAAAGATTATTCGAAAGTCTTTATAATTCGCGCTTTGAGCAAAAAAGTATTGAAGGTAAATTATTAAAAGATTATGGATGGATAATTTATGTTCAGGCTGATTTTAAAGTTGCCAGGAACGACTCAGTAAATCATTTTGTGTGGCTGCGCCGTTCACCCGGAAGCGATATGGAACGATGGATATTTGTGCACTGGATTAATAATGCATCTCCCGCTTATTTAAATGCAGATTCGATCAGGGCAATTAGAAACAGGATGACCAAAAAATATTATCAAACTGCTGAAGATAGCGGCTACGTAGTTATTGCCGAGAATTATTACACTACAAGTGAAGTTAATTTTAATGGAAAATATGCTTTGCTTACTCAAGGTTTATGGGATCTGAATATTAAAGGAATGGGCGGACCTTTCGTAAACTACACTTTTTATGATGAAAAAACCCACCGAATTTATATGCTCGATGGATCGGTTTATGCCCCGAAATATTATAAAAGAAATTTGATTCAGCAAATGGATGTTACTTTGCAATCATTTATGACAGCTGATGAAATTAAGCCTGACAGAAAAGAAGATTTGCTGGATGCGATAAAAAATTAATTTTTACCTCATTAACACATCGGCTAATTCTTTGGGCAGTGTATAGTCAGGCAGATCATCAATTACTTTTTTTATATATAATTTTGCCCTGTCTATTTTATCGAATTGCATTTCATACAATGCCCTTCTGGTTAACATAGCACCCAAAAGATTTTCCATAGATATAATATACTTATCACGATATTCGGGCAATCTGAATTCAAAATCCGGATTCCCGGCAGGGATATAGTTCTTTTGATTTGTTACCCTAAATAAAAACAAATCGGGTACAATTTTATAGCCAGCAGGAAGCTTGAATCCTCCATGCTGCATTTCATTTTCAAAAATTTCCGGTCCTATATAAAAACTGGACTTTTCAATATGAGCGGAAACTAATTTAGTCATAAATGCTTGATAAGCATTTTCAATTATCGAAGGATTAAAAGATTCATCTCTTTCAAATGGTGCAACAGCAGTTAAAAAATTATCTACCTCATTTTGCATACCGCTTAATAATTGAGGGTGTTCTGTTTGCAATTGATGATAATACCAGGAACGTCTTAAAAGTTCTTTATCTACAATTTTTACATCCTTCCTAAAATTCTCGACCAACTGGAAATAGTAAGCAGCAGATACAAAATAGTCCCATTGATAGCTAAGTATTATGGAGTTTTTATCAGTGCTGTTGATAAGCGCTTTTGAATAATCCTTAAAGGTATAATTATCTCTCTGGCTTACATCCGCATAGGTAAGATAAAAATGTGCTAAAATTATTATGCCCATAAGTGATAAAGTAATCTTAAGTGAATTATTTCCGAACTTTAATTCTGTCAACAATTTTAAAACTCCAAAGACGGCAAAGGCTGATAAAGAGATATAAGCTAACAGAAAATATGAATCGATGTCATTTATATCATAATTAATCGAGTAAAATACAGATGTTAAAAAAGTAATTACGAAAAATGTGAATATTTTTTTTGAATATTTGAATGAACTGTACAAACCAACTAATATAAAAATAAAGCAAACAGTAAATTCATTTGGGAGTTCATTAATAAAATAAGAAAGCTGCTTTTCAGCAGAGGCAGTTGATGAAAATAACCAAACCTGGTATTGCTTTCCTGAAATGTGCCTTATGATTCTTTCAAGATCAATAGGGTTTCCCCAGTTCATCAATGGATTTTGTGAAGCTCTTATCGGCAAATATGAGTATAGTAATAATAAAACCGGAATGAATACTAATAGCATCCACCCTATCTGAATGAAACTGGTTTTATTAAATTTGTATTTGCTAAAATAAATATAAGCAGCGCCCGGTAAAATCAGAATTGTCGTCATATGATTGGAGAAACTCAATGCGAGCGTAAAAGCAAATAACATCCATGGTGATTTGTAAAATTTTTCATTCTTAACGGGATTATAGAAAAAACTTTTTAGTAAAAATAATATGACCAATATTATTAAAAATAGATGCAATGAATATACTTCTACCGAAGTGCTCTGCATCCAGAAAGTTTTACTGAAGGCAAGTATTATCCCACCAATAACAGAAGTTGTTATTTTAATATCCTCTGGTATTGTTTGTATTAATTCTTTTTTATCAGCAGGTTTTGTCTTTTTTCTTCTTGATGGTTTATTTATCGATAATTCTCGTATTGCCAGGCTAAGTTGATCCAACACAAATTTCGACATTAAAACGAATACGCCCACAGCCAGGCTGCACCAAACAGCTGCTAACATGTTCATTTGATAAATTTTACTAAAAGGAAGGGGAAGTAATGAAAAAAGATGTCCAACAATAGTAAATAATGGGTAACCTGTAGGATGAGCTATTCCCAATGTTATCTGTACTGTTGCCAGTTCACCTGAATCTATTTCTACAACTGAAGGAGCCAGCGTTATAAGGTAAATTATAAACACGAAGGCTGCCGTCAAAATAGCGAAATGCTTTTTTGCAATTTTTAACATTATGCTTTTGAAAGAATGGTCTTAAATAGAGTATTATTAAATTTAATTATTTTCGATAAATTATTTTTAAAGTCTTTAGCTGATTTTATATTGAGGAATGAGATTACCTGCTCAAGATTATCATTTCCCAGTACGATTTGAGAATTGCCGGTATCAAAAATACTTTGAATTGCTAATTCGAAATTTTTCAAATAATAATAATCATTAATCAAAGTACTATTTTGAGTCTTAATATTGTTATTGGTCTTTGAAATATTTTTGATGACCTGCACATTTCTTTTCCCTCTTAAGGATAAATAATATTTTGGATTAGAAAGAATTAAAAATTGCAGCATAAATTCAATATCGATAATTCCACCCCGGCTTTTCTTGACATTAAATATTTCCGCTAATCCGGAGAAATCCCCCGGATATGTCTTCTTTCTCATCTCTAATATGTCTTTCTTTAATTCATTTTTATCAAGGCTGGAAAGTCTGTTATCAATAGCTTTTACAAATTTGTTAAATAAAGATTTTTCCCCGGCTACCAAAAATAATTTGCAGAATGATTGAAATTCCCAGGTCCTGGCTCTTTTTGAAAGATACTCAATATATGAATCGAGTTCCCAAACCAGCTGGCTGCTTTTACCTTCGGGTCTCAATCTGCAATCAACTGTAAAAGGATGGAATTCCTTTTTTAATTTTGCTAAGAAAGATTGGAATAATTTTTCATTATTGTATGGTTTGGCTGATTTATTTATGACGAAGATTAAATCTATGTCGGATGAGAAACTCATTTCTCCTGAGCCAAAACTGCCGAGTGCTGCAATAAAATAATCCCCATTTTTTAGTAATATAGATTTTTCTGAAAAATATCTGATTCTATCAGCGAAATAATTTTTTAGTAATATTGAGACTTTTTCCGCACTTATTAGTTTTAAGGTGAAGCAGCACAATAAATGAAATATAAATTTTTTTGTGTCCAATTTGTTATGGTATTTCGGATTGAGCTTCTCAAAAATTTTTTTCGTAATAAAATATTCTCTTAGGTTATTATCTTCCGAAAAAAGATTAACTGCCATTTGATTAAATTCAATAATAGTAAGAAATGAGCGAAAGAATTTAATATCTGTAAATTCGGTATACCAAATAGAGGGGAAAGGAACATTTCTTAGAATCCTTGCAAAGTTTTTTAGCACAATATCAGGGTTTTTGGAATGAGTAAGATAATCAATTAGACCAGTTTCAATTTTATTGAAAGTGGCGGATGTTTTCATATCGAAGAGTTTATGTTCCAATAACCCTTTCCCTGATCTCAAATAATCCAAATCTTTCTCTGCTGAAATCTTATTATGGAAGGATATTTTTTCGCTTTGCTTAACCACACCACTAATCCCTTTTGATCCTATTATTGAGTTGTAAATAGTCAATACTGATCTTCTGTAATTTTCAACTTTACTATTGAAATTTCCCGAAGTTTTGAAACCCAAAAAGTTACTCAACTTATCCAGCATTACTCCTTCTGACGGAATAGTATGAGTTTGAGTATCGTTCATAAGTTGAAGGTAATGCTCTATCTTTCTATAAAATGTATATGCTTCAATAAAAATTTTTGATTCTTCTTTCGAAAGTAATCCTTTGCTTCCCAACACTTTTATTGCGTCTAAAGTATTTTGCGTCCTGACTTCAGGAAATTTACCGCCATTCAGCAATTGTAAGGCCTGCACGGAAAACTCTATATTCCTTATTCCACCTGATGCAAGCTTAATGTTTTCTTCATTCCGTAATTTGTTTTCAATTGCATTCTTTAGTTTCTTTATCTGTTGTAAAGGAGAGGTCGAAAATGATTCTGGATATATAAAGTGAGACAAATAATCCGCAAAATTATGATAAAGTTTTGAATCACCGCAAACCATTGAAGCTTTTATAAGCATTTGACGTTCCCAATCTTCGCCCCTGCTTTCATAATAATTGATATAGCTTTCATATGAATTACAAAGCGATGAGTTTTTGCCGTCAGGTCTCAGCCTGAAATCAATGCGATATATAAAACCTTCATTTGTAATTGATGTAGCAGACTCAATAAATAATTGTATAACCTGGGTCAAAAATTCATGATAATCTTTAATATCAGTTACCATTGTATTGGAATCATAAAAGATCATAAGATCTATATCGGAGCTGTAGTTCAATTCATTTCCTCCGAGTTTTCCCAGAGCTATTAGACAATATTTACTCTTTATCTTAGTGACATTGTATTTTTTCAATATTTCATTGTAACAAATTTGAAACAATATGGAACTTATTCCTTTAGCCAATACAGAGAGTTCTTCTGTTACTGTTTTAAGATTATCAATTCCCAAAATGTCTTTCACGCCTATTCTTAATATTTCCTTTCTTTTAATTGAGCGGATTGCATTCAGTTTAGAGTGGAAAAGATTGTATGACTCAAGAGACTTGCTAAGAGATAAAGGGAATGCTTTTGAATTCAGTTTTGAATTAAGCATCGAGGGATTAACTATCCAGTAAAAATTTTCAGGGTCTCTAACAAGAATATCTGTTAAGTAATTACTATTCACTGAAATTGAAACTATTATCTCTATATAAGGGGGATATTTTAGGCATTCTTCAATAAACGCTCTTTTATTATACATCCCCATTATTATTCTTAAAAAGTTGGATTCCGAAGAATCGCTAAAAATAAAATTGTTTTTTTCTATCTCAATAAGATCGAAGAATTTATCCAGTTGTTCAGGGGTCAAAATGTCCGGCTGATATTTCGAGAATTTTCGAAATAAAATCTTTTGATAGTTTTTTATTTTGCTTTTTAATTTTCACATTTAGATTCTAATTTATTATATCAACATAAACGTTTGCAAAGACTGGGATTAATTTTATTACTGTTTAACTCTGGGTAAGTTAATCAGAGCAGCAGCTAGAAATAATAAATTAGCAAACCATGCTGTTAATAGCGGATCCAGTGCGCCATTTTTTCCGAAGGCCTGGCTTACTTTCATAAACACAAGGTAAATAAATGTAGCAAGTATATTAAAACCAACCTGAGCGGCGACTGTGCCTTTTCTTTTATTTGCAGAAATAGTTAATCCGAAAAGAACAACAATGATGCTTGCCATTGGAAATGAAAACCTTGAATAGTATTCGATTAATGTACTAGTTGCATCATTCCCCGACAGCTTTTGAGTATGTATTAAGTCGCTTAATTCGGCAAGATTCATTTCTTCAGGTTTTTTTTGCTTTTTCACAAGCTCGGATGGAGTGAAATTCAAATTTGCTATTGCCTTTTTATCAAAATAAGTTAAACTTTGGCCAGTAGAATCAAAAGTTCTTTGTGTTCCGTTAAATGCAGTCCAATCATTTTTTGTAGAATCATAAATCATCTTTGCAGCATCAATTCTGCTAACCATTTTTGTAATATCATTATTATCAAAATTTTGAATGCTTACCCTGTTTGCCTGTTGTTTGGATTCATCGAAGTATGCAATATTTACAATTCTTGTTTTTGAATCCTGGAAAAACAAATTGCTTCCACCGCTGGAGAAACCTCTGTTCAGGTAATTCATTTCGATATCAATTTTAGTTTGATTTGCCATCGGCACAATGTAACCGGCAAAGTAAATTGAAGCAAAACTAATAATAAGTGTTGTAACCAGAAACGGAGCCATAAATCTGTACATGCTTATTCCGCTAGCTTTTATTGCAGTAAGTTCGCTGAGATTTGACGCTTTGCCAACTGTAAATAATGCGCCAAACAGGACGGCAACCGGCGTCATCATTTTGATCATATCAGGAAGGAATACCAGATAATAATGCAGGATAACATGATAGGGAACACTCTGATCAATGAAGTCATCCAGATTTTCCATTACATCAATAATTACGAATAGTAAGGAAAATGCTATTAGTCCAAAGAATATGGTTTGCAGAAATTGTTTTATAAGATATTTATCAAGAATTTTCATCTATAACTTCTTCTTCGGTGCGCCATTGCTTTGGTATTATTTTTTTTATAAACGAAAAATTTAATGTTACAGTTTCCCTGACAGTTTTAAATGTTAATATTATTCCTGCGATTCCAATGATAATATTAGCAGCCCACATACCAAGGAAAGGGGAAAGCATATTTCTATTACCTAATTTTTCGCCGCCGATAAGACATGCCCAGTAAACAAGAAAGAAAAAAAGACTTATGCTGGCAGCAACACCAAAACCTCCTTTTTTTACCATAATACCCAGGGGTGCTCCAATTAACACAAAAATAATACAGGCAAATGGAAGGGCATATTTTTTATAAACTTCCACCCAATAACTATTTACCTGATCCTGCATAAACTCAACTCTTTGCGCCTGGGCATTGATTAAGTTTTTAATTGTTTTAAGCCTGTCAATTGTCTGAGAATAGATTAAGCTACTTTTGGTTTTAGCTTCATCAGGATAAGCGAAATGATAAGTAGTATCATTAAAGAAATATTTATTCGTCTCATTTGCCAAACTTTTCGAATAGCCTGCTTTCACTATTTGCAGACTGTCAATTATTGTCAACATAGCATCTGTGCTTAGTTCTCTGTCCCCTCGTGGTTGTCCGGGCGCTGATTGATGAAAAGAAAACTGATCAGCGTTCATTGCAATGCGGTGTTTCGAAAATATTAGTTTTCTATAAAGATTAGGTTGAGTGTTGTCAGATTCATGAATCTCTCCATTCCAGAGATCCATTATTAACTTTGTTTGGTCAGTGGAAAAAAAGATTTTACCTTTTTCCGCTGTAATGACATTAATTTTTCCGGGATCTGAATAGTCATATAGTGTTACATCCTTTAATTCGTTTGTCTCTTTATTTATTCCTCTGGCAAGAATCGCATAATTTGTAACTTCCTGAGAAAATACTCCCGGAACTAAAGATAGCGTAGGTTTTTGTCTTGAAATGTCTTCCATTAATATTTTGGCCTGGTGATTTGCATCCGGAAGAACATCATTGTTAAATAAAAGGAGAAAATAACCGACTACAACACTTGCAAGAAGTGGGGCAGCCATCATACGATAAAGGCTTATTCCGGAGGATTTTAAAATTGTTATTTCATTGTTTTGAGACATATTCCCGAAAGCCATAAGTGTTGCAACAAGCGTTGCCATCGGGATTACCAAAACTACCATCCAGGCCAGATTATACATTACCAGCTGTATGATTACCCAAATACTAAGACCTTTTCCAACCAGTCTGTCGGCAAATTTCATCATAAACTGCAGAACAAAAATCCCGGTTAGCGTAACTACCGAAAAGGAAAAAGGAATAAGGTGATTTCTTAATATATATCTGTCTAAAATCATGCCGACAATATAATAAAGTGTCTATTAAAGATTAACTTTAACTCATTATATTATATGAATATTCTTTGCATTATTTATTATATTTAATGTACATTATTTAAAAATTATGTCGGTTTTACATTCAAAATTATTTATTCCGGTTACCTCTAAAAATCTGATAGGAGAGACCTGCTGTGCAAAACGTAATCAATTTTATAAAAGAAAACGAAAATAGATATATCGAAGAACTCAAAGAATTTTTGAGAATTCCAAGCATAAGTACACAACAAGAAAACAAACAAGATATCAGGCGAGCCGCTGACTTTGTTGCTGAGAAACTTAAAATTGCAGGAATGAACAGGGTAGAAGTTTTTAAAACTGAAGGTCATCCCATAGTTTATGGCGAATGGCTAGGTGCGCCCGGCAAACCGACAGTTCTGATTTACGGTCATTATGATGTTCAGCCTGTTGACCCGTTAGAACTTTGGGACAGTCCCCCTTTTGAGCCAGTTATAAAAGATGGAAAAATTTATGCCCGGGGAGCAACTGATGATAAGGGCCAGATGTATATGCATATAAAAAGTGTTGAAGCTTATTTTAAAACGCTCGGAAGTTTACCATTAAATGTAAAATTCATAATTGAAGGTGAAGAAGAAGTAGGAAGCGAAAGCCTTGAAATTTTTATCAATAATAATACAGAACTATTAAAATGTGATGCTGTGCTGGTATCGGATACAGCATTATATGGGCCGGGCATCCCTACATTAACTTATGGTCTTAGGGGATTATGCTTTATGGAGGTGGAAATAATTGGCCCGAACAGGGATTTGCATTCAGGTACTTTTGGTGGAGGTGTAGCAAACCCAATAAATGTACTTGCTAAAATTATTTCTAAACTTCAAAATAAAGACGGCAAAATTACGATTCCCCATTTTTATGATGATGTAGTCAAACTAAGCAAAAAAGAAAGAAATAGATTTAAGGCTCTGAAATTTTCTGAAAAAAAATTCGCAAAAGATTTGGGAGTTGCGGAGTTAAAAGGAGAGAAAGGTTATACTACATTGGAAAGAATTTGGGCTCGTCCAACTTTAGACTGCAATGGAATTATCGGCGGTTTTACTTCAGATGGTGCTAAAACTGTATTGCCCTCTAAAGCTATGGCAAAGATTAGTATGCGGCTTGTTCCCAATCAGAGTACTAACAAAATTGCAAAATATTTTGAAAAATATGTTAAATCGCTGGCTCCTAAATCTGTAAAAGTAAATATAAAAAATCTGCACGGTGCACTTCCAATTCTTACTCCCCTTGATAATCCTGCTACTGTAGCAGCAACCAAAGCGATGGAAAAAGCATTTGGTAAAAAGATTGTTTATATGCGTGAAGGTGGTTCAGTTCCTATTGTAGATGTCTTCGCTAAAAAACTGAAAGTTCCGACTGTGCTCATGGGGCTGGGTTTAAATAGTGAAAATTTGCATTCCCCAAATGAACATTTTAATCTTAAGCATTTTCAGTTGGGAATAATCAGCTCTGCATATTTTATGCAGGAATATTCAGTATAGTTGTATTATTCTGATACAAGCTTATTGTTATATTTAGTTTGCCCTGAGATTTTAATTCCAATAGTTGGTTTATTAAATAATTTCACAAGATTTTCATACCAAAATTGCTCTTGCCTGCCATAATAATGGGCACAAAAATTGTTTATTATTAAATTGTTTTGATCCTATCCGGGTTTAACTTTTAGGTATTAATCATTTTCGGAAAGTAATGAGGTAATGAAGAAATTTCTGGCATTTATATTTCTTATTGGGGTTGTACTTGTTGCATTCTTTTGGATAAAATCTTGCAACCTAAGTTCAAGTAAATCGGGGATGACTTCGCTGGAGGAACTTGTAAACTCAGCTGATAAAGATAAGGACATACAAAGATACAATCTTGATGTAATGAAAAGTCAATCAGTTAACCATGGCCCTTGCGATACTTTGGCAGTTAGAGAATATATAATAAATAATTATCCTTCCGGAACTTACCTGTTGGATTTCGATAAAACCTTAACCTACAACGTACCTAAATCAGCTGTCGTATATTACAACGATGGAGTCAATCAATATATATTTGCGTTAATTGCCAGATCAAAACCGGGAAAAAGATTTATCGAACCTAAAAATATTGTTGGTTACGATCAAAGTTTTATTGATCTGGATAGTACCAATCTCGGGACAGCTTTCTTTTATCTAACTCTATTCAAATGTAATGATAATCGTCTTTCTGTAATTTGGGAGGCCCCAGTTCCCTCTCATGGCGGATTAAATAGAATGTATCTGGAAAAATGGAATTTCCTTGGCACACCTTACATAAAAATCGATTTCCATTATGCGAGGGGGATTGGTCACATCGATTATAATTACTTCCTGGTGAATGGAATAGATAATCCTCCCCATCTTTTAATGACCTACTTGGGAATCAACTTTAAAAGATCCATGGCAAATCTGAATAATGATAAATTTCCAGACTATTATGAGTATGTTTACTATGATAGAGGTAAAGGCATTAGCCTGGCGGATTCTATAGCATTTATTTGGAATGTTAAGGATAGCCTCTACGTTAATACCAGGAATAAACATCAGACTCGTCCTTATTAAAATTTTTGCCTATCTTTGAAAGTAGATTTTTTGCCGGTATTTGGGTTTCGCTTTAGTACCTTAATTATTGGTTAAAAACATAATTCATAACTTCTTTATAAAATCACTATTTTTAATTAAGTATAAATAGTTAAAATATTTTAAAGGGTGCTAGATGTCAGATGTTGATTCAGTAACATCCCCTCTGATAACTTTCTTTGAATCATTAGGTTTTCAACCGGATGGTAATAATGGCTCAAGTTTATTTACAAAATATAATTCTGTAGATGCAGAATTATATTCTCTTCATTACGGTGTAGGTGTAAGAGATATTTCGAATTCCGGAATCCTTGAATTAAGAGGAAAAGATGTTCGGGATTTTCTTCACAGAATTTCTACAAACTCTGTTAAGGAATTGCCAAAGGAAAGAGCAGTTCAGACTATTTTCACAACAGAAAAAGGCAGAATAATTGATGCAGTTACTTTGCTGAATTTTGATGAGTACAAATTTATAATTACGAATCCAGCTAATAAATTGAAAGTTAAAAGCTGGATTGAAAAGTATGTGATAATGGATGATGTAAAGCTTAGCGACGTCAATAACAAATATGTGCTGCTTGAATTGCTTGGGCCACAGGCTTCTTCTTTTGCGACACTTTTTGCAAATAATATTCCAAACGAAATCGATTTTAATCAATTTAAAGTAATTCATTCAGATGGAATTTTATTTTTTATTTTGAAACTGGAAGATAAACTTGGAAACCCAAAATTCTGGATGCTTGCTGAAATACAAAATGGAATGAAACTTGTAAAATCGATAAAGGATTATTCGGGCCCGTTTGATTTTAATTTTATTGGTAATGAAGCTTATGAAACATACAGAATCGAACTGGGAATTCCCGCTGCTCCGAATGAATTAAACGGAATGTTTAATCCTCATGAAGTTAATTTATTATCTATTGTGGATTTTAAGAAAGGTTGCTATATAGGTCAGGAAGTTATTGCAAGGCTGGATACTTATGATAAAGTGCAAAAGAAACTTTGTGGAATAAAATTTATAGAAGAACCGGATATTAATGGGGGAATGAATTTATTTGATTCTGAAAATAAGGATGCCGGCCAGGTTACATCAGCAGCATTTTCAAAAGAATTGAAAGAATGGATAGGCCTGGCTCTGGTCCGAAGACCTTATCTTGAAGAAGGAACTATTTTATACTGCCAGGAGTGAAAAAGGCAAATCCGTCCGGATACAGATAGAAAATTTACCATTTAAGAAATGAAAATTTATACTAAAACCGGAGATACCGGAGAAACCGGTCTTTATGGAGGAGAGCGGATTTTAAAAAGCTCATTACGGATAGATGCTTATGGAACGGTTGATGAGTTAAATGCTTTTATAGGATTGGCGATAACCGAAGTTCGGGATGCTAATGTTAATAAACTTCTTGAGAAAATACAGAATCAATTATTTGTAGTTGGCTCTGATTTGTCAGCACCCGATAATGAAAAATCAAAAAAAAATAAAGTTCCGAGAGTTACCAGTGAATTTTACCTTGAAGCTGAAATTGCAATTGATAATTTTGAAGATAAGCTGATAGAATTAAAAAATTTTATTTTGCCTGGTGGTTCAAAAGCAGCTGCACATTTACACGTTTGCAGAACAATTTGCAGAAGAGCTGAACGACTGGTAGTAGAATTAAAAGGAAATAATAATATAGGAGAAAACATAATAATCTATCTTAACAGATTATCTGATCTGTTTTTTGTTCTTGCACGTTATGAAAATCTTGTTTCCAATATCCCTGATACAATTTGGAAACCCTGAATTTAATATAGAATGTAAAATTTATAATTAAGAATTCAACATTCGAATTTTAATCGGGGGTGAAATTTGGTTTCGACGGGGTTGAAGAGACATTAGACTGCGCACCGTGTTCCCCGAGTACACGTAAAAGAATTGGGAAAAAAACTATAACTGGCGAATATAATTACGCCTTAGCTGCTTAATTAATACTTAAGTAGCCGTTCACTGATTCTACTCGCGCCGGGTTTCAGTCGAGCGACGTTTAGGTGCGATAGCTGATTTGTTCGTCTGTGACATAAAAGCGAAACTTTAGCAGACAGGTTTAATGTGATCCTAGTTTGACAGGTAGCATTAAACTAAAAATAAAGTCAAACTATGTGTGTAGACGTTTTTTGGATCTTAACTTCGGACGCGGGTTCGACTCCCGCCACCTCCACCAGTTCTGTAAGCATGCGCTTCAATTAGCTACTTTTATAGCTTATCAGTTTTTATTAATAATAAAAAAGAATTATTTCTAAAGTTATACAAGGTTTAAAAGTACCATTCATTCTTTGATGTTAAATTGGTTGAAAATATATTTTTTAAAGATAACTGTAGTTTAAGGAACTACTTTGTAGATTTAAATGTTACAACAGATAATTTATGGGATTGACTTTTACCAGTTAATCAAATAGACTAGGGCGTTAAGTTTAGTAATATCATAACTTTAATCCTTTTCAGAGGGCAACGTATATAGATAATTGTTACGGGCAAATTTTCATTTTTTTGAGATGCCTTTAATAATTAGTTATGTCGTTGCTTTTTTGTTTTTAAACCCTTAGGAGATTGCCCTATGAAAATTTCCCGCAGAAAGTTTTTTGTAAAGACCTTGCAGACTGCCGCTATCGTATCAATGCCTGCAATACTGGGGTCAGTGCTTGAGAGTTGCAGCAACACATTAATTGGCCCTACTGCCGCCCAGATGATGCCTACAGTTTCAGGTAGCCTGGCAGGGGGAATAGTTACCGTAAATATAGACTCTTCCTCTCCTCTCTCGGGCGTCGGCGGCGCTGCAGTAGTAAATTATTCCGGTGGTACACTTCTGGTCGATCATCCTTCCGCAAATACATATAATGCTCTATCCTCCATTTGTCCTCATCAGGGCTGTCAAATCACTGGATTTGATTCAGGCAGCGAAAAGTTTATTTGCCCTTGTCATGGATCAACTTTCGATATTAACGGTAATGTAACTCAAGGGCCTGCCGGCAGTCCATTAACAAAATATCAAACTACAATTTCAGGTAATCAATTAATGATTAAAGTGGCGTAATTATTCAAAGGGAGATAAATATATATGAACTCTTCTAAGTTCAGCTCTTTTAATTGGTATCTTTTTAGTAAGTCATGTGGACCAGCCTTTCCTATTCTGCTTGTTATACTGCTATCAAATTTCGTAAATGCGCAGGATCTCAAACTTCAAACAGTAGGTATGAATTCTTATTCTCTCTCTTATGAACCCGGCATAATTCAAAAATCTTTTACAATTCCTGATACTGTTAAAAAAACTGATACTACTCAGGCCACTGATTTAAATGATCTATCAACACTTTCACTGGCATTTAAGCCGAAATTGTTGCCTGATAATATGAGTTTTATGGAAAAATTTTTATGGAACGAAAATGGATTTATGAGGACAATAGGTATTGCCGGACCCCTGACCGCTGAAGCAAGAGAAAATGAATTACAGGCAAGGCGAACAATGTTATCAATACACCAAATCACCGGGCTAGCTACTCTTGGATTGATGATAACTACCGATTATTTCGGACAAAAAACTCTTGATGGGCAAACAAACTTTTCCGGGAAACATAAAACTTTTGTGGCTCTAACCATCGGTTCATATGCGGTTACGGCACTGTTAGCGGTATTAGCTCCTCCGCCTGTTATTCGAAGGGATAATGAGTCAAGCACGGTCAGCATCCACAAAACACTTGCGTGGATTCATTTTGCGGGAATGATTCTAACACCTATCCTCGGTTCAATGGTAGTTAATCACCGAATGATAAATATTGACAAGGGGCATTTTCACCAGGTTTCTGCCTATATAACAACTGCAGTATTTGCTGCGTCAGTTATTGTATTAACATTTTAACGGAGTTTTAATTATGAGGAAATTATCGTTTGTGCTTTTGATTTTTGTGCTAACAAGTATTTCCGGTATTGCGCAGGTAGTCAGGTTGCAGGCAAACCAGGATGAGTCGTTTATAAAATATAAACTTACCCATCCACTTCACGAAGTTGAAGCTATAAGCAATAAGGGAATCTGTATTGTTAATGCAGATACCGCCGCAAAAGAAATCAAACAAACGTTGGTAGAGGTTGGCGTTATCACCTTTGACAGCGGCAATTCAAACAGGGATTCGCATGCTATGGAAGTTATTGACGCAATTTCATATCCAAGTGCAAAATTTCTTTCGAGCCAAATTGTTTATAAAGGAGATACGCTGATAATATCAGGGTCTATGACCTTCCATGGCATTACTAAGAATATTATTTTTGATGCAACTCAAAAATGGGATAATAATAAAATAGAAATTGACGGGTCATTTAAGCTTAGTTTAACAGCATATAAGGTTGATCGTCCTACCTTGTTGATGATGCCGGTGGATGATGATCTTACTTTTACTGTGAAAGAAATCTTTAATTTATAAACAAATTTTTAAAGAAGCAGGTTCAAATTTTGAATTTGGATTAAATTAGCACCCCGTTAATGATCTTGATTGTATTTGATTTTTGAATAGATGATTTCTCAGGTTTTCCGGTTGAACATGTGTTTTTGAATCTGCTTCATTTTTTTTAATTGATCGCAAAAAATTAAAGGATAGTAGATCTATTTAATTTGAGGATTTTGAATGATTATCTACTGTTTAGAAATATGCTTCAACGCTCAACGCAAAATTTCTTATCGGTGCAAGATTTCCAATGAACTCAACGTAATTATAATTAAAAATATTTTTTCCACTCAAAACTATTTTTAATGGCTTCGAATCTATTGTAAAGTTATAACCCGCGCTTAAATCGACAACAAATACATCCGAAATATCCTGTCCGTCAGGGATTAAATTTATTGGAGGTTCTGTTAAATCGACATCTATTTCTTCATATTTGCTCCAGTACCTTATATCACTTCTAAACTCAAATGGGGAAGGATTATACTCAATACTTCCATAAATTGTATGACGGGCTCTGTATTTAAGAAACTGGTTTTTATCCAGGTCCCTTGCCCACAGGTAATCATAACCGAGAGAGAATACGGGAAACCCGAAACCCGGGTCATATCTTGTAACCAGTTCAAAGCCTTGTATTCTGGCTCTGGGCAGATTTACAAACTCAATGTTTCCGCTGGCGGTTAAAATCGGTTCAATAAAGTTTTTATAGTTAGTGTTAAATAATGCTGCATCAAAACTTAAATCATTTAATGGTTTGTAAATAGCGCCAACTTCATAGGAAACGCTGGTTTCATAATCAAGATTGGGATTATTTACAACTGTTAAACCCCCGGTTGAAGTGGCAGCGAGAAATGCTTCGGCGGGAGTTGGGGCCCTGAATCCGGTTGCAAACGAAGATCTTAAAATTAAGTTATCTGAAATTTTATAGTTTAAACCGGCCCTGGGAGTAATCGCATTTGTGTTTGTAACGCCGGGGAGATTAATATAATCATCTCTCAGTCCAATTACTGAATTTACTTTTTCCGTAATTTTATACTCTGATTGTGAGTATAGCGAAGCAGTTAGAAAATGTGGGTTTGCAAAAATACTCGAAGTAACATAAGCATAGGCAAACTCAGCTCCGCTTACTATAACCCAATCATTACTTAATTTTAAAGTACCAATAAATTCATTTCTGAAGAGATTTCCGGCTATAGTTGTAATGTGATCGGAATATCCATTCTCACTTGCACGATAAAAACTTGATTTTATATCTCCGGTAAAATTTTCAGAAAATGTGTGATGAAAAATCAAAGAAGCGAATTGATTATTTGATTTTATATAAAGCCCGAAATTACTAGTGTCGGGAATAAGCGCATTTCTTGAATCCTTCCAGTATAAAAAATTTCCCTGGTTAGTATTTAAATAGTAACCTGTAAACCTTAAAGAGTTGTTTTCGTCAATATCATAATCCATCTTCAAGTAACCAGAATAACTTTTGTTGTAATCATTATTCCGGTAACTGTCATTGTCATATTTTTTAAGCGAAACAGTATAACCGAGCTTTCCTATTCTGTCAGAGTGAGCAATTTCAAGTCCGTAAAAAGTCCTTTGCGAATTAGACCATTTCCATTCAGAGTAAGATGGATCGCTATAAAACCCGGCAAAGGTTTTCACATAGGTTATTGGATTGTCAGGCGTCTTCCTTGTTATAATATTGATTACACCACCAATTGCTGTCTGTCCGTAAAGAGAGCTGGCAGGGCCTTTAATAACTTCTATTCTTTCAATATCCGAGAGAGGAATTAACTGCCAGATAATTTCACCAGTATCCCCGGTGTAAATCGGCACTCCGTCAACAGCCACCAGTACGCGTGTGCCGGCGCCTTTGCTGTACCCGCTTGAGCCACGTATACTAACCTGGTTGAGTTCAACATTTACTCCCGGCACGTATCTTAAGGCTTCGTCAATTTGCAAAATATTTTTTTGCGATAAAATATCCGGCTGCAACACAGCTGTGCTTACTGTTACATCAGAAATCTTCTGTTGATATTTTCCAGCAGATACAATTACCTGTTCAGTTTCAACTGAACCAGGTTGGAGAATTATTTTAACCGGCTCATAATTCTTATCAAATGTTATACTAATATTTACTTTTTTAAATCCGATGAATGAAATCTCAAGGTTGTATTTTCCATAGGGAATGTTCCGAATAGTAAAAAAGCCCTTCCCATCTGAAACTCCTCCAAAATTTGTCCCTACCAGGACTATATTTGCGCCTGCTACTGCCTGCCCTGTATTATCATGAATATAACCTGTGAGATTTCCTGTTTGCCCAAAAACAATGAAAGGGTAGAAAAATGAAAGTAAAATAAAATAAATTAATGTTTTATTCATTTTTATTCAGATACATTTGTGGCGGTTGTGGAGGCGGATTATTAAAATCGCAAGTAATATTTATGTTATGAGTAATCTCCCCGTTTTGAATATTTAATGTTCCAGGGTTTGTTGTATCTCCGGGCAAATAATAAATGCCTACAACTGTCCAGTCGCTTCTGTTTAGCGTTAAAGTTGGTTTTGTTGATTGAACAACTACCACATAGTTGTAATTACCGGGAGAAAGTGTAAAACTTGAAATAGCATTATTGTCGATTGAATTATAAGAATACTCTGTAGCATCATAAGGGATGGGGCCCACAACGTAACTTAAGTTAGGCGGAAAAAAGTCAGCGTCCGATTTTAATACGTCCTTAAAAACTACAATATAAGTTTGTTGTATTCCGGCTGGCCAGTTACCATTAAAAGTTACCTTTCCATCGAACCCGGATGGACTTAAATTTTCATCCGGATAAGGAGCAATCCCTTTGTCGCAGGAAATCATAGTAAAAGAAGCCGCAAGCGATAAAAAAAATATTAAGTAATTAAATCTATTTTGGAGGCGAATCATAATAAGCTGAATCCTTTTTGCTTATGCGTGTGAATTTAGCAAAAATTTATACTGTTTAAAACTTTTATTTGTTAAATATAAATGCATTATTATAACTATTAATATGTGAATATTAAGGTTCTTTCTGCATTCCAATGATTGAACCTTTTGCCAATTAATTTTAATTTCAATCCCAATTACATAAAGTTTAATTCTGAATTAAATTGAATGAGTTTCAAAGATCATTTTACAAAGCAGGCCGCAAGTTATGCAAAATTCCGTCCGGATTACCCGGATGAGCTATTTGCTTTTCTTGCTTCGGTTTCATCTTCAACCGAACTGGCCTGGGATTGCGCTACAGGAAACGGTCAGGCCGCTAACGGGCTCGCAAAATATTTTAATAAAGTTATTGCAAGCGATGCAAGTGAAAAACAGGTTTTGAATGGCTTTAAAAATGAAAAGATAATTTATAAAGTATTTCCCGCAGAAAATGCTGTAATCGAATCGTCAACTGTTGATTTGATTACTGTTGCGCAGGCTCTTCACTGGTTCAATTTTGAAAAATTTTATTCAGAAGTAAGAAGAGTACTTAAGAAAAATGGTTTACTGGCAGTGTGGACATACGGTCTTGTAAAAATATCACCGGAAGTCGATAGGATTACAGAAAAATTTGATCAGGAAATCTTAAAAAATTATTGGCCTCCTGAACGGAAGTTGTTTTACGAAAAATACAGCACAATACCTTTCCCGTTTGAATTATCGAAGACGCCTGAATTTAAAATGTCAGTCGATTGGAAGCTGGAAAATCTTGCCGGTTTTTTCAGTACGTGGTCTGCTGTTCAAAAATTCATGGAGAAGGAGGGCTCAGATCCTGTAGATCTGATTTTCGGTGATCTGAAAAAAGCGTGGGGGAGTGTTAATAAAAGGAAAGCAGAATGGGATTTAATTTTAAAAGTTGGTAAAGTTTAATTTAATGAGGTTAATATGCCGATTAAAATATCATCTCCATCTATAATTACAGCAGCAGGAAACAAACCTAAAAAAATTGAGGAGTTTATCGGAAAAGTAAATTCTAAAACTGATTCGGTAAGTGTTGCAAGAATGACAAGTCCTTCCGGCTGGGTGGAGCCCGGACAAAGACCGGAATTTGATGAGTATACAATTGTATTAAAAGGAATGCTGAAAGTAAAAACAGAAAATGAAAATATGGAAATAAATGCGGGCGAAGCCGTATTGACAAAAAAGGGAGAGTGGGTTCAGTACAGCACTCCGGGACCAGAAGGCGCGCAATACATTGCCGTTTGTCTACCTGCATTTTCTCCTGATACAGTTCACAGGGATAAATAGTATTAAAATTAAAAAGGCTGCCTCTGCTACTGAGACAGCCTCTAAATTATTGGGTTCATTTTAAGACCGTTGAAATACTTATTAATTATTATTGGTTGGACCTGTTATACTCCTGGTATAAAAGAGAACTGAATTTACTGAATCTTTCACTTTCATCGTGTTTAGCCGCAAAGCCGTATATCAGGGCGCCACGACCGCTGTTAAGGTAGTACAAAGCAAGAGCAGCAACAATTCTTGCTTCGTCTGAGTTGTCATCTTTCAGAATTTTCAATAAAGGAATGATTGCCTCTGAAGCGGCATCCGCATTAATAACCTTAGTAGAAACGAGTTGCCCGAGCACGTAAGCAGAACTAACTCTTAGTCCGTAATTATCGGATGTCAGTCCGACTTTGAGGTTATTCACTATAGCCTCTTCATTAACCGATTTATTTACCCCGGCAAAGGCTGTTGCTGAGGTGAGCAGGAGAGCAATTGCAAAAAGAAACAAAAAATACTTTTTCATAGCATCCTCCTATTGATTTTATTGAACCCGTGCGCATTATACTTTTTATAAATTCTTAAGTATACCGATTAGGTACAGGAGGTATTTTTCAGTGATAAAGTTTATTGGAATTGACAGGAACGGAATGATGAATCAATAGGAAGATACCAACGATAAATTCAAACAGTCATTCCCGTGAAAACGGGAATCTATGGGAATTATTTTTAATGAAACCTTCATTTACAAATCCTATTGATAAAATCCCTTTCATTTCTTAAGTTATTTGACACGTAATAAAGGTGCTCCAACTGGCATATCCTGTAAGGGGAGCTTTCGAAAGAGTAATAAAAGGTGATGTAATAACGGATGATATATGTGCAGAGCATATTTTTAAAAGTTTTATTTTTTGCACTTAATGGTAATAATTGGAACATATATATGCAGGGCTGCGCATATATACGTGAATTTAATAAATAAACCATGCAGTATAACTTATAGTTAGGGCACTAAAGGAATAATTTAATTATATTAGGACTATAATTCATCTCGTTGCTATCATGGATACTGAATAGAACTGGATAAATATTCTCCCTTGGACCTTCTGGCTATTTCCCATTGCTTTTGCAGTACATAACATAGAAGAAGCAATATGGCTGCCAGATTTCTCAAAATCTGCTGGAAGATATCATAAACCAGTGGATAAATTTGAATTTACATTTGCCGTAATAATTTTAACATTATTATCTATTATAATTACTACTCTATTCTATAAATATGGTAAAGAATATATAACGTGTTATCTATATTTTGCATTCAACTTTGGGATGCTAATCAATGTTATATTTCCACATCTGATCGGGACAATACTATTAAGGAAATATTTCCCGGGTCTGTTAACTGGAATATTATTATTGCTTCGAACTACGGTATATATGCTCCAGTATGGGTATAAAAATGGTTATTATTTATTCCCAAAGTTTTGGTTTATAACAATACCATTTTCTATTCTAGTTGTAGGTATGATTCCCTTACTATTTAAAGTCGGCAGATATTTTAATAATATACTATTTAAGAAAAAGTAAAAGAAAGTGTGCCCTAACCTGCGTTTGTACCCGACCGCAATATCGCGTTCGGCATTTCAAATGTTTTTGGCAGAATTATTTCGTTTCCAGATTATTCCAAATATACATTGAGTGAATTAGAGGTTATTCATTCAAGGATTTTTCAAAAGGATAATTTTTTAGAAAGGACTGGAAGCCCTTGAAAATGAAATCAAAAAAAAGAAGGCAGAACTTGGTGAGGATAAGTCTTTCAGTACAAAATTTAGAGAGTGCAAAATACTTTTATGAATATGCGGGATTTTGGAAACGCGCTGGAGCTGCCTTAATTGATGGACTAATTTCCCTTTTATTTTACCCTTTGACTAATTACTTATTTGTATTGTCTTTTAATATCAGATCAATTATACCTTTATTTGCATATAATTTTATTTTGACACTTATTATGCAGTATTATTTAATTATTCGCTATGGAGGAACACCAGGACATTTAATCATGCAATTACGGACAATAAATAATTCTGGAAACTATTTAGATATTACACAGGCATTTATGCGTAGTTTAACATATATGCCTTATATGATCTATTTCTTACTTCAGGTCAACCATGCAATACAAAATTGTACCTGCAAACGTAAATCCTCAAAGTATCCTTGAAATTACTCCAATAATAAATAAATATGGAGGGATATATACAATCTTTACAACGTTATTTAGCTTTATAATATTCTTCGATATTGGAATGGTTTTATTTAATAAAAAAGAAAAGAGCTATACATGATTTTATAGCCGGGAGTTATGTTGTAACCAACAAAAGTATGACTATAATTAATAAAGGTGAAAAATGAATTAATTTACACATAACAAGTGGCTCAAGGCGACAGCTATTTCGTATTCGGCTTTTTTAATTATTGAATTGTTCGTTCCGTTTTGGCATACTTGTTTAATGTAGTTCGTTCTAATTAATAAACTTGCAAACTGTACTTATGATGAAAGTTAAGCATCCCGCCTTTGCGGGACTAAATCATCGGCAGTTGTAATTTCATATGGCATTCTTGTTCCCGCCTACGTAAAAACTTCGGCGGGCAAGCTGGGGCGGCGGTTATTTGCAACAACGTTATAATGTAATGAAGAAAAAACACATACTCATTACTGTAATTATAATTATCCTGGTATTATCTGTTAATACCCTTACCTGGTATTTCTCCGGAAAGAATAAAATATACCAATTACAATTTGAGAAAATTGTTGAGTACACCCCCTACCTCACAGAACATTGGGGAAAGAATATTTATGTTTTCCTGGAAGGGACTCCGGGAAATAAGGAAATTCATTTAGATGATTATTCTCAGTATCATCCGATAATTATTTTCGGAAATTATATCCCCGATTCTGTTCGGAAATCTGCCAATAATCATTTACTGGTTATTAAAGATGCTTTCAATAATCCTTTTTATAATGATGTGAAGAGCAGTTATTTTTGGACTGTACGCAGTGGGACTTCAAGCTTTCACACAGTTTACATATGGTTTTTTACGCACTGGCTTATTTTTAATACTGACAGAGATATTAAGAACCATCTAAACGAAATCCTTTATAAGCCGGCTGTTATTTTGGGAAATAATCTTTGGAATATCGAAGAAAAATTTGGAAGGCCTGTTGTATGGAGCAAAAGGAATATAAATGGTTTTTTCACCTGGCACATGGAATATGATGGACTGATAATAGAGGGTTATGATTATTTCCTGCGTTACTCCGGTGGCTATATAGAATTAAGTAAAATCGGAAAAATTATTGTAACAAACCCAAAATATACAACAAGCCTTCCGTTCAATATAGGAGATAATGTAAGTAAAGCAGAGAAATATATAAGCAACAGGTTTATATTAACTCGCAGTGATACAGAAATTGTTTACGCAAAAACAAGAGACGATTTTAAGAGTTACGAACTACACCGGCTTAGTATAAGATTTAAAGGAGACAAAATACAAGAAATAGGATGGAAGTATGGCGATTAATTCAAATAAATAAAATATTTTTGCAACCACTTATGTTTACTAAATAGAAAGAAGCTAATGAAACAACACTTATTATGGTTTACAGTTTTAATTTTTGTAATATTATTTAATTGCCAGGAGTGAAGAATGAAATACTTTAAGATTTTTTTCGTGTTATTTTTACCTGTTACAATGTTTACAGGTTGTCTTCAGGTAGATACAACCGTTAAGCTAAACAAAGACGGAAGCGGAACCATTGAAGAAAAAGTTATGATGAGCGACATGGTTGTTCAAATGATGAACCAATTTATGAATTCTATGCCTGATTCATCGGGGAAAAAACAAGAGTTAAAGCTGTTCAAGGAGGATGAGCTAAGAGACAAAGCTTCCGAATACGGCGAGGGAGTAAAGTATGTTTCAGGCAAAGAGGTTAGTAAGGATGGCTGGAAAGGATACAAAGCTGTTTATTCTTTTAAGGATATAAACAAATTGCGGATGGATACCGATCCGAATAAGAAAATGGAGCTTGATGAAGGCCGTAGTGAAGTTGAGAACGATTACTTCTCATTCCGTTTTAAACCCGGTAATGTCGCAGAACTTACCATAAACAGACCTGATATTTCTATGAATAAAGAAACCGAAACGGACGAAAGTAACACCGACAGTACGCAAAATCAACCGATGGATGATAACATTGTAAAAATGATGGATGGAATGAGAATAAAAATATCCTTGCAGCCGCGGGGAAATATAGTTAGCACAAATGCTTCCTATGTCGAAGGGTCGGAGGTTACCTTGCTTGACGTAGATTTCAGCGCATTACTTAAAAATAAGGGAAGTCTTGACAAGTTTAAAAAGAATCCGCCCAAAAGCCTTGATGAAATGGAAGCAATAGTAAAAAACATTCCGGGAATGAAAATTGAATTACAAAAATCTGTATCCATAAAATTTGATTAAGAAATAAAAAAGAAGAAATAAAACAAGTTTCTAGTCGCGCTTTCGTTAACCTGTCCGCCTGAACTTCAGTGCAGGTGGAAACTTCGGCGCACAAATCTGGGCGGCGGGTTATCGGCAACGCCGTTAGGTGGCGATAAACAATGGGGGTGAATATGAAAAATGCAATTATAGTTATAATGTTTTTGGCTACAATTTGTTTTGTGGGATGTAAACAAGACACTTCTACAAATTCACCATCTTCCAGCATTCCAATTATTGCAAATACAACGGATGCTTTTGCTTTTGCCTTGGTTGCAAATTCTTATACATCAAGTACTGAATATAATTTAACTTTTTCAACAGATTCACTTTCGTTTGCGATAACCGTTTCTAATCAAACCACTGGAAGTGCGTCATTTATAATACTAGATTCAAATAGTGTTGTTGTTTACAGTGATTCACTTTTAAGTAATAAGGTGCTTGCATTTACACAGACTAATAAAGGTATTCCAAAAATTATTAAATTAAACTTTAATAATTACACTGGCACATTAAATATTGCATTAGCACGTTATAAAAAATAATTACCACCTAGCCCGCGGCTCAACTCCGTTAGGCATCAAGTCATACCTACTGAAAGGAGGTTATATGTCTTCGGACCAAGAACAAAATATTTCCGTCATATTGAAGTACTTCGACGGATGCAATATCGGAAACCTTGAAGACCTGCTCAGCACGCTTGACCCTGATGTCACTCACTACTTCTTGCCTGAGCAACTCAAACCAATCCAAGGTGCTCAGCACCTAGCCAAATATTGGAGAAAATTCAAGAACGTTCTCGATCCCATTTGGAAGATTGACCATATCATCGCTCAGGGCAACGAAGTAGTAAGCGAATGGAGTTGCTTATGGACACCCGAAGGAACTGACTTACGCCTGATGATGCGAGGGAGCGAATGGTACGTAATGCATGAAGGCCGGATTGCGGAGGTGCGAGCATACTTGGCCTACAACGACAAAACTAACACAGAGCTTACTGGTTTTTCATATCGTGATCGTGGCTATCTCACGTGAGCTTAATATAGCGACGCCTGACCCATGCCTCAAGGTGACCGTGATATAGCACTTGGCAAAATTGAGATTTTCACATTGGTAGTTCTGTAAAAAGGTTTTTGTTAAAAGTGTTCATTCTAATTAAGCAATTTGTAAACTGTGCTTGCAAAGAAAGATAAGTACAGTTTACTAACTCATTGGTAGTTGTGCTCTATCCCGCCTAACTGTTACGGGCGGCGGGTTATCGGCAACGCCGTTATATATCAAAAAAACTGCAGGAAGTAAATAAATGAGTTCACAAAATGAAAACATTAATATTGTTCAGAGTCTTTATTCTTACTTTTCTGAAAAAAATATTAATGCTATTCTTGAAATGATAAGCCCTGACGTCGAATGGGGTGAACCTTCAAATCCGTTTAACCCGGCAGGTGGTACTCGTTATGGTCACAAAGGTTTCCTGGAATGGATAAATATTGGTAAACAGAATGAAGAAATCCTGATTTTAGAACCAGGAAAAATGTTAGCGGATAATGAAACAGTTGCAGTTATTGGACATATGAAATGTTTGGCAATTCCAACCGGTAAAATATATGAATCTGATTTTGTTCATATTGTAGTTATTAGAAATAGAAAAATAGTAAAGTTCCAGGAATTTTTTGATACTTATATTGCAGGCGAAGCGTTCAGAAAGTAAAAATATTGTTATCGAGTAAGCGCTTCGGCAGCGACCGCCTCTCACGATGTGATAGTTAGATGTAGTTATCAGCATTCTTGTTGGGGACTATTCAATGAGAAGTCAGATGTATTTATATTAAACATTAAAAAAGGACAATATTATGGTTTCAAGTATTCAAAAAGAAAAAGCCGAACTGTTCTTGAAATTTCATCAGGACAAAGAAATTCTGGTTCTGTTAAACTCGTGGGACATCGGAAGTTCTAAATTAATAGAAGCATGTGGCTATAAAGCAATCGCAACAACAAGTATGGGAATAGCTGCCTCTTTAGGTTATCCTGACTGCCAGGTAATACAATTGTCAGAAATGATTGAAGCTATAACGGGAATCGTAAATGCAGTACAAGTTCCGGTAACTGTGGATATAGAAGCCGGATATGGAAATAATTTAAATGAAATAATTGATTCGGTTAAAAAGATAATTGCAACAGGAATTGTTGGAATAAACATTGAAGACAGTATTGATTTAAATCCGGTATTAATTGACGAGATGGAATTTTGTGAAAGAATATCAGCTATTCGTGCATTATCAGATTCACTGGGCTTTCATTTAGTAATTAATGCAAGAACTGATTCATTTTATACTTCGTCAGGTTCGCCACGAGAAAAATTATCTGAATCAATAAAGCGTGGCAATAAATACCGGGAAGCCGGTGCCGACTGCATATTTGTACAACCTGTATGGGAAAAAGAAACGATTTCAACATTGGTTAAGGAAATTAATGCCCCAATTAATATTCTTTCAAACCCTACGATTGGGGCAGGATTACCTCCATCTGTTAGTGAACTGCAGGATTTAGGTGTTGCCCGTTTAAGTCTTGGTTCAGGTTTGATGAAAGCTACTTTAGCTTTAATTAAAAAAGTTGCTGACGAACTATCTGAAAAAGGAACTTACAATATTTTATTAGATACCTTAACACCGCTTCCCGACGCTGCATTGGCCTATAAAATGGCAATAGGGTTGAATAAATGAACTACATTAAAAGTGCTTCTTATAAGGAATCATTTCGCAGTAAGTATTCCCCGGACAGGACAACACGACCGACCTGCCGAAAGTTGTTAAAATATTTTTGCAACGGCCTGCAGGTTATCTAAACTGCAATCACAAAATTAATATTGCTTGTATCCGTATAATATTCTTAATTATATATTAAATTTTAAAAAAAGAGTTGTATTGAAGAGGGCATGTAAGTACAAGTTAAGAAATTAGTTCTGATGAAATAGAATATTTTGTATAAGTAAACCTGAAATAAATTTGTTTCATATAGCATAGTAAAATCGGGCAGGGTACATATGCTGCCCGATTCTTATTTTTAATAAAAATTTTAAGCCATTAAAAACATCATTTTTTGATAAATTTAATACATTTTTAACTGATTATTTATTCATCAAAATATCTGTTCCGTATCCTTCCTTGATAAGCCAACTAACTTTATTCTTAACTTTAATTTTATTGACAATTACAAAAATTAATGCTAATTATTACTAACACATTTCGCTACTCCGAGGGAATCAGGTTAGGCCTATACTAACATTTATAGCTCGAAGCAAGAAACATTCTATCACAGCATTGCCCATTTAATTTTTTCTGTTAGTGATATACTGGCGCAGCTTAGTTTTGAGTCCGTATTTTTAGATGATTATGTAAATAACATTATATATTAGATGAAAGGAGTGGCCATATGTAAGTCTAATTTGAAATCTTGTTTTGTCCTGGTAATTACATAAGGTGTGACTTACTAATTACTAAAATGATTATAAATGATTCAGGTAGCCAATTAATCAAATGTTCCGTGGTCAAATCGATTATTTTTTTTCTTGAATTTTGAAATTAAATAAAAGTATCATAACAAATGGAGGTCTTATGAAAAGTACTTACTCTTTTCTGATTGTTTCTGTTTTAGTTCTGTTTCTTATTGCTACAAATTTTGCTCAGAGTCAGAATGAAACGGTTATAGTTAATCCGAAAACTATTCAATTGCATAAATCCCTTACACAATCTTTACCACAGGTTCAAACTAACCTGACGGGACAAACAAGTCACATAAAGAAAAATAATATGGGTAATGCTCAATCTCTTTATAATTTGCAAAGCAAGGCGTCGAATTTTCAAAAAACAAATCCTGTTTTACCAGGATTACCAAATTCACTTAAAAAAACTAATGATTTGTATTTGATCTCTCAGGTGCTTGAGGAAATGTGGAATGGGTCTGCCTGGCAAAATTATATTAAATATTTGGAAACATATAATTCAGATAATACCCTGTCTCAATACAGGGTTCAGACATATAATGGAAGTACCTGGGGTAGATTCTACCAGGGAATTGGACACCTATACAAATGGCAAGTGGACAGGATGGATCACCCAACATTACAATGGAACAATGTGGATAAACGATTACAGAGATAGTAGTGATTATGATGTTAATGGAAATCTGGTATTAAGCCTTTTTCAACTAGGTGATAGCTTAAGCTGGATAAATTCGAATCAAACAATATACAGCTACAATGTAGATAATACTCTTAATAATTCGATAAGTCAGACCTGGAACGGTTCAGCCTGGACCAACTCGAGCAAGACCACGAAGACTTATAATTCACAGGGATTAATTGCTACATCTACATCTCAAAATTGGGTAAACTCTGCCTGGCAGAATTTATTGAACCAGATTTACACTTATGATTCAAATAATAAACTTATCGAAGCGGATGTTCAACTTTGGGTTAGTTCAGCCTGGTTAACAGAAACTGTATATACTTATACATTGGACAGCAATGGTAGAGTTAGCGAAGAGGTAACTCAAGGTTGGAATGGAACTTCATTAGTGAATTACCTGAAAGAGGATTTTACTTATGACAGTAATGGCAGAACAACCGTTGACCTGTTGCAGACTTGGAATGGATCAGCCTGGGTAAATGATTCAAGGTATTTAGATAATTTTGATTCTAATGGCAATGAAACAGAATACGATGAGCAAAGCTGGAACTGGAAGCAGCTGGATAAATACTTATGTTTATACAGCATCCTACAATAGTAATAATACATATGCTTCGGAATCGGAGCAGTATTTCTCAAGCGGTGTATTAACAGATGAGTACGGTTATAGTTACACTTATGATTCAAATGGTAATGTGTCAGTAGAAACCGACCAGGCATGGAACGGCTCAAATTTGGAAAATTCATATAGATATACATTTACTTACCAGACTGGTGCTACAGCAATTGAAAATGACAACACAATGGTCAAAAAATTTGAATTGTCACAGAACTATCCCAATCCGTTCAACCCAACAACTATTATAAACTATTCTGTTCCAACATCCAGTTTAGTTACAATAAAAGTTTATGACGTATTGGGAAGAGAGATAGCAAAATTAGTCAATGAACAAAAAACTGCGGGAACTTACAGTGTGCAGTTTAATGGAAGCGCCCTTTCAAGCGGAGTTTATTTTTACAGAATGCAGGCAGGAGATTTTGTTCAAACTAAAAAATTGCTGTTGATGAAATAAAAGATTTAATATATAATAATCACAAAACCGAATTAAATAAGATTTCTTAAGAGTTCTATTATCGGGCAGTAATAAAATGCTGCCCGATTTTTATTTTTGGCAATTATTAAAGATAGTTTTAAGGACGCCAATTACATTATGGAAGTGCTCTTTTTTTCGTGGGAGCGAAAAGCTCTTTAATTCCCTCAAAAACAAAGTTTTTTTGGCTTGCAATTTGCCTCTGTCATATCTCTAAGTTGAAAATGATTACAAAAATGACCTTAAATGTAAAGAAATAAGGGCTATTTCACTTTTCAGCGCGCTTAAAATTGTATCAACTTAATAGTGTATCTCATATTTATTCATTTTTAATAGCTGAGGAATGTTTTCTATAGATGCCAAATTGTACTAAAATAACTTTAATAATAATGTTTTTATATTCAACATTGATTAATTCGCAATCAATTGGTCAATATACAAAAAAGGCTTTTGCTGCTGATAATAAGTCAGCCAATTCACTAACCTCTGATTCCTTAATCAATTTGCAAAATAGTTATGAGTGGAATCTGCCAAATGTATTTACTTTTAAAGGGAATTTTTCTTTTTCCATTAAGCAGCATACTGAAAGAAATTGGGAAGTAAATAAGGCGTTAGCTTCGCAGAAGGAAACCAAAGAATTTGCTAAACCGGGACTTAAAATTGATCGGTCTTCAATGTTGCAGTTATTATTTACTAAAATGAATGTATTGAATGACTCTATACCCTACAAAGTATTTTGTCAATTTTATACATCACAAAAAATTATTGAACAAAAAAAATCTGGTAATTTAGTTACAAACTTTGGGTATCCTTATGCTGAAGATATAAATTCTTTAAAAGCACCCTTAGGGTTAAATTATGAAGCTGCAGAATCTTTAACTGATATTCCAAGTGAAAACAAGCCGATTGATATTCCACTTCAAATTCCTCTTGAAGTAAACCCAATGGTTGAAAAATGGATTGAATATTTTAAAGGGCCTGCACATGACCGTATTCAGCTAAATCTTGAAAGAACAGGAAAATATTTTCCTATGATTGCAAGGATTTTTGATCAGGAAGGTATACCCAGGCAGCTGGCCTTTTTAGGTTTAGTTGAAAGTGGATTAAGTCCTACAGCTAGATCATGGGCAAGCGCAGTTGGAATGTGGCAGTTTGTAAAGGCAACTGGTAGAGTCTATGGATTGGAGTCAGACTTTTATTTTGACGATCGAAGAAACCCGGAAAAAGCTACTATTGCAGCCGCCAGGCATTTACGAGATCTCTATAATGATCTTGGTGACTGGTACCTTGCACTTGCTTCATATAATGCCGGGGAGGGGAGAGTTACAAGAGCAGTAAGAAGAGCTGGCAGTAAAGATTTTTGGGATGCGAGCAGATTTCTTCCAAGCGAAACAAGTAACTATGTCCCTAAATTTATTGCAATGTGTTTAATTGGCATGGAACCTTCTAAATATGGCTTTACAAACATAGATTATCAAATACCGGATTTGTATGACACGTGTTATATAAATGATGCAATAGACCTGAGTTATCTTGCGCAGGCTGCTGGTGTAGAAGTTGCTGAATTGATATCATTAAACCCAAGGCTGAAACAAACGTGCACACCCGGAAACTTTGATGGAGGATATCCCTTAAAAGTGCCATTGGGAACAGTGGAAAAAATTAAAGCTAGTTTGATAAACATGCCTGAAAGTGCTAAACGGACTTTTATTGTTCATAAAGTTAGGAAAGGCGAAACTCTCAGCAGGATTGCAGCAAAGTACAACATATCGAAATATGACCTTGCAATTGCTAATAATATTTCAATTCGCTCCATCTTATATCCTGGAGTTAAAATAACAATTCCAAATGATTCCACTGAATCTTACAATAATAATTATGAATTCACGGGAACAATGATTGATGCCGCAACGGATATTGAAAGATCTCCCTCACATTATTTTGTAATTAATAGAGAGAATACAGATTCAACTAAATTGATTGATGATCAATCTTCAGGCTATGATATTGCTAAGGTTGAAAATGAGAATATACCGGATACAAATGTAAAAGCTCAAACTGAAACTATACCTCAACTGTGGGTTGGTTCTCCATTCAGTTGGATTAAAAACTACAAAGCTGTCACTTTCTCATTTGCTTCAGACAACACAACAGGAAACAAATATAAAAATTATCCAACAACAATTAAAAGCTTATTAACCCTTAATCAGGATTTTATGGATTCATCAAAAACAATGGGGATCAGAGTATCTAAACAATCGCTGGCTAACCTAAAAATAATTTATTTACTCGGCCGGTAAATCAGGGTAATTTGGCTTACATTTTGATAATATGAAACAGGATAATTGATAAATTATTGATTTTTCGTTAATAAATTAAAAGAATCGTAAATTTATCATTCTAAAGGCTAAGAGAAAATTGTATCAACTTATAGAGTATATCTCATATTTATGCATTATCCGGAAGCATAGGGCAAGCAGTTACGTATGATAACAAAAAGTATAAAAACATTAGTTTTAATAATTCTTTCATTCAGTGTTACGATAAAGTCACAGACTATCGGTCAGGCCACAGTTAAAACCTGGGCCGGAGATAAAAAAGCTGCATTTTCATTTACCTTCGATGATAGTTTTCAGTCGCAATACGATAATGCTCGTCCAGTTTTAAACAAGTATGGATTCAAGGCAACTTTTTATATTATAGCCGGATCAATAGTTGACCAGGGACAACAACAAATCTGGCGTTATGGCAACTGGCAGGAATTCAAACAAATGGCTGACGAAGGTCACGAAATGGGAGCGCACACTATGACGCACCCTAACCTAACAAAACTTCCTGTTGGTGATATTACCACACCGGGAACTATAGATTATGAATTATATCAATCACAAAAATTGATAGAGCAAAAAACCGGCGTCAGGGTTATTACTTTAGCATATCCTTATACGACTAATAATTCAGTAGTAAGACAGGAAGCTGAAAAATATTTTGAAGCTTCAAGGGCGGGAAATGATACACCGAATAATTCTACGATTACTGGTATAAATTGGCAAAGATTAAATTCAATTGAAGAACAATTCAACACTCCTCGAAGTAGTTTTAGTGATGACGTTGATGAATTAAATAACCTGGAAGCCTGGACCCAAAATTTAATTAGTAATAATCAATGGGGAATTTATTTTGCCCACGAGGTTTTGCCATACTCAGAAATTCCTGCAGCGTCTCAGGATACAAACAACTACTGGTACCCAACTGCAACTGAATGGTTGGATTCACTATGCAATTTTATGAATACCCAGGTAAATAATAATAATATTTGGGTTGCAACAGTTGCAAATGTCACAAAGTATATAAAGGAGCGTGAAAACTTCGTTTCAAATATTGTTAATTCAACAAATTCAAAAATAGAATTAAGCGTAACTGATAATCTTAATGATACAATTTTTAATTATCCCTTAACAGTGGATATTGAGGTACCCGCTGGTTGGCAAAAGGTTTCGTTTTCGCAGGGTAATAACACATTGACTTTATCTACATTTCAATCCGGGGCATATACTTATGTTCGCACAAATTTAATACCGGATGGCGGCAATGTTGTATTAACTGATAATGATTTCACTGAAGTTGCGCTTAATAATTCGAATGTTCCGGGTCAATATTTGTTGAGTCAAAATTATCCAAATCCGTTTAATCCTACTACAATTATAAGATATGCCCTGCCTACAGAAAGTAAAGTTAGAATTCAAATAATAAATTTACTCGGACAGGAAGTCGCAACACTGATCAATTCTACGGAGTCAGCCGGGTTTCATGAAGTAAAATTTAATGCGGCAAATCTTGCATCAGGAATTTATATTTACAGGATATTAGCTATAGCCACTGATGGCAGTAAAGAATTTGTAAATACAAAGAAGATGATATTATTGAAATAGTATCAGGATTTCCTCCGGAAAAGTAACCCGCTCAATTTTTTTGAGCTAAAATTCCATAATTTATATTCTCATTTGGCCAGCCTGTCGGTTACCTTATGTTAGTTTAAAAGGACGATTGTTGTACAAATCTTAAAAACTTTCCTAAATTTTTATTGAAAACGAGCCGTTATTGAGCTAAATTGACAAGTATGAAAAAATTAGTTTTTGCCAAAATGAGCGGTGCAGGTAACGATTTTATCGTATTTGATAAGCAAGTAAATCAAGGACTAATCCTCAATTCAGAAGCAATTAGGAAACTTTGTGACAGAAGAAACGGAATAGGAGCTGATGGAATTATTACAATAGGTGACTCAGATAAGTATGATTTTACAATGGAATATTTTAATTCAGATGGTTCTACGGGAAGTTTGTGCGGAAATGGAGCCAGGTGCGCAATTAAATTTGCAGAATCGACAAAGAGAGTAAAGGACCGCAAAGCTAAATTTATTTCAAATGGAAGTTCATATTCAGGTGAGATTTTAAGCGAGAGTCAGGTTAAAGTATATTTTAATGAACCACAGAAGTTTAAATATAATTTTAAAGTGAAAACAGCAGGACAATTAATAAATGCGAGCTATGTAAATACCGGTTCTCCTCACGTAGTTATTAATATTATGGATATATTAAAAAATTTGAGTAATCCAAAATCATTTTATGAAAACATTGATGATGTCCCTGTTTTAGAAATGGGAAGGGAGATAAGGAATCTGCCGGAGTTTTTACCCGAAGGAACAAATGTGAATTTCTATTTAATAGATAACAATAGGTATTATATCAGGACATATGAGCGGGGAGTGGAAGATGAAACCCTGGCCTGCGGGACGGGAAATGCAGCTACGGCATTGGTAATTAATAAGGTCCACAATATTTCTCCTCCCATAAATTTAATAACGAGGGGTGGAGATCAGCTGGTTGTAGAATTTGAAAGTGAAAAAAATTATATAAAAAATTTAACACTGACAGGACCAGTGAAAAATGTTTTTAATGGTGAAATTTTATCAAATAATATTCTAAATTAATCGGAGAGTAAATGGCAAAGGTTTTATTGAGTGTAAGGTATGAAATCGAATCTTCAAAAAGGGACGAATACTTAAGTGTTATAAGAGAATTAAAAAGTGTTTTAAAAACAGATGGACTTGAGAGTTATGCTGTTTTTGAAGTTAAGGGAAAATCGAACCAATTCGAAGAAATCTACACCTATAGTTCAGAACAGGCCTATGAGGAAGCTGATGACAGTGATAACGAAAGAATTAATATTTTAATTAATAAAATTACTGAAATGGCTGTAGATAATTCAACGAGATATACCACACTTTATGAATTAAATGAAAATTAGTGCATTGAAAATTATTATTTTTATTGACACATTTAAATTTATAAGCCTAAAATAAATTATTTTTATTGGCACTTTTAATGGGGAAACATCAGTTTATGTTAAACTAATTGTTTGGTGTTAAATCCCTTATGAGTAAAAACCTTCACGCAATTTATGTCGGCCTATTCCTTTTTATTGGAATTACAGTAACCGCTCTTCTGGCTATCGATGGATTTCAATATTATAACCTTCCTATTGAACAAAGATTTTTTTCTCCTCAAAATGTAATGCTAAAACCAAGTGGTGTAATAGGGCACGGTTTAGGTATCGTTGGCACACTTATGATGATTTTCGGTGTAGCCATTTACATGGTAAGAAAAAGGAGCAAGAGATTGGTGAATTTTGGATATCTTAAATATTGGCTGGAACTCCATATCTTCCTTTGCACACTTGGTCCTATATTGGTCTTGTATCATACCGCTTTTAAATTTGGAGGCCTCGTAGCAGTTAGTTTCTGGAGCATGGTTGCTGTTGTTTTAAGTGGAGTGATAGGAAGATTTATTTATATACAAATACCCCGAACTATTCAGGGCCAGGAAGTAAGCGTCAATGAATTAAATGAAATAAGCAGTGACCTAACTTACATGTTAAAGAAGAAATATAGCGGCTATAATGTTGATGATAAAGTTATTGAGCAGATTGAAAGCTTATCATCCGGAAAAAGCTATTCTGATAAAGGAGCCGGCATTAGTGTATTGATTATGATTAAAGAATATTTTAGCATGAAAATAAAACTCAGTAAATTAAAAAGACAAATATCCAAAAAAGGGATAAAAGGAAAGCAGTTGAAAGAGATTACAAAAATTATTAAATCAAAGTTAGTTTTAAATCGGAGAATTCGAATGCTTCGATCAATGCAGAAGTTATTTAAATATTGGCATATCGTGCATCTGCCATTTGCGATAGCTATGTTTGTAATAATGCTGATCCACGTTGGCGTTACAATTACTTTTGGTTATAAGTGGATTTTTTAGGAAAAAATATGAAATTAAAACCGATTTATTTCTATCCGGGTTTACTGATCATTGTTGTTATTTTTCTTATTGTTTCTACCGATAATAATAGGGTTAATACTGCTACAGCAAACCTGCAGGATAAAGAAATGCCGGCAGATGAAATCCATAAAGGTATGACCGCCCCGGGTCAGCAAGCTCCGGGTAAAGGAAACGTATCTTCCGATATTATGAAGCATATGGAGGATCTCAAAAAAGCATTTGAGGAAAACCCTAATGATACTGCTAAAATAAGAGAGTATGCAGATTTTTTATATATGGCACACCAGACTGAAAAAGCACTTCCGTTGTATCAAAAACTTGTAAAGCTTAATCCTAAAAATTCTGACGCTCATTTTACCTTAACTTATATTTACTACGATAATCGTAAATTAGATAAAGCCGAAAGGGAGACAGATATTATTCTATCCTATGACAAGAATAATCCGCAGGCGCTTTATAATAAAGGGGCTATAGTTGCTGGCAAAGGGCAAATGGAAAAGGCAAAAAAAATCTGGAATGATGTCATTAATAAATATCCAACATCAGAAGCCGCAACTCTTGCGAAAAACGCACTTCAAAAGCTTTAGATAAACAAGATGGAAGTCATTCTTGAAAATATCATAGTCTATGCAGTTGTTTTCATTTTAATTACTTTTATTGTCTTTATTTATATCAAAAAATCTTCAAAGAAATCTCAGGAAACAGTTGATAAAATAGAAAAGGCAAAAGAGTTTGGAATTCACGAACCGGTTTCCCTTCATCCTGTTGTTGATACTGATATCTGTATCGGAAGTGGAGCGTGCATAACTGCCTGTCCCGAAAAGGATATTCTCGGAATTGTTAATGGCCAGGCACACACAATCAACGCTTCAAGATGTGTAGGGCACGGTGCCTGCTTCCATGCCTGCCCTGTTCAGGCTATTACTTTATGTATTGGAACGGAAAAAAGAGGTGTTGAGCTGCCTCACGTCAGCAGGGATTTTGAAAGTAATATACCCGGAATATTTATAGCCGGCGAACTTGGAGGAATGGGTTTAATTAAGAATGCAGTTGAACAAGGTAAACAGGCTGTCGAAAATTTTATCAGAAAGAAAATTGCTTCTAATAATGCGCAGTATGATTTGGTTATCGTTGGCGCAGGTCCTGCTGGCATTTCAGCAACTTTAACAGCTGAAAAAAATGGATTAAAATATTTAACATTAGAACAGGATAGTCTTGGAGGTACGGTTTTTAATTTCCCCAGGGCAAAAATTGTAATGACTTCTCCTATGTATCTTCCCTTGCATGGTAGAGTTAAGTTATCCGAGACAAGTAAAAATGAACTGCTGAATTTATGGAATGAAGTGATATCAAAAAATAATATCAAAATAAAGGAATATGAAAGAGTTGAGAATATTGAAAAAAAGCTGGACCATTTTGTTATCACAACAAACAATGCAACTTATACTACTTCAGGTTTAATCCTGGCAATCGGCAGAAGAGGAACCCCCCGGAAACTAAATATACCAGGTGAGGAGAAAGAAAAAGTCGCATACAGGCTGATCGAGCCTGAATTAATTCATAACATTGATATACTTATTGTCGGTGGTGGTGATTCTGCCATTGAGTCTGCTTTATTACTTTCCGAAGAAAACAATAGGGTTACGATCTCTTATAGAGGAGATGTTTTCTCAAGATTGAAACCAAAAAATCTTCAAAAAATTGAAGCAGCTTCTGCATCTAATAAGATTAAGTTGCTTATGAATACAAATGTTAAAGAAATTAAAGATGATTCAGTTGTTTTTAGCGATAGTGCAAAAAACAGTGAATTGCAGATAAAGAATGATCTTGTTTACGTTTTTGCAGGGGGTGAACTGCCCACTACTTTTTTAGCAAGAGCGGGGATAAACATCACTAAGAAATATGGTGATGCAATTTTAAAGCACCGAAGGTAAAATTTACGTATTATCTCATTTTGAGATTTGATCTAATTTATAAATTGTAGCACTTTTGGCTATTTACAATAATAATAATATGTTATAAGTTAAAAGAAGATTATGGAACAAATATTGAGCACAATTCAAAGGTTCAAATTAGATATTTTTTACTTTTCTGAACTAGGTTAAACTTTCCGGGCAATAAAATAATTTTAGAAGTGATGATTCAGAGGCTTAGTCTATTCTTACATAAACTAGGTAGTATTAAAATTAATTTTATTGCTGCCGCAACAATTTTCGTATTACTATATACAGCGAATACTTTTGCCCAATTATCACCAGGTGATCTCACCAAAGCACATGCTAATCTTGAAGGATTGCAAAATTGTACTAAGTGCCACGAACTTGGTGAAAAGGTAACGAATGAAAAATGCCTGGATTGTCATAAAGAATTAAAATCTTTAATTGATAAAAACATAGGATATCATTCAAGTTTAGATGTAAAAAATAAAGAGTGCAGAAAATGTCACAGCGAACACAACGGACGGAATTTTCAAATAATCCGTTTTGATGAAAATAAATTCGATCATTCGCTAACTGGTTTTGTTCTCAATGGTAAACATTTGCAAATAAAATGTAAGGATTGTCATCAATCTAAATTTATTAGGAGTTCAGATTTCAAAAAAAATCCCAATACATTTTTAGGTTTAAATTCAAATTGTATTAATTGTCACGAAGATGTACATCAAAAAACTTTAGGAAATAATTGTGAGAACTGTCATAATTCAGATTCATTTAAACCTGCTGCCAAGTTTGATCATAATACGGCTAAATTTAAACTAACAGGATTACATGTGCAGACTGATTGCGTTAAATGTCATAAGATAGAAACCAGAAATGGAAAACAATTTCAGAATTTTGTCGGACTTGCTTTTAATAATTGCACTTCCTGTCATGCTGATGTGCATAAAGGAAAATTCGGGAAAAATTGCGAAAGCTGTCACAGCACTGCGGGATTTAAAATTATAAAGACATCTTCATTTGATCATAATAAAACAAATTTTCCTTTAGTCGGAAAACATCAGGCTGTAAAATGCGCCGACTGTCATGGAATGAACCTTGCATCGAAACCTAAGTATGCACATTGTACAGATTGCCACAAGGATTATCATAATGGTCAGTTTACAAAAAATAAAATTGTTCAGGATTGCAGCAAATGTCATGATTTAAATGGATTTACTCCGTCTACGTATACAATTGATAAACATAATCTGTCGAAATTTCCACTAACGGGTAGCCATCTGGCTGTTTCATGTAATGGTTGTCACCAGCCGACAAAGGAATGGAATTTTGTATTCGCTTCAGACAAATGTATTACATGCCATAAAAATGTTCACGGCAACGAAATAAGTAAGGCTTTTATTGGTAATGATGATTGTGAAAACTGTCATGCCACCGAGAGCTGGCAAAAAATAAATTTTGATCATTCTAAAACAAAATTTGCATTAGAGGGAAAGCACAAAACAGTTGAATGCCAAAATTGTCACGCATATAAAATTTCAAAGGATAAAGTTGAATATAAATTTGCTTCATTAAAGCCGAATTGTGAGTCCTGCCATAACGATGTTCATAATCATCAATTTGCTTCGGCCGGTCAAACTGATTGTTCAAACTGCCATTATTCTGATAAATGGGGCGATTTAAAATTTGATCACGAAAAAACCAGGTTTAGTCTTAAAGGTGCGCATTCAAAATTAAAATGTATTCAATGCCACAAACCTGAGCAAAGTAACGGAGTTTTATTTATTAAATATAAAATGGAAGAATTCAAATGCGCCGACTGTCATACATCATAATAGCGCTGTTGTTTACAGCAAAGTTATTTGCGCAATCACCGCATGGAAAGGATTTTAACATTGATTGCTCAAATTGTCATTCCTCTACCAACTGGAAGGAAATTCCTAAAGAAATTAAATTTAATCATGATGAAACTTCCTTTAAATTGACGGGACAGCATAAAGGTGTTAGCTGCGTTAATTGTCATCAATCTCTTGTTTTTTCTAAAGTGAAGGATGATTGCACTAGCTGCCATAAAAGTGTTCACCAAAATTCAGTTTCACCAGAATGTTCAAGCTGTCATACAACTCAAACCTGGCTAATAACTAATATAAAAGAATTACACGATCACAGCAGGTTCCCTTTAGTCGGTGTGCATGCTACAGTAGACTGTGCTCAATGCCATGCCAAATATTCTTCATTAAATTTTGAGGTTCAGGGCATTGAATGCGTAGATTGCCACCGTTCTAATTTCATGGCAACTAATAATCCTAATCACGTTCAAGCCGGATTTTCAACTGATTGCCAGCAGTGCCATGCGATAAACCAGATGAACTGGGGTTTTTCAAATTTTGCTCATGATTTTTTCCCATTGGTTGGCGGTCATAATATCAAGGATTGTTTTTCTTGTCATCACCAGGGCACTTTTACAGGGTTATCAAAAGATTGCTATTCCTGTCATAAATCCAATTATGATGCTACAACAAATCCAAATCACGTGCAGGCAAATTTTAATACAGATTGTGCTTCTTGTCATACAATTTACGGATGGAGTCCTGCTAATTTTGATCATAATACTACAGTTTTTCCGCTTACCGGCGCTCACGTTACAGTAAGTTGCAGTTCTTGCCATACTACTGGCTATTCGAATACTCCAACGGACTGTTATAGTTGTCATGCATCAAATTACCAGGGTACTACTAATCCAAATCACGTGAGTTTGGGTTTTCCAACTGACTGTAAGCAATGTCACACAACTACAGCCTGGCAGCCGGCTACATTTGATCATAGTACAACAGCCTTTCCATTGACCGGCGCTCATACAACTGTAGCATGCGCTGCATGTCATACATCTGGTTATGCCAATACACCAACGGATTGCTATTCATGCCATAAGTCGAATTATGATGGAACGACTAATCCGAATCATACTGCATTAGGATTTCCAACTGATTGTAAACAATGTCATACAACAACCGCTTGGCAGCCAGCAAATTTTGATCACAGCACAACTTCATTTCCATTAACTGGTGCACACACAACCGTAAGTTGCTCGGCTTGTCACACAAATGGATATACAGGTGGAACTCCAACTGATTGTTACGCTTGTCATAAAACTGATTATGATAATACTAATAATCCTGGCCACGCTGCTGCGGGATTTCCAACAACCTGTACTCAATGTCATACAACAACTGCGTGGATCCCTTCTAATTGGAATCACGACAGTCAATACTTCCCCATTTATTCCGGCAAGCATAATGGCAAATGGAATTCCTGCTCAGACTGTCATACGAATCCAAGTAATTATGCTTCTCATACTTGTAATGCTGTATGTCACAAGAGTGATCATCATCAGAATGAAGATTGTTACTCTTGTCATCCCAGAGGCACTGCCGGATGAAAGGAGATAATTTTCTATTAAAGTTATTTTTTATTCTAATAATATTGATGCCAGATATCGTGTTATCCCAGGTAAATGATGGTAAAATTGAGAAATATGGTAAGATAACATCTCAATCTTCCGATAGAATTGAGGTTAAGTATGAAAATACTGAGGGTATAAAATTAGGTGACACTTTATATGTGAGACGAAATAAAGTTTTAATTCCTGTTGTTATTGTAAATAATGTGACCGCTACTGCATGCTCAGGAAAGGATACCGGGATAATGAATTTAAATGAGGCTGATACTATCATAGCCCTGGTAAATGCAAAATTTGAGGAAAATGACAAAAGTCCTATTGTAAAGTCGATTGGAAGCGAAAAGCAAATTGAAAAATACGGAAAGATAACTTTTCAATCTTCACAAAACGTATATGTTAAATTTGAAGATACCGAAGGTATTGAGCCAGGCGACACATTATTTGTAAAGAAAAATAAAAAATTAGTTCCAGTCATAATTGTAAAATATAAATCAGCTTCGTCCTGCTCTGGTGAAAATACGGGATTAATAAATTTAAAAACTGACGATACTATAATAGCATTAGTTGATGAAAAGGCTGAAGAGATGAATCAATTGGCTTTGGTTAAACCAATAATGGTAGATTCATTAGCATTGCGGAATCAAGGGAAAAGCATTGATTCCTTAAACCTAAGGAAGCCTTCATTTGATAATAATAAAAAATATGTTCCGAATAAAAATTATTATGGAAGATTTTCAGTCCAATCGATTTCCAGCATGGATAATACCGGTAGTGCTGGTGATCTGCAAAGATGGAGATATTCATTCTCATTTAATAAAAATGATTTTTTAGATTCTAAACTCTCTTTTTCCAATTACATAGTTTTTGCTTACTCTGCTGATCAATGGTCCGATGTAAAATCTAACATAAACAATAGCCTGAAAATTTATGATTTAACATTAGCGTATAAGCCTGATGACAATACTACTTTCTGGCTGGGCAGACATTTAAATAATAAGGTAGGGAATATTGGGGCAACTGACGGTTTGCAGGCTGAAAGACAATTTGGCGATTTCTACGGAGGGTTGATAATCGGATCACGCCCTAATTTTTCAGATTACAGCTATAATGTAAAATTATTCGAATATGGCGGTTATGTGGGGCTATCAAATAAATCAAATGATTCATTTGTTGAAAATGTTATGGGTGTTTTTCAACAGACAAATGACATGAAAGTCGACAGAAGATTTTTATACTTTCAACACACTAATAATTTAATACCAAAAACAAATTTCTTTTTGTCAACGGAAGTTGATCTTTATAAAAAAGATAATGATGTCGGCGTGAGTACATTTAGTCTAACGAGTTTATATTTATCGCTTCGTGTGGCGCCAAGCAGATTTATTTCGTTTACAACAACCTATGATGCCAGAAGAAATGTAATTTATTATGAATCGTATAGATTTTTAATTGATACTTTATTTCAGAATGCATTGAGACAAGGCCTTAGATTCAGTGCGAATTTAAGACCTGCAAATGATTTATTTTTAGGATTAAACGGGGGATACCAATTCAGAAGCGGCGATATCAAACCATCTAAAAATTATGGAGGATACCTCAGCTATTCAAATGTACCGTTTCTGGATTTGACCCCATCTCTAAATTATACTAGAATTATAAGCAGTTATGTAGATGGAACAGATTTTGGCGGCAGGTTGAGTAAATATTTGTCTGGTAATATTGATTTTTCCATTGGTTATAGAAAGGTAACATATGAGTTTAGCTCAGCTTCAGACAAAGTTCAGCAAAATATCTTTACGACGGATATATCTTATTTAATAATTAAAAACCTTAGTTTATCAATTAGTTATGAAGGAGTATTTGAGACTGCAAATACATTCAGCAGATTTTTTATAGACTTAACAACAAGGTTTTAAGAATAGTAATTTTATAAAATCCAATCCAACATTTCTTTTAATTCCTACTTTATAAGTTAGCAACCATTGTAAAGTAACGTTTTCCCATTGTAGCATCTTCGAGCTGTTGTTCTTATTATTGAATAAACTTATCTTTCAATTGATTTAAATATTAAAAAAATTATAAAAACCTATGTATGAATATGTAGGCGCTCTGCATATGCATTCTACTTTCTCTGATGGATCAGGTGAAGTAACTGATATTGCAAAAGCTGCTGATGAAGTAGGTCTGGATTTTATAGCTTTAACCGATCACAATACTCTTCGAGCCTTGAAAGAAGGCTACGAAAAATGGTACGGAAATACGCTTCTATTAGTGGGCTGCGAAATCAATGATAAAGAAAATAAAAATCATTATCTAGCGTTTGGAATCGAAGATACATTTTCTACCCGCCTTTCAGCTCAGGAGTACGTTAAAATGGTTAAAGAAAATGGAGGTATCGGTTTCCTGGCTCACCCTCATGAAAAAAGAACACATATGAAAGAACATCCTCCATATCCCTGGGTTGACTGGAGCATAAACGATTTTAATGGAATTGAAATCTGGAATCATATGTCAGAATGGATGGAAAATCTTACTGAAGAAAATAAGTACCAGGCTTTTCTTCATCCATTAAGATCAATAGATTCTCCTCCACCTGAGACTTTAAAAGTTTGGGATGAACTTAATCAAAAAAGAAAGGTGGTGGGAATCGGCGGAGTGGATGCTCATGCTCATAAATACAATTTATTGGGATTTATGGAGGTAGAAATATTTCCCTATAAGGTACTATTCAAATCTATTCGCACTCATATTTTAACGAATGAAGAGATTATTAAAGGTGAAAATGAAAAGGAAATAAAGCAAGCTAAAAATAATATCTATGGTTCCCTGTCGGCCGGTAATTGCTTTGTTGCAAATGACTATCACGGTGATTCGAAAGGATTTAGATTTTTTGGTGAAGCTTCGGGCAAATTTTTTCAAATGGGCGATAGTATTTCAGGGGAAAGAAATATTAAATTAAAAGTTTTGCTTCCTGTTCCAAAAGCAACTGTTAAATTAATCAAAAATGGAATTCTTATTGACGATGTAGAAACAGATGAAGCTCAATTTATTGTTAAAGAAAAAGGTGCCTACCGCATTGAGGTGAAACTAAATAATAAAAGCTGGATTTATAGCAACCACATTAGAATAATATAATATTTTTGCAAATTCTTTAAGTTGAATAAAAACTTTGAAAAACATCCCTCCAAAACTGCGACTTAAAGATGTCATTGACTTTTACTGTTTTAGTTAAGAAATTAAGATAGTATTAAATAGTTTTCCAAATTTTCTGCAAAGAAAAAAATAATTGGTCGAAATATGAGTCTGGAATATATATCAACTCAGATATTAGTATTTGTTTTTGGAGTATTGATTTTATTCTTGCTTACAATGGGGATATTCTACTTAATTTATCTCAATAAGAGAAAGCATTTGTAAAATCTACTTTTAATAATTTTTCTCATCGTCTCAAATATTCTATCATACGCAAGAAAAAATTTTTAAGTTGCTATTTTAAAATGTTCTTAATTCTAATTTAACTGCGCTACTTTGAGGTATTTTCAATATGAATACCGATTTTCTTTTAATTAAATTTACAGTAATTATATCGGCACTGCTTATAGTTGGGGTCGTGATATATGCATTTAATTTGCTGCCGCTTAATAATTTTACCAAAAAATTTGTATCAACAATTATAATAGTAGCATTTGGGATCTGGCTTCTATTATCATTTTTGCCGTCCAATTTTGTAAGTATTTGGATTGGAAATTTTATAAAAGATATCCAACCCTAAGTAAAAGCATCCTTTAATATTTAATATAAAAGCAAAACCTATACTTGATGTTACAATATACTTTAATGATATTTTAACAAAATTCAGCTTTTTTATCTTCAGTAAATTTGCTATAAATCAGCCATCAAAAATTTCTGCAATTTATGTATCAATTCTATGAAAGCAGAGTACATATTTGCATATTTATCACTTATTGCTATTTTTACTAAGTATTATGAGTTCTTATTGAGTGATTGTCAGTCTGTTTATGAATTCAAATGCAACCGGTCAGGGGAATTTAAGAAAAGTTGAATTAAAAATTGTATTAATACCTTTAAACAAGAGGCTAAATTGGAAGACTTCGAAAGAATCGTGATTGATGACGTAACTGTCGAAAAAGTTAATTTAACTCGTGCAACCTATAAGGAAGCCGGGGAACTTAAAAATATCCTTAAGGATGATATTGTAAGAAAGACGCGGAAAATAGTTATTGATTTGGGCCAATGCGAGTTTATAGACTCAACATTTATCGGAGTTCTTGTAGTATCTTTTAAAGGAAATTACCAAAATCAAAGGCGAACTTCGCGTAGTAAATCCGCCCTCAATAGCGCACACGATATTAGAGAAAACACAAACTCTGAGACTTTTCAACGTCTATGATACTTTTGAAGAAGCAGTAAATAGTTTCCGAATTTCTCCCGGGAAATAGGCATTTGTATAATGCAAAAATTTTGCATCCAATTATCAGTAAATAAATAATAATTACTGACGAATTAGTCATATGCACATGGATGACACGAATCACAAAAGCCAATGCTTATTGTGCTTGTCCCTATAAAACTTAAATAATGAATGAAATTCGAAGCGCCCGTAGTTCAACTGGATAGAACGTTGGATTCCGGTTCCAAAGGCTGAGGGTTCAAGTCCTTCCGGGCGCACTTTTATCTGCAAATTTAATGGAAGATTGTTAAAATTAATTATAAATTTAAAGTTCAATAAAAATAATAGTTGATATAAATTTTTACTGAAGGAAACCAGATGCTGACAAAAAAGAAAAAATTGTCCAGAAAAGAGATTAAGCAGGATAAACTAGTTGAAACATATTATAAAATTTACGGTTTTATAGAGAACAATAAGCAACGGGTGTCATTATACGGGGGTTTATTGGTCGTCCTGATTTTTGCCGTTATTTTTTATGTAAACAACAGAAAACAAAAGAATGAAACAGCAGGTATTGAATTAGCTCGTGTAATGGATCTGTTTGATGCTGGTAATTACCAGGAAGCCATTGATGGTCAGCCCGGAACTCCAATTATTGGTTTGAAAAAAATAGTTGATGAATATGGCAGCACTCCGAATGGTGAGACTGCAAAGATTTTTCTTGCAGATTCATTTAATTTGCTGGGCAAAACGGACGATGCCTACAACTATTATAAAGATTACGACGGCAGCATAAAATTATACAAGGCAACTTCACTTGCAGGTCAGGCCGCATATTTTGTTACAAAAAACAATTATGAAAAAGCAGCTGAACTGTACAACGCCGCTGCCAATGTTTCCGAAACTGATGTTTTAAATCCGGATTACTTACTGAAGGCTGGAATCAACTATATGAAAGTAGCTAAAAACAAGGAAGCAAAAGAAGCATTTGAAACTGTACAAAAAGACTATAAAACCTCATCATCTGCCAGAGATGTGCAAAAATATCTGGTTCAGCTGAATTAGAATTTTATCATATTTATTTAAAAGTGAAACCGTGCAAAATAAGCACGGTTTTGCTATTTTTTTGGCATTTTTTAACCAAAACAGGTCAGTTTTAGTTGATTTTTGAAAATTGCTATTCTTGACTTTCAAGGTCTATTAATCTATCTTTTTTCTCTATTTATTCACTAACAATTATTGTAAATATGGCTGACACATCTGATTTCAGGAACGGGCTCATCATTAAATTTAAAAACGATCTTTATACCATTACAGAGTTTCAACACGTTAAGCCGGGCAAAGGCGGTGCATTTGTAAGAAGTACCTTAAAAAGCTTGAAAACCGGGAAAGTTATTGATAACACTTTCAGATCAGGAGAAAGCGTTGATGTTGTAAGGGTTGAAAGAAGAAAATATCAATACCTTTATCGGGATGGAGATTTTCTGGTATGCATGGATAATGAAACCTTTGAGCAAATTAATGTTCCAATTGAATTTATTGGAAACGGACTGCAGTTTTTAAAGGAAAGTTCTGAAGTAGAGATTCTATTTAATGGAACCGAGATAATTAATGTTGAAATTCCAATATTTGCAAATCTCAAGGTTGTGGAAACGGAACCCGGTTTTAGAGGGGATACTGCAACCGGGGCAAACAAACCGGCCAAACTTGAGACAGGCGCATCTGTAAATGTTCCGCTGTTTATAAATGAAGGTGATATTCTGAGGGTTGATACGAGAACTGCTTCCTACGTTGAAAGAGTAAAATCTTAATATTATAAGGATTTTAAAATGGATTTAAATCTGGTCAAAAAACTTGTGAAGATTGCAACATCCAGCGATATTTCCGGGCTGGAAATTGAGGAAAATGGTTTTAGAGTTAAGATTGATAAAGAAGTCAAAACTGTTCATGCGGCAGTAGCTCAACCTCAATTTGTAACTCCGGCTATGCCCGCAAATAATAACACAGTGCTTGAAACATCCGAGGAAAATAAAGCCCCTGCCGAGAATATTCACGAAATTAAATCGCCAATAGTAGGAACCTTATATAGAGCACCTGCACCTGACGCTGACCCGTATATTCAGATTGGTGACAATGTTTCTGTTGGTTCTGTCTTATGTATAGTTGAAGCAATGAAGCTAATGAATGAAATTGAATCGGATGTAAGCGGCAAGGTTATTAAAATATTGGTTGAAAACGGCAAGCCGGTGGAATATAATCAGCCATTATTCCTCATTCAGACTAGTTAATTTTCTATACAGACGTTGAGGATTGATTGTTTAATAAAATATTAATCGCTAATCGTGGTGAAATTGCTCTAAGAGTAATTCGTACCTGCAAGGAATTGGGAATTAAAACTGTTGCGATATATTCCGAAGCTGATAAAGAGGCACTTCATGTCACGTTTGCAGATGAAGCTGTCTGCATCGGCCCTCCTCCTAGTAAGGAAAGTTACTTAAAAATCCCTTCTATAATTTCAGCAGCACAGGTAACTGGCGCTGATGCAATTCATCCAGGATATGGGTTCCTGGCGGAAAATGCTAATTTTTCTGAGATTTGCGCTGAGTCTGATATTAAATTTATCGGGCCTTCTCCTAAAATGATTAATGCAATGGGTGATAAATCATTTGCTAAGGACACCATGAAGAAAAATGGTGTCCCTGTGATTCCCGGTAGTGACGGAGTGGTCACCGAAATTACTGAAGCAATGAAGATTGCTGTGGAAATTGGTTATCCAGTTATCATTAAGGCTTCGGCCGGCGGCGGCGGTAAAGGAATGAGGGTTGTATGGGAAGAAAAAGATTTTGAAAAAGCCTTCCAAACAGCAAGCACAGAAGCAGAATCAGCCTTTGGAAATCCTGCAGTGTACATAGAAAAATTCATTGAGAATCCTAGACACGTTGAAATACAGATAATGGGGGATCAGCACGGAAATGTTTATCATTATGGTGAGAGAGACTGTTCCGTACAAAGACGCCATCAAAAACTCATTGAAGAATCACCTTCTCCGGCAATCGACCAGGAATTAAGAGAAAAAATGGGCCACACTGCTGTGCTTGGTGCCAAATCTGTAAATTATGAAGGTGCCGGCACAATTGAATTTCTTCTGGATAAATACAAAAATTTCTATTTTATGGAAATGAATACACGTATTCAGGTAGAACACCCCGTTACAGAATATGTTTATGGTGTTGACTTAATTCGGCAGCAAATACTTGTGGCTGCTGGGGAAAAAATTGAAACTCTTCCTAAAAAACCGGTGGGTCATAGCATTGAATTCAGAATAAATGCTGAAGATCCTGAATCAGGTTTTCGTCCTTCCCCCGGCAAAATAGAATCTTTACATTATCCCGGCGGATTCGGAGTTCGTGTAGATTCACACATTTACCATGGTTACACAATACCACCTTATTATGATTCATTGATAGCAAAGCTAATTGTTTGGGGAAAGAACAGGAATCATGCTATAGCCAGAGGCAGACGAGCTCTTGAAGAATTTACAGTTGAAGGGATTAAAACAACTGTTCCATTCCATTTGAAAGTATTGGAAGATGAAAGGTTCTTAAGCGGAAATTTTGATACTGGTTTTCTGGAAAACTTCAAATTTTAATTATAAGTTTAGTTAGTAAATAATAATACATTTCAGGATTCTTTCTGCCAGGGGTGTTTGCCTGGGGGAATCCTTCCAATAGATAAATTGAGGCTCAAATGAATTTCCCATCTAATTTAAAATATACAAATGATCATGAATGGATTTCTGTTGAAGGAAAAACAGGTACAATCGGAATTACCGAATACGCTCAGGGAGAGTTAGGTGATGTCGTATTTGTTGATATTGATCCTAATTTGAAAGAAATTAAATCAGGAGAATCTTTTGGTACTATCGAAGCAGTAAAAACAGTTAGCGAACTGTTAGGGCCCTGCTCAGGCAAAGTTACAGAAATCAATAAAAGCCTGACTGATAGTCCCGAAGTAGTAAATTCAGATCCTTACGGTAAAGGCTGGATGATCAAAATTGAGATTAGCAATAAATCAGAACTTGATAATCTGCTTGACAGCGAAGCTTATAAAAAATTGATAGGACAATAATCAACTAAGAATTTTTTTGTGACTTAAGTTTGTCTTCAATAATTTTTATTTGAGCAACAAATATTTTTGAAAACAAAATCCTGAAGGAGGATTTTGTTTTTATTTTAAATACCCCACTAAATGCAACACAAAGAGACAATACTTATAATTGATTTTGGCTCTCAGTTTACGCAATTGATAACAAGGCGTGTAAGAGAATCGAAAGTATATTCCGAAATACACGCTCATACTATTGCTATTGATGAAATAAAAAAAATAAACCCGATTGGGATTATTCTTTCCGGCGGGCCAATGAGCGTTTATGACGAAGGCGCGCCTAAAGTAGATAAATCAATTTTTAATCTGAATAAGCCAATACTTGGAATATGCTATGGAATGCAATTAATCTGTCTGAACGAAAATGGCGCGGTAGAACCTGCAAAAGACAGGGAATATGGCAAGGCCACATTAAAGATTTCTGATAAAAATAGCAGGCTTTTTAAGGACGTTAAAGAAGCATCAACAGTTTGGATGAGCCATGGTGATTATTTAACGAGAATACCGGATAATTTCAAAGTAACTGCTACTTCGGATTCTTCTCCAATCTGCTCTATAGCAAACGAAAGTGAAAATATATACGGGGTACAATTTCATCCGGAAGTAATGCATAGTGAAGAGGGGGAAAAGATAATTAAAAATTTTCTTTTTGAAATTTGCGGGTGTTCAGGAAACTGGACATCGCATAAATTTGTGGAAGAATCAATTAAAAAAATAAAAGAAAAAGCAGGAAATTCAAAAGTAATTTGTGCACTTAGCGGTGGTGTTGATTCGACAGTGGCTGCAGTACTGGTGAAAAAGGCTATTGGCGATAATCTTATTTGTATTCATATTGATACCGGTTTAATGCGTAAAAATGAAAGTGCAGAAATTGAAAAGGTTTTTAACGAAAAATTAAACTTGAATGTAAAATATATTAATGCATCCGAAAGATTCCTGAAAAAATTGGAGGGGATTTCTGATCCGGAAAAAAAACGAAAAATAATTGGCAGTACTTTTATTGAGGTTTTTGAAGAAGAATCAGAAAAATATCAAAATGTTGATTATCTTGTACAGGGCACTCTTTATCCAGATGTTATTGAATCAGTTTCCGTGAAAGGAGCATCAGTGACAATTAAAACTCACCACAATGTGGGAGGGTTACCTGAAAAAATGAACCTGAAACTTATTGAGCCATTCAGGGAACTTTTTAAGGATGAAGTGAGAAATGTAGGCAGGGAATTAAATATTCCGGAATCTTTTATTGAAAGGCACCCCTTCCCCGGCCCGGGCCTGGCAGTTCGTGTGCTTGGTGAAATTTCCAGGTCAAGACTTGACATTCTTAAAGAAGCTGACGATATTTTTATAAATAGTCTTCATGAGGCAGGGCTATATAATAAAATATGGCAGGCTTTCTGTGTTCTTCTTCCTGTACAATCGGTAGGGGTCATGGGAGATTTTAGAACTTATGAAAATGTTCTTGCAATAAGAGCTGTTACATCAACTGATGGAATGACAGCAGACTGGTTTAAATTTGATGGAGATTTTCTTGCAGATATATCAAATAAAATTATTAACAAAGTCAGGGGAATCAACAGGGTGGTTTATGATATCAGTTCAAAGCCGCCATCGACAATTGAGTGGGAATGAAAAAAGAAATTAATAATTATCAGTTTGATCATAAAATGAAAATGGCTAAGGAATTTGAATCTTCCGGCAAGTTATTGCATTCAGTACAAATTTATCATAGCCTTATTGAAAACTATCCTGACGATACAGAAGCTTATTTTAATTTGGCTGACTTATATGAACATTTCGATAATATTGATTCAGCAATTATTATGCTGAAGGATTTCCTTAATAGAGCCCCGGAGAATAAGGAAGTGAGGTTGTTTCTTGGTCAGTATCTTATGAGAAATGATAGGTGGATGGACGCAAACGATGTATTGAGTTATATACTTGTAGAAGACGAGCCGATCGTTTCTTTTTTCCTCGGATATTCAAATTTTAAAATCAAAGAATATAAAGTTTCAAAAACTAATTTTTTAAATTTTATTTCAGTTGAAGAACACTCAGAGCTTGTTCAGGAAGCTTATTTATTTCTGGCCAAAATAGAGGTCGAATTAAAGGAATTCAAAAATGCTTTGGCATTTGCCCAAAAAGCTAAGATTTTATATGAAAATTCCTGGGAACTGAATTCAATTTCAGCAGTTTCATACTTTCATTTAGGAATGTTTGCACATGCAATCATATCTATCGAAAAAGCTATTAAAATCAATTCCAAGGAAAAGACATTGAGAGAGTTAGCAGGTAAAATTTATTTAAAGTCTGGTGATTTTTTAAAAGCAGAGGAAAATTTTTTAAAGTATATTGAGCTTAATGAAACAGCAACTTCTGAATTATATTCTAGTTTGGGAGAGGCTTGTTATAAAGCCCAAAAACCAAAGGATGCCCTTATTTATTATGAGATGGCTTTAAAATTAGACCCTGATAATCAATCTGCCCTGAATGGAAAGGAAATCGCTAAAACAACATTGGATAAAAATTAAGGAAATCATGTCAAGAATTAAATTAATAACAATTTTCTTTTTATTCCTTTTCTGTTCATTATTAAGCGCTCAAAATGATAATGTGATACAGGAGTTTAAAATTGCGATTAATTTTTATGATACTCAAAACTACCTAGATGCTCTGAATTTATTTGATCGTATATTAAATTCAGGCGATCTGAATTCAAGGACAACAGCAGCATTCCTTTTTAAGGGTAAGACCTTATTAAAGCTAAATCAACAGGAAAAGGCTATAACAACACTAAATCAATTCCTAGAACTTTATCCAAACAGCAGTTATGCTGATGAAGCAAGAATGGTTATTACAAAATGTTACCAGGATGAAAATAAATACCAAAATGCTTTTGATGAACTAAATGAAATTATTGCATCAGGAGGATCACCAGATTATGTTAATCAAGCTAAGTCGATTTCTGAAAAAATTGCTGTTGATTATTTAACGCCCGAACAGGTAAAAAAAATATATGACAACTCAGTTTCAGAAAAGCTAAAGCCATTTCTACTTTTTGTGCTTGGTAAGGTTTATTTGTCAAACGGAAATTCATCTGAAGGTTTAAAAGCTTTTTCAGATCTGAAAAACCTGTATCCTGATAGTCCTGAAAGCTATAAGTCTAATAATATTAATCCATCTACAATAAAAAATTCCAATTCGACAGTTGCTCTTATTGGTGTGATGCTTCCATTGTTCTCAAATAATTCATCAGGGAATAAAACACCTGTTATGGAAATATTAGATGGAATTAAATTTGCTGTCTCACAATATAATAGAACTCATAAGGATCAAATAGGGCTGGTAATTCGTGACACAGAGAGAAATAGCGATAAAATAAAAAAGATAGCTGATGAGTTTGAAAAAATACCCTCCTTAAATACGGTGTTAGGTCCAATTTTTAGCGACGAAGTAATGGCGGCCGCTGATGCATTTTCCGGAAGTAATATTAAAATTATCTCACCAACCGCTACTGACAACGACCTGGCACGATTCGAAAACAATATTTACCAGGCCAATCCATCCTTTGCAGTCAGAGGAAAAACTATGGCTGATTTCGTTTTTTATAATGAAAATAAATTAAAATTAGGCGTTATTAATTCAAATGCAGGTTATTCCCAAAAACTTGCTGATGCTTTTATTGCTGAGTTTGAAAAATTAGGCGGACAGGTTTTGATTCATCAAATTTATCCAGCCAACAGTGTCGAAATTACTCAACAAATAAACCAGATGCTGCCGTTTGTAAACTCTCTTGATGGAATTTATGCTCCCATTTCTGATAAGAATGATGCAACTGTAATTTTATCGAGTCTCGTTTTGGACAGCCTTTATTTACCAATGTACGGTAACCAGGATTGGTTCTTAGCAAAGGGATTAGAAACTTCAACTACACTAAGTGATAATTTAATCATGACCTCTGATTATTTTATTAATTTCAATGACCCGGAATTTATCGACTTAAGTAAAAGGTTTTTTGCGGAAACTAAAGGCGACATGAATAGAAACGTATTATACGGATACGATGCGGCAAATTATTTGCTGGAAATATTGGCGGCTGCAGATAATAATACTGAAAAAATAAAACAATTAATTAATTCCGGAAGTCCTTTTAATGGCATTCACAACAATCTGCAATTTGACAGTAATCATGTGAATAAATATTTAAACTTTATCAGGTATAAAGATGGCTTATATCAGCTAGTTAAGAGGTTCAGTTATATAAATTAGATCGGGGAGGATTTATTTTAAAAGTTAAAGATTTACCTTTAGAAGATAGACCGAGGGAAAAACTTGCAATTAGGGGCGCACAAAATTTAACCGATGCAGAATTATTAGCAATATTGTTAAGAACAGGATCCAAAGGGAAGTCTGTTGTACTCATGGCGCAGGAACTGGTTAATAAAAATGGAAACCTTGCTGTCCTTGCCTCGAATTCTTTCTCACAGTTAACAAAAATTTCAGGTATCGGTAATGATAAAGCCGCTACGCTATTGGCGGCGTTTGAATTGAACAGAAGGATTCAGTCGCAATCAAAATGGTTTTCTGAAAAAAAAATTTCTTCTCCCAAAGAAGTAGCCGATATATTTATTCCGCTTCTCAAAGATGAATTAAAGGAAAGATTTATTGTTGTATGCCTGAATTCAGCTAATAAAATAATTAAGCATGAAGTTATATCAATTGGCAACCTTAACTCTAGTGTTGTTCATCCAAGAGAAGTTTTTAAGGTAGCAATAGAAAACAGTTCGGCGAGTATTATCTTGATACACAACCATCCCAGCGGTAACCCGGATCCAAGTAATGAGGATGTTTCTATCACGAAAAAGATAGTTGAAGCTGGAACAATACTAAGTATTCCGGTGTTTGATCATATTATTATTGCGGGCAATAAATTTACAAGTTTTGTTGAAAAAAGATTGATATAAAGCCAAATTAGTTTAATATTTAATCATTGTAGTTGGAACTTGTACAAAAAAATGAGATTTTTCATTACAAATAATTGGTTTTCATTTGTTATTTTATTTAAAGGATTAATAAATCGTAATAAAATAATAATTGATAATACTCCCTAAAATTGATATATTGATAATTCATAAACAAAATATGTCGGAGGTGCTAAATGAAAGTAATTAAAGTAGTTAGATATACTGCAATAGTTGCTATGTTTGCTGGCGCTACAGCAATATTAAGCGGCTGTGGTGGTGTAAGTGATTCCCAAATGGCGGAGCTTAATAATCTTAGAGCCGAAGTAAATTCTCTACAGGCTCAATCTAATTCTTTAAAGGACCAGAGAGATTCTCTTCAAAAAGAGATCGCTGCTAAAAACGCTAAGCTTGAAGAATGCAATAAGCAAAAAGCTGAAACGAAAGCAAATTTAGACAAATTGTCTAATTAAATCTTTTAAAGAAAAAGTTTAACAATGAAATTGGAGAATAAAATGAAAAAATATTTGATCGGTTTATTTACCTTACTGTTGTTTTTCTCTGCAAATACTTTTGCACAGAAAACAGAACAGGATACATTATCTTCCGACCAGTGGCAGGCTATGATGACTGATTTAAGAGCTCAGAAAGAAAGCCTAACAAAAGAAGATAGTTCTTTACAAGTTGAAGTTGATAATTTGAAAAATACTAAAGTTCAATCATATGATGACTGTATGGACGAACTTTATGCTATGGTAGGAGCTACCAAAACAGATGTAGCAAACTATCGTAATGCTGTAAATGAATTACAGGGAAAAATCGACGGAAAAGTTGGACCAAAAGCTGACAGACAAAAGGATCTTGATGCTTTAAAAACCAATAAGATCAGTGCACTTCCTGAATTTTATAGTTCAGTTCATGGCAGCATGCAGGCCGCTCTTGATGCCTGGGTTGAAGCGCCAACAGAAGTAGATTATACAGTTGTAAAAGGTGACTGCCTCTGGAATATCGCAAAGAAAAAAGATTTCTACGGAAACGGATTTGCTTGGCCAAATATTTATAAGGCTAACAGAGACAAAATTAAAGATCCTAACCTGATTTTCCCAAAACAGGTATTCAAGATTCCTAATCTTACTGACGAGGAAAAAGCTAAATACGATAAGATCAGAAAAAATTATAAACCAGCTCCGGTTCAATAATTTCTGATCTGATAATTAGATTTAACTTGAAGAAAGTGAACCCTTATCATATTTTTATGATAAGGGTTTTTTATTTAATAGTGAAAGGCAATAAATGACAGCAATTGAAAAGCGAATTACACTTGAGACTACTGATATGCTATCGCTTTTGGGAATGAATGATAACAATCTTAAACTTATTGAGGACAGGTTTAATGCATCAATAACAGTCAGGGGTGAAAATGTTTTTATAAAAGGTGTAACCGAAGAAATAACATCGATAGAAAAAGTTTTCAAAGAAATGACCTACGTATTAAACACAAATGGTCAACTTAAAACTTCAGATGTGGAAACCATTCTCGATTTAACAGTAGAAGGGAAAGAAATAGTAGATGAAAAACAAATTGATTCAGTTGTGCTGTATACCAAGAATGATTCAATTAGAGCAAAAACGCCAGGCCAGTTAAACTATCTTCACACTGCAAGCAAGAATGATATCTGTTTTGCTATAGGTCCCGCTGGTACCGGAAAAACCTACCTGGCTGTTGCGTTGGCAGTCTCCGCATTGAAAAAAGGTACCGTTAATAAGATTGTGCTCGCTCGTCCGGCTGTTGAGGCCGGCGAAAGCCTTGGTTTTCTACCGGGAGATTTCAGGGAGAAAATAGATCCCTATCTTCGTCCGCTTTATGATGCTCTCGATGATATGATGCCTAGTGATAAGCTTAAAGGATATATAGAAAAAAGAGTTATTGAAATAGTGCCTATTGCTTACATGAGAGGGCGAACACTAAACAATGCTTTTGTTATTCTGGATGAAGCTCAGAACGCCACAGATATTCAAATGAAAATGTTTTTAACCAGGCTTGGTGCTAACTCAAAAGCAATAATTACTGGAGATATAACTCAGATAGATCTTCCCGGAAAAAGTGTTAGCGGACTTATTCAGGCAAAAGAAATTTTAAATAATATTGAGGGTGTTGGATTTATTTATTTCGATAAGTCAGACGTTGTCAGGCATAAACTCGTAAAGGATATTATAGACGCTTACGAAAAATTTCATAATAACGATAAATTATAATCAAACTTTGCGCTTACTTTCCTCCCAGTATTTATCCATTTCCTTCAAATTTGAATCTGTGATTTTTCTGCCTGTCCCCTTTATTTTCTTTTCGATATATGAAAATCGATCAATAAATTTCTTGTTAGTTTTTCTTAAGGCGTTCTCAGGATTTACATCTAGAAATCTTGCATAGTTTACCAGGGCAAAAAAAACATCACCGATTTCATTTTCAAGTTCTTCTTTAGTTTCCTCCTTTTCCGATTTATGCATTTCTTCGATTTCTTCAATCACCTTTTTCCAGACGTCTTCCTTTCTTTCCCAATCAAACCCGACCTTTGCAGCCTTTTCCTGCAATCGATGAGCTTTTTGTAAGGATGGCAGGTTAACCGGGACACCTTCCAGCACTGAATCTCTGCCTTCCTCAAGCTTAATAGCCTCCCAGTTTTTCTTTACTTGCTCCGGTCCATCGACGACTTTCTCACCAAAAACGTGCGGATGTCTTCTTATCAATTTTTCTTTTATAGAATCTATTACTTCATTCAATGTAAATTTGTTTAACTCCTCGGCCATTATTGAATGAAATACTATATGTAATAATAGATCGCCAAGTTCTTTTTTAAGTTCATCATAGTCATTATTGTCTATAGATTCAACAACCTCATATGCTTCTTCAATTGTTGCTGCCTTTATGGAATCATTGGTCTGTTCTTTATCCCAAGGGCATTCAATTCTTAATTTTTTCATAATCTCAACAAGTTCACTAAAATTATTTTCAATCATTAGATTCTTTCCTTAATTTTAAGCTGGTATTTATAATCGTGTCTAAAATAAGAAAAAGCGGAGACTAAAATGATCGAAGAAAAAATTAAAGAATTGGGATTTGAAGTCCCTGAAGCTCCAAAACCTTTGGCAGCTTACGTGCCCGCGCTTAGGGTAAATGACTTTGTATTTACTGCCGGGCAATTACCTTCTGTAAAAGGCGAACTCAAATTTAAAGGAAAAGTTGGCAAGGATATCACAGAGGAAGAAGGCAGGAAGGCCGCTGAAATTTGCGCTCTTAATTGCCTGGGAGCGATCAAAGGCGTAATCGGTGATCTGGACAAAATAGAGCAAGTTGTAAAATTAACCGCGTTTGTTAACAGCGCAGACGGTTTTACAACCCAGCCAAAAGTAGCAAACGGTGCTTCTGAATTGATTAGCAAAATATTTGGTGAAAATGGTAAACACGCCAGAAGTGCAGTTGGAGTGAACGAATTGCCAATAAATGCTTCAGTTGAAATTGAAATGATAGTAAAGCTAAAATAGAAGCTATTATTATTTTATCATTTTTGGAACATTTGCTGAGCCAGGCTATATATAAGAAGTTATCAGAGTTTTAATTTATGTGAAAATGTATCACATTGCTTTTTTTAAGCCTTTTATTTAATATTGGAACAATATCTGCAGGTATTATATGAAAAAGATACTTATTGTTATGTTAATTGCATTTTCTATTACCACTTATGGGCAATATAAGGAAACAGGTTTATCAGGTTCATCAGTTTATGATGGAATAGTTAATACGCAATCAAATTCACTGTTCGGATTTATCAATCCTGATAATCTGAAAATGCAGAATACTTATGAAATGTCTTATTCAACATTCAGCGGTCAAAGCCTTGCTCTTGGTGCTTTCACAAATAGCCTGTTTTATAAATTAAGCAATAAATTTGACGTTCAGTTATCAACTAGTATTGTTATGTCTCCCTATAGTTCAATAGGATCAGATTTCCAAAAAAGCATTAATGGCGTTTACATTACGAATGCCCAACTAAATTACAGGCCTTGGAAAAATGTAGAGGTTGTATTGCAGTATCGACAAATTCCAGCGGGGTCTTATTACTATAGTCCGTTTTCCTATTATGGTTACGGGCGAACAGGCTTTCTAAATGAATTCGGATTTTCTAACTGGAATAATTCAACTGAAGAAAATAAATAAATTACAGTTAAATAATTATTGAGAATTAAGCGAGAGTAATTGAAGGAAAAGAAATATTCCAATCCAACCCCGTCTTCCGGCGGGAAAAATGTGAATCCAATATCTTCAGCTTCCAATCTTTTTTTAAATATCGTAATTTCATTACTTGGTTTGGTAATTTTTATTATGGTGTATTCTCTATTTTCAAAATTACTTATTATAAAGGATAATCTTTCATCTGAAAACAATAAAAAAACATCGGCAATTGTTCAGGTTGAAGTTTTAAATGGGTGCGGTGTTTCAGGCATCGCGGATAAGATTACTGATTTTCTTAGAAAGAATAATTTTGATGTTGTGCAAACTGGAAATTATACTTCATATAATATGGATAAGTCTTTAGTAATCGATCGATCAGGGAATAAGGCAAATGCGGAGAAGGTCGCTGATGCTCTCGGAATAGACAAAAAAAATATAGTCGAACAATTAAACAATGATTATTTGCTGGATTGTTCAATCGTTATCGGTAAAGATTATTTTCAACTTAAACCATATAATCAATAGGAAGAAAATTGGATTCAAAAAAACTCGCCGTCAGAATATCAGATGTAATTTTTGGCAAAAAGGGTTATGACGTAAAAATACTTAACCTCACTAAGGTAGCAACTTTTGCAGATTATTTTGTAGTATGTTCAGCAGATTCCGACACACAGGTTAAAGCTATATCTGATGAAGTCGAAAGCAGACTTCGCGATGAAGGGGTGAATTCATGGCACAGAGAAGGATACCAATCGCTTAGCTGGGTTTTGCTTGATTATGTTGATGTGGTCGTTCATATTTTCAAAAAGGATGCACGTCAATTTTATAATCTGGAAAAGCTGTGGGGCGATGCACCTGTTATTGAAGTTCAGGATCCAGAGGCCGTTAAATCCATTAAGCAAGAGAAAAAACCTGTTAAAAAAGCTACACCCATTAAAACAGGCAAAAAGAAGACTGAAACTTTGAAAAAGAAATCGCCAGGGAAATCAAAAAAATAAAGTTTTTTTACAATTCTTAAAGTATAATCGTAAATAATTTTGAAAGAATATTTAATTACACTCTTTGAAACGGCTGCCGAGAAGCTTCCTTATTTAAAAGATATCCAGGTTGGATTCGAAATCCCAAAAACAGAAGCGCACGGTGACCTTTCCTGTAATGCCGCTATGTTGTTAACCAAACAACTCAAAAAGAAACCACGTGATATTGCGCAGGAAATTATTAATTCAATAAAAATAGATCAAAAAGTAATTTCTAAGGTTGAGATAGCGGGACCTGGTTTTATAAATTTCTTTTTTCAGTCTGGATTTATTGTTGAAATTATTAAGGAAATCAGAAAAGAAAAAGATAATTATGGCAAATCGAATGAATTTAAGGGTAAAAAGGCTAACGTTGAATTTGTTTCGGCTAATCCAACCGGACCTTTGACGGTTGGTCACGGCAGAAACGCTGTATTTGGAGATACAATAGCTAATCTACTTGAGTGGGTTGGATATGAAGTTGACCGTGAATATTATTTTAACAATGCCGGCAGACAAATGCGTGTGCTCGGTGATTCTGTAAAATATCGTTATCTAGAATTGCTCGGCGAAAATATTAAATTTCCGGAAGACTACTACCAGGGCGGCTATATAAAAGATATTGCGCAAAGTTTATTTAATGAATATGGTGATAAACTGAAGGAAGAATCTCCTGAAGGAATCTTTAAAGAGAAAGCTGAAAAAGAAATATTTAATGAAATAAAAAAAACACTTTCTAACCTGCGAATCATTCATAAAATATTTTATAATGAAAATTCACTTTATGAAGAGAATAGAATAAAAGATGTTCTCAATACGTTTAAGGAAAAAAACCTATCCTATGAAAAAGAAGGCGCAATCTGGCTCAAATTATCTGAACTTGGAAACGAGCAGGACAAAGTGATTGTAAAATCCTCCGGCGAGCCTACTTACAGACTTCCCGATATTGCGTATCACATAACAAAATATGAAAGAGGCTATGATTTGATGATCGACCTTTTTGGATCGGATCATAATGCAACATATCCGGATGTGCTGGCCGGATTGAAAGCGCTGGGATATAATACAGATAAAATTAAAGTGTTAATCCACCAGTTTGTAACGATACTTGAAAACGGCGAAGTTGTAAAAATGTCCACCCGAAAAGCTAATTATATTACCCTTGATGAATTAACAGACGAAGTCGGCTCTGATGTTGTCCGCTACTTTTTTAATATGAGAAATATTACAACGCATATGAATTTTGATCTTTCGCTTGCAAAAAAACAGTCCGATGAAAATCCTGTATTCTATCTTCAGTATGCCCATGCAAGAATTTGTTCGATACTAAAAATGGTCGGGAAAGAAAATCTTTGTGCTTCTGAAGATAATCTGAATTTATTAGTGGCTCCTGAAGAACAACAATTGCTGAGAAAACTACATCAATTTAAAAATGAGATTTATCTAAGTGCCTACTTTTACGAAACACATCGGCTTTGTAGTTACCTCGAGGAGCTTGCTGCGGCTTTTCACAAGTTTTACACTTTCTGCAGAATTCTTGGAACAGAAAAGCAGTTAGCTGAGGCGCGTATATCTCTGGCTGAGGCAACCAAAGTTGTAATTAAAAATGGATTGTCAATTCTTGGCGTAAGTGCGCCTGAGAGAATGTGATGCTAAAGATGAATTTTTATTCCAATTTGAATTCAGCTATTGCTACTGAAGCGGCATAAACTCTTTTAGCGCCAGCACTTAATAAAACCTTTGCGCTCTCATTAGTGGTTGCACCGCTGGTAATAACATCATCTAATATCAAAACATTTTTTCCGTCTAAGATTTTGCTCCTTCTGGTTAATTGAAAAGCTCCGGTAAGATTTTCCTCTCTTTCTTTTCTTGACAATTTTGTCTGGGTTTGTGTGAATTTCTTCCTTTTCATGACTTTGTTTTTAATAGGGATATTCAGTTTTTTGCTTAAACCTTTAGAAATATAATAGGCTTGATTGTATCCACGCTCAGCAAGTTTTAACTTGTGAAGTGGAACGGGAATTATAAAATCAATTTTCCAGCTTCGGTAATTGTGTCCTTTCTCAATTCGCCCAATTGTTTTCCTAGAAATGTTCCATTTAAAAATCGCTTATTATATTTTAGCTCGTGGATTAAAGTTTGTAACTCTTTATCTTTTTCAAAAATAAATGCTGAGATAAAATCACTAATAAGGTTTTTAGGCTTGAAGCTTCTTACGTATTCGTTTTTAAGATAATCATTTTCTGCAATCCTGATGTTATAAGAACACTTTGAGCATATGCATTCTTCAGCTAAAGATAATTTCGCTTGGCAGCAAGGACAAATTCTGGGAAGGAAGAAATCAAATATGTTTGTTAGTAATACCCTCATTTCTCCTTTTATAACATTCCGAATCTTTTTCTTAAAAACCATTCAAGCCCGAATAACAAAATAGCAATTACCATAAGCCATTCATTTGACCACAGACTTACTTCGCTTGTTTCAATCTTTTCTTTTGAGGAATTATCTGTTATCTTTTTTAAAATTTGGAATAATTGATCATAACTTGATGCTGAAAAGTATTGCCCTCCCGTTTGCGTCGCTAATGATTTCAAAAATTCGAAATTCATTCTTGGATTTAACATTTCAATGTCAACCTCGCCAACATTAAAATTACCTGAATCGGTACCGAGCTTGTTTCCATTTTGCAGTGCAGAGCCATTGTATGAATAATCTCCAGTCTTATTTGTTTCGAGGGTTCCTTCGTATAATCCATTGCCGAGTGAATTCATTGTTACATCATAGTTCTCGTTTCCACTTGTAATTTTTACATTTACTTCGGCATCAGATACCGGGTTATATGACTGATCGTACACCTGTGCGGTAAAATCAATATTTTCCCCAAGTGAATAAATCTTCTTTGCTGTTCTTATAGTTACGAATTTTTGTTCATCTTTAATGTTCAGCCATTTAACACTGTTTAAAATAAAACTATCGAAAGGATTCGGACTATTATCAGAGGCCAGCAATTTCCATCTCCAGATATTAAAAGCAAGAACAGCAATTGATCTTTTCGCTCCGAGTTTTCTCGTTAAAATAAGAGGACGATTTACAGGCACGTTGTTGATGATCACTTTTGATAAAATTTCACTTTCAGGTTTTGGAGATCAGGTTCCCATCGGGCTGCAAAACGGGCGGAAGGTTATCCCATGCCGAAATTACATTAGAAGCATTATTCTGAATTATTGGGTTATTTATCTGTCCAACCTGAATATCAGGCTGAATTTCATAAGTGCCTTCGCCTGAAATTTGGGCAATAAATGGTAGCTCACCCTGCAATTGTCTGAGCCTTTGATAATCTATGCTGTTGGATAAAAGGAAAAATACCGGCTTATCATTCTGAACCATTTCTGATTGAACTTTATGAAGAAGATCATCGGGAGTATCTTTAGTCGGAAAGCCAATCAGAAATAAAACATTTGCGCTGTCAATTAATTTATCCCTATTGTTATTTTCTAAAAATCTGTTTTTTGATATTTGCGTAATTGAATTGACCATCAGGTTTTCATCTTCAGCTAAAGCATTTTTAATAAAAGTTAAATCTGATGAAGGCATGCCGCTGATAAGTAAAACTTTAATTTTGTTTGATAATACATTAACATAAAATATTTTTTTATTATTTGCGTTTGTTGATTCACCTTCGAGCGTGGGAACATTTACCGATATCTTCTTTTCTCCTGCTGTTTCCGGATTGTAATTTAAACTTACATTCTGAGTACCATCAGGGCTAAGCTGAATATTCTTCTGATCCTGGAGTATACCATCCTCATACATTGATACATTTAAAGTTTTTCCTGCAAAACCATGATTATTTATTGTTGTAAGCACTGTGGTGGGGTTTCCCGCATAAATCATTTCATTATATAGAACGTTTTTTAGTTCTACATCATTTTTTTGTGAAGAATCACCTACACCGATTGTGTAAACAGGAATATTTAATTTTTCTGCAGTGAAGAGGGGATTCGTTCCTTCAGTTATGTTGCCGTCAGAAACAATAGTAATTGATGAAATATTTCTTCCGGATTTAGCTGCTTCTGAAAAAATATCTGAAAAATTTGTGCTGCCTTCGGAAAAATTAAATTGATTCAGACTGTCGAAGCTGACCTGTTTTATTTTCGATCCGAATGAATATAATTCTGAACTCTTTGAAATGTCGTTATTCTTTAATTCATTGAGAAAGTTATTTTCAGATTCTTCTCTTTTTGTTCCGTCTTTTATCTGGATTGATCTTGAGTTATCAACAAAAATTAAATTGGTCGGTTCGATAATTATTTTTTTTGCGAATGTTAAAATCGGTTCAAATAAAACCAGCAGCAGAATTAAAATTGCAAGTGTTCTTAGAACAATCAATATCGATTTTTTTAAGGGTGGAATATCCGGAATAGTAAACCTGTAAACATAAAATGCGTAGAGAGCTAAAACGATAAAGCCCAAAATCAGAAAAAATGGTCCGGGGGACAGAGACAAACTGATTTTATCGTAACCAAACATTATGAGAATTCACCACTTTGTGGAAGAGTCATTTCTCCTATTAATACAGTTACTGCATTTCCTGAAATATAAAGTTCTTTATTTGTGCTTGAATATCTGACTCCGACTCTTCCTCTCCTGCCAAGAACATCACCCTGCTCAAAAGTTAAGTTCAATTCATTTCCTTCATCTTTGATGAATCCCGCCTTAATCAAGACTTGTATAAGCGGGCCATTCATCGAGCCGGTAACCGGATCCTCGTCAATTCCATAATAAGGGGCAAAAAACCTGGAATGCGCAAAATTTTCTTTCTCCATCGTTTCGAATGCGTAAACTGCAGCGCAGCCAAATTCTTTTTTAGTTTCGTTCAGACATTTAAGAGTTTTGTAATCGGGTTTTAATTTGTGCAAAGCGGTTAGAGATTTTACGTTAATGTAAAGGTAACCGTTTTCTGCAAGAATGAATGGAACCTTTCCATCAATATCCTTCTTTTCAATTCCGAGGCAGCTCAATATTTCATTTTTATTTCCTGTAAATTCTTTCATCGAATAAACAGGAACCTGCATAAAATATTTTCCATTTTCAAAACGGCATTTCAAAATTCCTGAAAGAGTGTCGAAGGCTATTTCTTGCCCTTCTTCCAAGAGTTTATTTTCATTTAAGAAATGAAGAGAAGCAATTGTCGCGTGTCCGCACAGTTCAACTTCAACAGCAGGTGTGAACCATCTTAAATGGTAATCGGCTTTATCAGATTTTCCTAAGAAAGCTGTTTCTGCAAGATTCATTTCCTTTGCGATTAATTGCATTTCCTTTGAGGTTAATCCATCGGCAAAACTAACTCCGGCAGGATTCCCCTGGAAAGGTTTGTTAGTAAATGCGTCAATCTGATAAATATTAATCTTTTTTCCCATTCAGCAGGTTCTCGATTTTCCAGTTTTTCATTTTATTATAGGTATCGTAATCCGTAAGATCGAAATGTATCGGCGTAACGGAGACATAATTTTTTTTGATTGCCGCCTGGTCAGTTTCTATTTCTTTGTCCATTTCCAGCAGATTTCCGGTTAGCCAATAATAATCTTTGCCGTAAGGATCCTGTCTTTTTTCGTAAATATCATCCCATTTTGATTTGCCCTGTTTGGTAAGAAGGATTCCGGCAATCTCTTTTTCAGGAATATCCGGAACATTTACGTTGAGCAGAGTTCCAAGCGGAATATCTTTACCGACAATTTCTTTTGAAAGAAGTTTTGCTACTTTACCTGCAAAACTAAAATCCGTAACGGCATGATTTGTAACCGAAATCGCAATTGATGGAATATCCATTATTGCAGCTTCGCGGGCAGCTGAAACAGTGCCTGAGTAAATGATATTTATTGCCGTGTTCGACCCGTGATTTATTCCCGATACAACCAGGTCCGGCGGCTCTTTCATTAAATTTCTTATCCCGATTTTTACGCAGTCAGCAGGAGTGCCGTCAACCGCATGGCCAAAAAATTCTCCGCGTTTGATATGCTTTGTAACGCGCAATGGATAATGCATTGTAATCGCGTGGCCTATTGCGCTTTGTTCATGTAAGAGGTGCAACTATAGTTATTTCAGCAATTTCTTTTAATGATTGTGCCAGAGTGAATATTCCCGGCGAGTCTATTCCGTCATCGTTGCAAACTAAAATACGCAAAGTAAATCCTTTAATTTTATCTTTGAGAAGAGATAATATAACACTTAATGATTATAGTCTCAATTGAGGAAGCAGTCATGTACTCTGATAATTCCATCATTTTCCCAATCATTATTAAAATAAATATCATTAAATTAATTCTCCATAATTAATTTCCATTTCTATGAAGCTTATTCATGCAGAAATATTTAAAAATTATTCAGAGATAAGATTCGGTTTCAGTACCAAAGCAGGCTTAAACCGACAGGTGCCGTATTATTTCAACTTATCACTTTCAGTTGGTGATGATGAAAAAATTGTCAAAGAAAACAGGAAGGCCTTTTTAGCTGAGCTTGGATTATCAGAAGAAAATGTGGCGATTCAAAAACAAACTCACAGCGATATCGTAAGATATGTAACAAAAGGAGGCATAGTAGGCGAAAGCGATGCTATGTTTACCGACAAGAAAAATCTAGGGCTTGCAATAGGCGTTGCAGACTGCACGCCGGTTTTTATTTATGATCCGGAAAACAAAGTTATTGCAACAGTTCATTCCGGCTGGAGAGGAACGGAGAAAAGAATTCTTGAAAAGACAATAGCTAAATTAAAAGAAGAATGCAACTCAAAACCGGATGAACTAATTGCCTACATTGGCCCGTCAATTTCACAAAAAAATTATGAAGTGGGGAAAGAAGTTGCGGAATTGTTTGAATATAAATACAAAATAAAAAAAAATGAAAAATACTTGCTTGATGTAAGTGGTGCTAATTACGATATGCTTATCAATTCTGGGTTGATAGAAAACAATATTGAAAAATCAAATCTGTGTACTTACGAAGAAAAGGATTTGCTTCACTCCTACAGACGAGATGGACAAAAATCCGGGAGATCAATGGGCATTATTGTGATGAAAGAGTAAAATAAATTAGATATTTATTCTTTTATTACCCGCTTAATTCCACTAATTTTAGGTGTAATATTTTTATGATATGTTAGTTTAGTCTTTAACTTAAACTCACCATGGAACTGAAATGCAAAATATAATAAGAATAAAAAACGCAACTTTTTACGGGTATCACGGAGTTCTTTCGGAAGAACAAAGCGTTGGAGGAAAGTTTGAAGCCGACGTCGATATTTTTACTAACTTTTCGGAAGCCGCAAAAAAAGACAGCCTTAAACAGACTATCGATTATCAAAAAGTTTATGCATTCATGTATAAATTAGCTCTGGAAAAAAAATATTATCTGATTGAAGCGCTTGCGACAAATATTGCTGATGAATTAATAAAAAATTTTGAACAGATTGAAAAGGTTGCTGTCAGAGTAAGGAAACATAATCCGCCGATGGGAGGAGTAGTTGACAGCGTTGAAGTTGAAGTAGTTAAAAGCAGAAACGAATTGTAAATAATAGTGGAAGAGAAAAAACAGAATATTGCGTATATCGGAATTGGTTCGAATAAGGGTGACAGAATAAAATACATCAGGGATGCTGCTTACGATATTAATAACAGCGTACATTGTAAAATCATAAAAATCTCTTCTGTTTATGAAACAAAAGCCTACGGAGAAAAAGATCAATCTGACTTTTTAAATGCTGCTGCAAAAATTGAAACGGACTTTTCAGTGCAGGCACTATTCCGGTTTATTAAAGAATATTGAGAAAAAACTGGGTCGGAAAGAAACTTACAAATGGGGTCCCCGCGAAATAGACCTCGACCTCCTTTTTTATAACGATATTGTGTTTTCGGACGAAAATCTGACAGTTCCGCATCCTGGTATTCCACAAAGGGATTTTGTAATTATTCCATTGATAGAGATCGAACCTATGCTTTTTCATCCTGTTTTAAAGCAAAAAATTTCGGATATTTATATTCCGGAATCTGAAAAGAATATAATTCGAATAGTAAATCAGGGAAACGTACAATAAATTTGAGCTGAATTTTGGACGAAAATAACCAGGTGAATTTTATAGCAATTGAAGGCGTGATAGGCGCGGGAAAAACGTCGCTTGCCAGGAAAATTAAAGAAAGACTAAATGCAGAATTGATAGCTGAACAATTCGAAGCAAACCCTTTTCTTGAAAAATTTTATGGAGATAGAAAAAGATTTGCCTTCCAGACTCAAATGTTCTTTCTGATAAACCGGTATAAACAGCAACAGGAACTTAACCAGGAGAATTTATTTACTGAGTTTCTGGTCAGCGATTATTTATTTGAAAAAGACAGAATATTTGCATATTTAAACCTGAATGGTGAAGAACTGAAGCTTTATGAAAATATTTTTCCCCTGCTTTCCAGGAACCTGAGGAAACCTGATCTTGTTATTTATTTACAGTCAGGTGTTGAAAGATTGATGTACAATATCAAAAAAAGAAGCAGAAAAATTGAAAGGAATCTAACTAGAAGTTATATTGAAGAATTGAGCGAAGCATACAATCACTTTTTTTTCAGATATACAAGTACACCACTATTGATTGTCAACTCAACTGATATTGATTTTGTGAACAGTGACAAAGACTTTGATGAACTCTATAAACAGATTTTCAGAGAAGATAGGGGAATGACAGAATATTTTAAACCAGAGTCAAGAAGGACCGGATGAGATGTTAGAATTTATTTTTTATGCAGTACTCTTCTACATAATAATAAAATCGCTCAATGCAATAGTTAGATGGTGGAGTGAGCCTGGAATGAAAAACCGTGCAACTTCAGGCAAGGGGAATAATTATTCGAGCAGCAGCAAATATAAAGATGTTGAAGAAGCGGAATTTACGGAAATTAAAACAGATACTAAAAAAGAAAAAGTGTAATATTACCTGAATGAGAATCGATAAATTTTTGTCACGCGGAGTTAATGGATTTTTCAGAAAAATATTATCTGTTGAGGAAAATAAAAGTCTTGAACTAGGTGATCCTAAGAACTTTATTATAATTCGTCAGCATAACCAGCTTGGCGATCTGCTGGCCGGAGTCTCGCTTTTCAGAGCAATTAAAGAAACTTATCCTGAATCAAGGATAACTTTAATCGTCAGCCCTTCCAATTATCCGGGCCTTGTTAAAAATAAATTCATTGATAGAATATTCGTCTTTGATAAAAAGAAAATTTACAATCCAAATTATTCCTCTTCCTTTCTGAAATTGCTCAGAGAAGAATATGATGTGGCAATAGTTCCTGTTGTGGTTTCCATTTCTTTTACGAGTAATTTACTGGCAAGAATTTCAAATGCTAAAACCAGGATAGGACCTTCGATGCTTTAGACGGCAAAGTCAATGAAAGCGCTTATTTTTTTGATCGAAGAGTCGTAATTGATTGGAGAAACCATCCGGATTCAAATGTATCAGAACGAAGTCTCGATATTGTAAGGCCGTATGGAATTAATACGAAAAATTTTAAATCTGAAATAACATTTGATTCCAATGATGAAAAGGTAGCGGAAGCTTTTCTGGATTCAATAAATTATAATAATGAGATTTTAATAGGTCTTCACGTTGGCGCCGGGAAGATTCAAAATATGTGGTCTCTTTGTAAATACGCAGAACTTATAATGAAGCTGAAAGATAAATTTAACGCAAAATTTTACCTTACAGGAAGCAAAGCTGATGATGAAGCGATTTCATATATAATAAATAAAATTGGTTTTGTGATCGGTATTGTTTCTCAACAGGAAAATACCCGAAGTCGCAGCTTTAATTTCTAAGTCTGATCTGTTTATATCAAATGATACCGGGATAATGCACGTTGCCGGAACAACTCCTACAAATCAGATTACAATATTCGGCCCAACAAATCCATTTAACTGGGCTCCTATTGGAGCAAATAAACATTTTATCCGGAAATCTGAATTGATTGATGATGTTGAGGTAAGAGACGTACTGAAAATGTGCGAAATGATATTGACTAAAAATAAAAAGGCCAATGCCGTATAAATATTTAGCTGCTGTTGATATGGGAACTAACTCGTTCCGGTTAATTATCGCAAGGGTTGATGAGGAAGGGAATTTTAAAATTATTAACAAAGAGAAGGAACTGATAAGGCTTGCATCTCACGAGGGGAAAGGATTAAGTATTATTACCGATGCTGAAATTAAAACGGCAATTAAAGCTTTAAAAAAATTCAAATCAGTTGCTGAATTTTATCATGCGCCTATTAGAGCGGTTGCAACCAGCGCCACCCGCGAAGCAAAAAATAAGCACGAATTTATCAGTCAAATTAATGAGAAAACCGGGATAGAAGTTGAAGTGATCGAAGGTAATCACGAAGCTCGGTTGATCTTTCAGGGCGTGCAATCTGCTATTCCACTAAATGACAAAAAAGCGATATGCATCGATATAGGAGGCGGTAGCACAGAATTTATTATGGCTGAAAATTGTAAAGTGGTGTCTACTGAAAGTATCAGGCTTGGTGCTGTCAGATTGACAAAAAAGTTTTTCCCTGATTTTGTTGTAAATGAATACTCCTTGAGAAAATGCGGGGAATATATTGAAGAACATATTCATGGGGCATAAAAATTTTAATCTGAATCATAAATTCGATATTGCAGTTGGGTCTTCCGGAACCATTCTTGCACAGCCGGTTTTGTTTATTATATAAAAAATAATAAAAGGAAAAGAGCAATTAACGGGCTTATCATTTTCTAAGGGCGATTTGGCCGAAATTTCTGACTACGTATTTACTAAAAACACATATGAACAGAGATTGAAAATAAAAGGATTGGAAAAGAAACGTGCAGATATTTATCCAGCGGGTCTATTGTTATTGCTGAAAATATTCGAAATTTTTAAACTTGAAAACATGACAGTATCTGAATACGCGCTTAGATCAGGAATCATTATCGATTCAATTCATAAATTGAAACTGAAAAAGTAAAATCAGTACACAGGCCTGGTTTTAACTACCTTTCAATATTCTCTTGCCCTCTGTATATTTGTTAATTAAATCTTCGGAAAATTAATGCTCAAAATCAGAAATTTTTGCATAATTGCGCATATTGATCATGGTAAATCAACTATAGCAGATTGTCTTGCTTGAAACCACCGGAACAGTTACTCAGAGGGAAGCAAAATCGCAGGTGCTCGATGATCTTGATCTCGAAAGAGAACGCGGAATAACCATAAAATCTCATGCAATTCAAATGAAATATAATGCCAAAGATGGCAAGAATTATATTTTAAATTTAATTGATACACCCGGGCACGTTGATTTTTCATATGAAGTTTCCCGTTCGCTTGCCGCTTGCGAAGGAGCTGTTCTGGTTGTTGATGCATCACAAGGAGTTGAAGCACAGACGATCAGCAATCTTTATATGGCAGTTGATGGAGGACTGGAAATAATTCCGGTTATTAACAAAATTGATTTGCCAAGCGCAGAAATTGAAAAGGTTAAAGGGACAGATAATTGATTTGATTGGCTGCAACGAAGAAGATATTCTACTTGTTAGTGCAAAATCAAAAATTGGTATAGAAGAATTACTTGAGCAGATTGTTAAAAGAATTCCTCCACCAACGGGTGATCCGAATGCTCCGCTGCAGGCACTGATTTTTGATTCGGTTTTTGATGCATACCGTGGTGCTATTGCATTTATTCGAGTCGTTAATGGAACAGTTAGAACAGGTGATAAAATAAAATATTTTGTTATCGATAAAGAAATTGAAGCTGAAGAAGTTGGTATGCTTGGACTTCGAAAAATTAAAGTCTGAAGAGATTGATCGCAGGTGATGTGGGTTATCTTATTTCCGGAATTAAGGACGTGCATGACATTAAAGTTGGCGATACTGTTACACATGCCAGGAATGGTGCAAAGAAGCCTTTACCCGGTTATAAAGATGTTAAGCCGATGGTTTACAGCGGACTTTATCCAACAGACTCTGATGATTTTGAAGATCTACGTGACTCACTGGAAAAATTTCGATTAAATGATTCTGCATTAATTTATCAACCAGAAACATCTGCTGCGCTTGGATTTGGATTCAGGTGCGGGTTTCTTGGACTTGCTTCATATGGAAATTGTGCAGGAAAGACTTTTGAGAGAATATAATCAGTCAATTATAACAACTCTTCCAAACGTTGAATATTATGTATTCAATAAGAAAGGGGAAAAGATTGTTGTTGATAATCCTGCATTAATGCCACCTCAGGGTGAAATTGATCATGTTGAAGAACCGTACGTTAAAGCTCAGATTGTTTGTCCGAGTGAGTATGTCGGAAACATAATGAAGCTTGGAATGGATAAGCGTGGCGTTTATAAAAATACAACTTATATCGATCCGACCAGAGCGGATATTCAATTTGATTTTCCATTATCAGAAATTATTTTTGATTTTTATGACAAACTTAAATCAACTACTCGAGGATATGCTTCTTTTGATTATGAATATATCGGATATCGAGAATCCGATCTGATTAAACTTGATATTCTTATTAAACAGCGAGCCTGTTGATGCTCTTTCAATGATTGTTCACAGAGATAAAGCATATGATTGGGGTAGAAAAGTGTGCAGGAAATTAAAAGACCTGATTCCGAGACAGATGTTTGAAATTTCTATTCAGGCCGCAATAGGAACAAAAGTTATTTCTAAATCAGTTGTAAAAGCATTAAGAAAAAATGTGCTTGCGAAGTGTTATGGCGGAGATATTTCGAGAAAAAGAAAGCTGCTCGAGAAACAAAAAGAGGGAAAGAAACGAATGAAACAGGTTGGTAATGTTGAAATTCCGCAGGAAGCATTTCTGGCGGTACTTCAAATAGATGACTAATTTTTCTATAACAAAAATGGCAAAATATTAATGTCTTTTATTCCCCAAAAATTTTTTAAAATATGCCTTAATTGCGCTTATTTCAGCACTTGTCCTTAAGTCATTTTTTGTTGATGCATTTAAAATTCCATCAGCTTCGATGGAAAACACTTTACTTGTGGGTGATTATATATTAATCAATAAAGCAAGTTATGGAATTAAGACCCCACTCTATTTACCGATTATTAATTTGTGGATTCATTCGTATTCTATTATTCGTTTTAAGCCTCCTCAAAGATATGATGTTATTGTATTTCAAATTTCCCGGTTATCCTAATGAGTTTAAGCCATCGGAAAACAGCAGCTATATTAAAAGAGTGATTGGTTTACCGGGCGATACCGTTCAAATAATCAATGGGTCGGTTTATATAAACGGACAAATTAATTTCCCAACCCGTAAATGCAATTTTGCCACAAACGACAAGTGATAATAAAAATATTGTCGATGATCAGAATTTTCCCCCAGAATAGAAATTGGAACAATGATGACTACGGTCCGATTATTGTACCTAAAAGTGGGATGAGTATTAAATTTAAATGCAAAAAATATAAGAATTTGGAAAGCTTTGATCGACAGGGAATACGGATATAAAGCCGTAAGTGTAGAAGGAAGCGTTATTAACATTGATCATAAGCCGGTACGTGATTATACAATAAAGAAAAATTACTATTTTGTTATGGGAGATAACAGGGAAGACAGTATGGACAGCCGGTACTGGGGGTTTGTTGCTGACAACCTGATAATTGGCAAAGCTATAATGATTTATTGGTCATGGGATAGCTTATAAGTCCGGTAAACAAATGGTACTGAATTTTTAAGTCCCCTAAGATTGAATAGAATTTTTAAAATTAGTCAATTAGACACAATTTCTTATCATAAAACTTGAAGCAATTATAATGAAAGAAGTTTTATCCGGAACAACAAGAATACTTGAATCATTTGAAAACGAAACATAATACATTCGTTTTAGAAATGGAAAAATTTGCAAAGATAAAAAGTGTGCCGATTCTTTCACGGGATTCTGCCAAACTGATCGAATTGCTAATACAAATGAACAAACCCGAAAGAGTGCTGGAGATAGGAACGGCAATCGCGTACACTACAATAAGGATAGCACGTAATCTTAAAAAAGGGAGCAAAATTCATACAATTGAATTCAGCGAAAATAATGCAAAGATCGCTAAAGAAAATATTAAGAAATCAGGTTTATCAAAAAGTATTAAGTTATTATTTGGTGATGCTAATGAAGTTATGCCAGGCTTAAAAAAGAAATATGATTTTATATTCCTGGATGCTGATAAAGAAGATTATTTGACACTTCTCAAGTTTGCTATAAAACTGTTAAAGAAAGACGGAATAATGTTTGTTGATAATTTATTGTGGCATGGTTATGCAGCTTCAAAAGATGTTCCTGAGAAATATAAAACTTCAACAAAGTTTATAAGGGATTTCAATAAAGTATTTATGAATCATCCAAAGCTGAAAGCTACTATAATTCCGGTTGGCGATGGAATTGGGCTGGGAATAAAGATAAAATGAGTGAAAATTATTTTAAGGATTCGAGAGAACTTCTAAAAAATGTTGATAAATTTTCCAATTTTAAATTAGTAAGAAGAGATGACCTTCAGATATTATTTGCTGAAGGAGTTAAAGCGAAAAATAAAGAATTATTCGAAGACCTTACATTCACAGCAAAATATGTTAAGGGCTTAATGAGAGTAATGAAAATGGGGCAGGAGAATTCCGAAGTTAAAAGTATTGACCACGTTAAAGCTGATCTCGCAAAAAATATGGAAAAAGTTGTTGGGCAGATAAGGGAACTTATTTCCGGTTCTTCAGATGCAGATAGAAAATATATTGAAGAAAACTTTCCTGCAAATGACGACTTCAGCATTCAGTAATCTAAATGAGCTTTTATCAGATCTGGATTGGACTAAGAAATATTTAAATGATCTGAAAAGAAGATGAAGGTCTCACTAACCTTAGAAGATTTCCTGCTATAAATAATTTATTTTTTCTTCAACTAAAATCTTTACAGAGCCGTGTGTTTTATCTGTTAAATATTCCTGGAATTTTGCCATCAACCTAGGCTTAATAATGCAGACAAATTTTACATTCTTTTCATATTCAGTACTTGTTACTTTCATCTCAAAATCTGAAAAAGTTTTGTGCATCAGACTCGTAAAGGAAAAATCACTTTCAATTATGACTTTTTGAAATGCTGTTTTAGTAATCTTTTCCGCAGATTTTATTGTCATTTCAGCAGAATTATAATAAGCTTTACCAAGCGGTCCGATACCTAATTTTGTTCCCCCGAAATACCTGGTAACTATTACCATCACATTGGTGAGAGAGAAATGATCAATTGCATTTAATATTCTTATTCCGGCTGTTCCGTTAGGTTCGCCTGCATCTGAATATTTGAACTCATCATTTAGTAGTCTGTATGCATAGCAGTAATGTGAAGCATCAAAAAATTGCTTTTTAACACTGGATAATATATCATTAAAGTTTTCAGTAAATTCAATAGGATAAACCCGCCCGATAAACCGTGAGCCTTTTTCTTTGAATATTGATTCAGAGAAACTTTTAACCGTTGTTATTTGATCAGTTATGGACATTCAGAACTTTTAATAATAAAAGGGTTAAAGTTATTGGTGCTAAAATATTTGATTTTCAAACTCTCTATAAGTAATATAATTATTTAAATATTTAAACTTGATGCGAAATTGGAAAAAGAGACGATAATAATCAGAGGTGCGCGAGAGCACAACCTGAAAAACATAGATATCGATATCCCGCGTGACTCTTTAACAGTCATTACGGGCCTATCAGGCTCAGGCAAATCATCGCTTGCGTTCGATACGATTTATGCTGAAGGGCAGAGAAGATACATAGAATCTTTATCTGCATACGCACGTCAGTTCCTTGACATGCTCGAAAAGCCTGATGTTGACCTCATTGAAGGATTGAGCCCTGCAATTTCTATTGAGCAAAAATCAACCTCCGGGAATCCCCGTTCAACTGTTGGAACCGTAACTGAAATTTATGATTATATGCGCCTGCTTTATGCACGGCTCGGAACCCCGCATTGCTATAACTGCGGTAAACCCGTAAGCAAGCAAACTTCAGCGCAGATAATTGACAGCATACTAGAATCATTAAAAAACAAAAAGGTTAACATACTTGCGCCGGTTGTTCGTGGCAGGAAGGGTCATTACCGTGAATTATTTGAAGAAATAATGTCCGATGGATTTTTAAAAGTCCGTGTCGATGGCGAAGTAAATGAAATCACAAAAGGTTTTCACGTTGATAGATATAAAATTCATAACATCGAAATAATTGTTGATAAGCTAAATGTTAATGAATCTTCTCGCAGCAGACTAACAGAATCAATCGGCGTTGGATTGAATTACGGAAATGGAATAGTAATAGTTAACGATGGTAAAAATGATCACATTTATAGTCGTCATTTGGCATGCCTGGATTGCGGGATAAGTTACAGGGAACTGGCACCAAATTCGTTTTCCTTTAATTCACCTTATGGATCATGTCCGGATTGCGAAGGTCTGGGTGAAAAAAAAGAATTGAATATCGATTTGATCATTCCAGACTGGGATAAGACAATAAATGAAGAAGGAATAGCTGCACTCGGAAAGCCCAGAACTGTCTGGATTTATAACCAAATTTCTGCGGTTGCAGAAAAATTTAGTTTTGATTACGATACACCTTTAATAGAACTTTCTGCAGAGCAAAAAGAAATATTGCTTCATGGTACTAAAGAAAAAATATCATTTTCATATTCATATGGAGGAGGTAAGCCGGTAACTTATTACCATAAATTTTCGGGTATCATAAATTATCTTAAAAATTACTATAAGACTACCACATCTAATAATATTAGAGAATGGGTAGAATCTTATATGACCACTGTAAATTGCCCGACCTGTAATGGCGGCAGGTTGAAACAGGAATCGCTTGCAGTAAAATTTCAGAATAATAACATCAGTGAAGTAACTTCTCTTTCTATTTTAAGATGTTACGAATTTTTTAAAAAAATAAAACTTAGCGGCAGAAATGCAATTATAGCAAAACCCATCTTTAAAGAAATTATTTCCAGGCTGGAATTTCTACTGAATGTCGGATTGGATTACCTGACACTTAATCGTTCTGCAAGAACCTTAAGTGGAGGCGAATCGCAAAGGATCAGGCTGGCAACACAAATTGGTTCGCAGCTTGCGGGCGTATTATATGTCCTCGATGAGCCAAGTATTGGTCTACATCAGAGTGACAACCTTAAATTAATAAACTCACTTAAAAATTTGCGTGATCTTGGCAATACAGTTATTGTAGTCGAGCACGACAGAGAAACAATAGAAAGTTCCGATTACATGATTGATCTGGGCCCCGCTGCAGGAGTACACGGCGGTGAAATTTGTCTTTATGGAGAAACTCAAAAGCTTGTCGAATCTAAAAATGGAATTGACTCTCTGACTCTGCAATACCTGAAATATAATAAGAGGATTGATATTCCTAAAAAAAGAAGAAAGGGAAGTGGAAAGTATATAACACTTTCTGGTGCGAGTGGAAATAATTTACAGGATATAACATTAAAAATTCCGCTGGGGACTTTAACACTCGTAACTGGCGTCAGCGGATCGGGAAAATCATCTCTTGTAAATGAAACGCTTGTTAAAATATTGATGAATAAAATTTACAAATCTAAAGTTGTACCTTTGCCATACAAGTCAGTTAAAGGCCTTGAGAATATTGATAAGATAATTGAAATCGATCAAACACCGATTGGCAGAACTCCAAGATCAAACCCTGCAACATATACCGGATTATTTACACACATTCGCGACTTGTATTCACAATTGCCTGAATCAAAAATAAGAGGATATTCAACAGGAAGGTTTAGTTTTAATGTTGCTGGAGGTAGGTGTGAAGAATGTGGGGGGGATGGCCTGAGAAAAATTGAAATGAATTTTCTTCCTGATGTTTATATAGAGTGCGATGTATGTCGTGGAAAGAGATATAATATGGAAACTCTAGAAGTCCTTTATAAAACAAAATCCATTTCTGATGTCCTTGATATGCGTATTGATGAAGCATTGAAATTTTTTGAAGATCTTCCGCGCATAAAAAGAAAAATTAAGGCAATTCATGATGTAGGCCTCGGATACATCCGGTTGGGCCAGCAGGCTACAACACTTTCTGGCGGAGAAGCTCAGCGAGTCAAATTGGCGACTGAATTAAGCAAGGTTAGTACAGGCAAAACTTTGTATATCCTAGACGAACCAACAACAGGCCTCCACTTTGAGGATGTTAGAATTCTTCTTGGTGTTTTAAATAAGTTAGTTGACAAAGGAAATACTGTCATAGTGGTTGAGCATAATCTTGATGTTATTAAAACCGCAGACTGGATTATCGATCTGGGTCCGGGCGGAGGGGAACACGGTGGTGAAATTATTGCTGAAGGTACCCCTGAACAAATTATTAAAAACGAAAAAAGTATAACAGGGAAATTTCTAAAAACCGAACTCTAACTCTTTCCACTATAAAGACTTACCTGATAGTATCATTTTACTGAATTTAGTTATTTAATATATATGGAAACTGAAACTTGACAAATTAGTTTCCACATAATATATTGGAAACTCAAATTAGAAAAATTAGTTTCCAAATAAATGAACCAAAATAGAGAAATAATCCTGGAACATTCAAGGGAGCTGTTCCTTCGTGAAGGCTTTAATAAAACTACTATGGATGAAATCGCCGGACGATTGAAAATTAGCAAAAAAACTATCTATAAGAATTTTACTTCAAAAGACGAACTGGTTAGAGAGGCCCTCATGAATTTTGTTCTTGGAAACCAGGAAAAAGTTAATGCACTTGTTAATTGTGATGGTAATGCAGTAGAAAAATGTTTCAGGCTAATTAATTTTGTTGGCACAATTCTGATTCAAATCAGTGGAAATTTTTTGAATGATGTCAGAAATTTTATGCCCGATCTTTGGGTTAAAATTGACCAGGTCAGAACAAAAATATTATATTCAAATTTAAAGACAATAATTGAACAGGGACAGAAGGAAGGTTATATCATAGACACCCAAAAAAGCGATGTACTTGTAGTCTCTTTTATTGTGTCGATAAGGGGAGTGCTAAATCCCGATTCATTGATAGAAAATAAATTGTCACCTGCAAAAGCAGCCGAAACAATAATTGAAATATTGATGAATGGAATACTAACTGATAAAGGAAGAAAAACATTTTTGAAATTAAAAAGCGGAGAAAGTAAATGAAAAAGACAGGAATTATAATAGCAATGCTATTAATGATTCAGTTTTTAGGCTGCGGGAATGGAAATGATAAAAACTCTATTGAAGCCAGCGGTGATATTGAAGCAACAGATGTAGTGGTCAGTGCCAAAGTGGGCGGACAAATTGAAAAACTGAATTTTATTGAAGGCGATAAAATTAAACAGGGAGATACGCTTTTAGTTTTAGACAGCGAAACTTCAAGGATACAACTTGAAGGAGCAATCGGTGCCAGGAGACTTGCGGAAGCGCAACTACAATTATTAAAAAACGGCGCCAGGAAGGAGGATGTTAAACAAGCTGAAGCGGCGTTAAATTCAGCTAAATCTAATTATGACTTGGCAAAAGCTGATAAAGAGAGATATGATAAGTTATTTGAAACCAAAACCATTTCTGCAACTCAACACGATGATGTAGTAAACAGATACCAGGTTGCATTTCAACAATACAATGCAGCTAAAGAAAACTTTCAGAAGATGTCTCATTATGCCAGGCCTGAAGAAATCAAGCAGGCAGAGGCAGCGTTAGATCAGGCTAAAGCAAATGAAGATATTGTTCGAAAAAATATACGCGACAGTTATGTGGTTGCTCCTATAAGTGGATTTGTAGTAGAAAAGTATTTTGAAGCTGGTGAAACGGTTTCTCCCTTGTCATCCTTGTTAAAACTTTCAGATCAGTCTGTAGTAAAATTGAAGATTTATGTATCCGAAGAAGAGCTCGGGAAAGTAAAACTTGGACAAAAAGCTGATGTAACTGTTGATGCTTATAAATCAAAAACATTTGAAGGAAAGGTAATTTACATTTCTCCTGAAGCTGAATTTACACCTAAGAATATTCAGACCCAGGATGAAAGAACGAAACTCGTATTTGCTGTTAAAATAGAAATTAAAAATCCTGAATTTGATCTGAAACCCGGCATGCCGGCAGATGCGAAGATTTGGTTGTAACCTTAAACCTGAAACAATTTTGATGAATATTACAATAAATATTGAAGATTTACACAAAAGCTATAATGATGTAAAAGCCGTTCGAGGGATTACTTATAGCATAAAAAAAGGCGAGATGTTCGGACTTGTTGGGCCGGACGGTGCCGGAAAGACAACTACCATTCGAATGCTGTGCGGGTTAGTAATACCTGATTCAGGATCAGCAACTTTACTGGATATGGACATTATTAAGGACAAAAATAAAATTAAAGATCAGATTGGATATTTGTCACAACGATTTAGTTTATACGGAGATTTAACTGTAGATGAGAATATCGAATTCTTTGCTGAGATTCATAATGTAAAGAACTATGAGCAGAGAAGGAACGAGTTACTTGAATTCACAAGACTCACACCGTTCAGAGATCGACTGGCAGATAATCTTTCAGGTGGAATGAAACAAAAACTGGCGCTTGCCTGTAGCCTGATTCATAAACCGCAAATTCTTTTCCTTGACGAACCGACCACTGGTGTCGACCCTGTATCCCGCAGAGATTTTTGGAAAATTCTGTCTAATCTTTTAAAAGAAGGAATCACAATTTTTATGTCAACTCCTTATCTGGATGAAGCTGAAAGATGTAATAGAGTGGCATTAATGCATAAGGGAAAAATTATTAGTCTCGATACACCTCAAAGGATAAAAGAATCGATAAATAAAATGATCGCCGAAATTGTGTGTACAAATGTAAGGGAAGCATATAAACTTATCAGAAGTGAGCTTGATAATGAAGTACAGTTATTCGGCGATAGAATAAATGTTATGATTGATAAAAGTGATAATAATTATAATGAGATAGAAAATCTGTTAAAGAAAAATTCAATTGAAATAATTAATCACAGAATTATTACGCCCTCGCTTGAAAATGTTTTTATACACAAAGTTGAAGAATTAGATGAACACAATTGAAGTAAATGATCTGACTAAACAATTTGGAAAATTTACAGCTGTAGATAAAGTTTCATTTAGTGTTGAGAAGGGAGAAGTTTTTGGTTTTCTGGGTGCAAATGGTGCGGGAAAATCTACTACGATAAGAATGCTGTGCGGAATACTTGAACCAACATCCGGAGATGCTCTGGTTGGTGGATATAGCGTTATGAATGAACCTGATAAGGTAAAGCAAAATATCGGCTATATGTCACAAAGATTTTCGTTATACGATGATCTTACAGTTGAAGAAAATATAAATTTCTTCGGAGGTGTTTATGGCTTATATGGTAAACAATTGGAGGAAAGGAAAAAATGGGTTTTAAAAATCTCAAATCTTGAGGGTCAGCATAAGATATTAACTTCGTCACTCCCAGGAGGTATTAAGCAAAGATTAGCACTTGGAACTGCTGTAATTCATCGTCCCGCGATTGTTTTCCTCGATGAACCAACCAGCGGCGTAGATCCAATTTCAAGAAGAAGTTTCTGGGATCTTATAAATGAACTATCTTCGGAAGGAACCACAATTCTAGTGACGACTCATTATCTTGAAGAAGCGGAATTCTGTAACGATATAATATTGATAAATGCCGGCAAGTTAATTGCTGAAGGCACATCAAAAGAATTAAAAACCAATTATCTAAAAGATACCATCCTTGAAGTTGAGTGTGAAAGAACTGTTGATGCTATGGATATATTGCAGAAATCTGATTTTGTTGATGACACATCCATTTTTGGAAATTATCTGCACATCAGTGTTAATAATAAATATAGCAACGAATCACAGGTTCTCAATTTATTGACTAAGGCTAACTCTATTAAGGTTGATAGAATTGATAAAATTATTCCGACACTTGAGGATGTTTTTATTCATTTGTTGGAAAAGGATGAGAAGAAAGTATGATTAGAAGAATTCTGGCTATTGCACGAAAGGAGGTCAGGCAAATAAAACGGGACAAGAGAATGCTTTATGTCCTTTTTATATTCCCGTTTATTCTTTTGGTGCTTTTCGGTTATGCAATAAATTTTGATGTTCATCATATCAAAATGTTTGTTTACGATCAGGCTAAATCCGTAGATAGCAGAGAATTTGTTAATCGACTTACAAGCTCAAACTATTTTGATATTGAAGGTTATATTAATTCCGAAAGTGAAATCAGAGGTGTACTTGATCGTGGAGAGGCACAAGTAGTTTTAGTATTCCCGCGTGATTTCTCTGAAAAATTATATTCCGGGCGTGATGCACAAGTCCAGATTTTAGTTGAAGGCGTGAATGCTAATACAGCCTCGATTGTTTCGAATTATATGACCCTGGCAACAGCGACTTATACACAGAAATTTACTACTAAAATTCTTGCTGAAAAAGGCAGGAAACCAAATATACCCCTGGATGTAGAGCCAAGATTCTGGTTTAATGCAGATTTAGATTCTACACGTTACTTAATCCCTGGATTAATTTCGATGATATTGATTATTACAGCTGTTGTTTCAATTTCGTTATCATTGGTGAGGGAAAAGGAAAGAGGCACAATTGAACAGATTAATGTCTCTCCACTATCATCGACTGAGTTGCTAATTGGCAAAACAATTCCTTACACAGTAATATCTTTGGGAATTGCCGCAATAATTTTAGTTGCCGGATATTTTTTATTTGGCGTTCCTGTTAAAGGGAATTATATATTATTATTTCTATCAACTTTTATATTCCTTTTTTCAGCACTTAATTTAGGGATTTTTGTATCTGCTATCTCGGACTCACAGCAGGTAGCTTTTCAAATATCAACAATGGTTTCTTTGTTGCCAACATTTATTCTTTCAGGTTTTGTTTTCCCGATTGAAAGCATGCCTCCCGTAATTCAGATTTTAACAAATATAACACCTGCAAAATTTTTCATTATTATTCTGAGAGATATATTGTTAAAGGGAGTTGGGCTTACTGCGTTTTGGCCTCAGTTAATTTATCTTTTGCTTTTTGCAGTCTTCTTTCTCGGACTTGCAATTATAGTTAACAAAAAAACGGCTACAGCATGAGAACGATATTAAATATTATTATAAAAGAATTCCTTCAACTAAAGCGTGATCCAAAATTATTTGGTGTTATTTTTATAGCTCCGGTAATGCAGCTGATTTTACTTGGGTATGCTGCAAACCTTGATGTTAATAATGTTCATACTGCTGTTTATGATCAGGACAGAACTGTTGCAAGCCGTGATTTTATAGAAAAGTTTTCAGCATCGGGATATTTTTCAATTGATGATTACGTTGATAGCTACAAAGAAGCGACTGATCTTATAAATAAGGGAGATGTGTTATGGGTTCTTGTTATTCCCCATGATTTTGCAAAAAATCTCTCAAGGAATCAAACTGCAAAGGTACAAGCTATATTTGATGGCTCGGATGGGAACACGACGGGTATAGCATTAGGGTATCTAAATGGTATAGTTACAAGCTATTCACAAAATATTCTTGTTGAACAGATGAATAAACAAGAGTTGAAAACGGCTATTGTTGGTAATGTAAGTCCTATCTTAAGAGTGTGGTACAATCCCGACCTTAAAACCAGAAATTTTATGGTTCCGGGTATAATTGGTTTATTATTAACAGTTATTACGACAGTACTTATGGCAATGGGAATCGTTAAAGAAAGGGAATTAGGAACTCTGGAACAAATTATTGTTACACCCATAAAGCCTTTTCAACTAATACTTGGAAAGATTATACCATTTGTGTTTTTAGGTTTTCTCGATATTCTCATTGTTATGGCAGTAATGGTATTCTGGTTTGGAATCGGAATAAAGGGGGATTTCTTCTATCTTATTTTTGCATCATTTATTTACATTCTATCTTCGCTGGGACTCGGATTGTTTATTTCAACGGTTTCAAAAACACAGCAGCAGGCAATGATGGTTGCAATGTTTGGAATTTTAATGCCAATGAATTTCCTTTCGGGTTTTGCATTCCCTATTGAAAATATGCCGGGCTGGATTCAACCTATAACATATTTAATCCCTTTACGGTATTACATTACAATTATAAGGGGCGTAATACTAAAAGGAGACGGACTTTTCCAACTTCTTCCCGAAACACTAACTTTGCTCGGAATTGGAGCAATAATTTTAATTGCGAGCTCACTTAGATTCAGTAAGAGACTATCGTAAAATAATATATCTTAAAAAGTATTTATTTATTTTTGTGAGTTGTTATTCTGATAAATGTCTAAAATAGCAATTTGATAAAGGAACAAAATGAAAAAAACAACAAGCGAAACAAGAAAATACCGTTCAGATATGAACGATAAAATCCTTAACTCGGGATTCAGAGACTACAACAAATTTTTTGCTCTTGATAATAAAGCCTACATCGATGGAGCTTTGAATGCCAAAACTAAAGAGTTGATGGGATTAGTTGCCTCGATGGTACTTCGCTGCAATGATTGTATTTTTTATCACATCGACAGATCAATTCAGGAAGGAGCAAGCAAGCAGGAATTAATGGAGTCATTTAACATCGCACTTATTGTAGGAGGTTCGATCGTAATTCCCCATCTGCGTTATGCTTTTGAAATAATGGATGAAATATTTATAGAACTAAATGCTTAATTCTTTTTTATAAAAATATTGGAATAAATGATGCAATATATTGGTATAATCGGACTGCTTGCACTTGCTGCCGGCTGGGTTCCACAGACAATTCAAACATTCAAGGAAAAAGATTGCAAAATTAACCTTGGATTTTTAATCCTCAATTTAATTGGCAGCATATCGCTTACATTCTACGCACTTTATCTGCACGATCCCGTGTTTACAATACTAAATTCCATGACAACTCTCGGTGCTTTTATAAATTTATTTTATAAAGTGAGAGCTTTGAACAGGGTGCAGGTTTGAAGGAAATCGTAATTGCAACGGCAAATCCGGGAAAATTAAAAGAGATAGTTGAAATATTTAAGGGACTTGATCTAAAAATTTTATCTCTTGCAGATTTTCCGGACCTTCCCAAAATTATTGAAGATGGTGATAGTTTTGAGGCCAATGCAAGAATAAAGGCTCAATACATTTATAAGAAGTTCAAAATCCCAGCAATAGGTGATGATTCGGGTCTGGAGGTTGAGCAACTTAATGGTAGACCCGGGCTATTTTCGGCAAGATATTCAGGAGAAAATGCATCATATTCTGATAACAATAAAAAGCTTTTAGAAGAATTGGAATATTTGCCTGAGCCGCATTATGCAAAGTTTATCTGTACTGCTGTTTTTTTTGATGGGATAAATGAAAAATGTAAAACTGGTGAGATTAAAGGAAGGATAATTAAGTCACCACGAGGGGAAAATGGTTTCGGTTATGATCCTGTCTTTATTCCGGATGGTTTTAATGAAACATTTGCCGAATTATCCATCGAAGTTAAAAATAAGATCAGTCACCGCGCTAAGGCTTTTCGGGAAATGAGAGAATATCTTGTTAAAAGCATAACCAATTAATAGCATTGTTGTTAATCTAAATGTAAAATCTATTTTTCTACAATTACAACCTGCACAATACCGAAAGTTAGATTATATTTTTCAATTTTATCAAATCCCGAATTTTTTAATAAAGACGAAATGTCAATTTTTTCGTCAAACTCTTCTACCGATTTTGGCAGATATTTATATGCTTCCTTATCACCAGAAATTACTCCACCCACAACTGGTAATATATTTTTAAAGTAAAATTTATAAAGCCATCTGAAAAAAGGATTTGAAGGTAGACGGAATTCAATTATGGTTGCTTTCCCATTACTTTTAAGTACGCGATAGAAAGAATCAAATCCTTTCTGAATATCATAAAAGTTTCTCACCCCGAATGCAACAGTAATGTTTGTAACTGATTCATCTTTAAGCGGCATATTTTCAGCAACCATCTGAACATTTTTGCCTTTAATCCATTTGCTCTTTTTGTTAAAGAGCTTAAGCATGTTGAGAGAATAATCAGCACCGAATATGTTGTTTACTCCTAATTTATTTGCGGCTATAGCGACATCTCCGGTACCGCACGCAACATCAAGTAAAAGCGATCCGGAACTTAAGCCGGTTAATAGTAGAGCTTTTTTTCTCCAGTAATAATCAAAGCCAAAACTTAAAAAATGATTTAAAAAATCATAATCACCTGCGATTGATTCAAATATCCTTCTTACCTGGATTTTTTTATCGGCCATTCTTATCTCTTAAAACAATATCTTCGTAACGAAATTCCTCTTTACCAACAAACCTCTGCCACCAATTAAAAATATATTTACCCGACCAGACTGAAAATACCATAAATACCAAACCGCCAAACAGGTCGATAACATAATGATACCAAAGATAGACAGTAGAAAAAATCAACAAAGCACCTACTGGAATGAAAAAATATTTTGACCTGCTTTTCAGTTTTACCGATAGATACATAACGAGCAAAGTTATCATTGTGTGTCCGCTTGGAAAAACATCGCGTTGAACAATTGCTGCTGGATTTACGGTTCCCGGTGGAATAGATTCACCAATATTTACAAAATCACGGAGGTAATTTGTCAACCATAGTCCGGGTAACTGAACATTCATTAGATTGAAATTATGGAGAGTAAATCTGGGACCTACTCCGGGCAATGCGAAGTAGCCGATGTAGGAAAGGTAAAACCCATAAATAACTGAAAATACTGCATACTCAAATACAACACGCTCTTTATTTCTCAGGAGGAAAAGGCAAAGCATAATTGGCAGCAGATAAAATATTCCATATATAATTTGAAGAATTTCCGTCAATAACGGGAAAGCAATTTTTTGTAATACTTCTGTCGGGTTGGCCCCAAAAATCCAGTAATCTATTTTTATAAACAACCAGTCATAATCTTCCGGCCTGATTGGATGAATCATGAAGTAAAGTTCTTTAAATGTTAGAAGAACCAGTGGGGCGATGTACCAATAGTGAAAAATAGTAACAATTCTACTGTTATATTTTTCTTCAAGAAATGTAATAATCATAATCAAAGATATTACGCCCATGTTGATTATAATTAATTGATCCCACACCGGAATTTTTTCAAGGAAAGCTAAGTTTACTATGCTAAGCAAAATAAAGAAAATAATAATTACAAGGTCGAAGGCCTTCATTTTAGTTAAAAATGATCTGAAGTTATCCATATCCGGTTTAGTTACCTGTTTCCTTAAAAGGCTATTTTATTTTTGTGATTGCGGGTAAATTCTGCAAGCTTAATAAAATCATTTTGATTAAGCTGCTCTGCGCGTAGAGTAAGATCAATGCCAGATTCTGCAAAATTTAATTCCTTAAATATACTATTACTAAGTGAATTTTTTAATGTTTTTCTTCTATTTCCAAATGAAGCTTTAACTATCTTAATAAAGCTTTGTTTCTCTTCCCTGGAAATGTTTAAGTCTTTAAATATAATATGAACAACTGCCGAATCGACTTTTGGTTTTGGATAAAATACATTTGGCGAAACTTTGAAACAATATTTTACTTCGGTAAAGTATTCTAATATAACAGACAGGATTCCATAGTCTTTAATTCCCTTCGGAGCTGTCATTCGTCTTGCAACTTCGTTCTGCACCATTAAAACTGAATCCTGTACTATGTCGTTATATTTGATTAAATGAAAAAGTATTGATGAAGTCAGATTATAGGGAATATTTCCAATTACTCTTAGCTTTCTATCTTCTTTTTTTCTTAATTCATTAAGATTAAGTTTAATAAAATCTCCAACCAACAAGTTGATATTCGGAAATTTTATTTTTAATTCATCTGAAACTCTTTTGTCTATTTCAATGGCTGTTAATTTATCAACTTTATTGTATAACAATGATGTCAATGAACCCTGCCCTGGGCCAATCTCAATGATCAAGTCTTCCGGTATTGGATCTATTTCATTTACGATCTTATTTAGAATATTTTGATCCAGCAAATAATTTTGTCCAAATCTTTTTAAGGGTTTTAGTTTCTGCATTTAATTGAAATTTGAATTTTATACGATGAACAATTTAAACTAAATCTGAATTTTTAACATCATTTTAGCCAGCCTTTTTTATAATCATCTGATACGCAGTTTCACTTTTATGGGAAAATAGTTCTTCTTTTCATAAATAGATGTTGCAACAAATGTTAATAAATAATTAGGCCTTGCTTGACATATTATTTAATTAATAATATATTTATTAATAAATACCTAAATAAATAAGGTATAATTGCTTAATAGCCTTAGTAATATTAAGGCCCTAGCAATAAATGAGCCTTCCTTTAAGTAAATAGATAAATTGGAAATAAATCAAACATAAATCATTGGAGGACTGTATGAAAAAAATCGAGGCTATTATTCGTCCATTTAAACTTGACGAAGTGCACAATTCCCTTCAGGAAGCAGGCTATGGCGGTCTGACAGTTTCCGAAGTCAAAGGTTACGGTAGACAGAAGGGGCATAAGGAAATGTACAGAGGTTCAGAATATAACATTGAGTTTGTGCCGAAGTTAAAGCTTGAACTGATCTGCTCAAATGAAAGGCTTGAAAAAGCAGTGGAGATAATTATTAGTAATTCAAAAACCGGGGAGGTTGGTGATGGAAAGATTTTCATTTTAAATGTTGAGGATGCAATCAGGATAAGAACTGAAGAATCAGGGGATACTGCGGTATAAATTTTTCCACATTATAAAAGAGGTAGTTTTATGAAATCATTGCTAAAATATTTTTTGCCTGTTACTGTCCTTTTTATATTTTCAAATAGTTCATCTTTTCCGCAGGCTAGTATTGGCGCTGGTGCAGATATCTACAGCAGGTACAATTGGAGGGGACTAGATTTCGGAGATTCACCAAGTTTTCAGCCAACGCTTAGTTTAACCGTTGGAGGTTTTTCTATTGGTGCCTGGGGTGCATATAATTTCATTTCAGGAAGTAGCCCTGCATATTCAGAAAATGATCTGTTTATGACATATATCATTTCAACGGAAACTAGTGGTAGTTTTTCATTGATATATACTGACTATTACTATCCAAGCGCAGGTCTAAGTTTTTTTAAATATAATATTAATGGTTCCCATGTTTTGGAGGCAGGGCTTGCCTATGCCGGTCCTGAAGGTTTTCCTTTACAACTGTCAGGTTATTATAATCTCAAAAATGATCCCAATAAATCATATTACATTCAAGCAGGGTATCCTACCAGCGTAGGTGAAGTATCTCTTTCCTTTATTGCAGGATTTACGCCACAAGCCAGCGCTTGGTATGGGACCACAAAAGCAAATCTTATTAATCTTGGCATTTCAGCAACAAAGGAAGTGACAATAACAGACAAGTTTAAATTACCTGTTCACGTATCATACATTTTAAATCCAAATTCTGAAAAAAGTTTTTTAATAGCGGGGATTTCTCTATGAAATATTTATTAACAGATATTTCTTGTTCTCAAAGGACCTTTAAACTTAGAAACAATTGTCTTTGGTTCTAAATCTTAATTCAAGATTAATGTTAGTTAAAATTATTTAATAGCATAAAGAATATTAAAAATTTAAAATTATTTAAATAGGAGCAACATATGAGACAATCTAAATTCAGTGTAACAATTTTTTGGACGGCAGTTTTGGTAGTTTTGTTGTTTACAGCAGTCCCGGGCATATATGCCCAACCCGATCCAACAGGAGCAAAAACCGGTACCATTCAGGATGTTCCGGCTGCAAAAACTGGCTCGCCAACGATGACTGAAATAGGGGATGCCGTCGGGCACAACAAAATTTCCATAAATATAATGTGGACTTTAATAACTGGCTTTCTCGTAATGTTTATGCAGGCTGGGTTTGCAATGGTTGAGACCGGATTCACGCAAGCCAAAAATGTGGCTCACACCATGGGTATGAATTTTATGGTATATGGAATTGGAGTGCTTGGATTCTGGATATGCGGTTTCGCATTGATGTTTGGTGGTGTCGGTGCTCTGGGCAGTCTTGGCGGTACACCTGGCCTTACAAATGAATTTACGATCTCTTTGTTTGGAAAGAATTTTGGTCTCGCCGGTTTTGCAGGATTCTTCTTAAATACTAATGTATATGATGTAGGCATTTTCACACTTTTCCTTTTCCAGATGGTTTTTATGGATACGACTGCCACAATTCCTACCGGCGCAATGGCTGAAAGATGGCGATTTCTTCCGTTCATTATTTATGGATTTTTCATTTCAATGTTTGTGTACCCCATATTTGGCAACTGGGTCTGGGGAGGAGGATGGCTATCACAATTAGGCGCTTTATTTGGATTGGGACATGGTCACGTTGATTTTGCAGGTTCTTCAGTGGTTCACGAGGTCGGAGGAGCTGCTGCATTGGCTGGTGCTATTGCTATCGGCCCAAGGATCGGAAAGTACAACAAGAATGGTACATCAAACGCTATTCCTGGTCATAACATTCCTATGGCCATAATAGGAACGTTTATATTGGCATTCGGCTGGTTTGGTTTCAATCCCGGTTCAACGCTTGCGGGAACCGATTTGAGAATTAGCATAGTTGCTGCTAACACGATGCTTGCATCAGCAAGCGGTGCATTTACAGCTATGTTATATATGTGGTTAAAATACGGCAAACCAGATCCTAGTATGATGGCAAATGGGATGCTCGCGGGTTTAGTTGCCATTACGGCACCCTGTGCATTTGTTAATGCCCCATCTGCCGTATTAATAGGTGCAATAGCAGGAGTATTGGTAGTATTTGCCGCATTTTTTATTGATCATAAATTAAAAATAGATGATCCGGTTGGAGCAATCGCAGTTCACGGAGTTAATGGATTCTGGGGTGTGCTGGCTCTGGGATTATTTGCTGATGGGAGTTATGGCGATGGATGGAACGGAATTCCAGGCACAGTAACCGGTTTATTTTATGGAAATGCCGGACAATTCTTTGCGGAATTAATTGGTGGGGTAGTTTGTTTTGTATTTGTTTTTGTAACTATGTATGCATTCTTTAAAATTTGCGATAAAGTAATAGGTCTTCGCGTTTCAGCTAAAGATGAAATACAGGGGCTTGATATGCCCGAAATGGGCATAAAAGGATATGAAGTAGCTACTCTTAAAGGAAGCGAATATATGTAAATTACCAGCTTAACAATATGTACATAAGGGAACAAAAATTTTGCATTTATAATAATAAATTTTTGTTCCTTTTTTTATAAAGCACACTAGATTAAAAAAGGATTATTAAATACTAATTCTCTCAGGAAAATTGTAATTCTATTTTTTGTAGTTCTTCAGATAGCCTTGCCCATTCAGCCATTTTATAGTTTATATCCTCCTTTACCTTGTTGTATTCGGATGTTACTTCCTTAACCGTAACAGGATCAGAATAAATTTTTTCATCAGCCAGCTTATTCTCCAACTCATTTTCTATTTTCTCCAGTCCGGCAATATATTTCTCAAGCTCTTCTATTTTTTTATTAATATCTTTCGTGGCCATGAATTTCTTCTGTCTTTGTTCAGCTTCTATTCGTTTTTGTTCTTTTCTAGAAATGTTTTCATTTACCACATTGTTTTTTGACGAAATATTATTTCTTTGATTTACTTCTTCTTCTCTTTTTGATAAATAATATTCCAGATTTCCTTCGTAAATTTTTAATAATCCTTTTCTTATATCGACAACTTTATTGACAATTGGAGATAAAAAATCGATATCATGGGAAACAAGAATCAAAGATCCGGAAAAATCAATAAGTGCCTGCTGAAGAATCTCCTTTGATGACATATCGAGGTGATTTGTTGGCTCATCCAGAATAATGAAATTAGCTTTTGTCAGTAAGATTTTTGCAAGAGCGACCCTGCTTTTTTCTCCGCCAGATAGCACTCCAACCTTTTTAAATACATCGTCACCTGAAAACAAAAAAGAACCCAGCAACGATCTTAGCTGGCCAATTGTTTTATTTTCTGCTATTCCCTCAATGGTCTCTATAATATCCAGTTTGGGATCAAGATTATCTGCAACATCCTGTGCATAGTAGGATATTATTGTATTATGACCAATAATTCTATCACCACCTTCAATGCTAATGACCCCTGAAATTATTTTTGCAAGAGTAGTTTTCCCAGCACCATTTGGTCCAACAAATGCAATTTTATCGCCACGGGCAACTGTAAAATCAAGATTCCTGAAAACCTCATTATTTCCATATGATTTTGAAACAGATTTTAATTCTATATTTATTTTTCCGCTGTGCGGCGGTGAAGGAAATTTTATATAGATATCATCTTTACTATCCGGCAGTTCAATAAGCTGGACTTTTTCCAATTGTTTTATCCTGCTTTGCACCTGCCGGGCTTTTGTAGCTTTATATCTAAAGCGCTCAATAAATTTTTCAGTTTCCTTAATTTTCTTTTGCTGAAGTAAATATTGATTTTCAAGCAGTTCGTCTCGTTCTGTTTTAAATTTTATGTAAGCGTCGTAATCGCCTTTGAAAGTACTGAACTTTCCCAGAAAAATTTCAAGAGTTTTTTCCGTAACTTCGTTAACAAAATGTTTATCATGCGATACGATTAATAATGCCCCGTTGTAAGATCTAAGAAAGCCTATAAGCCACGCCAGAGAATCAAAGTCCAGATGGTTTGTTGGCTCATCGAGAAGCAGCATATCATTTTGGGAAATTAAAATTTTTGCAAGGGCTATTCTCATTTGCCAGCCGCCAGAAAATTCGTTGGTCAATTTTTCAAAATCATTGTCTTCGAAACCAAGTCCTACTAATATCTTTTCAACTCGGGCATCTGCACTATATGAATCCAATTCCTGCAGGCGATGATGAACTTCACCAAGCTGATGAATTAGGTCATTATGAATTTCTTCTGAAAGCGCAGAGTCTGATAATTTATCGGTAATTTCTTTTTCTTTTTTTTGAAGATAAATTATATCGGTTAGGGCGGATTTTGCTTCTTCGAGGAGCCCCTTTCCGGAATGAGTTACATTATCCTGGGGTAAGTATCCAAGAGAAATATCCTTTTGTTTTAATACTTTTCCTGATTCAGGCTGTAATTCACCGTATATTATTTTTAATAAAGACGATTTGCCGGTTCCATTAGCCCCAACCAGGGAAATTTTCTCACCTGAATTAATCTTGAAGTTAACATCCTGAAAAAGATATTTACCACTAAACTGAAGTGAAATGTGGGAGAGATCAATCATCTAAAATAAAACCGGTAAGATTAAACATTTCATTGGCGTAAAACTGCTACCTTTCCGGTAGTAACATTATTTCCTTCAATATCATATGCCAGTACTATGTAAATTCCGCTACCCACCAGTTTACCTGAATCGTCTCTTCCGTCCCAGTAAGCAACTCTTCCTCCAGGCGATTGAAATTGGCGAATCAGTTTTCCCGAAATAGTTAGGATTTTAATATAGGAGTTTTGAACGAGTCCTTCGATGGTCAGTAGATTTGTGCCATTGCTTATTTTAAAAGGGCTTGGGTAGAAAAATAATTCCGTAAAGGATTCCTGAGGATTTTCTGCAGGAGTTTTAAATGATGTAATTCCTGCATTTGTTCCCGCATAGACTGTTCCAGTTTTCTGGTCAATTGCCAGACTGACAATTTGATCGGATAGCAGGGCGCTGTTTACTGTATTGTAAGTACCTAATAGGCTTGAACCATCAGAGTTAACCAACAGCAATCCATCATTAGTACCAATCCATTTTTGATTCAAGGCATCAACTGCAATACAGTTAACGGTTTCCTGGTTTAATACGTAAATGGGAGTTATGTATGAAGAACTAATTCCTGAAGTAGAAATTGTATTAAGATTAGTAATTATATTAGCTCCTGTACTGGTTCCAACCCACAGATCTCCTCTTTTATCAATAACTAAAGCATTAATATTATTGCTGTTTAATCCATTATAAGTAGTTAAATAACCATACACATCATCATTGCTGTTTGTTAAAGTTTCATTCTCATTAAAATAATACAAGCCTGCTCTTCTGGAATCCAAAACGTTATACCATTTAGTTCCATTTTGGTCTATGACAAGATTAAAATGTTGATCGAGAGATAAACCAGCTTCGGCAGGATTTCTAATGCTATACCAGGTATTATTAGAGCTTAATGCATACAGAGAATTTCCATCTCCCGGCCAATAATTAAGTATCCATAAATTACTTTTTGAATCAATTCCAAAACCGGAGGTTACCAGAAATTTAGGGGATCCGGGAATTCCGATCATGCCTGTTCCGGTGGTATCATAAGAAATAAATTGAGATCCGGAGCCAGTAACCTTCGTAAATCCATTTCCCCAGTTTCCAAAGTAAACTGAATTATCAGGCGCGGTATAAACGACATGATATGCGTTAGATTTTAACTGACTAACATTGTGTATGTTATAATTTGTCCAGCTATTTCCATCATACTTGTAAAAGCCAACCCCGGTCACATCTCTTCCACTTGCAGACCAAAGATTTCCATTTCCATCAACTGACATTGAGGGAAATTGATTTGCTTGCGGTCCGTTGGGAAATAAATACTGGTTCTGCACAGACATTGAAGGAACAAATATTCCCTGATTACTTGCCGAGGTCAAACCTAAAGTAGTTGATATTCCAATCTTTAAAAGCTGATTAGTTGAAGAAGCAAGTTGTGTTACGACATTATTTTTGTAAGAGTAAATTGTATTATTTGTCAGGATTAATAATGAATCACCTGAAACCAATATATCATTTATGTTGCTGCCATTAAATTGTGGAATAAAAGAGCTCCAAATCGTTCCATTAAAAACAGAAAGGCCTGCTCCTGTTGCAGCAATAATATTTCCGTTAAACTGAGCGGCCATATTAATGTTATTTGAAGGAAGTCCGTTTGAAATTGTATATAATGTCCAGGATTCAGGCGCTGAAAGATTAGTTGCCCCCTGATTTTGAATTGCTATTCCATATGGCGTACATATATAAAATATTCCTGATTTAAAAGCACTGTTGACCTGAATATTTGAGGCAAGGTTACCAAATTTGATAAAAGTATCAAAAAATACTTCGTTTGCAGCATCAATAAGAGATACACCGAAGTCGTGGGATACTATGATTGTGTCACCGGATACTCTCATATCATTTATTGTATTACTGCTTCTTCCCGAGTTATAAATATCAAGGATAGTATTAATTTTTTTATTTGCCGGATCATAAACGCTTATAGTTCCGTCCAGGCTTCCAAACCAGATCTTGCCGTTATTGTCAATAGCAATTGCTGAAAGAGAAATACTGTTAAGACCATCGACTTTATTAATTGTGGTAAATTGTCCATTAGAATTATTATAATAAAACCCACCCCCCGTAGTTGCAGCCCAAATTCCTGCAGAATTAACTTTAATGTCTGCAATGTTTTTCATATCAGTATAATTTTTGAAATTGGTTGCTTGTTGAGAAAATGCATTGATAAACAGCGAGGTAAAAAGAAATGCCAATAATAATCTAAACATTCAAATAGTCCTGATATTGATAAGTGGCAGGGAAATCATTTTTCCCTTGAGATAATATAAAAAAAACCCTGTAAACTATATATCTATAAAATTGGTTTAAAATTCCAATATCGATTTATACTTTCAATCTTTTGATTAAGTCAGCCATTTCAATAGCAGTTGTAGCAGCATCAAAGCCTTTATTTCCATGTTTGCCTCCGGATCTTTCAACTGCCTGTTCAATATTGTTAGTAGTAAGCACACCAAAAATAACAGGCAAACTATATTTTAATGATACCTGGAGAATGCCACTGCTTGCAGCTCCTGCTACATAATCAAAATGAGGAGTGTCCCCCCTGATTACGGCTCCAAGACAAATTATTGCATCGTATTTTTTAAGCGAAGCAAGTTTGTCTGCCGTTAAAGGTATTTCGAATGCACCTGGTACTTTAACGATATCAATGTTTTCATCGAGAACATTGTTTTCTTTTAAGCAACTCAATGCACCCTCGAGTAATTTTTGTCCGATGAATTCATTAAACAGACTAAGCACGATAGCGATCTTGATGTCCTTACCTGAACTTTTCCCTTTTAGAATTTTCATAATCGAATAAATAAGTTAAGCGGTTGATCGAATGAGGCGTTTTTTCATTGCATCTAGAGCGGCAAATGTAGTATAGTATTTTCCAAAATTTTCATCATCTTTTCTTTGTCCACCGTGATAATCGGATCCACCCGATTCGAGAAGATAATATTCGCTCACTATGCCTTTATAAAACTTAATTTTTTGTGGTGGGTGAGATGGGTGATAAACCTCAATACCGTCAACTCCGGATTCAATCAATTCCTTTAACATTTCCTCAGGCATAAATCCCGGGTGGGCAATAAATGATAATCCTCCTGCATCTGTTATAATTTTATATGCGCTTTCAGGAGAAAGATGAACTTTCTTTTCGTGAGCAGGGCATCCATTCCCAATGTATTTATTGAAAGCTTCATAATAAGATGAGACCAGGCCTTTATTGACCATTGCTTGAGCTATGTGCGGTCTACCTATGGCAGAATTTTTCGATACCGCAATAATATCCTCGAAACTTATATGCAGACCTAAAATTTCTAATTTCTTAACAATTCTTTCAGCCCTTTTAATCCTTTCCTCCCGAAAAAAATTCAGGTACCTTGCAAATTCTTTATTTGTGTGATCAAAAAAATAACCAAGTATATGCACTTCTTTTCCATTATGTTCCGAGCTTATCTCAACTCCGGGTATAATTTCAATCCCTAATTCCTTTCCTAATACAAGTGCTTCTTCGATTGCATTGGTCGAATCATGATCAGTAATGCTTATAGCATCCAATCCAAGTTCTTTAGCTTTGTAAACAATTTCAGATGTGGAATAAAATCCGTCTGAATGAGTCGTGTGCATATGTAGATCTACTTTTCCGCTCATTTAATTCAGTTAGTTAACTCTTTAAATTTGTCATAGTTTTTAATTCTTAATTTTGGTCCCTCCAGTTCTATCAGGCCCTTTTTAGAAAAGGAATGAATTGTTCGGGAAATTGTTTCCCTGGAGGTACCAGCCATAACAGCGAGCTCCTGCTGTGTCGGAAGTTTTTCAATTTCGATGTTTCCTTCCTTTACAAGACCTGATTCATCAATAAGTTGAATAATAACCGAAGCTACTTTACCCTCCGCAGCTTTTAATGAGAGTGATTTTATTTTTAAGTTTGATACTCTTAATTGTTTTGTCAGTTCGTTTAAAATAGCGATAGAATATTCTGGTTTATTTTGAAATAAATTCATTAAATCATTTCTTGAAATAATGAACACTTCAGAATCTTTACTGGCAATAGGTTTACCGTTGGCGGCTTTCCGTCCAGGATTGCAGTATCTCCCCAATATTCCTGTTCCTTTATTACATCGAGGGTAACTTCGCTACCCTCACTGCTGATTTTTGAAATTCGTAACTCACCTTTCAGCAAAATAACCAAAGCCGAATCCGACTGGTTTTGAAACAAAATTATAGAATCTTTGTTATAATTCTTCCTGATTCCAAGGCTTGCTATTTCGAAAACAGTTTTATCATTTAGGCTGGAGAATATCGGAATTTTCTTTAAAAATTCTTCATTTTCTCTCATAAAATATGCCTTTTACAAAAATAACATAAAAAGTAATATAGTTTTGAAGCCCCTGAAAGTCAAATAAAGCTGTTGGGTTAGCATAAACTTTATGATTTTAAGTATTTATTTAGGGACATTTAAATTTCGAAGCAGAAATTGGAAATGAACTAAAATTGCTTTTTTAGACGTATGTGGCTATTTTAGTTGTCTTAAAAATTTTTAACAAATTCTGGAGCAGAGATAAACTATGGCAATGATGGCTAAGATGCGCAGTCTGGCGCCTGCCTTCATTATTTCTGTAGGTGTGCTATTCGTTCTCTTTATGGTTATCTCGGATTCCAGCGTTATGGAAGCACTGGGAGGGTGGCAGAACAAACAATGTTGGTTCTGTTAACGGTGAAGATATTTCATATCAGGATTTTTCTAAAATCCTTGATCAGCAAAGAGAGAATCAGAAAAATCAAACCGGCAAAGATATTGACGAAGATGAAATGGGACAGTTCCGTGATCAGGTTTGGGACGCGGTTGTTACCCAAAAACTTCTTGAACAGCAGATCAAAAAATATGGCATTACAGTTTCCGATCAGGAAATTAAAGATATTATTTTAAGCGATAACCCTCCTGATTTTTTAAAAAAAAGTTTTATTGATTCAACAGGAAAGTTTAATGATCAGCTTTACAAGCAGGCGTTATTTGATCCCGAGAAACAGCGCTGCATTAATCCAGGCAGAAGAGGTTGTAAGACAACAAAGACTCACGCAAAAACTTCAGAGCATGCTTCAGGCGGCTGTCACGGTTAGCGAGGGTGAGATTAAAAGAAAGTTTATTGATACTTACACTGAATTAAATGCTAAGTACGCATTGATTAGTTATTCTAATTTTCCTGATTCATCGATTTCAGTTTCCGAAAGTGAATTGAAAAATTATTATGACAATAATCAGGATAAATTTAAAGTAGAAGCCCAACGAAAATTAAAATATGTGATGTTTAAAACTACGCCTTCTGCTGATGATTCTATAGCAGTTAGAACAAATTTAGAAAATGTTGTAAGTAGTTTTAAAAAGGATACTTCAAGCTTTGAATCCTATGTCGGTATATATTCATCAGCGCCTTACTCTAAAGATACTCTGGAGATTACGCAGTTTCCTCAGGATGCACAGGATGCAATTATTAAATCTTCTCCGGGACAAATAGTTGGTCCTGTTATCGGAAATGGCGGATACACTTTATACCATGTCGTTGCAAAATTACCCTCAAAAAATACATTTGTTAAAGCTTCTCATATTCTAATAAATAAAGGCAGCGATGAAGAGAATTATAAAGATGCGATGAATGTTTATAATTCTTTAGCTAAAGGTGCAGATTTCGCGCAGATGGCAAAGCAAAATTCGGCAGATATTGGTAGCGCTGTAAAAGGCGGCGACCTTGGTTGGTTTGGAAAAGGACAAATGGTACCCGAGTTTGAAAAAGCTTGTTTCTCAGGTAAAATAGGTGTTGTTCAAAAGCCAATTAAAACTAAATATGGCTATCACATAATAAAAGTAACCGGAAGATTAGACAATAAATTTGTTGTAGAAAAAATTGTTGCCCCTGTAAAAACAAGTTCTTCTACGAAAGATTCCAGAAAAAGCAATGCAAGTGATTTTGCTTACCTGGCTCAGAAAAATGATTTTACAAAAGAAGCAGAATTAGTGCATTATACAATCCGTGAAACTACTCCTTTTACTAAGGACGCTTTTGCGATTCCAGGTCTTGGAGTAAATAAGAGAATTATGGATTTTGCATTCGATAATAGTCTTGGAACTGTGAGTGATGTTTTTTCAGTGCAGAATGGCTATGCTGTGGTTATGGTTTCAGAGGTAATTAAGGAAAGAATAAAGACTCTTGATGAAGTAAAAGCGCAGATTCGAGCTATATTGGTAAAAACTAAAAGAGAGGAAAAGGCAAAAGCTCTGGCAGAAAAAATTAAGAGCGAGGTTGGAAATGACCTTGATAAAGTTACATCTAATAATCCCGGAGCAAAAGTAGAAACCACCGGAAGTTTCACTCCCTCTGGTAATGTACCCGGAGTTGGACAAGACTATGCTTTTATTGAAAAATGTTTAGATGCTGATTTAAATAAGGTTACTGACCCGGTTAAAGGGTTGGCGGGATATTATCTGATTGATGTAATTTCGCGAACTCCGTTTGATGAATCAAAATACCAGATTCAAAGAAATAATTTAAGAGATTCAATTTATCAAGAAAAGAAATCAAATTTCTTTAACGAATGGCTAGCCAATTTGAAAAAGAGTGCAAAAATAGTTGATAATCGTTATTTATTTTATGGCCAATAGAATTTAAATATATATTTTTAAAAACCCCATTTTGGCAAATGGGGTTTTTTTATTTTAAAACTTAATGGACACAATTACATTTTTAATTTGAATTCTTTCCCATTAATTTTAAACCTCATTGCTGAAAAATTAAATTGATATCGGAATTTTAATCAATTTGTTTTTAGCATACAAAAACTTAACTTAACAGCTAATAAAATGAAAACTAAAATAATTTTCCTTGCTGGATTTATGGGCTCAGGGAAAAGTACTATTGGTCCTATACTTGCAAATACGCTGGGATGGAATTTCTTCGACCTTGATAAAGTTATTGAATCAAAACAAGGCAAGAAAATAACTGAAATATTTGCGGAAAAAGGAGAACCTGCTTTTAGAGTTTTAGAGAGAGAGGTATTACAGGAAATCGCCAGGGGGGAGAATTTGATCATTTCACTCGGAGGCGGTACAATTGCAGATCAAAAAAATATTAATTTTATGAAAAAAAAAGGGAAGATAATTTTTCTAGATGCATCTCCTGAATCATTTTATCATAGACTGAAATATAAGACAGACAGGCCTGTGCTGAAGGGTAATAATGAGGAAGTGCTTTCACAAGATAAATTAAAACAAAGGATTAAGGAAATAATTAACTATAGAAAGAAATACTACGATCAGGCTGATGTTTCATTGCAAACAGATAACGGTACGATTGGGAAAACAGTGGATGCAATTTCTAGGATTATTTTAAAAGATTTCCAATAAAAAATTAATGCCCAATACTAAAAGAATAATTGTTAATTCGAAAAATTGGTCCTATCCCGTTATCATTGGTTCAGGTACTTTCTCGCTTCTAAAAAAAGAAATAGATAAAAGAAATTTTCACAGAAATATCTTTATGGTTATCGATGAAAATGTTAAGAAACATTTATATCAAAAGATATTAGATAATTTTAGTAAAGGTTTCGCAAAAATAGTAGTCTATATATTGAAACCTGGCGAATCATCCAAGTCTTATGCTGAACTAAATAGAATTTACAAATCATTAATTGATAATGAATTTGGCAGAGATACTTTAATTTTGGCTATTGGTGGCGGAGTTACCGGAGATCTTGCCGGATATGCAGCTTCTACGTATATGAGAGGAGTTCAGTTAGTCCATGTCCCAACTACTCTTTTAGCAGATGTTGATAGTTCCATTGGCGGAAAAACGGGAATAAATTTCAATAAAAAAAAGAATATGATTGGTACATTTTATCAGCCTCAACTTGTACTAATTGATACGAATTTTCTCAGGACTCTGCCGGATGAGGAAATAATTTCCGGGCTTGGGGAAGTTCTTAAATATGCTTTTATAACCTCAAAGGATTTCTATAGTTTTATATTTGATAATTATGACAAAATGTTTATAAAAAATAAGCAAGTTCTTGAAAGAGTTATTTATGAATCTGTGCTATATAAATCTTCTATTGTTACCCGTGACGAAAGAGAGTCCGGAATTAGGAAGGTTCTGAATTTTGGTCATACATTTGCTCATGCCTATGAAAGCGAATCAGACTTTACGATAAAGCACGGTGAGGCAGTAGTTGCCGGAATTATTTCTGCTTTGTTTCTTTCAAATGTAAAAGGATTGCTTAAGTAATAAATATGTGAAGAAATTCTTAGCGATATTTAAAGTTATAAAATTATCTTCGAAGACTTAAAAAAATTCGATAGTGAAAAAGTTTTGGATCTTATGAGAAGCGATAAAAAAAACAGAAATGATAAAATAAAATTTGTTCTTATTAAAAATATTGGCGAAATTGCAACTGAGGTTGAGGCAAATAAGTTTGAAATCCTTGAATCCATTTCGTTGATGAAAGAAACATTGAATAACTAATCACCCCTCGTAAATATTCTATTTAATGAAGAAAAATTTTCTTTTAATTATTCTTGTGCCGATACTTCTATTTGCCCAGCCAAAGGAAGAGTTCCGTGCAGTCTGGTTAACTACAGCATTTGGACTTGACTGGCCTAAATCCTACAATAAAGAAATTCAGCAAAAGGAAATTATTGAAATTCTTGACAGGTTAAAGGATGCAAACTTTAATACTGTGATGCTGCAGGTTAGAGCTAGAGGAGATCTCATATATCCATCCAAAATTGAACCATGGGGCAAATGTCTTGACCGGTAAACTGGGGAGAAATCCGGGTTATGATCCTTTGAAATTTATAATTGACGAGGCTCACAATAGAGGGATTGAAATTCAGGCGTGGTTAAATGTTTATAAGGTCTATGGTAACGGAAAACCATCTGAAACTGATCCTGAACACGTAGTATTGAAATACCTAAATCTGTGCAGTGAATACCAGGATGAATGGTGGATGGATCCGGGTAACCCTGAAACAACGAGTTACTTATTAAATGTTATTATGGAAATGGTCAGGAATTACGATATTGACGGAATACATCTGGATTATCTTAGGTATCCTAACAAGGATTTTAATGATGATGTCACGTATACCAGATTTGGTAATGGTGAAAATAAATCAGACTGGAGAAGAAATAATATTACGAATTTTGTCGAAGTCATTGTATGACTCTATTCAGTCAGTAAAACCTATGTAAAATTAGGATGCGCTCCGAGTTGGTATTTATAAAAATACTTCAAATGTTAAGAGGCTGGGAAGCATATTATGATACTTTACCAAGATCCGGTAAAATGGATAAAGATAAAAAGATGGATTACATTTCTCCGCAAACATATTGGAGAATCGGAACACCTCCTCATTATGATTTAGTAGTCAATGATTGGAAAAAGATTATCGATGGTCGCTTCATCTATCCTGGAATTGCACTTTTTAAACTTGAGGATTACATATTCAGGCTGGACTCCAAATGAAATATTAACACAAGTTGATATCTTAAGGGAGCAAAATATTAAAGGAGAGGTATTTTTTAGAACAGACGAATTTAATCGATAATGAAGAAAATATCTTTACACTTTAATAAAGCAAAGAAATATATTTACCCGGCCAATATTCCTCCAATGCCATGGAAAGATAACATAAAACCTCTTCCACCAACAGGATTGACATCTCTTCGGTTAACAAATAGTTGTCTTGAATTATACTGGACTAATTCGGCTAGAGCAACCGATGGGGATACTGCAAAATATTTTAACATTTACGCGAGCAAAAAATATCCTGTTGACGTTTCGGATCCTAAAAACATATTAGTCTTCAGAATTCCGGCTACCGGATATAGTATAGTATTAAATGTAAGCACTATGCTGGATGATAAATATTATGCTGTAATGACGACAATTGACAAAGGCAACAATGAAAGTGATCCTTCCAATACGATTATATTTACAATCGAATCGGATAAAATTCCTGTAGCAATAGCAAAAGGACAAAGGGAATAAATTTATATCATTTTGAAGGAGGATAAACTGTCGGGTTTTGAGGGCTAAAAACCCGACAGTTTGTGTGTGTGCCAAATGTGAGGAATGTTATGCTTAAAACTATTTTCTGATTCATATTTATCAACTAACGTGCCACCATAAAAGATATAAATTTAGCAAAAAGAACGGATAAAATGATTAAGGATTGAGACTTGCAGGTAGAAATTACCTAGAATGATTCCATTATTACCTGTAAGCTTTAGATTTTGTTAAAGATTTGATGGAGGATAAACTGTCGGATTTTGAGGGCAAAAAACCCGACAGTTTTGATGTGTGCTAAATTGTGTGGGGATGTTATGCTTAAAACTATTTTCAGAATAGATTTTGCAATTCATGTGCCACGATTTTGGAACATCCCAAATAGGCCTATTTAAGTGGTTTCTTGCAATAACTTTTGCAACAAGATGAGAAATTATTACTGCAGAATTGATATATAGGTCGTAGATTTTACAAACTGAATGTTAAATTGCAGATTAAATGAGCTGAAATAATCTCAGGCCTTTTTTATAAGATCTTAAAAGTTGTTCCTTCTCCGGGAACCGAGAGTCTTTAACAGAAATTTTGCCTCCGTGATAATCTTCAATGATTCTTTTCGAAAGACTCAAGCCCAAGTCCCCAACCTCTTCTTTTTGTACTATAACCGGGTCTAAAGACATCTTTTCTTCTTTTAAGATCAATCCCTTTTCCATTATCTGCTACTTCAATATCAACAAACTTTGCGAACTCCTTGATGATAATAGCTTATTAAGTCCCTTTTTATTTTCAATTGCATCAAGAGCATTCTTAATCAGATTTTCGATTACCCATTCAAATAGTTCGGTATTAATTTCAGCCTTAATGCTTTCATCACCTGTTATTTTCAGATTCAACATTTTTACCGTTTGCGGCAATCTTCTTTCGAAATAATTAATTACTTTACTTATTTCAGAATAAACAATCTTTGGTTTTATTTCAGGTGTTGCACCAATTTTTGAAAACCTGTAAGTAATCTTACGAAGTTTTTCAACATCATTATCTATTTCATCTGCAATATCCAGAACTTTATCCTTGTCTCTGTAATTAATTTTTAACATTTCAAGCCAACCCATCAAACTTGAAATCGGAGTGCCGAATTGATGGGCAGTTTCTTTTGCCATTCCAACCCAAATATTGCTTTGCTCACTGCTTTTAATATTACTGAAACCAATGTAGCCGAGAAGTATAAACAATGCGGCTATTAATATTTGCAAAAAAGGATAGAATTTTAAGTTGATTAATTAAATCTGAATCTCCATAGTGAATTTTTGTAAGGATAATAGTGTCCGCATAAGTAACTTTGATCGGAGGATGTATTTTATCCATTTCCTTAATTTTTTCAACAAAATATTCATTTAACTCTTTTGATGATAGAGTAGTATCATATTGATATTTTTGATATCTTCCTTGCTTTTAACATTCATCTTTTGCATCAGTCATTATTAAAGGGAAATCAATGGTTTGATTACATTATCAAATAGAAAAGTGATATCAGAATCTTGTGATAACTGAGTTCGCAACATATTCAATGCTCTTAGCATACAAGTTGAACAATTTGTCTTTCCTTTTCCTGAAGCTTTGAACAAGTTTTGTGTGTAGATAAAGCGTTCCACCTGCTATTAGCAGAGCGATTATCAGAAGAGTAATTTTTAGCCTTAATGAAGTTGGTCCTTTGGACATCTTCATCTTAGTTATTCCTTATTAGTCCATGAATATTGTAATAGCTCAATTGATTAAGTAGAAGTATAAAATGTCTGTTTTCTTTTAGGGCCTACTGAGATAATATCTATTTTTATTCCTGCTTTTTGAGAAATAAATTCAAGATATTTTTTTGTTTTTCCGGGAAGATCGTTTAATGAAAGACATTTAGTAATATCAGTTTTCCAACCTGGTAAGGATTCATAAACCGGCACTGATGCTGATAATCTGTCGACATCAGTCGGATATGATTTTATTATTTTTCCATCGATCTTATAACCAGTGCAAACCTTTATTTCGTCAAAATCACTAAGAACATCCAGCTTGGTAATAGCAACACTAATCGATTCCATTTATCATTGCAGAATACTTAACAAGAGCAGCATCAAACCATCCGCATCTTCTTGGTCTTCCGGTTGTTGCGCCATATTCAGCGCCTATTTTACGCAATTTTTCTCCATCGCTATCAAGCAGTTCAGTAGGGAAAGGACCATTGCCAACCCTCGTTGTATAAGCTTTAACTATTCCGACAACATTATCAATTTTAGTTGGCGGAATTCCGGTTCCTGTACAGGCGCCGCCTGAAGTGGGACTGGAAGAAGTTACATATGGATATGTTCCGTGGTCAACATCCAGCAAAGCTCCCTGGGCACCTTCAAGAAGAATTGATTTACCTTTGTCAATTGCTGCATTTAAAAATGCCGGAACATCCTTAATATATTTATCAATAGCTTTATCAAAATCAAGATATTGTTTTATTATTTCTTCAACATCAAGCCTTTATTACCATAAATTTTTTCAAGCAGCTTATTTTTTTCCTCTAAATTTTTTCTGATCTTTTCTTCAAGAACTTTCTTATTTAGTAGATCAACAATCCTAATTCCTTTTCTGGCAAATTTATCAATGTAGCAAGGACCAATTCCTCTTCCTGTAGTTCCGATTTTATTGTCGCCCTGTTCGCTTATCGAATCAAGAAGCTTATGATAAGGCATTATTAAGTGTGCATTGTGGCTTATAAATAAGTCTGCCATCAACTTTAATATCATTTTTTTCAAGTAGTGCAATTTCATCAAGCAAAGCGACCGGGTCAATTACGACCCCGTTGCCAATTACGCACAAAACGCCTTTCTCTTAAAATTCCAGATGGTATCAAATGAAGAATATATTGTTTATCACCAATTTCGACTGTATGGCCTGCGTTTGCGCCACCCTGATACCTGGTAACTATATCAAACTTTTCGCTAAGAATATCAACGATCTTACCTTTACCTTCGTCTCCCCACTGGCTTCCCACAAGAATTGTTACACTCATTTGAGACCTTGATTTATTTCTATTGAACAAAATAAAAACTCCGAATCATAGCAAATCCGGAGTTCTCAATCACCTGAATTTTTTGGTAGGGATTAATTTGAAAAACTTTTTACTGCCTCATCCACAGAATCATATGATTCGAAAATAGTAATGAGTTTTGTAATTATAAGCAAACTTTCAATTTTCTCTGTTGCTCCGGCAAGCTTAAGGAATCCATCATTTTTCTTCATAGTTGTTAAACCGCTAATTAGCATGCCAAGGCCAGAGCTGTTCATAAATTTAACATCCGAAAGATCCAATACAATTTTCTTCTTATCTTCGTCAATAAGCTTGTGTAGCAAATCGTTAAAATCCTTGGTATCTTCACCGCCCATCACATTTCCTTTTAACTCTATCACGACGGCTTCGTACTTTTCACTTGTTTTAATTTTCATAAAATCTCCTGCTTTTTTCTGTTTAATTTAATGAGAAGGTGGTATTTATGCAACTAACTAAAATAATATTATTTTACTAATAAAATAGCTGATTTTTAGGTTAGATTATAATAATTAATTTACGGAACTAATATTTTAGAATGACGTCTAAAGATATGAATTCAAGAAACTCAAAAGTTGTATTGCAATATTCAAATTCTACGCGTAATCCAGGCGATGATTTCTCCCTAATTAAGAGATTTATTGAGGGTGATGAATCAACATTTGGCGTACTTATGCATAAACATAGGGAAAAGGTAAGAAATATCATTTATTTAACTGTTGGCAATGCAAATACTGTTGATGATCTTTCTCAGGATGTATTTATTACTGTTTATAAAAACCTGGATCATTTTCGATTTGAATGCCAATTTACTACCTGGCTTTATAGAATTGCTGTTAACAAGTGCAAAGATCATTTAAGGAAAATGAAAGTGAGAAATATTTTTATACCTCTAAAGGAATCTGGTATGGATCCGATTTATGCCGCTCATGAAATTAAGGATGAAAAGGAAATAGTAAGAAATGCCATCTCAAAGCTACCAGATAAATTGCGGGTTCCTTTATTGTTAAAGGATATTGAAGGATTTAGTTATCAGGAAATTTCTGATTTGGTTCAATGTGAAATTGGTACTGTAAAGTCCAGAATTTTCAGGGCTCGGGAAAATCTAAAAAAATTGCTTAGACCTTACAAGCAGGAATTATTAGCATGAAAAGTATAACAGAAAAAGACCTTGAATTATTATCAGCTTATCTCGACGGTGAATTGTCAGATAATGAAATAGAACTAACAAAGAATAGGATGTCCGAGTCTTCAGAATTACGCGAACGGTATGAAGAAATGAAAAGATTAAAAGATCTGACTGAAAATTCTTTTACTCAATTACCAGAGACGCAATATTTTGAAACAAGAGTTATGAAAAAAATTCATTCCGCTAATTCTGCAAAACTAAAACTAAAAAAGTGGACGCCGGTAATTGGTTTTAGTCTTTTAACTATTGTGGTAATGTTATTCCTGAAATTAAATCCTAATGTTCTTGATGAACTAGTAGAATCACAGAAAACAAAAATCGCAGGATTTTATCAGCAAAATCTAAGACCGCTGCTTTATGCTGCAAATCTAACTAACGAAGATATTTTCAATTTTGCATTTTATAAACAGTTGCCTTTGGATAAATCTAATAATCAATACCTTCATATTGGAACAGACAGCAGCGGCAATGAATTTTTTGAAATTAAAAAATCCAGCGAGGTTCCACCTTCAGATAACCTGAATAGGTTTATTTCTGCACTTAACCTTAACGAGCGCCAGAAAGGACAGGTTGACTCGATAATTGCAGCATATGCTGAAGATCTGCAATCACAAATTCTGGTTAATGATAATAATACAGTAGCTATAAATCCAAATCTTTTGAATTATAACAAAGCACTTGTTGCTGATCTTTATGCTTTTGCATCGAGAACAAAAAGCAAAGAATTTGAAAGAATTATGCCGGCAGTTTACAAAACTGTTGACTACACCACTGTAAATAAAGTTCTTAAAGAAATTAAAGCATCAAATAATGACAATTATATTTTTATTGCACCTGATACTATATTTTCTGAGAAATTTGCCTTTGATAAGTTAAAATTCAAAAAAGAAATGGAGAACTTGCAAAAGAATTTGGAGGTGTTAAGAGAAGAAAAGAAAAATTATAATTATAACTTCAAATTCTCATCGGACAGCAACTTTAATAAAAATAAATATTCGGTTAAATTTGATTCAAACTGGGCTAAAAATTTTAAAGTGATATTAGATTCCAATATTTGTAGAGTTCAAATCCCAAAAATGGTCACTCCTCCTCATATGCCAAATTTTGACAGTATCTTTACAAATATGCATCTTGAAAAAGTAACTGAAATCATGAAAGACTTCACATTTGAGATGCCGAAAGATTTTCCTCAAAAGGGTGGAGAATTCAAAATGCAATTTAAGGTAGGTGATTCGTTAAATACAATTAAATTTAATATGAATCCTATTAATGTAGATTCAATAGTTAAATCAAGTATGAAAGTGTTGGATTCGCTGCATATTTATATGCCCCGAAATTTTAATGTAAATATTGATTCGTTATTAAATAAAAATGCCAGATTCAATTTTAATGACTCATTGAAGAAATGGAATGGGAAAGAATATCAGAAGCAGATGGAAGAATATAAGAAACAAATGAAGATATTACGCGAGGAATTAAAAAAAGAAGAGAAGAAATACCAAAAAAATGAAAAAAAACAATTACAAGACAGCCTAAAAACATGATATATTAAGGTTTATTTTGCGATCCAAACCGTTTATTTGGCTGTTATCCTTATAAATATCCGCCCATATAACTCCACTTTATTAATTGACTTGTCTGACTTAATTTAAGTATCAAATACCTAAAAAAGTGTTATTTTATGGAGTAATACAAATACTTTATAAATTGCTGAATTTGCAACAGTTAATAATTTATGGAACTTCATCTGCTAAATTATCTTAAAAATATAAAGCTGAAGACATTTCTCAGTGTAATGGGGGTTTTGTTCGTATATAAAGTTTTTTTTGAACAATTAAGTTCTCTTCCTTTCCAAATTTTTGGCGATATCCTGGTTTTACTTACTATCGGTACTCTTGTTATATATTTTATAGAATACTTAAGTAGTAAGACATTAAATCCTCTATCACTTGTTATGAATGTTGGAATTATTAATGTTATCCTTTTTTGTTTAATTACCTTCTCCGGTTCATTATTTAATTTGTTTTTTGACAATGCAGCTGGTAATGTTAGTCAGCCAGGGATTGTTTTTTCTGCTATTATGTTTGGTTATTCGTTTTTGATACTGGCATCAGTATCCTACATATTTTTGGTTTTTAAAGAACTCTATTTCTTGAAGCAGAAAAAAAATGTAAATGTCTATTTTAATACCATGATAGTATTTATAGTTTTAGCATCCTTGACTTATTTCTTAAAAGATAATCCTGGTCTATCATTTATAAAAAACACGTTCCTTATAATTTCAATTATACTAATAGTAAAAAACTCCTTGAAAATTTCATGGATAGCATTCATAGTAAAAAAAGAAAAAATTTCGCTGCTTATACTTTCCGTGGTTATTTCGATTCTATTCGTTGTTAATCTTATTAATAACTCAAATTCGAATTTGCACGACCATATTTTAATGAGTTTTTCGCCTGCACTAAATCAATTCTCTAATATTATAATGATATACGGCGCTATTTATTTTAGTATGCTGTTTTTTACGACATTATTTCATTTGCCGACTGCGGAAGCTTTTGATAGGAAAGCTCAGGAAGTTTCTTCGCTTCAATATTTCAGTAAGCTAATTACACAGGTTTTGGACTTTAACGATCTGGCCGAAACTGTAACCGATATAGCAATTAGAGTTTGCAATGCTCAAGCATCCTGGATAGTTCTGAAAGAAGGTAATGAATTTATAACTTTGGCTAATAAAAATATTGGATTTCTGGATGCTAATTTGATTAATCATTTTATTTTTAGAAGAGACAAAAATGAAAGTCAATCAGGAACATTTATCATAAAACTAAATAAATTCGGAGAGATTGAAAAACTAAGTGAGAAGTATTCGACGTTGGCTGTTGCCCCCTTAATTGCCCATAATGAATTAAAAGGATATTTGGTCTCTGCGACTAAAGGCGATTATATTTTTGATGATGAAGATAGAAGTGCGCTTGATACCTTTTCTGACTACGCTTCTGTTGCTATAGAAAATTCGAGATTACTGGAACAGTCCATTGAAAAAGAAAGATTAGAAAAGGAATTAGATGTCGCCCGTGAAATTCAGCGTAAAATTTTGCCGGCAAGTAACCCTGATTTGGCCAATCTGAGAATATCTTCAATATTTATTCCTGCATTCGAAGTGGGAGGAGACTATTACGATTTTTTTGAAATAACTGAAAATAAATTGGGATTTATAATTGCAGATGTATCAGGGAAGGGAATTTCGGCAGCATTTGTTATGGCCGAATTAAAAGGAATATTTGAGTCACTTACTAAAACCTCTGAGAGTCCAAGGGAAATATTGATTAATGCTAATCAAATTTTGAAAAAGACGCTTGACAGAAAAACATTTGTAAGCGCAGCATTCGGATTGATCAATATGAAGAATGGAAAATTAAAAATATCAAGAGCCGGACATTGCCCGATAATTTTATTGAGGGACGGAGTTATTGAAAATATCAGGCCGGTGGGCATAGGTCTCGGTCTTAATTTCGGTAAGCATTTTACGGATTCCCTGGAAGAAATTGAAATAAATTTAAAACAAAATGATTCAATTATTCTTTATACGGATGGAATTACAGAAGCGAAAAATTCTGAGATGGAAGATTTTGGAGACAATTTATTTGAAAAAATATTATTGCAAAATAAAGATGAAGAACCGGACGTAATTGGGAATAAAGTAATAACTGAGATTACTGAATTCACAAAAAATAATTCGCAACACGACGATATTACACTTGTTATTTTAAAGTGGAAACAAAAATTTAATATTAATGGAGAAATGGAATGGCAGAATTCAACACATCAGTCAAAGATCAGGGTAAAATAAGTATTGTTAATCTTAATGGATTTTTGGATGCCCACACAGCATCAACACTCGAGAATACATTCTCGAGCCTGGTTGATAACAATAAATTCAATATAGTAGTTAATTTTAAAGACTTATCGTACATAAGTAGCGCTGGTCTCGGAGTTTTTATGGCATTTATAGAAAAAGTTAGGGAAAATGGAGGGGATATTAAGTTGTCTACTATGACTGATAAAGTATTTAATATTTTCGATCTTCTTGGGTTTCCATTACTCTATGAAATATTTAATACTGAGGATGAAGCTATAAAAAAATTCGAAGAGAAAGGTTAAATTGAGCGGTAATAATCAACATATTAAAAAGAAACTTGTTATTAAGAGTCGCACTGAAAATCTTTTTTCATTAAGAGAATTTATTTTAGAAAATGCCAATGATGCAGGTCTAATTTCTGATGAAATAGATGATATTATTCTTGCTGTTGATGAAGCATGTACGAACATTATAAAACATGCATACAAATCTGCACCGGATGGAGAAATAATAATTGAAATTGACTATACAGCCAAAAAATTCACAATAAAATTAATTGATCACGGAAGTTCGTTCGATCCTGAAGCTGTTCCTCTTCCTGATTTACAAAAATATCTAAGGCAGAGAAGGGTCGGTGGATTAGGATTATATCTAATGAAAACTTTAATGGATGATGTACAATATGTATCGGTACCTGGTAAATATAATCAGATATTACTTTCCAAGAATTTAAATAGCTCTCATCAATGATAAGCGATATAGATAATCTGAAATTAAAAAGGAACCTTACTGCTCTGGTTGAATTCAGCAGAATTATTAATTCCAGCCTGGATCTTGAATTTATTCTAAATAATATTCTGCTAACTTGTATGGGAAAATTTCTTGCCACGAAAGGACTTGTTGCAATAAAAATTGATGGTGTACTAAAAATTAAAGTATCAAAGGGTCTCTCAAAAGATATAATAAATACCTATCCGGAATTCAAGTTGGTAAATGAAACTGAAACAGATACTTTAATAAAAAAATATATGCGTGATGCACACCTTCAAACTTTTGAAAGGATTAACTCTTCCGATGAATGCCTGGGGGTTGTCTGCCTTGGCGAAAAATTAAATAAATCTATATATACAGATGATGATCAGGAGTTTTTAAAAACCATTCTGAACATTTCTGCAACAGCTGTACAAAATTCATTAGTGGTTGATAAATTAAAAAAAGTTAACCGTGAGCTTGATTCGAGAATTAATCGACTTAATTCTTTGTTCGAGCTAAGTAAAGAATTTGGAATGTTTTCTGAATCCACCAAAGTAGCAAAATTATTGGTTTATTCGGTAATAGGTCAATTTTTGGTTTCAAAATTTGCGGTAGTAATATTCGATAGTGAGGGTATACAAATATTAGAGTCAAAATATGACACTGATGAGTTAGTAACTGTTATTAAGAAATATGAAATGCGTAAAATTGATTCTTCAATCGCAAAAGAGTTAATAAGTAAAAATTATCCTGAGATTGAAAGATTTGGAATAGAACTCATTGTTCCGATGCAGCTTCAGGGGCAGACAAAGGGTCTAATATTACTAAGTAAAAGAATTAATAAGCTAGATTATTCAGGAGGCGATATAGAGTTTATTTATTCAGTGGGTAACCTGGCAATTATATCACTTGAAAATAAAAGATTATTCAAGGAAGAACTTGAAAAACAAAAGATGGAAGAGGAACTGGAACTTGCAAAAGAGATACAAAAAAATCTTCTGCCTCAATCTTTACCTGCTTTTGATAAATATGAAATTGCAGCAATAAATATTTCTTCTAAACAGGTTGGCGGGGATTATTATGATATTATTAAATTTGATAATAAAAGCTTTGCGGTTGCAATCGCTGATGTTTCAGGAAAGGGGGTACCGGCAGCTTTACTTATGGCGAACATACAGGCATTTTTAAAAACTATTTGCCGCCAGGGCATGAAAATCGATGAAGCGACAGCTTTAATAAACGATCTTTTAAGTGAAAATATTACTGATGGTAAATTCATTACTTTTTTCTGGGGAATTCTTAATGATGAAGATTGTACCATACAATATGTAAATGCAGGTCACAATCCGCCATTATTAATTCGTGATAGCAAAATACGCAAACTTGATAAAGGAGGAATTATTCTCGGCGTAATGAAGACAAATATACCGTACATAACTGAAAAAGTGCAACTGCGGTCCGGCGATGTCTTGCTATTGTTTACTGACGGAATTACCGAGGCAATGGATAAAAACAGGGATGAATTTTCTGATGAAAGGTTGGAAAAACTGGCTGTGGAATTATATAAAAATTCAGCTGATGAAATATCATTCTCTATTCAATCTGAAGTGCAAAAGTTTACTAGAGGAGCTGTTCAATCTGACGATATGACTATGATGGTTATAAAGGTCAGGTAGAGTTTTTATCTATACAGTAATTTTAGTATAATTTATTTATAAGGCACCTTGTCTTATATCTTTTTAAAAGAATATTTCTTGGTTCTTGTTTATGAAGAAAATAAAAGAATTATATATTAAATCTAAGCCAAAACTCCTGATCGGAATATCTCTAATTCTGATTACAATTGCATTCTTCAATATATATTATTCCCTTAAGGTAAGTGCATCTTCAAATGACGAATGCTTATGGGTTCAGGAAAATCCTACAGCAGACAGTTCAGCTATTTATTTTAATCTGGTTAAGCACGAAGGAGTAGCATGGAATGCCGGTATCAGGAACGGAGACCAGTTAATAGCAATAAATGACAGTAGCTTGAGAAATATTAACCAGGCTCAATCCATTTTAGATAAAGTAAAGGCCGGAAAATATGCAGATTATATCGTTAAAAAGAAAGATGGTAAAATTCTTGAAACTAAAGTATTTGTGAAAAAATTAATTCGATTACCCCTTCCTGCATTTTCAATTCTTGGACTGATTTGGATGATAATAGGCTTTATTGTTCTTATGGCCAAGCAAGGGAACATACAAAAGACCTTTTATCTTATTGGTGCTACTTCTGTTCTTGCAATTGTATTTTTACTTTTACCGCCGCAAGATTCACAAGGGAATATGTTTACACTCATTTATGTTATATCTCTTATTACAGGCTGGTGTTTCGGAATTAGCTTTATATCATTTTATATTATGTACTTTTTCTGGATTTTCCCACGCCCGTTTAAGTTTGTACAGAAAAAATCCTTTAAGAAAGTCTTTTTTAGTGTGCCAATCATAATATCAGGTCTGTTTTTTATTTTTATATTTTTCTTTTCTCGCAGGATTTCGGACGGAAACCAGATAATAAATTTTATTGCTAATTTATTTGCTATATATACAGCAGTTGGGTTCGTAGTGGGTTGTATTTCCTTGATGGTTAACTACAGAAGATTAAAATTGAAGGAAGAGAAAAGACCTGTATTAATAATTCTTATATCATATATATTGGCTATTATTGCGATAATTTACACTGCACAGATTGCACCTGCTATTTCAGATTCCATTTTTAATTCGCCAGAATATTATACGCCCATCATACTTATTATAATCCTACCGATTTCATTTGCATATTCGATTTTTAAATATCAATTGATGGATGTTAGCGTAGTAATTAAAAATGCTATTACATACGGTGCAGCGACTATAACACTTGCCGCCATATATTTCTTTATAATTTATGTAATCGGTCAAAGCATTAGCCAGGCAATCGGAACCGAATATCAGCAGATAATTGCTGGGTTTTTTTTCATAGGCTTTGCGTTGGTCTTTCAATCAACTAAAGATAAATTTCAGGATTTTTTAACTGCAAAATTTTATCCTGAACAATTTGCTTATCAAAAAGTGCTTTTAAAATTCAGCAGGGAAGTTTCAGAGCATGGTTGGGCTCGAAAATATTTTGGACTCAACCAAAGATACTCTTGTTGATGCATTAATGATTAATCACTTTGGCATTATGATTAGTGAACAGGATAAGAAAAATTATGTGCTTGTTAGAAGTGTTGGAATAGAAAACAAGAAATTAGCTTTGAGAAGTCCAGCTATACAGAAATTTCTGGCGAGCAAAGCATTGATTAACAAAAATGCAATAGTTGACAGGGAGGATTTTTCTAGAATATTTCCTGGTTCGGAAGATCTTCTGAATGCCGAAAATATTTATTCAATTATTCCAATGGTAATTAAAAATGAAGTTGTCGGTCTTTTGCTTTTTGGATTGAAACATTCGGGCGCATTGTTCGCTGGAAAGGATTTGGATTTGCTTTCAGCTGTTGCCAACCAAACTGCTATTTCTATTGAGAATGCACGGCTCTATTTGTTGGAAGCTCAAAAATTAAAGATTGAACGGGATCTGGAATTAGCACAAAAAATTCAGCAAAGTCTTCTTCCTAAATGCATTCCCGATATTAGCGGACTTGATATTTGTGGTGATATGATTTCTGCTATGCAGGTTGGAGGTGATTATTTTGACTTAATTCCAATTTCGAATAAAAAACTTTTTGTAATAGTTGGTGATGTTTCGGGAAAAGGTCTTTCTGCTTCTCTTTATATGGCAAAGCTTCAAACGATGATGCAGTTATTTTGCACCGATAATAAATCTCCTAAGGAAATACTGGTAGAAATTAATAGAAAACTTTACATTGAAATGGAGAAGAACTGGTTTGTTACACTTACTCTTGCCTTGTTTGATATGGACCTGAATAAGGTAACCTTTTGCCGTGCAGGACACGTTCCCGTGTTAGCCGCTTTAAAGGATAATATAAAATATTATAGAACTACTGGCTTAGGTCTTGGTCTTGAAAAAGGGCCGATCTTTGAAAAAACATTACTTCAGGAAATAATTGATTTATCTCCGGGACAGATTTTTGCATTCATTTCTGATGGAATATCCGAAGCGATGAATGAAAAAAATGAACTTTTTGGAGAAGAAAGACTTTCTGAAATATTGAAAAATAAATCTGATGTAAGTTCGGCTGATACAATGAATGAACTATGGAATGCTGTTAAAATATTCCGCGGTAGAGCTGAGCAGAATGATGATATGACAGCAGTTATAGTTAAAGTAAATTAGATATAACTCAATTCCTGCTAATATTAAATTATTATCAATTTTCCGTTATAAAATTCGATCCTAGTGAAATAATGCTAACCCCACTGTCCTTTGCCCAATCTGATTCAATAAGTTTTTTATAACTTATTTTACCAGTAATATATTTAATTTTGTCAGATTTATATTCATCAAATATTAAAGTAAAATCGTCACTTTTAACATTATTTTTTCCATTGAACCTGGCATAAATATTAAGGTTGAAATTCTGATCGATAAAAGTAGAGAATCCCTGCTGCTTTTTCTTGTATTCATATTTATAGTTGTAACTTAGTGCGGAAATATCAGATAGTACCGCCGAAGCGGTTGGAAATGATCCAGCACCTTTACCGATAAAAATATTTCTATCCGAGAAGCTACTTTCTGTAACTATTCCATTGTAAACGCCATCCACAGAAAATAATTCATTATCACAATTAACCAATTCAGGCAAAACATAAGCTGCTATGCCTCCTGTTTTGAGCTTTTTGGCATTTGCAACAAGTTTAATTTTTGAGGAAGCAGTTCTTGCATAATTTGTATCGAATTCATTTAGTCTTTGAATACCGATATTGAACAATTGGGTAGGCGAGGCAAATAGACCAAAAGCATGTCCCAGCAGGATATTTAATTTGAACTTGGAATCAAATCCCTCAATGTCCAGAGACGGATTACTTTCAGCATATCCATTTTTTTGTGCTTCATTTAATGCAGCAGAATAGCTGCATTTATTTCCCGATATTTCAGAAAGTATAAAATTTGTAGTGCCATTCATAATTCCTGAAAATGATTGAAGAAGGTCATTATCATAGTATTCTTCAAGGTTTCTTATAATTGGAATACTGGCACAACAAGCTGCTTCATATAGAAAGGGCACCTTAAATTTTTCCTGTAAAGCAATAAGTTCTACGAAATGCTCTGCGACCATTTTTTTGTTGGCTGTAACCACTGATTTTTTGTTTTTTATTGCTTGCTTTGCTATCTCAAAGGCAGCATCCGCATCATCAATAAGCTCTACGATTACATTTATATCCGGATCATTTAGCAGATCGTTCTTGTTAAAAGTAAAAATCCTGCTATCAAGGCTTCTCTTCTTTGCGTGATCTTTTATGCAGATCCTTTTTATTTTGGCTTTCAACCCGGGCGTTTTATCAAGTACAGAATATAATCCCTGCCCAACGCAGCCAAAGCCAAATAAACCGATATTAATATTATTCCTGTTCATATTTTTCCTCTACAAGCTCTTTGGAATATGATAGATTATTTAAAGTTAATTCCAATTCCGCAATCAGGTCTGCACTGTCTTCCAGGCCGATTGATAGACGAATTAAACTATCGGTTATACCGGATTTAGCCCTTACCTCTCTTGGAATTGATTTATGGGTCATGCTTGCAGGATGGCAGCACAAGCTTCTCGGGCCGCCAAGGCTTTCAGCAAGTTTAAACAATTTAGTTGAGGTAACAAATTTAAGGGCAGCTTCTTCAGAATCATCCTTTAATGAAAATGAAATAATTGCCCCAAATTGCTTCTGTTGTTTTTTTGCAATGGCATGATTTTTATGACTTTCAAGCCCGGGATAATAAAGCGATTTTATTTCTTCTCTTGCACTTAAAAACCTGGCCACTTTAAGGGCATTTTCGGAATGTTTTTCGACTCTTAATTTTAAAGTATCAATACTTCTGATAATTAGCCATGAATCGAAAGGGGAAAGGACAGCGCCGGCAGCATTTTGTATATATTTAATCTGCTCTCCGAGATCGGGATCTTTTGTTATTACAAAACCGGCAAGCACATCAAAATGTCCACCAAGATATTTTGTCGCGCTGTGTACAACAATATCAGCTCCAAGAGTAATAGGTTTCTGAAGAATCGGCGAAGCAAAAGTATTATCGACGCAAAGTAAGATATTGTTTGCCTTTGCAATTTTTGAAATAGCAGCAATATCCGATATTTTTAGCAGGGGATTTGTTGGGCTCTCCAGCCATATAAGTTTAGTTCGATTAGAAATTGCAGCTTCAACATTTTGAGGGTCCGTAGTATCAACAAATTTTACGGTTATTCCAAATTTATTGTATACTGTAAGCAGTAACCTGTAAGCGCCGCCATAAATATCGTCAACCGCTAGAATTTCATCTCCTGATTTTAATAGCTTTATAACGCTATCGATTGCGGAGAGACCGCTGGCAAATGCGCAGGCAGAGTTGCCCTCTTCCAATTTAGCAATTATTTCTTCACAGATTTTCCTTGTTGGATTATTTGTACGTGTGTAGTCAAACCCTTTGTTTACACCGGGAGCCTCCTGAACATAAGTAGACGTTTGATAAATTGGTACTCTAATTGCACCGGTCAATGGGTCGACTGGAATCAGATCGATGATTGAAGTGAACTCACTCATAATGAACCTCCGTTAAGTTATTGAATAATTGAATATTACTTACCGGAAATCCATTATCAAAAGAGACTGACGCAATAAACATTTTGTGTTCCGCGCCAAAAAAAAACTCTTTTGATAAGTCAAAAGAGCTTTGAATCTCTGTTAACTTATCTTTCCCCGAATATTCGGGGTAGGAATTGGCACCTTGTCTTTTGGACAGGTTGCCAAGGCTTCATAGGGCCATTCCCTCAGCCTTTCTCGATAAGCAAATTTTTATATGAACTGAGACTATATTAAAAAAATATTTTTATTAAAACAATAGGTAAATAAAAAATATTAAGTGAAGTTTCTTCATTTTTGTACAAACGCCAGTTTTAATTCCAATTTTGCTCTATATTTAACAATCAATTAATATTGGAACTAACTCATTCGTAATGATTAATATTAAATTAGTTAACTAATTTATTACTAATATTTTATAATCAATTAAACCAAGTGCCTTTAAAACAATCAAAAGTTTGGCTTGTATCAGCTAATATGGGTTATGGCCATTTGCGGGCAGTTTTTCCTCTTAAGAAGATGTCCGAAAATGAAATTATTTCAGTTGGCAGAAATGGGGAAGCCTCAGAAGCCGAGAAAAAACTTTGGTCGGGAATTCTTGACGCATATGAAATGTTTTCCCGCGCCAGAGGCATTCCGTTTGTTGGCAAGTTTATTTTTAAATTTCTGGATACGTTCTTACACATTCCTTCATATTACCCGAGGAGAAATCTTTCAGGTGCGACCTTCCAGGTAACTTTGCTTGAATCAAGCGTAAAGAAGGGACTGTGTTCCGGAATGTTTGAGAAAATAAATTCCAAAACTCTCCCCCTGGTTACATCCTTTTATGCACCTGCAATTGCTGCTGATATGAAAGGATATGAACAGATATACTGCATTATCTGTGACTCCGATCTTAACAGGGTTTGGGTTGCCAGGGATCCATGGGAAAGCAGGGTAATTTATTTTGCACCCTGCGGAAAAGCCGCCCAAAGACTAAGAGATTACGGAGTGCCCGAAGAAAGAATACGTCTTACCGGCTTTCCTTTGCCTGAAGAATTATTAGGCGACAGGAAATTGAGTGTTCTAAAAAAAGATCTTGGTCAAAGACTCTTTTATCTTGATCCAAATAGAAGATTTTGGAATCTTCACGAGAAAAATGTTGAGCATTTCCTTGGAAAGAAAAATCTAAAATTTACAAATAAAAGGAAATTGACCGTTTCATATTCCGTAGGTGGCGCAGGAGCGCAAAAAGAAATTGGGGGAAGAATTGCTATAAGTCTAAAAAGCAGGTTATTGAATAATGAAATAAACCTTAACCTGATATCAGGTACAAAAGAACATGTAAGAGATTATTTTATTGAAATTAAAAACAGCATTTCGAAAGATTGTGATAATTTAAGAATTTTTTATTCTCCCACTCTTCCAGATTATTTTGAAAATTTTAACCGTTTAATGAGAACAACTGATGTACTTTGGACAAAGCCTAGCGAGTTGTCTTTTTATTGTGCCCTTGGAATTCCAATAATCATGACACCAACAATTGGTTCACAGGAAAAATTTAACAGGCAGTGGTTACGGGAAATTCAGGCGGGTATTTCACAGGAAAATCCTGATTACGCTGATCAATGGTTATTTGATTGGCTTAATAAAGGCAGGTTAGCCGAAGCCGCATGGGATGGTTTTTTAAAGGCCAGGAAATTCGGAACTTATAATATCAAAGACATAATAAATACCGGAAAGATGGTAGTTCATAATTCTCCCGTTTTAAGATAAAATTATTTTATGGAGAATAATAAACGTAAATATCTATTTTTGTATCTAAAAACCGGAGGCGGTCATCTTGCCCCGGCAAGATCACTCTCAGATTATCTGAAAAAAAATTATAAAGATTTAATAGAAACTGAACTGATAGATGGACTTGCAGGAACTAACAGGCTGGTAAGATTTATTATTGAAGATGGGTACAGGTTATCCCAGACTAAAGCGCCATGGATTTATGAAACATTGTATGCTCTTTATAAAATACCTTTAGTCTCAAGAACTAACAATTTTTTATTGTCTTTTTTTATTTACCCTTATTTAAAGGCTGTAATTAAAAGAGAAAATCCCGATAAAATCCTGATATTTCATTTCTTTTTGATCAGGCCGGTATATAAATTTATCAAAAAAGAAAAATTAACCTGTCCTGTTTACACATTTGTGACTGATCCGTTTACGGCACATCCAATCTGGTTTCTTAATAAAAATCAAAAATTTATCTTATTCAGTGAAAAACTAAAAGAACAATGTATGAGAAAGGGTATAAACGAGAACAATATCCGGGTATTTCCTTTTATAATTGCTGAAAAATTTTCCTCCGGAAATAAAACAATAAGTATACCGGAATTAAAAAAGAAGTTTGGCTTCACTGGAAGCAAAAAGATCGTATTACTGCTTGGTGGTGGCGAAGGAATTCCAAAAGGAGAAATTATAGTAAAATATTTAAACAAAAGTTTGAGTGATATTGAAATCGCTGTAGTCTGTGGCAGGAATCAGAATTTGTTTGAAAGGCTATCTGATTATAGTGAAACTAATAATGAAAATAACATTAAGTTATTTGGTTACGTCGATTTTGTTGAAGACCTGATAAATATTTCAGATGTGGTTATAACTAAATGCGGTGCCTCCACATTTATGGAAATACTTTTTTGCAAAAAAATTCCAGTTGTAATAAGTTATATCTGGGAACAGGAAAAGGGCAATGTGCAATTTTTAACTGAGAATAATTTGGGAGTTTATGAAAAGAAAATCGAAAAACTGCCTGAGACGATAGAAGGGATTTTTTCTAACCGGGGGAAATATGCTGATATTAATAAAAATATAAGTGAAAAAAAATTTGAAAACGGCGTAACGGAAGTTGCGAAATTTATAGTTGAATCTGAATTTTAATTCGAATTTTGGAGTCTCACTTCTTCAAGCCAAATATGTATTATAGCCGCTGTCTTTTATCTCATAAACTTTGCTCAATTTCATTTCCCCTTGTATTCTTTAGTGGCAATCAAAGCGATTTATTAATGCTATTATCTCAAAGCCGGTAGAATTAACAATTTAGTCATATTTTGTTCACAATTTCTTAATATGCATGTCTTATGTTCTACTATGAAAAACAAGGGCTATAAATCATTAAAATTGTTGAGCAGTAAACAGTAATAAAATCAGGAAGATATAAATGAGAATTGCGCACATTTCCGATCTTCATTTGAATACATTCTTTAAATCCTCCAACTTGAGGCAGATAAAAACTCTTGTTAAATATGCGCTTGAGCAGGAGTTTGATCATATGGTTGTAACCGGAGATCTTGTCGACAATGCATCAGCCAGGGACCTCGAAATATTGAGGAATCTTTTTAGAAAGAACAATTTGCTTGATACTGACAGGCTATCTGTTATTATAGGAAATCACGATATATTCGGTGGCCCGCAAACCCCCGAAGAAATTTTTACTTTCACAGAAAAATGCAGAAGCGTTAGATTATGATAAAAAGGTTAATGAATTCGTGGAATTTTTCTCAGAGTCTTACAACGGAAGCATTTACACAAATAAAACAAAGCTGTTTCCTTTTGCTAAAATTATAGATGATGTGCTGATAGCTGGTGCAAATTCAATTCCAAAATATTCAAAAATCAAAAACCCATTTGCATCAAATGGTTCAATCGGAACAGGACAACTTAAGAAATATCAAATATTTTCAAAGAGTATGGTAATTTCTGTAAACATAAACTTCTTGCTGATTCATCATCATTTTAATAAAATAAGAGTTAATGATAATTCACCAAGCAGCCTGTGGCAAATGGTTGAAATGCAGACCATGAAACTGAGAAAAAAGAAGAGGCTATTCGCAATGTTAAATGAGCATAAGGTTGATCTTATATTGCATGGACATTTGCACGAACAGAAGGAATACAACAGGAGAGGAATTCGCTTCCTTAATTCCGGGGCAAGCATAAAGAACAACACACGCGGGAAATTGTTCTTAAATATTATTGATATGAAATATCCGGACATTAAATTGGATATTCATTTCATCGATTCTCATTTGTCGGGAAAAATTTCAGAGATAATAATTCCGCAGCTTGAGACAGTATAATAATCAATTATTTAAAGGTGAAACAATGAGAAAAAAACTTGAAGGTTACTATGGAATTATTTTTCTGGTAGTGATTCTTGCAACACAAAAATTTGATGCGTTGCTATTAGTTTCTTTTTTATTACTTCTGGGCTATACTATACTAAGATTCAGTAAATATTAAAACATTAAATATTTATTTCCATTTCATTTGAAATAAATAAATTTAATGTAAAAACTCCAGCTATAATATTACTTATTCAAATAATAATTTAATATGATGTTGGTATATTAAATTTCTATCTGATTACCCGCACTTGCCAATATAAAAAAAGTAACCTAATTTAATCGTTGGTATTTTATTAATTGGCAACACTATGGCAAAAAAGAAAAAAACTACAGTCGCAGTTGTTTATAATCATTCAGGCGATGATTTCTACGAGAAAATTCAGGATGTGGATCCGGACTCGCTTGGCTTTGAACCGGAATATAATATTAAAGTTGCGACAGTAACTGAAGAATATGAAGCGATTGCTAATGCACTGAAAGGGGAAGGTTATAAAGTAAGCGTGATAAATATCAATGAAGACATTCAAGTTCTTATCGATTTACTTCGAAAAGATCCTCCTGATGTTGTTTTTAATCTTATTGAATTTTACCGTGATGATCCCGGACTCGAACATCTCGTTGCGGGATTGTTTGCTCTTTATGGAGTTCGATTCACAGGATCAAGGCCATTTACTCTTGCGCTATGTCAGCGGAAGGGAATGACAAAACAATTGCTGCTCGCAAATAATGTACCTACACCAAGATATAAACTCTTAAATGAACCAAAATTGCCGGGCAGACATGGATTGCATTATCCATTAATTGTAAAACCTTCTCGCGAAGATGCCAGCTCTGGTGTGGAAAAGGGTTCTGTTGTTTATAACCTGGATCAGTTAAATGAAAGAGTTAAAAAAACCTTTGCCGAGTACAGTCCTCCCATACTTGTTGAAGAATTTATCGAAGGCCGTGAGCTGCACGTTTCTGTGCTTGGCAACGATCCTCCTGAAGTGCTTCCTATTATTGAATTTGATTTTTCCGGTCTTCCCTCCGATCATCCAAATATAATCAGCTATGATGCAAAATGGAACCCGCTGGAAGAATCATTTCACCGGGTGCATTCCATCTGCCCAGCAAAATTAACAAAGAGAGTTGAAAAAAAAGTGAAAGCGGCGGTGCTGGAAGCCTATAAAATTACAGGCTGCAGCGATTATGCACGGCTTGATATGCGACTGACGAAGGATAATAAAGTCTTTGTTCTGGAAGTAAACCCGAACCCGGATTTGACAGAAGGAGTTTCCTTTATGGAGTCAGCCGAACAAATCGGGCTTAGCTTTGGACAAACGCTTGCAAAAATTGTTGAATTTGCTCTTAGCAGACCCGCGCCCTCAATTCCAGTTTTACAAAAGACAGAAGAGAAAAAAAGCACAACTAAGAAAGTTAAATGATATAAATAATATACCAGGTCATTAAAAAGTCCCGGCTATTACCGGGACTTTATTAAAATACTATTTGCTGCTCGGCATTGACCAGGGTGGGACTATATGATTTGTTCTTGCATAAGCAATTGATTGACCAAGATGTTCATGAACATGTCCTGCTTCAATCATTAATATCTGAGCTTTTGTAAATTCTCCAAATGGTAATTTTACAGATGCATCATAATCAGTATCAGTATAGCCGGAAAGAAATTTTTCTGCATCATCAAATGATTTTTTCAGGAATTCCATTACGTCTTTTTTATCGGTCATAGTTTTTTCGAGATCCTCATTTTCAGAATTTGGTTTGAGGTTATCCGGCATTTGCATGCCAAGCGCAGATAATAGCATATAATTTGATGCTGCAACGTGCACGTAGACCTCACTGACCGATCTGACACCTTCCATAGGGCGCCAGCTGTAATCTTCTGCAGGCATTGCATCAGCAAGTGATATTACTTTTTTACCGCTCTCCATTATGTCACCTGCTACTAACTTGGCAAGAGACAGCGATTTGCTATCTGTATTGTTGGACATATCCTGTGCGGATATTTTAAATGTTACCAGGCTGCACAGCAGAAGAACAAAAAGAATCTGAGAAAATCTTTTCATAAGACCTCCTAAATATTTTTCTGGAAGTAAACTGAAGGTGATAAAAATAGAATTAAATTATTAAGGCTGAAAAATATAGCAAGAGCCGCCTTCCATAGCAAGAAAAAATTAACTTATATTTTTGCTCTGTGATTAGTTCGTTTTTAAGCTATTTTCCCAATATTATATGTCCAATTTTAAGTAATCGTTTGGTCTGATTAGTCTAAAGGAGAAAGCTATAAATAATAAATTTCCTTGCCTACATGCAATAATATTTTATTTGGTTCAGTATTCTAAGATTTGCCACAGGGCCACAATTCAAATTCCAGGACATTACTTTTATGTATCTATTCATATGAATATTAATCGCCGTTTAACAGAGCCTGGCAACCAGGATTTAAACCCTTAGTGAACCTCGGAATCCCCTGGCAGCATAGTATGAATCTGCACCGTTGTGATATAAAAAAACAGTGTCGTACCGTCGATCACAAAAAACGGCGCCGCCGAGTTTTCTAATACCTGCAGGCGTTTTCACCCAGCTTGATGTTTTCAAATCGAAGTTCCCAAGCTTCTGCAATTCCCGGTATTGTTCTTCAGTTAAAAGTTCAATGCCAATGGCCATTGCCATATCGATAGCGTTATTTTTGGGCTTATATTCTTTCCTTGCCTCCAAAGCCTCACGGTCGTAACAAAGACTCCTTCGACCTTTAGGGCTTTCCGCCGAACAATCATAAAATATGTATTCACCTGTTTTTTTGTCCTGACCAACTACGTCCGGTTCACCGCCGGTTTTTTCCATTTCAATAAGTGACCAGAGTTTTTCAGAATTGTTTTTCAGCTTTGTCTCCACTTTAGCCCATTCAATACCTTTATGGCGATTCATGTTTTTCTCAAAACGTGATCTTCAATTCCTTGAGCAATTCTTCGCATTGTTTTGCAGACAATTCCCTTTTAGTTTTATTCATTTTTATACCATTCCAATTTTATGTTTATGTTGTTGCCAATAAAAATACTTCTCCGCTTGCCGGTAAAAGATTATCCGCTCTGTTCGTAAAATAATATTCTTCCATATCTTTTGTTGATATTATTTTAGCATCCTTAAAACCGGATTTATCGGCTAAAGTTAATATTTCATCAGGTAAGAAAAAACTTATCATTGGAGTTCCTGCTTCACGAGCTCCTTTCTCAGCTATTTCCTGCATAGGTTTGTCCTCTTCATTTAGAAGTTCCATTGGCAAGTAAAAAGTCATTGCAAGTTTTGATCCCGGCGCAAGTGTTGCAATTTTATTCAGAGTATCTGCAATAGCTTCTTTTGATAGATACAAACTCACTCCTGTGCATGCAACAACGGCAGGCTTGTCGGTGTTAAAGCCTGCTTTTAATAACTGTTTCCACCATGAAGAAGTCTCAAAATTTACAGAAACAAAATGTAAATATTCCGGAATACCAAAACCTAATTCGATTAATCGTAGATTTTTCCATACTAATGTGTCGTGTTTGTCGATTTCATATATTTGAAGTTTGGAAGCGATATCCGGTCTGCGCTGGACAAAGGTATCAAGTCCGGCGCCTAGAATGACATACTGACTAATTCCATTATTTGCATTGTTCAATAATTAAATCCTCAATAAAACGGGCACGAGCTACAATAGAAGCCCGAAGGCGTTTTGTAAATTTCATATCAGGACGTTGATGCCAGTCATCAGAAGGAGCGATTAATTTCAAGCCAATTTCATCTTCAAATATATGAGGTTTTGCGTCTTCTTGAATGTGCAATGCTCTCCATAAAGCTGTTCTTACAGCGGTATTGTCCGGCTCCACTATCTTTTTATTTTGTTCCATTTTCTATTCTAATTTATGATTGCTGCTAGCGATATGTTATGCTAAAACAAAAAGGCCAAATATTTAGTCCCGCCTTGCCGGGATGCATACACTTGTCCCGACGAATGAAGGGAGGTCTCGCAAGCGCAGTTCGCAGCAAGGTTATTTAATAGAACGACTTTGAATAATTTAGCCGAAACAGCCTGCCCCTCCAACAGAGGGGAATGACCAACATTAAAATGTAAAATTCCGATTGCAAAAAAGCGGTCAGTTTGAAATGCTTGTAAACTGGTATTTTGTAACATTTGATAACATCACTTTTCCGATTTTATCTAATAGCTTTACACAATACTATATTGGACTCAGCTAATCAACAGGCTTTTTATTTTGCAGCTTCTTCATCTTAAGATTGCGGATTATCTTTTTTGATCTTCAATGCTTCTATTTCTAACTGCTTCATTGTATATTGATGCTTTGTTACGATAGCAATTATAGGCAATAACATTCCCATAATTACAGCCACACTTAAAAATATCCAAAAGTAATCAGACATATTTTACTTCTCCTCTTTTATTATTTGAGTTGATTTATAGTGTTCAATTCAATGGATACGGGTCAATCCGCAAAAACTCAATTAACACGTATTATATCGTCTTATCAGAATTATTGCGTGCATCTTATGGTTGAGACACAATTATCAGAGCAATACGATAACGTTAGAAAAATATCAATAAATTTCTTAAAATCAAAAGTAAGATACTTTATTTAACAAAAACATTACCAGTTTACGGAGTTGTGCTTAACGTGCAGCCCAGAACAGGATTGCCGATTAGAACATAAACATTAATGATTAATAAAAAATATGTTCAGCAGTACAAAGCCGAACAAGTTCACCGAATCCGCTTGCCCGCCACCAGCGGGCTGTCGGACTGAAGCACTTGTTATGTATTAATTGATTTTTTTATAACCAAATGCATTGCCTTATCGCTTGAAATATGTTTAATACATTTATATCCCAATGATGTGAGGTCCAGATTCAAAAAGAGATTTTCACCACTTCCTAAAATTACAGGGGATACGACTAAATGTAATTCATCTATTAATTGAGCCTTAAGATATTGACGAATTGTATTAACACCTCCTCCAAGTCTTACATCTTTGCCATTTGCAGAATCAAAAGCTTTTTCAAGAGCTGCATTAATCCCATTCGTTACAAAGTGAAAAGTAGTGCCGCCTTGCATCTCAATTGATTCGCGCTCATGATTAGTTAAGATAAAAACCGGAACGTGATATGGAGGATTTTCTCCCCACCATCCTTTCCAGTTTAGATTAGGTAAGCCACGGTATGGACTAAACATATTACGTCCTAAAATCCAGGCGCCAATATTTTTAAATCCGTTTTCGGCAAATTCATTATCAACCCCTATTGTTCCTTCACTTTTTCCTAATACATTTTGCTGAAAGGTTTTTGTGGGAAAAAACCATTGGTGTAGCTCTTGACCTCCAACTCCCAAAGGATTTTCCAGACTTTGATTTGGTCCTGCGCCAAATCCATCCACTGAAATAGAAAAACTTTGAACACGTAATTTTTGCATTTATAAGTCCTTTCAAAAAAAAGAGTTAACACCTTAAGCATTGCAAATAACCGGCCTGCCTTTGCCGGAGCGGCTACACGCAGGCAGGCGCCCCGGTTTGCCCGCCGAAGTTTCTACCTTCACTATAGTTTCGGTAGACAAGTTAACGTAGGCGGGAACAAGAATGCCGCTTAAAAAACAACTACCGAAGACCCGCCTGCCGGCAGGCAGGTTTAACAAACCGTGCTTTTCTTTTTCTGCAAGCACGGCTTGTAAGTTAATATGATTATTATTTTGGTTCCCATAGTTCAATCTTGTTTCCTTCAGCGTCCATAATATGTACAAATTTCCCATAGTCGTAAGTCGCAATGCTGTCAAGTATGGTTACTCCGTTTTTTTTGAGCTTGTTTACAAGTCCTTCAATATTCTGAACCTGTGTAATTAATCATAAAATCCTTTTTGGATGGGGAAAAATATTCATCACCTTTTTTAAAAGGTTTCCATTGAAGAGAGTTTATCTCGTCAGGTCTGTTAAGGTTTCTGGATTCAAAACTTGAAGAACCCCAATCATTGATTTCAATCCCTAAATTTTTGGTGTACCATTCTTTCGTTTCCTTCGGATTGTCTGAATAAAAGAAAATTCCACCAATGCCGGTAACTTTCGGTATTGTATCATTCATAATTATTCCCTTCTGTTTGTCTGTGTTAATGGTATTGTTTATTTTATTACTTGTGCCACAACTTAATATTATTAATGATAAGAGAACTGATATCGTAATATTTTTCATTTTATTTCCCTTTCAACATCAAATAGATTAGTGCAATTATTTTATTTATCTGACCAAACCGCATATTCGTTACCATTTGGATCGCCAAAATGAAAGCGACGGCCACCCGGAAATGCAAATATAGGCTTTATTATTGAGCCTCCAGATTTTTCGATTTTTATTAATGTACTCCCAAGATCCTTACTATAGAGAACTATTAAGGCGCTGCCATTTTCAGTGGAAGCAGATAAATTGGATTTGTAGAAACCACCATCAAGACCTTCATTTGAAAATGCAGCATATTCAGATCCGTAATCAATAAAGGACCAACCAAACACAGAATTAAAAAATGTTTTTGCTGCTTCAATATCTTTCGCAGGGAATTCTACATAGTTTATTTTTTCGTGTTCATTCATCGCTCAGTTTCCTTATTGTGAATAATGTTGTCAACTTAATTAGTGGTTATGCATGTTTTATTTTTTTGAAAATAAGGTTTTACGAATAATTGCTCCAATATATGATCCGATAAATGCCACAATTAATGCCATAATGGATCCGTAATTGTTATACATCATTATATTAAAACAAACCATTATGCCGCCAACTATTAGAGCCCACAACCAGGCCCATTTCGGCGATCCTCCACCAATAATTATAGTACTAATCAAAATCAAAACCGTAGTAATTCCGGTATCGTCCCAATTTGGGCGAGTATCAATCCAACCAATAATTACACCAGAAGCAGTAGCAAAGAGCAGCACCATCAGGCGCACGGCGACGGTGAACGCGATGATGGCGACGGCGACGGCCACGCCGCCGGGCGCAGCGTGAGGACGGCGGATATCGCCGTGACAACGTGGTAGGCGGCGTCGACAGGGACGCCAAAGAGACTGAACATGGCGAGCAACCCTCCAGCGGGTCAGAAGAGACGGTTCGACGGCTGGAGACGGCCGCGATCAGCTGTGGCCGCGCGCGACGGAAGGGCTCCCGGTGCGCTCACTTAGCCATGAGACCCAAGGGGAATATGAGGCCTCGGGGAAGGTGGTACGCGTCGCGAGCAACACGAGGGCGCTCGGCGCGTACCGGAGAAGCCCGGTGAGCAGGAGCCGGGCCGGCGAAGGTCAGACGGCCGCCGGGACCGCCGATGGTGCTCTGGGGCGTGGCCGCCCGGCCGCGTCGGGGTCACGCTGGCGCTGGAACGCCGCGGACCAGGATTTCTCCCGGAGACCGGCCACGCGCCTGGTCAACGGGGGTGCCGTAGCCATCCGGGCGATCCGGGCGCCGTCCGCCGCCACCGCCGCGACCAGGCCGATCAGCACGGCGGCCAGGACGGCCGTGCTCATGATCGTAAGCGCACCCGCGCCGGTGAGCAGGAGCCCGAGGTGCCACAGGACGGCGGCCAGCGCGAGCGCACCATCCCGGATACCTGGCACGGCCGCCGCCTCCCGCTCTTCACGAGGCCTCGCACGGGGCAATCGCCCCCAGGCTACGCCAGCGCGGGGCCCGGCGGGGAGACCACCGGATGCGCCCGGTCCCGGCCGTGGCTGACCAGTACCGGCCGCAGCCGGCCAGTTCGAGCTTTGGCCCGCAGTTCCCCCGGATGGGCTGATACTCCTTTCACCAGGGAAAACGTGGATTCACATGACTATGTGCAGACATGTGGATCCAGCACCTGAAGCTCTATGACCCGGGCAAACATGACAGGGCTAAACAGGCTTGCGGGGAACCTCGGTCTAGCCGGCCAGCTCCGCGACGGCGGCGAGGAGGCGATCCACGTCGGAACGGTCGTTATAGTGCACGAGCCCCGCGCGCACGGCGCCGCCCGAATCGCGGATACCCAGCGCCCCGGTGAGCTCCCAGGCGTAGTTGTGGCCGTTCCAGACGTTCACGTGGCGGCCAGCCAGATGCGCCGCGACCTCGGCCGGCGTGTCGCCCGCCACGTTGAAGTAGGCGGTCGCGGTGCGGCTCGCGGCCTTGCCGTACGTGGTCACGTGCTCCATCGCGTCCAGCGCGCCGAGCATGTCGGCGAACAGCCGTCTCTCGTAGTCCTGGACGGCCGCCATCGACGAGAGGACCCGCTCGCGGCGGGTACCCGCCGGCTCCCCGCCGAGGCTGGCCAGGTGGTCCACGGCGGCCGTCACGCCGGCCAGGTCCGCGTAGGCGGGAGTCCCCAGCTCGAAACGTTCGGGCACGGTATCCGGCGAGGAGGCGAGCTTGTCCGGGCGGAGGGTCTCCAGCAAGGCGGGGTCGGCGATGACCGTCCCGATGTGCGGGCCGGACCACTTGTAGGCGCTGGTCGCGTAGAAGTCGGCCCCGAGGGCGCCGACGTCGACCGGCGTGTGCGGGGTGGCGTGCACACCGTCGACGTAGGTCAGCGCGCCGACGGCGTGGGCGCGGGCGGTGATCGCCGCGACGTCGGGCCGCGTGCCGAGGACGTTGCTCGCCGCCGTGACCGCGACCAGCCGGGTCCGCTCCGACAGCAGCCCGCCGTACTGCGCGACGGGCAGCTCCCCCGTCGATATGTCGACTTCGGCCCACCGCACCCTGGCTTCGGCCCGGGCGGCGGCCTGAACCCACGGGCGCACGTTCGCGTCGTGATCCAGGCGGGAGACCACGATCTCGTCGCCAGGCCACCACGTGTCCGACAAGGCGGCGGCCAGCCGGTAGGTGAGCGTGGTCATGTTCGGGCCGAGGATGACGCCGTCCGGGCGGCCGCCCACGAGGTCGGCGACGGCCCGGCGACAGCCGGTCACGATGGCGCTGGCCCGCTCGCTGGCCGGGAAGGCCCCGCCCGAGTTGCCGATTCCGGCCCGGATCGCGGCGGCGATGGTGTCGATGACGGTCTCGGGCACCTGCGTTCCGGCGGCGCCGTCCAGGTAGGCGTATCCGTCGCGGAGCGCGGGGTAGGCGGCGCGAACCGCTTCTGCGTCGAAGGTCACGCGACCCATGCTTGCACCTTTGGGCGGGAACGCGCTCTGGCGCTCCGAAAGGGCGCCTGCTCAGGCCGGCCAGCCGGGAGCCTGCTCAGGCCAGCCGGGATCCCGCCCGAACATCCTGAGCAGCGTCTCCCGCACGTCGCCCTCCACCGGCGCGACCAGCAGGCCTGCGGCCTCAGCCGGCCGCACCTGCGGCATACCCTCCCGCCAGCCGTCGAACACGATCTCCGGGTCGGCGGGCCGGTAGTCCGCTGCGGAGCGCGTACGCTATGCACGGGCCAACTGCGGCGCGCACGGGCCAACTGCGGCGCGCACGGGCCTGCGGCGCGAGGCAAACGAGCAGGCCACCGTCGGAACGGCCGTCAGGGAAGGGCGTGGCGTGAGAAGGCGTCAGCAGGTCAGCCAGGAGGCGCTGGAGAACCACGCGGCGGATGTCGCGCTCGGCGCCAAGTTCGACGAGTTGCTGGCGGCCGCCCGTCGGGCCGAGCTGGAATTCCGCCGGGCCGAGGTGAGTTCCGCCACCCCCCTGACCGAACGGAGACGGCTGGCGGTCAACCTGGATGCGGCGCTGACCGAGGTGATGCGCTCGGCCTTCGCGGCCCAGCGGGCCGCGATCGGCCCCCGCGGCTACGACGACCGGATTTACCGGCGCAAGGCGATGGCGCGGCCGGACGTGCACGCTCTCACGGCCGAGGCCGAGCGACTGCTGACGCTCCGGGAAAGCCACCGGCTCAACGGCATTCCCCCGGCGCCACTGCAGCCCGCCGTATAGCCGTCGGCACAAACGTCGCCCACGATCGTGTCAACGGCGTGCCGGGACGCTCTCCTTAAGCGGGACGGCGCCTCACCGGCGACACGCTAACCGACCTGCGGTGAAGCCAAATGAGGCCCGGACGCCGCGGTACCGGCCTACAGTCGTACGCGGCAGAGAACGGGCAGCCGCCCCGCCAACTGAACAGAGCCGTGTCCGGGTAGCCGGCCACCCGGGCCGGAGCCGCCAACCTGCGGTCCGACCTAGGCGTCTAATCTGGGTGACCATCTCGGTCAGTACGTCGTTGAGGCCGCGCCTGGCGCTGCACCAACGTCGTCTTCGACAACGTGAGCGTCTATTCGAAATATTCGAACCCGCAGCGCCCGGGGGACGTCTAAATAGGTGTCGGCGGGCAGTCGACGGTGGGCGCCCCGCCTGCTCGCCGACTGCGGCCCATGAGCCGGTGGCGAGAAGTCGCGATCGGCCCAGGCCGGGGGGATCCCGACCGGCACGACGGCGCCGGAGCGGGCCCGGCGGGGTTCAGTGCAC
>CAVUXT010000042.1:0-8121 GCA_963745465.1 uncultured Bacteroidota bacterium | reverse complement strand
TGCCCTCCACCCCCCGGCCTCCCTGAACCGGACTCACGGCGCCGCACTGGGGGCACTCCACCAGGGGGACTGGTCGTGGGGATCCACCGCCCCCTCCGGCAGAGGGCCTTGATAGCCGCATTGCCACGCAGGTCAGCGTCACCGGTTCAATGGTCAGGTTCAGCCGGGATTGCGCCAGGGGCGTCCCCTTGACCAAAACCTCATAGGCTGCCGGGTGGCCGCCTCGGAGTGCACCGCCAGGGCCCCCACTCTCAAAACCACCTCCAGCGAACTCCCGTCGGGGGGGTTATCCACCTTTTTAAGTTCTGCCAGGATGTGGGCGATCACCTGCTCCATTAATGAATATTCATGCAACTTTGCCGACACCTCCCTTTATTGCATGAGGTTTCTCCAGAAACCTCATGTCTCCTATCCTTAACCCCGGTCAGCAATACCACATTTAACCCCGGGAAGCGAAATATTTTGCCTCTTTTGGCCCCCGGAGGCCTGGTCGAGAAGTTCGAAGTTCGAACTGAGAACTCTCGCAAGCTATGTTGTCATCCTGAGCGGCAGCGCAGGATCTCGTATTCTCTGGTAGTTATGAGATTCTTCGGTCGCTCCGCTCCCTCAGAATGACAGGTCGGGGACTTTTCCAGAGGTCCAACTTCGAGCTTCCGCCGGGGTAAGCCTCTCCTGAACTCGCCATACTTGACGGCGGGTCGAAGGCCTTGAAGCTAAGGATTCCCCGGCGCCTCGGGCCGCCGGGAACCGGTCCCCAGCGTTGCCTTGCCAAACCAGGGGCCCCCCTTTATAATAACTAATCATCAAGATGTGCCTCACGGGGCACGGCTGCTGATCACCATGCGCCCCAAACTGCAGCGCCGGAGGAACCATGCACGACGAATCCCAGGTCGCCATTTCCCGCAAACAGGTCGCCATCCGCCTGCTCTACACGCTCCTCTATGTGGCCATCTTCGAGCTGGTAAAAACCATAGTCCTGCTGATCACCCTGTTTGAATACTTTTTCCTGTTGGTCACGTTGCAGCACAACGAGCCCGCCAGGACCTTCGCCAACAAGGTGGCCACCTATGGCTACCGGGTGATGCGCTACCTGACCCTCAACGAAAACCAGCGCCCCTTTCCGTTCTCTGATTTTCCCGCCGAAATCGAACTCCCCGACGAAGAGGTCAGGTTCGATTGAGCGGCGGCCGGCGGGCGCTGCTGCGCCCCGCCCGCCCCTGGCGCGCGCGAACTCCGTATGAGTTTAGTGGCGTCAGGAGCTTACCGCCCCTGGAGGAATATACCTCCCCATATCATGGGGGTATGGCTTTGCGTAGATTACCCTGAGGAGAACTTACCCTGTACCCTGGAACAATAGGTTCCCTGATCCATGCCCGTGAAAATCATCATCTCTCAGGCGCTCCTGGTTTTATGCCTCAGCATCGGGGGTCGTCCCGGGTTGGGCCCAAGAAACCTCGGTCCAGACCAAGCAGTTCCCCACCGGCTACTTTTACCAGTACCAGAAGATTCCCCTCCAGGAAAAAGAGAAGGTCCTGGCCAAGATCGACGCCACCCTCAAAAAACTCACCCAGGACGGCTATGACCTCATTGCCAAAGGCGCGGTCATCGAACCACCCGACCCCGGGGTCCAGATCTACCCGAAGCTGACCATCCTGGATGAAAGCGGCCTGGTCATCATCGCCCGCCAGGTGCCCAATCTCTACTACCAGTATCGCGGCAAGGCCGGGATCAACCCCAATATCTATATCATCATCAAGAATGCCCGGGTGAATATCCCCGAAAGCTACATCCGCTATGGCTACGTGGTGGAAGGTGACTTCGTGGCCTATGCTCACAAGTTTGTCAAAGCCATTATGGAAGGCCTGGAGCGGCCCGACAAGCCCTCCCCGGACCGGCCGCCGGCCCCGCCGCCCCGATAAGCCCCAATCTTGCGGTGGACGTCTTCCCGGAAAAAATGTACAATAACTAATTGGAGTTGAATTAAGCCTAAACCGGGAACCAGCGTTCCCGATTACTATGTCCAACATCCGCAACTTCAGCATCATCGCCCATATCGACCACGGCAAGTCCACCCTGGCGGACCGCCTCATCCAGTGGACCGGCATGGTGGAGGACCGCCAGTTCCGCGACCAGATCCTGGACACCATGGACCTCGAACGGGAGCGGGGCATCACCATCAAGAGCAACACCATCAGCCTGCCCTACACCGCCGACGACGGCGACGAATACGAGCTCAACCTGATCGACACCCCGGGCCACGTCGATTTCTCCTACGAGGTCTCCCGGGCCCTGGCCTCCTGCGAGGGGGTGCTGCTCCTGGTCGACGCCTCCCAGGGGGTGGAGGCCCAGACCGTGGCCAACCTCTATCTGGCCATGGAGCACGACCTCACCATCATCCCGGTGATCAACAAGATCGACCTGCCCGCGGCCGACGTGGACGGGGTCAAGGAGCAGATCGACCGGGAGCTGGGCCTCGATCCGGACACGGCCATCCTGTGCTCCGCCAAGGAGGGCATCGGCATCGACGAGATCCTGGAGGCCATCGTCGCCCGGATCCCGCCCCCCAAGGGGAGCGCCGAGGAGCCCCTCTCCGGCCCTGATCTTCGACGCCCACTACGACTCCTTCCGGGGCACCGTGGTCTCCTGCCGGGTCTTCGACGGCCAGGTCAAGCCCGGGGACATCATCCGCATCATGTACAACAATACCGTCCACAAGGTGGAGGAAGTCGGCGTCTTCCGGCTGACCCGGGAGCCCCGGAAAGAGCTGTCCGCCGGCATGGTGGGCTACATCATCGCCGGCATCAAGACGGTGAGCGACACCCGCATCGGCGACACCATCACCCTGGACGCCAACCCCGCGGCCCAGCCCGCTGCCCGGCTTCAAGGAAGTGAAGCCCGTGGTCTTCGCCTCCATCTACCCGGTCGGCAACGACGATTACCAGGACCTGGCCGACGCCCTGGAGAAATACAAGCTCAACGACGCCTCCCTGGTCTACCAGAAGGACTCCTCCGCCGCCCTGGGCCTGGGCTTCCGCTGCGGCTTCCTGGGCCTGCTGCACCTGGAGATCGTCCAGGAGCGCCTGGAGCGGGAGTACGACCTGTCCATCATCATGACCGTGCCCGGGGTCCAGTACCGGTTCACCCTGGCGGACGGCAACGGTCATCACCGTGGACAACCCCATGCACTACCCCGACCCCAGCAGCATCAAGCTCGAGGAGGAGCCCTTTCATCCGGGCCTCCATCCTCATCCCGGAGCGCTTCGTGGGCGCGGTGATGAAGCTCTGCCTGGAGCGCCGGGGCGTCAACTCCCGCTTCAACTACCCCTCGCCCGGGCCGGGTGGAGATCACCTTCGAGATGCCCCTGGCCGAGGTGATCATCGACTTCTACGACCGCCTCAAGACCATCACCCAGGGCTACGGCTCCTTCGACTACGAACTCCTGGACTACCGGCCCAGCGACCTGGTGAAGCTCGACATCCTGGTGAACGGCGAGAAGGTGGACGCCCTGTCCATGATCGTCCACAAGGACCGGGCCCGGGAGTGGGGCGTCCGGGTCTGCGACCGCCTCAAGGATGAAATCCCCAAGCAGCAGTTCAAGATCGCCATCCAGGGGGCCATCGGCGGCCAGATCATCTCCCGCTCCACCATCTCGGCCTTTCGGAAGGACGTCACCGCCAAGTGCTACGGCGGCGACATCACGAGGAAACGCAAACTCCTGGAAAAACAGAAGGCCGGCAAAAAACGCATGAAGATGGTGGGCTCCGTGCAGATCCCCCAAAGCGCCTTCGTGGCGGTGCTGAAGACGGAAAATGAGTGACAAAGACGGTCATTCAGTGCGGTTCGGTTTTCGTTGTCAGAAGCTTAAAAGATCTTGTTCGGGTGCTACTGAGATTTGTCAATGCAAGGAAGTTTTAATCCGACAAACCGGCCTTTCGTCAACTGTAAACAGATTATTCGAAGTCCCTGTCGATATCCTTCCTTACCGTAGCTGGGAAGAAAGATCGTGTCGGTATTTTTCGTGACCGGATGACCGCGTGCTTGTGCCTCAACAGCCCAGTTTAATAACCTGTTCTGGGTTCGGAAGCCAAACACTATCGGGATGGAGACTGAAGTCTGGTGGTATGTCTACGTATTCACGGCAGCATCCTGACAAATATGGCTGGCCAGCCTGGACCCGACCGAAATCCACGCCAGTTGCCAGCATTGCTCTGGAATTATCCGAGCATTCGATCAAGATTGCACAGGATTCCCAAATATGCCCGAGCATGTGGCTCTTTTTCTATACAACGGAGATGCCCTAAAAATCACCGATTCAAGCTGTTCTTCAATTGTGGTAAGAAAATCCGCAAACTGAAAACCGAATATAGCCATATCCCGGCCTTTATGTTCACATCCCCTTTTGCCAAACCAAGTGCCCTTACTGCGATTTTTACTCCATCACCGATGCGACCCTGATTTCCGCCTATCTCACCGCCCTGGACGCCGAAGCCCGGCTCTACCGGGGCCGGTTTCCCGTCTTCGACTCCCTCTTTCTGGGGGGCGGCACCCCGTCCCTGCTGCGACGCTGCCCAACTTGCCGCGCTTATGAACAATCTGCGGCGGCATTTCACTTTTGCCCCGGACACCGAGTTCACCCTCGAAGCCAACCCCGACGATATCACCGCCGGACAAGCTGGCGCTCTACCGGGACCTGGGGATCAACCGCCTCAGCCTGGGGGTCCAGTCCTTTGACGAGGCCGAACTGCGCTTCCTTAAGCGCCGCCACACCGCCGCCCAGACCGCCGCGGCTATCGAACTGATCCGGGCGGCGGGTTTCACCAACCTGGGCCTGGATCTGATGTACGGCCTGCCGGGGCAGAGCCTCGATGCCTGGACCCACACCCTGGAGACGGCCCTGGGTTTCAACCCCGAACACCTGTCGTGCTACCAGCTTACCCTGGCGCCCGATACCCCCATGGGCCGACTGGCTGCCGCCGGGGAGCCTCACTCCCCGGACGAAGAAACCCAGCGGCAATTTTTCCTCTTCACCGCCGATTTTCTCACGGTGCGGGGCTATCTCCACTACGAAGTGTCCAACTTCGCCCGGGAAGGAAAAATACTATCTGCCGCCACAACCTGAAGTACTGGACCCGGACCCCCTACCTGGGGCTGGGACCGGGGGCCCATTCGTTCCTGGCCGGGCGCCGCTGGTGGAATTTCTCGTCCGTCGAGGACTATTGCTCGTCTCTGAACGCCGGCGAAGCCCCGGTGGCGGAGGCCGAAATCCTCACCCCGGAGCAGATCCGCCTGGAGACCCTGGCCCTGGGGTTCCGCACCCGCGAGGGCGTCAGTCTCGCCACCCTCCGGGAGCAGCCGGGCGCCGACGCCATGGTCGCGGCGCTCACCCGGGCCGGCCTGGTCCGGGTGGACCGGGGCCGGGTCATCGCCACCACCCAAGGCCTGGTGGTGGCCGATCAACTGCCCCTGTCGTTTGTGGATGGGGTGGAGAGTTTAAGCAGCTTGGCTATAACCCTTGCCATAAATTCTTTCCCCTTGGAGGTTCGGCAAACCTTTAAGTCCCCCTTTTTTAAAGGGGGATTTAGAGCAATGCCTTATAGTTCCCCCCTTTAGAAAAGGGGGGTGGGGTGATTTGTGAATCCTCAGGGATGGGGCAAAAGACTTTTGGCAATCGCTATAATTTCCGCCTCCATCCTGCCCTGGTGTCCGGCCCCCGCCCTTGGGCCCCGCCCACAGCTTCCCCAGCCACTTTTTACCTTTAGTTACATTATTGAAAATATTGTTTGCAATTTTGTGTCGGGTTCAGTATCCTGCCCCCACCTGACCGGGGCTTCCGGCTCCGGGGTCAGATCGTCAGGCTTTTCCCTGCTTCTGGCGCTGGGCGCCTTGTCACTCCGGGCCCTCAACGGGAGGGTTTTTCAGCCGCAATCGGGTTGATCCGGCAGTATCGCACTGGTTTTTTCACTGAATTGATGGAATTGAACGGGCCAATTTGATGAAAAAGTTCCTCCGACCCGCTCTCTATATCCTTGTCGGTCTGATCATCGCCTTTCCCCTGTTCAGCTCTGACCTATTACACCATGGTGCGCACCTCCACCCCGCAGTTCTGCGCTTCCTGCCATGAAATCCAGTTCGCCTATGAAACCTGGAAGACTTCCACCCACGTCAACAACGGCCAGGGGTTCGTGGCGGACTGCATGGACTGCCACCTGCCGGCGCCCCAGGACACCATCAGCTTTTTCTATGCCAAGGCCTTCCACGGCATCAAGGACGTCCTGGTCCACCTCACCGGGCGCCCCTACGACCATGAAAAAAACCGGCAGGCGGCCTACGCCTCCTTTAAAAACAACCAATGTCAGAAGTGTCACCGGAACATCCTTTATCTGCCCTACAAGCGGGGCGCCATGCTGGCGCACCGGGCGGTCATCTATCCCCGGCCCGGCTATGAACTGAGATGTGTGGACTGCCACCGCAACCTGGTCCACAATGCCCGGACGGTTTACGATTACAAGGGGTCCAACTAACTACGGCGTAATTCTCTCAGGACGTGCAGGCAGGCTTCAGTTAAACGAGGAGGGGCGCATCGATGAAGAACAAAGCAGTCATCTGGATGTTAATGGTGGGGCTGTTACTGGCCGGGGCGGTGAGCGCCTGGGCCCAGCAACCGGTGAACACCCCCAAGGCCAAAGAATTTCGCATCGAGCGCAGCATGTCCAAGCAAGCCGTGGCCTGCATCGAATGCCACAAGCAGGTGAGCCCCGGTATTTTCGTCGACTGGTCCATGAGCCGTCATGCCAGCGCCAACATCACCTGCCTGGATTGCCACCAGGCCGACCCGGCCGACCCGGGGGTCAGCACCACCCACTTCAAGCAGTACGAACTCTCCAACAACAAGTGGGGCACCGCGGAATACCGCGTCCCCGTGGCCGCGGTGGTGTCGCCCAAGACCTGCTCCCGCTGCCATCCCGATGAAGTCAAGCAGTACGACCTGAGCAAGCACGCCAACACCCTGGAGATCATCTGGAAAATCGATCTGTGGCTCAAAGACGGGATGAACAACGACACGGAACGGGCCAGCGGCTGCTATTACTGCCATGGCACGGTGGTCAAAATGAAGGACGGCAAGCCCGACCCCATGACCTGGCCCAATGTGGGCGTGGGCCGCATCAACCCGGACGGCAGCAAGGGCAGTTGCACCAGTTGCCATACCCGGCACCGGTTTTCCATCATGGACGCCAGAAAGCCGGAGGCCTGCGGTTCTTGCCACCTGGGGCCGGACCATCCCCAGATCGAAATCTACACCGAATCCAAACACGGCGATATCTATGCGGCTTTCGGCAGCCAGTATAACTGGAAGGCGGCGCCGGGCACCTGGACCCCCGGGGTGGATTACCGGGGCCCCACCTGCGCCTCCTGCCACATGTCCGGGGCCGGCACCACCCTGACCACCCACGATGTCACCGAACGGCTCTCCTGGGAACTGCAAGCGCCGCTGACGGTGCGGCCGTCCGAGTTCGCCGCCTTTCCGGCCAAGACCAACTGGGAAGTGGAGCGCAACAAGATGAAGGAGATCTGCGTCCAGTGCCACTCCCGGGAATGGGTGGACGGCCATTACAACAAACTGGATGCGGTGGTCCACGACTACAACGAGATCTACTTCAAGCCGGTTAAGAAGGTGATGGATGAGCTCTACGCCAAGAAATTGCTGGACAAGACCAAGTACTTCGACGAGAAACTGGAGTTCGAGTTCTACGAATTGTGGCACCACGAAGGCCGCCGGGCCCGCATGGGCACAGCCATGATGGCCCCGGATTACACCTGGTGGCACGGCTTCTATGAATTGAAAAAGCGCTTCTGCGCCATCATGGAAGACGCCCAGGATATGATCAAGCACAACAAGAAGGCCTACCGCTATCCCGACTTCCCCGGGGCCACCGGCAGCACCACCCCGCCTTGGGGCGCACCGCCTGCCGAAGAAATAATCAGGATGGGGGGCGGAAGGGGCGGTTAAAATCTGCTATACTTATCAGGTAAATTCAGGGGCCATGGCCGTCAGGTGCATGGCCCCGGTTGCCTGAGGAGTAACCCACCGCGATGCACCCCCGTCTTCGGCGAGCCGACCT
>CAVUXT010000041.1:0-3092 GCA_963745465.1 uncultured Bacteroidota bacterium | reverse complement strand
AGCCGCGAGGAAGGCGACGAGCTCATGCCGGGCGTCAACCGCCTGGTGCGGGTCTCCGTCGCCCAGAAGCGCAAGGTCAGCGTCGGCGACAAGATGGCCGGCCGCCACGGCAACAAGGGCGTCATCGCCAAGATCCTGCCCGTCGAGGACATGCCCTACCTGCCCGACGGCACCCCGGTCGACATCGTGCTCAACCCGCTCGGCGTGCCGAGCCGAATGAACATCGGCCAGATCCTCGAGACGCACCTCGGATGGGCGCTCCACGAGCGCGGCCTGCAAGGCTGCCACGGCGGTCTTCGACGGCGCGACCGAAGAGCAGATCCGCGAGGAGCTGGCGTCGCCGGCCTGCCGAGGACGGCAAGATCGTGCTCCGCGACGGACGCACCGGGCGAGACGTTCGACCGCGACCGATCACGGTCGGCTACATCTACATGCTCAAGCTCCACCACCTCGTGGAGGACAAGATCCACGCCCGGTCCACCGGACCCTACAGCCTGATCACGCAGCAGCCTCTCGGCGGCAAGGCCCAGTTCGGCGGCCAGCGCTTCGGCGAGATGGAGGTCTGGGCGCTCGAGGCCTACGGCGCGGCGAACATCCTGCAAGAGCTTCTCACCGTCAAGTCGGACGACGTCATGGGTCGAGTCCAGACCTACGAGGCGATCGTCAAGGGCGAGGAGATCCAGGCGCCGGGCGTGCCCGAGTCGTTCAAGGTGCTCATCAAGGAACTCCAGAGCCTCGGGCTCAACGTCGAGATCCTCAACGAGAACGACGAGGAGATCCGCTTCGCCGAAGACGCCGGCACGTACCCGATGCCGGATCTCGGCGGGATCAACCTCGCCGGGTTCGAAGACTGATCGCACCCAGCGCACTGACGCGGCGCCTGTGCCCGGCCAGCCAGGCGGCGCCGATCCCCGGTCCGAACTACGCCACTGAGCCAGGCGGTGGCGTGGAGGAGAGGAATGCTCGAGGTCAACAACTTCAACGCAATCCGGATTTCGCTCGCGAGTCCCGAGCAGATCCGGGACTGGTCGTCCGGCGAGGTCACCAAGCCGGAGACGATCAACTACCGCACGCTCAAGCCGGAGAAGGACGGTCTCTTCGACGAGCGCATCTTCGGTCCCACCAAGGACTGGGAATGCTATTGCGGCAAGTACAAGCGGATTCGATATAAGGGCATCATCTGCGACAAATGCGGCGTGGAGGTCACTCGCTCCAAGGTTCGCCGCGAGCGCATGGGCCACATCCAGCTGGCCAGCCCGGTCAGCCACATCTGGTACTTCAAGGGGACGCCGTCGCGCCTTGGCATCCTGCTCGACATCAGCCCCCGAAACCTCGAGCGCATCCTCTACTTCGCCCTGTACATCGTCACCCACGTGGACGAGGAAGCCCGCAAGCGGGCCCTGGCCGCGCTCGAGGACGAGGCCGAGGGTAGGGGAGGCAAGGGCGGCCGAGCCCTCAGCGAGATGGAAGACGAGCTCAAGAGCCGTTTCCACCGCCAGAAGGACGAGCTGAACGCGACCCTCGCAACCACCAAGAGCGAGCTGGAACAGCAGCGCACGGCCCGGACGGAAGAAATCGTCGTGGCCGCGCAGGAAGTCGAGAAGCAGCTCGCCGCTCTCGGGAAGGGCGCCGCCGCCGAAGCGATCGCGTTCCCGATCACCGGCGAAGTCGTCGTCGCGGCCGGAGACACCGCCGGCAAGGAAGCCACCGCCACTCTCCGCAAGATCGTGGCCGCCGAAACGGAGCGGGTCACCGCCGAGATCCAGCAGCGCGAAGCGGACGAGGAACGCAGCACCACCCAAAAGACCACTGACCTGCAGCTGGCGATGGACGCCGAGCTCGAGACCGAGCGCGAGCGTCTCCGCCGCGACGCCGACGGCGCCAAGGACGAGATCCGCAAGCAGCGCGACGAGATCGAGTCGATCAAGCCGCTCATGACTCTGTCGGAGAACGACTTCCGCTACCTGGACGAGCGCTACGGCTCGGGCAGCCGCGGCGGTCGCATCTTCCACGCCGCCATGGGCGCCGAAGCGGTCCGCGACATCATCGGCCGGATGGAGCTCGAGGAGCTCGCCAAGTCGCTCCACGTCGAGGTCCGGACCACGTCCGGCCAGCGCCGCAAGAAGGCCATCAAGCGCCTGCGCCTGATCGAGGCCTTCCGCCGCTCGGGCACGCGACCGGAGTGGATGATCCTGTCGGTCATCCCGGTCATCCCGCCGGACCTGCGGCCCGATGGTCCAGCTCGACGGCGGCCGCTTCGCGACCTCCGACCTGAACGACCTCTATCGCCGCGTGATCAACCGCAACAACCGGCTCAAGCGGCTGCTGGAGCTCGGCGCCCCCGAGATCATCATCCGCAACGAGAAGCGGATGCTCCAGGAAGCCTGCGACGCCCTCATCGACAACGGTCGGCGCGGACGGGCCATCGCCGGCACCGGCAACCACCGCCTCAAGAGCCTGTCGGACATGCTCAAGGGCAAGCAGGGCCGGTTCCGCCAGAACCTGCTCGGCAAGCGCGTGGACTACTCCGGCCGGTCGGTCATCGTCGTCGGCCCGGAGCTCAAGCTCCACCAGTGCGGCCTGCCCAAGAAGATGGCGCTCGAGCTGTTCAAGCCGTTCGTCATGCGCCTCCTCGTCGAGAAGGGCTTCGCCCACAACATCAAGAGCGCCAAGCGCATCGTCGAGCGCGTCCGGCCGGAAGTCTGGACGTCCTCAAGGAAGTCATCAAGGACCACCCCGTTCTGCTGAACCGCGCCCCCACCCTGCACCGCCTGGGTATCCAGGCCTTCATGCCGGTCCTGGTCGAAGGTTCCGCGATCCATCTGCATCCGCTCGTCTGCACCGCGTTCAACGCGGACTTCGACGGCGACCAGATGGCCGTCCACGTCCCGCTTTCCACCGCGGCGCAGGACGAAGCGCGGACCATGATGCTGTCGACGGCCAACCTGCTGTCCCCCGCGGACGGCGAGCCCGGTCGTGGCGCCGACGCTGGACATGGTTCTCGGCTGCTTCTACCTGACGATGGAGAAGCCTCTGGCCGAGGGCAAGAAGGTCCGCCTGTTCTCGAGCGAAGGCGAGGCCATCCTGACCTA
>CAVUXT010000040.1:0-4912 GCA_963745465.1 uncultured Bacteroidota bacterium | reverse complement strand
GTGCGGGGCCATGGGCTGGACGGGACTCAACCCCGGCACCACGTATGACTGGTTCCCGCCCTACGGCACCGCGTCCCCCGACGAGTACGCGGCCGCGGGTGGAACAAAGAAGACGCCATGGCGTACGTGAACGCCTACCAGGACAACTTCTACAGCTACCCGATTTTCCAGAACTACATGCGGATCCCGGGCACGCCCGAGATGCAGGAAGTCTGGGACGTGCACCTCTCAGAGGCCATCACGGGCCAGGTCACCGCAAAACAGGCGCTGGACAGGACCGCCCAGGACTGGAAGCGCATCATCAATGACACGGGCAAGGCGCAACTCCTGAAGCTCTACCAGGAGTCAATCGGCTACAAGCCATAGGGCAGCCGGTACGATGTCAGGAGGGCCCTTCGCGGGGCCCTCCATCAAAGAGGAGGAGTGGTCATGCTCAAGAGAGAACGCATCAAGTTCCTCTTTGTTGTTCCGGGCATCGCCTGGGTGCTCGTCTTCACCGTCTTCCCCCTGCTGTACTCCCTGCGGCTGAGCTTTTTTCACGCGCGTCTCACCGGACCCCAGAGTTTTATCTGGCTTTCCAACTACGCCCAGGCCTTCACCGACTACCGCTTCTGGGCCGTCCTGCAGACCACGGTCTACTTCGTGCTCTTCGACGTCACCCTCACGGTCGTCCTGGGACTGCTGCTCGCACTGATCTTCTCCCGGCCCCTGCGCAAGGCCCTCAAGGGCAGCCGGTTCTTCCGTTCGCTTTTCACCATGCCCATGTTCACCGCCCCCATCGCCCTGGGGTACCTGGGGCTGACCATCTTCCACGAGGACGTGGGAGCGATAAACACGGTGCTCAGGGCCCTCGGCATGCTGCACCCTCCGCAGTGGTTCTCCAACATCTGGCTGGCGCGACTGGCCATCTCGATAGTGGACATCTGGCAGTGGACCCCATTCTGTTTCCTGGTATGCCTGGCGGGGCTGCAGTCCCTTCCGGAGGAAGTCTACGAGGCGGCTGTCCTGGACACCTCCTCGGGCTGGCAGATGTTCCGCCGCATCACCTTCCCCATGCTCGGACCCGTGCTTTTTACCGTAATTATCCTGCGCATGGTGGAGACCTTCAAGCTCCTGGACATCCCGTTCGGTCTCACCTCGGGGGGCCCGGGCATGGCCACCCAGACCTATTCCTTCTTCATCTACCTCACGGGGCTTCGCAACTTCAATTCCGGCTACGCGTCGGCCCTGGCCTATATCCTGCTGGTCATCATGCTGCTGATCAGCTCCTTCTTCTTCAGAAGGCTGCGGCGGATCTACGACTAAAGGAGGCACGCCCATGATCGCAGCGCGAAAAGGCAACGTTGGAAGAGTCCTGATCTGGGTGGTGGTCATTGTGGCGGCCGTCTGGGCGTTCCTGCCCTTCTACTGGGCAATCATCACCTCCTTCAAGCCGCCCGGGGTCATCCTTTCCAAGCCGTCCCTGGTGCCGTGGCTGTCGTACACGCCCACCACCGCCAACTGGAAAAACGAATACATCACCCGCGGCAAGGAGATCACCGGCGCCCTGCGCAACAGCACCATCATTGCGGGCGGGGCCACGATAATCGCCATCTCCCTGGGCACCATGGCCGGCTACGGCCTGGCCCGTTTCCGCTTTCATCGATGGAAGAACAAGGACATGACCCTGTGGTTCCTGTCCCAGAGGTTCCTGCCCCCCGTGGCCACCGCGATCCCGTTCTTCCTCTTCATGAGGACATTCAAGCTCCTGGACACGCACTGGGCGCTCATCCTGGCCAACGCAACCTTCATCATGCCCTTTGCCGTTCTCATCCTGCGGGACGTGTTCAAGGAGCTTCCCGTTGAGCTGGAAGAGGCGGCGCTTGTGGACGGGGCTTCGCGATTCGGCACATTCCTGCGCATCGGTCTTCCCCTGGCGGCCCCCGCCATCGCCGTGGCGGCGGTGATCTGCTTTGCCTTTGCGTGGAACGAGTTCCTCTTCGGGCTGATCCTCACCTACCAGAAGGCGCAGCCGGTGACGGTGATCATCGCGGGAGTGGAGCACACCCAGGGGATCCAGTTCTGGTTCGTGGCAACGCGGCTTCTTGCGGCCATCATACCGCCCGCCATCCTGGCGCTGCTGGCGCAGCGCTACATCGTGCGCGCGCTGACCTTCGGCGCCATAAAGGGATAGCGCCCACGGTGGGCCGCCGGGAGATTCGCCGGCAGATGCGCCGACCCTCACGAAAACGCAGGAATGTTGAGCGCCACTGAATATTCCTGCGAAAACGTGAGGGTCCCCCAGAGGGCCTTTGGGTTTTTGCGGCAACTGCTCCGCGGCCCATTCGACTTGACGGAGCGCGGGTTGTGCGATAGTATTGTGAATTGGACCGGGCGTCCCGTGGAGTGATTTGCGGTAGCTTGCAACCACGTAAAAAAGTGCTAAAAAACCAGGACCCTCCGCAAAGAGCCCGCCTGCGTTTTTTAGACACCAACCCGAAAGGATCAGGGAGGTCATATCTTGGCCCAGAGAAAAGATTTCATCTTTACATCGGAGAGCGTCGGCGAGGGTCATCCCGACAAGGTCTGCGACCAGGTCTCGGATGCCGTGCTGGACGAAGCCATCCGGCAGGACCCGACGTCCCACGTCGCCTGCGAGAGCTTCGCCACAACGGGCATGGTGCTGGTGGGCGGCGAAATCACCACCGCCGGATATATCGATCTCCCCCAGGTGGTTCGCGGCGTGCTCAAGGCCATCGGGTACACGGACCCTTCCTATGGCATCGACTATGAATCCTGCTCCGTGGTTTCCACCATCCAGCGACAATCCCCCGATATCGCCCAGGGCGTGAACGGGACCGGGCTGCACCACGAGCTGGGCGCCGGTGACCAGGGGATGATGTTCGGCTACGCGTGCAACGAGACCCCCAGCCTGATGCCCGCGCCGATCAGCCTGGCGCATCGCATCATGCAGATCGCGGCCAAGGCCCGCAAGGATGGGTCGCTCTCCTTCCTGCGGCCGGACGGGAAATGCCAGGTGTCGGTGCAATACATCAACGGCAAGCCCGCCCGGGTGGCAACCGTCGTGCTTTCCCACCAGCACTCCGAAGAAGTGGCGTACAAGGAGCTCCAGGAGGCGCTCATCGAGACGGTCATCAAGAAGGCCATTCCCGCGGAGCTGCTGGACTCGAAGACCGTCTACCACGTCAACCCGACGGGGCGTTTTGTCATCGGCGGGCCGCATGGCGATACCGGCCTGACCGGGCGCAAGATCATTGTCGATACCTACGGCGGAATGTCCCGTCACGGCGGCGGCGCTTTCTCGGGCAAGGACCCCACCAAGGTGGACCGGTCCGCTTCCTACATGGCTCGCTACGTGGCAAAGAACATCGTGGCAGCCGGTCTGTGCGACAAGTGCGAGGTGCAGGTGGCGTATGCCATCGGCATCGCCAAGCCGGTCTCCCTTTTCGTCTCCACGTTCGACACGGGCAAGGTGCCCGATGAACGGATCGAGAAAGCGGTGTCGGAGGTGTTCGATCTCACCCCCCAGGGCATCATCCGCACACTCGACCTGCTGAAGCCCATCTACCGCGAGACCTCGAACTACGGCCACTTCGGGCGCGAGGGGTTCACGTGGGAGAAGACGGACAAGGTGGAGGCCATCAAGGCAAAGCTTGGGTAACATGCAGGGGGAGCAGGCAGCGCGCGAAGCCCTTTGGTTCCAGAGGAGGCCCGAAGGGGGGGTTGCCTGCCTGCTCTGCCCGCATCACTGCCAGATTGCGGAGGGCGGCCACGGAATATGCAACGTCCGATTCGGCCGCGGCGGCGGCATGGAGCTGCCGTATTATGGAAAAGTGACCGCGCTTGCGGTCGATCCAATCGAGAAGAAGCCTCTCTACCATTTCCATCCCGGCGCGAAGATCCTGTCGGTGGGCTTCCAGGGCTGCTCGATGCGCTGCAAGTTCTGCCAGAACTTTCACATCTCTCAGGGCACGGGCGCGGATACCCGTCCCCTCGGTCCCGCTCAGCTGATCGAGGCGGCGCGCAAAGAGCGCTCTTTCGGCATTGCCTATACGTACTCGGAGCCACTCGTGCATTTCGAATACGTGATGGACGCGGCCCGCCTGGCCCGTGACGCGGGTCTGAAGAACGTACTGGTCTCCAACGGATACCTGGACCCGCAGCCGGCCGAAGAGATCCTTGGATTGATGGATGCAGCCAATATCGACCTGAAGGCGTTCGACGCGGAGTTCTACCGCAAGGAAACGGGAGGTGACCTGGAAGAGGTGAAGAGGTTCCTCTCCCAGGCGGCCGCGCGTACGCACCTCGAGATCACCACGCTGGTGATCCCGGGCAAGAACGACGATCCGGCGCAGATCGAGGGCATTGCCAGGTTCGTTGCCGGCCTCGGCCCGGCCATCCCCCTGCATCTGTCCGCCTACTATCCGATGTACAGGTACGAGATACCGCCCACGCCCCCCGCCACCATTCGGGCGCTCGCGGAGGTGGCCCGCCGGCACCTGCGCTACGTGTACATGGGAAACGTCGGTCCGGAGGAAACCAACACGCTTTGCTCCGGTTGCGGTCACATCCTGATCCGCCGTGTCGGCTACAACGTGAAGGTGACCGGTATCGAGGACGGCGCCTGCGCGGAGTGCGGGGCGGAGGTGCCGATCGTCATGGAGTGAGACGCGCGACAAGCGCCGGCAGCGCGTCTCCCAGGGCCGCCTCGATTCGGACGGTGGCAAGCTGATCCCCGCGGGTCGGTCCGCGGTTCACCACCGCAACAGGCTTCCCCTCCTCCACCGCCCGTGTGACGAATCGAAGCCCCGAATAGATGGCAAGCGATGATCCTACCACCAGGAGCACCCGGGCTTCCGCCAGGAGGTCGAAGGCCTGCTCGACCCGTTCCTTCGGGACATTCTCCCCAAAC
>CAVUXT010000039.1:0-18600 GCA_963745465.1 uncultured Bacteroidota bacterium | reverse complement strand
TTACGTCGTCGCGCTCATCTTCATCGTCTTCGACGTCGAAGTGGTCTTCCTCTTTCCGTGGGCGCTCGTCTTCAAAGAACTCGGCATGTTTGCATTCGTCGAGATGGCGGTATTCCTCACCATCCTGTTGGTTGGCTATGCATACGTATGGGTGAAGGGCGATCTTGATTGGGACAAACCGTCGCCGAAAATTTCGCGGTATGTCAAAGGTGTCGGCGTCGTTTCCGAAGAGAACGCCGAAGTGAATGAACACGTAGCGGCATAGGAACCGTCAATGGGACTTCTCGACAGCCAGTTCGACAACAGCAACATCGTCATCACTTCGCTCGACAATCTTCTTAACTGGGCACGCCTTTCGTCCCTCTGGCAAATGCAATTCGGTCTCGCCTGCTGTGCCATCGAAATGATGGCGGCCTCCGCATCGAACTTCGACATGATGCGTTTCGGCGTCATCCCGCGCGCCACGCCCAGGCAATGCGACGTCATGATCGTCTCGGGGACCGTCACGCTGAAAATGGCAAGCCGCATCAAGAGACTCTACGACCAGATGTCAGAGCCGCGCTATGTGATCTCGATGGGAAGCTGCTCGAACTGCGGCGGCCCGTACTGGGAACACGGCTACCACGTGCTCAAAGGCGTCGACCGCGTGATCCCCGTCGACGTCTATGTGCCCGGTTGTCCTCCGCGTCCCGAAGCCCTCATCGAGGGGCTCATGAAGCTGCAGGAAAAAGTAAGGAATGAAAGCCTCGCCAAGAAAAAGATCGCATAATCCGCATCCCGAAGAAAATCAGAACATGACTCCTCAGGAAATTTTAGACAAGCTCACCGCGAAGTTCTCCGGCGTTGCCGATATCGGCATCGAAGCAAAGCTCGACAATGCAATCGACCCCTACATCAAAATTTCCCCTGATCATATTCTGGAAGTTGCCAAATTTCTCCGCGATGACGAGGAAACCCTGTTCGATTATTTGTCGTGCCTGTCCGGAATGGACCTCAAGGGGAAACTGGGAGTCGTCTACAATCTCTTTTCGATGGCGAAAAAACATAAGATCACGCTCCGCGTCGAGGTCACCGACGGAAAGTCCGAACGTCCAGTCGGTCGAATCGATCTGGAAAACTGCCAACTGGCATGAACGCGAAGCGTTCGACCTCTTCGGCATCAATTTTACCGGTCACTCCGGATTTACGCCGGATCCTTCTTCCGTATGATTGGGAGGGACATCCGCTTCGGAAAGATTATCAGGTGCCCGAATACTATAACGGAATGAAAGTTCCCTACTAAAGACCGCATGGCTGAAACCATCATAGCGCCCGCCGAAAACGTCGAGCGGACGGTCCGTCCGTACCGAAGAGATGATCATCAACATGGGCCCGCAGCATCCCTCGACTCACGGCGTGCTGCGCCTCGAACTCGTCGTCGACGGCGAAATCGTCATCGATGTCATCGCCCCATATCGGATATCTCCACCGCTGCTTCGAGAAGCACTGCGAGCACATGACGAACTACCAGCAGGTGATTCCGTATGTCGACAGGATGGATTATGTCGCTCCATGAACAACGAGTTCGCGTTCGTCGTTGCGGCGGAACGGCTGCTCAAAATTCAGGTCCCGGAGCGCGTCGAATACATTCGTGTGATCATGGCGGAGTTGCAGCGCATCGCGAGCCATCTGATCGCGATCGGGACATACGGCATCGACATCGGCGCGTTCACACCGTTCCTTTACTGCTTCCGCGACCGGGAAAGATCCTCGATCTATTTCGAGAATGACCTGCGGCGCGCGATTGCTCTATAATTACATGTGGATCGGCGGGCTCTCGCACGACATTCCTGCAGATTTCGTTCCTCGCGCGAAAGAGTTCTGCAAATATTTCAAAGCCGCAGATCCGCGAGCTTCAACAATCTGCTGACCTACAACGAGATCTTCGTCAAGCGGACTGCGAACGTCGGGCGTTCTGCCCGCCGAGGTGGCGATCGAACTATGCATGCAGCGGTCCGATGCTGCGGGGCTCGGGAGTGAAGTGGGACCTCCGCCGAGAACGACCCCTACTCGATCTACAATAAATTTGAATGGGATGTCGCGGTCGGCAAAGGGGAGGTCGGTCCGGTCGGCAGCTGCTGGGACCGGTATATCGTCCGCATGAAAGAAATGGAGCAGAGCGTGCGGATCATCGAGCAGGCGCTCGAACAAATTCCGCGAAGGCGACGTGCAGTCCGCGATCCCGAAGCGCATCCGTCCTAACCCCGGCGATGTGTATGCCCGGACCGAATCGCCGAGAGGCGAGCTCGGATTCTACATCGTGAGCGACGGCACGGCGACCCCGTACCGCATCAAGGCGCGCTCTCCGGGTTTCGTCAACCTGAGCGTCATTAACGAAATCGCGCGCGGCTCGATGATCGCCGACCTCGTCGCGATTATCGGCAGCATCGACATCGTTCTCGGCGAAGTCGACCGATGACAGTGAACATGAACAGTAAACAGCGAACAATTATCAACCCATGAAGAAAATCTCTTCTTGCTCCTTACTCCTTACTCCCTACTGCTCACTGGAATAAATGGAACCGTTTCTTAAATCGCTGCTCGGTGATACGATTTGGGTGCAGGTTCTCATGGGAGTGCCGCCCCTCGTCTTCATCCTGGTCTACGCTCTTGTGGTGATCTATCTCGAGATGAAGGTCGCTGCGCACATGCAGGACCGCGTTGCATACATGCGCACGGGCTGGCATGGCACGCTGTCAGACGATCGCCGACATGCTGAAGCTTCTTCAGAAGGAAGACACCATTCCGGCGGCCGCGGACAAACTTCTCTTCATCATTGCGCCGTACATTGTCTTCATCGGCACGTATGCCGCGTTCGCCGCGCTCCCGTTCGGCAGCGCCTTTATCGGGAGCGACATCAACATCGGCATCTTCTACATCATTGCGATCTCTTCGCTTGTCGTTGTCGGCCTGTTGATGGCGGGTTGGGCATCGAACAACAAATGGTCGCTGTTTGGTGCGCTCCGCTCCGCGGCACAAATCGTGAGTTATGAGATCCCCTCTGCGTTTGCGATCCTCGGCGTCGTTATGATCGCAGGGACGATGAGCCTGCAGGATCTCAGCGCGGTGCAGGCTGGAGGCATCACGCACTGGCTGATATTGGCGGCACCTTACCGTTGAAGAAGAGGCTCATCACCATTCCGCTGATGGTCGTTCTCTTCCTGGTCTACTTATGTGTCTTCGATGGCAGAAGTGAACCGCACGCCTTTCGATATTCCCGAAGCGGAGTCGGAGCTGGTGCAAGGTTACAACACCGAATACAGCGGGATGAAGTTCGCCATTTTTTATCTCGCAGAATACGCAAACATGTTTGCCGTCTCGGCGATCGCGACAGTGCTTTTCTTCGGAGGATGGACGAGTCCGTTCGCTTCGTTCATGACGGGTCCCTGGTGGAGCGCTTTCTGGTTCATCACGAAAGGCATGCTGTTTGTCTTCGCTGAACATCTGGCTCCGCTGGACTCTCCCGCGCCTTCGCGTCGACCAGCTGATGTATATGTCGTGGAAGGTGCTGACGCCTTTTGCGATGGCATGTGTGCTCGTTCTCGGATTGGTTTTGGTGTGGTAACACAAGGGAAGATTATTGAGGAACGAATGAATCCTGTTGCAGAATATTTTGGCGACATCTACCGGGGTATCAAAACCGCCACGATCGGGATGCGCATCACCTTCAAGCATCTCTTCACGAAGGCGGTGACGATACAATACCCGACCGTGAAGATGAAGCTTCCCGAACGGGCTCGCAACAGGCTCTACGTGAACATGGACGATTGCATCGGCTGCGACCAATGTTCGATGGCGTGTCCCGTCGACTGCATTTATATAGAGACGATCAAATCTACTCCCGAAGATAATCTCGGCACGACATCGACGGGACAAAAGAAGCGCCTTCATGTCCCTGTGTTCGACATCGACATTGCGAAGTGCTGCTACTGCGGACTGTGCGTGTACCCGTGTCCGACCGAATGCATCAAGATGACGGACGTGTATGAATTTTCGGAGTTCGACCGTCACAATCTTATCTATAGTTTCAGCACCATGTCCCCCGCAGAGATTGAAACGGCCCGTGTCAAAGCCAAGAAAATGGAAGAAGAAACCGCCGCGAAAAAAGCGGCCGCCGCAGCCGCGGCAAAGGCGGCTGCCGATGCAAAAGCAGCGGCGCAGGCGCAGCAACCCCAGCCGCCAACCGATCCACAGCAAAAGCCGGAATAAGCATGTCGCAACTCTCATCTCTCCAGCTCTTTGACGTAGTTTTTTACACCTTCGCGCTTCTTACAATTGTCTCAGCGGGAATCGTCGTCTTCTCCAAGAACATCGTGCGCTCTGCATTCTCGCTCATGGTTACTTTTTTCGGCGTGGCGGGACTCTATGTGATGCTCAATGCCGATTTCATCGCCGTCACGCAAATCCTCGTATATGTCGGGGGCATTCTCGTCCTGATCCTCTTTGGGGTGATGCTCACGACAAGGGTCATCAATGTTGAAATGAAAACGGGAACGCTTCATGCGATTCCCGGGTCGATCCTCGCCGCTGTTCTCGTCGGTACACTCTGCGGCGTTTTTTGGCTCACGGATTGGGTGACACCGGTAGTGAGCAATTCGGCGGTTTCTCCTAGCACGGCGCCCGATATTGGAAGAGCACTCATGACGACGTACCTGTTGCCGTTTGAGGTTGCCTCCGTCGTCCTCCTTGTTGCGATGCTCGGAGCGGCGATGATTGCGCGTCGGGAGCGGAAGCGGAGTGGGTGAGGGGGTGGGTTGGAGGGTTTTGCGTTGGGAGTATCGGGGGTGATAGGTTATAAGTTTTAAGGCTTAAGTCTTAAGTAAAAACTTATAACTTAAAACTTATAACGTAAAACGTATAACACATAACTAAAAAAACAAACCGAATACTCGAACCACATGCCGATACACGTTTCACTGATTCACTTTCTGTTTGTCAGCGCGATCCTTTTTTCGTTCGGCGTGTATGCCGTTATTACGCGCAAGAATGCGATCATGGTGCTGATGGGGATCGAGTTGATCCTCAACTCCGCCAACATTAATTTTATCGCGTTCGGCCATTACAGCGGGCTCAATCTCGACGGACAGATGGCATCGATCTTTGTCATTATCCTTGCCGCATGCGAAGCGGCAGTGGCGTTGGCCATCGTCCTCAATATTTACCAGCAATTCAACACCGTCAACGTGGACGAAATCCATTCGTTGAAAGACTAACGATGCGCTTGCAGTGCAGGCGCTCTTTGGAAATTTTTATGACGATATTTCAGGTATGACCCAGGAATTGTTACTACAGCTCGCGACGATCGTTCTCCTTCTTCCGCTTGCGAGCTTCGTCCTTCTCATCTTTTGGGGAAAGAAACTTCCGCGCCAGGGCGATGCGATTGCGACGTCCATTCTCGGCGTCGCACTCTTGACGGCGGTGGCCATTCTCCTTGCCAAACTGATGTTGTTCCATGACGACGTCCTCAACTTCACCTTTACGTGGGTTGATTTCAACAATGTTGCGGGCATCGGTCCGCTGAAGCTCGACCTCGGCATCATGATCGACAACCTCACTGCGATCATGCTCGTCGTCGTGACGCTCATCAGCTTTCTCGTCCATCTGTTCTCTACGTCGTACATGAGCGGCGATGTACGTTACTCGCGCTATTTTGCCTACCTCGGTTTCTTCTCCTTTTCGATGCTCGGCATCGTCATCACAAATAATTTTTTCACGATGTATGTGTTCTGGGAGCTCGTCGGCATCAGCTCGTACTTGCTCATCGGACATTGGTATGAAAAGAAGTCTGCGTCGGATGCGTCGAAGAAAGCGTTTATCGTCAACCGCATCGGCGACGTCGGGATGTTCATCGGCATCAACATCCTCTGGGCGAATTATCACACGCTGACCTTCGACCAGATCTTTTCCGCGATCGCTGCGGGTCACGTTCCGTTCGACAGCAATCCATGGTTAACCGCAGCGGGCATCCTGATCTTCTGCGGAGCGGTGGGGAAGTCTGCACAATTTCCTCTCCATGTGTGGCTTCCCGATGCGATGGAAGGTCCGACGCCGGTAAGCGCGTTGATCCATGCCGCGACAATGGTTGCCGCCGGAGTGTACCTCATTGCACGCACCTTCCCGATGCTCACCGCCGATGCGCTCGTCTTTATCGCATATATCGGCGCCATCACTGCATTCATCTCAGCCACGATAGCGATCACACAAAATGATATCAAGAAAGTGCTGGCATATTCGACGGTGAGTCAGCTAGGGTATATGGTGATGGGTTTGGGTGTTGGCGCCTACACCGCCGGATTTTTTCATCTTGTCACCCACGCAGCATTCAAAGCAGGACTCTTTCTCGGTTCCGGTTCAGTTATTCACGCGATGCACAATGCGCTCCATCATCAGGACGATCATCATACGGACGCGCAGGATATCCGCAACATGGGAGGATTGAAAAAGAAGATGCCGATCACGTTCTGGGCATTTGTCGTCTATGCGCTCGCCATTTCCGGAGTTCCCCTCACGTCGGGCTTTTTGAGCAAAGATGAAATTCTCGCGGGTTCGCTCGCGTTCGGAAATCTTACCGGGCACATGCTTATTCCCATCATCGGTTTCCTCGTCGCCGGGCTTAACGTCATTTTACATGTTCCGTCTCGTCATCCTCACATTTCTCGGGGAGCACAAAGATCCCGCACGGATCGAACACGTCCATGAATCTCCGAAGCCGATGACGATCCCGCTTATCGTTCTTGCATGCCTTTCGTTCTTTGCATTCTATAGTTTCAATCCATTCGGCGCTTCGAGCGGATGGTTCTTCCACGCCGTGGAACGTCCGATGACGGTTGTTCCGAACGCAGTGGCTGCCGCATCGAGCCAGATGTTCGAGGAAGCGCTCCATGAAGTCCATTACACGGCGATGTATCTCTCTTTGACGCTTGCCGGTCTCGGGATCCTTTTCGCTTTTGCGACGTATTATTGGAAAAAAATCAACGCAGATGCGATCGCAAAAGCGATCGCTCCTCTCCACGCCTTTCTCGTCAACAAGTGGTATTTCGACGAGTTGTATCAAGCGACGGCAGTGGCGGGAACGGTCGGTCTTTCGCGCTTGCTCGCATGGTTCGACAGCAAAGTGATCGATGGAACGGTCAACGGCGTCGCCTCGGCAACGCGGTTGGCGTCCTTCGCGAGCGGCAAGTTCGACAACATTGTTGTGGATGGGTTCGTTAACTTTGTCGCATACCTCGCAGGATTTTTAGGCCTCGTGCTACGCAAGATTCAGACAGGCCGCGTGCAAACGTATATCGCTTTTGTGTTATTCGGCGTGGTGGTATTCTTTTTCCTTTATCGGGCCGTTTAGCCTGGGTCTCGCAAAATAAACTATCGGGATTTTTCATTATGACATCTACGATTCTCAACGTCGGCGTTCTCACATGGATCACCTTCCTTCCGGTCGTCGGAATGGTCGTCGTCCTTCTTTTGCCGAAGGACAAGAAAATGGCCATGAGGTGGACCTCCCTTGTCGTCACGGTGCTGCAGATGGTGCTGGCAGGAGTCATTTATGCGCACTTCAACCGCAGCATGGCGGGCATCAATAACGCCGACACGATGCAGTTCAAAGAGCTCTTCTCATGGATCGATATTAAAAGCGTGTCATGGTTTGGCAGGATCCACATCGACTATTTTGTCGGCATCGACGGCATCAGCGCGCCGATGGTCATGCTCACGGCATTGATTTCTTTCGTCGCCATCATCGCATCGTGGAACATCGAGAAATCGGTGAAAGGGTACTTCGCTCTTCTCCTTCTTCTCGACACAGGAATGATGGGAGTCTTTGTCGCGCTCGATTTCTTCCTTTTCTACGTGTTCTGGGAAGTGATGCTTCTCCCGATGTATTTCCTTATCGGCGTCTGGGCGGCCCGAGACGCGAGTATGCGGCGATCAAGTTCTTTATCTATACTCTCTTCGGTTCGGTGCTGATGCTCCTCGCACTGCTGGCGCTGTATTTCAGCGTTGCCGTCGTCGACCCTGCGACCGGCGAGAAAATTCACACCTTCAACATGCTTGCGATGATGAACCCGGCAAACTTCGAACCCGGCTCCATCCTTGCCGGACTCAACACGTATTGGCGCTACGTCGCCTACGTTGCGTTGTTCATCGGTTTCGCGATCAAAGTGCCGCTCTTCCCGTTCCACACGTGGCTTCCCGACGCTCACGTCGAAGCGCCGACTGCGATCAGCGTGATCCTTTGCAGGCGTGCTTTCTCGAAATCGGGACCTACGGACTCATCCGCGTCGCATTCCCGATTTTCCCCGATGCGGCGATGCACTACCTGTACCGCTTGCATTTATCGGCGTCATCAATATTTACGGGGCGCTGTGTGCGATGGCGCAGAAGGACCTTAAAAAACTGATCGCATACTCATCCATTAGCCACATGGGCGTGGTCATCCTCGGCATGACGGCGATGAACACGCAGGGGATGACGGGTGCGATCTTCCAGATGTTCAACCACGGGACGATCACCGCAATGCTCTTCTTGATCGTCGGCGTTCTTTACGACCGCGCGCATACGCGGGGCATCGACGACTTCGGCGGACTCATGAACCAAATGCCGAAATATTCGGCGATCATGGTCATCGCATTTTTCGCGGCGCTCGGCCTTCCGGGTCTCAGCGGGTTTATCTCCGAAGCGTTCTCGTTCCTCGGCGCCTTCCAAACCTTCCGCTGGCTCACAATTGTTGCGACGCTCGGCATCGTCCTGACTGCGGCGTATATGCTCTGGACATTGCAGCGTGTGTTTCTTGGAACTCTCCCGGATAAATGGAAGAATCTTCCGGACATCAACGGCCGCGAACTGGTCGCCTTGGTCCCTCTTGCCATCATCGTGATCATCCTCGGCATCTATCCGGCGTTCATGCTCGACATTATGAACACCTCGGCAAATTATCTTGTAGATTTCGTTCGCGGCGGCGCCGGGCTTGCGCTCCTCGGCCATTAATTTCATCCAGAGAGAACAACAGACTACATGCTCGATCAAATTTTACAAAGTTTAGGCTACGTTCGACCGGAGTTCGCGCTCGTGTTCACGTTCTTGAGCGCGATTATCGCAGGATCTCATAACGAAGCGGAAGGCGATCGTCGCCGGTATCGTGCTCGGAGGATTTGCAGCGACGGCGTACTATGTGTTCGACGAGGTCGGCGTTAGCGTGTCGACCTTTAACAACATGCTCGCCGTCGATCCCTTTGCTGTCTTCTTTAAATTCGTCATCATCGGCAGCGGCATCATCATCGTCATGTTTTCGCTCACGTCGAACGAGGTCAACAGCTCGGATCGCCGTCTCGGGGAGTATTACGCACTGCTCGTCGCGATGACGACCGGAATGTTTCTGATGGTCGGCTCCTCGAATTTGCTCATGATGTATCTCTCGCTTGAACTGACAAGCATCAGCTCATACATCCTTGCCGGATTTACAAAAGAAGCGCCCGACTCCGCGGAAGCGTCGCTCAAGTATGTCATTTACGGCGCATTGTCTTCGGGATTCATGCTCTATGGCATTTCGATCGTTTACGGCCTTACCGGCTCACTCGATATTTATTCTATTAACCAGGTCTTAGCAGGGGGAAGCGTCAGCAGGCTTGCCCTTCTGATCGGCGGCATCCTTGCCGTCGCGGGTTTCGGTTACAAAATCTCTGCAGTGCCGTTCCATTTCTGGACGCCGGATGTCTACGAAGGCGCTCCGGTGACGATCACCGCGTATCTTTCTGTCGCGTCGAAAGCGGCGGGTTTCGCGATGCTCATGCGTTTCCTCAAAGTGACCTTTATCGATTCGTCGATTCTCAACCTTCCGTTGGGCACATGGGGAACGATCAAAGGATTTGAACTCACGAACATCATCATCATCATGGCCGTTTTGACGATGACATTGGGCAATCTCGTTGCGATCTGGCAGGATAACGTAAAACGGCTCCTTGCGTATTCGAGCATCGCGCATGCCGGCTACATGCTCCTCGGCCTCGTCGTGCTCGGGAACGACGGATATGCCGCGACGATGATCTACTTCGTCGTCTATCTGTTCATGAACCTCGGAGCTTTCTACGTCGTCATGTTAGTCTCGAATAAAACGGGAAGCGAAGATATCCAGGCCTATAAGGGGCTCGGTTCGCGCGCGCCGCTTCTTGCCGTTGCGATGGCAATTTTCCTTATCTCGCTCACCGGTCTGCCGCCGACTGCTGGGTTTGTCGGGAAGTTGTATCTTTTTGCCGCTCTCATCAGAGCAAAATTTATTTGGCTGGCGATCGTCGGCGTCCTGAACAGCGTGATCTCTTTGTATTATTACGTCAGGATTTTCCGCAACATGTTTCTCCGCGATGCCGAAGGCCATGCAGAGCCGCTCGCGTTTGAGGCTTCGAATATCGTTCTCCTTCTCGTTCTCCTCGTCCCGACGATTGCGCTTGGGCTCTACTTTGGTCCTTTAGTGCAGTTTGCCCAGTCTTCCGTTGCGATGTTCGGAGTGAAGTAGAGAGGCGGCACGCAAGGCTGGTTTTTTGTAATTTCATGGTTACTTTTTGAGGGAGAAAAAGTGCCTTGGCGACACTACCGGCATCATATACCTCCGATCGAAAACACGCTATTTCGCCGTCAGACCAATTCCGACTCGAGAGTCGCACTTTCATTGTAATTTTCTTTCTTGTACCGTGTTCGGTACAGTTGATCTCGCAGCCGCTCGGATCTTGGTATCGCGTGCCGGCACCCGGCGACGTACAGAGCGTTTTCGTCACATCCGATTCGACGCTCTTTGCCTGCACGAATACCGGATTGTATAAAGAGGATTTGCATACTGGGGATTGGAATTTTTATTCGAGCGCTGACGGTTTTATCGGCAACGATATATACAATTGCGCGCAAGATGGTTCGGGGAATCTTTACTTTGCTTCTTCACCTCTCGCGGAATTAAAAAATAATTCTTTCATATCATTTCCGCTCGACTCCATTCCTGAGGCGGCGGACGTCGTTGTAGATAAAACCGGTTCGCTGTGGTGTGCTGCATGGAACGGAGTTTACCGGCATGGACCAACAGGCTGGACATATTTCACCGATGGCATTGGCGAGGGCAACCATCTCGCGCTTGCACTGGATAGCGTGGGCAATGTATGGTGCGGTGGGGGCGACGACGATATCAGCTACTACGACAGCCTCGGTTGGCATCTTGAACAGTTCTTCGACGGAGGAATCAGGGGGGACGTCACGGCGCTTACAGCCTCGAAAGACGGTTCGGTATGGGTCGGCACCAGCCAGTGTTACTTGGGACGACGGCAGAATGGAGTTTGGTCTCTTGCGCGATCGGACCTCTTCCCATGGTATGTTACCGGGATTGCGGTAAATAACGATACCGTTTGGGTTAGCGCGCGCAGCCTCTTTCGTGGAATCGGCTCTTCATGGACGCAACTTCATACGAGCGATGGCCTTGCCGATGACATACCAATTAGTACAACATTCGATCGTTGGGGAACTCTTTGGGTCGGGCACCTCGGAGGCCGTCTTTCTGTTCTTCAGCATAACACTTGGCAGATCAAAAAATTACAAAGTGATTTGCCGGACTTTCATGCGACAAGCGTCACTTCAAGTGCAAGCGGACTTGTCTGCGTGGGAACTGCGACAGGCGGGATAGCGATCTTTGACGGGGATTCATGGCAAACGCTTCAATCCGGATTGCCATCGGACACAATTACGGTTGTCCGGTATGATCATCAAGGAAATCTTTGGGTTGGAACACCCAAAGGAATTGGATCATACCATGGAAATACATGGAAGCAATACACAGCAGCGAACGGACTTCCTTCCGTCGCTATTACTTCGATCGCCGTCTCGGACAAGGATTCTGTTTGGTGCTCGAGCGGAACATCGCTGGCACGGTTCAACGGCGAATCGTGGATCTCTTATCAAATTCCTACAAACATCGGCGTAAGCTATATTGCAGACCTCGCTATAGATTCGACCGGAACCGTTTGGGGCGCAACAGACTCGGGAGTTGTAAGCTTTGATGGGGCGACGTTTCGGCACTACTATCCTATTGCCAAGCACACCGGAATCACTTCTATAGCTATCGATCAGCATGGCGTCAAGTGGTGCGGCAGCGACAGTGCGGGAGCCTGGCAATTTAACGATACAACGTGGACACCTCTGAGTTGGCTGGACGTAGGGCCTCTGCCAATTAAATCGGTACGGGTTGCCCCTGATGGGACGGTGTGGTTTGGTTCATCCTCTGAGGAAGGGATCTATCGATTCAATGGAACGACCTCGACTCATTTTTCCTCGACAGATGGGCTTGCAAGTGGGGAGGTTCACGACATTGCTTTCGACAAGCGGGGAAATGTTTGGATGGCTTCCGAACTTGGAGTGACTGCGTACAACGCCGACGGCGTTGAGTTATCCGCTGCACCAACGCCCACGGTCCGCCCGCCCGTTCAATTTCAATTAACGCAGAATTACCCGAATCCGTTCAATCCGACGACGCGCATAAAATTTACAGTTTCCGGTAAAAGTTATGTCGAAATTGTTGTCTACAACGTGCTCGGCCAATCGATACGAAGACTCGTTCGGCAATGGGAAGAAGCCGGAAATTATTCAATTGATTTTAATGCTCTCGGCCTGCCGAGCGGCGTCTACATCTATCGGATGTCAGCCTCAGGAGCTAACGGCCTCTTTACTGAGTCAAAGAAAATGGTTCTGTTGCGTTAATCAGAGGAATCACACAACGGGGCCCGAATACATTCATCCAGGCGCCCTGATGGGGAACGAGCACTATTCATTCGCTGTTTTTCTGTTTATCGCATGGGGACATATCTAAAATTCATCCTACATCAAAAGGGACAAATGGTCATGCGTAAAATAATTTTTATACTGCCTTTTTTCCTTCTCCTCGGAATTATTGTTTTGCCGACAATCGAAGAAGGTCATGCACAGGAACGGAGCGCGGTCAAATCGTCCGCTAAGACAGACAGTTTACTTGCGGGCGAGGGAGTAGCGGGAAATTGGACGTCAGACGCCCCCGGCGTGCTGCACCATCTGACGACTGCGGACTTGCCGAAACCGTACGCAACTACGTCAGTTGACAGCGGACCGCGGCTGGTGAGCCGGCCGGCAAGAGCACAGCTTCGTGTCCCTGCCGGATTTAAGGTTGAAGAATTTCTCACGGGGCTTGATAATCCTCGCCTCATTCGCACTGCTCCTAACGGTGATATCTTTGTCGCTGAAAGCCGTCCGGGCAGGGTGCGTGTGCTGCGTGCTGAAGATGGAGTGGACCACCCGGAGATCGACCAAATTTTTGTCTCGGACCTTGACAGACCGTTCGGCATTGGGTTTTATCCGCCGGGCCCGGGACCCGCAGTACATTTACATCTGTAACACAGGATCTGTAATTCGATTTCCTTATCGATCCGGCGATCTCAGCCCTCGCGGCGCGCAAGAAATGATCGTCCCCGATATCCCGGGCGGAGGATTGCTCCGCGGCGGCGGCCACTGGACACGCGATATCGCTTTTTCCAAGGACGGAAAGAGAAACTTACATCTCCGTCGGCTCTCATTCGAACGATTATGAAAACCCGGACGAGAACGAATAAACATCGCGCCGACATCCTGGAATACAACCCGGACGGATCCGGATTTCGCATCTTTGCTTCAGGTATTCGCAATGCGGTGGGAATTGCGATTCAACCTCAGACCGGCGACCTTTGGGGGTCGGTGAATGAACGCGATCGTTTAGGCGACGACCTGGTTCCAGACTACATCACGCGGATCAAGGACGGCGGTTTCTATGGCTGGCCTTGTACGATATGGGATCGAATCAGGATCCACGACATAAGGGCGAACATCCGGAATTGATCGGAAAAGTTTTGGTTCCGGATGTTCTTCTTCAATCGCACTCAGCGTCACTTGAAATGACGTTCTACGCCGGCAAACAATTCCCGAAAGTGTACGACAACGATGCGTTTGCTTGTGAACACGGCTCCTGGAACCGCTCGCGCCGCACAGGTTACAAAGTGATCCGCGTTCCGTTGCACAACGGAGTGCCGACGGGCGAGTACCAAGATTTTATGACGGGTTTTGTCACACCGGATGGAAATGTGTGGGGACGGCCTGTGGGTATCACAGTAGCAAGAGATGGCGCGCTCCTCGTGACGGACGACGGTGAGAATATGATCTGGCGTATTTCGTATGTTGGGAAGTAGGGAGTCTGAAGAATAGTTTAACTGAATGGGCGACGTTTTCGTTATTTCGATTGGGTCAACGACATTATTTCGGGCTTAAAAAAAACGAACGACAGTCGGCGATGAAGAAAGCTCAAGCAGTTATCCCGAGAGATGCGATTGAGGGCCGAATCTATTTCCTTCGAGAAGAAAAAGTTATGCTTAGCACGGATCTTTCGCGTTTGTATCAATTTGCGCCGCGAGTTCTTGTCCAGGCGGTCAAGAGGAATGCAGATCGTTTTCAGGAGGACTTCATGTTTCAATTGACCGTGGAGGAGTTCAAGAACTTGAAATCACAAATTGTGACTTCAAGTTGGGGTGGTTTGCGGAGAGCGACTCCGTACGCATTTACTGAGCAAGGCGTAGCAATGCTTTCCGGCGTTCTCAGGAGTAAAAGGGCCGTGCGAGTAATTATTGAAGTCATGAGGGCGTTCGTACGTCTGCCTCGACTCCTTGCATCCAATGAAGAGCTTCCGCATAAGGTCACAGCGCTTGAGAAGAAATACGATGCTCAGTTCAAAGTTGTTTTTGACGTGATCCAAGGGCTTATGATGCCCCCTGAGCCAAAGAAAACTCCCGCAGCGTGGATTCGCGACGGTCCTTCGCCGTTTTCTCATCCTGAAGACTGCCTCGTCCGGACCGACCGGCGCTGGGCACTGAGCTGATTGTACTTATCGACCATCTTCCGCGGCAGGCATAAGCTGGGCGACCAGTCCATCAATCTCGGGCGTCAGGCAAAACAGCCAGTAAAGATCGCCCTCGTGTGAGTGCTGCTGGCTTTCGGTACGGACCTCTCGATTTTGGCCAGCTCGTCCGCATCGTCGGCCACGCACAGTGTCAGCGGCAGTTCCCCCTCTTCGCCGATGCCGGTTCCATCGGCATTGATGCCGATTCGGAAACGAGCGGTTTTGGAAGCGGTACGTCTTGAACTCCGGCTCATCGAAGATTTCCCCCAGAGAGCTGCGGGTCAGTTCGTTTCGCTCGGCGGTTTCGGATCGAGGTGACCGCTGCGTTCGTTGGTCCAGTTCTTCTCGTGGGCGGTCTGGAGCTTCCACCCTTCTTCGGTGCTCCGAATGAACTTGGCGGCGTCGAGCCGTTTGGTAGCGGACTGCACTTCGGCCAGCGGGGTCGCCTTGCCCGACTCGACGACAACACCGCGGCGAGGTTGCCTTCGTCCGCGGCAGGTCGGTATGAACTCCAGCAGGCAGATCGCTTTGGCGACACGCGCCGCCCATCCCCTCACCGCTACGCCCTGAATCGCTCGGCGATCTGGTGAATGTCTGTCCGCTGCTCGGACGAAAGGTTTCCCTTCACCAGTTCGAACAGTGTCGAGCGTTACCAAGCGCCGACGGGCTTCACGGCGAAAGCGGTGCGTCGGAGACCAGCATCTCGTGCGCCTGCTTGATGATCGTGCGGTTGCTGCCGCCATAGTGGCGGGGCGCGCCCGGTTGGAGCCGGATGCCCGACATGATGTCGATCGAGAGATCCATGAAGTGCGGCAGATACGGGTAGAAACTGGACAAAGTCGGTCTCGTTGACTGTCGCGTCGGCGCGTCGTGCGTGTCGAGCTGGCAGCGCGCGTTGAACGCCCCTGGATCTGTGCGTAGCCGTGCTCAGCCGTGGCTCGGCCTCGGCTTCTTGGCCAAGAACGCGTTTGGTGGCGACCTCACGAATATCGGCGGGGGCGAGATCAACGCGGTACCGGAAGCGGTCCTGCAGCTTGGCCAGCTCGACGCGCTTGGAGTCGATGGCAGCGACGACCTCATCGAGCTTCTCCTGGCTGGTGACGACGATCCAACACGGGAGCGATGGTCCTTGGCACGGACGCGATTGCGGCTCTCCTTGCCGAAACGCTCGACCACGGCGCGCAGATCCTCGATCTTGTCGGCGCTGCGGGCGACGTACTGGCCGACCTCATCGATGATCAAGATCAGCGCCTTGCCCTGGCCGCCGGCGTCATCAACTCGAACGTGCGCTCGACGAACTTGGCGACGGTGATGTCGCGGTCGGCGAGCAGCGCCCTGCGTCATGAATCGGCGCGGGGAAGGTCTGTGGCTCAAGGTCATTCAGGATGGCGCTGGCGCGGCATCAGCCGCTGGGGAACGCGCGCACCTCCGCCAGTGGCTTGCCCTCAGCGCTCGAGGCGTCGCGCTCGAACGCATCGAGCTTGCCCGCGCCTTCCAGTTCGATCTCAAGCTCGGCGACGTCGAAGTCCTCCGCGTAATCGAGGTGGCGCAGCAGAACGATGTACATGATGTCGGCGATCTTTTGGCGTTGGTGTTGCGGACCGCCCGGTCAACCGAAACGTCGAACATGATCACTTCGGTAGGGATCGCGGCGGTGATGATGTCACAAGGTCGGAGATGATGGCATCGTTCAGCTGCGCCTGAAGAGATCTGCGGCGCGGTGGCCGCGCACGGTGCGGTTGGCGAGCACGTAGCCGAGGTTCTTGGCGAACGAGCTTGCCAGAGCCGAAGAAGCCCGAGATCCAGATGCCGACTCCTTCGCTGGGATCGGCGGGCGCCTCGGCCATCGCCTTAAGCAGCGTGCGATAGCTCTCACGGATACGATTGGTGGCGACGTATTCGGTAAGCTCGTTGTAGACGGTCTCTTCGTCGGCTTGATCGACCTTGATGATCTCCTCGATCGTCTCGTTCAGGTCGCGTGTAAGAAGATCGGCGATTTTCTTCATGCATTCTCACCTGCGTCTCAGCCATAAATCTTGACTCGGTAATTGCCCAGGGCGTCCCGATCACTGAGGGCCATGAAGCGGCGAGTTCCCGTGCTTCCCGCCAGAGTGCCGGGGTAGCAGAGAATCGTCGTCACGCGGGTCTTGCCCTTCATCTCGTCCAAGCAATTTGGACATGTGGTAAAGGCCCGGCGACATCGCCGCCACTCTCGTCAGGAAAGCGATGGATTTGCTTGGGGGTCAAGCGGGGCCAGTCGGTCCTTCCAGACATTTCCGCAAAGCGGTCTGAAAAGAGTCTTTGTCGGCGAGGTAGGTCGTGACCTGATCCTGGGCACGCCGATAGCCTTCCTGTTTTTCCAATTCCAACGACGGCATCCATTCCTTCCGCTCTCATCGACCGGCCTTCCACAGCAAGTCGGACATCGAGGATGTTGTGGACATCCTTGCCGACGTTCTCCAGCCTCGTGCCACGAGCCCATTGAACTTCACGCCGAAGTTCCCATTCGTCGTTCTGGATGGTACCGCAGGATGGCGAACGGCAGATCGTGGTAGACGCTGATCCGCGCGGCGGCACCGCCTTGAGGTCGCTTTCCAGAGGAGTCGACTGGCTATCTTCAAGCGAGGAACACGCCCCATACTCCCTGGAGGGTCGGGGCGGGGAAAGTGAGCCGGGTGACGCTGCCCGCCGCATGATATTCCAGCAAGCTCTGCTGATGGGCCTCGAACGGAACCGTTCGACGCCCTCACGGGGGAGGAAGAAGAGACGCCAGTCGGGGTGCTCGACGAGCCTCGCACCGGAGGGTTGGTGTTGCTTCAGGTAGAACAAGCACGTAGGCGAATGCCGATACCGGGACGTAAGTTGGTGGAGCGATCCGCTTGTGGAGCATGCCCCTTGGAGCAAGCCCGAAGTCACGGAGAAGTCGACAGGAGCCCTTGGGCGACGCGTCGGGTCGTGGTCCTCTCAGACCAAGGAAGAGTCGTCTTCCCCCAAGCCGACCCAAGTGGCGAGCCGTCTTTCCAAATCCCCCAGATTGATGTCACAGACGCCCCGATATTGTAGTGGCACGAGCCACTCGGTGACGACATCGTACAAGAGCCGGTCGGACTGCGTGGCGTGGAAGTAGAGGATTCGGTCCAGGGCGTTAGCGGGCAACCGGAACCCTGCACCAACGCGACGAGTGCGTTGATGAAACCTCCATCCTCGAACAGGTACCGCTGGCGAAAGATCGCCAGGATGTCCTCGACCCTTGACCGGGACGCCTTGCCGAAGGTGTTCTCCAGCCGGATGCGACTCAGGTTAGCCTGAACCGAGCACGAGGTGTCCCATTGCGAGAGCAATGTCTTCGTGTCGCCGAGCCGCCCCGGCCTTGATGATCCGGGACGTACAGCGAGCGTCCACGGCGAGCGTGAGATGCTGAACAGGTATGGATTGGCGTTGAGCCACAGCCGACCTCTGGCTTGCGTCTCGAATCGATCGGACACGGGTCGTCCTCTTGCCTTCATGCCGAAGAAGTCTCAACCCGCTCTCCCGTCATCCGAGTCGTTATACTTTGCAATCAGGGACTAAGGTCGCGCTGCCGGTCTCATCGTCTACCCTACACGGTCGGTCGAGCCGCATCAAGCAAGTGATAGCGTGGATTG
>CAVUXT010000038.1:0-9621 GCA_963745465.1 uncultured Bacteroidota bacterium | reverse complement strand
AGCACAGGGCATCGCACGACGACGAGCCGCCATAGTAGAGCCCGCAGCGTACTTCGTCATGATAGAGCCCGCTCGAAAAGCGCGGTTGTGGCTGTTCGACGTCATCAGGCAGCATGGTGGCCTCGGCATTAGGCCCGACAAATATATTAATCATTGTGGCTCCAGGTGGCGGTGGAGGTGCCCCTTCCGCGAATTCCTCAGTCTCCCCGAGTGCGTCCTCACCCGAGTCGCCAACGAAGCCTGCAGCCTCGGCATCTAGGATGGTCCTTTCGACGGCCGCCCGTGGTACTGCATATCTCTGAGTTCCTTCGCCGGGATGTTGTAGATGACGCCGCTCGGACCAGTGATGAGAACGCCCTTCTGTTCCTTCGGTTCGGTAGTCATAGTCCCTCCGTGTGGTAGATTGGAGCAAGAAACATCGACTGAGTTCAAAGGGATCCCTGGTGACTCCCTCCAGAAATGCGCGATCACGCCCACCGAGGGGCCGCCTATCAGGCTGGTCTCTCGAGCAGGATGTTCCGTGCCCGTATCCCGGCCGGGTCAACGGCCTGCAATATGGCCGCTTTGGCCTGCATCTTGGGCAGCGTCTCGGCCATGTAGACGCGGGCCATCTCGCATTTCCGATCGGACAGGCGCGCGTCCGCGCACATCAACCAGCAGTTGATCGTGTACACGGCAAGGTCAGCCAAGTCGGCCGCGTAGTAGTCGATCAGCGCCCGTTCTTCTTCGCCCTTCAGGCGTTCGATGCTCTGGTTGAGCCACGCCGTGGCCTGTGCGAGCTGGTCTTTCATCCCCGCCAACTCTGCGCCGTAGTCCAGCGCCGCCCATTCTTCCAGTAGATCGTCCAGCGTATGGCTCAACAGCCCGCTCAGGCAAGCCACGATCTGCAATTGGCTGGTGCCCTCGTAGATGCTGGTTACTCGCACATCGCGGAAGTGTCGCTCCACATTGAAGGCGCTCATGTAGCCGGCGCCGCCATGAATCTGCATGGCCTGATAGCAAACGCGGTTGCCCATTTCCGTCGCAAAGTACTTCACCAGCGGTGTCAGCACGGATGCCAGGCGGTCGGCTCGCTTCTGCTGCTGGCGAGCGTCAGCATCCAGGCTTCCCGACCTACCGCGATCTGGCGTCCAGGGCCTTGTTCAGGTCCACCCAGCGCCCGGTCTCGCAAATCAGCGCCCGGGTTGCTTCGATCTCGCCGCGCATCGAGAGCAGCATGCGGTACACCGCAGGCATGGAGCCGATGCTCTGGCCGAACTGTATCCGCTTCTCAGCGTAGCGACTGGCATCTCCGTAGGCCGCCTCTGCGATGCCCAGCGCCTGGGCCGCCACTCCCAGCCTGGCCCCGTTCATCATGCTCATCGCATAGCGGATGAGCCCCATCCGGCGCTTGCCTATCAATTGGGCCGGCGTGTCCCTGAATTCCATTTCGCAGGTAGGGGAGGAGTGGACGCCCATCTTGTGTTCCAGGCGACGGATGCGGACCGTGTCGTCGGCTTCCACCAGGAACAGCGATAGGCCGCGGGCGTCCTTGCTATCTGGCTCGGAGCGAGCCAGCACGAGCAGGATCTGGGCGCCGCCATTGGTGATGAACCGCTTGACTCCGTTCAGGCGCCACGTGCCATCAGCGCCGGCGGCGGCAGGACCATGCTCGTCGGGCCGCAAGTCGGCCGCCAAGGCCGCCCGCGTGCGCACCGATCCCAGGTCAGAACCAGCGTCCGGCTCGGTCAGGACCATGGCGCTAGTCACCTCGCCGCGCGCAAAGCGGGGCAAAAGCCTGGCCTTCATCTCGTCAGTACCGAACTCCTCGATGGTGGAAGCGATCTCCTGGAGGCCAAACACTGCCATCAGCCCCGCCTCGGCGCGGGCGACGACTTCGATCATCAGGCGGTAAGCAGTGCCGGGCAGGTTGAGCCCGCCGTACTCCCAGGGCAACACGGTGCCCATCAATCCCGCCTGCCGCAGCAGCTCCAGTGCTTCGCAGGTGGCGGCGGCGTAGGTCACCCGGCCATGCTCCAGGTGGGCGCCCTCCGCGTCCGCCGCGGCCGCCTGGGGCGCCACTCGGGTGGCACAGATCTCCCCCAAGGCGGTGAGCAGGAGGCGATAGTTGTCCTTCGCGTCCCGGTAGTTGCGGGGAGCGCCTGGATAGAGGTCGTGGTATCGATACCCATCCTCAAGGATATCCACCACCTGGCTGAGGTCCAGCTGCTCCAGGCGGAATTGCAGGTCCGCATTGTCGGTGAAGAAATTCTCTGCCATGCTCGATTCCCTTACCTGGCACAGTCGCGATAGGCGCGGATCATCATGGGGATGACCTCCTTCAAATCACCTACGATCCTGTAATGCGCGATCTGGAAAATGGGGGCGGCAGGGTCGTTGTTGATGGCAACGATCTTGCTGGACTGATCCATCCCGGCTCGGTGCTGAACCGTGCCGGATATGCCACAGGCGATGTACAGCCGGGGTCGCACGGTGACGCCAGTTTGCCCCACCTGGTGCTCCGAGGAGACGTAGCCGGCATCGACCGCGGCGCGGGTGGCGCCAACCTGCCCGCCCAGCGTCTCGGCGAGGTCGTAGATCAGTTGGAAGTTCTCTTTGCTGCCTACGCCGGCTCCTCCGGCGACCACGATGGAGGCGCTCTTCAGATCACAGCACAGCGGGAACACTTCCCGCTTCAGCACCTGCAGGTCCAGGTCACGTCCACCGAATTGAGGGGCGATCGTTTCCACTCTGCCCGTGCGCTGGGGGTCCGGCAGACCGATGCGCATGACGCCTTCCCGCACGGTGGCCAACTGCGGGTGCATATCGGGGTTTACGATGGTGGCGATGACGTTGCCACCGAAGGCAGGCCTGATTTGGAACAGCAAATCGGGGTAGACCCGGTCCCGTTTCCGGTACTCACCGATCTGCAGGTCGGTGCAGTCGGCCGTTAGCCCTGCGCGCAGCAGCGCTGGCGATGCGAGGGGCCAGATCTCGTCCGGTCGGCGTAGCACCCAGTAGAAAGATGTACGGCCGGCGGTCCCGCGCCAGATCGGTGGCCACTCGGGCGTACGGCGACGAGCGGTATAGTGCCAGCTCCAGATGATCAGCCAACAGCACCGTGTCCGCGCCGTGGTGGATCACATCTTCCGCCAGATGAGCGATGCCATAACCAAACAGGAGCGCGCTCACGTGGCTGCCCAACCTGTCGGCCAACTCCCGGCCCTTGGAAAGCAACTCGAGGCTGACCTCAGCCAACTCGCCGGCCTCTTGCTCGACAAAGACCCAGACGTCCTGCTCCTTATTCATGCGCCTATCCCCTTCACATGACGTGGCCCTGAACCAGTTCCTTCACCAGCGCGGACACGCCTTCCGGCGTAGCCGGGACCTGCTTGCTCTCCTTGGTCTCCAGCACCACATAGTCGACCTTCCAGACCTTGGTGGGCGAACCCTGCAAGCCCAGATACCCTTCGTCAGCGCCGATGTCGGTCGTCGTCCAGACAGGGATCTTCAGATCCCGCGCGCGCCAGATAGCTGTCCAGAGCGTCAGGTGTCTCCCACTCGGGCCACCGCTTCAGCAACTCAGGGTACTCAAGTGGAGAGGCCGCCAGCTTGTAGGCGATCATCCTGCGCACCGAAGGCGGCCGGGGCGGACAGGCGGTGCTGACGACCGTCAGGAGGCAGGGCAAAGTGCACTTCACGGTCTCTTTGCCACGCGGAAAGGCCCTCTGCACGACGATCTCCCCATCTTGCAGACTCTGGATGGATTCGGCGCAGGTGATCTGCGGCAGGCCGAGCTTCTCCGCCACCTGCGGACCGACCTGGGCCGTATCGCCGTCGATGGCCTGACGTCCGCACAGGACCAGGTCGTAGTCGCCGAGGTGTTCCACAGCGCACTTGAGCGCGTAGGAAGTGGCCAGCGTATCGGACCCGGCGAAGGCCCGATCAGAGAGCAGTATCGCTCGATCGGCGCCCCGGTAAAGCCCCTCGCGCAGAGTCTCAGCTGCACGCGCCGGACCCATCGTCAACACAGTCACCTGTCCGCCATACTGGTCTTTGATCTGCAGCGCCATTTCGAGGGCATTCAGATCCTCGGGATTGAAGATCGCCGGCAGCGCCACGCGGTTGACGGTGCCGTCGTCTTTCATGGCCTTGCCGCTGACGTGCGCGGTGTCCGGCACCTGTTTCACCAATACGATACAGTTGTATGGCATGGACATCTCCCAGACTGACGTGCTCTGGATAATAACCCTCCGGATAGGCACTCGTCGCGCCGAAAGTGGCACGCCGCGGCCATAGGGGTGTGCTGAGGGGTCCGGCGCCGAGTTCCCGGCGGCAATGGGCAGAGCTGGTAGCACTCTCGACCCCCACACCGGCCCACACGGCAAACGAGGGCGCCAAGATCGGACAGCCACCGGACGGCGCCGTCCGCCCGATAGGGCTGTCGGCCGCGCCCAACAAGGCTGAATTGACAAAGTATCGCACGGGCGCGGTACGGGCGAGGCCGACTGTTTCAAAGGACTTCAATGAACCGGCGACCTCACGGATGGTCATTGACCATCCGTGAGGTCGCCGGTACTGAAAAGTCGGGGAGAGAGGATTTGAACCTCCGACCTCACGGACCCGAACCGTCCGCGCTAGCCGGGCTGCGCTACTCCCCGAACACGACCCGGATTATAATACGTCTTGTTCGCGGAGTGCAAATCCAGCAATCAGCACTTCTACCCACGGAGGTCCTCATGAGCCTGCAGATCGGCATCGTCGGACTGCCAAACGCCGGGAAGTCGACGCTGTTCAACGCGCTGACACAGGCGGGGGCCGCGGTCGCCCCCTACCCGTTCACGACCATCGACCCCAACGTGGGCGTGGCGGTCGTGCCCGATGCGCGCCTGGCACAGCTCGCGGCGCTGCTCGAGCCGGAGCGGGTCGTCCCGGCAACGGTCGAGTTCGTGGACATCGCCGGGCTGGTGAAGGGCGCCAGCCAGGGCGCAGGGCTGGGCAACCAGTTCCTCGGCCATATCCGCAACGTGGACGCCATCGTGTTGGTGCTGCGCGCCTTCGAGGATCCCGACGTGCCCACCCAGGGCGAACGGGTGGACCCGCTCGGCGATCTGGAGACGCTCGACCTGGAGCTGATCCTGGCGGATCTGGCGACGGTCGATCGGCGCATCGAGAAGGTGCAGGGCCAGGCCAAGGCCCACCCTCCGCGACTTCGCCGACCAACTCGGCTGGCTGGACGGCCTGCGCATGCACCTGAATGCCGGCGGCCCGGCCGCAGTTACGCCGAGCCCGCGCACCATCCCGATTGGAGGCCGGATCTCAGCCTGCTCACCGGCAAGCCCCGCCTCTATGTCGTCAACGTGGCCGAAGACGCCTGCCCGACGGCGGACGGCTCGCCGCGGCCGGTGCGAGGCCCACGCGGCAGGCGAGGGCACCCTGCCTGGTCCTGTGCGCCGCCTGCGAGGCCGAGCTGGTGACCTGGCCGCCGGACGACGCGGCCGCGCTACCGCGCCGACCTGGGGCTGAGCTAGTCGGGTCTGGACCGGTTGATCCACGGCCAGCTACCGCCTGCTCGACCTGATCACCTTCTTCACCATCACCGGCGGCAAGGAGACGCGCCGCGCCTGGACGCTGCGCGGCGGCTCGACCGCCTACGAAGCGGCGGGCCAATGATCCACACCGACATCCAACGCGGCTTCATCCGCGCTGAAGTAGCGCCGCAGGCCGCCCTCCTCGGCCACCGGGCGGCCTGACGGCCGGCGCCCGCGGCCGGGCCATCTCCGGCTGGAAGGGCGTGAGTACGTCGTGCAGGATGGCGACGTGATTCATTTCAGGTTCAATGTTCCCAGCCGGCCAAGCCGCCGGACGATAGGCCGACGGTCGGACGGCGACTGGCCACGTCCTGCAACCTTCGACCGTCAACCTTCAGCCTTGATCGCCTCGTCGTCCATCGTATTTGCCATACCCCGCCGCCTATGTTATAATTCCGCTACCGCGAGGGCACCTGCCCTCGCTCTTTCTGCCCCCGGCAAACGGCTAAGCCTTGCAGGCCGGCGGCACTCCCGTTGCCACCCCGTGAGTCGGGGTGCCGGGAATTCCGTGGAAAGGAGGTATCGACGCGGTATGGCTGAAAATCTGCATGACTACGAACTGGTTGTCATCGCCGTCCCGCAGCTGGACGAGCAAGCTCTCGCGACTCTCATCGAGCGAGTCAGCAACTGGATCACTTCTGGCGGCGGCTACAGCCCCTCAAACAACGTTTGGGGCCGGCGGCGGCTGGCGTATGCGATCAATAAGCGCACCGACGGCATCTACGTGCAATATAACTTCCAGATGAACCCCAGCCAAGCCGTGAGCTGGACCGGAACCTGCGGATCGACGAGCAGGTCGTCCGGCACATGATCGTGCGCACCGACGAGGACCAGTAATCTTTGATTACCGTAGCCATGAGATCACCGTGATCGATGATCACCGTGATCGAAGATCACCGTAGTTGTCGATAACCAGGGGAGGGACGGGCTGTGGCACGAGGTCTGAACAAGGTCTTGATCATCGGCAATCTCGGGCGCGATCCCGACATGCGCTACACGCCCAGCGGTAAGCCCGTGACCTCTTTCAGCGTGGCCGTGAGCCGCGGCTGGACTACCAGCGGCGGTGAACGGCGCGAGGCTACGGAATGGTTCAATGTGGTCGCCTGGGGCAACCTGGCTGAAGTCTGCAACCAGTACCTGCGCAAGGCTCCCGCGTGTACGTCGAGGGACGTCTGCAGACCCGCAGCTGGGACGATCCGGATGGCCAACGCCATTCCCGCACCGAAGTGGTGGCCAACGAGATGGTTATCCTCGACAACCGGTTCGGCGGCGAGCCCGAAGGACATGGACTTCGACGAAGAGATGGGGTTTCTAGGGCATCTGGATGCTTCTGAATGGAGAGACTGCAATGGCAGATGACAACATGGTGGGCGGCGAGCGCCCACGCCGGGAAGACCGCGGACCGGGCGATGAGCGCCGTGGCGGGCGCCCGGGCGGACGCTTCCAGCGCCGGCGCATCTGCGCCTTCTGCGCTGACAAGATCGAGAAGATCGACTATAAGGACATCAACCTGCTGCGTCGCTACGTTTCCGACCAGGGACAGATCGACTCCCGGCGTCGGACCGGGACCTGCGCCCGGCACCAGCGGCGGCTGACGACGGCTATCAAACGCGCTCGGAACATTGCGTTGCTGCCGTATACTGCCGAACACATCCGGAGATTTGGCGGCTGAGGATGGTCTAGCAATGGCTAACAAGCAAAGTAAGCCGGAAGAACGCGAGCTAACCCGCAAAGAACACGCCCGCCGGCGCAAGAACGAGGCAGCCAACCGCAGGGTTGTGCTTCTGCTGGCGGGAGTGGGCGTCATTCTGCTGGGTCTGCTGGCCGCGGGCATCCTCGATGCCCTGGTCATCACCCCCCGGCAGCCGGTGGCGAGCGTCGATGGCAGTAACATCACACTGGCCCAGTATCAGAAAGCCGTTAAGTTCGACTGGGCTCAGAATGCGCAGGATGCGGCCGATCCATCCGGTTCCAGCGTGACCGTGCTGGATACGCTGGTCGACGATCAGTTCATCCTGGAGCAGGCGCGCCAGAAGGGGATCACCGTCAGCCAGCAGGAAGTGACCGACACGGTCCAGCACGACTTCGGTTACTACGCTGTGCCGCCGACGGCTACGCCTACCGAAACTGCTACGCCCACGAACACGCCCGGCCCGACCCCGACGAGCACGCCTGGGCCATCGCCGACGCCGACCGGCAGCCGGGACGGCCGTACCGTCGCCAACTCCCGCGCCGACTGCGACCCCGGTCACGCTGAAGTCCTATACGACTTCGTACCAGCAGTTCCTGACCCGCCTGACAACGCAGACGGGCATGAGCGAGGCGGACTTCCGCCAGGTGGTAGAGACCGATCTTCTGAAGCAGAAGCTCTACACCCAGCTGACAAACAACGTGCCCGAGACCACGGCCGAGATTCGGCTGCGCCACATCCTGGTGGCCATCCGCACACCCGAGCCGACCCCGCAGCCCACTCCTACCGAGGCGCCGACTGCGACGGGCCAGCCCGTCTCAGCCCATCACGCCAACGGTCACGTTAGCACCAGGGCAGCGGCAACTCCGGCGCCGACGCCGACACTGGCGCCGACGCCCACGCCTCTGCCACCGCGTGACGACGCACAAGCGCTGCGCGCGTATCATCGAAGTGCAGGAAGCTGGCGGCCGGTGGGGACTTCGCCCACGTTGGCCAAGGAATACTCGGATGATACCGGCAGCGCCGCCCAGGGCGGTGAACTTGGCTGGGTGGGCCGGGGCCAGGGGTTGGATCCGGCGTTCGAAGCCGCCGCCTTCGCCTTGAAGGTCGGCGAGATCAGCCAGCCGGTGAAGAGTTCCTTCGGCTATCACATCATCCAGGTCGAAGAAAGCGATCCGAACCATCCGCTGGATTCCTATACCTACCAGCAGAATCAGTATACGGCCTGGACCACGTGGCTGGATACCTTACGACAGGCGGCCAAAATCACCCGAAACTGGTCGGCTGACAAAGTTCCCGCCACGCCGGTGCCGGTGGGCGGCTGACCTGCCAGGTGATGCGTTCAACGTCCTGCCCGTGACGTGACGGCAGAATGTAGGACGTGTCCCTGAGCAGTCAAAAAGTACGATAAAAGAGGCGTGGTGGGTCGAACCCATCACGCCTCTTTTTTGCCTGCATTTTCGGAAGCTACCCCGTCTGTCGCTTCACGGATACGACGTTGGGCAACCGGTCGATGCGGGACAGCACCCGGCTGAGCTGCTCGGCGTCACGCACTTCGAGGGTCGCCGTGATGATGGCCAGGTTGTCCTGGCGAGCCGTCACGGCGGAGGCGTCCTCCAGGTTGATGTGCTCCTCGTTGATGATCTCCGTTATGTCACGCAACAAGCCGGCGCGATCGTATGCCTGGACAGCGGATCTTCACACCGCGAGATCGCCGGCTCGGTGTTGCCCCAATCGACTTCGATCAGCCGCTCGCTGTCCTTCAGAGACAACACGTTCGGACACTCACGACGGTGGATCGAGACGCCGCGCCCACGGGTGACGAAGCCCACGATGTCGTCGGGCGGCATCGGATTGCAGCAGCGCGAAAGCACGGTCAGCAGGTTGCCGACGCCCTGCACCACGATGCCCTGCACCGCCACGGCCGGCTTCTGCGGCTTCTCCCTTTCTCCCAGCTCCTCAGTTGCCTGCCTGGGCAGCTCTTCGACCTTGCCGATCTGCAATACCCGCGTCGCCACCTGCACTGTCGTGATATCGCCGGTGCCGATGTCGTGCAGCAGGTCCTCGACCTTGTCCTTGCCAAAAAGCTGAGAAATATGCTCGTAGGTGATGTTGTCGACGCCCAGGCGGTTCAGCTCACGCTCGAGCAACTCACGCCCGGCGTTGACGTTCTCGTCGCGGTTCTGCTGCCGGAACCATTGGCGGATCTTCGAGCCGGCGCGTCGAGGTCTGCGCGTATTCCAGGTGGGGATTGAGCCAGTCCCGGCTCGGGCCACCGCGCTTGGCGGTGATGATCTCCACCTGGTCGCCGTTCTTGACGCGTAATCCAGGCTGACCAACTGATTATTTACAACGCACCAC
>CAVUXT010000037.1:0-6653 GCA_963745465.1 uncultured Bacteroidota bacterium | reverse complement strand
CCTTAATCAAATGACGAGTATCTGAATTTTGAGCCCTTCAATAACTTAATAATTTGGTGGGAATGCACGAGATTTACTCATTCAGTTCTCAAACAATTTACCGGATTGCCTATCGCTGCTTTGTAAGTTTGTGTGCTGATGGTAATCAAAGCGATTGCCAATGCAATTACACCAGCAGAAGTGAAATCTGTCAAGGATATATGTATTCTGTAGTTGAAATTTTGCAGCCAGTTATTCATTAGATACCAGGCAGCTGGCGATGCAATGAGGATTGAAAGTAAGACAAGCTTCATAAAATCTTCCGACAATAACCAGGATATTTTAATGGCAGATGCACCCAACACTTTCCGAATCCCTATTTCTTTTGTACGCCTGACTGCAGAAAAATGAGTAAGGCCAAATAATCCTATGCAGCAAATTAGAATTGCCAATGCTGAGGCATAACCGATAATCTGTTTCCATCTTTGTTCATTCGCATACTGATTACTGATTTCTTCATCCACATAATCGAATTGAAAATAATATTCGGGGAAATTTCTTTTAAATATGCTCTCCATGGAGGAAAGAGCGGTTGCAGATTTACCTTTTTGTATTTTAATCCAAATATATTCAGATTGATCTGGCACCAATATCAGCGGTTCTATTTTTTCCTTTAATGAAGCATAGTGAAAGTCTTGCACTACACCCACAATTGTCTTTTTGTGATTAATGCCAAGGCCGTTAATTAAATTTATTTGTTTTCCGATTGGGTTGGTCATTCCTGTTTCTTTCACAAACGTTTCGTTGGCAATAACCGATTGTTCAATATCATCGCCAAAATTGTTAGAAAAATTGCGTCCTTCTTTAAGGTGGATATCCAGGGTAGGCAGAAAAAACTGATCAATTTTACTTTGATGAACTTTGATTTTACTGCTATTCAGATTAACATCATCAACATCACTGGTTGGGGTCATATCACCATTTGTTTCGTTCATAACAGATGTCTCTGAAATAATTTCATTCCTTAAAGCACTTATTTTACTGAGATCGATATTTCTAAAATTGGGCAAATGTATTTTAATTAAATTTGAAGCATTGTATCCAAGGTCATTATGACTGATAAAATTCATTTGTCTGTTGTAGATAATGGTAGCAATTACGAGTCCAACGGCGAATGAAAATTGAAGAACGATCAGACTCCTGGTAAAGATATTTTTCCCATTTATTTTTTGCTTATTATATAAAACTTCTGCAGCATTAAACAGGGACAATCTGATCGCCGGATACAATCCTACCAACAGTGTACATAAAACCATTAATAATAAGCCATAGAGAAAAAAAGAAATATCAGACGGAAATGAAAAGCTGATCTTTTTTTGTGCAAGCTGATTGAAAACCGGCAGCGTTGCTATTACGAATATTGCAGCGAATATATAGGAGATGCAGCAAAGTATAGATGATTCTGTTAAGAACTGCCTAACAATCTGAGTACGTGAGCCTCCGGAAATTTTTCTAATACCTATTTCCTTCGATCTTTTTAGAGAACCAGCAATACTTAAGTTAAGAAAATTCACACAAGCCATAATAAGAATGAAAGCAGCTATCCCCATAAGAATGTATGAATAAGTAACAACACTTGTTTCGCTTAGCCTGCCGTCACGGGCAGCTTTGGCACCCTTTTCAAAAATATTTAAATGAATATCGGAAATAGGTTGTAATCCAAATTGAACCTGACTGGGTGTCATTCCCGCATCTTTAAGTTGATCAGCTGCTTCTTTATGGAATATTTGTGCAAATTTATTTTTTACACTGTTTACATCGGCATTTGAATTTAAAAGCACAAAAGTGCTCAGGTATGGATTTAACCAGTAACTATCATGAAACATGGTTTGCATATACTTAAATGGAATTACGGCTTCAAACTGGATTGAAGAATGAATGGGTAAGGTTTTAGCAATACCGGTTATAAGGAAAGTTACCATACCATGACCTTCTTCAAGATTTATTGTTTTACCTACTACATCAGTCCTGCCAAAAAATCGAAGCGCTGTTTGTTCTGTTAATACTATCGATGTAAGATCTTTTAATGCGTCGGGGGCGCTTCCATACAAAAGCGGGAACGAAAATATTTTAAAAAAACTTTCATCAGCATATATAAAGTTTATAGAAAGTGGTTTTCGATCACCAATAAAATTAGTGCTGAGTCCGGACATCACCCTAACACATTCCTCGATTTCGGGGACGCCTGCTTTAAAAGCTGGGCCCTGAACCTGTCCTGTGGCACCCTCGATTTGATTTCCTCCATTTTCAGGGTTGTTAATGGTGGTTGTGATGCGATACAACTGAGCAGCTTTTTTATGAAACTTATCGAAACTATTTTCGTCCCTGACAAATAAAATAGCGAGAAGAATGCAGGCCATTCCGATTGTTAGTCCCAGGATTTTTATAGAAGAGTATAACCTGTTACTCCAGAGGTGGCGAAAAATGAATTTCAATGATGATTCCAACATAAGTAAAAGGTCACGCCCTCATGGGCAAGTTTTGATTTAATGTTGGCCAGATTTAATAAGGACTCTATAAAATTATATTAATTAATTGATTCTCAGTTAGAAGGGGATGATATTTGACAAATCAACGATTAAATAGCTCGAACCGCGGCTACACAGGTCTACGGTGTTTCGAATATGAAACGGACAGTTTATTACTTCCCAGATTCGTTAGATTCCGATCAGAAGATCTGTTAAAAAAGCAAATAAAACGGGTAAATAACCCTGGATTATAAATTAATTCGTGGGCTAATTTGTATGGAAATAAATGCCATAATTTAAATGGAAATCATAAAAAACATTCAAAACCGAATCTACGAAATCAGAGGCGAGCGGGTTATGCTGGATTTTGACCTGGCAGAACTATACGAAGTTGCCACGAAAGTCCTTAATTGGGCGGTAAAGCGGAATAACAAGCGATTTCCTGAAGATTTTATGTTTCAACTTACTTCTTTTGAATGGTTGACAGTGCGTTCGCAATCTGTGATTGTATCGAAAAATGCAATTTCTATGCGGTCACAATCTGTGACCGCATCCCAAAATAAGCATAATACCGATATATGACGGATGAAATCGATCTGGGGAATGGTCAGCATGCCAGGCTTTATCCCAATCCTGTGACTACAGATCTGACGTTAGAGTGGAAAATAAATTCAGGCTCACTCAATATTTCTATCACAGATCTCCAGGGGCAGCCTGTAGTGATGGCGATGGATCTTACAGAACAGGGTACTACCATCAATTTGTCCGCACTACCACCGGGACACCATTTTGTGAAAATGTACAGCGCTGAATCGGGAATTGATAAAACGGTTAAAATCCTGAAAGTAAACTAAGTATTTCCACTTAGATAGTGTTTTTTTTCCGTGTACGCCTGATGAAATTACAATAACAACCTGCATTTTGCGGCTTTAATCAATCCATGTAATTTAGAATCTAAGAATCAAAACGTAACATGGCAATCGGTCTCATCCCTCACTATTCGGTAGTATTCCCACTGGAAGAATTAACAAACGAAGAGTTTCTGATTATCATCAGGGAAGTAGCTGAAAAGCTTGACTGGAAAGTAACAAAGAGCGATATAACCGGAATGATCGCATATACGAAATTCAGAAAACGATCCATCAATGAGAGGATTCAAATTAATATTGAAGGTGGACTGATCACGCTCAAGAGTGAAAGTCTGGGAGGACAGTTTTTTGATTTTGGGAGAAACAAACGCAATACCGAAAAATTTATAGCTTGCTATGACGAATTAAGGTCATCAATTACCGCAGATGAATTGAGAGTTAAAACCGGAGAAATTCAGGAAGAGTTAAACTCTGTTGATAAGTCAGCTCCTGAAGATGACAGTATTACCGTTAATGCAGATGAAAAAACAAAAGGAATTCTGTCCATTCTTATTCCTGTAAAGGGATATTATGTAACCCCACTTATCATTAATATTAATATTTTGGTCTTTTTACTCATGGTTATATCCGGAGTGAGTGTAACACTTCCAAATAGCGAAAGCCTGTTAAAGTGGGGCGCCAATTTCAGGCCAGTTACGTTGGCGGGCCAGCCGTGGCGGCTCTTGACGAATTGTTTCCTTCATATAGGCATATTTCATCTGCTATTCAATATGTATGCTCTATTGTATATCGGGATTTTACTTGAACCTCGGTTAGGAAGCAGGCGATTTGGGATCGCTTATCTGACTACTGGCATTATTGCAAGCGTCGCCAGTTTATATATGCATGAGATGACAATCAGTGCCGGCGCATCAGGAGCAATTTTTGGCATGTACGGTATATTTCTGGCCATGCTTACAACTAATTTAATTGAAAAAACCAGAAGAAAGGCATTGCTGGCAAGTATCGCCATCTTCGTGGGATATAACCTTTTGAATGGATTAAATGGAAATATTGATAATGCTGCTCATATAGGTGGTCTGGTTTCAGGAATTTTAATTGGTTACTCATTTTATCCGGGACTTATGAAGTCGGAGGATAAGAAACTGGAATTTGGTTTGCCAGTTATATTAATCGTCGCCCTGCTGGTATTTTCATCCTGGGAATACAGTAGAATTCCCAAAGACATTATCGAATATCAGGAAGGAATGAACAAGTTTTCGACTATCGAACGGAAAGCTCTGCATTATTACGACAAACAAAGGCAAGCGTCTTTTCCTTTTCCAGTCGCTGAGTTGCTTACAGAATTAAAGGATACAAGCTTGGTTTGTTGGCAGGAAGGGAAACAATTAATTCTCAGGCTGGATAGTCTAAACATCCCCAATAAGCTTCATAAAAGAAATGGAAAATTGATAGTGTATTGTGATCTCAGGATAAACTGCTTCCAGCTTATGTACAAGTCGATCAGGGACACCACGCAAGAATATAACAGGCAAATCATGGATTATAATGACAGTATTGATTCACTCATCAAAACTTTGAAATAGAGTAACATGCTGAAATCAAAATACAAAGTTCTGCTGTTGATTGTCACAATCGTTTTTTGTTTGTTTTTTATGGCAATGCCATTTATCATTCTACATAATAGCAGGACGTTTGAGCACGATTATATTGTAATAATTTTTCCGATACTTAGTCTTTTTCTGTTTTATTCGACTTTCCAAAAAAGTCCACGAATTATATTAGATGATGAATTTCTGACGGCCAAGTACTTATTTAATGAAAAAATTTATAGCTGGTCATCTATTGTAGATATCTATTTAAGCAGGAAAGAAAATTATATGCTGCAAAGAATGGAAGCGACCAGTATCATTTTCGATAATGGGGAAAAATTGAATATTTGGCAAGATGTTTATAGCAATTGCGAAGAAATGAGAAGTTATATTTCGAAAAAGTCTTTCGGAAAAATTCGGGATCCAAGACCAAATATTATTTCAAATAACCTTCGGGCTATTACCAGGAGGCGCTATTCAGGAAATGTTTATACATCTTTTAATACACTTTTATTGGTTGGCTTGACGATATTTATAGGAATATCAATTAAAGGAAAGACTAAATCCGAGGGTTTGCTAATAATACCTATTGGCTTTATTCTTTTATTGTTTTTCGGCGTTGGTAGTCAAATGAATTATTTTTTAATTGATGAGGGATTTCTTTTCATTAAGAATCACTATTTCCCATGGATCAATAAACAGATCCGGCTGGAGGACATCGTGGAGGTGGATATTGAAACCCCAAATAAGAGGTCGACCGGGTTAAGAATTATTACGAAAGATTTTAACTCTAAACTATATGGAGCTGGAAGTTTGAGGAATAAACATTGGGAAGATCTTTTGGGCGACTTAAAACTTATTGGAATACCTGCGAGAGATGATCGGTAGAAATATTTTTTACCATTAAAAGCGAATTTCGCCGATCAACAGTTATAGAGTGAATATCTTTTTAGGCAACGCGGCTTATATCATAAATTCAGGTGTTGTGCTTGGTTCCTTTTCAGAAGAGATAAGGGTTTATTTTTACTACAATGCTTATTGCAATAGTCTTTTTTTTAATGCAATCGTCACCAAATAATGACATAAATGATGCTGCTATCAGAACGCCGCAAAAGAGTATTTCACGCCTTCAGGGTAAAACAATAGACCAGCAACAGGAAAGAAAAAAATTGATTATAGAATTAAAGAATCTTATAGATGCTTTTACTCATAAGGAAAAAATCGGTGTAGCTAAATATTTTAATTCCCCTTAACTGACAATGAAATCTCAATGTCGGGCATAGACTCAGCTTTAGACAATCAACTCGGAAAAAGTAACAATGAGATGAACGATAAAATGTTCCTGGAACATTTTACCAAGGTTTATGAATATTTCCGGATGGACCAGTTCAGTAAACTATTTCAAAATTTGAACGTCGAAAGCCTATTAAATAAAAATCAACTGAATTGTGAAAAACACTATAAAAACATGGGTTGTTATCACATCTACAATATAATCACCAATGGAACCGAATCCAAATAAAGCAATAGTTTGTGAAGAGCATTCATGCAAGTGGACTTTTATATTCGACGGACAAAAGTTATTGTTTAAAAAGCTTATTGAGGCGGGTTGACAATTCGGATTTTAACAGAGTCTGTAAAGACATACTCTCTTGGAGCCAACTTGAATTTCCCCATCCTTTAGA
>CAVUXT010000036.1:0-9941 GCA_963745465.1 uncultured Bacteroidota bacterium | reverse complement strand
TCCTAACGCGGGCTCTTAGGAGCGTTGGATACATGCGGCCAAGCATTCGTCCGTTAGTACCGGTTAGCTGAACGCATTGCTGCGCGTACACATCCGGCCTATCAACCTGGTAGTCTTCCAGGGGACTTTCGCGGTTATACCGCAACGAAACCTGATCTTGGAGAGGGCTTCACGCTTATATGCTTTCAGCGTTTATCCTTTCCGTACATAGCTACCCAGCCGTGCCGCTAGCGCGACAACTGGAACACCAGAGGTACGTCCTTCCAAATCCTCTCGTACTAAAGAAGAACCTCCGCAAGTTTCGTGCGCCCACAGCAGATAGGGACCGACCTGTCTCACGACGGTCTGAACCCAGCTCACGTACCACTTTAATTGGCGAACAGCCAAACCCTTGGGAGCTTCTTCACCCCCAGGATGTGATGAGCCGACATCGAGGTGCCAAACCGCTCCGCCGCTATGGACGCTCGGGAGCGATAAGCCTGTTATCCCCAGAGTACCTTTTATCTGTTGAGCGATGGCCCTTCCACACGGGACCACCGGATCACTAAGTCCTACTTTCGTATCTGCTCGACTGTATCCGTCTCGCAGTCAAGCACCCTTCTACCTTTACGCTCGACGCCTGATTGCCAACCAGGCTGAGGGTACCTTTGAACTCCTCCGTTACTCTTTTGGAGGAGACCGCCCCAGTCAAACTGCCCAACTGGAAACTGTCCTCTGCCCGGATTCACGGGATCAGAGTTAGAACTAAAATATGCCCAGGGTGGTATTTCAACGTTGGCTCCACCGATACTAGCGTACCGGCTTCAACGCCTCCCACCTATCCTACACAGAACATACCACAGCCCAATACCAGCCTACAGTAAAGGTTCATGGGGTCTTTCCGTCTAGCTGCGGGAACGTGGTATCTTCACCACGACTACAATTTCACCGGGTCGGTGGTTGAGACAGTGCTCCAGTCGTTACGCCATTCATGCAGGTCGGAACTTACCCGACAAGGAACTTCGCTACCTTAGGACCGTCATAGTTACGGCCGCCGTTTACCGGGGCTTCGGTCGCGAGCTTCACCTTGCGGCTAACCCTCTTCCTTAACCTACCGGCACCGAGCAGGCGTCAGACTCTATACATCCTCTTGCGAGTTGGCAGAGTCCTGTGTTTTTGATAAACAGTCGCCAGATGCTCGATTTACTGTGACCCCCAGGAGCGTTAACCCCCGAGGGCACCCCTTATCGCGAACTTACGGGGTCATTTTGCAGAGTTCCTTAACCACCGTTCTCCCGAGCGCCTTAGGCTACTCGTCTCGCCTACCTGTGTCAGTTTTAGTACGGTCACCTGATGCTTCAACCCTTAGGAGCTTTTCTTGGACGTCCTTCAGATGACTTCGCGAACGTAAATGCGCTCGAGTCCCGTGCCTTGGCTTGCGAGGGCGGATTTGCCTATCCCTCACCTCAACGACGGTCTACGGACATTTCTACTCGTACCGCTCACCATTCAAACGCCGTCCCTCCATCGGTCCACATCAGTGGCGCAGGAATGTTGACCTGCTATCCATCGTCTACGCCTTTCGGCCTCGACTAAGGTACCGGCTAACCCTGGGCGGAATTACCTTCCCCAGGAAACCTTAGGCTTTCGGCGGGCAGGATTCTCACCTGCCTTATCGTTACTCATTCCGGCATAATCACCTGAAGACCCCGCCACCGCTCCTTACGGTACGGCTCGTATCTGATCTTCAGCGCTCTCCTACCAATCCTTGCGGATTCCACTGCTTCGGTGTCGAGCTTACTCCCGTTCATTATCGGCGCAGAACTGCTCGACCAGTAAGCTATTACGCACTTTTTAAATGGTGGCTGCTTCTAAGCCAACATCCTGGCTGTCTCGGCAATTCAACTTCCTTAGTGACTAAGCTCGACTTTGGGACCTTAGCAGATGATCTGGGTTGTTTCCCTCTTGACCGCGAAGCTTATCCCTCGCGGACTGACTCCCGAGATAGTCGCACCGGTATTCGGAGTTTGGTTCAGGAGGGTAGTCTGGGAGGACCCCCAACCCGATTCAGTATCTCTACCCCCGGTGCGTAGTGGCTCGAGGCTATCCCTAAAAATATTTCGGAGAGAACGAGCTATCTCTGCGTTTGATTAGACTTTCACTCCTCCCCACAAGTCATCCCCTCGGTTTTCAACCCAAGTGGGTTCGGTCCTCCACGCGGTATAACCCGCGATTCAACCTGCTCATGGGTAGTTCACGCAGATTCGCGTCTACCGCCAACGACTATGTCGCCCTATTCAGACTCGGTTTCCCTATGGCTCCGGCCCGGAAGGCCTTAACCTAACGCCGCAGACGGTAACTCGCCGGATCATTATGCAAAAGGCACGCCGTCACACATTGCAAGCAAGCTTGCCATAGTGCTCCGACCGCTTGTAGGCACATGGTTTCAGGTTCAGTATCCTCCCCTAGCAGGGGTTCTTCCCATCTTTCAGTCGCCCTACTGAGTTCACTATCGGTCGTCAGGGAGTATTTAGCCTTGCGGGATGGTCCCCGCAGATTCAGTCGGGGTTCCACGTGACCCGACCTACTCAGGTACCTCTCGGGAGGCTACACCACTGTCGCATACGGGACTGTCACCGTCTATGGTCTGCCTTTCCAGGCAGTTCTGCTAGCTGGTAGCTTGGTAACTCCCATGTGAGAGGCCCTACAACCCCGCAGAGGAAAACCCCCGCGGTTTGGGCTATTTCCGTTTCGCTCGCCGCTACTGGGGAAATCGATTTTTCTTTCTTTTCCTGCGGTTACTTAGATGTTTCAGTTCACCGCGTTCGCGACATACACCTATGGATTCAGTGTATGTTAATTCGGGAATCCCGGGATCAACGCTCGTTTGACAACTTCCCCGGGCTTATCGCAGTCTTCCACGCCCTTCATCGCCTTCTGACGCCAAGACATCCCCCATGTGCCCTTAGTAGCTTGGCCACATGAATCCAACGCTCCATAAGCGGAGCCTGATTCACGTGATCTACGCTTTACGGATCGAACTCAACCTTCCTTCCGCTTCGAACTGGTCGCCAAAGCGACCAGCCCTCGGCGGAATGAGGATTGCTTTCGATCCGAGTAACGAATGCTCTAAGTGCCCTTGGAGCCACGCCCTCACGCTTGCGCGCAACGGCGTGGTTCACACATTAAGATGCCACTTCATTACCACAACCGAATTGTCAAAGAACACACTGCCAACTCGCTTCTCGAATTGGCGAAACACTAAGTTTATCAGTCCGTCCGAAGGCTGTCAACGGCTAACAGGGCTCGACCGAAGATTTTTCTTCGAATTCTTTTCTCGCCCGCAAACCGGCTGCCCCGCGCTCCGTCGACACCCTCGAATGGACTGCGCCAAACCAGTCTGCATTATATCGGCTGCGCGGCCCCGCAGCAACCCACCCCAAATTTAGCGATCTCCAGCGATGGCAGCTTGCCGTAATGTCTTGCAGCACAAACGGTTGCATCTCTTGCTTGGACGACAGTTCCGCGTCCACGGTTTTCCAGGCAACAGGACGCCGTTGCGTCACCATTCCGACCCTCTTTCTGGGAGATACACCTGGAAGGATGCCTTGTCGACGAGCCAGCGGCGCTGCTGCGGGCTATTTCTCGGCCAGGAAATGGTAATTCGCCGTGACGTAGCATCGGACTTCCAGGCCATCCGGATTCGCGGACACGGACTCGCGATCATCCCAAGTCGCAAACGGCGAAGAGGAATATTTGGGGCCAACATGCGTGCCTGCTCGTAGTCAGCCGTTCTGAACTGGCGGAGAGAGTCGCAGCCTGCGCCTCGTGCCGGTCAATGCCACTTCCCGCCCGCCGAGCCTGCTCAGCCTTGCGTTTCGAGAGTATTTCCGCTAGACTTTCGCCATAACAAACGCCGCATGGTCATCATCACCGACGGGCACAACGACGCCCACACCGCCAAGACCGCCATCTGCCTGATTCGCTATCGGCCCGAAGAAGTCGTCGCCGTGCTCGATCGGCAAGTCGGCCGGCAAGACCTGTCAGGAGGTCTTCGGCGTCGGTGGACAAATCCCCATCATCGCCTCGCTGGCCGAAGCGCCCGGAGGCGAACACGTTCGTGGTCGGCATCGCGCCGCCGGGCGGAAAGATCCCGCCCGAGTGGCGCCCGATCGTCCTCGACGCCATCGCCCGCAAACTGACGATCGTCTCCGGCCTGCACGATTTTCTCCGCGACGACGCCGAGTTCCGCCGAGGCGGCCGACCGGCATGGCGTCGAACTGGTCGACGTTCGCAAGCACCGACGAACACGACGTGGCCAATCGCCAGGGGCATTCGCGAAGACTGCCTGCGCATCCACACCGATCGGCAACGATTGCTGGTCGGCAAGATGGTGACGAGCGTCGAGGTCGCCGCCGGACTGAATCGCGCCGGCGTCGACGCCGCCTTCGTCGCCACGGGCCAGACCGGCATTCTCGTGGCCGGCAGCGGCTGCCCGATCGATCGCGTCATCTCCGATTTTGTCAGCGGCGCGGCCGAGAAACTCGTCCTGGCCAATCAACATCACGACGTGATCGTGGTCGAAGGGCAAGGCAGCCTCTTCCATCCGCGCTATTCGTGCGTCACGCTCGGCCTGTTGCACGGCCTGATGCCCGACGGGCTGATCCTCTGCTACGAGATGGGGCGACGAGCGTTTTACGGCATGGAAGACATCGCCTTGCCGTCGCTGGAGAAGGTGGTCGAGTTCTATGAGTCGGCGGCCAACATCATGCACCCGTGCCGCGTGATCGGCGTGGCCGTCAACGGGCAGCGGTTCGACGACGAGGCGGTCGCGGCGGAATGCGAGCGCGTGAGCCGCCGATTGGGCCTGCCCGCCTGCGACGTCATTCGCCACGGTCCGGCGCGGCTGGTCGAAGCCGTCGCTGCGGTTGCGTGCGAGCGAAAAAGAGACCGTGAAGCCGGTGGGGCAGACATTCTCTGTCTTGTCCGGCGAAGGGTCCGGCCGCATTCTGACAGACAAGCAATGTCTGTCCCACCGGACGAAATCCTGCCCCGCGCATCCGGATAAAGACCGCGAGAAACAGCCGAGGGTGAGGCCCCGGCGAGCTACGCAATGTCGGGCGTTCGCTCGCCGATCGCTCTCACCCTCATTCTTTCCCTCTCTCCGCAAGCGCGAAGGGAGACGATCGATTGCCGGCTCTCCGAACAATGTCGGCGAGCGGCGGTTCTCGTGTGTCTCTACTGGCCGATGATCTGCAAGTTGGCCACGAGGATCACCACGACGCCGAGAATCCAGGGCGGCAGTTTCCGCTCTTCAGGCGCATAGAAGAGACAGAAGCAGTTCTCGCAGAAGTTCGGCCCGTCCCGATTCTTGGTCTGTGCGACCGCGCTTCCGACATTCGGGACATTGCACATTCATATCGCACCTTCTCCCTAAAACAAGTTGGCACAGGGACGCTCAGTTTGAGCCACTTGGTGCCAAAACGAGATGAGCTGAGCGTCCCTCTACTTAGAACATAGCTCACTCGGCCGATCCTGGAAACTGCTGAAACATGTCGGCCGGCGTCAGACGTCGCAGGGCGATTCGGAGTCGGGTTGATGCTGCTCCGACTAGCGGGAGCTCACACTGCTCCCGGCAATGCGTGCAGCCGTGGCAGGTCGCCCTACGGGAGCCATCGTCTCCGCGGACAATTGTTGCACGACATCATCTGCATCCTACTTGCCCTCGGTGACACTCGAGCCGACAGTCGCAGACAACGGTCGCCCGAATGGAGCCGCCGCATAGGTTGCTTCCGCCGCTCGCGGCAGCAAATTCTCGCCCGAACGACCGATATATTCGTCATATCCGACACTGGTGCGCCGAAATTTGCGGAATCGCTCAAGATTCCCTAAACCCTCGCATTTGACAACCCGCCGAATCTGACGTAGGTTTCAAGTGAGAGGCGAGACGCGGAGGCGTCGGCCAGTGCGGGGAGCCGAAAGGTGGCCCCGGCGCAAGAGTTTTTCTGCCGGAATCGCACTTTGAGTGAGCTTGTCCGACCGGCGGAACTTTTGCGTCACGAAGGCCTGCAACCTCTTCATCCTCGACAAAGGCAAACCGGTCGTAAGGCCGGGACGCAAAGCCAAGGGCCGATGGATCGTCTCCGTCGGAAGCCTGGCTGCCGAAAGGGTGAAGGAAGATCGCTCCGGCAAGTGAAGAGGAAGAGGTTTGTTTTTACAAACATGGGATCTCGAAGGTGAATCGCAGGCCGACGTCGGTTCTCAAGAGCCGGCGTATCGCCCGAGGGATCCCAAAACAGTTTGTTGTTCCGGTCGGCTCCCGTGAGGAAGTTCGACTGGAATGGAGGAATACCATGAAGTCGCTAGCTCAGAAGGTGCAACGTTTCCTCGTTTCCGAAGATGGACCGACCGCCGTTGAGTACGCGGTGATGTTGGCCCTGATCGTCATCGTGTGCTTGACCGCCATTCAGGCGATCGGCACGAAGGCCAGCAGCACGTTCGCGAAAGTGTCGAACCAGCTCTCGTAACGGCGGCAGTAACGCCGTCGCCGACGGATGCTGGCTTGAACGATCCAGACGGCGGAAAGAAAGATCCGCTAGAACCGGAAAAACCCCCTCGGCGCCGGAGTTTGGCGCCGAGGGGGCGTTTTTTTGACCTATGCTTTATTGGGGCAGTGAATTACGAACGCGAGGATGTCGGAGCCCCATCGCCGGCCTGCAGACTCCTCTCGACCTTGCGAAATGTCTTCGGAGAAACCTGAAATGCCCGACATCAACACCCTTCCCGTTTCCCTTTCCGAGCACTGGTGGTCCTTTTGGCTGCTCAGCGCGGTGCTGATCGTCGCCGCGGTGATCGACGGCTGGAAACTGCGAGTGCCAAACTGGATCACGTTTCCGCTGATCATCGCGGCTGGGTCTACAGCACCGCCTACTTCGGCTGGGCAGGGCTCGGCTGGAGCCTGCTGGGAACGGTCGTCGGCTTGATGCTCCTGTTGCCGGCGTATGCCATCGGCGGCATGGGAGCCGGCGACGTGAAACTGTTGGCCGGCGTCGGCGCCTGGGTGTGGGGCGGCGCTACCCTCTACGCGTTTTGCGTCTCGGCGATCGTCGGCGGCGCTGATCGCCGTCGGCATGGTCCTTTGGCGCCGCGATTGGCATCACCATCTCCACCAGTTCTGGAACATCACCAACGAGATTCTCGAAGTTCGCGATCCGAACACGCTTGTCGGCCATTGCCGCCGAGCGCAAGAGTTCGATGCTGTTGTTGCCCTACGGAATTCCGATTGCGATTGGAACAATTGCCTATTTTCTCGTCCTGGAAACGGCGATGCTGCTATGAAATCGCCCAACTTTACACAAACTGCGCACTATGTGTGCGTCCAGCGATGGGCGGCATCTGAAGATCGCCCCTCTGCCGACAGGCTGCGTCGGCCGAAACCAGTCGTCAGGCGAGGTTAAGCTAGAGAGAGCTTGCCGGCCGTGCCGAAGAAATCGACGAGGCGCGGCTGTCGTCGAGTTCGCCGTCGTTGCGCCCGTGTTCTTCTTGCTGGTCTTCGGAATGATCGAGTTTGGACGCGCCATCATGGTCCAGCAAATCCTGACAAACGCCTCGCGGGAAGGGGCGCGGGTGGCGGTCCTGGACTCGCCGACGCCACGGCCAGCGACGTGAAGACGCAAGGTGACGACCTACTTGCAGAATGGCGGGATTCACGGCGACGACCGACACGGTGTACGATCAACCCGACGGAGCCGACCACGGCCGCGTACGGCGCACCCGGTGACCGTGACGGTTCAGATTCCGTTCAGCAAGGTGAGTTGGCTTCCGTCCCCATGGTTCATCTCGGGACCAGCAAAACTCTAACGGCCAGCACGGTCATGCGGCGCGAGACCGTCCAGTAAGAGTTCCCCATGCGACCCAAATCCCTTGCCTTGCTGTTGTTGGCCCTAGGCTGCGGCCTGGTGGCGTCGATCGGCATCACCGAGTGATGTCGCAGGCGGAACGGCGAAGCCGAAGCGCCGGCCGGCGAGACGCAGGCATCTTCGTGGCCGCCGCCGACGTCGGCATGGGCGACCTGTTGACTGCCCAGGTCGTGAAGCTGGAGCAGTGGCCGAAGGACAAGATGCCCGCCGGCGCCATCTCGCAGATCGAGGACGTCGAAGGCCGTCGCGCTCGCGACCAAGCTCTATGCCGGCGAGCCGATCCTGGAGAACCGGCTCTGCGGCAAGGGGGCCAGCCAGCAAGGCGCCACCGCCATGATTCCCAAGGGCTATCGCGTCGTGCCGGTCAAGGTCGATCTGGTCAGCGGCGGCAGCAGCCTGATTCTGCCCGGCGATCGCGTCGACGTGATGGTCCATCTGGTCGCGCGATCCGAACCGCGACATCCAGGAGACCATCACGCGAACGATCCTGCAGGACATCAAGGTGTTCGCCGTCAACGACGTGGTGGACCTGGAGAAGGACAAGGACGGCGGCAAGTCGATCACCGCCAAGACGATTTCCTTGCTGGTCACGCCCGAGCAAGCGGCCAAGATGATGCTGGCCACCCAGATGGGAGTCGTCAACCTGGTGATGCGCAGTCCCGACGACGACAAGAAGGACGCCAGCGTGGAAGCGCGGCCGGGCGAATTGCTCGGCGACGGCGAGCGCGGCTCGCAGCGAGACAAGGAAGAGCCGCAGGATCCGCCCGTCGTCAAGCGGAGCCCGTCGCGACGGTCGCTCCGCCACCCGTCGAAACGCCGAAGCCGCGCCCCACGTGGACGATGCGGGTTCTGAAGCCGAACGCCGTCGATGACGTGGTGTTCGAGCAGGATCCGAGCAACGACCGACTCGCCGTTCGGCCCGTGGAAGCGTCGCCGCGCCCACGGCCGCGCCGCACGTCCCGCCGAAGGAGGAGCCCAAAGTGAAAGCCGCTGGTTCGGCAGCCGGCCGAGGCCGTGAGCAACCTCCCCGAGCGAAGCCGCCGAAGACTCCGCCAAAGACAATGCGAAGCGAGATCCAGTCGCCAAGCTAGCGTTCAAGGACCAACGTCAAGAGTCTCCAGTCTAGCCGACCGTCAGGCATCTCGTTTTTCGCACGCTCGCGCGTCGGAAAGCCCAGGATCAAGGAAGACCCTGTTTCGAGCCGTAAGGCTCGAACTTGACCGCAAGGAATACAAGGATGTATACGCGATCTCTTTGGCGGCTTTTCACGCCGTTGGCCGTTCTGTGGCTGCTGTCGTCCGCCGGTTTCTCGCCGCACGATCCGCCCTCCCGCGCGCCATTCCGCTGCAAGCCGTCGATCGTCTACAAGATCCAGGGTTCCGACGAGCGGCTGGAAATGATCGTTCACACCAGCCGCATTCTGACGATGGAGCAGAAGATCGTCCCAGACGCGCGGTCGACAATCCCGACATCCTCGACCTGACGCCCCTGTCGCCCAACCAGATCCAGATTTCGGCCAAGGCGACGGGCGTGACCCAGGTCAACCTGTGGGACGAGAACAAGAAGCTCTACACGATCGACGTGCTCGTCGTCGGCGATGCCCGCGAACTGGCGATGATGCTGCGATCGACGTTCCCAAATGCGCCGCTCAAGGTCACGCCGGTGGCAAGCTCCGTGATGATCTCCGGATTCGTCGACAAGAACGAGCACATCGACCGCATCATCCAGATCGCCGAGCAGTATTATCCGAAGGTGATCAACAACATGACCGTCGGCGGGTGCCAGCAGGTGATGTTGCACGTCAAGATCATGGAAGTCTCGCGGACCAAGCTGCGCCGACTGGGCTTCGACTGGGCCAAGATCACGGGCAGCAACATCGGTGATGTCCGGCGCAAGCGGACTGATCATGCCGCCTTCGTCGCCAAGCTTGCGTTCCGGCGTGGGCAGCACCCCGCCCGCCGCGGCCACGACGGCCAACAACCCGATCGCCGGAACTTTTGCCTTCAACATTGCCAACGGCTCGAGCGCATTCTTCGGCGTGGC
>CAVUXT010000035.1:0-23158 GCA_963745465.1 uncultured Bacteroidota bacterium | reverse complement strand
CGCATTTTGCCAAGAGACAAGTACAGGGACATCGTTTCCTATCAACTCGTCATCAACGAAACCGCTTCACCGCCCCTGAAGAAGAAAGAAGCGATCTTGCTGGAAGACCCTTGATCCTCCCGACGCATATTCGAGACCGGAATCGTCATTGCAGCAAAATCAATTCCTGGAGGGGCCTTTCATTAAGCTCCCCGCATTGGTCTTCAGGTAATCCTCCATGCTTTTGAACGTGGTGACCTGGGTTCTTCGCCTCTGCCCCAACTCCCTCAGCAGCTTGTAATCGATCAGGGTCTTACCAAGCTGGACAATCTCGATATAGGCGTCCTTGGTCTTCCAACGCTGCCCCTTGGCTAATGCTGGGGAGAACGTCTTCCCGGTGGCTTTGGCTTTCGTTTGCATCATAACCCATACACCGGTTTAGCCATTCTGTCCACTTGACGCTGATCCTCAAGCTGTCAAAGAACAGAAGGAGGTCGAAGGATTGGTCCGTCTTCTGGTCATGCTCCCGATTTATCCGCTTGGGCTAATTGGCTCATGCTTCTGATCCGCGCTCGGTTTAGGAACAGGAACAAGCAATAGACCGGCGCCAGAATCGAAAAGAAAGCAAACGCGATCAAAACATAACCTGTGATCAACAGCGGGCTCCATCGGCTGCGTTGTTGAACTCCAGTCCTGACCCCATCTCCTACTGAGAAGATGTACACCGCAGGCAGAAAATTGCCGTATTGACCGGACATGGAGCCGCATTCAGGGCAAAACCATCCGTTGTGTTCCTGGAGGGTCAGGCAACGGGGACACACCGGGACAGCCTCTTCTCGCTCCACCGCCTGCTCGACATCGGCTCCCCAGGGGTCAGGAGTACGAGGGCAGGCGAACACCCATCGGAAGAATCCATATCCCGCCCCCAAGATCAACCCCAGGATTGCCAACGTCAGGATCGTTCCCTCAGGCGTCTGAAAATATGTGAACGAAGGCAACATTTTGTGTTCCTTTCGACATCATCACTTTGCCCGCTGTTCATTGCGTAGTCAAGCGAAAGCCATTTGAAGTGGACCCAGTGGCCTATACCACTTGCTGCCAAACCTCCACGCCCCCAAAACTCGCTCGGCATTGATCCTGAAACCAGCGGAACGAAGACCTGCGCTTGAAATAGAACAGGTGACTAGGTCCGATGCTTTTCAGTCCGCCACTCGATAGAATCGCTTCGGCATTACCGTAGAATTCGTATCAGCCCAAAAGGCTCCGGTCATGACACCGATGTTTGTCCAATTGATAAGGTCGCTGGAGGCGTGAACCGTGCAACGTCCATCTGCGCCTCGAAATTGAGATGAGATCACGATCTGTCCGGCGCTGTTCTTTGTCACCCCTGTGAGGCGGACGTGGGGCCATGGAAGGTTGTTGTTTAACACGACCAAGCCATGGCTGTGGTCGGCAATGGCAATATCGGGCATATCGTCGCCTGTGAAATCGCCAATCGCCCAAGCGTTTGGAGCATATTGGCTGGCTGCAGTGCCGCTCACGAAAAGCTGCTCCGCCCCAAACACCCCCGGTGCGGTTTGGTAGTACACCCCTACGCGATCATAACCGCTGTGCGCTGTTACAATATCCGCTAGCCCGTTCATGTCCACATCGATGACGGAGATCCCCTTTGGGATGTCGTAGGAGGCTATAGCAGGATCAATAGTAAAACCTCCGCCCGCAATCCGGCGAAACATCCGGACAAATGAAGCAGGACGATTGCCGCCATAGCTTACAACGACATCATTGCGGCCATCGCCGCTCGCGTCACCGATTCCTACGCCGCCAGTGAGTTCGTTGCCCCCGAGATCCAAGTACGAGACAGGAGCGAAATCCCCATTGGTCTGCACCAGCAGAGCAACGTTGTTGTAAGCGTAACCTTGGCCACTGCAAACGACTATGTCACACAAACCGTCGTCATTGACATCTCCCGCTTTTAGATCGTTGTTTCCTCCGTAACTGGCCGAATACTGGCGCAGGTTCCCTAGCGTGCCTTGAGCCGTTTGTTTGAATACGTCCACCAAGCCCGAACTCCAACCAATTCCGGCAAGATCGCAACGTCCATCGTGATCGAAATCACCGGCGCAGATTAAGTATGCGTTGGCTGTGACGTAGTCGACATAGTTCTGCAGGGTCCCATTTGTGTCCTGCAAAAACACTCTGATCCCCGCCGTCTTCTTCCCAACTGCAACATCGTTCAACCCGTCGCCGTTGAGATCAGCAATCACGATAGCGTATGCGGCACCTCCAGCTGGGTATCGAAGCGGAGGCAGCAAATGACCGGAACCGTCCTGGCGGTAAACCAGTATGCTTTCCCGATTTGTGCTGCTCCCGTAACTTGAAGTACACATCACAACGTCATTTCGCCCGTCATTGTTTACATCGCCAATGGCTGCGGCTTCACCCCACGCTCCCCCGACCGAGTAGGCGGTGTAAGAGGAAAAATCGTAAAAACCGGCCCGAGCGCCGGGGGCAATTGCGATCAATGTGAAGATTAGTAAGATCCCTAGCCAACCTTCCAAATGCGGCCGTTCAGGGGAGCTTTCAAGGATTTTGAGGGAGGAACCAACAGCAATTGGTTTTCGGGTTGCGGTCATAAAGAGGATTCGATCTTGCTGCCAAGGCCGAGGATGTCAAGCCCCAGGTGCGCTTTTCAGAATTGCAGCAGGAGACGAATCGAAGCTTGTCAGCCTGGTCGGCGTTAGGGCTGGCGAATGAGGCGGCAGTAAAAGGTCCGGCTACCAGCGTCCAAGACAGGCTCCAACCAGGTCATGTTGCTGCCAGCGACGACCAGATAACTCGTTGTCAGATTGCTCCAGAGTTTCCGACAGATCCCATCGCAGAATACACGTTAGGTCGTCGGGCTCGTGTTGAACAGCGCCCTCACAGATGCCCGATTCAGCACCATAATCGTACACACGCCCAGAATCGTCCCAAACGGTATCGACAGCAGTTCAATACAGGCCACGACGAAGCAAAAGGTGTAATGCCGCCGTTGAGCAATGCATCTTCCAGCCATCAGAACCAAAACCGCGAACGTCCAGCCGAAGAGAATCAAACCGCCGCCAAGGAAGACCAGCAACAAGCCAACGAATGCGGGAGGCTGATCGTTACCATGGCCAAATACCTGTGGAGCTATGAGCATGATCAGCCCCAGGACAACGTGGATGATGGGGATACACGCAAAAACGGCTGAAATCGCCCCCTTAACGTAGTAGAAGATGGACAGGAGCCGGAGGTGTTCGTTGTCGAGGATCTGCTGCTGGTTTGGTACTGCGTTGTCCATGAGCAGAAGAATACCATAGCGGACCGTAGAACACAGCCTCAACTTAACCCATGCCCAACACTATAACTCAGTTCAAACGCTGTTTGCGGGTATCCACCATCAACAACCAACAACAAAAGGACAACATCATGATCACGTTAGAATGCAACTACAGCAAGAAGCTCGGTTTGCCGGGCTATTCGTCTCATCAGTTCGCCATCACCCTCAGGACCGAAATCGCAGACCTCAACCAGGTGCAGGCCGAAAGCGCCCGACTGTACAAACTGCTCCAGGAAGGCGTCGACACCAGCATCAAGGAAACCGGTTATCTGCCACGAACGGCAACGGCAATGGTCAGCGTGGCGGTCAAACCGGCAACGGCAACGGGCACAACCAGAATCAGCCTGCCGAGAATAGTGACTGGAACTGCTCCGGCAAACAAAGGGACCTCATCCTCAAGATCGTCGAGGAGCACAAGCTGGAAAAGGCCAAGGTCGAAGCGCTGGCACAGGATCGCTTTGGCAAGACCGTCAAGGCGCTCAACAAACTCGAAGCGTCCGGCCTCATTGAAGAACTGCTGGAGATGACCGGCCAGAGCAAAGGCCGGAGTCGTTTTCAGGGTCGGTATCAGAGAGCAGGTGGGCGATGATTGCTGCGGTTGATTCTGTGCAGGTTCACTCGCCAGCACAACCAACACCGCAGCCCAAGCCAAACCCCATCGAGACCCTGCAAAAGACCGTCTCTGCATCCCGTCTCAACACCTGGCTCAGTTGTCGGCTCAAGTTCTACTTCCGCTACGTCCAACAGATTTCCAAGCCCAAGACGCCATCACTGCACGTCGGTTCGGTGGTGCATTTGGTGTTGCAGGCTTGGAATATGGCCCGGTGGAGGAAGCAGGCATTTAACCGGGACACCTTCAAAGGGCTGTTCGAGGATAGCTGGAAGGATCAACCGCCAGGAATCAACTGGGATGGGGAGGAAGCGGGCGAAAAGAACACGGCTTGGTCGGTGCTGGACATGTACTTCAGCCAGACACCAATCAAGGCTAACGAGATGCCCGAAGCCGTGGAGGTGCCTATGGAAACGGACCTCTCCAAACACAGCCTGCCCACGTTAATTGGCGTATTGGACTTGGTGCGTGCAGGGGGTCGGATCGTGGACTTCAAGAGCACTGGCAAAACACCAGATAAGGAGAATACAGCTCACCAGAACGAAGCCCAATTGTCCTGCTACTCGGTTCTGTATCGAGAAGCAACGGGGCACAGGGAATCGGGCAGGGAATTGCATCACCTGGTCAAAACCAAGACGCCGAAACTGGTCATCACAGAACTGGGGCCAATGACAGACGTTCAGCAGGTCCGGTTGTTCAGGATGATCGAGTCGTATGTCGAGGGCTTGGCCAGGGAGGACTTCGTTCCATCACCCGGGTTCCATTGTGCTGGGTGCGAATTCTTCAACGAATGCAGACGGTGGTGCTGAGGGAGGAGCCAATGCCAACCTGTGCAAATCGAACCACGAGCCTAGAGGAGAAGTTGGCAATCCATCGGGCGGTCAGCACCAGATACAGCCAATGGTACGCGGAGCAGGAACAGGGCGGCGGTCGGTGCTTCTACTGGTCGCTGACGTTGATGGGCGTGCTGCTCCAAAAGGGGTATCGCGCCCTCATTCAAGCCGGCAGTCTGTCCTGGCCAATTGTTCCACTTGGGCAAGACGACGGACACAGCCCCACTCACTTCTCATACGAGTGGTCACCGTGGCGTGAGGAGAGCCAGGCCGCGTTGAAGTTGGGCCTGCTGCCGGAGATCCACGTTTGGGTCGGCTTGCCTGACCAAAACGAGCTGCTGGACTTCGCCACAAAGTTCCTTCCAGAGCAAGCGGTCCAAGAGGGGCTGGTGTGGAGGACCCCTCGACCACCGGACTTCCTTTGGTGCAGCCCTTCCGAGGTGCCCGAGGGCGTCATCTACAAACCCGACCTCGACGCTATTGGGTTCATCCTGGATCGAATCCAACGTGCTCGACGTGAAAACTGAAAAGAAAGGAGCGTTATGCCGAACTGGTGCCAAAACAACCTCACCATCACAGGCTCGGAGGCGGATATTCAGGCATTCAAAGCGAAAGCCGTTGGACATTCACCCTGGTTAGAGCCGGAGGGAGATCCTGACCTGCTCAACTTCCACAGCCTCGTTTCTGTTCCTGATGAAGTCCTGAAAGCCGGTTATCAATCGGCTGGATACGATTGGGAACAAAAGAACTGGGGCTGCAAGTGGGGGGCTTCTGGTCCTGGTATCCTGGACGAGTGGGAAGGTCATGTGGAATACGAGTTCTACACAGCCTGGTCTCCCCCGATCGAGTTCCTAAAACGAGTGGCTGTGCAGTGGTCCTCCCTGCAATTCGTCTTGGCGTACGAGGAACCTGGCATGGCTTACAAGGGCCTGGCCAAATTCCAGGGCGAGAACCACGAAGACCACTGCATCTCCCTCTAACCGAAACCACACCAACCACGAGCCGGAAGCGTTCTATGCGTGTCCGGCTCTTCTATTTGAATCACATGAAAACTGAAACCGAGAAAACAATCGAGTATCCGTTCACCGCGGATCAATACAAGGCGCTGACACCTGAGCGACGCCTGGCCATCGAAGCTGTGGCCGAATACTTAACAGGCTCAGGAGTACCCACCGGAGCCAACTGCACTGACGGGGAAATCACCTGGACCTTCAACCTGCTCAAACCCTGCGAAGGCCCTGTGCCGCCCGAAGAAGTTGACGGCGACCTGCTCAACGTTATCCGCAAGAAGTTCGGCGCCGTGTACGAGGTGGGCTTGGAACTGGCGGAAGCGGAGTTGAAGCAGAAGAGCTACAGCGACTTCAGCTTCTGCATGGTGGTGGATCCCAGTTACGAGGATGCCACTCATGTCGCCATCGTTGATTACCACAAGCCCATCTGCCACCTGCACGAATGGATCAAGCCGTGGGACCTCAGCTTCGAGAGCCTGGCCGAACTCGCTGATGCCGTACTGAGCGTGAAGAACCGTCTTGTCGAGAAGATCACCAAGCCCATTGAGATCTTCGTGGTCATGGAGGGCGGCGTAGTGCATGAGATCGTTGACCTGCCTGACCACATCCACGTCACGGTGATTGATTACGACACGGAGGGCCTGGAGAAAGAGCGCTTGGAGATCAGCCCGGTCGATGGGGAGGTGTGTGTAATCAACAAGTGGTAAACCTTTATGCACGACCATATCATCCAAGCAATGGTGAAGGCGCTCAGGCCGGTGTTGAAGAATCCGGCCAAGGCGAAGCAAATCCTGGAGCGATTCTGGACCGATAAAATGGCGCTGGTCTGGGATGTGCAGGATGTCCACACGGCAGCCAATGAACGGGAGGTTGCTTTAACGAACAAGGAGGCCATCAAGGTTCTCCAAGAACTGCACCACTACCACAACAAACAAACCGGGCTGCAGTGGAAGGACGTGACCTGTTACATCGAGGAAAGCGCTCTGGGCAGGAAACTCACCCCCGCAGAGTTGAAACGGTTTGTGGAGAAGAACAAGCTCACCATCCAACGCCAGCGCCGATAAACTGTTCACCAAACCAAACCCATGCAAGAGGGCCGGGTGCCGTTTGGTGCCTGGCCCTCTCGCTGTTCAGCCTCAGCCACTTGCACTTGTTTGCCGCAGTTGTTGGAGAGCCTGCTTTCGAACTGCAGCCACATCAGGTGCCGAAGGACTGCCAGGGAAACAGAGGCTAGCGACGCCGTATCCATAGCCCTTAAGGTCGTTGGACCAAAGAACCCGCCCATTCGCCAAGTCCAGGCAATGGAGCTTCCCGTACGTGTGAGCAAAAACGAAATGCCCATCTGAGACCACGGTTACAAAATCATCACCGGAGAGGGCAGTGGGCAGTTCGGTCTTCCATAGCGTTTGTCCATCATGCTTCGAAATGGCGGCGACCGATTGGTTAAGTCCAAGCAGGAGAATATTGTCTGAGTTCATTGATTATCCCTCCAGGTTTTATGGCTTCTTGTAGTCCGACGCTTTGCTCGGCGCTGTCCGCTCAACAAATGATTGTAGGCCAAAAGCTTGATGCGGCTCCTCCTGGTACCAAAAGGCCACGCTGGTAAAATCGTCCGCGCCTGCTTTGAAAGGGGCATTGCCCGGTGTAAAGATGCTTTGAATCTCCACTGTCAGCGATTCCTGAAAGCGCACAGGATTGGCCAGATACCATCGGAACATGCGGTTGTGGCCATTCTCGCTTTCCAGATATCCGCAGTAGGGGTAGCAAAACTTGCCGCCAAATCCCCAGCAGGAGCCATACTCGTCCTCGGTTCCTGGGGAGTGAACGACTGTCTGGCCGTCCCGGTAGAAAAAGGTCACCCCTTCGCCCCACCAGTTTGGACTCCTGGTAAACACCTGAAGGAAATTGCCCACATAATGACCCCGGCCCTTTGCCTGGAGGATAGTGTGACGGGAATTGAACGTGTTCTTTCCTCCAACCTCGGAAGGCTTGATCACTTGGTCCAGAGGTGCTGCGTTGTCCTGCACGGGGTTGCTTCGGTGCCAGGCGCAATGAAGTCGGCTCTTTTCTTTGTTGAAAGCCTGGTCAAGCTCGTAGTCAATGCCATAGGCCACACTCTGTGAATAGTCCCGGTCGCCATCATTCACCAAAACAAACCTCGCTCGTTGCGAAAAAGGCATGGGCAGGTAGCACATGTAGCAACCGTGGTTGATTTGGATGGGCTCCGACTGAAAGTCAATCGTCTTGCCTCCAATCGCACCGAAGAAATCTGACAGGGGCACTTGGATGCTCGGATCGGTTTCGCCATCCCAGAAAACTTTAAGCACCAGGCCGGGATACCATCGGACCTGAGTATCGTCAGTGATATAGAAATAGGCGACCTTGCCCGGACCTGCCAGATCAGCCAGCACCAGTTCAGCCCCCTTCGACAACGAGATTTGATGATACTCCACATGATACTGGGAGACCCCCTTGGTGATCCGATACACGTCTGACAGGGATTGGCCTAACGCTATTCCGCTGACGGACAGCAGGAGCACAAGGAGCGTGCCTGCAAATATCGCACTGCGGGGGCGTGGATTACCAACAAGGGCTTCTTCATATGGATGTTGAAGGGCATTAATGCCTCTATCCTTGCCGCAGCAGGCCGAATTTCCATGAAAAGCCCAGTGCACAGGCTCGACGATCTTCTTCCGTTGGACATCTGTGATGCGCATATGGTCGGATGGTTGCTTTCACCGTTAGCGTAATCCCTTAATGAAAGGGAGCAAGCAGGGACCAGCGTATCCAGCCCGTTGCCCACTACTCCTTCACTCGCCTGGCTTCGAACTCTCGTTTCATCGTGTTGCCGCTCCACTCCGTTTCAGCCGTTCCTTTCATGGCATCGCCGCTGATCTTGCCTTCGTACGTGGTCGTGGAATCCGGGCCGTTTCGAGCAACCGTAGCGTGCGTCAGCGTAAACGAGATGTCGTTTCCCTTGAGTTTGGTGTCTTTGATCGGCCATTCGAAGATCTTCACTTTGCCGTTGATGCTGCTTCGGCCGTCGATGGTGCCCGTGAGCTTCCCACCCTCCAGCTTGAGCTTCAGGGTGCGTTCCGGGCTCTTGGCCTTGGTCTCAGCATTGCTCGTGGCGAGTTTCCATGTCCCACTCGGGTCCATGATGCTTTTATCCGCCGCCATACTCAGACCCGACGACCAGACGAAGGCGGCGATGGTCAGTGCTACGGTTCCTAACCCAATCCCGTTTTGTAGTTTCATAGGCGTTTGAATGACTGCTTTTGAAGTTTGACCGGGATGATGTGTCTTCCTCACGACCCGAGCCATTACAAAAGGCCGCCGAGTTTAGAAACGCCATTACCTGCCGAACCGCAGCAGCACCAGCAAACCTGTAATAGCAACAACCATCAACCAATCCAACCGAGAGGGCCGGATTCCTTCAATGGGGTCCGGCTCTTCCTCTTTTATGGACAACGACGAAACCAAGAAATCATCAACCAGGACACCCCATGAATTCAAAGTCATGCGGGTCAGGGAATGCGCGTTTTCTGCCCAAATGGTCGATACTCCCGAGCGCGCCGTGGAGTATTGGAGGCAGAACGTCATCAATGCGGACTGGTACGACGAAAGCAAGGAAGCCCTGGTCGTCTTGGTCCTCAACACCCGGCGAAGAATTATTGGCCACAATCTGGTCACCCTGGGCAATTTGGACTCCTGCTCCGTTCAGCCCCGAGAGGTGTTCAGGCCGGTTATTGTGGCGGCTGGGAGTGCAATCATTCTGATGCACAACCATCCGAGCGGCGACGCCACACCAAGTGAAGCAGATATCAAAGTGACGCGGGATCTGATTCGAGCCGGACAGCTTCTTAAGATTGAAATCCTCGATCACGTCATCGTTGGCAGCCCGGGCAGTGAGCAAATCAAGTCCTACTCATCATTGCGCGAGATGGGCTATTTCACCTGACCAGGGTTTCCCTCATCGCAACTAACAACCATCAACAACGAAAGGAAATACAGCAATATGAACGGAACATCGACAGCACCACCAACACAACGAATCACCTTGTGTTACCGAGAAGGTCTAAGCGACAAGGTGTACCAGGCATCCATAGAACCCCAGGGCGGATTGTTCGTCGTCAACTTCGCCTATGGTCGTAGAGGATCGACGATGAACACCGGCATCAAGACCCAAACAGCGGTGGATTACGACACCGCCACCAGGATCTTCACGAAACTGGTCAACGAAAAGAAAGCCAAGGGTTACACCGAGGGACCTGAAGGCACCCCGTATCAGAACACCCCTAAAGAGGATCGTGTCACCGGTCTCCTGCCTCAACTGCTCAATCCGATCGATGAACAGGAAGCCAAGCGCCTGTTGAAAGATCCGAACTGGGCGATTCAGGAGAAGTTTGATGGCCGACGTGTACTGGTCCGCAAGAATGGCGCTGAAATCCACGGCATCAATCGCAAGGGCCTGTTGATTGGGCTCCCCTCACCGATTGTCGTCGGCGCTCACAAGATCACCAGCAATTTTATCATGGACGGTGAATGCGTGGGCGACGTGTTCTACGCCTTCGACCTGCTGGAATGGGACGGAGAGGATTGCAGGACCAGGCCCTATCAGTATCGTCTGGTCAAGCTCTCCAACCTCCTCAACCGGCAGGATATCACGCACATCGAGTTCGTCCAGACCGCAACCGATCCCGCCAACAAAGGTAACTGCTCAGGTCGATTTGGCGGCTTGAGGCAAGAACGGGCGGCCGTCGAGAGCGCGGCGGAGGTATTCGAGGACAGGTAAGTCGTGTTTGCGGAGAGTGGAGATGTAGCTTCGAATGCGAGCGTGGCGGCGAGCGCCGTCGAGGGTGCGAAAGCAACCGGAGATCTTGACTCGGACCTTCATCATGCGGAAAGCCCGTTCGGCTTCGTTGTTCGTAAAGGGCAATTCCAGCGCCCACAGGAAGGCGAGAATGGCCTCTTCGTAGCCCTCCAGACGATCCAGCAAGTTCTGAGCTTTGGATTGTTTGCAGCGCTTAATGGTCCGCTGTTGAGGCGTGAGGGGATTGGCCTTGCGGCCCGCCCGCAGGATCCTCCGGTATTGCTTCTGCCAGTGGCGATATTGCCTTTGGGTCGAGGGCGCATCCCGGGCTTTGAGGGCTCGGACGGACTGGAGCATCTCCAAAAAGAGATCGTGCAGGTCTTTGGCCCAGGCTTGGTGATGTTGCTCGAAGAGGAAGACCAATTCGCGCAGCAGGTGGCTTTTGCAGAACGTGTGCAGGCAGTCCTCGAAACCCAAATAGCTGGACAGGAAGTCATGCATGAGCCAACCCGTGAACTTGGGGAGGATCCCGATGGCTTGAATGGCCTCGTGACCGCGTTTGAGATGGATGGCGAAGAAGGTCAGCAGCGGCGTGCACAGGACATGCAACCAATGGTTGACCTGGTTGATCGGCACGCTGGTCTCGTCGGCGTGGAGCACGGGTTCTTTGGGCAGGATCTCCACCAGCCGATTTTCATAAGGTTCCAGCGCGGCGTGCTGCTCCTGACGGGCAGCTTGCAAGGTCGCTTCGCTGACGGCGTAACCGAACATCTCGGCGCACATTTCACGGATCCGCCGGCTGGCTCCTTGCTGGGCGTCGTAGAGGTACGCCAGCAGCGCACGGAAGTTTTTCCCGTATTGGACGGGAGCTTTGACGCCGGCGGGAAAGGGCGCCGTCGAGATTTGCTGGCAACAGGGACACTCCTTGATCTCCGCCCGATGTTCGGTGCATTCGAGCTGGAGGGAGGGCAAATCGAAAACTTGGCGGCATTGAAAATCAAGGGCGGGCTGGCCGGAGAGATCCTCGCCGCACGAACACTCCAGGCAGCGGTGAAGCTCCAGGTACGTGGGCCTGTCGCTGGGTTGGAGGGTGCGGCCGGGATGACCGGGTTGGCCGCCCGTTTTGCGTCCGGACTTCTGGCGCAGGCTCTTGGGATTGGGCTTTTCGGATCGGTCCGTGGAAGGGGGGCGCGAGCTGTTGCGGCTGTTTTGCGCGGCCGCGTCCCGCAACTGGCGCAACTCCGTCTGCAGGTCGAAAGCGTAGTTGACCAAGCCGTCTGGATCGGTCTGGTGCCAGTGCCGCAACTCCTCGCGACTCTTATCGGCAGAGATGGCGACGGGCATCGGCCGTTAACGGATAGAGGTAAATGTCTTTCACCGGCGCATGCACGGCATTATCCCGGTGGCGCTGATTCTGGCGGGTTCGTCCGGTCGTTTGGCCCGCGCAGATCCAGTTGGCCGCCTGGTAACAGGTGCCTCCAAATCGGTCCGATTGCACGAAAGTCTCCAGCAGGTGAAGGGGGTGGCCGTAGCGCTCTTGCCAGTCTTGGTCGATCCGCCGGGCGATTTGCGACAAGAGGTGGCTGGCCAAGTGCGGCACGACCACGGAGGGCAAGATGAGGAATCGACTGTTGTTGGCAACCAAGGGCAAGCCTTGCACCCGTTGCTCGGCCGTCCAACCGATCCAACGATCCCGTCCAGCGCACTCCCAAGCCGCGGCGCCAAAGAGCAGACAGGCCAAATCGACGCCGGCGCGACTTCGGATCAAATACGCCAGGTTCTCACCCACCGGTCCCCGATGGCCCAAGTAATGATGTTGGCGCAGGTAACTCTGGAACCGTCGATACTCCGCATCCTTGGGGCCAACCACCTGAATTTGCAGCGGCCGCACGGAGGACAAGCTCGCCTCGACCCTAGCCGGGGGCACGCACTCAAACAGGTCCGGACCCGGATCCGGACGGCGCGCAACGGGCGCGCGACGACGCGGGGGCAGGACTATCAATCCTCGGTCGTCCAGTTTGCCCAGCAGCGTTCGCGCCGCCATGTCTTTGAGTTGGCCGGAGGCCGCATACCATTGCCAACGCTCGGCCAAGACCTCCGACAAGCGACGCCGATTCCACCCCGGGTTCTGCTCAATCAGTCCACGAATCTCGTCGATCTCGACGCCGCCAATCTGGCGGCCTTGAATGGTCTCGGCTTCTCGCACACCGACAAGATGACAGAAGGAAAACTGGGAGTCCCGTACAAAATGCACAAATCTTCGCGCTCACCATTCACCCCATTCCAGTCCCACTTTCGACCTGAGTAGTTACCAACAAAGAGCGCCTGTTCCGTCATCTGCAGGCTGAGAGGAAGGAAGGCGTGGTGTTCAAGCGATTGGGCGCTCCATATACACCTGGCAGACCCAACAGCGGCGGCAACCAGCTCAAGCACAAGTTCTACGCCACCTGTTCTGCTGTGGTCGCCCAGTCCAACGACAAACGCAGCGTCGAGGTCAGGCTCCTCAATGGCAAGGGCTGGATCCCCTGCGGCAACGTCACCATTCCACCCAACTTCAAGGTGCCGGGGGTGGGTGAGGTGGTGGAGATCCGCTACCTGTATGCCTTCCGGGAGAGCAACGCCCTGTATCAGCCCGTGTACCTGGGGCCTCGGAAGGACATCGAACAGCGCGAATGCGTCCTCTCCCAGCTCAAGTACAAGGGGCAGGAGGAAGAGGAGCTGTGCTGATCAACCGCAGGAAGGTGAAGGAGTTCGCTCTGGAAATGGCAAAACACCGGGCCCACAAGTTCACCCGGGTTGGCGCGGACTTCTACATCAAGTGCGAAGGCAACCTCAAGGCCTTCATTCGCAATCAGGTCCACAGCCTGCCCTCGAAAGGTAAAACCATCACCTGAAGACCGCACCAAATTGGTGCCATCTGGTCCTGTTATCGAAAAGCGTGCCAATTGGCACGTTCTGAACGCGCCAGCCATGCCCTCGAACCCGGTGTGGCTGGCTCATTTATTTCAACATCAACAACAACCAACGAAAGGAAAACTACACATGAAAGAAATCGTATTGCCCGTGATGGCGCTCAAAGAAGCGCTGCCGGGCCTCAACAAAATCGTCAGCAAGCGCAGTACCCTGCCAGTCCTGCAATGCGTTCGTCTCGTCCGGGATACTGAAGGCAAGATCCACATCCAAGCCTCGGACCTGGACGCCTTCGCCACTTACACCGCCAAGGAGCCGCTACCTGGTCCTGCTCTGGATATGCTGGTCCCGCTGGATCAACTCGCCAAAACCGTGAAGTCCATGAGTTCGGAAGGAACCATTGGTTTTATCCAGGACGGCAAGGACAAGGTGAAGCTGCGGTATTCTATCGGTGCCAACTTGGTGGAAAGGACCATCAGCAGCCTCGCACCGGAGGAATTCCCGGTAATGCCCACCATCAATCAGCCCAGCGTTCCGTTGGAGCCTGGATTCGGTCTGGCGTTGCGGCAGGCCCTGGAATGTTGCAGCGAGGACCCCAGCCGCTACATCCTCCGCGGTGCCTGCCTGGACGTGCGCGACAAGGCGCTGCATTACGTCGTGGCCAGCAATGGACGATGTCTGTTCTCGGCCAACTCGTTCTGCTTCGACATAAAAAAGCCTGTGGTCATCCCGGACTCCAAGTTCCTGAAATGGCCTGATTTGCTGGACGACGAGGCAGCCTCGCTGAGCGTGGAGCCAGGCCAGGAAGAAGTGCCCGCCAAGAATGGGAAGCCGGCAATCGAAGCCAAGCCGGGTTGGGTGAGGCTGGAATCCGGACGCTGGACCTTCATCACCAGGGAAATCCACGGCGAGTTCCCCAACTGGAAACAGGCTGTGCCGACGACCAGCAGCAAGTGGACTCGTGTGCAGTTGAGCGACTCGGCAATCAAACAACTGGTGCTGGTGACCCCGAGCTTGCCTGGCGACGACGGTATCAATCGTCCTGTCAGGTTGCGGGTAGAACCGCAGCAGATCTTGATTGAAGGGCAGAGCAGGGACGACGCGAACTGGACCAGCATCCCTATCCAGGACGTGAAGGTCACCGGTAAACCTGTATCGGTGGCCCTGAACCGCACCTACTTCATCAATGCCCTTCGCTTTGGGCTGAATGAACTGGAAATCGAAGATCCGTTGAGCCCCGTGGTGTTCTCCAATGGCGGCAAGAAGATGATCATCATGCCGGTCAATCTCGACGGACCAAAAGTGACGGTCACCACGCCTGCGGCAGCATCTTCAGAAGCAACCACAGCAGCTACACCCACCGCAGAGCAAAACCAGCCCCCAGCAGATACGGGGGCGCAAAGCGAAGAAAGGACAGACAATGCCCAGAACAGCAAGAACCAACACACCGGAAGCAACGACCACCACCACGCTCCAACCCATCGAAACCCATCCCGCCAGCAACAACGGCAACGGCAACGGCAATGGGAACGGGAACGGGTCGGCGGTCAAATCACTGGTCGATCACGTAGAGCAGATCAAGGAGAACCTCAAAAACGTCATCCGGGATCTCAACAACGTGATCGATACCGTGAAGGTGGCCGACAAGGAGAAGAAGGCCACGGACAAGGAAATCGAGGCGGTCCGGATCAAGCTGCGCCAGATCCAAAACGTGACGATCTGATCCGGCCTCAACCCGACCAGAGCCAGGCATCTTTAACCGGGTGCCTGGCTCTTTTGCACAGGAGGTTCAATGGATCGAAACCAACAAGATCAAATTGCCAAAATCATCTGCTACGCCATTGGTTGCCTCATCGCCTATTACGTCCTGATGTGCGTTGCTGCCCTACGTGATCGCCTTCTTCGCAATTCTGGGCGTTGGCTACCTCTACGACGAGTACCAGAAGAACAATCGGCGGAGGCACTGAAACATCGGCAAATCCAACCATCCACCACGGCAAAGAAAGGAAATCAACGACAATGGAAAACAACAACGGCAACAACGGCCTGCTCTCGATACTCACCCGGGAAGGCGTTTTATTGAAGGTGAGCGTCCACTACTGGCGTGGATGTAAGAAGTTACGGCCAGAAGACATCGGCCTGGAACGCAAAAACCTGTCCGACCAGCTCATCAGCCTGGGTCACAAACGCCTGCTGCCCAAAGATGCACTGGCGACCCTGGCTGTAATCGAAGGCCGTGCTCATGCCCTGGTCGAAAGCAATACGTTCCCCTTCCTCAATGGCCTGGGTCACTTCCTGCCCAATTCAAAGCTGGCGGAGGTGACGGAGAAGCTGGAGGAACTGGAGCAGGAATTCTGGGAAGCGAAGAAAGCGTTCCTGCAAAAGTATGCCTCGCTCCGCCAAAGTGCCTCGAAGGACTGGAGGAAGATGGCAGAGAAGCTGGTGAAAGATCCTGAACGCTTGGTTGCCACGATTGAAGCCTCATTTCCGTATCCAGACCAAATGGATCGGTACTATGGCTTCGACACCAGCTGTTTCAGATCGCCATGCCCCAACACATGGCGGCTGAACTGGTATCGGCTTCGGAACAACAGGCCATCATTGAAGCCAGGCAAAGGGCAGCACAGGAAGCCGGCCAGAAGATCCGGACTGGTGTGCAATCCTTCGTGGCTGATTGTGTGGCGTCGTTAAGGGAGCAGACGGCCCAGCTCTGCCAGGACATGCTGCAATCGATCAATGGCTGCGAAACCGGGGTCCATCAGAAAACCCTCAATCGCCTGGTCCGGTTCATCGATCAGTTCAAGCAGCATGAACTTTGCCAACGATACCGTAATGGAGCAGCAGTTGGAGAACGTGAAGAAGGAGCTGCTGACCAAGACGGCGGAGGAATACAGGGATAGCGCAGTTGCCAGGGCTCGATTGAAACAGGGCCTCTCACAACTGGCCAATCAAGCAAGGCAACCTGGCCCGTCAGGATGCCACTGAACTTGTGCAGCGGTTTGGTGAGCTGGGCCGGAGGAAATTCAACCTGGCTGCCTAACGAACGAACTATGAAAGCAAACGAACTGCTCAAGAAGCTCGGCAACACACTCCTCGGCAAGAAAGTAAACACACCGGCTGTTGGTGACGTGGCAACCGTGATGCAACTGGTACCGGACGAGAAGGCTCCAGAGATCGCCTTCCAGGTCCACGATGGTCTGGGCGTCATTCAGCTCCATGAAAACTGGAGGAACTGACACAGCCAAACCCAGCCGTATCCTCTGGAAACGTTGCAATGCCGGCTGGTGGGATGCCATGCGCGGCCCCCGTTACGCTGGGTGGAGTGTCGCCCAGCAGTGTCGAGTCCGTTGGGTTGAGCAGAGCCCACAACAATACGACCGCGGCTGGTATGTCTTCAATGACGCCAAGAACAAAATGATTGGCCCGTTCAAGACGCCAACAGCCGCGAAGCGTTCCTGCCCGCTGGTGGCATAAACCCGTATCACCTGGGAAGGGGGCTGTGCTGAGCTGTCAAAGGCTCGGCACAGCCCTGTTTCCATCTTCTATTCATCAAACATCAACAGAAAGGAAAACACATGGCTGATTACTTCACCAACTTCAGCTTGGTCCTCACCTTGGCAAACGAAGTAGAACAGACGTATGCCCTCGATCTGGCCCATAAAGCTAGCCTCGCGCAACAGGGGGATGAATTGGCTGCCGACTTCCCCAAAACCCTTGTGGACATGATCGAAGATTGGCACTTCGAGATGGAGGCGGACAACTCGGGCACGAAACCCGGTCTCTGGCTGCACTCGATGGACGGCGGCGTGGATGCGGTGTGCGCGTTCATTCAACACCTGCTCCAGAAATTCGATCCCACGAGTCACGTCACCTTCCAGTGGTCGCATGACTGCTCTAAACCCCGTGTGGATGCTTATGGTGGTGGCGCAGCCTTAATCACCGCCAAGGAAATCAGAACCATGAGCACGGCGGCTTGGTTGAATCAGCAAATCGCCTGAGCACGCTTGCCCGCTGGTGGCATAAACCAGCACCTCTTGGGGATGGGGACTGGGTCGGGCTGTAAAAGGCTCGGCTCGGTCCCTGTCCCCATTTCTCCGTTGAACCGGAGGGCTTGGGGCGCTTAGCTGTCGTGTCTTCACTGCACCCCGGACTCCTCAATATCCCATCATGCAGATCCAGCTCGCAAACAATTGGCAGCCTCACCATCCGTTCGAGTCCCTTTGACCTTCTTCGCTGCCTCCCAGCACTCGACCATTCTCTTCCGCTGTGGCCGCCAGTCGCCCTCGCCCAAGAATGTGCCTGCAACCAGTCCGAGATCAGCGCCGAGGCAATCCAAGGCGGCAGTTTGTCCTGCATCGTCCCATCTGGCCTGCTGCACAAACGCTCCGAATTCGCCCTGTTGATCCAGTAATAGCTTAACAAGGATTTCGGCCAGGCTGTAGCTCAGTTCGTTGGATTCACCCGGTTCGCCAAATGAAACGCCGGACCAGAATCTCTGAATAGTGTCCGGATTCCAAAAGACCAGATGCCGATCTCGCAGGTCGCCCTCAAGTATATCGCGGTGCCACTCGGACGCAGTCCTTTGAAACAAAACAGCAAGTCCCTCATTCAGCCACAAAGGAAGGCGCAGATGAACCACGCTGTTGTGGGTCAGCTCGTGGGCAAGCATGGTCCGAATGCTCCTGCCATCGCCAAAGAAGATCGCTATGTGAACGTAATCTCGGTGGATAAGGCAACCACCGCTGGCTGGATGAATCCCATCCTGATAGAAAAAGGACACGTCGTTAGCGCTCACGGGAATGGACCCGGCCTTGCTCACAGGAATGAACCCGTCCGGTGAGGAGTTATCGTTTTCTTTCCAAGGAGGGCGTCGCGTTTGGGACAGAGCGTAGATGAAAATCCCCTTGCCCTGCCTCGACAGCCTCAGGCCGCTCCGGTAGGACAAGGGGTGCTTTTAACTACTTTAGTGTCCATAGCCAGGTACTGGGGTTTTGGCAATCCAGATCCGGCAGCATTTTCGCTTTGCGGCTGACTGGTATCGAAGCGGCGCAGTGGTCGAACTGATCTTCGCTCATTACGCGCTGCTGCGCTCGATTTGGCGAGCCCACCCTGAGTTGCGGCGGTGCCGGACTCGCTGTCGGCACTGCGGGATTTTCTTTCTCACAGACCCGCGCAATGCGGGCCGGCGGGATTTGGGCTGTCCGTTCGGCTGCCGGGGGGCGCACCGGAGGCGGCAGTCCAACCAACGGAGCGCGGCTTACTACCAGGACGAGAATGGCAAGGAGAAGAAGCGGCAGCAAAATGCCAAGCGCCGCAAGACCAGTCTTCCGATTACTCCACCACCGGCCCCGCCGTCAGAAGCTTGCTTACCCTGGCCACGGCCCATTGTGGAGTATGTGCGCATGGCCACCAGTCTGATCGAGAGGCGAGCGGTCAGTTTAGCGGAGGTCTTGGAGATGCTCCGGCGGGTGCTGAGACAACACAGCATGGTCCGAACCCGGCGGATCGATCAAATTATCGCCCGATTACATGAGCACCCACCTTAAGCTGGCGCCGACGACGGTGACCGATATTGAGTTGTCGGATTTGGACCTGCGTTACCAAGGCCATCGGTTGCAGCAGCCGCGGCTGGAGGAGCAGCTTTTGGCCTCCATCGCGCAAGTGGGCATCCAGGAGCCGCTCCAAGGAGTTGGCGGCGATGGTCGCGCGATCCTGCTCAACGGTTTTAAGCGCTCTCGCTGCGCGGCCAAGCTCCACCTGCGCACCGTGCCTTTCAGCTCGTGGGGCACCGATGAGGTGAGCGGGATTTTGCAGTTGCTGCGCGGGGCTCGCCCTCAGGGGCTGCACCTGCTGGAGCAGGCCCGGTTTGTCGAGGTGCTCAAATCCGAGCGGGGAATGAGCGTGGCTGAGATCGCCGAGCAACTCTCCCGTAGCAAAGCGTGGGTGAAGCTGCGGCTGGAGTTGGTGGCGCAACTGAGCCCCGCGGTGGCCGAGGCGCTCTTTAGCGGCGCCTTCCCGGTCTATTGCTACCTCTACTCGTTGCGGCCCTTTAGGCGCCTAAAGCCGGCGGCGGACATCGACCAGTTCGTCACGGCACTGCGGGGCAAGCAGCTCAGCGTCCGGGAGATTGAAGGTTTGGCTCAGGGCTTTTTCCGAGGTCCGGAGTGCTTTCGGACGGAGGTGCTCAGAGGCAACCTGAGCCTTCCCCTGCAGCAAATCAGCGCCGCCCCACCGGACCCGGACGGGTGCAGCGAGTTTGAGCGGATTTTCTTGCAGGACCTGGAACGTACCCATCAGGGCATGCTCCGGGTGATCGGCAAGAGCCAGGATCCCCGTCTGCAAAGTGGTCCCTTTCTGGTGCAGTGCAACCTGCTGACCTCCGGCATGCTCAGCCGTGGGTCGAGTTTCCTTCAACTCTTGCGTCAACTCCATGATCGAACCGGAAAAGCGTAAGGCCATTTTCCTGTTGCATCAGGAAGGCATGGCGGTGCGGGAGATCTCCCGGCGCCTGAGTTTGGGCCGCAACACGGTGCGCCGGATCATTGCCCAAGAGGGGCGGGCGCCCGCACGGGCTTTCACCCCGGACATCGACCCGGAGCTGTTGCGCCGACTCTATGCGGAGTGCAACGGCTATGTGCAGCGGGTCTGGGAAAAGCTCCAGGAGGAGCACGGTCTCAAAATCAAATACTCCACCCTGACGCGCTGGCTGCGGCTTTTGGGCATCAGCCTGCCGCCGGCCTCGCGCTGCGACCGGGTGCCCGATGAACCGGGGGCCGAGATGCAGCACGACACCAGCCCCTTCACGATTGCCCTGGGCTCAACGCCGACCAAGCTCCAGGCCAGCCTGCTTTATCTGCGCTATTCCAAGCGCCGGTATTTGCAGTTTTATCGCGTCTTTGATCGCTTCCAAATGAAGTGCTTCCTGCACCGGGCGTTGCTGCATTGGGGTTACGCTCCGCCCGTCTGCATTATCGACAACACCAACCTGGCCCGGCTGCGCGGTCTGGGAGCCCAAGCGGTGATCGTGCCGGAGATGGAGGCCTTTGCCAAAGGCTACGGCTTTCGGTTCATCTGTCATGCCCGCGGGCATTCCGATCGAAAGGCGGGCGAAGAAAGAAGTTTTTTCACGGTAGAGACTAACTTCCTGCCCGGCCGCGCCTTCAGCAGCCTGGAGGACTTGAACCACCAGGCCTTGGAGTGGTCCACCGTGCGCCTGGAACAGCGTCCCCAGGGCAAGCCCGGGCTCATCCCGGCCAAAGCCTTCGAATACGAGCGGGGCTTCCTCCAGCAATTACCCCCGCACTTGCCCGCACCTTACAAGCTCCTGGAGCGCAGCGTTGATGAATACGGATACGTCGCCCTCGAGGCCAACTACTACTGGGTGCCCGGCACCGGGCGAGGCGAGGTGAGGGTCTTGCGCTACGACCAACATCTTGAGATCTACCAGTCCGGCCAGCGGTTGGTGCAATACCCGCTCCCGGCCGAAGGGGTGAGGAATCAGCCCTTCCATCCGCCGGGACAACCGCCTTCGCGTTACCAGCCGCGCCATCGCCACCAGCCCAGCGACCAGGAAGAAAAACGCCTGCGAGCCATGGCCTCCGCTGTCAGCGCCTATGTCGATTTCATTTTGGCCAGCCCGGGCCTGTTACATCACCAGCATTTGCGCCGGCTGCTGGCGTTAAGCCAGCGCATGAGCCCGGAGCTGTTCGTGCGCAGCGTCGAGCGGGCGCACCGCTACCGCATCACCAGCCTGGCCACCCTCGAACAGATCGCCCGGCTGCAGTTCCAGGCCGGAGTCGATGCACTGCCCGCCCCGCCCATCGACGAGTCCTTCCGCGATCGCCCGGCCTATCAAGAAGGCTCCCTGACCGACTTGCCCGACCTCTCTCAATATGAATGAATCGCTCCAAGAAAAACTGCGTTATCTGCGTCTCAACCGCCTGGCCGCTCATTGGGAGGAGGATCTCAAAGAAGCCGCCCGCCAGCGCCTCTCCCACGCCGCCTTCCTCACCCGCGTCATCGAAGAGGAATACCGGCTCAAATGCGACAACGCCCGCGAGCAACGCTTGAAGCGGGCGCGCATCCCCGAACCCTGGACGATGGAAACCTTTCCCTTTGCCCGCCAGCCCAAGCTCAACCGCAAGGCGGTTATGGCACTCTACGACACCCTGGACTTTATCCCCAAGGCCCAAAACATTATCTGGCTGGGCGGCCCCGGAGTGGGCAAGACCGGGCTGGCCACCAGCTTTCTCACGCGCGCCATCCAGCAGGGTTGCAGCGGCCGCTACGTGCTCTTCGCCGAGTTGATCACCGGTTTGTATCACTCGGTGGCCGATCATTCCCAGGAACGGCTGCTCCGAAAATATGTCAACTGCGACGTGCTCCAGATCGACGAGCTGGGCTACCTCGAGACCGAGCCGGTCCAGGTCGGGCTCTTCTTCACCCTGATGCAGCGGCGGCACAAGAAAAAGCCCACCCTCATCACTTCCAACCTGGGCTTCCGCGAGTGGGGCTCCTTTCTCAAGAACGACCATCTGACGGCGGCGCTGATCGACCGGTTGACCGAATGCAGCCACGTCTTCAACATGCGCGAATGCGTGGGCCTGCGGCCCAAGCTCTCGGCCGAGTCGTGAGTTGGCGGGAGCGAGCAGGGCGGCTGCGTGGGGTACCCCTGGTGGCGGTGCTGCAGCTCAGTGGCGCCCAGCCCGACCGTTACGACCCGCACAAGTGGCACACCTGCCGGGGCGTGCTCTCCGTTACCGGAACCCGGTTCATGAACTGGAACTGTGGACAGGGCGGAGGCGGCGCCATTGACCTGGTCATACACCTGCACCAACTGGGCTTCGGCCCAGCCCTGGAGTGGCTGGAAAGCCATTTTGGCGCCGCCGGGATCGTTGCTCCCAGCCCTTCACTCCGACGCTCTTTAGCACTGCCACCGCCCAGCCCGGAACACCTGGAGGGTGTCCGCCGCTATTCGAGCGAAGAGCGCCATCTGCCAGCGGCCCTCCTGGAAGGGCTCATCGGCTCCGGCAGCCTTTACGCCGACGCCCGGACCAACGCCGTCTTTGTCTTGCGCGGCAGGCTCCATGAGCCGGTGGGGGCCGAACTGCGGGCGCCACTGCCGTGGCTTGGCGCGGCATGGCCCCCGGCTCCTGCAAGGACCGCGGCTTCTTCGCCATCCCGGCCGCCCCGTCGCTTTCCACGATAGTGCTCTGTGAATCGGCCATCGATGCAATCAGCTGCCACGCGCTGCACCCTCAATATCGCTGCCTCTCCACGGCCGGAGCGCGTCCCTGTCCGGCCTGGCTCGCCGAGTTGCTTGGCCATGCTGACCAGCTCTACTGCGGGTTTGATAGCGATGACACCGGCGAAGCCATGGCTCGGTCCATGATGCGGCTCTATCCGGCCATCCAGCGCCTCCGCCCTTCCGGCAAAGACTGGAACGACGTGCTCCGGCTGGGAACCTGAACTTGAGCGGCAGTGCAACTTCGGTCGGTCCTGCCCGGCTCCGCTCCCCATTGGACCGCCCCTCCTGGTCGGAATCCCTAAACTGCCCTACTTGGAAAGGAAATACTTTCACACACCGATCTCACCCAAAGGGTTCATCCCTAAGAGCAACGCGGGGTCCATCTTGGTTAG
>CAVUXT010000034.1:0-6473 GCA_963745465.1 uncultured Bacteroidota bacterium | reverse complement strand
GTTTGCTTTTGATATCTGGAAGGCATGCCACGCAATTCACAAATCGACGCAGCCGGCGCCTTCCAGCACTGGCCTTTGCCCTTCCCGGAGGCTATTTGACGCACTCGGAGGTCGCTTCATGTCGCGGTCCGCTAAAACACTACCCTCGATCCTCGATGCCGTTGGCGACACCCCCCTGGTGGAGCTGAGCCGGTTCACCGCAGGCCTGCAGGGCCGCCTGCTGGCGAAACTCGAGTACCTCAATCCCGGTCTCTCCAAGAAGGACCGAATCGGCCTGCAAATGATCGAGGACGCCGAGACTGACGGTCTGCTGACCTGGCCAGACCGTCGTCGAACTCACCAGCGGCAACACCGGCACCGGCCTGGCGATCGTCTGCGGATCAAAGGCTACCCCTTCGTTGCGGTCATGTCGAAAGGCAACTCCATCGAACGTGCCCGGATGATGTCCGCCTTCGGCGCCGAGGTCGTTCTTGTGGATCAACTCCCCGGATCAAGCCGGGCCAGGTCTCCGGCGGCGATCTTGACCTCGTCGAGAGGGAGGCTCAAAGAATCACACGTGAGCGGCGCGCCTTCCGCGCCGACCAATTTCGGCTTCCAGGCAATAGCCGTGCCCATTACCTTCATACCGCTCCAGAAATCCTCCGCCAAACTGAAGGGAAGTTCGACGCCTTCTGCGACTTCATAGGCAGCGCCGGCTCCTTCGCCGGCTGTGCAAGGGCATTTAAGGAGCACGATCCCGGAATCAAGTGTTTCGTCGTGGAGCCTTCAACAGCAGCTGTCCTGGCGGGGCGGCCGGCAACCGACCCCAACCACCGCATCCAGGGTGGTGGGTACTCTATGGCCTCTCTGCCCCTGTTTTCTCCTTTGGATGCCGATGGCTACATTCAGGTGAGCGAGGACCAGGCTATACACGCCTGCAGAAGACTATCTCGCGAAGAAGGAATCTTCGCCGGCTTCTCCGCAGGGGCAAACGCCGCGGCCGGCCTAATCTTGCTAGAGGACCCATATCAGGAGGCACGGTCGTTGTCCTCCTCAGCGACTCAGGGCTTAAGTACCTCAGCACGGAACTATGGGAGATCGCTCCCCAATAGACGCCGGAGCATTTCCGCCTAGTCTTGAGGCAATTAGCATGATCAGTCGAATTTGGCACGGATGGACGACCCCTGCGAATGCTGATGCCTACGAAGCCCTGCTCAAAGAGGAGATCTTCGCGGGGATCGCGGGGCGCGAAATTTCGGGGTACCGGGGAATTCAGCTTCTAAGGCGAGAGGCTCGTGATGAAGTCGAGTTTGTCACCATCATGACGTTCGATACATTGGATGCCGTGCGGAACTTCGCGGGCATTGATTTAGAGGCCGCTGTTGTGCCGCCTAAAGCGCGGGCATTGCTTGCTCGCTTTGACGAGCGCTCGCAGCATTATGAGATTCGCCATGATTCACGGTCATAAGAAGCTAGATATGTGATCGGCGCGCGCGCGCCTCTCCCCTCGCTCGAGAGCGCGCCCCCCCCTCGACGCCATAGTATCCACAACACGTCGCGGCCGGCCCCTCGCCTCGCGACCCCTAACACATAGAGCGTCGCCTCAGCTTCCCCATTTTAGCACACGCATGCTCTACGCATAGACACCCCCGCTAACATCGTGCGCACCCTGACAAACACACCCACCCCATGTGACTTCTCCTCACACGCGTTTGGGGTACGCATCTCATCCTCCGCTATGGGGGAAGTAGCGTTGCTCTTCGCCTCCCCCAAACACAGCCCCCGTCACCGCACGGCTGAGAGTTTGCGCCAGGGTCAACACCCAACTCCTGGTTCTGCTGACGTGTGCTTCATCACATCCATTCCATTGCCGGAAGTTGCAAACCACCTTGCCGCGTCAGGCGTGGCAGTGCTGGAAGGGCCGGTTCGGCGCTCAGGTGCCAGGGGACCCATTATTTCGCTCTACTTTCGCGATCCTGACCTGAACCTCATCGAGGTCTCCAACTATTTAGACGCCTAACCCTTGCATCGATCGGACCCTCACCGGCATATTAGTGCGGTCCGCTCATGTCAAACGTTGGGAGGACGGTGATGAGAGAAGCGCGCTTTCACGGTGTTTTCCCCTACGTTGTTTCGCCGGTGCGAGAGTCCGGCGAGGTGGACGCCGAGGTTCTGGCACGGCTGTGCGACGACCTCGTCAAGGCGGGTGTTCACGGGCTGGCGCCCCTGGGCTCGACCGGCGAGTTTGCGTATCTGACGTGGCCGCAACGGCGGCGCGTCGTTGAAGTCGTCATCGAGGCGGCAAAAAACCGCGTTCCCGTCGTTGCCGGCGTTGCTTCGACCACGATCGCGGACGCGGTTTTTCCGGCGCGCGAGTTCGAACGCTTGGGCTGCAGCGGCATACTCGCCATCCTCGAGGCCTATTTCCCCGTCTCGGACGAGGGGGTCCTCGCCTACTTCAAGGCGATCGCGGAGGCGGTCTCCATTCCGCTCGTGCTCTACACCAACCCGAACTTCCAGCGCTCCGACCTGAGCCTGCCCGTGATCGACGAACTGAGCCGCGTGCCCAATATCGGTTACATCAAGGACGCCTCTTTAACACCGGCCGCTTGCTATCGATCATCAACCGGGTCCAGGGACGGAATGGAGGTGTTCGCGGCCTCGTCGCACGTTCCGACCTGTGTGATGCTGATAGGCGGCGTCGGCTGGATGGCAGGCCCTGCCTGCGTTGCGCCGAGGCAGAGCATAGAGCTCTACGAGCTTTGCCGGCGCGGTGACTGGACGGCAGCAATGGAACGTCAGCGTCCGCTCTGGCGCCTGAACCAGGCGTTCGCCAAGTACAACCTGGCGGCGTGTATCAAGGGCGCGCTGCAGCTCCAGGGGTATCCGGTCGGGGCACCTCTGCCACCGCAAGCGCCGCTGCCGCCTGAAGGCGTCGAGGAAGTCAGGCGTGCGCTGGTTGCGATCGGGGCGCTGTAGACGGCGCTCGAAAGCCGCGATGACGCCGAAGCCCGCAATGCAGTGGAGCGCTTCGCTGCGGTCTTGCGCCGGGTGCTTAGCGGCCGCTCCTGGATCGAGTACGCCGGAATTGAGATGGGCAGATCAAATTTCAGACGCGGCCGCCGCTCCAGCGCAGCTTCGATTTGAGGACGTCGAAGTAGGGTCGGCCGGGCACGTTGATCAGGTTCAGAGGGTGGGCGCTCTGGCGTACCGTGATCACGTCCTGGTCGGTGAGGTCGAGCCCTTTCTGCCCGTCGAAGGTCAGCAGGATGTCCGAAGAGCCTTTCTCGAGGCGGATGCTGAGTTCGGGCGGTGTCCGGAACAACGAGGGGGCGGTTGGTGAGGGTGAACGGGCAGATGGGGGTGATGATGATGCCCGGCACCTCCGGGTGGACGACCGGCCCGCCCGCGGCCAGCGAATAGGCCGTGGAGCCGGTGGGGGTGGAGACGATGAGACCATCTGCGCGGAACGTGGTGAGAAAGTGGCCGTCGATGTGGGTGTCGATGTTCGCCAGCCGCGCGAGAGTCCCTCGTTGATCACGATGTCGTTCAGCACGGTCTCCCGGGCAATCGCCTGCTTGCCGCGTGTCACCTGGACGTCCAGGCGCATGCGTCGGGTGAGCGTGAACTTGTTGGCCAAGACGCGGGCCGCAGCCGTGTAAAGATGCTCGGCGGCGGTTTCCGCCAGGAAGCCGACCACCCCGAACTTCACCCCCAGGACCGGGGTATCCCGGTCCCCGATCCAACGCACGGCGCTCAGGAACGTGCCGTCGCCTCCCAGCACGAACACGCAGAACAGGTCGTTGGGCGCTGCGGCAAGGCGGCGCTGGAAACCCCGCGGCACGGGCGATGGGCTCTGCCGCCCAAAGACCTCGACTCCCTGGCCTGCAGCCAGGCTTCGAATTTTTTGGCTTTCGCTGTGGTGCGAGGATCCTTCTTGAAGTAGACTCCGACCCGGCGCAGGCCGGAAGGCACACTTTCCCGGGATTGTTTTTTTTCCACGCGGTGGGGATCCTTCCTGTAAAGGAGCTTGCGTCAGTTTATATCCGCTGCAACGGTGAATCGCAAGAAAGTCAATCCTCCTATTATTCATCACTGGTTGATAGATCTGTCAAGCTTCTTGATTTCCAGCGAAATCTCGGATACACACAGCGCATTGCCCACTCTCCACCTGCCGTGACGGACCGCCATGAATTACAGCCAGCCGTATTGGAACCCCATCCTTGAAACGCTTCCCCCGGAAACGCTGCGGGCACTTCAGCTGAAGAAGTTCCAACGCATTTTCCGCTGGGCCTATACCCATTCGAAATTCCACCGTGCGCTCTATCGGGCGGCGGGCGTTGCACCGGAGGACATCCGCACGTTTGACGATATCCGCCAGGTGCCGACGGTCGAGAAGTCGATGATGCGGGATATCCAGCGCAAGGACCCCTTCCCCTACGGCGACGCGCTCTGCGTGCCGCTCGGAGAGGTGACCGAGTTTCGTCAGACCAGGGGCACCACCGGCCAGCCCGTCTACCAGCCCGACACGTGGCAGGACTGGGAATGGTGGGCGGAGTGGTGGTGCACCTTCTCTGCGCTCAGGGGTACCGCCCGAAGGACCGGGTGCTGATGCCGTTTGGATACAACATCTTTGTGGCGTTCTGGGCGGGCCACTACGGGGCGGAAAAAAATCGGCGGCGAGGTCATCCCCGGAGGGGTGCTGGACACCGCGGCGAGAATCCTCAAAGATGCAGGAACTCAAGCGACGGCGCTGAGGAGAACCCCCACCGATGATCCCGGGGATGGCGGAGACGGCGCGCAATAGATGGCATCGACCCGGCCGCCTGCCATCGACAAGATCACCTGCGCCGGGGAGTCGGGGCCAGTATCCCCACCACCAAGCACCGGATGGAGTAGGCCTGGGGCGCCAAGGTATACGACCATGCCGGCGCGACCGAGATCGGAGCCTGGTGCTACGAGTGTGTGGCGCAGCCCGACGGCATCCACGTGGACGAGGGCCTGTTCCTGGTCGAGATCGAGGACATCGAGACGGGCGAACTGATCACCTCCCCGGCCGTAGGGGCAGCATGATGATCACCGCGCTTGACCGCTCGCCAGCCCTGCGTGCGGTTCGACGCAAAGGACGTGATGGAGTGGGCGGACGAGGTCCTGCCCCATGCGGGAGAACGTACCGGATCATCAAGGGTGGAGTGGTGGGCCGCGCCGACGACATCACCAAGGTCAAGGGCGTGCTGCTGGCGCCGTGCGCCATCGAAGAGGTGGTGCGGAGCATCAAGGGTTTGGGGGATGAGTACGAGGTGGTCGTGGATAAGACCGGCGATGCCGAGACCATCCGCCTGAGGGTCGAGGTCCTGCCCGAAGCCCAGGATCAATGCGCTTGGATCCAGTCCGAACTGGAGGACCAGTTGCGCCTGAAAACCAATTTGCGCTACGATCTTGAAATCTGCGGTTGTGGCAGCCTGCCGCGCTACGAAGTCAAAGCGAAGCGGTTCAAAGACTTGCGCAGCAAGAAAACGGAATAACCTTCAGGATGGAACGTATGCAGCCCACCATCGACATGGACACCATTCACCGGAACATTCAGTCCGCCCGCAACGCCGTCGAGGAGCTTAAACGGCTGGGCGAAGATTTTCCTGCGGTGGCCAGAAATGCCGAACGGATGCTGGCCAGCCTCAAGATGCTCGAAATCAATGTTTCCGACGTGATCGACCTGGGTGGCATGCATCGCGAAGACCGTTAACGCGGGACACGTTCTCCCGCCTTGCTCAGGAAGGAAGAAAAGACATGGCCGAGTCGATTCTGAATGGTAAACGGGTCCTGGCCGTCGACGACGAGCCGGACGTGCTGGAGTCCCTCGAAGAGTTGGTGTTGGCGGATGCGCCCCAGTGCCGGATCGAGAAGGCCGGAACTTATGAGGATGCCATCCGGCTGCTTGAAATCAATAGCTACGACCTGGTGGTTCTGGACATCATGGGGGTGCGCGGCTTCGACCTGCTGGAGACGGCCGTCAAGCGCAATTTCAGGGTGGCGATGCTTACCGCGCATGCGCTCACACCCGAAGCACTCAAGCGTTCCTACGACATGAAGGCCTATGCTTTTCTGCCGAAGGAGAAGCTGGCCGACATCGTTCCCTTTCTGGAAGACGTGCTCACGTACGATTATGCCACCGGCTGGGAAAACGTCTGCTGCAGAAACTGCACGGTTTTTTCAGCGACCGCTTCTTGTCGGACTGGGAGAAGAAGACCGGGCTGGACTGGAAAGAGTGGTCAAAATAAAATTTCACCCCGCATAAAATTTCGTCCCGCTATGCGGGACGAAATTTTGTTATCAAGAGAACTTTGAAGTATTTTTTTTTTGGTTTTAAACGATTCGGGCGGCTTCGATATAAGCTCAAGTTCAAGGCGCGCGAATCCCGCGGAGTGAGGCGTACTATAGTACGCCGCAATGACTGCGGGATGAAGCGCAACGCCGAAATTGGGCTTATTACGAAG